>NZ_JBALIF010000003.1:0-471055 GCF_037053465.1 Citrobacter amalonaticus
TGTCCTGCGACACTCCCCGCTAATATTAAGGCGAACGGTGCTGAGCACCGTTCTTAACCACCTCGCCAGAGCCTACCGAAGTATGGTGCTGGTTTATTAGCGCTGTTTTATGGGGATCCCTCAGCGCTAAAAGCGGGCTTCTTTAAATCTGGCTCCTCTGACTGGATGCTGACTTCAATCTATCTCGTTGAATTTTAAATAATTTAACTCTTAAGGTTGAAATGAGGCCCTCAATAAGGCCCCAAATGTTGTTGCTGCTATTAAATGTGATATTTGTCATATTTTGGATCAATATTCTTGCTGTAATAAAGCAGCTGATGCAGTGCCAATTTGTGGGCCTAAGAATTTCAAACGCAAATGTTATAACATAACATGCTGAATTGATTGACAATTTTTTTTGATGGATTTATAAGAAGATTCTGATTAAGGCAAAGGGAATCATCATGCCATCTATTACGTTCATAGTACTTGCAAAATCAATTAAACATAAAAAATTTTGCATAGCAGGAAAGCGTTTTGCAAACGGGAGCGTCGGCGAGTGGGTTCGTCCAGTAAATGCGACTGATTCAAGTAGTGATGCCTTAACTTATAATGATATTGAATATTCTAGTAAACAGCATCCTGAACTTTTTCACATAACCACTTTTAGTTATCTAAAAAAGATCTCCCATGAGATACAATGTGAAAACTATTCAATAGATACTTCATTCTATTGGGAGAAGTTAGGCTCATTTAGTAAGTCTAATATTGATGCACTTTTGGATAATCCGACAACTCTCTGGAATAATGGTTATTCATCATATAATGGTGATAATGACAGATTTCCTATAACTTTAGTTACGGGACCAATACAATCACTATATTTTGTTAAGGTACATAATCTTAAAATACGAGTAAAACGAGAAGGTATCGATTTTGGTAATGAATTGAAACGATTTAGAGGTTTTTTTACCTACAATAGCATTAATTATGGATTAATTATAACTGACCCTAACATTTACTCTGATTATGGGCAGTTAAAAGAAGACGTATATGATTTTGGTGATTGTTATATAACTTTGAGCACTGCTCCACATTCAGATGGGTATTGCTATAAGTTTATTGCTGCGGTCATTAAATAAATTATGGAGCTTAATTGTGAAAATTTTCTCAATTGGATTTACTGAAAAATCGGCAGAAAAATTCTTCAATTTGATAAAATCACAATCAATAAGAACACTGGTTGATGTGAGATTAAATAATGTATCCCAACTTGCTGGGTTTGCTAAGAAGAATGATCTTCAATATTTCCTCAAAGAAATATGCGCTGTTGACTACACTCATATTCCAGATTTAGCACCAACAAAAGAAATGTTAAATCCGTATAAAAAAGGAGATATTTCATGGGATGAATATGAAGATAAGTTTTTGAATTTAATGGCAAAAAGGAATGTTGAACGAATTGATAAATCCATGATTGAAGATGGTTGTCTCTTATGCAGTGAACATAAACCTCATCACTGTCATCGCCGTCTTGTGATAGAATATCTCAATAGCCATTGGGACACTGATTTTGAGGTTAAGCATTTGTTATGATGAAAGTACTGATAGTGTATCATCCTGACTTTGCATCAAGCGGAAAGTTTGAACGTAAACTTTCTCGGATTTTTTCTAATTCAAAGGATTATAAAATTCTGTATTTTGAAGATCAAAATAAACTAATAAGTAATTATTTTCAGCCTGAAATATTAATTAAAGTCAATGTGGATGCTATTGCAGAGCCTTTTTCCATTGATCCTACGCATGCAATAATT
Organism: Citrobacter amalonaticus; assembly: GCF_037053465.1. GTDB lineage: Bacteria > Pseudomonadota > Gammaproteobacteria > Enterobacterales > Enterobacteriaceae > Citrobacter_A > Citrobacter_A amalonaticus_H. Next base: position 1,794 of record NZ_JBALIF010000003.1, read on the forward strand.
TTTGATTCAACGACGAAACCCGTATTCTCAAATATGTATGAAACCTTATCTAAAAAAATCCCAGTAAGATATATTGAGGATAAGATAACTTTTGTGTCTAATAAAGATAAGAATGAATATTTCAACACTTACATCGGCCGTGGGACCTTATGGGGGAACCCTTATGCAATAGGTCATGATGGCGATCGTGATGAAGTGATCAGAAAGTTCAAGTATGACTTTGAACGTGATTTTCTCAAAGGAGGGGCTGATTTTAAGGACAAACTAAAAACTCTTAGAGGTCATACGTTAGGATGTCATTGTAAGCCATATGCATGCCATGGTGATGTTCTGGCTCGTTACTTAAATGAAATTGATGATGGAGAGTAAGTGAACTCACTTACTCTCCATCATCAGCATATCAGAAACGATTTTTATTATTACCACATGCTTTTAAACTCTTTAATAATTAATTCTATTCTTTAAATACTTTATAAACCTCATTTGACCCAGTTAGTATGGGTTCAATTGAAAGAGTAAACCAATTGCTAATTTTATTTGATGTGTTAATATTTTTATCTAACAATGTTGCGTCATACCCAAGAATACCTGCTGCATATCCTATTTGTCTTGATATTTCTCTTAGTGTAATTTCAGGGATGGATGAAATTAAGTAAGTAATATTGTTGGCAATATCTTCTTTATTTTTAATTTTAACCGATTGATATTTTGAAAGTATACGAGAGACTGATTTTGATATGTTAATGCCAGACAAAAGATGTTTATCAAGAATATTTAAAAAATTCTTCTTGCTCAATTTGGTTTCTATTTTTGAATACAGATCAGAATATAAGATATCGAAATGAAACTGAATTTCATTGGCATAAGAGAGATTCAATTCATAAACGGAGAAGAGTTCGCTACATAGATTGCTATTTTTTCTATATATATGGCTTTTATCAATATATTTAATAAACATAAATATTGATTCGATATCGTGGTCAAGTATGCTATCTAGGCTGTATGGTAATCCATATTGTTCAAGACATGATTTTACAATTTTTTCAAAGTTTTTAGTGTCATTATTTTTTAGAAAAATTTCTGCTAGTACCTTTTTTGCCTCGATATCGTCGGGATGTTCTTCAAGTTGCTGAGTGAAACTTTGAATCGTTATTTCAGCTAACGTAGTGTCAGTTGACCAACTGCGGGCTAGAATCGATAGCTTGAGGCCAGTAAGATAAAAGTCGCCAGGGAAATATATGAGTCCATCTTGTATTGTAGATATAGCATCTAAAGTTTTATCTGCTTGGAAAAAAGACAGTGATTTTTGATAAAAAATAGAACTCATATCGAAACCTGTTTGGGTGGCGATATTCATTGCTTGATCATAAAGTTCTAATGCATCAAGAGGGGCTTTCTTAACATCACGGAGCATTCTTGCTTTAGTGAGAATGGCTTCAATTAGTTCTGGATTAATACTGAGAGCTTGATCAAGGCAGGAAAAAGCCTTTTTATTTTTACCTACTTCATAGTAACATTGTGCCAAGTTTTTCCATGCTCTCGCATCTTTTGGATTTATTTTTAAGGAATTATTGTATTCGTTAATTGCGTCTCTAAAATTACCGAGTGCTAAATCCATATTTGCATAGTTATAGTGATCTAACCAATCCCAGCATACACCATTTAAAGCTTCGTCATGCATTTTCTTAGCATCTTTAACAAGATTAAGATTTTTTTCTTTTATTCCTTTTTCACAAAAAATACACGCTTTAATTTTCAGTAGATGATTGTTCTTAAATCCTTTACTCTCAAATTTTAGGATAGTCATCAAAGCCTTATCATACTGATACATATAATAATAGCTTAGTGATAGTAAACTTATTTCACCTAATGTAGGTTCTTTTTTGTTCTTTAATTTACCCACTATAGAATCATAATCATTTTTCTTGAAGAAATTTAGTAATAAATCATAACTAATATCTTCAGTAATCAGATTCTCCAGCACCCCTTTTTCTAAAGAGTTTAATCCTAAATTAATTATTATCTCATTTTTGTTTTTTATGGTTAGGTATATTTCATCAATGTTCTTACTATCAAAGGTTTTATAGAAAGAATATTTGAAGCTTTTTGTCCCTGTCTTTGTACTTTGATTTATCTTCTCTAAAATTACGGAGTTCCACTCCCAATAGACAACATCCTCAGACTCGGAATAAATAATAAATATAGAACTCAGAGTATTTGATAGGTAGTTGATAGTTTTGATTGGGACAGAATATTTAAAGTATCCATCAGAATTAAGAAATTGATTTTTTTTACTCTTTAGTTGAACGTGACTTCTAATATTTGTAGCAAAACCATTTTCGATGATTTCAAGAATACAGTCAACACCATAATCTCCACCACTTTCTTTTCGTAAAATAAATTTTTCAGATGGGATTATTGATTCTATTTTTTTAAAACTATCGGTTTCTTGTTGATGTGTTGGATAAACTTGGGGTAGATTTCCCATCATAATTACCTAGTTAACAAAAATTCCCATAATTATTCTACTATTTGAAATGAAAGTAAAACTGATCATATGATACTACCAGCTGTATCCATACACCTGCGCTACATACCGCCCACGCCCGTCACCATGCCCCAGATCCATCGCCACCATTGCCAGAGCCTCTTTCCTGCTAAATCCCTGCGCCAGATAATGATGTATCGCATCATGCGCCCACGCATAACGCAGTGAATGCGGAGAATACGTACCAGTGAGGCCAATCCGTGCCGCCTGGTTATGCCAGTAATCCATCGCGCTTTTCAGATCGGGCTTGTCGATCAGCCGATTATTACGACTTTCTGCGATAGCTAACGCATTCTCCAGCGCTTTTTGGATTGCGCCAGTATCCAGGAGCACTGTTTCGCGGGGCCGTCCGCCTTTGGTGCCGAAAACCACGGTTAAGTGCGTATCGCCACGTTCAACGGCCTGTTTCCACGTTTTCAGTGATTGTGTGCTTTGCACTGCCTCCTGTGAGCGTAATCCCATCAGCCGAGACAGTTCCAGTGCTGCCGCCAGCCCCGGATCTTTCGCACGGGCCGTTTCCAGCACATAGCTGTAATGATCCTGTGTGATGGCCTGCCGCGTACCATTGCGCGATGCGCCAGAAAGCCCCAGAGATTTATTTGTCAGTCTCTCATGCTCTGCCACCTGCTTACGCCCGGCCTGTTGCAGTACGACGCGCAACGAGGCCATTTCATTCTGTAGCGTGCGTTTGCCGATCCCCTGCGCCAGTCTTTCATGAATGTAGTTTTCAATGTGGCGAACTTTGATCTGCGCCACACGCTGGATCTGAACATTCAGCGTCCGTAAATGGAGGTCGAACCGCTGTACGATATGAATGCGATCGTTCACCGTTTTATGGCTACCACCGCAATGCTTTGCCAGCGCCTTCATTTCACCGCCTAACTTGCCCATACACTTCTCCCCCGATTTTGGGAACACAAACGGTCTCCGGCGTATGCTTTTTGGCTGCGCCAGAACGATACCTTCACGCCGGAGTGGCAGCTTGTTGAGGTATAGGGAGTTTCAGCCAGTACTCGGTACGGACTGCCTGCCAGAGCAGGAATTCTCCGGGGCATCATGCCCCCCTCGGTATCGATCTTTTTCTCCTCTTTTTTGCTGACAGTGGCCCAAAAAGGACGTATCAGATTAGGGAATATGCGCAGAAGCCCTGAATACTGTGGCATGGCGCGGTGTGGTGGTTGTGCGTCACTTTGTCGCTTTGCGCGATGCAAAGTGACGCACCGGTTGAGGGCCGGACGCGAAAGATCGCGGATTCTGGCGCAGATTGACGGTCACGCGGCTGCAAAGCCTGACGGCAATGCAGGCCGCAGCCCGTAAGATAAAGGGGGCTGATCCTTAGCCGGACAGGGATTGACCTGGGAATTTCAGGTGTCGTGGAATGCTGACCAGCGAGCTGGCGCAGCGAAATGACGTATTGTCGGTAAAGTATGACCTCTGTCGCAGTGACCTGCGAGCCGGTGTTTGCGGAGGTATTCACCGGTAGGGGCTGCCATCCTGAGTTCCTCAGGCGCTTCTTTCAGGCCATGAAGCATGGGCGCTGTCAACGACAGCATTGTGCAATCCGGAGCTTACATCCGGTCGATGGACGTGAAAAGGGGAAACTCTTTTTTGATAAAAAAGAGTTTCCCCTTGACTGTGATTATTTTTTCTGAACGCAGATGGCCTCTTGAAAATCAGGAGGCCACAGTGAAATTACAGAGGGAGCTTGTCTTCCCGCATCCGGCGGTATTCAGCCGCTTCGAAGATATCGTGCAGACGATGTAGCTGTTCGGCCAGAATGAGCAACAGAACATAGTTTGGCCCGGCCTCATCAGGATTCTCCAGCATGACTTCGGTCAGTACACGGGCGCGGTCCACCAGTTCACGGGCATCGGGTTCAACAGGTTTCAGATTCATGATTTTCTCCTTTCACTGTACCCATTCACCGCCCCGAATACGGGCGATATCCAGCAGCAGTGACTTCATCGCCCGACTCACCGCGCACAGCGTATTGAGCAGCGGTTCATCAGCCTTCAGGGCATCGGGCCTGCGCAGCCATTCATCAAAGCGGACGTGTATCCGGGCGAATATTGTCGCCAGCCTGTCCATCTCCACACGCTCTACAGGCCGTTTTTGGTTGTGATTGCTAAAGACATCATCCGCAAGCTGGCGCAGATCGTCGATAACCGGAAACAGTCCGCCGGGAAGCTGTGGGTTGGCACTGTCAAAGCGGAACTCCGTCAGGCGCAGGGCAAAGCCGTAGAGTACCGATGCCAGCAACTGGCGCAGATGGTGAAGTTTTCCGGGGGTGTAATGGTTGCAGTCGGCCAGGGCCGTGACAGTGCGGGACTCTGCAAGGGCCAGGGTGCTGTGGATTTCCAGGGCAAGACGGAGTGGATATTGATCGGCGCGGGACAGAGGGCGGGAGGGAAAACGTTCGTTCCAGAGATCGGATTCACTGAGCCAGTGAAGGATGCTGTCGTGGTGCAGGACGCCTGCCGGAGTGGGGCCCCGGATATCCAGAAGCTGGATCAGTTCGTCGTTATCTTCACAGGGCTGGGGCATATAGCAGTGGCGATCGAGCTTTTTTCTGAGTTCAGAAAGCGGAATAACCATCATGATGGTGTTCTCCTGTCAGGAATAACAGGCCACCACTGGAGTTCCTACGCTCAGACTGGTGGTGGCCCAGGACAGGGGTAGGAATACCGGCCTAACAGGACACCGGCCAGCCCGAAGGCTGCCCTGCCTGAGCCACCATTGAACGTCGTGCACAGATATATACTGCGCACATCAACGGCAGTTCAGGGCGATAACGGTAAACCATTATCGCCTGTTAGTTTCGACGGGTTCCTACACCCGGCAGCCCCTTCGGGACTGCGCGGGTATTGTAGTCCATTGCGGCGTGACAGAAAAGCGGCGCCAGGCACAGGGCAGAGAATTTGTGGTGTGATCGTTTATCCGGACTATTTTGCCTTTTGGTTTTCAGGCCTTTTCGGGCAGGTCTGTTACCCTTAGCGCTTTTACCCTTAGCCCTTTATCTTTTGGCCTTTTCAGATTCTGGTGCAACAGACTTTAATTTCGTTATCTAGCAACAAAAAAATGATGAATAAAGGCTTTTTGTGACGTAACAACGATCAATCTGTATTACCGCCTGGTTCTCTGGTCGTTTTTAACCACGCCATAAAATCATCAATAAACACCCGCGTTTTCAAAGGCAATAAACGGCTGGGCAACGTAATGGCCCATGCGGTCGCTGGTATCGGATTCTCAATACGCCAGTCCGGTAGTACCCGTTTCAGTTGACCATTGTGCAGATAACGGGCGGCAATAAATGTGGGGATAAGAGCAATACCGACTCCCTGCAAAATCGCATCAATCATTGCATCGCTGTTATTGATCATCAGGCGCGGAGTAAGCAGCACGCTTTCCTGGTGGTCATGCAACCAGAAGCGCCATTCACCATGAAACCGGGGATCGCCGGGAAAGAAAATATTGTGCTGGCTCAGGTTAGCCAGAGTTTCAGGCAATTCCATGTCGTACCCTTGCGCGCAAACCAGAACATAATCGACGGGCATCAGCGCTCGCGCCACCATATTTACAGGGGGCGTCTCTGTCACACGTAATGCGAGATCGTAGGTTTCATGGGTCAGATTCACCAGCCTGTCGGTAAGATTCAGTTCTACATTAATTTCCGGGTAACAACGTAAAAAACCAGGAAGAAACGGCGTGAGCAGAATTTTCCCCAGCGTATTTGGCGCAGTAATACGCAGTAACCCTCTGGGTTTATCACTGTAGCTGTCTGCCCGGGAAAATAAAGCATTCGTGGTGGCGATCACGGTTAGTGCCTGTCCGTATATTTCCTGACCTGCTTCAGTAATCAATAACGCACGGGTGGTTCGGGTGAACAGGATCAAATTCAGGCGTTTCTCCAGCCTGTCGATCATCCTGCTGACCGAAGACGGAGACATTGAGAGCGCCCGGCCTGCGGCGGAAAAACTTCCTTTCTCAACCACCTGCACAAAAAGCGTCAGGCCAGACAGGACTTCGGTTAACTCATTTATGTTCTTCATGCATAGCTCTTTTGCTTTTCAACTGTCTAGTCAGTCCGGCACGGAACAGTATGATGTTTAACAGCGGAGTATGTGTCGTAAATCTTACCATCATAAACTATCTCCAGCGGTGATCTATGTCTGAAACATCTGTCGTTAGCCGTATTAAGCAGCATGATGTACTTAATGTCGGCGTGAGTCTGGGCTTTAAAGGGCTTTCGCTGTATGACTCTATTCATCAGCGCTGGGATGGATTCGATATCGACCTGGCGCGCGCGGTTGCCATTGCGGTTCTGGGTAACGATAACAAAATTAATTTTCTGCCTTTGCAGTCGGCGGATCGGTTTAAGGCATTGCACGACGGCGTCATTGACCTGGGAACATTTAATTCAAGCGTTACCTTTCGGCGTGAAGTTGAATTTGGTATCAGTTTTGTCCATCCGATGCTGTTTGATGGCGAAGTATTAATGACGTCGCGCAGCAATCTGACAGACGCTATACCAAAGGCGCAGTTCACTCGCCGCAGACGCATTGCCGCGATGCGTGGCTCTACCACAGAAGAGAATCTGATACGCTATTTTACCGCGCTGAATTTATCCTGTGAAATTATCCAGTTTGATTCTCCGCAGCAGGCTCGCCAGGCTTATCAACATGGTGAGTGTGACATTTACTGCCTGGACAGCTATCTTCTGGCTGGCGAGCATGTGCAACTGCCCGATAGTGAGCAGCATCTGATTCTGGATGATCGTATTTCACTTGAAGCTATGGCCCCGGCTGTCACCGCAGAGGATCCACAGTGGCGCACTGCCGTTTGCTGGATAATGCGTGCGTTAATTGAGGCAGAAAATCTGGGGCTGGACAGGCTGAACATCAATGAAAAAAGCCACAATCCTTCCGGCTATCTGCGAACTTTCCTCTGCCCGGATGAGCTGATCTGTCAGCGCCTTGGCCTGCTGCCGGATTTTATTCGCAACATCATTATCCATACCGGAAACTACGGTGATATTTTTGAACGTCATCTGGGTAAATATTCCTTATTAAAACAACCTCGCCGGGATAATAAACTCTGGGCCGATGGAGGCATGCTCTGGTCTCCTTTATTTATCTGAAATAATTACTCTACACACAGGGACATACTATGAATACATTATCAGCAGTAAAATCAGGGGAAAAACAAATAACTGGCTCATCGAAAACTAATTTTGGTTATCTGGAGTCAACAAACGGAGAGATCGACTTTTCCATTGTGAAAAACATTATTTGTAATGGGCACCATAATGGCAAGGTTCTCTATATTATTCGTAATTATGCCGATAAAAACGTCTGCCATGCTGTAGCGGATAAATTCAATCACATGGTCGCTGAAAATGGTGGCAATCGACCCGATGATGGCTATGTGCTGACTTATCAGGTTGGAGCCACCCAGTTCTCCCGTAATGGTGAACAGTACATACGCGAAGTTAACCGGGTCAATCAGGACGTCATCGGTCTGATGACTGTAACCGATGAACAAGGCATTGAATCTTTATTCCTTCACTCAACGCTGGAAACAGGATTTCTGGCGCAGAACGTTCACTTTGGCCCGGCGCGTTTTAAAAATGGCTATGCCTGTTTTGCCACGTTCCGTCGCTGGCTGGATAATGGTGCGATGTCCCTGATGCCGCATGAAGATATTGCACAGGTCTATTTTGCCAGGGAGGACGATTTCGAGATTGCCTGTACGCAGACTGTTACAGCCTATAACGTTTGTCTTGAGGCAGCCAAAGAGGGCGGGCAGTTACAAATCTGGAATATGATCCCGGATAACGAGAGTCGTGAGCGTCTTGGGGTCTCCCGTACTGGTTATCCTTACCCGCCAGATTTGCTGGGTAATATTGAATCGCTTTCAGTGCAGCTCAATGTCGGGGATATTTATTTTATGAATGCCTGCCATTTGCATGGCGTCAGCAGCATCAGTGATGGAAGCCGCCTGACTGCCGGGCGATTTATTGGTAAGTTAAATGATCGAAAAGTGGTTTACTGGACCTGATATTGTTTATCAACATATCTGATCATATTTAAATCTATTTAAACATGGATATATATATCATGGAATATGCACGGCATCTTTCCGAAAAAGGTTACGCATTTATTCCGGGGGAATACTATATCTCCCTCAGGAATAAAACGACCAATAATAAAATAGAGTATGATAAAGATCTGGCAGTATTTAAACAGGGTTTTGAACATTTGACCCTCGATCCTTATTCTCCGGGAAATCGCTGGCGAGGCTATGCGCAGTGTCGACGCGAAAATAACGGAGAATTACTGTTCGGTAAGTTTGTTCCCTATAAGCAAACAAAAGCATATAACCCGGATACTGGCGGTATTGTGCGTGACTATCCGTTGCTGCCTGAAAGTATCACCGGGAACAGACTGCTGCAAACCCTGCTGACGGATGACATTCGTCAGGTAGAAGCATACGGACATGCCGGATCACTGGATAATCTGACCATCGGTATTCATCTGTTTCGCTATCAGGCGACGATTGATGCTCCTGCCTTCAGCTCTCCGGTGTGGCTGCACAAGGATGATGAAGATATTGTTTTTATCCACCTCATTAACGCAACACCCAATATGCTTGGCGGCGACAATCTGATCGCCAGTAACGCTCACTGTATTGAACGGGTTCTTCGGCTTGAACAGCCTTTCGACACGCTGGTTGTTAATCATGACAAATATCATGCTGTCACGCCTGTCGGTGTGCGGGAAAACAGCGGTATGGCGCTGCGCGATATCGTTTTGATTACTTTCCAGCGTAATGACGAGGGCCCGGCCTGATGGATAAAGCATTTATTACGGGCGCGTCCAGCGGAATTGGTCGTGCGTTGACACGCGCCTTTCTGGACAAGGGCTATCAGGTTATCGGTATTGATCGTTCATCTTCTGTTTTTGATGGGGAACTGTCCTATCGGCATCACCAGTTAGATATTACGGATTCGTCCCGCCTCACAACTTTGTTTGAAGCCGCAGAATATAGCGAAACAAATAACATCCTGATTAACTGCGCAGGCACCCGCGAAATATGCAGTATTGCCAGCCTGACTCTGGCGCAATGGGAGCATGTATTTGCGCTTAACGTCACCGCCAGCTTTATTGCTGGCCGCACATTTTGCCAGCAACTGGTGAGTCAGCAACGCCCCGGCAACGTGGTCAATATGGCGTCAGTTTCTGGTCTGATGGGTGAACCTGACCGCACTGCCTATGTGGCATCCAAACATGCCGTTATCGGCCTGACGAAGCAACTGGCGCTGGAGTATGGCAAATACGGTATTCGCGTCAATGCCATTGCACCTGGCGTTATCCGCACACCGCTCACGGAATCCTATTATCACGATGCCGGACAGCTTGAAAAAATACGGCGCGGGCAGTTTTTACCTGTCCTGGGTGAGACTCAGGATGTCGTTGATGCGGCGCTTTATCTGACCTCATTACAAACACATTTTGTCACAGGCACCACGCTGGTTATTGACGGCGGCTGGACGCTGGGCAAAGACCTTTAACCTGATGGGATGCACTGGTATCCCCTCTGTTAGCCGGAGAATGTCGATGGAAAACCGTTATATCCTGGTGTTAGGCGGAGAGTTTGCACTGCGTGAACGTGTACTTGCAGGTGCGTTACGCGCCTCGGGAGGAATGCGTGTGCTGACGATGGCGAAAAACCGCATGACCCCCACAATCAAGTTTTTTGATGGCTACTTGCCCGGCGATGTGGCCGATGAGCAGGCCGTCCTGGACGCAGTAAAAGAATACGAGAAAAAAACAGGGGCCACACCTGTAGCCGCTATTCCGATGAACGACTTTACCGTGCGGGCCGCCAGCCTGTTGACGGAATATTATGGTCTGGCGGGAAACAGTCGGGAGACGATTCACCGCTGTCGCGACAAATTTGTCATGAAGCAATTGCTACATGATGCCGGGTTACCCGTACCGCGCTTTGCCGCATTCAGTACTCTGGAAGAGTTAAAGAACCACATCACCGATATTGGCCTGCCCGTCGTTATCAAACCCCGTGAAATGGCCGGGAGTCTGGGTGTACTGAAAATCACTCGTGAGGAAGATATTGAACGGGCTTTTTCCCGCAGTGTGGCCGATGTGATTTCCCTGAATGGCGAGTCACATGCGCCGGAGGATCTGTTTCAGGTGGAGGAGTATGTTCCGGCCTGGCAGGAAGTCAGCGTTGAGGTGATTAATCAGGATAACTATCACCGGGCCGTTGCCGTCACGGATAAATATCTCGGCGAGGAACCACATTTTGTCGAAGTCGGCCACAGTATGCCTTCAGTGCATTCGGGCAATGCGCAACTACGCGACATCGCCGAACGCGCCTGTCATGTTCTTGGGATCCGCTACGGAATGGCTCATTTTGAAGCCCGGATAACACCGAAGGGCGAAATAAAAATCATCGAAGTGGGCGCACGTACTGGCGGCGACGCCATTATGGATTTAATCGAACGTTGTTATGGCATAAACCCTTATGAACTGCATGTACGCAGCCATCTGAATGCACTAAAGCCGTTGCCAGCATCACTGACGTCAGAAGGGCTAAGCGCTGTGGCTTTTATCAAAGCGCCTGCGGGAGTGATTGAAAAGATCACGCTACCGGCCAGTCTGCCGGATTACATCGTTAACATGCAGATCACTGCAAAACCTCTGGATGTCTCGAAGCCGCTGGAATCGTGGAAGACCCGCGAAGGTTCAGTAGAGTTTTTCTGGGCAAATCGTGAGCCGGAAATGGGATTCCGCGAGCACTTGCAGGCTGCGGATGAATACGCCCGCTCGCTGTTTACCTTTCGTCATGCCTGATAGTGGATTAAGGAGATTCTATGCACGGTGACAACTTTGGCTTAAAGCGTTTCGTCTTCTCCCGTTTTATGGGGGCGCTATGCGATCAGTTCTTACTGTTTGCTGTTCCACTGGCCATCCTTAAGGCCACAGGATCACTCACTTTTTCATCACTGGCGTTTATGATTGAGTGGTTGCCGCGCATCCTCTTTTTCCCGCTATCCGGTTTTATGGCCGATCGTATTAAACCGCGGTTTATCTTCTTCAATGTGGATCTGGCGCGTGCGGTACTGATGATGGTTGCATTTATGGCGCTCACCTGGCTGCCCAGCGCAACGTTTGCCATTCTCGCCGTGATGATGGCGTTGCTGTCGGTTGCCTATGTTCTGAATTTTGTCGCCACCGACGCGATGTTGCCGCGCCATATTCCGGCCTGTAATTTGCCCAAAGCCAATTCGATATTACAGGGTGTCGACCAGATCACGATGGTTATGGGGCCTGCGATAGCGGTGGCGATTTCGGCTTACGGCGGAATTGACAGTATTTTGCTTGTCGCAGCGGTGCTGTTTGCTGTTTCGGCGGTAAATTATCTTTTCCTGAAAACGCATGATCTGAATGTGACGGAAAAAATCGGGTTCGGTACGATTATTGAATCCAATCGCACGGCATTAAAGGTACTGCAACAGAATAAAATCCTGTTGCACCTTTGCGCGCTCACCTGGGTCGTGAATCTGGTGTATGGCGCAGCACTGGTCATTAGCGCGGCGGTGATCCTGCAGGAATTTAAGCTGGCAGACAGTTATTTTGGCGCATTGCAGACAACCGCCGCCATCGTTACCGTTGTGGCGTTCTTTTTTGTGCCGCGATTTACTCATCGGTTTGGCCTGTCATCCCTGGGAACACTCTCTTTCTGTACGATGATCCTTGCCGGAGCGGTAATGTCTCTGTCCGTTAATTATGCGATGTATCTCGCCGGATATGCGGTGCTGATGGCCTTTGACGGCGCATTCAGCGTTTATCTGCGCACCGTTCGCAGTCAGGTTATTCCGCAGGCGCATCTGGGCAAAACCATGGGATTGATCGGTCTGATGAATATGTGTTCCGTACCGGCCAGTGGCGCACTGGTATCCTTGCTTTCCGGCCATTTTATGCCGCTGCAAATTATCACTCTCATTCTGGTTACAGCCCTGATTCTGGGGCTGGCCCTGATTGTGTATGGACGACGCGCTTTCGGCTACCGCAGCTGGCTGCCGCCAGTGATTACAACAGATTCCTCTGGCTAATATCCTGCCATTCTGGCTGGTACTACTGTAATTCATTCTGTTCGCGCAAAGTCATTGCCGAATCCCTGGCTCCCTTTGCTGGTTAGCTGCAGCAGGTTTCTCAGCTACTGCAGTATCGCTTGCCGGTGGAGATGCAAGACGACAGGCTGGAATGACGGCAGGTCTGCAGACCGAGATGTGGCCAGGCATGATGTTCTAATGAGGCATGTCATGAGAACATCATGCCTGATAGACCTTTTTTACAATCTGGTCCCAGGCACCAGGTCGAGGATCTCATCGATACCGAGACAGGAAGGCTCCATCTCCTGAGTCCGGCCATTCGCCAGGATGCCAACTGCGATATTACGCATCGCCAGGTAAGCGCCACGCAGCATATGATTGGCATAAATGACGGCATTAAATCCAGCATTCTCCAGATCATCAAACCGCAAATGGGTATAGCTGGTTGGTATACAGATCAGTGGAACCTGCACGCCGGTCTGGAGAAACAACTTCGCGAACTCAAGGATTTCCCGTCCATCCTTTTCACGGCTGTGAATGACGATCGCGTCAGCGCCAGCTTCAACGTAAGCCATACTGCGCGCAATAGCGTCAGCCATGCCATTATCCAGAATCAGGCTTTCGCATCTTGCAATAACCATCATATTTTGGCGCTCCCGGCTGGCGCACCCAATGCGGATTTTTTCACAAAATGATTCGACAGATTCCTGGTCCTGTCTGACGGAGTTACCCAGCAAAGAGTTTTTTTTCAGCCCGCATTTATCTTCAATCACAACCGCCGCCACACCAGCCCGCTCGAGCATTTTGATATAAATGGCGAAATGCTCTGGTTTCCCTCCGGTATCTGCGTCATATATTAACGGCATGGAACACACATCAAATATCTCGTGAATACCATGCAGCCTGTTACCGGGCGTGAGTATTTCAATATCTGGCAGGCCGCGCAGTGTCGAATCGGTGAGCGAACTCGACCAGATAGCATCATATGAAACATGCTCTCCGGTGACTAATTCGAGGCGGGTATGTTCAGCCAGCAGAGCAGAGAGCGGGCTGTGCGCCTCAAGTACCCGAAGACACCGTTTGCCGTTGAACAGAGTAGCCAGATCGGATCTGAAAACATTATTGTTAACCATACGCTCTGAGCCTCTTTTATCCCTGAATAAACGTTGATTGATGTTAGTTTCTGCCTGAATCAATCGACGGATACGGTTTCGTGTTTTAATACTGCCGCCATCTTCTCCAGGTGTTCACAGGCTCTGGCAACGTACTCCCGGGACAGATTTTCGATACGCTGATAATTAATCTGTTGCCCGGTAGCCGCGGTATAAAGACATAGCGCTTCCGTTGCATGTTGAAAATGCCGGGCCTCCACACGTCCACAATGGGCGCTAAGGAAGGTTGCTATGCGACTGGCTTCTGCGGATGAATGACCTCGAACCTCCTGAAGCCAGCGTTTCCACATCGGCGTCATCAGATTGTATTCGCCCGTATTAAATAGCTCAGTCAGCATCATCATCTCAATCGCTTCGGTGAGATCCTGTGCCAGTGGTCTTTTTTGCCCGACCCAGGCGGAAAACTCGGTCGTGAGAGGATCGAGGAACCGATCCTGAAGACGCCAGTTGTCAGAGTCGCAAATGGCTGAGGCCATGCGGTGATACAATTTTGAATGGTGTAAGTGAGCGCGCATCTCACCAAGCCCGACGTCCTCGACGATAATCTCGCCACAATGCCGGGCTGCCTCCAGCATGTTTAAACGGTTATCATCGCTCATGGGTTCCGACTCCTGAAGAAGGCGGACAATGATGGCGGAAACGGCATGAGCCGCGCCATCCGGGCTACGCCAGCCGCAGAAAAATGTACAAAGGGAGGAGGTTGTCCAGTTGCCGGATGTGATGTATTCATAAGTGCTGCAGTACTTATTTAACTTATCTCTATGGTGGTGAAATCCACTGGTCAGTGCTTCAACAAGATGTCTGTCCTTGACATCAACAAGAGCCAGACTAACGTAATCGGTAAAAGTGTCTTTTAACGTTTCCACGATATCTCTCCTTACTGAAGTGGCAATAGCCTCAGCACATACCGCCATGCTGTGACCGTGAGGTACTCATTCAGGTTTTTAGTCTGCAACGAGTTTGGATATGAATTGTTCAAATCGAGTTAATCCTTCGATTAACTCAGCGTGGCTTACGGCATATGAAATTCGGATGCTGCCAGGATCTCCGCACCCGGAGCCTGGAACCACGGCGATATGGGCTTCGCTCAATAGCAGGTCGGCAAGATGTTCGACATCACAAATTCTGGTGTCATAGTGACGGCGTCCTGACAGACGGGAAATATCGATATACAGATAGAATGCGCCCTCTGCAGGGGCGTATCTGATACTGTCGATTCGGTCCAGGTGCGAGCAGGCTACCTGCCGTTGCGTTTCGAGAAACTGGTTCACTTCATCCGTGAAAGCGCGGGTGTCTGCGTTCAGGGTATCCAGCGCTGCCCACTGAGCAAGGCTGTTGGGATTGGATGTTGTGTGGCCCTGCAAATTATGCATGGCGGTGATGACATCGGATGGCCCGCAGGCGTACCCCACCCGCCATCCGGTAACCGCCAGACTTTTGGAGAAAGAATCCACCAGAATCGTTTGTGATTTCAGTGCCGGAACCAGAGACAGAATATTGTGATGTTCGTGAGGAGGACGGAGCAGTGTACGGTAGCATTCGTCAAAAACCACCCACAGGCCGTGTTCTAAAGCTAGTTTACCGGTCTCTGTGAGCTGCTCTCTTTGGTATACCGTACCGGCGGGGTTATTGGGCGTGTTAATCACAATCATTCTGGTGCGAGGCGTCAGTGCCATTTCAACGGCCCGGCAGCTCAGGTGATAGTTATCATCCCGTGTATCAACAAATATGGGAGTGGCCCCAGCCAGCTGGATTTGCGTGGGTAATGTCTCCCAGTAAGGTCGCGGCACAATCACCTCATCACCGGGATTAAGCAACACCATTGCGGTGTTGAATAACGCCTGCTTGGCGCCTGCGGTAACAGCAATCTCACTGGCGGCGACCGGAATGCCACACCGCTGGCTGACGTGGCGCGAGATTGTTTCGCGCAATTGCGGTAATCCGAGCGGCGGTGTGTAGCGGTTTTTTGCGCCGTTTACCGCATCAATAGCGCCCGCTTTCATATACTGGCAGGCATCGAATGCCAGTTCACCTGCGGCAAAGTTGATAATTCGAACGCCGCTCTCTTTCAGCGCATTAGCTTTACTGCGCATGCTGGACGTTCCCGGTGCACTGAGCTTAAGTGCGCGATGGGATAACCTGCCGGGAGGTGGTTTGCCAGTCTTCATTTTGTTTATCCTCATTAAAGTTGCAGGGGATCTGAGGCTGCCGGTTAATCACGCTTCCTGGCGTCTACCGACATACCAGGCCAGAGGCAGCGTCAGCAACAATGTGGCAGCCAACAGCATGATGGCATAGGGGATCCCGGAGATATCACCGACGCGGCCAAACAATATTGGCGCTAGTGTGCCTCCTCCGGTGGTTCCGGTGTAAAAGATGGCGAACGCCTGTTCGATATTCTTCCTTCCCGCCAAATCCGGCACCGCACCATACAGCACTGACGATGTACCGTTCAGCATGAGTCCCAGCACTGGCAACATCATCATCAGGGCCAGAAAGGGCAGGTATACCGCCATGATTATCAATACCGCTGTGGTGAATTCCGTCAGCCACACCGTTTTCACCATACCGATACGTGCGCCCACATAGCCGATAAACAATTTACCGAACGCGCCGCCGACGAATAACAGCGTCAGCGCCAGACCTGTCGCGGTGATTCCTGCGCCTTTCCCTTTCAGCAGGAATGGCAGAAATGTCAGAAACCCCATGCGTGCCGCGCTGTCGAGCGTGCCGATAACGGTTAGCACATAGAGTCCCCGGGTGGACGCAATACCAGGGGCAATGCTGATGGCTTTGGCCGTCATATCCGAATGAACAGGTTTTGATGGGAGCAACCACCACAACAGTCCCGCAGCGGCAAGGCCGAATACACCCAACAATGCGGCGCTTTCCCGCCAACTGATCACCGCCAGCAATATGCCGACCAGCCCCGGCAGCAGGGTTTTGCCGATATCACCGGCGAAGTTATATTGCGCCAGCGCCTCTTTAACCCCGCCGCCAGCTTTATGGGCGTCGGTGATCAGCGAGGATGCCAGCGGATGCTGAACGCTGGCGCCCAGGCCGCCCAGCAAAAGCGCCAGCAGCAACATGGTTAAGCCGCCAGCCATTCCCGCAAGGAGCCAGGCAACACCCACCAGTGCAGTCCCGATGACCAGCAGACGTTCGCGTCCCCAGCGTCTGGCCAGCGAACCCGCCGATAACTGGGAAATTGCCATCATCCCGGAATATGAGCCGCGTAACAGGCCAAGCCAGGCATAACTCATGGAGAACTGGGCCTGCCAGAGCGGCAATAAAACGTAGATAACATCCGTCAGACCATCGTGCGCCGCATGAGCGCCGCAGCCTGCAAATAAGGCTCGGCGACGGATATGAGTATCTGTAAAAGATGCGTTAGCGTGGGTAAAAAACTTCATATTTCAGACCATCCATTAGCATTAAGAGACTGGATTATCAAAATATCACTAACCGAAAAAATAATTTAATAGTGAAATAATGAAGTGTTTTTAATATTTATGTACAACATATCAATGAATCTGTTGGAATGGCATGAACAGACAATAAATATAAAGGCGACATCTGAAGCTATATTATTGCATGACAGTAAAGCCAGATTTTTCGCTGACTTGATGGCTCACTTTTGTTATTTTATTCTGGTTTAACTAGAATGTGCAGACAGTGCGACCAGTCACGCTTTAATGATTTTTAAAGAATGTTTTGAAACAAAAAGCAAACAAATTCATGATGGGGTAAATTAATATTTATAAATATTTATTGAATAACAGCTTCGGCTGGTTTAACCCGATATAATGCGGATCTTCAACACTCATGGAGTTCCTGAGTGCGTAATATTGGTATCACAGCAAAATAAACTGTAATTTAATCAGGATGCTTTTCTCATTATGCTGACCTACTGACAAGGTGACCATTGCTCCTTCAGATTCAATGCGCAATTTTGTTCATAATATGAACTTAAAAAAAGACAGGGTTCAGCTGCGTTCCGGAACTGAATCCCGGACAATTCGTGGGCAGATCGTGAATGGCTTCTTTGCCTCAGTAAGGGGCAAAGAACGACGGAACCCAGAAATCTCCCTGTTATGAGACTCCCTTCAGATTTCCTGCATACTGGTAAGGCGACACATACTGCTCGGTATTTGCATGCAGATAATCAGCCCACCACTGCATCATACTGATCCGCTCCTCCAGATATTCAGCTTTATGAATATAGGCGGCACGCACGCTGTTCCTTTCCTGATGGCTCATCTGTTTTTCAATGGCTTCTTTACTCCACAATCCCGACTCACTCAGTGCACTGCACGCCATCGCCCGGAAACCGTGGCCGCAGATCTCTTTTTTGGTATCGTAGCCCATCACGCGTAGCGCCTTATTCACGGTGTTATCGCTCATGCACTTATCCTGGTCGTATTCGCCGGGGAAGATAAATGCCAGATGCCCGGATAGGGCCTCGATCTGTTTCAGTATCGCAATCGCCTGGTCCGACATCGGCACAATGTGCTGAATTTTCATTTTCGAACCCCGGTAAGAGAAGCGCACGTTTTCGATCTGTTCGCGTTCCTCCGGGATCACCCACAGCTTTTGCTGCCAGTCGATTTCACTCCAGCGGGCAAAACGCAGTTCGCTGGAGCGCACAAAAAACAGCAGCGACAGCTTAATGGCATATTTCGTCAGCAGCCTGCCGCAGTAGTTATCCGTCCGGGATAATAATTCTGGTAGTTTCTCAAGCGGCAGGGCCGGGTAATGCTGTGTTTCCGGCGGCGTAAATTCACCGTCCAGATCCAGCGCCGGGTTTGACCTGATTAACTGCTTTTTCACCGCATAACGCATGATCTCGGTAACGTAATTTTTCAACCGTGTAGTGATCTCCAGAAAGCCTTTGTTCTCCACCTTACGCAGAGTAAACAGCAGATCTTCCGTGACGATTTGATCGATGTATCTGTCCCCGATATCCGGGAAAACATACATTTCCAGCCTGCGCCGGATGGTCGTCGCATAGTGTTCAGACCAGCGCCGGTGATCGGCATGCCAGTTCATGGCGATCTGGCGGAATGTCTGTCCGTTTTTCTTTTTCTGTTGCGCGATTTTTTTGTCAACGGCGGGGTCGACCCCCGCACGCATTTTACTGCGTGCCGCATCGCGGAGCTGGCGTGCCGTAAGCAGGGAAACATCCGGGTAGGGGCCAAAGGCCAGCTTCTTCTCTTTCCCGTCAATGCGGTACTTCATGTACCAGAGTTTTGAGCCATTAGGTTTGATCAGCAGGTACAGTCCAGAACTGTCGCCAAGTTTGAAGGGTTTGTCTGTGGGTCTGAGCTTGCGGATAGCGGTATCAGTGAGTGCCATAGCGGGGGCTCCATTCGTTCAACGAACCGTGAGGCCCCCGATTAAGCCCCCAAAAACTACAGATGTCAAGAAACCCGGCAATCCTTACCAGGACAACCGGGTCAATCTAACTACTTGTTTCTATAACGTATTAAGACTCACTGAGATGTCTTAATACTAAAATCTGGCTCCTCTGACTGGACTCGAACCAGTGACATACGGATTAACAGTCCGCCGTTCTACCGACTGAACTACAGAGGAATCGTGTGAACGGGGCGCATATTAGCGATGCCCACGGTCATTGTCAAAGCCAGAATGCGCAATCCTGTCTGTTTGCCGAAATATTCTTCATTTCGTCGTTTATTCGGACGCAACGGGTGATTTTGTCACCTTTTCGTATTCCGGGCGCGGGTATTTCCACAGCCATCGACCACTGACCATCCGCCAGTAAAACAGTGCTGCACGCACCGCCCAGTCGAAGAACATCCCCATCCAGACCCCCACCACTCCCCAGCCAAGCTCAATGCCCAGTATGTAACCGGCAACCACGCGACAGCCCCACATTCCCAACATTGATACCCACATCGCATAACGGGCATCGCGCGCGCCTTTAAATCCAGAGGGCAAAACCCACGATGCCGCCCATATAGGCATAAATGCCGCGTTGAGCCAAATCAGGATAACAACCACGTTTTTTACTTCCTGATCGTGGGTATAGAACGATGCCATCAGCCCGGCAAACGGCGCACTTAGCCAGGCAATTGCCGTAAGGCCAATAGTAGAAAGCCAAAATACGTGGCGAAGTTGAATTTCCGCCTGGGCAATTTGTCCGTTACCCAGCCGTCGCCCGGTAATAATGGTTGATGCCGACCCCAGGGCGTTGCCCGGCAGGTTAATCAGCGCGGCAATTGAAAAGGCGATAAAATTCCCGGCAATCACGCTGGTTCCCATACCGGCAACAAACATCTGCGTTAACAGCTTACCGCCGTTGAACAGGACCGATTCTATACTGGCCGGAATACCGATCCCCATCACTTCCCAGATGATGGCAAAGTTAAGCGGCTTAAAATAGCTCTTCAGCGTTATCCGCAGCGCCGGATTAAAGCCAATCATCAGCACCCAGATGATGGCCACGGCGCCAATATAGCGTGAGATAGTTAACCCCAGGCCTGCGCCCATGAACCCCAGCCCCTGCCAGGAAAAAATCCCGTAAATCAGGATGCTGCTGATAAGGATATTGAGGATGTTCATCCCGCCATTAATCAGCAGCGGAATTTTTGTGTTTCCCGCACCGCGAAACGCGCCGCTACCAATCAGGGCTATCGCCGCCGCTGGATAGCTGATCACCGTTAACTCAAGATAAGTCAGCGCAAGAGCCTTCACGTCTGGTGTCGCTTCACCGGCCACCACATTGATAATCTGCGCGCCGAAATAATGAATCACTGCCGCCAGAATCACGGCGAACAGCGTCATGATCACCAGAGATTGTCTGGCTGCCGCGCGGGCCCGCTTTCGATCGCGCTTACCGAGACTAAAAGCCACTACGACCGTCGTACCAAGATCGATCGCGGCAAAAAATGCCATGATGACCATATTAAAACTGTCGGCCAGACCCACACCCGCCATCGCCTCTTTACCCAACCAACTGACCAAAAACGTACTGAGTACGCCCATCAGCAGAACACAGGTATTTTCCAGAAAAATGGGCACAGCAAGCGGGGTAATCTCTCGCCAGAAAAGCACTTTGTAGCTCTTGCGTTTGGCATACCAGGGGGTGCGAGCGACAGCCTGGCGTAAAGCAGCGGAGACGTTCAAAATGGACCTTAGGAAGAAAGTTGAAACTTCATTTCAAATGATGAGGGAGAATCGGAAAAGCTGCAAAGCTTTTTGCGATTAAAATGTCTACAGTTGCAACAAATCGTTGGCAGAAGCGCCAGTTGATTGAATACGAATGATGGAATTGGGGTTTGACAAAAGATTTTTCGCCGCTAAGATAACCCTCCACAACGATTCCTCTGTAGTTCAGTCGGTAGAACGGCGGACTGTTAATCCGTATGTCACTGGTTCGAGTCCAGTCAGAGGAGCCAGATTTTAGTATTAAGACATCTCAGTGAGTCTTAATGCGTTATAAAAACAAGCGGTTAGATTGACCCGGTTATCCTGATAAGGATTACCGGGTTTTTTGACATCTGTAGTTTTTGGGGTTTAATCGGGGGCCTCACGGTTCGTTGAACGAATGGAGCCCCCCGCTATGGCACTCACTGATACTGCTATCCGCAAGCTCAGACCCGCAGACAAACCCTTCAAACTCGGCGACACTGTCTACCTGAGCGTGGTCATTCCACTTCCAATTCTACCAACGTTATTCAGCGATCTGCCCAAATGCTATTACCGCTCCCGATGCATACTATAGGCGGTCACCATTCATGAACATATGTAACGATCAAGAATAGTAATATGAAACATTGCCCTGAATGTCTGCAGGAATTGCTGTCATATCCCCACCTTCACGCGGATCACCCCAGACAACAATAGTATTGTCTTCTCTCAGGGCGATAAAAGATTTCGAACCCGCATAAACCGCACAGACGTTATGCAATAATTCATCTACAGGAGTTTGATCTATCTCCTGGCCCCATGAAATCACTGAACCATCTTTTTTGAGTGCACAACAGTTAGAGAGGCAGGAGGAAAGAGATATGACATCGGTCACTACCGGTACATTAACCACCTCCTGCAATCCCCCCCATGCGCACAATGAACCATCATTGCAAATTGCAACAAATGCCGAGTTCATGCTGAAAGGTGGCTGATTAACGCCGGAGGTATAAATCACATCGCTGATATCGGAACGCGCCAGGATGTTTTCCGGGGTAAAACCGCCATCTGTTGCAGTCCCCCAGGATATAACAGCCCCGGAAGCGCGCAGAACACAAAAGGATTCATTACCACAAATAATTTTTTCAATATCAGTCAGCGATTTTACACTATCAGGAATAACACCACCGCAGGCCTCATACCCCCATCCTACCAGCTCCCCTGTAGCCCTTAGCGCAACGCAGGCAGCATCATTAACATGAATACTGACAATATCACTGAGCTGAGCAATATCAAGTGGAATAGAACTAATGAAGCTATTGCCCCATGCATGGACTTTCCCATCTGAGGTTAATACACAGCCATCATTACCATTGATTCTGACATCAATGATATTATCCATATTAGCAATATAATCTGGCGGCAGAGAGATATTGCCAGGCCATAATACAAGATGAGGCACATTTTTTGCCAGCACTATCCCGTCAGCATAATAATGCACATCTTCAATATCAGTTCTGGCTGTCAACTCAGTCGGGAGAACGCCACCATAGTGTGATTCTCCCCATGAAAAGATTGAACCATCCTGGCGAATAGCAGAGAAGCAGTCAGTCCCCCCGGTCAATGTGATAACGGTATGATTATCTTCCTGAGGGATTTGCGGATATGCTCCATTTGTATATGCATCTCCCCACGGGGACAATGACATATCATTCTTCAATGCGACCATCGCGCTCATACCATAAGAACCAGAACAGCCGGAAGTAAAGTTACGTCGATTAATAATCGTCTGTTCGCCACTGGAAGTAGATACAATCAGAAGTTTCGATGGTTTCGTATCAATAAACGTACTGGCGATTTTAGATTCAGTATCTCCTTCATAGCGCCATGTCACCTCTATCGAATTTAGCGAATCAGCCTCAACTGCAACAAGCCGACTCAGCCCTGAGTTAGGCATTACACAATCAACACTCTGCGTTCTGTGACCCAATACTTTTATATTACTCAACATAATTTTATTCCTTTCGATATATCACTAAATATTTAAACATTTAGTATATGTAAAATATTAAATTGCACTAGAAATTAATATATCAGGAGTATGCTGTTTATACTCTCTGGAGCTTTATTGCATGTTTTTGAGAGCATGCGGAGCTGCTCACTGCTTGTATGTCTAAATGAAATTTACATCTCCTGGAAATTGAACATAAATTTACCGGTAATGTCTACCAGAGGGATGGTGTTGTTAACTAATGCAAATGTGCTTTGCTGTCCAAACTCTGTCAGTAAAAAATTATCAGGGTACCACCGCTCACCGGAAAATGTGAAGGTATGCTGAATACTCTGACTCCCATTATTAATTTCGAGAGTTACAGGCACTGCAGTGCTCTCTTCAATATAAGCGACAGCCATATATTCACGGGTTGGCGAAGTTCGGGTGTAGATAATATGTGATGAGGTATCGGCGGGAAGAACAAATCCGACAGTATCGCTCTGGACTTCCCATGTCTGGAGATAAAAACTCACCTGAACAGGATTTCCTGAAATAGTGCTGTTGATTGCATAAAAATTAAAGGACTCTCCTGGCTCCATTGTAAAATCAAGATTATACCCTTTCCATGTACAATTCTCGGCTAAATATTGATTGTTCGCTGATTCGAACTGGAATTGCCCGATGATGTTACCCGTGGTATCTTCAAGTTCCACGGTTACAGGGTATTCTGATGACTTCAGCATGGATAATGTAAAAGATTCGTAGGTTTCAGCGATTAACGTGGTCAGCAATTTACGTTCTCCCGATCCGGCCGGGAGGGAGATATCCGTAGATTTTTCCGTTGCCGGATAAAAACTGAGAGAAAAGTCTCCACTGGTTGAGGCATCAGTCATAACGTAAAAATTCAGCGTCTGACCTGCCGGGATCAGAAAATCTGAATCATAGGCGGTATAGTCAAATCCGAGAGTGGTATTCTGAAGAATTTCTGAGTCACTCCAGCCAACACCAAGATTGAAATAGCTGACCTCCACTGAAGAGGATAGTCGTTCTACTGAAAACATTTCATCTTCCACAGGCGTGCGCTGGTAAAATTGG
Organism: Citrobacter amalonaticus; assembly: GCF_037053465.1. GTDB lineage: Bacteria > Pseudomonadota > Gammaproteobacteria > Enterobacterales > Enterobacteriaceae > Citrobacter_A > Citrobacter_A amalonaticus_H. The sequence goes on from NZ_JBALIF010000003.1 coordinate 25,889, forward strand.
GAGTATTGAAATGCCCCAGTGGAATCTGCACCTTCCGAAAAATAGGGTACAATTTCACTTTCGCTAATTTTATCGTTCATATAAAACATGACCTTCTTAGTGGTAATGATAATGAAAGTGCTGAGTAAACACTGCATGAATATAAAAGCATATTATTCGATGAGTCACGGGCTATATTTGAATCCGAACAGAGCAAAAAAGAGAGATTTGCCCACTGGCTGCAACCTGACTGGCTGGTATTATTCCGTAAGTACAGAAGATCTTTACGAGAAAATTAGGCTTCGTCCTTGCCAGGACTGTAATCTCAATTGTGGTGAGACACGAGGCCGTTCCTGTGATTGTTTCAGCCGATAGATAGTAATAAGTGCGTACGACATCACCGGGAATCTGACAATTCTATCGCTTTAACCAGTTGCAAAGTTCAGTTCTTCTCGGGCTTTGTTCATCAGATAATAATCAACCGACTCCACATGAGTTCCCCATCAGGCAATGTTTGCCGGGTTTTTTGACATCTGTAGATTTTTGGGGGCTTAATCGGGAGCCTCACGGTTCGTTGAACAAATGGTGCCCGCCACTGCCAGGTCTTCCCTGTATCAGACGGGTATCCCTACATTCACAGCCGTCCGGCAGATGGATACAAAAATAACATTTCACGAAATAAAAATACTGCTGCAAATCCCTTGCCCGCAAATATAACAAGTCAATAATAATATGACTGTAATCAGGGAGATATATGACAAAACGGCTGTAATATGTTAACTCATCCAGAATGATTAATTGACGCTTAATTTTATTTTCCGCATGGATATTAAATAACGGACCGTCGTCCAGCCTGATCGTCGCTAACTAGTATGATAAGGTGGAGTTCTAAGGCTTTCTGAGAAAGTCGCCCGACAGAAACATCTCACCACAACACGATGGCATTCGCTCTTTACCAGATGAAATCCAGTCGCTGGTAAAGAACGCATGCCTCCCGATTACGGATAGTTAATAGTGAACTGTGCAGTGGCATTTGCCACACCTGCCGTTATCTGTGGCCGATCAACCAGAGCCTGATACTGCGCCGTAAACTTCAGCGTATTTGCTCCGGTCGCAAGCGTGGTGGTCGCTGAAGGCGTATTCAGTTTTACCTGTGTCGTGCCGTCATCTTCATTGATGCGCACAGCCACACCGGTTGCCACCCCCGTACCGGCATCCAGCGCCAGCAGCGTTGGATCTGACGCCGCGGTACCGCTGAAAGTGACCGTGGCTTTATCCGGCCCGCCGGCAGGACAATCGAGCACAATGGAGAATGAGGTTGCCTGAGACACATCACCGGGGTTGCCAAAGTTGGTGGTACTCACATCCCCCAGTGGCACCGTCTGGTTTGCACCGCTGCTGATATCACAGGCCGCCGCCTTAATGGCACCGGTAAAATTAATGGACACATTATCTGCGTGAGACAAAAAGCTCATGGCAATGCCCATTGTTGATTCATGTACGCTCCTTAATTTTTATCGTTTACTTTTCAGTTATGGCACTACTTACAGCCGGGTTATTATGTTAAAACTCATAAGGTTAGACTGTTAAATTACTGAATCAATATCTTTTAGTAAACAACAACCTTTACGCTTCGCGGTCGAACAGCGGTAACTATTGCATAAGGAAATACAGCGCTCACAGAATCCATCAACCGCCTGTTCAGTGCCCTGAAACCGTTTGCTGCCCCCTGCTCTTTTCCGCCCCGCAGGTTTTATTTCTCACCGTCTCCATACAAACGCGTGCTCTGGCTTGTCGACGCAGGCGGATTCAGTGTACTTCGTGTTTATGACGATTTTAAAATCAGCGTGTTAGAAGGACCGTCGGTGAATTAAAGTGGGATTCAGAAACCTGAAAAGTAGCCTCTGAACAATGCTCCGGTACTGAGAAGCCGTAAGGCTAAGTTGCTGGAACAGGAGGGCGGGACATGTTACTGGCCAGTAACCTGATACGGTGTGAGGTCACAAAGGCGGGGCACCTGAGGGGAAGTCTGGAAGCGCTGTTCATAACAAAACGCTCCGACCATCCAGGCCGAAGAAGTTCAGATATCAAAAAACCGCTATCCGGTTAACCGCCATGCTGCTCTGCTTAAGTGAACGGCATTACGCTTTTAGCGGGCTTTTTGTTTCTCCGCTTCACTTCATCCCATCCGGCGTAGTTCGTAGTATATTAACGTTATTCTTTGTCATCAGGTTTCGTTTATGTCCTACTCCATCGGTGAATTTGCACGACTGTGCGGAATTAACGCGACGACGCTCCGCGCCTGGCAGCGCCGCTACGGTCTGCTCAAGCCGCAGCGCACAGATGGCGGGCATCGTTTGTATAACGACGATGATGTCCAGCAGGCACTCAAAATTCTCGACTGGGTGAAAAAAGGTGTGCCAATTAGCCAGGTGAAACCGCTGTTGTCGCGCACTGGCGCACGCCAGACGAATAACTGGCTCACCTTGCAGGAAAACATGCTGCAACGTCTGAAAGAGGGAAAAATCGAGTCTTTACGCCAGCTCATTTACGATGCTGGCCGCGAGTATCCGCGCCCGGAACTGGTGAGCGAGGTGTTGCGCCCTTTGCGCAGTAAAGTCTCAGCCAACGTGCCGGCCATGATGACACTGCGCGAAATCCTCGACGGTATTATCATCTCCTACACCTCGTTTTGCCTGGAAGGTGATAAGCGTGCGCCTGGCGATAACTATCTGATTACCGGCTGGCATCTTACCGATCCCTGCGAAATCTGGCTTGAAGCGCTTCGTCGTACCGGACAGGGGCATCGCATTAATGTGCTTCCTGCGCCGCCCGTGACTCTGGCACCCGAGATTTTCCCCGAGCGTAAATGGCTGCTGGTGACCTCCGGAAAAATCACCGCCGCGCGCAAAAAACAGATAGAAGCCTGGCAACAACAGGTCCGTTTCCTCGACGTGATCACCCTGTAATTTCTTTCCCGGTCATTACCGTCAGGTTTGACATGCTGCTCTCTCAGGGCCGGCGTCCCTCTTTTTGCTATCACCAATAACATGTTGAATCTTATAAGATTAAAAAAATAATCCACCCAAAACTTGGACAAATTAAAGTCTTTGTGTAAGTTTTAATTATGCCATCACACAACGTGATTCCTGTTAGGGTAGGATTTATGCGTACACATCCCTTCGTTATCGACAGGTTTGTTGATTACTACAGCGGCCTGGACAAACAGCCCGTGGCATCACTTGCCACGCTCTACGCTGAGGATGCCATCCTTCTTGATCCTTTTGGCGAGCATAACGGGTTGTTTGCCATCCAGCGCTATTTCACGCACTTGCTGGCAAATGTGAACACCTGTCGCTTTACCATCGATCCGCCTTTGTGTGATACCCAACGTTTTGCCGTGACATGGACCATGCACTGGTCACATCCCCGTATTGCTGGCGGAGAAATATGCACTTTGCCGGGCTGCTCAATGGTCGAAACTCATAATGACAAGATTTTTCGCCAGCGAGATTACTACGACGCGGGTGAGATGATTTATGAGCATCTCCCGCTATTAGGCTGGGCCGTTCGCAGCGTAAAAAGGAGGGTTAGCCCATGATGACGATCCTCATTACTGGCGCGAGTTCCGGTATTGGCGAAGGACTGGCGAAATCATGGGCGGATGACGGCTGCAATGTTATTGCCTGTGGTCGCGATCCAGAACGGCTGCAACGTTTGAGTCAGTACCATGCCAATATCACGGTACGGCTGTTCGATATGACCGACCGGGGCTCCTGTCACCAGGCCCTCGCGGACTGTCATCCTGACCTGGTTATTCTCTGTGCGGGAACCTGCGAATACCTGGATCACGGATGGGTAGATGCTGCGCGGGTTGAACGGGTTATGACAACCAATTTTTTAGGCAGCGTTAACTGCCTTGAAGCACTTCAGTCACAGTTGGTTAGCGGGAACCGCGTTGTACTGGTGAGTTCGATGGCGCACTGGCTCCATTTCCCCAGGGCAGAAGCCTATGGCGCATCAAAAGCCGCACTCACCTGGTTTGCCAACTGCCTGCGTCTTGACTGGGAGCCAAAAGGGATTGCCGTGACCGTTGTTTCGCCGGGATTTGTTGATACCCCCCTCACCCGGAAAAACGACTTTCCAATGCCGGGCCAGGTTAGCGTGGCAGAAGCGGTTAATGCTATCCGTCATGGACTGGCGAAAGGGAAAAACCATATCGCCTTCCCGACAGGCTTTGGTGTGATGCTGCGTTTGCTGGCCGGACTACCTGATTGTCTGCAACACGCGCTGCTGCGCAGGATGGTGCGCTCATGAATATCGCTATCATTGGCAGTGGTATTGCCGGACTGACCTGCGCATGGCGTCTGGCGGGACATCATCAAGTTACCCTTTTTGAAGCGGAGCCGACCCCTGGCGGGCACACCGCGACGGTAGATGTCACCACGCCGCAGGGGAATTTCGCCATTGATACCGGGTTTATTGTCTACAACGACCGGACCTATCCGCGTTTTATGGGCTTGCTGAGCGAACTGGGTATTCAGGGTCAGAAAACGCAGATGAGTTTTTCGGTGCATAATCCGCTAAGCGGTCTGGAATACAGTGGCCATACGCTCACCTCACTGTTCGCGCAGCGTCGCAACCTGATGAACCCCGCATTCTGGGGCATGCTCAAAGAGATTGTCCGTTTTAACCGTCTGGCAAAACAGGCGTTAAATGGGGCAGATGCAACTGCGACGCTACAGGCCTTCCTCGACCAGCACCACTTCAGCGCGTTTTTTGCCCGCCATTACATTCTGCCGATGGGCGCGGCAATCTGGTCATCTTCACTTTCGGAGATGCGCCGTTTTCCTCTGCCCTTATTCTTGCGCTTCTTCGAACATCATGGCCTGCTGGAGATCTGGGATCGCCCACAATGGTATGTGGTGCCGGGAGGATCGCGGGAGTACATCCGCGCCATGTTAGCCCGGTTAGACGATCGTCTGACGCTGCGCCTCAATGCCCCTGTTCAGCAGGTTATTCGCCACGATAACGGCGTCAACATCGCGCTGGCGGCATCCACCCACACCTTCGATCAGGTGATTTTCGCCTGCCACTCTTCACAGGCGCTGGCCATGCTTGCAGACGCGACGCCGGTGGAGCGCGACGTGCTGGGGGCAATTGGCTGGCAGCGCAATGAAGTGGTGTTACACAGCGATCGCCGCTGGCTGCCGGTTCGTGAACGCGCGTGGGCAAGCTGGAATTATCGTCTCAGCGCGCAGGATCAGGCCCGCGCCTGCGTCACCTATAACATGAACATTCTTCAGGGATTACCAGAAAATAGCCCTCTGTTCTGCGTGACGCTCAATCCGGATATGCCGGTTGACGAGCGATATGTCTGGAGACGCTTCGTCTATGAGCATCCGTTGTTTAATCCTGAAAGCTGGCGGGCGCAGGCTCGCCGCAGCGAGATTAACGGTCTGCGCCGGAGCTGGTTCTGCGGTGCCTACTGGTATAACGGCTTTCATGAAGATGGCGTTCGCAGCGCGCTGGATGTGGTTCAGGGAATTGCCGACGGAGAGGGGCGCTAAGATGAACAGTTGCCTGTACCGGGGCGTATTGCGCCACCGTCGCCTCCACCCTGCCCTGCACCAGTTTTGCTACCAGGTGTTTATGGCATGGCTTGATCTGGATGAACTGGAACAGTTGCCTGCCGTTGGCGTTCAACGCAATCACTTTTCAGCGGCGGCTTTTTATGATGCGGATTACCCGCTGGGAACGCCGTTGAAAGAGAACGCGCTTAACCGGCTTGCCAGCCTGACGGGGGATCGTCCCGATGGCCGGGTGATGCTTCTGACGCAACTGCGTTATTGCGGTTTTCATTTTAACCCGGTCAATTTTTACTACTGCTATGACCGCGCCCTGCGTCTGCGCTGGGTGCTGGCGGAAGTCCGCAATACGCCGTGGAATGAACGTCACTACTATGCCGTAGACGCGAAGGAAATGCGCCCGCTGCAGAAATCCTTTCATGTGTCTCCGTTTAACCCGATGGACATGGTCTATCACTGGCGGTTTAACCCTCCCGGCAAAACGCTGCATATGCACATTGAGAACCATCAGGCGGTTAAAGTTTTTGATGCCACGCTGATGCTTAAACGCGAACCGCTGACACAGGCCAGCCTGCGCTCACTGCTGCGACGTCTGCCGTTGATGACCGTTAAAACGCTGTGTGCCATTTACTGGCAGGCGCTGCGGCTGTGGCTCAAGCGAGTGCCTCTCTATAACCACCCTGCAAGCAGGAGTGAACGATCATGACCGATCCCGCCTTTGCGCTTGAACCCGATATTCCGCGCAACCTGCGTCTTGCGCGCTGGCTTCTTTTCCGTGTTCTGAGCGGCATCCGCGAGGGTTCACTCACGGTACAGGAAGGGGCGCAAACCTTTCATTTTGGCGATGTCTCCGCTGAGCTGCGCGCCGAAGTGCACATTGTCTGCCCAACGGTGTACTGGCGGGTGTTGACTGGCGGAAGCCTGGCGGCGGCGGAAACCTGGATGGATGGGCTATGGGAAACACAGCAGTTAACGCCATTACTGCAACTCTTCGCGCTCAACAGCAGCCTGCTGAGTCGGCTGGAAAGCGGGTTTCACTTGCTGGGAAAACCCCTTGAGCGACTGCGTCACTGGACTCGCCGCAATCATCGTCGTCAGGCAAGAGACAACATTGCCGCACATTACGATCTCGGCAACGCCTTTTATGCGCACTTTCTTGATGAAGATTTGCTCTATTCCAGCGCCCTGTTCACCGCCCCAGAGCTGTCGCTGTCGCAGGCTCAGCACGCAAAAATGGCGCGACTGTGCGAACAGCTTGCGCTGACGGCCACTGATCACCTGCTGGAAATCGGTACCGGCTGGGGGGCAATGGCGGAATACGCCGCACGCCATTACGGATGCCGGGTGACCACCACGACCCTGTCTCAAGAACAGTTTACGTGGGCGACCGCGCGCATTGCCCGCGCAGGTTTGCAGGATAAGGTAACGGTGCTGCTGTGCGACTACCGCGACCTGACCGGGGAATTCGACAAACTGCTCTCAGTTGAAATGATTGAAGCCGTCGGGCAGCGCTATCTGCCTGATTTCTTCCGGACCTGCCAGGCGCGACTGCGTCCCGGGGGACGGATGGTGATTCAGGCCATAACCATTCAGGATCAGCGCTATCGCGATTACAGCAAAAGCGTCGATTTTATTCAGCGTTATATCTTTCCGGGCGGTTTTTTACCCAGTATCACCGCGATGAGCGTCCTGATGACAAAGCACACCGATTTCGTCGTGCGTAACCTTTTTGATTTGGGGCCAGACTACGCGCGGACGCTTACTCACTGGCGGCAACGGTTTGTTCATGCCTGGCAGGAGATTGAAAAACTGGGTTTTGACGAGCGTTTTCGCCGCATGTGGCTCTACTACTTCGGCTACTGTGAAGCCGGTTTTAACGCCCGCACGATAAGCGTGGTGCAACTCACGGCAGAGCGAGTATGAACCGCCACCTGCGTATGTTTATCTTTGCCATCGGATTCGATCTGTACTGGATTCTGGTGGTGTTATTTCGTGAACGCGGCCTGGCGCTGTGGCTGGCGCTGGCTATTCTGGCCTGTTTCTTATTGCCGTTAGCACAACGCATATCTGCGTTAGCGCTGGCAGCGGCAGGCAGTGGCCTGGATGCGCTATGGGCGCTTACGGGATTAATCGATTTTCAGGGAAATGCGCTCCTGCCGTTATGGATGGTTGCGCTCTGGCTGATGTTTGCTGCCCTCTGGACGCACTTAACCTGTTCGACCCGCTTGCCGGGATGGCTTCTGGTGCTGATGGCAACCTGCGGCGGACCGGTTGCCTGGGTGTTCGGTAAACGTCTGGGCGCCGTCACCTTTCTGGAGCCGACATTTATCGTCGTCGGTTTAATGGCGGCGGGATGGCTGGTACTGATGCTGTTTTTTCATATTTTCATGGAGAAACGACAATGAAATCGTCCTTACTGATGCTGTTGTGGTTAACCGCCATTGCGCTGCCCGCCGGGGCTGCCGACTGGTTAAGCTGGCGTAACGTCGGCAATGCGACACTCACCTGGGGGCCGTTCACGCTCTATACCTCCCGGTTACTGACGCCGGATGGTCGATATCACGGGCTTGAGCAAAATCAGGCGCTGATTATCACCTATCAACGCAACATCGACCGCCTGGAACTGGTCAATGCCACCCGCGCGCAGTGGAAGGCGCAAGGCATCCTGGCGCGCGAAGCACAAAGCCAGTCGTGGCTGAACATGCTGGAGCAGACGTGGCCTGATGTTTCACCCGGCACCCAACTGGCTTTCGTGCTAAACGATAAACAGGGACAATTCTGGTATCGCGCCTCAGCAATGCAAAAAACCTTTATTCCGCTTGGTCCGCTTCAGTCGGCAACGTTCAGTGCAAACTTTCTTGCCATCTGGCTCGGTTCCCGGACGCAATATCCAGAGCTACGCCAGCAGCTTACCGGAGGTGAAAAATGAAACGTTTAGTGATGCTGAGCCTGCCACTCATGATGCAACTGGCAGGCTGTAGCGCCGATGTCACCGACTATCGCCAGCAGCAGCCATCGCTGGATATTTTTCAGTATTTTCAGGGCGCAACGCAGGCCTGGGGGATGGTTCAGGATCGCAGCGGCAAACAGCTTCGTCGCTTCCATGTTGAAATAAACGGCGCTGTCGTGGGCGATACATTAACCCTCAGCGAACAATTTCTCTATGACGACGGTGAGAAGCAGCAACGGGTATGGCATATCCGTCGGCTCAGCGACAATCGTTATGAAGGCACAGCCAACGATATCGAAGGCGTGGCGAAGGGAACTGCGGCAGGAAACGCGTTTAACTGGCATTACAGCATGAATGTGAAAGCCAGCGGCAGAACCTGGCTGTTGCATTTTGATGACTGGATGTACCTACAGGATGGTAACCATCTGTTTAATAAAACCGAGATGAAGAAGTTCGGCTTTACCGTCGGCACGGTAACCCTCTTCTTCTCCCGAAAAACGCAATAGCGAGGAGAACGCCATGAAAACGCAACCCGTAATTGGAATCAGTGGCTGTTTAACGGGTGCTGCCGTTCGCTTTGATGGCGGGCACAAACGCGCCGATTTCGTGATGGACAGGTTGTCCCGGTGGGTGACATTTCGTCCGGTGTGTCCGGAAATGGCGATTGGCCTGCCCGTCCCGCGACCGGCGCTGCGCCTGGTACTAACCACGACCGGGGACATTCGCATGCGTTTTAGCCACGCGCCCCACGAAGACGTGACCGAAAAAATGGCCGATTTCAGCAGCCGTTATCTGACCGGTTCAGGGGAACTGTCTGGCTTTATCGTCTGTGCAAAGTCCCCCAGTTGTGGCATGGAACGTGTACGTTTATATGATGAAAAAGGCAATCGTGGGCGCAAAGACGGAGTGGGATTATTTACCGCCGCGCTGATGGAGAAATATCCCTTACTGCCTGTGGAAGAAGATGGTCGTTTGCATGACCCGGTACTGCGCGAAAATTTCGTTGAGCGGGTCTTCGCGTTGCACGAGCTACACTGTCTGCACAAAAATGGTCTGACACGTCGCGCATTACTGGATTTTCATAGTCGTCATAAACTGCAACTGCTGGCCCACCACCAGGCAGGATACCGGGACATTGGCCCGTTCGTGGCTTCTTTGCACGAGTGGGAAGATCTGGAGGCCTTCTTTGCTGTGTATTGTGAAAAACTGATGGCGATCCTGAAAAAGCCCGCTTCGCGAAAAAACCATACTAACGTGTTGATGCACATACAGGGCTATTTTCGTAATCAGTTGAATGCCCGCCAGCGCGGCGAGTTACGCGAGGTGATCCTGAATTACCGCGCCGGGATGCTGCCAATACTGGCCCCTATGACGCTACTGAAGCACTATCTTGCGGAATACCCGGACAGCTATCTGCTGACGCAAAATTACTTCGATCCTTACCCGCAGGATTTAGCGCTGCGTCTGACGGTGAATTAAAAAGTAATGCCCGATGGCGCAAGCTTATCGGGCCTGGAGAGATTGTATAACCTATTGATCTGCTGTGGGCTCTGTGCCGTTAAATTCCGACCTGCCCATGACTGATCTTGACCGGCATTCCGGAGCGGCGGTTGAGGGCTTCATTGACGCGATTCGCATCCACACCTTCTCCGCCCATAAAACTCCGCATCACCGGCGTAACAGACAATGGCACTCGCTTATCCGACTCATATTCCGCACGATTGCGCGACAGCGGTTCGTGAACTTCAATCCAGCGGCTACCGTCTGGTTCTGTCGTGGTTTTCACTGGCTGATCGATAATCTGCACGCGCGTCCCCACCGGCACATTCTGGAACAGATATTCGATATCATCGTTGCGCAGACGAATGCAGCCCTGACTCACGCGCAACCCAATACCAAAGTTGGCGTTTGTGCCATGAATGGCATACAGCTTGCCGATATAGATGGCATACAGCCCCATCGGGTTATCAGGACCGGCGGGAACAAACGCCGGCAGGCTCTCCCCCCTTTTCGCGTATTCACGACGGGTATTCGCGGTCGGCGTCCAGCTCGGCGCTTCCTGCTTACGCTCCACCCGGGTCACCCAGTTGCGCGGCGTTTCTCGCCCGGCCTGGCCAATGCCAATCGGTAAAATCTCGACGGTATTGCTCTCTTTCGGGTAGTAATACAGACGCATCTCCGCCACATTGATCACAATCCCCTCCCGCACGGTGGCAGGCAGAATGATCTGTTGCGGCACGATAAGCGTCGTTCCCGATTTCGGCAGGAACACGTCCACATCCGGGTTCGCTTCCAGCATATTACTCAACCCTTGCCCGTACTGTGCGGCAAAGGCTTCCAGCGGTTGCGTATTCTTGTCGGGAACGGTGATCGTTAGCGGATTTCCGACCAGACGACTGCCCTCAGGTGGCAGTGGATAGCTGACAGCCAGCGCGCTCTGGCTTGCAAGCAGCATGAATAATGAGCAGAACAGTTTTAAACGAGGCAACATTTCCCTTTCCTCAGTCGCGTCAGATGTGAGGCAAATTATAGCGTTTTTATCGCTGTTTAACCTCACTCCTCTGCCATCAGCCTGGCTCTTTGCCGTCTGGCAGCACAATATTACTGGCCGCCAGTTGTCCCATGTTGCTGTACATCGCGCAGGCGGCTTCAACGATTGGCATCGCCAGCGCGGCGCCGCTCCCTTCCCCCAGACGCATACCCATATTGAGATACGGATCCAGCGCCAGATGTTCCAGGGCAATTCGCGCCCCTTTTTCCGCAGAAAAGTGCGAAGGAATCAGATAGGGTTTAATTTCCGGGGCTATCTGACAGGCGGCCAGCGCCGCAGAATAAGAGAGGAAGCCATCCAGCAACACCGGTAATCCGCAGGATGCAGCGCCCAGCATTACCCCCGCCATACCGACCAGATCAAACCCCCCGACTTTCGCCAGTACGTCAACGCCATCACGCGGATGGGGTTGATTAACCGCAATGGCGCGCCGTACCACATCAACCTTATTGCCCACGCGAGAAAGTGGCAGGTTAGCGCCAATCCCCACCACCTCTTGTGCGTCACTGCCCGTCAGAACGCTGACAATCGCCGCCGCAGGGGTGGTGTTCGCCATGCCCAACTCCCCCACGCCAAACAGCGTCACGCCGCTTTGCGCCAGTTCTCGGGTATAACGGATCACTTCCAGAAGCAGCTCTTCTGCCTGGCTACGGCTCATCGCCGGACCGGTGGCGATATTCCCGCAGCCTCGCGCCACGCGCATATTCACCACGCCAGGAATCGGATCGGCGTCAATCCCCACATCAATGACATGAACCTTCGCGCCCGCCTGCGCCGCCAGCACGCAGACGCCGGTCGTGCCACGGGTCATGTTAGCCGCCTGAATCGCGGTCACCACCTTCGGTGAAACAGCGACCCCTTCATCCCAGACGCCGTGATCGGCACACATCACCAGCAGCGCTTTTCCATCCACATGCGGTACGCCCTTTAAGCCAGGCATACCCGCCAGTTGAACAGCCAGTGCTTCCAGTCGTCCGAGGCTTCCCGGCGGCTTAAGTAAACCATCGATGTGCTGTTGTGCCCGTGCCATTGCGCCACTGTCCATCGGTGGAATTTCGCGGAGTAAAGCGGTTAAAGTCTGCATATGCGTTCTCATTGTGTTGGCTGACTCACAGCAGAGCCAGCAGGAAGATCAGCTCACCAAGTTCTATTGCCGCACCTAACGTATCGCCGGTTTGCCCACCCAGCGTGCGTTTTAACAGTTGCCCCAGCAGGAAGACAGACACTATCGTCACGACCAGCGCCGCTACCCCCTGCATGCCCGGCAGCAGGACCGCCGCCAGAATTGCCGCCAGCCCCAGGGTAAAACAGGTTTGCGTTCCCGTGACATGGCCGATAAACACATTGCCCAGCCCCTCCTCACGGGCGTAGCGATGGCGATACATCAACAACACCGCCGTCCCGCGCCCCACCGCACAGGCCGCCGCCAGCGCCGCCAGCATTGGCGTCCCCCGCAGCGCCAGCTCGCTTATCACCAGCACTTTCGCCAGCAGGACAAAAATCAGCGCCAGACCACCGTGGGTGCCAAGTCGGCTGTCTCGCATAATCTTCAGCATGCGCTCGCGGCTGCGGGCGGAAAACACCCCGTCGCAAGTGTCTGCCAGCCCATCAAGATGAAAACCGCCGGTCATCAGAGCCAGCGCTAACACGGTAAAAAGCGCCGCCAGCGGGGTGCCGCACCAGAGCTGAAAAAGCATAAACACCAGCCCACTCAGCGCACCGAGCAGCAGGCCAATCAGCGGAAAAGTGACAATGCCTCGCGAATACTGCTCAAACTCCAGTCCCTGCGACCAGCGCACCGGAACGGGTAAACGCGTAATAAAAGAGAGCATTGCCCAGAACAACTTACTCATTTAATTTTGACTCCAATGCCTGATACCACCAGCCACACCTCGTCCGCCGCTGCCGCCAGTCGCTGGTTCACGCGCCCGGCAATGTCCCGAAAGTGCCGCGCCAGACGGTTTTCCGGCACGATCCCCATCCCGACTTCGTTGGTCACCAGCACCACCTTTGCCGGGCATCGCTGACAGGCCGCAATCAGCGTCTGGATTTCCGCCTCAATTGCCCTCTCCAGGGCTGCGTAGTCCCAGCTATCCGGATCACTGTCACCGCCAAACGCAAACAGCAGATTCGTGACCATCGTGGTAATACACTCCAGCAAAATCGCCTCATCCGGCGCATTATCCACGGTGATCAGTTCATCAAGATGCTGCCAGCATTCGGCGGTACGCCAGTGCGCAGGCCGCCCGTCGCGATGATGCTGAATACGCGCGGCCATCTCCTCATCGAAGATTTGCGATGTCGCGATATACAGCACCTGCGGATTGTCAGCAATTAAGGCTTCAGCATGACGACTCTTACCGCTGCGCGCGCCGCCGGTTACCAGAATCATCATACGGACTCCCGGTGTTGCTGCATGATGGTATAAATTTTCTCAATATCGATGTGTTGTCGCATCGCATCCGCCAGCAGATCAAACTGCTGTGATTTATATTGCGCGTAATGAAAAGTGGAATCCAGGGGAGCCAGCCCCTTACGTACTCGCAGGCCATTGACCAGCGCGCGCGTAAAGTCATCGCTGTCAAACAGGCCATGCAGATACGTGCCAAACGCCAGTCCGTCAGCGGTTACCGCGCCATCGGCGACATTTTCACCGTGTTTCTCAAGGTGCATTACCGACCGGCAATCTCCGTTAAGCACCGTTTCGCCCATATGAATTTCATAGCCCCGGACCGCCAGACCGGACGCCGCAGATAGCCAGTCCGGCAGCGCCGATGCCATGCTTGCCGTCACCCGCGTCGTGGTTTTGTGCCGGGCAAAATGGGTTACCGTATCGAGCAGCCCCAGCCCCGGCAGCGTGCCGAGTCCTGACTCAACGTCATCGATAATGGTTTCTCCCAGCATCTGATAGCCGCCACAAATGCCAAACACCGGGACGTGATGCTGGTGCGCCTGCAATACCGCGTGGGCCATCCCGCTTTCACGTAGCCACACCAGATCGCCGAGCGTATTTTTACTGCCCGGCAGGATCACCAGGTCAGCATCAGCCAGTTCCTGTGGATGGCGGACGTACCGCACGCGCACATCGGGTTGCGCCGCCAGCGCGTTAAAGTCGGTGAAATTAGAGATATGCGGGATCTGTACCACGGCAATCGTGATATCGCGTTTTTCCGTACGGCGGTATTTGCCTGTCTGAAGCGCCACGCCGTCTTCATCTTCAAGATCCACTTCCAGCCAGGGCATCACGCCCAGCACCGGAACGCCCGTCAGGTTTTCAATCTGTTCGATACCGGGAGTGAGCAGCGCCACGTCACCGCGAAACTTGTTGATGATCACCCCCTTCACCCGCGCGCGCTCGTGTTCGTGCAGCAGCGCCAGCGTGCCGTAAATAGAGGCGAACACGCCGCCGCGATCGATATCAGCGACCAGGATCACCGGGCATTGCGCCATCTCGGCCATCCCCATATTGACGATGTCCCGGTCACGCAGGTTGATCTCCGCCGGACTGCCCGCCCCTTCCAGTACCAGCACATCAAACGCCTGCGCCAGACTGCTGTAAACGGAGAGGATCTGCTCGCGCAGGCGCGGTTTGTACTCGTGATAGCTGACGGCATCCATATCGGTCGCCACCTGCCCCATCAGCACCACCTGCGCCTTTCTGTCGCTGGTTGGTTTCAACAACACCGGATTCATGCGCACATCCGGCACAATACCCGCGGCCTCGGCCTGGAAAATTTGCGCCCGTCCCATCTCTTTGCCATCCGGCGTGATACCGGAATTAAGCGCCATATTCTGCGATTTGAACGGCGCAGTGCGCAGGCCGTCCTGATAAAAAATGCGGCACAATCCCGCCACCAGCACGCTTTTACCGACGTCTGACGCCGTCCCTTGCAACATAATGGCCTGCGTCATGACGCCTCCTTAACCGCGCGTTGTCGCATACACCGGAAAAATTCATCTTCTGTTTTGCACAGCGGCATACCTAACTGTGCGTGCAATTTCACCAGCCAGGGTTGCGTTAACCCGGCCTCTTCAATCAGTTCCGTGCGGGCAAAAACCTCGCCCGGTTCACCGTGCGCCAATACTTCGCCATGACGCAAAACGTAGACCGCATCGCTGACTTCATAAATCAGATCAATATCGTGACTGGAGATCACCACGTGATTCCCCTGCGCCACGATGCGTTTGATAATCTCAATCATCTGGGCGCGTCCGGAAGGATCCAGTCCCGCCGTGGGTTCATCCAGCAACAGATATTTCGCCCGTAGCACCAGCGCCCCGGCAATGGCCACCCGTTTCTTCTGTCCGTGGCTTAAGCACTGAATCGGCTGCTGGCGGAAAGGGTGCGCATCGACAAGGGTTAGCGCTTCGTCGACGCGACGGGCAATTTCAGCCTCCTCCACGCCAAGATTGCGCAGGCTGAAGGCGATATCGCTGTCGATATCGGTGTAGAAAATTTGCTGATCGGGATCCTGAAACACGGTCGCCACCTGCTGGCGCAGCGCCAGCAAGCCGCGTTTGCTGTAGTCCAGTGGTTTTCCCTGCCACAGTACCGCGCCCTGCTGCGGTCGCAGTAAGCCACTCAGATTCATAAACAGGGTGGATTTTCCACAGCCGTTGGCGCCCACCAGTCCGGTGACGGCATGCTGAGAAAAATCCAGCGTCAACCCTTTAAGTACCTGCGCCTCCTGATAACGAATCCAGAGTTCGGTGGTGGCAAGCATGCTTTTCCTTACAGGTGAAAATCACCCTGATACAATTTGATATCTAACGTCGCCGCCATTTGCTGATAGCGAATCAGCACCCGGGTAAACAAAACACCCACCAGCATCGCCAGCGAGCGATAGCCATTCGACAAACTACGATAGCCAAAACGCAGCGTTTGCGCGCGATGAATTGCCATCGCTTCATCTAACAGAATAAAAATAAAGCGCCAGGTGAGCAGGATCTGTTCCGTCAGCAGTCGCGGCACCCGCGCCCGTTTCAGCAGTAAAATCAGTTGCGGAAACGGTAAATTGAGCACCAGCCAGAACGTGGCGGCCAGCGCCGCCAGGCTGCGCCAGAACGTCTCACTGGCGGTATGCAGCCCCGACGCTGTCACGCCCAGCCAGTAATTTCCGAGCGGAACACTGACCAGCAGCGTTTGTGGGTCACTGCTGACGCTAAACAAAATCGTCACCACGCCGACCAGCAAAAAGCCAAA
The DNA here is from genome assembly GCF_037053465.1 of Citrobacter amalonaticus. Lineage (GTDB taxonomy): Bacteria > Pseudomonadota > Gammaproteobacteria > Enterobacterales > Enterobacteriaceae > Citrobacter_A > Citrobacter_A amalonaticus_H. The sequence goes on from NZ_JBALIF010000003.1 coordinate 42,160, forward strand.
CGGCAGCGCCATCCAGCGACACCAGCGGCGCAAAGAGATGCGTAGCAGCCAGCAGGTTAGCCCGGCAATCAGCGCCAGTTCAATCCCCTGCCCCCATGCCGGCAGGGTAAAGGCCAGAATCATCAATAGCAGCCAGAACAGGAACTTACGCTCTGGTGCGACGTGAAACCAGCGGCTCTGGTAGCTCAGTCGATCAAGCCCGGTCATCACGGCGTTGTCTGCCTTTGGTGTAGCCCAGAATATAGAAAATCACCGCCGCGCCGAGCGATCCCTGAAGCGTGAACAGCAGGCTTTCAATTTCCCCGCTCGCCGGTTCGTACAACGGCTGGAACCACGGCTCATAATGCGGGGCAACCACCTGAATCTGGCTTTCCGCCTCGCCGTCTGAGCCACCAAACTCTCCGCCGTGGTTGATAAAAAACGGCAGAATGACCAGGGCAATCACCATAGCTAACAAAATCAGCGTCTTTTTCATGTTAGTGTCCTTGCGCGGTTATCAGTTGTCGTTTCGTTAACTGGTCATAAATCATCACCGTTAACAGCCCTTCCGCGATGGCAATTGGGATCTGCGTCAGGCAGAAAATGCCCATGAATTTGATGACAGAACCGGTGGCCCCCGCTTCGGGATCCGGGAAAGCGACACCCAGTTGTACCGAGGTCACGAAGTAGGTCACCAGATCCGCCAGCATGGCACAGAGGAAGACGCCCACATCACGACGAATTCCGGCGCGACAGGCCATTTTCCACACCATGTAGCCAACAACCGGCCCAATCACCGCCATCGACATGCCGTTCGCGCCGAGCGTCGTTAAACCACCGTGCGCCAGCAATAGCGCCTGGAACAGCAGTACGATAGCGCCGAGAACCGCCACCACGCCCGGACCAAACAGGATAACCGCCAGCCCGACGCCGGTCGGATGTGAACAACTTCCTGTCACCGACGGAATTTTCAGCGCAGAGAGTACGAAAATAAACGCCCCGCACAGCGCCAGCAGGACTTTCTGATGGCTGTCATCCATCACGATCTGGCGCAGGCGCACCAGTCCGTACCACAGGCATGGTAAAAACAGCAGCCACCATGCCAGCGCCCACATCGGCGGTAAAAACCCTTCCATAATGTGCATGGCAAACGCCTGCTCCGGCACAATCATCAGCAATAGCGCCGCAGCCAGACCACTGAATGACAGCTGTTTTAGCTGTTGTTCGAGTTTCATTGTGCATACTCCCACTGTTTGTTGACCAGGATGGTCGAGAAATAAGGCAACGGCCGATCGTCGCTGACCTCGTTGAGATGCCGCCAGCACTGCTCTCCAGGGAGAGTGGCTTCGGACATCATCAGCGCGCAGTCCAGTAATCCGGCCTGATCCAGCAACGCCTTAATACGCGCAAAGCGACCATACACTTTCATTAACACCAGACTGTCGTGTTGACGCAGCGCCTGGGCGATTTCCGCTTCCGGCGCGGTACAGGAGATGACCGCCAGCGACTGTTGTTCCATTGCCAGCGGCGTTTTAGATCGTGCGGCAATGGCGGCAAACGACGTCACGCCGGGGACTATCTCCAGCCAGTCAGGACAACCGATACGCTGTAGCAAAAAGACCCAGGTACTGAACAACATGGCATCACCGAGAGTGATAAATCCCACCTGTTTACCTGCTTTCACTTCCCGAATCAGCGCAAGCGCGACCTCATCCCAGACCGCCTCTTTCTCCGCGCTGTCGGCGCTCATCGGAAAGTGACAACAGCGCACTTCGGTATTGTCGCCGATATACTCGCGCACAATGGAAAGCGCCAGGCTGTCGCCGCCTTTACGTCCCGCCGGGGCATAAAGAATGTCCAGTGACTCCAGAATGCGGGAGGCGCGAACGGTAATCAGATCGGCGGCACCTGGGCCGGTGCTAAGCGCGTAGAGCTTGCCACTCATGCCGCCTCCTCCATCGCCACGCTCAGCGCCTGTTGCAGGTGGGCAACGAACATTGCGCGTACCGCCGGATTTTCACCCAGACCGCTCAGCCACGGCGTTGCCGTAATCCCCGCCGCATTGAACAACGTTTTCCATGAGTCGTCTTCATCAGACGCCATGTCGTTGATGGCGTGATCGCCTGCCACCAGCATCAGCGGCATCAGGTGAACCGCTTTAATGCCCTCTTTGCTGAGACTCTCAATCAAAATGTCGACTTCCGGATAGCTCTCCACCGCGCCGACGCGCGCCGGAAATTGTTGCGCGATCATCATATGATCGAGACACGCGTATGCGGCAAAGGCGTGATGGCTGGCGCCGTGGCCCATAAACACCACTTTTTCGTTATCGCCAAGCACAGGCATTTGCTGCTGCAAGGCTTGCATCAACTGCGCATAATCATCATGGCTACTCAGCAGCGGCACACCTAACGTCAGTCGGGTAAACAGCGGACGCATGCTCTGCACTTCCCGGACAATTTTTTCGTATTCATCGCCGTTAATGATGTGCAATGACTGAATCGCCACATCCTGATAGCCCTGCTCAGCGAGCTTTTGCAGCGCCTGTAACGGCGTGTCAATCGCAATACCGTCACGCTGTTTCAACTTGCGGATGATCATCCCGGAGGTAAACGCGCGAAACAACGTGCGGTCGGGACAACTGGCGGCCAGATCGCGCTCGCAGGCCACAATGTTTTTCTCACAGGTATCGTGATAGCTGGTGCCAAAGCTAACCACCAGAAGCGCTTTTTTCATGTTATGACTCCTTAAGCAGCGGCCAGCCAGCGTTCCAGACGCTGCGCAAATGCGGCCTGACTTTCCAGTAATTCATCGCCCGTCACCAGCGGCGCCGGACGGGTAATCACGATGCAGGGGATGCCCGCATCCAGACAGGGGTGAACCTTTTCCTGATAACCTCCTTCCGCGCCAGACGCTTTGGTTATCACGACGTCAGCCTGACACTGACGGTAAAGCGCCGCGTTGAACTCCGCGCTAAACGGCCCGCAGAGCGCGAAAATCTCCCCGACGCCAAAACCGAGATCGGCGCACTGTTGAATGACATCGGCGACCGGCAAGACGCGGGCAAGCAGCGTTTTCTCCGGTAAAGCCGCACGCCATAACGCCAGATCTTTACTTCCCGTGGTCAGTAACACCCGCTTACCGAAGCGCCGGGCGACGGTGCATGCCTCGTCGATGCTCTGCACGGTAAAGAGCAGCGGATGCGTCAGGTCACCGAGCTGTTCCGGACGCTGATAGCGGCTCAGCAGCACACCTGCCTGCTCACAGGCATGCAAGATGTTGCGGCTCACCACGTCAGCATAGGGGTGCGAGGCATCAATAACCCAGCGCGTCCGGTTCTCCTTCAGCCAGTTCACCATCTGCTCTTGCTCCAGCCGACCGCAACGTACCTGGCCTTTGATCTCACCCGCCAGTTGTTTCCCGGTTGGCGTCGCCACTGACAAGGTGTACGCCACATTAGCCGCATCCAGTTGCTGGCACAGTGCGCGGGCATCGCTGGTGCCGCCTATCACCAGCACATCGCCGGCATTCACAGCACGTAGCCTCGCGGTGTGATCATCAACCCATCCTGCACGTACGTCGTTTTATTGCCGACAATCACCAGACTGGTCATGTCCACCGGCTCAAAGTCCATTTCCCCCAGGGTGGTAAGCCATTTTTCCTGCTTTTTGCGCCCGGCCGATTTCACCACGCCCACCGGCGTCTGCCCGCTTTTACTGGCGGAAAGCAGTTCAAAGGCGCGCGCCAGATGCCCTTCACGACCGCGACTGCGCGGGTTGTAGAAACAGATCACGAAATCAGCTTCTCCGGCCGCAATAATGCGTTTTTCAATAACCGGCCACGGCGTCAGCAAATCACTCAAACTGATGTGGCAAAAATCGTGCATCAGCGGCGCGCCGAGCAGCGACGCGGCGGCGATACTGGCGGTCATGCCTGGGATCAGACGCACTTCCACATCCATTTTCTGTTTACTCACCAGCTCCAGCACCAGCCCCGCCATGCCGTAAATACCGGCGTCACCGCTGCTGATAAGCGCCACGTTGTGCCCGGCCTGCGCCAGCTCAATCGCCGCATGGCAGCGTTCAATCTCTTTACACATGCCGGTTTTGATCACCTGCTTGTCACCGGTAAACGCTTTAACGAGGTGAGTGTAGGTTTTGTAACCCACGATGATTTCTGCCGCCTGCAGTGCTTCAACGGCTTCCATGGTCATCATGGCCTGTGAGCCTGGGCCGATTCCGATTACGGTTAACATCAGTGTGAAACTCCCAAAGTAATAGTGACGCCCTGCTCACGCAGGGTTTCGCCAGTCAGTTGTCCATGACTCAGCAGCCACGCCGCCGGACCCGAGACGCTTCCAATGCCGACCGTCTGGCGTACAAACGGTGAGGCCGGAAAGTGATGTTCATGCTCACGCAGCGCCTCGGCGCTAAAGGTTTCAAACGGCACACGCCAGCAGGATGCAAGCTGGATAAGCCCCTCTTCATCTTTCTTGAGCGACACGCTGCCGATGACTTTCAGCGCCAGCGGATCGAAACGCTGCGCTTCAAGCTGGCGAGCCAGCAATGCCGCCAGTAGCGGGAAAGGCGTATCGCGGCGGCAGCCAATGCCGGCGACCACCCGCTGCGGCACCAGCTTCCAGTGCTGAACCGGAATATCCGGTAGGTCGTTACGTAGCGTGACGCAGATCAGCGCATCCAGTTCGGGCAGATGCTCCAGAGAGGTGACGGTGATAAAGCCACGGCGATCGCAGTGGCGGACGTCTTCATCAAGCTCCTCATCCCACCACAGCCCGACGCGCTGATTGCTGACCAGCATCTGATTCACCACTTTTACCGCTGCGCGAAAGTCAGTCATACGGGCATTGAGCTGGAACGCGAGGGTGTCCAGCGCCGCCATATCGTTGACGTCTGTCGCGGTGGTAATCACCGGATCGGCACCCAGCATCCCCGCCAGATAACGCGTCAGCGCATTCGCGCCGCCCGCATGTCCGGAAAGCAGACTAATGACGTGCTGGCCGCGCTCGTCGATCACCACCACCGCCGGATCGCTGAACTTGTCATTGACCAGCGGCGCCAGCACGCGTACCGCAATGCCGGTTGCGCCGATAAAAATCAGCGCGGAATAGTTCGAAAACGCATCTCGCGCGGTGTTGGCGAACCCGCCATCGAACGGTAGAAAACCCTCTTCCAGCAGCTTTTCACTGGTAAAACAGGTCAACGGCAACATCGCAGCCAGCCGTTTCGCCAGCGTGACACCGCCTGGCGTCAGGCAAAACAGCGCGATTGATTCAGGCTTTACGGTATTCATGGCTAAAATCCGCCGCATAGAGTCTGGAGTAGTGATACTCATCGCCGAGGAAGTTCCCGACCAGGATGAGCGCCGTTTTGCGGATCCCGGCGTCGCGCACTTTATCGGCGATATCCGCCAGCGTACCGCGCACGGTCTGGCTTTCCGGCCAGGTCGCTTTGTAGATCACCGCCACCGGCGTGGTCGCCGGATACCCCCCCTCAATTAACCGCTCCGCCACCCGATGGATACGCTGAACGGAGAGGTAAATCGCCATTGAGGTCTGGTGACTGGCGAACGATTCCAGTTGTTCACGCTCCGGTACCGGCGTGCGGCCTTCAAGTCGCGTGATAATCAGACTTTGCGACACTTCCGGTACGGTATATTCAACGCCAAGCTCTGCCGCCGCACCGAGGAATGCACTAACGCCTGGCACCACTTGCCAGGGGATGCCTCGTTTGGTCAGCTCTTCGCCCTGCTCACGAACCGAGCCGTACAGCGAGACATCGCCGGTTTGCAGCCGCACCACCGTTTTCCCGGCATTGACGCCTGCTTCCATCAAATCGAGGATCTGCTCCAGATGCAGCTCTGCACTGTCGTGGCACTCGGCACCTTGCGGGCAATACTCCAGCAGTTCGGTGTTAATCAGCGATCCGGCGTAAATCACTACCTGCGCCTGTTGCAACAGCCGGTAACCCTTGAGCGTGATCAGTTCACGGTCACCGGGGCCTGCGCCAACAAACCACACACAACGGGGATCAAAGGTCTCAGACATGGCGTTCTTCCTTCTGACAGGCGATGACAAAAACAGGATTATTCGGTTTGAAGTAGTGGCCCGTACCCAGCGTGGTCAGTGATGAAATCTGCATTTGCAGGCAATCCACTTCCTGTACGCCAAGCTGTTGCAGATGGGCCAGCGCGGTGTTGAGGTTCTCCTGCAAAATAAAGGTCATCACCAGACGACCGCCGACGTGGAGCTGACGCATCGACCAGTCGATCAGCTCCGTCAGATGACCACCGCTGCCGCCCATAAACACCGCATCAGCTTTTTCGGTCATCATCATCGGCGCGACACCTGGCAAAATATCGATATTCGCGCAGGCGAAGTGTTGACGGTTTTCGTCCAGCAGACGCAGCGCCGCCGGGTTACGTTCTATCGCCGTGATGTGCAGCGACGGAAACTGCAGCGCAGCTTCGATGGACACACTGCCCGTTCCGGCCCCGATATCAATCAGGTGGCTGGCCCGGTGCAGTTCAAGTTTTGCGAGAGCCAGCGCACGTACCGCTTCTTTGGTCATCGGCACTTTCTCACCGCGCAGAAAAAGCTCATCTTTCATCAAGGATCACCACTGCGTTCATTTCGTATTCGGCATGGACCTCGCTGACGCGCAGCCAGTGGATCCGTTCATTTTCCATCGCCAGGTTTTCGCCAATCACCATCCAGCGATACCCCTTCCCTCTTGCCACCAGCTGCGCGGCAATGTCACGCGGCCCGCACTGCCCGTCAGTCACCATCGCCACTTTGGTCTGTTGCGCCAGCGTGTCGAAACAGACGCGGCGTCCGTGGCTACTGGTCAGCCACATGTCATTCATATCAATGCCAGACTGCGCGCACAGATACTGCACCGCGCTGATACCGGGAATGATGCGCACCTGTCCGATGCCAAAATGCGCCACCATCCGTGTACCAATGCCGTAAAACAGCGGATCGCCGGAAGCCAGGACCACCACCTCTTTATCCTGATGCGCCTCAATCCACGCCAGTAGCTCAGGGATATTGGCGCCCAGCACAAACTGCCCGCCGTGAAAATCCGGAAACTGCTGTAAGTGACGTTTGCCACCGACCAGGACATCGGCCTCTTCAACCGCCGCGCGCGCCGCCGGCGTCATCAGGTGCAGACCGGCTGGCCCCATTCCCACCACCGTCAGCATTGCATCTCCCGGGCTATCGCCTCCACCGGGCGGTTACTGCCCAGCACCTGGTTATCAAACGAAAACATAATGGCGTCGCAGGTCGGCGGATTTTTGGTAAAGCGCAGCATCTGCATCACGCGCATACAGATACGCCCGGCAAGATGGTTGTAGATGTGCTGAAAGCCGTACGCCTCGATGTGCTCCATGGCCGCTTCAGTGGTGTCGCACTCGCTCACCCGTTGAAGTAATTCCAGCGGCGCGCCCAGCAGCGCCAGATGTGCCACCAGCGTTTCCATCCGCGCATCGGCAATATGGCTGTGGGTATGGAAGATCCCGGCGGCAATTTTGATTAACTTGCCGGGATGACCGACCAGAACGATCTGACGAAATCCCATGCGCACCGCCTCTTCAATCATGTAGCCGACAAAGTTGCTCATGGTGACCACCGCATTGCTGTCGATGCCCATCTGTTCGCGGACAAAACGCTCGCCGTGGTTGCCCGGAACCAGAACCACCCGTTCCAGCCCGGCGGCGCGTTTGATTTCCAGTTCCAGTGAGAGAGAACGCTTCCAGCTCTCTTCAGACATCGGGGTGACAATGCCGGTAGTGCCAATAATGGAAATACCGCCCAGAATACCCAGGCGCGCGTTGTAGGTTTTTTGCGCCCGCGCTTCACCTTCCGGGGCAAAAATTTCGATCTCCGCACCGCGCGCCGGGCCAATCGCCTCGCGGACGGCTGATTCAATGGTGTGACGCGGAGTACGATTAATCGCCGCGCTGCCGACGGGCAGGCCAATGCCTTTACGGGTGACGGTGCCAACGCCTTCACCACCAAAGAGGGTGATTTCACCGCTGTCGTTGAGCGTCACACGAGCGAAAATCAACATGCCGTGCGTAGCGTCGACGTCATCACCACCGTCTTTACGGATCGCGGCAATCGCCTGCTGCCCTTCAATGTGCGGCGACTCCACGTTCAGGCACAGGGTGACGCCGGACGGCGTGACAATCGACACCTGATGGATCAGATGCTGACGCAGCACCATCAGCGCGGCGACCTTTGCCGCCGCCGTAGCGCAGGAACCGGTGGTATACCCTTTGCGTAACGCTTTCCCGTTATGCCAGACGGGCGCGTCAAAAGCCTGATCGCTCATCGCGCCCCCTGCATGTGATACAGGATGGCGTTAACAATCGCCGCCGCGACGTTGCTGCCCCCTTTACGACCGAGTGCGGCGATAGCGGGTAACGAGGTGTGCGTCAGCGCCTCTTTGGATTCCGCGGCCCCCACAAAACCAACCGGCACGCCAACCACGCCGCTTACCGCCACATCGTGTTCCATCAGGCGAAACAGCGCCGTGGGCGCGTTGCCAAAGACAAACACTTTCTCGCTCTCTTCCGTCACGGCGATATCCACGGCGGCCATTGAGCGGGTAATGCCCTGCGCTTTCGCCTGCGCCACGACGCGGGGATCGCTGATATAACAGCGGCATTCACCGCCCGTTTTCGCCAGCAACGTTTTGTTGATCCCCGACAGCGCCATGGTCGTGTCGGTATAGATAACCGACGGGCGACTGAGCGCCGCGCAAAGCTTGTCGAGAGCGTCGTCTGAGAACCAGAGAATATCCAGCCAGTCAAAGTCAGCGGTGGTATGAATCACCCGCTTGATGATGGCTTCATGCAGCGGGCTGGCAAACCGGTACTCCGGGCGCGTTTCACTGATTATCTCGCCAATGATGTCGAAACTTTTGGCTTCAATCGCCTGGGGTTGCTGGATGTATTGCATTGTCAGTTATCCTCAGGCCGCACCAACCACCAGCCAGCGCGTCACAATGAACAGCGCCAGTGCCAGCGTTGAAGCAACCCACATCAGTCGAATCGTAAGGGAAATGTCGTCTACGCAAATGGTGCGCTGGTCGTCGCCGATCCACGGTTTTTCAACGCGCTGGCCGAAGTAATCATTCGGCCCGCCCAAGCGAATACCCAGCGCGCCGGCAACAGAGGCCTCCGCCCATGCGCAGTTGGGGCTACTGTGGTTATAGCGATCCCGCCAGCCTATTCGCAGCGCCCGGGCCCCATCGCGACGGCACAACACCGCCGCCGCACTCAGCAACAGCCAGCTAATCCGTGCGGGAATAAAGTTCGCCACATCATCCAGCCGGGCGCTGACCATGCCAATCGCGCGGTATTTTTCGTGCTTATAGCCCACCATGGAATCCAGGGTGTTGATGGCTTTGTAAGCCATCGCCAGCGGCGCGCCGCCGATCAGCAGGAAAAACAGCGGCGCAATAATGCCGTCGACCGTATTCTCTGCGACGGTTTCCACCACCGCCCGGTTAATCTGTTCCGGCTGGAGCTGAGAGGTGTCGCGACCCACGATCCAGGAGAGTTTTTCACGGCTTTGCGCGAGGTTCCCTTCCCGCAACGGACGCTCAACCTCTTGTGCCGCGTTTGCCAGACACCTTCCTGCCAGCACGGTGAAGATCATCCAGACTTCGACCACCCAGCCGAGCCACGGGTGAATCATCCGCGCCAACGCCAGAACGCCCCAGGCGGTCGCCCATGTCACGCCGACCACCACCAGCCACATCACCCCACCACCAAGACGAAGCGCCCGGTCGCTGTGACAGTGGCGGCGGATAATTCGCTGAACGGCATTAATCAGATTGCCAATCCAGCGCACCGGGTGCGGCCAGTGTTGCGGATCACCGATTGCGACATCCAGTAGCCAGGCCACACACCATGCCAGTAGCGTCATAACGCCTCCCGTGCGGCGTTCAGCCAGTAATTGAGCATTGAGGGGCGCTGGGCAAAGTGAACGTGCAGGTAGCTGGCGAAGGTATTGCCGACCTGCCAGCCACCGGACCACGCCTGTAGCGTATTCCCGTCGCGAACCTTGCGACATGCCAGCACGGCGGGCGTTTCCGGGGAAAAATCGGAATAATGAAATTCATGACCGCGCAGCACATCGCCTTTCGCTGCCAGCAGCGTGGGCTGACACGCCTGCGCTTCGCAATACCCGAAGCGGGTCAGTCGCTTACCCATTTTGCTGTGACCGGGAATGATATCGGCCATTCGGTGCACCACGCCGTCGACATCTTCCAGTTGGCTGCCGAGATACATCAAACCGCCGCACTCGGCGTAGATGGCGACACCACGCTGGTGCGCTTTGCGCAGGCTGTCGAGCATCGTGATGTTGGCCGCCAGCGCCGCCGCGTGCAGTTCAGGATATCCCCCGCCCAGCCAGACCATCTGGCAATCGGGTAATTCGCGATCGTGGATCGGACTAAAGCGGATAATATTGACGCCAGTCCGCGCCAGCAGCGTCACGTTATCGGGGTAATAAAAATTAAATGCCTCGTCATCGGCCATCGCAACGGTCAGACCTTCTCCGGCATTTGACGCGGGAAGCTCTGGCCATTCCCCTTGCGGTAAGGCACTAAGATGGCTTAATGCCAGCAACTGGTCGATATCAAGCGTGCTTTCCAGCCGGGCGGCAAAATCCTGCCACGACTGCTGATTGACGACGGACTCGCGGGCGGTTACCAGCCCCAGATGGCGTTCAGGTAGCGCGACGCCGTCAACGCGCGGCACATATCCCAACACTGGCACTGAACAATAGTGCTCAATGGCGGTTTTCAGTAGCTGGAAATGGGAGTCGCTGTTGACGCGGTTAACAATAACACCGGCAATATTCAGGGTTGGGTCGAAATGCTGAAAGCCCATGACCGTGGCGGCAATTGAGGTGGAAACGGCTTTCCCGTCAACCAGCAACACGACCGGACAGCCAAGCTGTTTTGCCATTGCTGCGGTACTGCAATAACTGGGGTCCGTACCGTAACCATCGTATAAGCCCATCACGCCTTCGATAACCGCAATATCTGCCTGCTGCATCTGTTCGCAGAACAACGCATTAAGGACCGGTTCGGGAAGCATGAAGCTGTCGAGATTACGGGACGCGATGCCGCTGACGGCGGTATGCCAGGCGGTATCCAGATAGTCAGGACCGACTTTACAGGGCTGGACGCGTAAGCCACGTTGTTTCAATACATTCAGCAAGCCCAGCGTCACCGTGGTTTTCCCACAGCCGCTACCGGTACCTGCCAGAACAAACGCGTACTGCTTTGCCGCCATGACCCTGATCCTGTTCAGGGTGGTAGGGATGTACTGATACCCAGTCTTATGACTGTATGCATCTGAGCAACCCACTTCCCACCGAAGTTGTTGGTACGTTCCGACAGGCAGGTCTTCTGGCTTAGCGTCTTCCTCGCCCGTCCTTCCCAATCTTGCGATCAGTGGTCTTTACGGGGTTGTCAGCATCACAGCAGCGGGGGCTGCGGGGGATTTTCACCCCCTTCCCTGACACAATTGTGTCAAACCTGTCGGCTTAAATGATGAGCAAAATGGTTTCTGCCCATCACACTGTTCCTTATTACTGCATAATTTCTTGCACAACTATATAAATGTCACAAAAAACTATTGTGAATGAAATGTCATGCAAGAGAATAATAAAAGCACTTAACAATGACACTGTATCTCATCACAAAAATAAAAACTGGTGAAGTTTATCCCTCAAAGGTCAATATTTTATTGCGCTATGACAATTTATTGTTGTACTAAAACCCATGAACATTATAAATGAAAGGATTACGCGGGAATATCAAATATCGGCAATAACAAAATATTGCTGCTTAAGCCGATTCTGCAGGCAAATTTTCATTAATCTTTTGCCGATAGGCCTGCGGCGTAACCTGATAAGTCTGGCGGAAGACTTTGCAAAAATAACTGGTTTGAGAAAATCCTAAATTGCGCGCAATACTGGCAATGCTCCAGTCACTGTGACAAAGCAACTCTCGGGCGCTGGCCATCCGCTGCTGGTTAACCCAAGCGTTAAAACCAATCCCCTGATATTTTTTAAACAGTTTACTGAAATAGTACGGGCTGAGATAAACGTGTGACGCCACATCTTCAAGGCGAAGATCATCGGACAAATGCGCATCGATATAGCGCAACGCCTTCTTCATTTTACTGTCGTGAGGGCTGGCGGTACGGGTCGGACGCGCAGGCTCGGCTGGCTGCGCACTGTCTTTAATCACCACGAAATTGAGCTGTTTTTTAAGGCAGTTTTCAACAATGAGTTTTAACAAATCCGCAGAGGCCATCACCCGCGAATAGTCCATCTCCGGAACGTTACGGAACTCATTGAGCAGTTCGGGATCGGCCTGCCAGCGGTCGTCTACATTCAGGATATCGACCAGATCGACATCGTCGTCGTTGCGTAAACGCACCTGGCCGCACAAGACGAATCCGACCAGATGGCCTGCGATGACAAGCGGAATAGAGAAATCCGTTAACCCGGCATGACAGCGATAAATACAGGGCTGATCTGACTTAGACGCTTCCAGTCCGCCACAACGATCGCTCATTCGGCAACGGATACTGTGCTGAGGATGTTGGCGCATCAATTGGCAGAAAGGCGTGAAATTAAACAGTTCAGAAATTTCATCGCCGTGAATATTAACAACCACAACGGCCAGGCTGGTTGCTTGCGCAAAATCCTGTGCGATTTTATTAATGAGTTCTGAGTTCAGGGTACTCGCAGAAATCATGATAAAATCCCTCAGTTAATTCATTGTTATAATTCAAACATAAATTTTACATTTACTTTCTGGATCATCCCGGTCCTTGTAAATGACAGAAAGTACAATGCACAATAACAAAAGTCTCCCGATGTGGGGAGACTTTTTAGCCAGTTCAGGAAAGCAGATCACGAAATAAAAATGAAAGGCGTGATAGTAGTCCCAAACGCTGGAATCACGCGTCACTCTCTTCAATCTTACAGGTGTTGCAGGGCAAATTTTTACCAATAAGATATTTATAGATAGCCGCCCCCGCGCAGGCCCCAATCAACGGCGCAATAATCGGCACAATAAAGTATGGGATATCACGTCCCCCCGTCATGGCAATATCGCCCCAGCCCGCCATCCAGGCGAACAGCTTGGGACCAAAATCACGTGCCGGATTCATGGCAAACCCTGTCAGCGGCCCGGTTGATGCACCAATCACCGCCACCAGAATACCGATCAGCAGAGGTGCCAACGGCCCCTTAGGTACACCGTTGCCATCATCCGTTAGCGCCATAATCACGCCCATCAGCATAGAGGTGATAACGATTTCAACCCCGGCCGCCTGCCATACGCTAAGCGCTGCGGCGGGATAGGTGCTGAAAATGCTCGCCAGATAGAGGCTGTCAGCACTTCCCCGCACCATATTGTGTGCGGTTTCGTACTCAGTAAATAAATTGCCATACAGTAAATACGCCAGCACTGCACCGCCAAACGCCCCCGCAACCTGTGCGATCGTGTAAGGCAGCACTTTGCGCCCCGGGAAACAGGCAAACAACCAGAGAGCAACTGTGATCGCCGGATTCAGATGCGCGCCGGAAATTCCCGCCGTCAGATATACCGCAAGTGAAATCCCTAAACCCCAGATAATACAAATTTCCCAAAGACCGAGGCTGGCACCTGCGACTTTCAGCGCACTCAGACAGCCGATACCAAAAAACAGAAACAGTCCGGTGCCCAGAAACTCGGCAATACATTGCGCTTTCAGTGAATCATTCATTGTGACACCTTCTTAGAAGTGTTTGTGTCTTACCAGCGGACCCTTGCTGGCCGTGGAGTGTAACGACACTTACTATAAAAACTGGCGGTTAGAAATTGTTGGCAAACTGACCACACAAAAGCCTGGAAAAATCGTGTTGCTATAGTAATTTATTGCTATCCCTTTATTCAAAGACAGCATGTAGAGTGCCTTGATGTAATTAACCAGGACGATTCCTGATAGCAAAAATTGGTTATTTACCGATTTCTTTTTTCCAATCCATGTCACAAATCCATTTTTCCACATAGCAAAGCAAATTAATTTTGTCACCCCTAAAAATGTAAATATGGAATAGTAAAAACCAAAATATCACATTAAACAAAAATAATAAAAGCTGTAAAAACAATAAGATAAAATATACGATAGCAAATTTATCACATTCACAGCCCACTAATTTTTTACCCTAAAGTTCAAGTCAGCCATTCTTTTTCCTCGCTTCTTTTTATAGTCATCATTATCGGGACAACCCATGCGAGGTCTTTATGCAACAAGAAGCGTTAGGAATGGTTGAAACCAAAGGCTTAACTGCCGCCATAGAGGCCGCAGATGCCATGGTGAAATCGGCCAATGTCATGTTGGTCGGTTACGAAAAAATTGGCTCAGGGCTGGTCACCGTTATTGTTCGCGGTGATGTCGGCGCGGTAAAAGCGGCGACCGACGCCGGTGCCGCCGCTGCGCGCAACGTGGGAGAAGTGAAAGCCGTACACGTTATTCCACGCCCCCATACCGATGTTGAAAAAATCTTACCGAAGGGAATTAACCCATGAGCAGCAATGAACTGGTTGAACAGATCATGGCGCAGGTCATTGCCCGTGTGGCAACGCCTGAGCAAGCGGGTACCCCTGATAAAACCCATCCAAAGCGAGAGACGGCTATGGCAGAGAAGAGCTGCAGTTTAACGGAATTTGTTGGCACCGCGATTGGTGACACCGTAGGTCTGGTGATTGCGAACGTCGACAGTGCCCTCCTGGAAGCAATGAAGCTTGAGAAGCGCTATCGCTCCATCGGCATTCTGGGCGCGCGTACGGGCGCAGGTCCGCACATCATGGCGGCTGACGAAGCGGTCAAAGCGACCAATACCGAAGTGGTGAGCATTGAATTACCCCGTGACACCAAAGGCGGCGCGGGCCACGGTTCACTGATCATTTTAGGCGGCAACGACGTTTCCGACGTCAAGCGCGGGATCGAAGTCGCGCTCAAAGAACTCGACCGCACCTTTGGCGATGTGTATGGCAACGAAGCCGGACACATTGAGTTGCAATACACCGCGCGCGCCAGCTACGCGCTGGAAAAAGCCTTCGGCGCGCCAGTTGGCCGTGCCTGTGGCGTGATCGTCGGCGCGCCCGCTTCCGTCGGCGTTCTGATGGCAGATACCGCGCTGAAATCCGCCAATGTGGACGTGGTGGCTTACAGCTCTCCGGCCCACGGCACCAGCTTCAGTAACGAAGCCATTCTGGTGATCTCCGGTGATTCCGGCGCTGTCCGTCAGGCGGTTATCTCCGCACGTGAAATCGGTAAAACCGTTCTTGCGACCCTCGGTGCAGAACCGAAAAACGATCGCCCGTCCTATATCTGAACTCCGTGAGGCTCTTTCATGAGATCGAAAAGATTTGAAGCACTGGCGAAACGACCTGTTAACCAGGACGGTTTCGTTAAGGAGTGGATCGAAGAAGGCTTCATTGCAATGGAAAGCCCGAACGATCCTAAGCCGTCGATTAAAATCGTTAACGGCGCAGTGACCGAACTGGATGGCAAAAATGTCAGCCAGTTTGACCTGATTGACCACTTTATCGCCCGCTACGGCATCAACCTGGCGCGTGCAGAAGAAGTGATGGCGATGGACTCCGTGAAACTCGCCAACATGCTGTGCGATCCCAACGTGAAGCGCCGCGACATTGTGCCGCTCACCACCGCGATGACACCGGCAAAAATCGTCGAAGTGGTTTCACACATGAACGTGGTTGAGATGATGATGGCGATGCAAAAAATGCGCGCACGTCGTACTCCCTCCCAACAGGCGCACGTCACTAACGTCAAAGATAACCCGGTGCAGATTGCGGCTGACGCTGCGGAAGGCGCATGGCGCGGATTTGATGAGCAAGAGACAACGGTTGCCGTGGCGCGCTATGCGCCGTTCAACGCCATTGCCCTGCTCGTGGGTTCTCAGGTAGGCCGTCCGGGCGTACTCACCCAGTGTTCGCTGGAAGAAGCTACCGAACTGAAACTCGGTATGCTGGGGCACACCTGCTACGCCGAAACCATCTCTGTTTATGGTACCGAGCCAGTCTTCACGGATGGTGATGACACGCCGTGGTCAAAAGGCTTCCTCGCCTCTTCTTACGCCTCGCGCGGACTGAAAATGCGCTTCACCTCGGGTTCAGGCTCTGAAGTGCAGATGGGTTATGCCGAAGGCAAATCCATGCTCTATCTGGAAGCACGCTGCATTTACATCACCAAAGCGGCAGGTGTACAGGGACTGCAAAACGGTTCTGTAAGCTGCATCGGCGTCCCGTCCGCCGTGCCGTCGGGCATTCGCGCAGTCCTGGCGGAAAACCTGATTTGCTCATCACTGGATCTGGAATGCGCTTCCAGTAATGACCAGACCTTCACCCACTCCGATATGCGTCGTACCGCGCGTCTGCTGATGCAGTTCCTGCCGGGTACCGACTTTATCTCTTCCGGTTATTCCGCCGTGCCGAACTACGACAACATGTTCGCGGGCTCCAACGAAGATGCGGAAGACTTCGATGACTACAACGTTATCCAGCGCGACCTGAAAGTCGATGGCGGTCTGCGTCCGGTGCGTGAAGAAGATGTCATCGCCATTCGTAACAAAGCCGCACGCGCGCTGCAGGCCGTTTTCGCCGGGATGGGCTTGCCGCCAATCACCGATGAGGAAGTTGAAGCGGCCACCTATGCGCACGGTTCAAAAGATATGCCTGAACGTAACATCGTTGAGGACATCAAGTTCGCACAGGAGGTCATCAACAAGAACCGGAACGGTCTGGAAGTTGTGAAAGCGCTGGCGCAGGGCGGCTTTACCGATGTCGCACAGGACATGCTTAACATCCAGAAAGCCAAGTTAACCGGGGACTATCTGCATACCTCCGCCATTATCGTCGGCGACGGACAAGTACTCTCTGCGGTCAATGACGTCAACGATTATGCCGGTCCGGCAACAGGTTATCGCCTGCAAGGCGAACGCTGGGAAGAAATTAAGAACATCCCTGGCGCACTTGATCCCAACGAGCTTGGCTAAGGGGTGAACAATGGAAATTAATGAAAAACTGCTGCGCCAGATTATTGAAGATGTTCTGTCTGAAATGCAGGGCAGCGATAAGCCCGTCTCCTTTCGTGCGCCGGGAAGCGCCACGCCCTCCCCTGCACCAGCGGGTGACAGTTTCCTGACGGAAATTGGCGAAGCGAAACAAGGCACACAGCAGGATGAAGTCATCATTGCCGTCGGGCCGGCATTCGGCCTTTCTCAGACCACCAACATCGTCGGTTTACCGCATAAGAGCATTCTGCGTGAACTGATTGCTGGCATCGAAGAAGAAGGCATCAAAGCGCGCGTGATTCGCTGCTTTAAATCCTCCGATGTGGCCTTCGTTGCCGTTGAAGGCAACCGTCTGAGCGGCTCTGGCATCTCGATCGGCATCCAGTCAAAAGGCACCACGGTTATCCACCAGCAAGGGTTACCGCCGCTCTCTAACCTGGAGCTATTCCCACAGGCACCGTTACTGACGCTGGCCACCTATCGCCAGATTGGTAAAAACGCTGCGCGCTACGCCAAGCGTGAATCACCGCAGCCGGTTCCGACGCTGAACGATCAGATGGCACGGCCGAAATATCAGGCTAAATCCGCCATTTTGCACATTAAAGAGACGAAGTATGTCGTGACGGGTAAACACCCGCAGGAACTGCGCGTGGCGCTTTGATAAGGATCCCTTTATGAATACCGATGCAATTGAATCGATGGTTCGGGACGTGTTGAGCCGCATGAACAGCCTGCAGGGCGACACGCCTGCTCCGGCGGCAAGTGCAAACAGCTCAATGCATTCCGCCAAAGTGACCGACTACCCGCTGGCGAATAAACATCCTGAGTGGGTTAAAACGGCCACCAATAAAACGCTGGATGAGCTCACCCTCGAAAACGTCCTGAGCAATAAAGTCACCGCGCAGGATATGCGTATCACACCGGAGACGTTACGCATTCAGGCCGCTATTGCCAGGGATGCCGGCCGTGACCGCCTGGCGATGAACTTTGAGCGAGCGGCAGAACTGACCGCGGTTCCGGATGATCGCATCCTGGAGATCTACAACGCCCTGCGTCCTTACCGTTCGACGAAAGAAGAACTGATGGCTATCGCGGACGATCTCGAAAACCGCTATCAGGCCAAAATCTGCGCCGCATTTGTTCGCGAAGCAGCAGTGTTGTACGTCGAACGTAAGAAACTGAAAGGCGACGACTAAGGAGCTGCTATGCGATATATATCCGCAAAATCATTCATGCTGCATCAAGGCAGCAAGGGGGCGAATTCCCGGGAGCTTACTCAAGTAAGTGACCGGGATGAGCGCGTGAAGCTAACGCAGAGGCAGCTTGAAGGATGAAGTGGATAGCTGGCATTGACATCGGCAACTCATCCACCGAAGTTGCACTGGCGACGCTGGATGGTACGGGCACGCTGAACATTATTGGCAGCGCGCTGGCGGAAACCACCGGGATAAAAGGCACATTACGTAATGTGTTTGGCATCCAGGAGGCACTGACGCTGGCGGCCAGTAATGCCGGCATCAATGTCAGCGATATCTCACTTATCCGCATCAACGAAGCCACGCCAGTTATTGGCGACGTGGCGATGGAAACCATTACGGAGACCATCATCACGGAATCGACCATGATCGGTCATAACCCGAAAACACCGGGGGGAGTCGGTCTTGGCGTAGGTATCACTATCACGCCGGAAGAGTTGTTAACCCGACCGGCAGATAGCCCCTTCATCCTCGTGGTGTCATCGGCGTTCGATTTCGCCGATGTCGCCACCATGATTAATGCCTCTGTCCGCGCTGGTTATCATTTAACCGGGGTGATCCTGCAACAGGACGACGGTGTACTGGTCAGTAACCGGCTGGAAAAACCGCTGCCCATCGTGGACGAAGTACTCCACATCGACCGAATTCCGTTGGGCATGTTAGCCGCTATCGAAGTGGCCGTACCAGGCAAAGTGATTGAAACCCTCTCTAACCCGTATGGCATTGCCACCGTTTTCAACCTTAATGCCGATGAGACAAAAAATATTGTCCCGATGGCGCGTGCGCTGATTGGCAACCGTTCAGCGGTGGTGGTGAAAACCCCGTCGGGGGACGTGAAAGCTCGGGCTATTCCTGCCGGCAATATTGAGTTGCAGTCACAGGGGCGCACGTTACGTGTTGATGTCGCCGCAGGGGCTGACGCCATTATGAAAGCGGTTGGCGAATGCCCGAAACTGGACAACGTCACCGGTGAAGCGGGTACCAATATCGGCGGCATGCTGGAGCACGTTCGCCAGACGATGGCCGAACTGACTAACAAACCGAGTAACGAAATTTTTATCCAGGATCTGCTGGCCGTCGACACTTCCGTTCCCGTCAGCGTGACCGGCGGGCTGGCCGGTGAGTTTTCACTGGAACAGGCTGTCGGTATTGCGTCGATGGTGAAATCAGACCGTCTGCAGATGGCGATGATCGCCAGCGAAATCAAAGAAAAACTGAACGTCGACGTGCAGGTGGGTGGCGCGGAAGCCGAAGCCGCCATTCTGGGGGCGCTCACCACGCCGGGAACCACACGACCGCTGGCGATTCTGGATTTAGGGGCCGGCTCTACCGACGCATCCATCATTAACCCTAAAGGGGAGATCATTGCCACCCACCTTGCGGGCGCCGGCGACATGGTCACGATGATTATTGCCCGAGAACTGGGGCTGGAAGACCGCTACCTGGCCGAAGAGATCAAAAAGTATCCATTAGCCAAAGTAGAAAGTTTGTTCCACCTGCGCCACGAAGACGGCAGCGTGCAGTTCTTCCCTTCCCCATTGCCTCCTGCGGTTTTTGCCCGCGTCTGCGTGGTGAAACCGGATGAACTGGTGCCGCTGCCTGGCGATCTGGCGCTGGAAAAAGTCCGCGCGATTCGCCGTAGCGCCAAAGAGCGGGTATTTGTCACCAACGCCCTGCGCGCGCTGCGTCAGGTTAGCCCGACGGGGAATATCCGCGATATTCCGTTCGTCGTACTGGTGGGCGGTTCTTCACTGGACTTTGAAGTACCACAACTGGTCACGGATGCGCTGGCCCATTATCGGCTGGTTGCCGGCCGCGGAAATATTCGCGGCAGCGAAGGCCCGCGCAATGCGGTGGCGACCGGGTTGATCCTCTCCTGGCATAAGGAGTTTTCCCGTGGACAGTGATATGAACGCACCCGCCATTGTCATTTCAACCCTTGGCGACTGCCTCTCTGTCTGGCGCGAGGTGCTGCTGGGCATTGAGGAGGAAGGTATCCCGTTTGTGATTCAGCGCCACGAACCGGGAGACATTATTCAGTGTGCATGGCAGGCGGCACGACAATCTCCGCTGCTCGTTGGCATCGCCTGCGACACAGAAACACTGGTCGTACACTACAAAAATTTACCCACATCAGCGCCGCTTTTTACGCTGACGTATCACCAAAACAGCCTTGACCGGCGAAGTACTGGAAACAACGCGGCAAGGTTAGTCAAAGGGATCCCCTTCCGGGATCTGAACAGTTGAGCAACAGGAGAATCGCAGTATGAATAACGCACTGGGACTGGTTGAAACAAAAGGGTTGGTCGGCGCGATTGAAGCCGCAGATGCCATGGTGAAATCCGCCAACGTGCAGCTTGTCGGTTACGAAAAAATCGGCTCCGGCCTGGTGACCGTCATGGTTCGTGGTGACGTCGGCGCGGTAAAAGCCGCCGTTGATGCGGGTAGCGCTGCTGCAAGTGCGGTGGGCGAGGTGAAATCTTGCCACGTTATCCCGCGTCCGCATAGCGACGTTGAGGCCATTTTACCGAAATCTGCCTGAGTATTTTCGAAAAGGAGCACAGCGTGAAGCAATCACTGGGATTACTCGAAGTTAGTGGTCTGGCATTAGCCATCAGTTGCGCGGATGCCATGGCGAAAGCGGCTTCCATCACGCTGGTTGGCCTTGAAAAAACCAACGGTTCAGGCTGGACGGTGATCAAAATTACCGGTGATGTGGCGTCTGTACAGTCCGCCATCATCACCGGCGCACATTTCGCCGAACAGCAGACGGGACTGGTCGCATACAAAGTGATTGCCAGACCTGGCGAGGGCATTCTTTCCCGTGCGACGGTTGCCGCACCTGCGCCCATGCCAGCCCCTGTCGAAGAGACTGAGCCAGAAACTGAAGTCGTTGTAGAAGAGTCAGTCACGGAAACACCCTCTGATGACGGGATCATTAGCTGCAATTTATGCCTGGATCCGGCCTGTAAGCGTCAGAAAGGTGAAGCCCGCTCACTCTGTCTGCATTCAGGTAAACGAGGTTAAGCGTAATGGATAAACACCTTCTGGAGACGACGGTCAGCAAAGTACTCGATGAGATGCGCGAACGCCCTATTCCTCTGGGGGTTTCCAACCGTCATATTCATCTTAGCGCTGAGGATTATGCCCGTCTTTTTCCAGGACATCCGATTACCGAGAAAAAAGGACTCCTCCAGCCAGGACAATATGCGGCGGAGCAGACCGTCACGTTGGTGGGACCAAAAGGCCAACTGAAAAATGTCCGTCTGTTGGGCCCTCTTCGCGGGGCCAGCCAGGTGGAAATTTCACGGACAGATGCCCGCACGCTGGGTATTGCTGCACCGTTACGGATGTCCGGGAATCTCAAAGGAACCCCGGGTATACGCCTTGTGAGCCCCTTTGCCGAAGTGGAGCTTACAGCAGGTGTGATTGTCGCCCAACGCCACATTCACATGTCGCCGCTGGATGCGCTGATTCTGCGCGTTGCGCATGGCGACAGCGTTTGTGTCGCCATTGAGGGGACGGAACGGCGACTCATCTTCGACAACGTTGCCGTGCGCGTGTCGCCGGATATGCGTCTGGAAATGCATATCGATACTGACGAAGCCAATGCTGCCGGGGCCGATAGCCCAGACGCCTTTGTCAAACTGGTGATGCCGCGATGAACAACGAACAGTTGCAGCGAATCGTCGAGGAGGTCGTCTCCCGCCTGCAGCGGCGCGCGCAGAGCGCGGTCACGCTGAGTATCGAGCAACTGCGGGAAATGTCTTCCCGTACGCTGTTTTGTCAATATTCCTCTCTGCGTATTTTGCAGGTTGATCTGCCTCTGCTGGAGCAGATTGCTGAGCACGATTCGTCAGATGCCACCGCCGTCATGATCCATGAAGCGCTGGCATCGGGTATTCGGGTTGAGCTTTCACTGCAACATCGCTTCCTGCCCGCCTTGCCGGTGAAAAGGCTGGCCCGGCTGCCGCTGGATTTCAGTGATGAAAAGGGACAGCGCGTGATGTTGCACCCAACCCGATTGTTAAGTTATGCCGATGTCGCCCGGTTACCCAATGGGCTGCTGGTGCTGCAACGCAAATGTGTTGTCACCGCGCTGGCTCGCGATACCGCGGGTTCGCGCAACATCCAATTAATTAAGCAGGAGTGAACCATGCATCTGGCACGTGTTACAGGCGCGGTGGTATCCACGCAAAAATCGCCCTCGTTGGTCGGAAAAAAACTTCTGCTGGTTCGCCGGGTCAGTGCTGACGGGGAACTGCCGTCCAGTCCCACCGTGGGTGATGAAGTCGCCGTTGATTCCGTCGGTGCGGGCGTGGGCGAACTGGTGCTTCTGAGCAGTGGCTCCAGCGCCAGACATGTTTTTTCCGGGCCGAATGAGGCCATCGACCTGGCCGTTGTCGGCATTGTCGACACGCTTTCTCGTTAAGGGGGCCTTATGGCGATTTACACCCGTACGGGCGACGCAGGCACCACAGCGCTTTTTACCGGTCAGCGAGTCAGTAAAACGCATCCACGCGTTGAAGCCTACGGCACGCTGGATGAGCTGAATGCCGCCCTGAGTCTGTGCGTTTGCGCCACCCGCAACGCGCAACATCGCGCCCTGCTGGAAGCAATTCAACTGCAAATTTTCTGGTTCAGCGCTGAGCTGGCCAGTGAGACTGAACAGCCTTCCCCCGACCAGCGTTATATCAGTTCCGAAGAAATTGCCGCGCTGGAAGCGGCTATCGACACCGCGATGGGACGCGTCGCGCCGTTGCGCAGTTTCATTCTGCCCGGTCGCTGTGAGGCTGCAAGCCGTCTGCATTTTGCCCGCACGCTGGCTCGCCGGGCGGAACGGCGTCTGGTCGAACTGGCTGGCGATGTCGCCGTCAGGCATGTGCTGATGCGTTACATCAACCGCCTGTCGGACTGCTTGTATGCGCTGGCTCGCGCGGAAGACCATGACGCCCATCAGGACACCATTATCCGGGAAGTCACGAAGCGCTATCTGGCTGCCAGTCACGCCCCCGTCAAAAAGGACTCTGTGATGTCGCTCTCGTTTGCGGATCTCCATCAGTTAACCCGCGCCGCCATTGAACGCGCGCAGACTCTAAACGTCCCGGTGGTCGTCAGCATTGTCGATGCCAACGGCACAGAAACCGTCACCTGGCGCATGCCGGACGCCCTGCTGGTCAGCAGCGAACTGGCACCGAAAAAAGCCTGGACCGCCGTCGCCATGAAAACAGCGACCCATGAACTTGCGTCGGCCGTTCAACCGGGCGCGCCGCT
The DNA here is from genome assembly GCF_037053465.1 of Citrobacter amalonaticus. GTDB lineage: Bacteria > Pseudomonadota > Gammaproteobacteria > Enterobacterales > Enterobacteriaceae > Citrobacter_A > Citrobacter_A amalonaticus_H. The sequence continues at coordinate 65,806 of NZ_JBALIF010000003.1, forward strand.
GTACGGATTAGAAAGTCATATGCAGGGGAAAGTGGTCACCTTTGGCGGTGGCTACGCGCTATGGCGTGACGGATTGCTTATTGGGGGTCTTGGTATCAGCGGTGGAAGCGTTGAACAGGACATGGACATTGCACAGGCTGCCATTGCGGCAATAAACGTGAGAACACATCAATGAATACTTCTGAACTGGAAACCCTCATCCGTAACATTTTGACTGAACAACTGGCTCCGGCAAAAACAGAAATTAAAGGAAACGGCATCTTTCAGTCGGTGGGAGAAGCGATTGATGCCGCGCACCAGGCTTTCTTGCGTTATCAGCAGTCACCGCTTAAAACACGCAGCGCCATTATTAGCGCGATTCGTGAAGAGCTGACGCCGCAACTGGCGACGCTGGCGGCAGAAAGCGCGGCGGAAACGGGAATGGGTAACAAAGAGGACAAATTCCTCAAAAACAAAGCGGCGCTGGACAACACCCCAGGTATCGAAGACCTGACCACCACCGCGCTCACCGGCGACGGCGGTATGGTGCTGTTTGAGTACTCACCGTTTGGCGTCATCGGTTCGGTCGCCCCCAGCACCAACCCGACAGAGACCATTATTAACAACAGCATCAGCATGCTGGCGGCAGGTAACAGCGTCTATTTTAGCCCGCATCCTGGCGCCAAAGCGGTGTCACTGAAACTCATCGCCATGATTGAAGATATCGCGTTTCGCAGTTGCGGCATTCGGAATCTGGTTGTGACGGTGGCTGAACCGACTTTTGAAGCCACTCAGCAAATGATGGCGCATCCGAAAATTGCCGTACTGGCGATAACCGGCGGCCCCGGCATTGTCGCGATGGGGATGAAAAGCGGGAAAAAAGTGATTGGCGCAGGCGCAGGGAATCCTCCCTGCATCGTTGATGAGACGGCGGATCTCGTGAAGGCCGCAGAAGATATTATCAACGGCGCGTCGTTCGACTATAACCTGCCCTGTATCGCGGAAAAAAGTCTGATCGTGGTGGAGTCCGTCGCCGAATCGCTGATTCAGCAGATGCAAAGTTTTGGCGCGTTGTTGCTGGGTAGCCAGGAGATAGAAAAATTACGCGCCGCGTGTCTGCCTGACAGGGTCGCCAACAAAAAGTTGGTGGGTAAAAGCCCTTCCGCCCTGCTTGAAGCGGCGGGCATTCCGGTCCCTACTAAAACGCCACGCCTGCTGATTGGCGTGGTGAGCGCGGATGACAGTTGGGTCACCTCCGAGCAGTTAATGCCGATGCTTCCCATCGTGAAGGTCAAGGATTTCGACGCGGCCCTGTCGCTGGCGTTGAAAGTGGAAGAAGGCTTGCATCATACCGCCATCATGCACTCACAGAATGTGTCACGCCTGAACCTTGCGGCGCGCACGCTGCAAACCTCTATTTTCGTTAAAAACGGGCCATCCTATGCCGGAATTGGCGTCGGCGGCGAAGGATTTACCACCTTCACCATCGCCACGCCGACCGGTGAAGGCACCACCTCGGCGCGCACGTTTGCCCGTTCTCGCCGCTGCGTGCTGACTAACGGTTTCTCTATCCGCTAATGAGGTTGTGATGAAGACATTTTCACTGCAAACCCGACTGTACAGCGGCCCCGGAAGCCTGAAAGTACTCGGCCGTTTTACGAACAAGCACATCTGGATTATCTGCGATGGCTTTCTCGCGCGTTCGCCGCTGATTGAAACATTGCGCGCGGCAATCCCCGCCGACAACCGCATCAGCGTGTTCAGTGAAATCACGCCGGATCCCACTATCGGCACCGTCGTACAGGGGATTGCACAAATGCAGGCCCTGCGTCCCGACGTGGTCATTGGGTTTGGCGGCGGTTCCGCGCTGGACGCGGCGAAAGCAATAGTCTGGTTCAGCCGCCAGTTTGATATCGAAATTGAAACCTGTGTTGCCATCCCGACCACCAGTGGTACGGGGTCTGAAGTGACCAGCGCCTGCGTGATAGGCGATCCGGTCAAAGGTATTAAATACCCGCTGTTCGATAATGCGCTGTATCCCGATATGGCCATCCTTGATCCGATGCTGGTCGTGAGCGTTCCACCTGCCATTACCGCCAACACAGGAATGGATGTGCTCACTCATGCGCTGGAGGCCTGTGTGTCTACCCATGCCAGTGATTTTACCGATGCACTGGCCGAAAAAGCGGCGCAACTCGTCTTCCGGTATCTTCCTGTCGCAGTACGGAAAGGCGATTGCCTCGCCACGCGGGGCAAAATGCACAACGCCTCCACGCTGGCAGGCATGGCCTTCAGCCAGGCGGGGCTTGGACTCAACCACGCTATCGCCCATCAGCTAGGCGGTCAGTTCCACTTACCGCATGGTCTGGCAAACGCGCTCCTGTTGGCGCCAGTGATCCGCTTTAATGCTCACGACCCACGGGCCGCAAAACGTTATGCCCGTTTTGCGAAAGCCTGTCATCTGTGCGCAGACAGCGCCAATGAGATAACCAGCGTCAATGCGCTGATTCAGCATATTGAACAACTGAAGAAAGCCTGTGATATCCCCACGCTTGCCGACGCCCTTAAAGACGGCAAAGCGCTCTGGTCACAGCGTATTCCGGCGATGGTTGATGCCGCGCTGGCGGATGTGACGCTGAAAACCAATCCCAGAGCGGCGGATGCGAATGCCATTCAGGAACTGCTTGAGGATCTGTTATGAATACCGCCCTGCATGAGGACGTATCGTTACTGGACGCGCAAACAATCGTGGAACGCGTCCGCGCGGCAGGTATCGTCGGCGCTGGCGGCGCTGGCTTTCCGACCTGGGTCAAACTCCAGGCGCAGGTGGAGATTTTCCTGGTCAATGCCGCGGAATGCGAACCGATGCTTAAAGTGGATCAGCAACTCATGGCACAGCAGGCAGCGCGTCTGCTTCGTGGTGTGCAGTATGCGATGAAGGCCACCGGTGCGCGCGAAGGCATTATCGCCCTGAAAGAAAAGTATCAACCGGCTATTGCCGCATTAACCCCGCTACTGCCTGCAACAATCCGGCTGCACATTCTGCCCGACGTCTATCCGGCAGGCGATGAAGTGCTGACCATCTGGATGGCGACGGGTCGCCGCGTACCGCCAGCCGCACTACCGGTCAGCGTAGGGGTGGTGGTTAACAACGTACAGACCGTATTGAACATCGCCCGTGCGGTCGAACAACAGTATCCCGTGACGCGCCGTACGCTCACCATCAACGGCGCTGTAGCTCAGCCGCAAACCGTGACCGTTCCCATTGGACTGTCATTACGCGAAGTGCTTGCGCTGGCAGGCGGCGCAACGCTGGACGATCCGGGATTTATTAACGGTGGGCCGATGATGGGCAGCCTGCTGACCTCGCTGGACGCCCCCGTCACCAAAACAACGGGGGGTCTGCTGGTACTCCCCAAAACACACCCGCTAATTCAGCGTCGGATGCAGGATGAGCGCACCGTGCTGTCAGTGGCGAGGACCGTTTGCGAGCAGTGCCGCCTGTGTACCGATCTCTGCCCACGGCATCTCATCGGACACGAGCTTTCTCCGCACCTGCTGGTGCGCGCAGTCAATTTCCATCAGGCCGCCACGCCGCAGTTACTGCTTAGCGCCCTGACCTGTTCAGAATGTAACGTCTGCGAAAGCGTGGCCTGTCCGGTAGGGATTTCGCCGATGCGCATTAACCGCCTGCTCAAACGTGAGTTGCGCGCACAGAACCAGCGCTATGAAGGCCCGCTTAACCCGGCCGATGAGATGGCGAAATATCGTCTGGTACCGGTTAAACGGCTGATAGCCAAACTGGGATTAACCCCGTGGTATCAGGAAGCGCCTCTCGTCACAGTCGAACCCGACGTTGCAAAAACGACGCTGCTGCTTCGTCAGCATATTGGCGCCAGCGCAGTGCCTTGCGTGCAAAAAGGCGAACGCGTTGCGCGCGGCCAATGCGTTGCCGATATCCCACAAGGTGCGCTCGGTGCCCCCGTTCACGCCAGTATTGACGGCATTGTCTGTGACATCACAGAGCAGGCCATTACCGTTGTAAGAGGTTAACCATGTCTCAGGCCATAGGTATTTTAGAACTCACCAGCATCGCCAAAGGGATGGAAACGGGTGATGCCATGCTGAAAAGCGCCAATGTGGAACTGCTGGTCAGCAAGACCCTTTGTCCGGGGAAATTTATGCTGATGCTGGGCGGCGATGTGGGTGCGGTACAGCAAGCCATCGAAACAGGCACGTCTCTTGCCGGAGAAATGCTGGTGGACAGCCTGGTGCTGCCCAACATTCATGCCAGCGTACTTCCGGCCATTAGCGGTCTGAACAGCGTGGATAAGCGTCAGGCAGTCGGCATTGTTGAAACCTGGAGCGTCGCCGCCTGCATCAGTGCGGCAGACCGCGCAGTTAAAGCCTCTAACGTCACGCTGGTACGCGTTCATATGGCGTTTGGCATTGGCGGCAAATGCTACATGGTGGTCGCCGGTGAGGTCTCCGACGTCAACAATGCAGTGACGGTCGCCAGTGAAAGCGCTGGAGAGAAAGGGCTGTTGGTCTGGCGTTCGGTGATTCCCCGTCCGCACGAGGCCATGTGGCGTCAGATGGTGGAGGGATGATGGAAAGAGAACCCACCACGGATCGCATGATCCAGGAGTATGTACCGGGCAAACAGGTGACGCTGGCGCATCTGATTGCCAATCCTGGCAAGGATTTGTTCAAAAAACTGGGGTTGCAGGACAGCGTTTCAGCGATTGGTATTCTCACGATTACCCCAAGCGAAGCGTCGATTATTGCCTGTGATATTGCCACCAAATCCGGCGCAGTCGAAATCGGTTTTCTCGACCGCTTTACCGGCGCGGTGGTGATAACCGGCGATGTGTCAGCAGTGGAATACGCGCTGAAACAGGTTACGCGCACGCTGGGTGAAATGATGCGTTTCACGGCGTGCCCGATCACGCGGACATAATGCAATGAAACGCATGATGTTGATTGGTCCCAGTCAGTGTGGCAAGACATCGCTGACGCAGAGTCTGCGCGGTGAAGCACTCCAGTATCAAAAAACCCAGGCGATTGTCTGGTCCGCCGGGACAATCGACACCCCCGGCGAATATCTGGAAAACCGCTGTTTGTACAGCGCTCTGCTGACAAGCGCCTGTGAAGCAGACGTTATTGCCCTGGTACTCAATGGCGATGCGCAGTGGTCGCCCTTTTCTCCAGGCTTCACCGCGCCGATGAACCGGCCCGCCATCGGCATACTCACTAAGGCGGATTTAGCCGCCCCGCAGCAAATAGCACGCGTCACACAATGGCTGGAACAGGCTGGCGCGCAACGTATTTTTGTTACCAGCGCGGTAAACCACTCCGGGCTTGATGAACTGTTTGCCTTTTTGAATCACAAGGAATCCTCATGTCTCACAAAATAATGGCGATTAACGCTGGGAGCTCATCGCTTAAATTTCAGTTGTTGGATATGCCGCAGGGCGACCTGTTGTGCCAGGGGCTCATTGAACGAATTGGCATGGCGAATGCGCAAGTCACGCTAAAAGCGCAAGATCAAAAATGGCAATTAACCACCCCGGTTTCCGATCATCGCGAGGCCGTGACGATTCTTCTCGAAATGTTGATGAGTCATCGCATTATCAACAAGATAGAAGATATCGACGGGGTCGGGCATCGGGTTGCGCATGGCGGAGAATCGTTTAAAGATTCGGTTCGCGTCACGGATGCATCACTGGCGGAAATTGAACGACTTGCCGAACTGGCTCCTTTACACAATCCGGTTAATTTGCTCGGTATCAACGTCTTTCGCCAGTTGCTGCCAGATACACCCGCGGTGGCCGTGTTCGATACCGCCTTTCATCAGACGCTGGACGAGCCAGCCTATATCTACCCGCTTCCGTGGCGCTATTACGAAGAATATGGCATCCGCCGCTACGGTTTCCACGGAACCAGCCATAAGTATGTCAGCGCGACCTTAGCCGAAAAGCTTGGCGTGCCGCTCAGCGCGCTGCGGGTCATCTGTTGCCACCTGGGCAACGGCAGCAGTGTTTGTGCCATTAAAGGCGGTCAGTCGGTGAATACCTCTATGGGCTTTACGCCACAATCCGGTGTGATGATGGGTACCCGCAGCGGGGATATCGACCCGTCCATTTTACCGTGGGTAGCGCAGCGGGAAGGCAGGACGCCACAACAGCTCAATCAATTGCTGAATAATGAATCCGGGCTGCTTGGGGTATCAGGCGTTTCGCATGATTATCGCGACGTCGAGCAGGCCGCTGATGCGGGCAATCCCCGCGCTGCGCTTGCCTTAAGGCTGTTTGCTGAACGTATTCGCGCCACTATTGGTAGTTACATTATGCAAATGGGTGGACTTGATGCGCTGGTCTTTACCGGCGGGATTGGGGAGAACGCCGCGCGTGCCCGAGCGGCGATTTGCCAGAATCTGCATTTTCTCGGACTGAGTATTGATGATGAGAAAAACCAGCGAAATGCAACCTTCATTCAGACTGAAAACGCGATGGTCAAAGTGGCGGTGATCAACACCAACGAAGAGTTGATGATTGCTCAGGATGTGATGCGGATTGCCCTCGCAGAAACGGAAACATTCGCGGTTTCAGCTTAAGTTCGCGCTGTGCAAATTGCGGCAAATCATGGTAATAGCGTAATCACCGTGACACTATTCGCCGAGGATTTCAGACCAGACAGGTGATAACGTGGCTGTTGCACAGTGCCCCGCATCATGCGGAGAACTTATTCAGGGCTGGATTATGGGCAGCGAGAAACTGGTCTCCTGCCCTGTTGACTGGTACAGCACCGTCGAAGTCAGCGACGGTTCCCCTTTACCCGACGAGCGCCCTCTTTCTCGCGCCATGGTTAATCGCCTGCTTGAGCACTGGAACTATCCCGCCAGTCTGAGTCAGGGTATCCGCCTGGAAGTCCACTCAACGATTCCTGTCGCTAAAGGAATGGCCAGTAGCACCGCGGATATCGCTGCAACGGCCGTCGCCACCGCACGCCATCTCGGTCATCATCTTGATGAAACCACCCTTGCGCAGCTTTGTGTCTCGCTCGAACCAACGGACAGTACCGTTTTTCACAAGCTGACTCTGTTCGATCACAATGACGCGTCCACGCAAATCCCCTGCGACTCACCACCAGAACTGGATCTCCTCGTGCTGGAAAGTCCGCAAACCTTACGCACCGCGGACTATCACCGCATTCCACGACTGGCGGGGTTACAGGCAGGCGCGCCCGCGCTGAAACGGGCATGGGAAAAAGTACAGGAAGCGTGCGCAGAGCGGAATCCGTGGCGGATGGGAGAAGCAGCAACGCTGAGCGCTATCGCCAGCCAGATGCTGTTACCCAAACCGGATTTCGATGCGCTATTGTCTCTGGCAGAAGAGTGCGAGTTATACGGTGTGAACGTGGCACACAGCGGTAGCGTCGTCGGGCTGATGCTCGACAGGCAGAAACACGATGTGGAAAAGGTTACGTGGTTACTGGCAAAACAAAGACTCACTGAACACTGGCCGGAGAGACACCTACTGCGGATGGTCAGCGGCGGCGTGAAATGTCAGTGAGGATCGCATTCTGATCCTCACTGCGCAGAGACGTCATTCGGCTTTCGCGTCGCCGTTTTTCATCTCGCCCATCGCTTTCAGCTTTTTAGAGATGTCGCGACGTTCTTTGGAAATTTCAGCATTTTTGATGATGTAGTCATCAACGCGATCTTCATAGTCGCTTTTCATGCTGGCGATAATGCCCTGAATAGCTTCAACGCTCATACCAGGCTTGATGTAGTCGCTCAGGTTGTCCAGCAGCAGAACACGTTTCTGGTTGTCACGGATCTTTTTCTCAACGTCCTGGATTTCACGCTGCAGTTTGTTTTTACGACGGAACAGACGAACAAATTCCAGCACGTCCTGGAAAGATGGCTTGTTAGTTTCCATTTTTACACCCCTGATAATGTGAGATTCGGATTCGTTTAAACGTTAGGGCTAACATTACTTTTAGCAGCCACAAATGACAATGGCTTCATTCTTGCCTTCATCATACCCCGATTCCTTGCTGAATCGAAGCAGCAGCAACCGTATTCCCCTTGTCTGCTTGTTATTTGCGCAGTGCGCGGCAGATCAGATGGGACAAAAGCTCCAGTTGACGGGCGGTTTCGAGACTCAGCCACACGTAACCATGAATCGGTGTTTCGGTAACATTACTCTTTTCATGTTGACGAATCAGCGCGCGCAGCTCGTTGACGCTCTCATTGAGTTTTTCGGTGTTGGCAAGGATCGGCTGTGGATTCCCCTCAAACAGCGCATGCGCAATGGTCAACAGCGCCTGCTGCGTTATCTGTTGGTTTTCTCGTAAAGTGTGGGCGTTAAGCATAACAAAATGGCTGGCGCGTGTGGCCCACAGCGCGTTAATTTGCAGCTCAAGCATACAGACCAGATTACGGTTAACGGTTTGAATGGCTTCGAAAACCGATTTCTGGATATGGCTTTCTTTGCTGGCTGGCGGGATAAGCCCCCGCATTTTCACCACGTCACCCAGCAGTTGTTGCAGATGCTTATCCAGACGAGGACGTTCCAGTAAATTGGGCGACAGCGCGGCCTGGTAGACACGATTGTATGCCGTTACGCAGTGCGCTAACTGGATACGCCAGTGTATAAAGGCCCGTTGCGCCCAGATGCCGGTAAACAGCATGGCGAGAAGCGACCCCAGAATGACATCGCCACCGCGCCAGAGCGCCGTTTCCATATCGCCTGGGGGCGCCCCCACCACAACGGCGAGGGTAATGCCGATCAACAGCGCCTGATACGGCCTTTTGCCCAGCGCAAGCCAGCCGCATAAGAACATTGCCGCCGCACACCAGAGCAACATCAATGGCAGGGAGAACAGCTCCAGGCGCAGCGCGACCAGCCCCAGCACCGAGCCGAGAATAGTGCCGCCAATACGCTCCCACGCGCGGGGCACGACGTTACCCCAGAACGAGATCGGTCCCATAATCACCACCAGCGTGATCAAGGGCCACGTGCCTTCCGGAATATGAAACAGTCGAACGAACAAAAAGGTCAGGATAAACGCCAGGGCAATGCGAATACCATGCACAATGCGGTAATGGCGATAAAGGCGAATCTCAAAGGGGCTCAGCGACTTGTCGGCACGCACTCAGGCACTCCGTCAGACAAAGAGAAAAAAGGATTGTACCTGCTTTTGACGGAAAAGATCACCGCAACGAACAGAACATCACGCTAAGCGTAGTCGCTCCGCGCCTGTCCGCCGCGTTTTAGGCTTATTTGGCAGTCGGTTGTACTGCGATATACATTTCGATATCCCAGTAACCGTCTTTGCAACCATCATTCAGATAGACTTCAAAGCAGGGTTTGCTCGCCATTTCATACGCACTGTCCTGCAGCAGACTATTGAAAAACTGATACCACGGTGTCGCAAAGTCGTCATTATCGACCCGCGCGACTGCGGTTGCATACAGGCCGCCCTCTATTTCACTGAGCGTCACGCCTTCGCTGTTATCCGGAATAACAAAATCGGCAGGTACAGAAACAACCGTGCTGCAACGCAGTTTCTCGGCAGGCACTTCATCCGGGTTGTCGAAGTAAACGGCGATCCACTCCAGAGGGACCACCTGCTTGTCGTTTACCCACATCATCAACTGTTCAAATCCTTGCTTTACCGTCTTCTCCCACGGCCCCACCAGATGGAAACCTGCAACGGTGCGCTTATCAGCCTGTCTGATCTCGTAGTTCATGTTGCCTCCATAGTTACACTGTATTTATATACAGCATAACTAAGCCAGATTAACAGTCTCAAGAAATTTGTGATTATTATGTGAGCAGAGCCGAACTCCTGCCACTCTCCTGCCAGAAATCATCAGACTTTGTGGTGGAAATAATCGCTTAATCGGGAGAACACGCCCCCTTTGCCGACCGCTTCCAGTGTGACCAGCGGCCAATGAGCGACCACTTTATCACGGTCGTAGAGCTCGATTTCTCCTACCTGCTGATGCGCGGCGAGCGGTGCTTCAAGCGCCTTTTTATTCAGGATGTATTTCGCTTTGATATTCGGGATTTCCGCTTTCGGTATTGCCATCCAGAAATCCTGCTCTGTGCCTAAAGCGATATTCTCTTTGTCACCGTACCAGATGCGCTCTGTGCCCACCTGCTTGCCACGTCTGAGGATCTGCACCGTATCGAAATTCTGTTGTCCCCAGTGCAACAGTTTACGCGCCTGTTCCTCACGCCCTTTCGGGCTGGACGCCCCCATCACCACCGCAATCAGACGGCGCTGACCATCCACCGCCGACGCAATCAGGTTAAAGCCCGCGCCGGACGTGTGCCCGGTTTTCAGACCATCGACGTTCATGGTTTTATCCCATAGCAGCCCGTTGCGGTTTTGCTGGGTGATGCCGTTCCAGGTAAGGCTTTTCTCGCTGTACATATGGTAAAACGCAGGTTCACCGTGAATGATGGCCCGGGAAAGCACGGCGAGATCGTAAGCAGAACTGTGTTGACCGGGCGCATCCAGGCCATGAACCGTCTCAAAATGGGTATCCCACAAGTTGAGCGTCTTAACAGCGTTGTTCATCATGGCGACAAACTGCGGTTGCCCACCGGCAATGTAGTCTGCCAGCGCCACGCAGGCATCGTTGCCGGAATCGACAATCAGCCCACGGCTTAAATCACGCACCGATACCCGGTCGCCTTCTTTAAGAAACATTAATGAGGAGCCGACGAAAACCGGATTGTTTTTCGCCCACGCATCGCGCCCCACTGTCACGATGTCATCCGGCGTGATGCGATGGCTGTCGATGGCGCGATCGACCACATATCCGGTCATCAGTTTGGTCAGGCTGGCGGGATCACGCTGCTGGTGCTCATTACCGGCGGTAAGAACTTGTCCCGTAGTGTAATCCATCAGTACCCAGGAACCGGCTTCAATATCCGGCGGGGGCGGCGCAAAATCAGCCGTACTGGTAGCACGAGCAGAAGAGAGATTCATCAGGAGTAAAGAAGTGGCAATAAACAGACGGCATTTCAACAGCATGTCCTCAGGCGTTCCCAAATAGCCGTTCTTTTTACGGAAAATTTGCAAAACAAACAGGGATTAATTGCAAGAAAATGTGACTTAAAGCACATTTTTAACCATCTGGTTGAACGCTCGCCTCTCAGGACACGCCTGTTTCTTCATCTCTTCCCGGCAGGTTGGGCTGAATACCGCGCCGAACTTTGATACTCTGTTGCGTTCAGACAGCGCGTAAACAGATGTCACGGAACCCACTTATTTATGAATGACGGCAAGCATCAACCCACCTTTCTCTTTCACGATTACGAAACCTTCGGCACGCATCCCGCCCTCGACAGGCCTGCGCAGTTTGCCGCCATTCGTACGGACAGCGAATTCAACATCATTGGCGATCCCGAGGTCTTCTACTGCAAGCCTGCGGACGACTATTTGCCCCAGCCTGGCGCCGTGATGGTCACCGGGATCACGCCGCAGGAAGCGCGAGAAAAAGGCGAGAACGAAGCCGCATTTGCCGCGCGGATCCACGCCCTGTTTACCGTTCCGAAAACCTGCATTATTGGCTACAACAACGTGCGCTTCGATGACGAAGTGACGCGCAACGTTCTGTACCGTAACTTCTACGACCCCTACGCCTGGAGCTGGCAGCATGACAATTCCCGCTGGGATCTGCTGGATGTTATGCGTGCCTGTTACGCCCTGCGACCAGAAGGCATTAACTGGCCGGAAAATGACGACGGTTTGCCAAGCTTTCGCCTGGAACATCTGACAAAAGCGAACGGTATTGAACACAGTAACGCGCATGACGCTATGGCTGATGTGTACGCCACCATTGCGATGGCGCAACGGGTGAAATCACACCAGCCGCGCCTGTTTGATTATCTCTATACCCACCGGAGCAAACACAAGCTCGCCGCGCTGATTGACGTGCCGCAAATGAAACCGCTGGTCCATGTTTCCGGTATGTTTGGCGCCTGGCGCGGCAACACCAGTTGGGTCGCGCCGCTGGCATGGCATCCGGATAACCGTAATGCCGTGATCATGGTGGATCTGGCGGGCGACATTTCCCCGTTACTTGAGCTGGACAGCGACACCCTGCGTGAGCGCCTGTACACCGCCAAAGCAGATTTGGGCGATAACGCCGCCGTGCCGCTGAAGCTGGTGCATATCAACAAATGCCCGGTACTCGCGCAGGCGAATACGCTGCGTCCGGAAGATGCGGACCGCCTGGGTATCAACCGCCAGCGCTGCCTCGATAATCTGAAGGTTCTGCGCGACAATCCCCAGGTGCGTGACAAGGTCGTCGCCATTTTTGCCGAGGCGGAACCGTTCACCCCGTCTGATAACGTCGATGCGCAACTCTATAACGGTTTTTTCAGCGACGCTGATCGTGCGGCAATGAAGATTGTGCTGGAAACCGACCCGCAAAATCTGCCGGCGCTGGATATCACGTTTGTCGATCCGCGTATTGAAAAGCTACTGTTTAACTATCGGGCGCGTAACTTCCCCGGCACGCTGGACGAAGCGGAGCAACAGCGCTGGCTGGAGCATCGCCGTCAGGTCTTTACGCCCGATTATTTACAGCGTTACGCCGATGAAATACAGGGGCTGTACCAGGAGTATGCGGATGATAAAGAGAAGCAGGGCTTGCTGAAAGCACTCTGGCAGTACGCGCAAGAGATTGTCTGAAATTCGCCTTCCACCCCGGATTTTGCCTCGATCAGTGAGAACGGAAAACCTGCTTAGCAACGAATGGTTATGAATGTTGGCTGAAATAAATCGCAGGCATAAAAAAAGCCGAAGTGGTTAACTCCGGCTTTCTGCCCATTAGCGCTTCGCTTACCGGGCCTGCAGACGTTATGAATTACTGCGCAATATCTTCATACTGCGGTACCGGGTTGCGGAAGCTTTTGGTTACGCAAGCCAGATATACCAGACCGATACCGGCCCAGATCAGACCCAGAACCATAGAGCTCTCTTCCAGGTTGATCCACAGTGCGCCAACAGTCAGCGCGCCGCAGGTCGGCAGAATCAGGTAGTTGAAGTGGTCTTTCAGCGTCTTGTTACGTTTTTCGCGGATCCAGAACTGTGAAATCACAGACAGGTTCACGAAGGTAAACGCCACCAGCGCACCGAAGTTGATCAGCGCCGTCGCCGTCACCAGGTCAAAGTTGATCGCCAGTAGCGCGATCGCACCGACCAGCAGCACGTTCCATGCCGGGGTACGCCACTTCGGATGAATGTAACCGAAGAAACGGGTCGGGAACACGCCATCACGTCCCATGACGTACATCAGACGTGAAACGCCCGCATGCGCCGCCATACCGGATGCCAGTACGGTCACGCTGGAGAAAATCAGCACGCCCCACTGGAAGGTTTTACCCGCCACGTACAGCATGATTTCTGGCTGAGACGCATCCGGATCCTTAAAGCGAGAGATATCCGGGAAGTACAATTGCAGGAAGTAGGATGCGCCGATAAACACCAGCCCGCCAATCAGCGCGGTCAGGAAGATGGCTTTAGGGATCACGCGCTCTGCGTCTTTAGTCTCTTCAGACAGAGAAGAGATACCGTCAAAGCCGAGGAATGAGAAGCACAGAATCGTTGCACCAGTAATCATCGGCACGACATGCGCGCCTTCAGACCAGAACGGACGCGTGCTGGTCAGCGTACCTGCGCCTTCACCGTGCGAGACACCGTAGATGATCAGGCCGACAATCACCGCCACAATACCCATCTGCAAAATCACAATCAGGGTGTTGAAGTTCGCCACGGTCTTGATGCTACGCAGGTTAGAGATGGTCATAAAGGCCACCAGCGCGACAACAAAGATCCACGACGGCACCGACGGCACCAGCGCTTCAAAGTAAATTTTAGCCAGCAGGATGTTGATCATCGGCATGAACAGGTAGTCAAGCAGAGATGACCAACCCACCATAAAGCCAACGGTCGGGCTAATGGATTTCTGGGCGTAGGTATACGCAGAGCCAGCAGACGGGAAACGGCGAACCAGTTTACCGTAGCTCAACGCAGTAAAAAGAATCGCGATCAGCGCAAAGGCATACGCCGTTGCAACATGACCGTCAGTGAGGCCCGAAACGATACCGAATGTATCGAACAGCGTCATCGGCTGCATATAGGCAAGACCCATCATTACAACCGGAATCAGCGTAAGGGTTTTACGCAATTCCACGCGAGAGGTTTTTGGAGTAACGTTATGCGACATGGTCATTCCCCTTTACGGCGAATGCCGTCGCGTAAGCAAAAAATTGCCCCATTTTCTGGATTCCTCAGCGACAACAACTGTCGGTTTTTAGTAAATATCTATCCGGTACGGAGCCCGGCCTCTTTGTTTGAATGATTGGTTTGATGCAAAAAAATAACCGACGCGTATGAAAACGTCGGTTAATCTCATTTTTTGCAAGCGGCGCATTGTGCCCTAAATTGAGGCAAAATGACAAGAGAATGAGAGCCTTGTCATGAAATTTTTTTCTTAACGGGTTGATTTGTCTGCATCGCCTTTTGTATAGACTCCCGCAATAGCACTATTTGCTAAAATCGCTTCCCGCCACCAGGCGCTGGCAAGGCCTGCGGTCTGTTCATTCCAGCCAATCCATACCGGTTCGAAGAGAATGTGCTCCACGACTTTTTTCTCAACCAGCGCACCAATTTCCAGAAATCGTTGCGCCAGATAACGTGGCAAATAGCCGCAGCCCAGCCCACTGATTTGCAGCTCAAGTTTGGTCTTAAAATCGAAAACGGTAATGGCTTCCTGGTCGTCAAGTAACTGTGTCGCCGTGAAGGAAGATTGCGGGGAGCTGTCGCCGACCACAATCGCACGGCAGCGCTTAATGGTGCTTCGGCTCAGCGGTTCCGCCTCCTGCGCGAGAGGATGATGCGGCGCAACCGCAAAAACCTGCTCCAGCTCGCCCAGACGCGCAAAGCCATAGTCGCTGGATGCCGGCGGTTCATGCATCGCCCCCACAATGATATCCGCCCGCCCCTGAGTCAGCGCCTCCCACGATCCGCCTAACACGCCGTTGATGAATTTCAGGCGCGTCACGTTGTGGTGCTGATAAAAGGATTCAATAAGCGGTGCGAGCAGGGAAAAAGGAAAAGTATCGTCCACACCGATGACCAGTTCATTCTCCCAGCCCTCGTGTAGTTTTATCGCCTGCTTCTCCAGTTCCCGCACGGTGTGAAGCACTTCACGCCCTTTTTCCAGCAGCATTTGACCGGTACGTGTGAACCGCGCGCGATGGCCGCTGCGATCCAGAATCTGGATATTGAGGTCGCTTTCAAGTCGATGAACGGTATAACTGAGGGCCGACGGCGTCTTATACAGTTTGGCCGACGCCGCCGCGAAACTGCCCTCTTTTTCCAGGGCATCGAGAATGATGAGCACATCCAGCAGTGGTTTCATACACACCTCCTTGAGGTGTATGGCGGCTAACTGCTGGCTTATGCATTATTCCAGTGGCATCACCAGCGGATCGGGGTACTGGTACTCAAACCCAAGCTCATTGCAGATCCGGCTGCCATCGATAATTTTACCATTACCGTTGCCTGCACAATCCAGGAACTGTGGCGGCGCCATCCCCAACAGACGCGCCATCTGCGGATAGAACACATTACGTGCAGGATGCGAAGGCGCACATATATTATAGATGTGTCCCCCCTTCGGTGCCTGTAACAACAGGGTAATGGCGGCAATTACATCTTCCAGATGAACCAGATTGACGCCATGCTCGCCATTTGGCGCGGTTTTCCCGGCAAAGAAACGCCCCGGATGACGCCCCGGTCCCACAAGTCCCGCCAGACGCAGAATATCAACTGACGTTCCTGGCAGGTTGTGCAGCCAGTCTTCCAGCTCTTTTAATGCTCGTCCACTGGCGGTCACCGGATGACGCTCGGTCCCCTCTTTCACCGTTCCCTGAATATCGCCATAAACAGAGGTCGAACTGGTAAAAATAATGCGCGGAATACGATAAGCCAGCGCGCTGTCCACCAGTTCCTGCATCGCCTGTAAATAGAACGCTTCACCAGGGCCACTACGACGAGCCGGTAACGTGATCACCAGCGCATCAACATCCATTAGCGCATCAAGGTCATCCGTTTCGCAGACCAGTTCAGGCTCAAGACGCAGAGGATACCCTTCTATTCCACTCATTCTGGCCGCTTCCACGCCGTCTTCGGTGGTTTTGCTCCCCTTCACCTGCCAGCCTCTGGCAGTAAGCGACATGGCCAGAGGCATACCTAACCATCCTAAACCGACAATTGCGACCTTTTTCATCCGTTCTCTCCTGACTCTGGCACTATTGGTATAAGGCTACGCCCGCGATCAATGACTGACAATTCATACTATAAATATGAATTAAAAAAAGCGCTTGCTTTATGCCGTTAAAGTGGTTTAGGTTAAAAGGCATCAAATGAATAAGCATTCATCGAGAATTTTATGACACGCGTTCAATTTAAACACCACCATCATCACCATCATCCTGACTAGTCTTTCAGGCGATGTGTGCTGGGAGACATTCAGATCTTCCAGTGGTGCATGAACGCATGAGAAAGCCCCCGGAAGATTTCTTCCGGGGGCTTTTTTTTGGTGCGCGATTCAGACCGGTTCAGACAGGATAAAGAGGAAAAGAGAATGTTAGATAACACCCGTTTACGCATAGCTATTCAGAAATCAGGCCGTTTAAGCGATGACTCACGCGAATTGCTGGCCCGCTGTGGGATAAAAATTAACTTACACACCCAACGTCTCATCGCGATGGCGGAAAATATGCCGATTGATATTCTGCGCGTGCGTGACGACGATATTCCGGGCCTGGTGATGGATGGCGTCGTTGATCTGGGTATCATCGGGGAAAACGTGCTGGAAGAGGAACTGCTGAACCGTCGCGCCCAGGGTGAAGATCCGCGCTACTTTACGCTGCGTCGCCTCGACTTTGGCGGTTGTCGCCTTTCTCTCGCCACGCCGGTAGACGAAGCCTGGGATGGCCCTTCCGCCCTCGACGGTAAACGTATCGCCACCTCTTATCCACACCTGTTAAAGCGTTATCTCGACCAGAAAGGCGTCTCTTTTAAATCCTGTCTGTTGAACGGTTCTGTTGAAGTCGCCCCTCGCGCCGGGCTGGCGGATGCGATCTGCGATCTGGTGTCCACCGGTGCGACGCTGGAAGCCAACGGCCTGCGTGAAGTGGAAGTGATTTATCGTTCTAAAGCCTGTCTGATCCAGAGAGATGGCGAGATGGCCGACGCGAAACAGCAGCTTATCGACAAACTGCTGACCCGTATTCAGGGGGTTATCCAGGCACGCGAATCGAAATACATCATGATGCACGCGCCGAGCGAACGTCTGGAAGAGGTGATTGCCCTGCTTCCGGGGGCCGAACGCCCGACCATTCTGCCGCTGGCTGGCGATCAACAGCGCGTGGCGATGCACATGGTGAGTAGCGAAACGCTGTTCTGGGAAACAATGGAAAAACTGAAAGCGCTCGGTGCCAGCTCGATTCTGGTCCTGCCGATTGAGAAGATGATGGAATAATTGCATGCGACGGCGTCCGGTGGCGCATTCGCTTACCGGTCCTGCGGGTCAGTAGGCCGGATAAGCAAGGCGTCATCCGGCATAAAAGGAAAGTGACATGAGCTTTAACACAATCATTAACTGGAATACCTGTTCCCCCAAACAGCAGAGTGAACTGCTGATGCGCCCGGCAATTTCGGCTTCTGACAGCATCAGCCGCACCGTGAGCGAGATTCTGGATAACGTGAAAGCGCGCGGTGACGCAGCTCTGCGCGAATACAGCGCAAAGTTTGATAAAACCGAGGTTGCTGCGCTGAAGGTCAGCGCAGAAGAAATCGCTGCCGCTGGCGCTCGGTTGAGTGACGATCTCAAACGCGCCATGGCCGTCGCGGTGCAAAACATCGAAACCTTCCACACTGCGCAACAATTACCGACCGTTGATGTGGAAACCCAGCCAGGCGTGCGCTGCCAGCAGGTTACGCGCCCTGTCGCCTCCGTCGGTCTGTACATTCCCGGCGGCTCCGCCCCGCTCTTTTCCACCGTTCTGATGCTCGCTACCCCCGCACGCATCGCAGGCTGCAAAAAGGTGGTGCTGTGTTCTCCACCGCCGATCGCCGATGAAATTCTCTATGCGGCGCAGCTGTGCGGTGTGCAGGAGGTCTTCAATGTGGGCGGTGCGCAGGCCATCGCCGCCCTGGCGTTTGGCAGTGAGTCGGTACCAAAAGTCGACAAAATTTTTGGTCCTGGCAACGCGTTTGTCACCGAAGCGAAACGTCAGGTCAGCCAGCGTCTCGATGGCGCAGCCATTGACATGCCTGCCGGTCCTTCCGAAGTGCTGGTGATTGCTGACAGCGGCGCAACGCCGGAATTTGTCGCCTCTGACCTGCTTTCACAGGCAGAGCACGGCCCGGATTCGCAGGTTATCCTGTTGACCCCGGATGCCGATATCGCGCGCCGCGTTGCCGACGCCGTGGAACGCCAGTTGGCTGAACTTCCACGCGCGGAAACGGCACGTCAGGCGCTCAGCGCCAGCCGGCTGATTGTGACAAAAGACTTGTCGCAGTGTATCGCCATTTCGAATCAGTATGGCCCCGAACACCTCATCATTCAGTCGCGTAACGCACGCGATCTGGTGGATGCAATCACCAGCGCCGGTTCGGTATTCCTTGGCGACTGGTCGCCGGAATCGGCGGGGGATTACGCCTCCGGCACCAATCACGTGCTGCCAACCTATGGGTACACCGCCACCTGTTCCAGCCTCGGACTGGCGGATTTCCAGAAGCGCATGACGGTTCAGGAACTGTCGAAAGAAGGTTTTTCCGCCCTGGCGTCAACCATTGAAACACTGGCGGCGGCAGAACGCCTGACCGCGCACAAAAATGCCGTTACCCTGCGTGTTAACGCCCTGAAGGAGCAAGCATGAGCACAGACAACACACTCAGCGTCACCGACTTAGCCCGAGAAAACGTCCGCACTCTGACGCCGTATCAGTCAGCTCGTCGTTTAGGCGGTAATGGCGACGTCTGGTTAAATGCCAATGAATTCCCGACCGCGGTGGAATTTCAACTGACGCAGCAAACGCTCAACCGCTACCCGGAGTGCCAGCCGAAAGCGGTGATTGAAAACTATGCCCAATACGCGGGAGTCAAACCGGAACAGGTACTGGTCAGCCGTGGCGCGGATGAAGGCATTGAACTGCTTGTTCGTGCCTTCTGCGAACCAGGGAAAGACGCGGTGCTCTACTGCCCGCCAACCTATGGCATGTACAGCGTCAGCGCCGAAACGATTGGCGTCGAATGCCGCACTGTACCGACACGAGCCGACTGGCAACTGGATTTGCAGGGTATCTCTGACAATCTGGAAGGCGTGAAAGTGGTCTACATCTGTAGTCCCAATAACCCAACCGGGCAACTGATTAATGCGCGGGATCTGCGCACGCTGCTGGAACTGACCCGTGGCAAAGCCATTGTCGTCGCCGATGAAGCCTATATTGAGTTCTGCCCCCAGGCAACGCTGGCAGGTTGGCTTCCCGAGTATCCTCACCTCGTCGTTCTGCGTACGCTCTCTAAAGCCTTTGCGCTGGCTGGACTGCGCTGTGGCTTTACGCTGGCGAATGAAGAGGTCATTAACCTGTTACTGAAGGTTATCGCGCCTTACCCGCTTTCCACTCCCGTGGCAGATATCGCTGCACAGGCGCTTAGTCCGCAGGGGATTACTGCCATGCGTGATCGCGTCGCGCAGATTCTGCTTGAACGTCAGTATCTGGTGAAGGCACTTAACGAGACAGCCTGTGTGGAACAGGTATTTGACTCCGAAACTAACTACATACTGGCACGCTTCACGGCATCGAGTAGCGTATTTAAATCGCTGTGGGATCAGGGCATTATCTTACGTGATCAAAACAAACAACCTTCTTTAAGCGGCTGTCTGCGTATTACTGTTGGTACCCGTGAAGAAAGCCAGCGCGTCATTGACGCATTACGTGCGGAGCAAGTATGAGCCAGAAGTATCTCTTTATCGATCGAGATGGAACCCTGATTTCCGAGCCGCCTGCCGATTACCAGGTGGATCGTTTTGACAAACTCGCCTTTGAAGCCGACGTTATACCGGTGCTGCTGAAGTTACAGAAAGCGGGCTTTAAGCTGGTGATGATCACCAACCAGGACGGGCTGGGAACGCAAAGTTTCCCACAGGCCGATTTCGACGGGCCGCACAATCTGATGATGCAGATCTTTACCTCCCAGGGCGTGCTGTTTGACGAGGTGCTGATCTGCCCGCATCTGCCAGCGGATGAGTGCGATTGCCGTAAGCCGAAAATCAAACTGGTTGAGCGCTACCTTGCCGAACAGGCGATGGACAGGAGCAATAGCTACGTCATTGGCGATCGTGCCACTGATATCCAGTTGGCGGAGAACATGGGCATTACGGGACTACGATATCACCCTGAAACGCTGAACTGGACGGCAATTGGCGACCTGCTAACCAAACGCGACCGCTACGCGCACGTTGAGCGCATGACCAAAGAGACGCAGATTGACGTTAAAGTCTGGCTGGACCGTGAAGGGAGCAGCAAAATCAACACTGGCGTCGGCTTCTTCGATCACATGCTTGACCAGATTGCGACGCATGGCGGGTTCCGCATGGAAATCACCGTCAAGGGCGATCTCTATATCGACGACCATCACACCGTTGAGGATACAGGTCTGGCGCTGGGTGAAGCATTAAAACTGGCGCTCGGTGATAAGCGCGGCATTAACCGGTTTGGTTTCGTGCTGCCGATGGATGAATGCCTGGCGCGCTGCGCGCTGGATATCTCCGGACGTCCACACCTTGAGTACCGCGCCGAGTTTACCTATCAGCGCGTGGGCGATCTGAGTACGGAGATGATCGAACACTTCTTCCGCTCGCTCTCGTACACCATGGGCGTGACATTACATCTGAAAACCAAAGGCAAAAACGATCATCACCGCGTGGAGAGCTTGTTTAAGGCGTTTGGCCGTACCCTGCGCCAGGCCATCCGCGTTGAGGGCGATACCCTTCCCTCCTCGAAAGGAGTGCTGTAATGAACGTGGTGATTCTCGACACCGGCTGCGCCAACCTGAACTCGGTGAAATCTGCCGTCGCACGCCATGGTTATTCTCCTGTCGTCAGTCGCGACCCGGATGTGGTGTTGATGGCTGACAAGCTTTTCCTGCCGGGCGTTGGCACCGCGCAGGCGGCGATGGATCAGTTACGCGAGCGTGAACTGATTGAGCTTATCAAAGCCTGCACTCAGCCCGTCCTCGGGATTTGCCTGGGAATGCAGATCCTGGGACGTCGCAGCGAAGAGACGCGCGGCGTCGAGCTGCTGGGCATTATCGACGAGGATGTGCCGAAGATGATCGATGTCGGCCTGCCGTTACCGCACATGGGCTGGAACCGGGTTTATCCGCAGGCGGGAAATCGTCTGTTTCAGGGCATCGAGGATGGGGCTTATTTCTATTTTGTACACAGCTATGCCATGCCGGTGAATCCGTGGACCATCGCCCAATGCCACTATGGCGAACCGTTCACCGCTGCCGTGCAAAAAGATAACTTCTTTGGCGTGCAGTTCCACCCGGAGCGTTCAGGTGCCGCGGGAGCCCAATTGCTGAAAAACTTTCTGGAGATGTAATGATCATTCCGGCTTTAGATTTAATTGATGGCACCGTCGTCCGCCTCCATCAGGGCGATTATGCTCAACAGCGCGATTACGGTACCGATCCGCTACCGCGCTTGCAGGATTACGCGACGCAGGGCGCGGAGGTGTTACACCTGGTTGACTTAACGGGCGCGAAAGATCCGGCAAAACGTCAGATCCCGCTGATTAAAAATCTGGTGGCAGGCGTGAACGTTCCGGTTCAGGTCGGCGGCGGGGTGCGAACAGAAGACGACGTCGCAGCCCTGCTGACCGCGGGCGTCGCCCGCGTTGTGGTCGGTTCCACGGCGGTAAAATCGCCTGACGTGGTGAAAGGCTGGTTCAGGCGTTTTGGTCCCGACGCGCTGGTGCTGGCGCTGGATGTGCGCATTGATGAGCAGGGAAACAAGCTGGTTGCCGTCAGCGGCTGGCAGGAGAACTCCGGCGTTTCGCTGGAAGCACTGGTTGAGACCTATCTGCCGGTGGGCCTGAAGCATGTTCTTTGTACCGATATCTCTCGCGACGGCACACTGGCAGGGTCAAACGTCTCGTTGTATGAAGAGATCTGCGCAATGTATCCGCAGGTCGCCTTTCAGTCCTCTGGCGGCATTGGCGATATTGATGACGTTGCCGCGCTGCGCGGAACCGGCGTGCGCGGCGTGATCGTAGGACGCGCGCTGCTGGAAGGTAAATTCACCGTTAAGGAGGCCATCCAATGCTGGCAAAACGTATAATCCCTTGCCTTGATGTTCGCGATGGTCAGGTCGTCAAAGGCGTACAGTTCCGCAATCATGAAATCATCGGTGACATTGTCCCGCTGGCTAAACGCTACGCCGATGAAGGCGCTGATGAGCTGGTGTTTTATGATATCACCGCCTCCAGCGACGGCCGGGTTGTGGATAAAAGCTGGGTCTCGCGCGTCGCCGAAGTGATCGATATTCCTTTCTGCGTGGCTGGCGGAATAAAGTCACTTGAGGAGGCGGCTCAAATTCTCTCCTTTGGGGCTGACAAAATCTCCATCAACTCGCCAGCGCTGGCGGATCCGACGCTGATTACCCGTCTTGCGGAGCGTTTTGGTGTGCAGTGCATCGTGGTAGGCATTGATACCTGGTATGACGCTGAAAGCGGTAAATACCATGTGAACCAGTATACCGGCGATGAAAACCGTACGCGTGTCACTACCTGGGAAACACTCGACTGGGTGCAGGAAGTGCAAAAGCGCGGCGCCGGTGAAATTGTTCTTAATATGATGAATCAGGACGGCGTGCGTAACGGTTACGACCTGGTGCAATTGAAAAAGGTCCGCGAGGTTTGCCACGTACCGCTGATTGCCTCCGGCGGCGCGGGAACCATGGAACACTTTCTGGAAGCGTTCCGTGATGCCGATGTCGACGGAGCGCTGGCGGCCTCCGTCTTCCACAAACAGATAATCAATATTGGTGAATTAAAAGCGTACCTGGCAACACAGGGCGTGGAGATCAGGTTATGTTAACAGAGCAACAACGCAGTGAACTGGACTGGGAAAAAACCGACGGACTGATGCCTGCCGTCGTACAGCACGCGGTGTCTGGTGAAGTGTTGATGCTGGGGTATATGAACCCGGACGCGCTGGAGAAAACTCTTGAAACGGGCAAAGTCACTTTTTTCTCGCGTACCAAACAGCGTTTATGGACCAAAGGCGAAACCTCCGGAAACTTTCTTAACCTCGTCAGTATAGCGCCCGACTGTGATAACGATACCCTGCTGGTGCTGGTTCACCCAATCGGGCCGACTTGTCATAAGGGCACCAGCAGTTGCTTTGGAAATACCAGTCACCAATGGTTGTTTCTGTATCAACTGGAGCAACTGCTCGCTGAGCGAAAAACGGCTGACCCGGCAAGTTCCTATACCGCAAAACTGTACGCCAGCGGCACCAAGCGTATCGCGCAAAAAGTGGGTGAAGAAGGTGTCGAAACGGCGCTGGCAGCGACGGTACGTGACCGCTTCGAATTAACTAACGAAGCGTCGGACCTGATGTATCACCTGCTGGTGCTGCTGCAGGATCAGGATCTCGACTTAACAACCGTGATTGAGAACCTGCGCAAGCGCCATCAATGATTTTCAGACGTAAAAAAAACCGGGCGAATTTTCATGCCCGGTTTCTTAATCAGCCTGTTGGCTTAGTTTGCTTTTGGTTTATAGCTACGCAACGCGTTACGTCCCAGAACCACACCCGCGCCAATCATCGCGCCAAGCAAGGCGGCAAGCACCAGCGTAATGGCCTTTTTCGGGCTGTCACGATGGATTGGCAAAGTCGGCTTCATGACGTAACGATAGGCATGAATACTATCCGGATCGATTTTCAGTGCTTTGACCGCTAACAGATTCTGACGTGTCTGATAGTAATAATCAGAGAAGGTTAACGGACGCGTCGCTTCGTTCTCAATCATTGAAGAAAGTGCGTCACTCCCTAACATAAACATCGTGTCCTGGGAAACCTGATCGGCTTGTTGAACCTGAGGCAGCTTGATATTAGCCTGTCTGGCAACGGATAACGCCTGGCTGATTTGCGCAATACGCAGAGATTTCTGCTCTTTCGCTACCTTTTCCTGCGCTATCAATGATTGTTCTAAATCAGATGTTCGCGACGTGATGCTCATTGCCAGGTCAGCATTGATTTCTTTAGCCACCAACTCATCAATTTGCTGGATATATTTTGCCAGTGTTTTCCGGGCATCTTCCGCCGTTGGAGCCTGATAAGTGACCTTCAAGGGTAGCGGCTGACCTTTGACGGATGAATCGATAGTCAATTTTTCTGGTTTAGCCTGGTTGTCAAGCGTCTCACTCAGTGCAGAAAACGCAGAATTGAAACGGCCTATAAAACTTGTCTGTGCATCACTAATTTTTTGGGCATCTGCGCCATAGAGAACGCCCATTGCATTAGTATATTCCGCTAATTGCCCTGCGTCGGGTTGAGTGATTATCGCCGTTGAGGTCCATTTCTCTTTCGCCACGGTCAGATAGCCCACAGCAAACAGAATCGCGATAATAACACACACAATGAGGGTTATTTTTCCACGCCAAAGCTGAACCAATAAATCAATTAAATCAATCTGTTCCGGCTCATTGTTGCGACCAGAAAGGATGTTATTTTCCACTGTCATCAATATCCTGAATATGAATAGGCTTAAGCTCGAAACAGTGTATCTGGAAACTTAATTTTTTCCATAGGAAAATTGACAGGATGGCAAAAATTAGTGACGCTTTTTTAAGCGGTTAACAGGGAGTCCGTTCCCCAAGGTTGGCACTTAATCACTCCCGAAGAGATCGCGAGTATAAACCTTATCAGTGACGTCTTTCAGATCCGGGGCCATACGATTTGAGATAATGACATCAGAAAGTGCTTTAAAGTGAGTTAATTCACGTTCCACACGGGAATTGAAAAATGTTTCTTCCTGCATAACCGGTTCGTAAATCACTACTTCAACACCTTTAGCTTTTATACGTTTCATGATGCCCTGAATTGAAGAGGCACGGAAATTATCTGATCCACTTTTCATTATTAAGCGATATATACCAACCACTTTAGGCTTACGCGCAAGAATGGCATCAGCGATAAAATCTTTACGGGTACGATTAGCATCCACAATCGCCGAAATAATATTATTCGGAACAGACTGATAATTTGCCAGAAGCTGTTTGGTATCTTTAGGCAAACAGTAACCGCCATAACCAAAAGACGGATTGTTATAATGATTGCCAATTCGCGGATCCAGACAGACACCTTCAATGATTTGCCGCGTATTCAGTCCCAGCGTTTCAGCGTAGCTGTCCAGTTCGTTAAAATAAGCGACCCGCATTGCCAGATAGGTATTCGCAAAAAGTTTAATCGCCTCGGCTTCAGTGGAATCGGTAAACAGTGTCGGAATATCTTGCTTGATAGCCCCTTCCTGAAGCAGTGCTGCAAAACGCTCTGCCCGCGCTGAACGTTCGCCGATGACGATCCGGGAAGGATGAAGGTTATCATACAGCGCCTTCCCTTCGCGTAAAAATTCTGGAGAGAAAATGATGTTTTGCGTATTGAATTTTTTCCCCATTGCCGCAGTGAAACCAACGGGCACAGTAGATTTAATAATCATCACCGCATTCGGATTAATATTGAGTACGTCCTGAATAACAGACTCTACGCTGGAAGTGTTAAAATAATTCGTTTTCGGATCGTAATCAGTCGGCGTCGCAATAATGACATAATCGGCATTTGTATATGCTTCAATCTTATCCAGCGTTGCCTTAAAGTTAATTTCCTCTGAACTTAAAAACTGCTGGATTTCCTTATCAACAATCGGAGATATCCGATCATTTAACATTGCAACGCGAGCGGGAATGATGTCTAACGCAACCACCTCATGATGCTGCGCGATTAACAAACCATTAGACAAGCCCACATACCCGGTACCGGAAACGGTAATTTTCATTTCATGCTCTCAGAATTAACTTAACCAGACATCATGATGTATTTGCACCCTGACACGTTATAAACGTTTTAGCGTCAGAGCGAGCAGAGTGTCAACGAAGCCAATTACAATTAGGATTATCTTTATCATCCTAAATGCAGAATATTAAGTTAATATTAAGCAATGAAAAATATGCAATAAGAATCAGGATAAAAAAAAGCCCGGTATAAACCGGGCAATAGAGAATTACAAAGCGGTTATTCCAGCCATTCGGTATGGAAAACACCTTCTTTGTCAGTACGTTTGTAGGTATGGGCGCCAAAGTAGTCGCGCTGCGCCTGGATCAGGTTGGCCGGTAACACTGCGGCACGGTAGCTGTCATAGTAGGCAACAGCAGCAGAGAACGTAGGAACCGGGATACCGTTCTGAACAGCATAGGCAACCACATCACGCAGTGCCTGCTGGTATTCATCAGCGATGTTCTTGAAGTACGGATCCAGCAACAGGTTTGCAATTCCTGCATTCTTCGCGTAAGCGTCAGTAATCTTTTGCAGGAACTGGGCGCGGATGATACAGCCGGCACGGAAAATCTTCGCGATTTCACCGTAGTTCAGATCCCAGTTGTACTCATCAGACGCAGCGCGCAACTGCGAAAAGCCCTGAGCATAGGAAACAATTTTACCGAGGTACAGCGCACGACGCACCTTCTCGATAAATTCAACTTTGTCACCTGCAGGCTGCGCTTTCGGCCCCGTGAGCACTTTAGATGCAGCAACACGCTGATCTTTCAGAGAGGAGATGTAACGTGCAAATACCGACTCGGTGATTAAAGACAGTGGCTCTCCGAGATCCAAAGAACTCTGGCTGGTCCACTTCCCTGTACCTTTGTTAGCCGCTTCGTCCAGGATGACATCGACAAGGTATTTACCTTCTTCATCTTTTTTCGTGAAGATGTCTTTGGTGATGTCGATCAGGTAGCTGCTAAGCTCACCGTTGTTCCACTCCGTAAAGGTGCTTGCCAGCTCTTCATTAGAGAGGTTCAAACCACCTTTCAGTAGAGAATAAGCTTCAGCTATCAATTGCATATCGCCATATTCAATGCCGTTATGAACCATCTTCACATAGTGACCTGCGCCATCGGCACCAATATAGGTGACGCATGGTTCGCCATCTTCCGCCACAGCTGCAATTTTCGTCAGGATCGGCGCTACCAGTTCATACGCTTCTTTCTGTCCGCCAGGCATGATAGAAGGCCCTTTCAGCGCCCCCTCTTCACCACCAGAGACGCCAGTACCGATGAAGTTAAAGCCTTCAGCAGAGAGCTCACGGTTACGACGGATCGTGTCCTGGAAGAACGTATTACCACCATCAACGATGATATCGCCCTTATCCAGAAAAGGTTTCAGGGAATCAATGGCCGCATCGGTCCCTGCCCCTGCTTTCACCATTAACAGGATACGACGAGGCGTTTCGAGAGATTCAACGAATTCTTTCACCGTGTAGTAAGGCACCAGTTTCTTGCCTGGATTTTCGGCAATTACTTCTTCGGTCTTTTCACGGGAGCGGTTGAACACGGAGACGGTATAACCACGGCTCTCGATGTTGAGCGCCAGGTTGCGCCCCATCACTGCCATACCGACGACGCCGATCTGTTGCTTGGACATTACATACTCCTGTCAGGTGTGGTCACCACGCGACGTATGCGCGGCTTGAATGTATTGAAGATGTTAACTCAGGATTTGGAAGTAAGATAGCCTAATCTTAGTTTGAATAAAAACCTAAGAATAAAATGAAAAATATTAAGCAATAATATGAAACCCAAGAGAATTAAGTACAAAAATTTTTCCCAATCACCAGATTTGACATCATTTTCATAATAGATTGTCGAGCTATCATCGAAACATCTTCAGAACTTGACCATTTTGGAACTGACTTAGCAAAATGCTCATCAAAAGGTCCCTCCTTCACTTCCATAATAACAGCCGAAGCAGAACGGCATATCAAGGTATGATAGGTTAATGGTGGAATGAGTGCTAAGAAATTATCTTGTCTTTCACCGAGAGCAATAATATCGACTATGTATCCAGCATCATCAAATATGAGTAAGTCAACATCACCTCTTATTATTTGAAATTGCTCCCATTGATTTGGCAGCTCATGACAATGAGGCGGGATATATGTCCCCTCTGCTAAAGCAATAATAACTCGCTGCACAATATCGTGATGGCTTTCATGAAGAACAGAATGAACTCTCAATCGAGGTGAATTTATTGCTTCCTGTACAAGCGTGTCAATTTGTTCATGAGTAAAAATAGATACATTCATTATAACCACCTCAACATTCTAACCAAAAAGTTTTTCAAGTATTTTAACAGCAGCTACCTCAACGGAAAATTTATCCTGTAAAAGCGCAAATGCATTCTCACCATAATTTTTACGTAACTGAGAATCTTCCACTAATTTTTTTGCGGATGCAATTAACGCTTCGTCGTCACCATTCACATGAACTATTCCTGCGCTGGCATCGTTAATAACTAACATAAGATCATTGTTTTCATTAACACTACCCAAGATTGGTATTTTATTTGCCATATATCCCAGCAATTTTCCAGGAAAATTATGAACTGAATGTTTTTTTGCTAAACTAAATAAACCAACATCAACAACCTTCAAAACTGATTTAAACTCATCTTGGCTAATTGAGGGAAGGTAAGTACAATTTGTCAAAGCATTTTGCTCAATAAAACTTTGGACAAGAGAAACTTCATCCCCTTGACCAATAAACAAAAAGTGAGCTTCTGGATGACAAGACATAGCTTTGGCAAGTCGGAGCAAATTGTGCATATCTTGAGCATGCCCGATATTGCCACCATAAAAAAAAATGACTTTACATTCTAGTGCTAATTGTTTTCTCAGCGAACTGGCACAAATATCTTTTGTGCCTTTGAAATCAGCCCAATTATATAAAGTCTGAATGAAATAATTGTCGCCATAATTATGCTTAAATATTTCCTTGTTTTTGTCAGACATTAAACCTATGCAATCAGCTGCGTTATAGTTTAATTTTTCGAAATAGCGAAAATATTTTTCAATTACTCCATTTTTTCTTATAATATTTTGATCAACAAGCCATTGAGGGAAAGAGTCTCGAAGAATTAAATATGATTTACAATTCCAATATGTTTTTAACTTTCGAACGAATGGGCCAAAGAATATTGATGGTGAATAGTAGATTATTCCGTCAATTTTCTCTTGGCAAAGTCTCTTCCTTAATATTCGCCAAGCATTAAATGATAGACAACTTTCGTTAATAGCTCTTCTAAATTTAGCTACATCTTTCAAGGTTCCATTAGGGAATTTGTAAACAGTAATGCCGTCCAATTCGATAATCTCGAGTTCCTTACTCATATCTGTTGGACAAATCACAATTGGACTATGACCGAGCTGTAACAATTCACAAGCCAACTCATGCATCATTTTGGCACTTACGCGTGTACTATCAGGCAAATAGTCATCACATATTAACGCAATACGCATTAAAATTTCTTCCAAACCTTTTGATTAACATAATTAGTATAACTCATAATAATTCTTAATACTTTGACTGAAACATTGTCTATCTGATAATCAGATACCATATGTAAATCGCGCTCGTTTTCACCGCGTTTCTGATTCTGTAAAATTTCAATACCCTGAATAATTCGATTTGTATCCAGGCCTACAAACATGACAGCAGCCTCTTCAAACCCTTCAGGACGCTCGTGCACTTCACGTAGGTTTAAGGCAGGAAAATTAAGAATAGATGATTCTTCAGTTATAGTTCCACTATCAGAAAGAACTACTCTAGCATTTTGCTGCAAATGGACATAATCAATAAAACCAAATGGCTTTAAGAAATTAATATTTCTGCTTACAGGAATATTAAGCTGATCAATTCTATTTCTTGTCCTTGGATGAGTTGAAACAACAACCGGGATGCCATATTTATCAGACAAAATATTTAACGTCTTGATAAGGGATACTAATTTCTGTGGAGAGTCAACATTTTCCTCACGATGAGTACTTACAAGAAAATAATTCTCCGCTTCCAAATTAAGCGTATTTAAAATATTCGATTCAGAAATTTTATCCTTGTAAAAATTTAAAACCTCAAACATTGGGCTACCGGTTTTAATGATTTGATCAGCTGGTAATCCCTCCCGAAGAAGATATTCCCTTGCAATTTCACTATAAGTTAAATTGATATCAGAGATATGATCGACAATCTTTCGATTGATCTCTTCGGGAACCCTGAAATCGTAACACCTGTTGCCAGCCTCCATATGAAAGATAGGGATTTTTCGACGCTTGGCAGCAATAGAGACGAGAGCACTATTTGTATCCCCAAGAATTAAAAGTGCCTCTGGTTGTAATTTCTCTAAAATTTTATCAATTTCAATGATTACATTACCTATAGTTTCTGCTGCATTTCTCCCTGCTGCATTCAAAAAATAATCAGGTTTACGAATTTCTAGTTCATTAAAAAAAACTTCATTTAATTCGTAATCATAATTTTGACCAGTATGAATCAGACAATGCTCAGTGAAATCATCAAGAATTGCAATAACACGGGATAGACGAATGATTTCAGGTCTAGTACCAACAACTGTCATAACCTTCAATTTTGATCTAGAAATATCTTTTGTATTCATCGTACATTTTCTCGATTAAGTTTTCCCATGGGAGTGGATTAAAATTTGTAAAATTACGAAGAGCTCTTGAATCGAGACTACGATCTATTTTAAGCTCTCCAGACGGTTGAATCTCTAATTTTTTTTCATAAATTTTATTAACAATACCGAGCAATTCATATTTGCTTATAGGATCTACGCTTAGATGGTATAGCCCAGATAAGTCGTTAGGAAAAATATAATGCTCCAATACTTCTGCAACATAGCAGGTAGGTAATCCAGAAAAAATGGCATTTGTATAGCCAGTTACAGTGTCCTGCTGTGACAGAAACCAATTAATCAAGCTATGATGAGTATTGAGTTCATGACCAATAATTGATGTCCGTAATGTTAGATGCCCATCATAACTGACTTCGCCTAAATGCTTAGATCTTCCATACAAGTCTATAGCATCCGGTTCATCATCCTCAGCATAATTTCCTCTATCTCCTTTATAAACACAATCAGTAGAGAAATGGATAAGTTTGGCATTGTTATAAGAACAAATTTCTGCCAATCTATGAGGAAGTAACGAATTTATTTCAATTGAGGCAATGTTATTTTTAGCAGCATCTAGTTGCTTGATAATTCCAACACAATTTAAAACTATTCCAGGCTGTTTTTCTTTAATTAGAGATTGCAATTGGAATATATTTTTTACATCTATACCGCTAATGATTTTGGCATTATGCTTCGCTTGCAGAAATCCAGCTATCGCGACATCTCTTGTCGTTCCTAAAACTTCAAATGAATTCCTCGATGAAAAGTATCGTAGCAAACTGCTGCCTAACATACCATTCGCGCCAAGAATCAGAATCTTATTACACATCAGGATCAGCCCTCTCACCTGACTCAATTTTATTAATGTAATCCAATTGGCGTAGGAGTGCAATCATCTCTTCAACACTCAAACGATGAGTATTATGCGAATTGTAATCATCAATTGCTTTGATTTCCCTGGTTCCCTCTTCAAAAAATTTCTCATAGTTAAGATCACGATTATCACATGGGATCCGATAGTAATTGCCTTGATCTTCAGCTACGAGCATCTCCTCACGGCTGCATAAGACCTCAAATAATTTCTCTCCATGTCTAGTTCCAATGACATTGATTGGATGATCCTTTGCTTTAGTCACTTCAAGTATCGCAGCGGTAAGTGTATCAATAGTAGCAGCAGGAGCTTTTTGTACAAAAATATCACCATTCGTACCGTGCTCAAATGCATGTAAGACTAAATCAACGGCATCATCCAAAGTCATCATGAAGCGAGTCATCTCTGGATCAGTTATTGTGATAGGCCGATTCTCAAGGATTTGATTGATAAATAATGGAATTACTGAGCCACGTGATGCCATTACATTACCATAACGAGTAGCACAAATAGTTATGTCTTTAGGCAAATTGCGCGACTTAGCTACGATTACCTTCTCCATCATAGCCTTGGATGTACCCATCGCATTAATAGGGTATACAGCTTTATCAGTACTTAAGCAAACAATGCGGCTAACTTTGTTGGTGATCGCTGCCTCTAATACATTGTCTGTACCGATAACGTTGGTCTTAACCGCTTCCATCGGATAGAACTCACATGATGGTACTTGCTTTAATGCCGCTGCGTGATAAATATAATCAACGCCACGAGTCGCAGCTAAAACACTGTTATAATCTCTTACATCACCAATGTAGAATTTCAATTTATCACTTGCGTATTTTTTGCGCATATCATCTTGTTTCTTTTCATCACGACTAAAAATACGGATTTCACCAATGTCTGACTCAAGAAATCGACGCAATACTGCGTTACCGAATGAACCTGTTCCACCAGTAATTAATAAAGTTTTATTTTTAAACATTTATACCCCCTCAAAAAAAATTTTCTAACACGTTCCAGCCATCTGATGAAATGTCAGTTAATGGTGGATATTTTTCTGGTACTTCGCCCTTACGGTATTTTATAATAAATTCAGCCCATATATTTTCATCTTCATGGCTAAAGAAAAAGGCTCCTTCATAATCTTGTAGTGCTTCATGAGCATAGGGAAGATCACTAACGAGTATTAACTTACCCAAGTATGCAGCTTCAATTAGAGGCAAACCAACTGTCTCTAATCGACTTGGAAATAGGATAAAATCAACAGAGCTATACAACTCGTATAATTTTTGTTGCGATAATACACCATGAAAAACAAAATTATCGATAAGTCCTTGACTTGATATATATCTAATTAAATCCACATCCATTTCAGGCTTAAACGTAAAATGCACTCGTATTTCTTTTAAATGTTCTGGAGCTATTTTTTTTAAAATATCTATAAAAAACCTATGATTTTTATAATAAAAAGGTGTTGCTGGATATAAAATATTTGTTAAATTTTTATCAGCGCTATTTTCAATTCTCTCAACATAATCTAGCCTAAATTTTGGTTTTACAACCTGTATTTGATGTGGAGATATATTTTTTTTCTTAATTACAGCTTGGCGCATCCATTCAGTTTGGACCAACCAAGTATCCACTTTGGATGAGAAAAGGAAAATAAAATGAGAATAGAATATTTTATAAAGCCAAATTTTTATCCCAATTTTCGTAAACGGTGTATCAATATCTGAAAAAGGTATTGATTGCTGAATATAGACAAGTTGTTTTCCATCAACATTAACACTTGTATTTTGCAATGATACTACAGAACTATATTCAATATTTAACGCTTTAATTGCTTGTCTTAATCCAAAAACATCCCAATAAATCCTTTGCAGCCAATTTTTAGATGGGATTTCAATCCTAACAACATTTTTAGGGATTTTTAGCTCAACATTTCCTGGAGTGAATATATAAAAAGTAATATCTATTTGAGTGGATGCAAACGCAAGAAACTGTTTAAGAATGCTTAAACCCCCACTACTTGCCAGAGCAGTTGCTGAAACAATAACATTCTTCATAATTATCCTATATGCCAATCTAAACTAGAGTGAGCAGAGAAAACCTGCATCGAGACTGTATAATACATCACATTTTTTCTTTGCTTCTAACCTAAGTTGACTATCAGTAAGATCATCAATTCTTTGTACAATAGTTTTCTGAGTTACTAAATTATATCTGCTAATATCATACATAAATGGACGCAAGGTTTGAATTGCCATAAATAAAAATATCAGATATTTTATAAAAATATTTTTAGTGGGAATATAAGGAAATATAATTGAGCGTCCCAAATTAACATAAATACAGAAAACGATAAATGGGAAAAAATACCATCCAACTCTAGTCATTACGGGCATAACTTTCCCTATAAGAATGGCAAAAGTAATAAATAATACTACACCAAATGAAGTAACAGCATTCATATAGTAATATTTATCATTTGTATGATAGTTTAGAGAATATATTAATCTCCTTGAGAAAACGATTACATATATGAGTACTAAATCAAATAATGCGCCTATGCCAATAGAAAGTTGAGGTTTATACTGTTCAGTATTTAAATAAAAATAGAGTTTTAATGCTACGGGGGAGTTTGATGGCATGCACGAGATGAGAAAACTTATCAGCTGTTCCGGTATAAGAATAAAACAACAAGCAAAAATTAACACTAGCGTCTCTAATTTTTTACTCAGCCTACAATTTAGCATTGGTATTAACATGACAACAAAAATAAATGCAGAGGTATGAAATAAACTTGCAGCTAATACAAACAAGATAAATCTCATTTTTCGCTGCCGATATACTTCAATTATTGCTGATAAAATAAATGTTAGTGCCAGGGCTTGTCTAATCGCTTCGAAATATAAGACCCATATAAACATAGCCATGAAAAAAGAAAACACCAAGGCTGGTTTATCGAATTTACAGCAAAAATAGTAGAGTCGAATTAAAACAAGCCCTGATAATATTATACTAAATAGATAATACCCCGCAAAACCTAATGCGTAAACTAAAAATGTATAACCGGGTTCAAAATAAACGCTATCAGGTTGACAAACATCATTCCATATACAATCATAATTGCTAAAATAACCTAACCAATCATTGCCACTGGGATAAGCCAAGATAAGATAAGCAATTGACAAAACCAATGCAATAACACCACATTGTCTGGTATTTGTAAGGAAAATAAGAACATAACCTAATAGAAGAAAGAAAATTATATAGAGCATTTAATGTAATACCATATAAATATTAGAGTATAAATTTTCTTACTACCATGTTTGACGTAAGGGACTAAGTTTTGAAATAAGAATATTTTTTTATCAAAGCCAATTGAAAAACGTTCATCTAAAGCTTGCTGCATGATGAGAGTTTTAATTACAGCAACTTTGATTTTTTCCAGATATTTTTTGATATTACTCATTTTCCCAAGAATTGTATTTTTGCGTCCACCAACCACATTTGAAGAATGCTGTCTATAACTTACCGATTTGTAATCAAAATATCTTAACTGCCCACTAACATGCGCGACTATGCTTAACCAATGATCATGCATTGTAATATTTTTGGGGAAAGGCATTGCTAATTGGAGCAATCTTCTATTTATTAATGTTGAGCAACCATAAATACTGGATTTCCACCGCAATCTATCAAAGTCTAGGTTTTCTTGAGGCAGAATATTATTAGCCTCATAGTAACTACTATTTAGAGTTTTATTTTTTTCGTCTATGAGTTTAAGATCTGTAAATAACATTAATGGTACATCGCTTTCAATTGATAAAAATTCAGAGAGCATAACATCCAGTCTTTCAGGTGGCCATATATCATCCTGATCACAAAAAAAAATATGGTCTGCTTCTACAAATTCTAAGGCTTTAGCAAAATTTTCTATGACCCCCCCCTGTCGCTCACAATTTACTAATACTATCCTTTTATCCAATGATGACATTTCATTTATTATTCCTACAGTATTATCGGAGGATGAATCATCACTGATAAGCAATCGCCAGTTCTTATATGTTTGATTTTGTATGGAGATAATTTGCTCTCGTATAAAAGAAGCACCATTGTATGATGCCATAACTATATCAACAAACATATTTTACCTTTTTGAAAAAAAATACAACAAGATTAAATCACATAAAGTACGAAGAGACCACGCGACAGATGTACCAATTAAACCAAAATGCTCAGTTAGTACAAAGAGAATTATTAAATAAGGAATCACTTCAAACGCATGAATAAATGCTGTAATTTTTGACCTACCCTTTGCTTGAATAATTGCAAATGGTATCTGTGCTAATGAGTTAAAATAAAATCCAAGTAGCAAAATGCATAATATAGTCGAGCTATTGCCTGCATATTGAGGCCCCAGCCAAGTAGATAGAATGAATGATGAGAATATGCACCCTAAAATAACTATTGGCAGACATACTAATGAAATAATAAAATAACTCTTTGTTTCAAGTTGATACTGTTCTTTTTTTGTTTGAATATTACTTAATTTAGGAAACAGTGCTCGCGATAAAGCCGTTGGGATATTCAAAAGTCTAGCAACGCCCTCAGCTGGTGCAGTATAGAAAGCTATCTTATTTGCGCCCAATAGGCTTGAAATAACAAATCGGTCAAAGTAGACCATAATTGGACTAATTATATTACTAATAGTCATCCAACCTCCAAAGCTAACCAATCGAATTAGAGTTAACTTGTGAATTTTGAAAGTCACATCAAAAAGCAAATGTCTTATGGAAACAGCTACCATGATGAATGTAATTATTCTACCCAGCATCAAGCCTACTACAGCATAAATTAGTGAATGCTCATAGCTTGTTAATATTGCTGGAAGGAAAGCTAATATAGAACTACTAATAACTCTCTGTATATTAATACTACCGAAATTTTCCATCCCTTCTAAATATGCCAACCAAATTTGACCAACTAAATAAATTGGAATTATTACTGAAAGAATTCTAAATGATACAACAGTATCATTATAATGCACATTTGAAACTTTAAGTAGTACTGCTAATTGACTGGCAAAACTGTATAGCATAAGACTTGCAAACATTCCTAGCATAAGCACAATAACTGTTGCTGTACCTATTACTTTCTTCTGTTCAGCGTCTTCCCCCCTTAAAATTGATATTTCACGAATAACAGCCCTGGTTATTCCTCCATCAAAAATGCTAGCATAGCCTACAATTGCAAAAGTAAGGGTAAATAGCCCAAACAATTCTGGCCCTAATGCTCTGGCTAACACTCCCAAACATGGAATCGCGATTATGGTGGGTATCGCAAATCCAGCTAAATTATATATACTATGCTTGATAAGACTCATTTTTATATCATCATTTTAAAAGGAAATGTTATTTTCTAACAAATCACCGTTGAGATCTTTTTCCGAAATGATTGGTGATAATTTATCAATTACTGGCCAAGTGATATTTAAAACTGGATCATTCCAAAGTAATGCTTGTTCAAATGATGGTTTATAAAAATTAGTACATTTATAAACAAATTCTGTGTTATCCTGTAGCACATAGAACCCATGTGCAAATCCTTCAGGAATCCATAGCTGGCGTTTATTTTCGGCTGAAAGGTTAACACCTACCCATTTCCCAAAGGTCGGGGATGATTTGCGAATATCAACTGCCACATCAAATACTTCACCTACGACACATCTCACTAGTTTTCCTTGAGCAAACGGGGCTAGCTGATAGTGAAGACCGCGTAAAACGCCTTTTTTTGACTTTGAATGATTGTCCTGGACAAATTCAACCTTCCGACCTACAGCTTCTTCAAATACTTTTTGGTTAAAACTCTCAAAGAAAAAGCCGCGATCATCGCCAAAAACTTTTGGTTCGAAAATGAGTACATCAGGGATTTCTGTTTTGATTACATTCATTTTATTAATAGCCCTTAATCATCTTCAGGAGATACTGCCCATAGGCATTTTTTGATAACGGTGCCGCAAGTTTTTTGACCTGCTCAGCATCAATAAACCCCTTGCGAAAGGCTATCTCTTCAGGACAAGAAACCTTCAGCCCCTGGCGCTCTTCGATAGTCGCAATAAAGTTACTCGCTTCAATCAGGCTTTGATGTGTGCCGGTATCCAGCCATGCATAGCCTCGTCCCATCATAGCGACAGAAAGCCTTCCTTGTTCCATATAAATACGGTTGATATCAGTTATTTCCAGTTCCCCACGCGCGGAAGGCTTTAGATTTTTAGCCATTTCAACCACGCTATTGTCATAGAAATAAAGCCCGGTTACCGCATAATTACTTTTAGGCTCAAGAGGCTTCTCTTCTAAAGATATCGCTGTGCCATCTTTGTCAAACTCAACAACGCCATAACGTTCCGGATCATTAACGTGATATGCAAAAACAGTTGCGCCACTTTCTTTATTTACCGCGGTATCCATCAGTTTTGGCAAATCATGACCGTAGAAAATATTGTCGCCCAATACTAAGGCACAATCATCTTTACCAATGAACTCTTCACCAATGATAAAAGCTTGCGCCAGACCATCCGGACTCGGCTGTACTTTATATTGAAGATTCAGTCCCCATTGACTTCCATCTCCGAGCAATTGTTCAAACCGTGGTGTATCCTGTGGGGTGCTGATAATGAGGATATCCCGAATTCCCGCCAGCATCAGCGTTGACAGCGGATAATAAATCATCGGCTTATCGTAAATTGGCAATAACTGTTTGCTGACTGCCATAGTCACCGGATACAGACGAGTACCTGAACCACCGGCCAGAATAATCCCTTTACGCGTTTTCATGTCAATTTCTCTTAAATACAAAATGCCCGCAAGCGGGCATTTAAATTAGAATCAGATAGTCGTTGATGTAAAAAGCTCAGCCAACATACGTTTGACACCTGCTTCCCAGGTTGGCAATACTAATCCAAATTCATTTTGAAATTTATCCGTATTCAACCGGGAATTATTCGGACGTCGGGCTGGCGTAGGATAAGCGCTGGTTGGCACAGCATTAACATGCGTGACGGCCAATTCGACACCGGCTTTACGTGCTTCTTCAAAGACCAGGGAAGCGTATTCATGCCAGGTTGTCGTTCCACTCGCAACCAGATGATAAAGACCTGCAACCTCAGGCTTATTCATTGCAACACGAATAGCATGTGCCGTGCAGTCTGCCAGCAATTCTGCGCCAGTTGGCGCGCCAAACTGATCGTTGATAACGGACAGCGTTTGGCGTTCTTTTGCAAGGCGCAGCATTGTTTTCGCGAAATTATTCCCTTTACCTGCATAGACCCAACTGGTACGGAAAATAAGATGCTTGCCGCAATTTTCCTGCAGCGCCTTTTCGCCCGCGAGTTTGGTTTCACCATAAACATTCAGCGGGGCCGTCTCGTCAGTTTCTCGCCATGCCGTTTCTCCCGTGCCAGGGAAAACGTAATCTGTCGAATAATGTATCACCCATGCGCCAATTTCATCGGCAGCTTTGGCGATCGCTTCAACGCTGGTTGCATTAAGTAATTGCGCAAATTCAACTTCAGATTCTGCTTTATCAACGGCCGTATGGGCTGCGGCGTTGACAATCACATCCGGGCGAATACGACGGACGGTTTCAGCCACACCTTGCGGATTACTGAAATCACCGCAGTAATCGGTCGAATGAACATCCAGCGCAATAAGATTTCCAAGGGGAGCGAGCGAACGCTGTAGTTCCCATCCCACCTGTCCTGTTTTACCAAACAGCAGAATATTCATTACAGTCGTTCCCCGTAATTCTTTTCGATCCAGCTTTGATAGGCACCGCTTTTGATATTTTCAACCCACCGGGTATTTGCCAGATACCATTGAACGGTTTTACGAATCCCGCTTTCAAAAGTCTCTTGCGGTTTCCATCCTAACTCACGACTAATTTTTTCTGCATCAATGGCGTAGCGACGATCATGACCCGGCCGGTCAGCAACATACGTAATCTGATCGCGATAAGTCCCCTCTTTAGGTGCAATCTCATCAAGCAGATCGCAAATCGTATGCACCACGTCCAGGTTCTGCTTCTCGTTATGGCCGCCAATGTTGTACGTTTCACCCGGTTTCCCTTGAGTAACAACGGTGTAGAGTGCACGCGCATGATCTTCTACATACAACCAGTCACGGATTTGGTCACCCTTGCCGTAAACAGGCAAAGCTCGCCCCTCCAGCGCATTAAGTATCACTAACGGAATCAGTTTTTCAGGGAAGTGATAAGGACCGTAATTGTTTGAGCAGTTGGTTACGATGGTTGGTAAACCATAGGTGCGCAGCCATGCGCGAACCAGATGATCGCTGGATGCTTTAGAGGCTGAATAGGGGCTGCTCGGCGCATATGCGGTTTGTTCTGTGAATAGTGGGAGGGGACTCCCCTGCCCGACTTCATCCGGATGAGGGAGATCGCCATAAACTTCGTCAGTCGAAATATGATGAAAACGGAACTTTGCTTTTTTCACATCGTCCAGGATGGACCAATACTGGCGTGCGGCCTCCAGAAGGACATAAGTCCCCACAATGTTCGTTTCAATAAAGGCAGCGGGGCCGGAAATGGAACGATCCACATGGCTCTCAGCCGCGAGATGCATCACGGCATCCGGTTGATGTTCATTGAAGATTCGCACCATGGCTTCTGAGTCACATATATCTGCATGCTCAAAAGAATAGCGTTCGTTATTAGCGATATCAGTTAGTGATTCGAGGTTACCCGCATACGTTAATTTATCAACGTTGACGACACTGTCCTGCGTATTATTTATAATATGACGAACAACAGCAGATCCTATAAAACCCGCCCCACCAGTAACAAGTATTTTCACTTTTATTAATCCAGATATTGATAATATCAGCACTAAAATGCAGATTTATGCTTCAATGAAACGGAATTTAGGGCACGCTACCGCCCCTGGCTTAACAGCTACCAGAGCACTACGTACTTCCATAGGCATGTTGAACTCTGCACACCGCGCAAAGCCCCGAAACTCAAACACTAATTGTCTTACCAATTGAAGTCAGAAACAAGAAGAAATCTAATAAAATGCAGATCTCCCCTGAATATACAACCCTCTGAAATTTAATAGGTTTCTGCAAAAATAAAAAAACGGCAGCAACATTCTCAGAGTATTGACATAACCACTTTGAATGTTTACTACCGTTGTCTATTTTATGGTCGTTAAGACCATAGGTTTTTAAAGCTTACTCGCTAAGCAACTTCTCAATGCCTTTGCGGAATTTTGGCCCTTCTTTCAGATTACGCAGACCATACTTCACAAACGCCTGCATATAACCCAACTTTTTCCCGCAATCGTAGCTTTCGCCCGTCATCAGCATCGCATCAACTGACTGTTTTTTCGCCAACGCTGCAATAGCATCCGTTAGCTGGATACGGCCCCAGGCACCCGGCTCCGTCCTTTCCAGTTCAGCCCAGATATCCGCTGAAAGGACGTAACGCCCTACCGCCATGAGATCGGAATCCAGTGTTTGTGGTTGATCCGGCTTCTCAATGAATTCAATGATGCGGCTGACTTTACCTTCGTTATCCAGCGGCTCTTTTGTCTGAATAACAGAGTATTCAGAAAGATCGCCCGGCATACGTTTTGCCAGCACCTGGCTGCGTCCGGTTTCTTCGAAGCGCGCGACCATTGCCGCGAGGTTATAGCGCAGCGGGTCAGCACTCGCGGAATCGATAATGATATCCGGTAAAACAACCACAAACGGGTTATCGCCGATTGCCGGGCGTGCGCAAAGAATGGAATGGCCTAACCCAAGCGGTTGTGCCTGGCGCACGTTCATGATCGTTACACCCGGAGGGCAAATAGACTGCACTTCTGCCAGCAGTTGACGCTTTACACGCTGCTCCAGAAGAGACTCTAATTCATAAGAGGTGTCGAAATGGTTCTCAACGGCGTTTTTAGACGCGTGAGTCACCAGCAGAATTTCTTTGATCCCTGCAGCCACAATTTCGTCAACGATGTATTGAATCATGGGTTTGTCGACGATCGGCAGCATCTCTTTGGGAATTGCCTTAGTGGCTGGCAACATGTGCATCCCAAGGCCCGCTACCGGAATAACTGCTTTCAAATTACTCATTATTTCATCCACCTGTAAATGGTTGCTGAATTATAGTCTTTTGACTCGTTTTAGCCAGCATGAATTAGTCAGAGGAAATCATCGCTGCTTTGATACCGATGCTACGCCAGTCGATACGCAATTGCAGTAGCCATAATCTTAAGTATGGATCGATTTCGCCAGGAATGGTCGCAAATCTACCCCCGCCCCTCCGGCAAGCGGAAGTTAATTGCATCAATATTGACCACCTGGTGATTTATGCGGTCAATGTCCACCGAGCTTTGCCCTTTTTCGTTGACGACATGAACGTTCGCCAACGACAGCAGCGTATCGTCTTTCGCCATAAATTTACCACGCACATCCTTACGCAGATCAAAGTGCATTTTCAGCGCAGGGCCGGTGGATGACTTCTGCATCACATTGATATTGCGTAAAAAAAGATGCTGCGGTTGGTTGTGTAGCTCAAGCGTCGCCCGCTTCATCTCAATGTTGGTCAAGGCAACAAATGAGGTCGCATTGCCGGAAGAAATTTGAATGCCGCGCAATTTATATTCAAGCTGAGTGTTATCGAGTGAAATATTATTCAGTTTAAAATTTTGTGGGATCGACAGATATTTCCCTTTCACCACACCATACCCAATCAGCATTCCGGCGCTGTTGACCATACTGATATTATCAATAATGAAATTATCACAGCCATAAATTGCTATCGTCGCATTGTCGATTCCCGCCTTTTTGCTGAAATCCGGAGTGATATTTTTTGCCTTCACATTACGAATGACGAAATGTTTGCCATTCTCCACATGTACCAGTTGCCGGCAGTCTGAGCCGGTAATATTGGCGACAACAAAGTTTTTTACCGTTTGCTGCTCGGGATAGCTGTTGTCATAAGTACTCCCGGCAAGACCAATTCCAATTCCCCAGTTGATCTTGCCGTTCGTGCAATTGATACGT
The DNA here is from genome assembly GCF_037053465.1 of Citrobacter amalonaticus. Lineage (GTDB taxonomy): Bacteria > Pseudomonadota > Gammaproteobacteria > Enterobacterales > Enterobacteriaceae > Citrobacter_A > Citrobacter_A amalonaticus_H. Next base: position 108,592 of record NZ_JBALIF010000003.1, read on the forward strand.
TCAATAACGTGATCCGAAATCAGGATATTGCGATCGTTAATCGCCACATTCCACTCGATGGCATCGCCCTGTAAATCGCTGAAATGACAATGCGTGATCCGCGCGCCATCGACCTGATTGTGGAACCCCTGTCGCAATATCGCATAGTTGGCCTGACTCACCGTCAGCCGGTCGATGGTCAGGTTGCACATCACCCGTGGCTGTTTCCCACCAATATAGATTTGCGTCACCGGCCCGAAACCACTCATAGCAAGACCTTTGATCGTGCAGTCAGAACCACGGACGTCAAGGGTAATGTTATGCAGACTACCGCCTCCATCGCCTGTCACCTGGCATCCTTCCTGAAGCACAAACCGGCCTCGCCCATTGCCGCTCAGACGCCCCTTTACCTGCAGCGTTCTGCCATCAGGAATAAAAATTCCGGTATTGATGTTTTCGCATACCAGTCCCGCCGGAACGATGACGGTTTGCGCCTCGTTAAACGCCTGTCGGAACGAGGCAATCCAGTCCTTCGGGTTGTAGTCCTGAATGTTAACGGTTTTGCCCGATGTCACCGCACGGGCAAAAGGAGAATGCAACACGGGAAGCGCGGCAAGCGCGGAGCCTGCCGCCAGAAAGGTACGTCGGGAGAGCGTCTTCTTGGCCATACAACCTCGGTTTACATCGTCTGGAGCAGGCTGGCCAACTGACGATTGATCACCTGCTGATTAAAATCATGTTCAACTTTTTCACGCGCGCGATGAACGACAGGGGCCAGCGTTTCAGCGTCAAACTGGCTGAATGAGGCAAGTTGCTGCGCCAGCGCGCGGGCATCGTTTTCCGGGACCAGCCAGCCTGATTTCCCGGCATCCACCAGTTCGGGAATACCGCTGTGAACGGTAGAAACCACCGGGATCCCCACGGCCATTGCCTCCATCAACGCCACCGGAATCCCTTCCATATCGCCATCCGCGCCAGTGACTGATGGCAGCAGAAAGACATCCGCTTCATCCAGCATCACTTTCACTTCGTGGCTGGGCTTAAACCCTGGCATCTCAATCACTTCATCGAGCTGATACTGTTCGATAAGTGTGCGTAATCGCCGTTCCCAGGGACCGATGCCCAGAATGCGATAACGAAACGCCACGCCCTGTTCTTTTAACTGGCGACAGGCCTCGATCGCTACATGCAGCCCTTTTTTCTCGGTGAGCCGCGCGACGGAGATTATCTCCAGCGGCGTCCCAGGCGCTTTGACCGGGCGGTGCGTGAAGCGCGTCATATCGACGCCCATTCGTGAAACCGCTATTTTCTCGGGCGGGCAGCCCATGTTTTTCAGGCGTCTCGCCCAAAGATCGCTGACGGGCAGCATCAAATCACCACGGCGGAACAGTTGTTGATATTCCGGCGTGTAATGATTCAAAACCCCCCGGCTGGAGATATCGATACCGTGGAAAATGGTAGCGATCTTGCCCTGAATTATCCCCAGTTCACGTAATTTCGCCGCCGTCACGCCCGCCGGACCAAAATGGGCGATAAACACGTCGGCGCACAGCGGTTGACGCACCTGGGCACAAATTGAAGAAAGGATCAGGTTGCGGGATTCCTCGCCATAGCGAGAAACATTGAGTGATTTCCAGGTTGCGGCGCGTACCAGGCCTGGCAGCGTTTTAAACGCCCGGTGGCGCAGTTTTGCCAGACGCCCCTGCGGTTCAACCTGCAACCAGCGCGTTTTGCCTGCCAGACCGTATTTCTCCCAGGCGGCATGGGTATTTTGCGTATCGCCTTTCTGCAGAGCGACGATCTCAACGTCGAACCCCATATCAATAAACGCGGTAATCTGATTAAGAACGAAGGTCTCCGATGAGAGCGGAAATTTCAGTAAAAAGAAGCTGACCTTCATTTCCCCTCCCCAATACGCGTTAACACGGATTCCACCATGCGCAGCCCCTGTTCACGTTCGCGGCGCACGGCCGATGCCAGACGGTCGTTGATCTGCGGTAGCTGCCCTAACGTATCCGCCACCATCGCCTCCAGGCTGCCATCCAGCAGGTGGCGAATATCAATCGCCATCTCCGGCATCCCCAGTTGTTGCATGATGCCCGCCGACTTGTGTTCATAGTTGATGGCAATGGCAGGCGTGGCAAAGTTCATGGAGATTATCGCCGAATGCAGACGTGTCCCCACCGTCAGTTCGCATGCACCGAGGATTTTGCCCATTTCCAGATCGTTCAGCTCGTCCATCACCACGTGATAGCGCACCGGATCGCTGATATGCTGACGCAGATTCAGCGCCACCATACGGTCGTCTTTGTTGTAACTGTCGATCCCGGTGCAGGTTGAGAGCGCGATCACCTGATAGCCCTCATCGAGAATACGATTCACCACACCGGCGAAAGCTTTCTCATAGGCCTCTTGCGTCGTCCCCAACCGCGTATCAAACGGCGCCAGTTCACGTAGGGTAATGGCGACCGTTTTCTGCTGCGCCGCGATATCCAGCCAGTGTCGAACCGCATACCCTGGCTCAAAGTCAGCATCGTGATGATCCACCAGCCAGGCGGTATCTACGCCGTGCTCCACTTTTGCCGTGGTGATTTCACTGCGTTTCATCAAATCGAGACTGACCGATTCACGCAGAATCAGCGCGTCACAGTGACCAAAGACATAGTTTGCCAGTTGGTTAAACTGCGGATCCTGGAAGGGACCGACGCTGTGACCAATCATGTACAGCGGTTTTTTCGCCATAAAAGTACACAGTGCATGTTCAAACTGCGGAACGCCGTACAGATCGACAAAGAACGAGCCGCCAACCTGGATAACGGCGTCATATCCTGAAAGCAGTCGGACAAAATCGGTGAACCCTTGAGCAATCGCGATATTGCGCAGCTTGCCGGTATCGGTGACGCGGGAAAGCAGCACCTGGTGCTGGTAGCGACGACGGAGGACTTTTTTCACCCGACCTACCACGCCTGCCGCGCTGTTATGCTGTTTCATCTGTAAAAAGAGCGGATCGCCCATCACCGGACGATTCAAAAGCCAGGAGGAGCTCACCGGGTAGCGGCTCATGACATCCACCTGCGCATCCGGTTCAAGGCGGTTAATGGCATCCAGCAGACCGCGTAAAATCGCGCTATCACCGCGGTTGCCGCAGGTATGGTTGCCCAGAATCAGTAATTTCATTTCATCCTCTTAAAATCGTTGCCGGATGGCGGCTGCCGCCTTATCCGGCCTACGGCTCAGTGTGATTTGTAGGTCTGATAAGCGAAGCGTCATCAGGCATGGTTTGCCGGATGGCGGCTACCGCCTTATCCGGCCTACGGCTCAGTGTGATTTGCAGGCCTGATAAGCGAAGCGTCATCAGGCATGGTTTGCCGGATGGCGGCTGCCGCCTTATCCGGCCTACAGCTCAGCGTGATTTGTAGGCCTGATAAGCAAAGCGTCATCAGGCATGGTTTGCCGGATGGCGGCTGCCGCCTTATCCGGCCTACAGCTCAGCGTTATTTGCAGGCCTGATAAGCGAAGCGTCATCAGGCATGGTTTGCCGGATAATTAACTGCAAGATTCAGCCTGCACGAAGCAGGGTTTTCATTTTTTCGCTGCGACAGAACTGGCGTTTCATCTCCACCACCAGCGGGTGGCGCGAAAATACGATCATCACCGCAAATGCCAGCGCGCCCGCGATAATCTGCGTTGCCAACAGCGCCCCCAGAGAGAGATGCTCCTGTAACGCAATACCCAGGCCGTAGCTCACGGCCAGCGTAGGAAGCGAGAGATAAAACGGCAGCCACAGACTCAGAACGTACTGACGGTAGCTGGACCCCAGCACCGGTTTGATCATGACGAAGTAGCTCAGAATGGTGTTGATGATTTGCACCAGCAGAAAGCCCAGCGTCACGCCAATCGCGCCCGCCAGATGTCCACCAACGATAATCGCCGGGATAAACAGGAATGTTTTAAAGACGTTGAATTTAAAGCTGATATCCACGCGCGCTTTTGCCATCAACAGCGAGCCAATCGGGTTACCGATCGCGCGCAACAGCCCCACCACGCACAGCAGTTGCAGCACAGGAATGATGCTGTTCCACTTCTCGCCAAACACCAGCGGCACAAAATTATTGCAAACCACCATCAGGCCGAGCAGCGCCGGAAAGTTGATAATTCCCACCACGGAGAGCAGCTTGTAAAAGTTCACGCGCAGCTTTTCCGTGTCGTCCTGAATTTTGGCAAACGCCGGAAACAGCACGCGGGTGATAATCGGGTTGAGCTTCATCGGCGGCACCACCGCCACGTTGTATGCAAGGTTATAGCCCCCTGCGACACCAGCCCCGAGAATACGCGCCAGTACCAGCGTGGAGAGGTTGGTGTTGACGTAATTGATGATACTGTCCGCCGTCAGCCACGCGCCAAAGCGCAGATTCGACGCAACCGACGCCAGCGAAAAGTGCAGGCCAGGATGATAAATTTTGCGGCCAAAGTAGCCAAACAGCAGCGTACGGACCGCGCTATTCACCAGGTAACCGAGAATGGCGGTCATGGCCAGCGGCCAGAAATGGGCGCTCACCACGGTAAAGGTAAAGCCCGCCAGCACCGAGCTGGTTTCAATCATCCCAATCTTGTTGAACTCCAGCTCTTTTTGCATCAGCGCGCGGAACTGCTGGCCGTGAGGGATCACCACAAACGCCAGCGACAGCGCTTTAATCAGCGGGGCCAGATCCGGGTTATGCAGTACATTGCCTATCACATCACTCAGCAGGAAGACCACCACGCAGACGATCATTCCCAGCCCGACGTTCAGCCAGTAGAGCGTGGTCAGCTCAAGATGGCTTATCTCCTTGCGCTGAATAATGGAGTTGGCAATACCGAAGTCAGACAGCGTGTCCGCCAGCGCAATGATCACCAGCGACACGGTCAGCAGGCCAAACTGCTGGTTATCAATAATCCGCGCCAGCACCGTCATCTGGATCAGCCCCAGACCGATGATAATCACCGTGGCGATGGCCGACCACTTGGCGCCGCTGATAGTTTTTTCACGTAAACTCATGAGAGTTCCTCAGTACGCCGCTTTGTTGACAAAGCCCTTAAACACCGTCAGAAAGACGATCTTGATGTCGAACCACAGGCTCCACTCCCGGATGTACTCCAGATCGAACTCCACCCGCTTTTCCATCTTCTCCAGCGTGTCGGTCTCACCGCGCCAGCCGTTAATTTGCGCCCAGCCGGTAATGCCCGGCTTCACCTTATGACGCAGCATGTAGCCTTCGATTAACTGGCGATACTGTTCGTTATGGGCCACGGCGTGCGGGCGTGGTCCGACGATGGACATCCCACCAGTCAGGACATTGATAAACTGCGGCAGTTCATCCAGCGAAGTGCGGCGCAGGAAGCTCCCGACTTTGGTGACGCGCGGATCGTTCTGCGTCGCCTGGGTGACCACCTTGTCGTTTTCCATCACCTTCATGGAACGAAACTTCCAGACTTTGATCGGCTTGCCGTCCATTCCGTAACGGGTCTGGCGAAAGATAACCGGCCCCGGCGAAGTGAGCTTGACCGCCAGCGCGATGCAGCACAGCACTGGCGAAATCAACAGCAGGATCAGAGAGGCGAGCACAATATCTTCAGCCCGTTTGAGCAGACGATTAATTCCCGACAGCGGCGTGTCATACAGCGGCACCACCGGTACGCCGCTCACCTCTTCGATGCGGGAATGGAGAATGTTAAAGGTAAAGACATCGGGAATGAGGAGCACCGAGCAGGTGGTATCGGCCAGTTCACGGACCAGCTTTTTCACCCGCTCGCCATCAGACATCGGCATGGCGATATAGACGTTATGAATGCGCGACGCTTTGGCATCGTCAATCAACTGTTCGAAATTCCCGGCCCAGTCTGAGGTCACGCCCCCTGGTTTCGGATCGTGATAAACACCGACCACGTCAAAGCCCAGCCACGGCTCATTGCGGAAGCTGTCGAGCAACGCCTGTCCGGCGGGCAGATCGCCGGCCACCGCGACACGCCGCGTGTTATAGCCACGATGACGCAGCCACCCTGCTCCATAGCGGATAAACGAACGGCAAAAGACCAGTCCGACGCTGGTCAGCAGATACCACATAATCCAGGTCATCAGGCGATTATCGAAATCCTGATTAAACGCCACCAGACCGGCGCTGAAAATGAGACTCAGCGTCCAGTTTTGTAACAACAGCGTCAGCTCAGTAGAAATTTTGACGCCGCGCCAGGAGCGATAAAAATCGGTTATGCCGCCCAGCATCTGAAAAACGACCAGCGTGATCAGCGCCACCAACAGGTGCATGTACAGGAAAGGCAATCCGCTGACTTTGCAGACCACCCACAGCCCGCCAAACATGATGGTGATATCTGAAAAGCGTTGCACCATTGAGATTAACGATGCATTGGTTTTGGCCCGTTCGCGCTTTTTTAGATTTGTCATCGTTGTTCCTGTGATTAGCCCCTTACCCACGAGCGGGTAAGGGAAGTCTGACCTTACTGATTCAGCAGTGTCAGCAGAGTGCGCGTTCGCGCTTCCATCAGTGGAATGTCACCGCGTGACTCGACGTTCAGGCGCACGACCGGCTCGGTATTGGATGAGCGCAGATTGAAGCGCCAGTCGCCAAACGACATGCTGATGCCGTCCGTTCTGTCCACCGCCAGCGCGTCGCGGGCGAAATGCTGCTCCACGCGTGAAATCGCCGCTGCCGGTTCGTCCAGCAGACTGTTGATTTCGCCACTCGCCGGAAACGCTGCCATCCGGTCGCGCACCAGTTCCCCCAGCGACTGCTCTTTCAGACACACCAGCTCCGCCACCAGCAGCCACGGGATCATTCCGCTGTCGCAGTACGCAAAATCACGGAAATAATGGTGCGCGCTCATCTCACCGCCGTAGATAGCGTCTTCGGCACGCATACGCTCTTTAATGAACGCATGACCGGTTTTCGACATGACCGGCGTGCCGCCCGCCGCGGTCACCACATCCACGGTGTTCCACGAAAGACGCGGGTCGTGGATGATTTTCGCCCCCGGGTGTTTTTCGAGAAAAGCTTCCGCCAGCAGGCCAACAATGTAGTAGCCCTCGATAAACTGGCCTGTCTCGTCAAACAGGAAGCAGCGGTCAAAATCGCCGTCAAAGGCGATCCCCATATCCGCGCCGTGTTCGATCACTGCATTACGGGTATCGGCGCGACACTCCGGCAACAGTGGATTGGGAATACCGTTCGGGAAGTTACCGTCCGGGGTATTGTGGATTTTGATGAATTCCACCGGCACGCCCAGCGCCTGGAATCGCGCTTCGACGGCATCCACCACCGGGCCCGCAGCGCCATTGCCGGAGTTAATCACCAGCTTCAGGGGCGTGAGGTTTTTGACGTTGATGTAACTGAACAGATGGTCGATGTAGGCATCACGCAGGGAAATCTGTTGGTAGTTGCCGCGTTTCGCCGCATTCACCGGCGGAAAATCGTTGGCTTCCGCCAGACGCTGAACGTCACGCAGACCGGTATCACCGCTGATCGGGCGCGCGCCTTCACGCACCAGCTTCATGCCGTTGTAGTCCATCGGGTTGTGGCTGGCAGTGACTTCGATTCCGCCGTCTACCCCCAGGTGGAAGGTGGCGAAATAGATCTCTTCGGTGCCCGACAGCCCGATATCCAGCACGTCAACGCCCGCATCCTGCAACCCTTTTGCCAGCGCCAGTTTCAGCGCCTCGCTGGTCAGACGTACGTCGCCGCCCAGGACAATAGTTTTCGGCTTCAGAAACTCGCCATACGCGCGGCCAATCCGCCACGCAATCTCTTCGTTCAGCTCTTCGCCCAGCCTGCCGCGAATGTCGTAGGCTTTAAAACAGGTTAATTTCGTCATGTTTTTACCCTTCTTCAGGCAACAGTAAGCCCTCTCCGGACTGGAGATATTTTTTGTAAAGTAAATAACCATTAGCGCGATCCGTAGGCCGGATAAGCAACGCGCCATCCGGCATTCTTCGCCTGATGGCGACGCTGCGCGCCTTATCAGGCCTACACCCGGCCGTAGCGATCCGCAAACCGCACAACGTCATCCTCTTCGAGGTAAGAACCCGAGCGCACTTCAATCAGATCGAGGGGAATTTTTCCCGGGTTTTCCAGACAGTGGGTCGCCCCCAGCGGAATGTAGACAGACTCGTTTTCACCGAGCAGTTTGATATCACCGTTAATGGTGACTTTGGCCGTACCGGCCACCACCACCCAGTGTTCGGCGCGGTGGTGGTGCATCTGCACCGACAGCCCTTCTCCCGGCTTCACGGTGATGCGTTTGACCTGATAGCGATCGCCAGCGTCAATGGAGTCATATTTCCCCCACGGGCGGTACACTTCGCGGTGAATATGGTGCTCATGGCGGCCATCGGCTTTGATTTGTTCAACCACTTTTTTCACGTCCTGCACCGCGTTACGGTCAGCAATCAGCACCGCATCTTTGGTCTGCACCACCACCAGATCTTTCACCCCGACGGTGGTCACCAGACCCGATTCCGCATAGACGTAGCTGTTCTCGGTTTTATGGCTGATGACGTCGCCATGATGCACGTTTCCCTCGGCGGTATGGGCGCTGATCTCCCACAGCGACGACCAGGAGCCGACATCGCTCCAGCCTGCGTCCATTGGCATGACGACAGCGTCTGCGGTGCGTTCCATCACCGCGTAATCCACGGATTCTTCCGGACAGGCGAGGAATGCGACTTCATCCACGCGAATGAAATCCAGGTCCGGATCGACCACACTCATCGCCTTTTCACAGGCTTCAAGGATATCGGGACGGTATTTTTTAAGCTCTTCGAGATAACGTCCCGCCCGGAACAGGAACATCCCGCTGTTCCAGTAATAATCCCCACTGGCCACATACGCCTGCGCCGTTTCCAGATTCGGTTTTTCGACGAACTGCGCGACATCAAAGGCCACGGCGTCGTTGTCGCCGGGCGTCACATCACCGCGACGAATGTAGCCATAGCCGGTTTCCGGCAGATCCGGAACGATGCCAAACGTCACCAGCTTTCCGGCTTCGGCGTAAGGCATAGCGTTGCGAACCGCGTCGCGGAAAGCCTCTTCGTTGGCGATCACATGATCGGCTGCCAGCACCAGCATCAGCGGATCGCACTGTGGACTGTGACGTTTCGCCGCCAGCGCAGCCAGGGCAATTGCCGGCGCGGTATTACGTCCCGCCGGTTCGAGAATGATGTTCTCCGTCAGTTTATTCAGTTGACGAAGCTGCTCGGCGACAATGAAGCGGTGTTGCTCATTACAAATCACCACCGGACTTTCACACTCCACGCCGTTCAGACGACAAATGGTCGTTTGCAGCATGGTGAGATCGCCTTTCAGACACAGAAACTGCTTAGGATAAAGTACGCGGGAAAGCGGCCATAAGCGGCTACCGGAGCCACCCGCCATCACAACCGGATACAACGTGGTTTGACTCATGATTTATCCCCGTATATCTGCAATAAATTGACTCAGCACGTTCTCTTTATCGAGCGTGCGTTCGGCATATTCACGTGCCACCGTGTTCACTTTTGGCATGACAAGCGCCTGTTCAATGCCACAGACCAGCGCCGGGACCGATTCCGGCTCCACGCAAACCGCGATCCCCGGATAGCTGTCGCACAACTGGCCTAATTCAGTTTCGGCTTCTGCCGTAATCACCGCGTTACCACCCACGGCCAGAATATTGGTCAGCTTGGATGGCAGGACCGCATCCGCCGCGCCGCGCTTTTGCACCACCAAATGGCAGTCGCCCATTTTCAGTAGCGCAGGCAAGGCGTCGTAAGACTGAAGTGGGAAAAATCTCACGTTGGTCAGGCCGCGTTCGCTTGCCATCTTCTCCAGCCGGGCTTTGCCACCGCCTTGTCCGACGATGGCGAAAATCAGCGGCTGCGCCTGCAGTTGTTCCGCTGCGACAATCACATTTTCCAGCCCCTGCTTCTCACCAATATTGCCGGAGTAAAGAATGATTTTTTTGTCGTCCGGCAGGCCAAGCTGTTGGCGTAATGCGGTGACATCGTCATCGTTAACCTGCTGAAAACGCGCCACTTCCGACCAGTTCGGGAAGAAGATCACCTTCTCTGCCGGAACGCCTTTCTCCTGCGCTTTGTTCATCATTGAGCGCGAGATGGTGGAGACATAATCCACGTTATGCAGACCGCTGCGTTCAAAGGCGCTGGCAAGCTTCGCGACCTTACCGCCTTTACTTTTGCCCGCCATTCCGAGCCCCAGCATGGCGTCAACTTCATAATCCTGGATGTGCAGCAACGTGCGGGCACCGGAGAGTTTTGCCAGCATTCGCATCCCCGGCGTGCAAAACAGCGTTGGCACCACGCCAATAATGCGATCCGGCTTCCAGCGACGCTGCGCCATCAGCGGGAAAAAGCTGCTCAGGGCAAAGCTGCCCAGATGCAGTAAGCGCTTCAGGGTGGATGGCTGCTTCGGCACATACAGCGGGCAGCGCCAGACGGTGGCGTTCCCCTCTTCCCGACGGTAGCGCCAGGCGGAGTAACGCTCGCCCACTTTCCACTGCGGGTAGTACGGCGGCGCGGTGATAACCCGCACGTCATGTCCCTGGCGCGCCATCCACTCCACCATTTCGCCAGTGTATTTGCCGATACCAGTAAGCTCTGGCGAGTAGTTGATGCCATAAACGAGGATCTTCATAGCCCCGGCACCTTAGCCTGCTGTTGTGGCAAAAAATACGCGCGCGTGTTGTCGTGAACGTTGTCGCTCGCCAGCAGCGCCGCAGGCGTCAGCCAGCGATACGCATCGTGCTGCGCGTCAGGCAATTGCAGTTCGCTTTCCTGCACGCGCAGGCGAAAACCAAGCACGATGTAGTGGGTAGAGAAATCCTCACCGGAAAAGTTGTCGTCATAGAAGTGCTGCCAGACACCATAAAATTCCCCGGCAGAGAGCGGTAAACGGATACCCAGTTCGGCCTGGGTCAGGCGTTCGAAGGCCGCATGCAGCGCCTCATCTTTTTGCACCCGACCGCCAGGCACAAACCAGTAGCCCTGCGCCGGGCGGTTTAGCCGTTTACCGAGCAGAAATTCCTCCTGCGCGTTTTCCACCAACAAATCAATGGAAATCAGCGGCGTCGAGCGAACGACGGTGGCGAAATCTTCCTGACGTAAAAACATGCTTACCCCCGGAACCGATGCTGATTCTCAAGGAACCACTGGTAAGTGCTGGCAAGGCCCGCCTCCAGGGTTATCTCGTGATACCAGCCCAACTGGTGCAAACGCGTCACATCCAGCAGCTTGCGCGGCGCTCCATCCGGCTTTGTGGCATCGAACACCACGCGACCTTTGTAGCCCACCACCTGGGCGAGGGTTTGTGCCAGTTCGCGAATGGTGCAATCCACGCCCGTTCCGACGTTAATATGTGACAGCATAGGCTGGGTGTTTTCCCGCCAGACTTCACTGTCCATTTCCATTACATGAATGCTGGCCGCCGCCATGTCGTCGACGTGCAGGAATTCACGCATCGGCGTTCCACTGCCCCACACCACCACATCCGGCGCATTCTGCACGGTGGCTTCGTGAAAACGTCGCAGCAGCGCAGGGATCACGTGCGAGTTGCTGGGGTGAAAGTTATCGTGCGGTCCGTACAGGTTGGTCGGCATCACGGAGCGGTAGTCGCGACCATACTGGCGGTTATAGGACTCGCACAGTTTGATGCCGGCAATTTTGGCAATGGCGTACGGTTCGTTGGTCGGCTCAAGCGACCCCTGTAACAGTTCGCTTTCCGCCATCGGCTGTTTCGCCAGCTTCGGATAAATGCAGGAGGAGCCGAGGAACAGCAGCTTATTCACGTCGTGCAGATGCGCGGCGTGAATGATATTGCTCTCCATCATCATGTTTTCAAAGATGAAGTCTGCCGGGTACGTATTGTTGGCGATAATGCCGCCCACCTTCGCCGCCGCCAGATAAACCTGGTCGATGCGTTCCGTGGCAAAGAAATCCCGTACCGCTTTACTGTCCAGCAGGTTCAGCTCATCGCGGGTGCGCACGACCAGTTCCACATCACCGCGCTGTTCGAGCTGGCGGAGGATCGCGGAACCCACCATTCCGCGATGACCGGCAATAAAAATTCGTTGTTTGCTCATTCTCAGGACTCCAGCGCGATGGCGACCTCGTAGCCATGAGATTTCAGCAAGGAGTGTTTCTTCGCCGCTTCCAGATCTTTTGCCACCATCTCACAGACCATCTCCTGCAACGTAATTTCTGGTTTCCAGCCCAGCTTCTCATGCGCTTTGCTCGGGTCACCCAGCAGGGTTTCCACTTCCGCCGGACGGAAATAACGCGGGTCAACGGCGACAATAACGTCACCCGGTTTCACGCCCGGCGCATCATGACCGGTCACAGAAACCACAATGCCTTTCTCTTCCACACCTTCACCTTCAAAGCGCAGTTTGATCCCTAGTTGCGCGGCGGCCATTTCAACAAACTGGCGCACGGAGTACTGCACACCGGTGGCGATAACGAAATCTTCCGGCTGTTCCTGTTGCAGCATCATCCACTGCATTTTGACGTAATCTTTTGCATGGCCCCAGTCACGCAAAGAGTCCATGTTGCCGAGATACAGGCAGGATTCCAGGCCCTGTGCGATGTTGGCGATCGCGCGGGTGATTTTACGGGTGACGAAGGTTTCGCCTCGGCGCGGGGACTCGTGGTTGAACAGAATGCCGTTACAGGCATAGATGCCATAGGATTCGCGATAGTTGACGGTTATCCAGTACGCGTACAGCTTAGCGACAGCATATGGCGAGCGCGGGTAAAACGGCGTGGTCTCTTTCTGCGGGATTTCCTGCACCAGACCGTACAGTTCAGAGGTCGATGCCTGATAGAAGCGGGTTTTCTTCTCCAGCCCGAGGAAGCGAATCGCTTCCAGCAGGCGCAGTGTCCCCATGGCATCGACATCGGCGGTGTATTCCGGCGATTCGAAGGAAACGGCGACGTGGCTCATCGCGCCCAGGTTGTAGACCTCATCCGGCTGCACTTCCTGCAAAATACGGGTCAGGTTGGAGGAATCCGTCAGATCACCATAATGCAGATGGAATTTCGGGTTGCTTGCGTGCGGATCCTGATAGATGTGATCGACACGCTCGGTGTTAAATGATGATGCACGACGCTTGATACCATGAACTTCATACCCTTTTTCCAGCAGAAGTTCCGCCAGGTAAGAACCGTCTTGCCCGGTTACACCGGTGATGAGCGCGACTTTTGACATTGTATTACCTCTTAATTGATCCCATGAGGGTGTAACGTTGTAACGCGTTCACGCGTTGCCACTGCGGGATTGCCCCGGCAAATCGCGTTTGCCGGTAGCGACTTAAAAACACTGCTACGCGCACCGACCACGGTGCCATCGCCTATCGTGACGCCTGGCGCCACAAACACATCCGTTGCCAGCCAGCATTTCTCGCCAATCACAATCGGGCTGGCGTTAATATCGAAATGGGGACTGGTATGATCGTGACTACCGGTACACAAATAACTCTTTTGTGAAACCACCGCATGGGCGCCAATCGTAATATCGCCCAGCGTATATAAATTGACGTCATCGCCGACCCACGCATAATCCCCAATGGTTAATTTCCAGGGATAAGTAATTTTGACGGAAGGACGAATGACTACGTTTTTTCCTATTTTTGCGCCGAACAGACGGAGCAAAAAAGCGCGCCAGCGATATAACACCTGTGGCGACCAGGCAAATAATGTGGCCTGCACCGCCCACCACAATTGCACTTTAATTGCATTGCCGCCCCGGAACCCTTTCGGCACAGAGAAACCACTGAGATCCTGCATAATGAACTCTTATATTTCAGGCTTTGTTATATAAGGCTTTCGTTTTACCGGTTGTACGCAACCGTAATCGCTTCGATAATTCAGCTAAAAAACCTGGCATACGTAATATCTGACGCTGCACTTTTTTGGCGTCTTCGCATAATTCCAGATTATTCGTCGTTGACACGCCGCCCATGGAAAATTCAGAGACCAGACCGTCGAGTTTTTTGAAGTTATAACCTTCTTTATATAATCTGGCGGCCAGCGCATAATCGGATGAAACTTTATATTGCAGGTCATAGCGCCAGACTTTCAGACCCGCTACCGGGAAAAATATCGCCTGATGGCTGGCGGGCAGGCTGTGATAAATATACCAACCCGGCTTCGCGCGACGTTTTGTTTTATGACCATCGCCAAAATCAAGCAACGCATCGCCGGTAATCATAACGTCATCTTTTTGTGTCTGGAGTTGACGCACAAAGTGGGCTACATCCGGGTGGAACGTATCGCCGGAATTCAGAAACAGCGCGAACTTACCCTGGGCCAGAGCAATACCTTTATTCATCGCATCATAGATACCGTTATCCGGCTCGCTGATAAAGCGTAAGTTGTAGTTGCCACAAAGGTTTTCCAGAAATTCCCGCGTCCCGTCATGAGAGCCGCCATCCACGACGATCCATTCAAACTGGATATCGCTGGCTTTTGCCAGATGCACCAGCGACGCATGGGTTTTGACGATGCCGTCCAGGTTGCGAAACGCGACGGTAATAATACTGAGCAGCATAGGATTAACCTCATCATACTTTTGTAATATTCAGCGCCTTGCGCAAAATAAACGGACAAACGATTAAAAAGGCATATTCCGGGCTAAATATCGAACCGGTAAAAAACAATGATACCGGTGTAAAAAGATAGAGCTGCACCCGGAAATTCCGATTATCGCCAAACGCATTGAGCGTCATTTTTAAAACTTTCCCCATGTACCACAGTGTCATTAACACAGCGAACCAGGAAAAATAAATAATCAGCAGATACAAACCATTGTCTATTGTTTTCCCGACATCTGCACCGTTAAAGATTCCGAATGATGCAACATATTCATAAAGTGAGCCGAATCTGACTACGCCATCAATATGGGTCAAAGAATAACCGACCATCACTAACGGACCGACAATGCGATAATAAGAAGACGACCCTTCCGTCCCCAAATCTCCCAGACGCGTAGAAATATACGGAAAGGCAAATATCACCCCCACTAAAAACACGGCTAATGAGATTATCGCCAGAGGCAGTTTTTTCTTTATCGCATCCTTATTCAGATACTGAAAAGCCCATTCCAGCAGGTAAAACAAGATAAATGTCATTACCCCTGAAAACGATCCTGATAATATTATTCCTGCCAGAATCATAGCATCGGTTTTAGGCGTTTTGATACCAAACTGTTTGATACTGAGCCAAATTGAGATTAACGCCAGAGCAAAAAATGCCGGTTCAAAATAGAGCGCGGTGGTTCGCTTTCCGCCAAACTTAATAAAGTTCAGAACATAGCTGTTACTGTAAATAAGATACTTCGAAATTGCTTCCATCAGGCTACTGCCGCCGGTCAGGATAATTTGCGCCATTTCCACCGCCGCCAGCATGACGACCAGCGCGACCACCAGATAGAAAAAACGCAGAATTTTACGGTAGTTATGCGGCGAAATGGTTTTAAAGCGAATGCTCCAGACCATACCAATGATGATCACGATATAGACAAACAGCATCGTCGATGTGACGTACTTGCTGGCATCCAGCGACTGGCCGAACAGCCAGTTAAATGCCGTTAATCCCGCCCCAATTCCTAAGGCAATCATCAGTTTTTTAATGCTGATGCGCTCGACATACAGCAACAGCAGCACCGGCAGAAAAGTGACAATGGTAATGGGGAAGCTTTCGCCCAGTTGGGCAATTTTAACGTTGACCAGCAGATAAATAAGCGGCAGCAGCAGATAGCTACAGATTCTGATAGAACGAGACATATTCCTCCAGCATCTGTTGACCACTGTATGCCGCACGGCTGCGGGCGTGAAATTCGCTGAGCGACGTGCCAAAAACGGCCTGTGCGATCCCGGCTTTGCGCATTTGCACCAGTTGCAGCACCTCGTGCGCCGCGAATGTTTTTCCGCCTGACTTGCGCAGCACTTCCTGCGCCGCCTCGCTGTGGGTGGCAATGACGGGCACGCCGATCGACAACGCTTCGCATAAGATCAGCGGGTAGTTGTCGACGCGGGAACTGAACACCAGCGCGTCCATCTCATTGAGCGCGCTCATCAGCCTGGCTTTGTCGGTTTCGAAGCCGTGATTCACTACATTGGCCCCGTTAAACGGCGAAAACTTGCCGAAGGTATGCAACTCAATCCTGTCGCCCAGCGCCATCATGTCGTGAACCAGATGCTGGTTGGTTTTCCCGTCGTAACGCAGATCGTGCGCAACAATCGCTATTTTCGGTTTACCCTGGGTTTCACTGACAGGCGACAACGCCGAGAGAATCGCTTCGGTCGCCATGTCGATACCGTTATTAATAATGTGACAGCGTCCTGGCCCGTAAAGGCTGTTGAACGCATCGGCGACATGTTGACTTGGCGAGATAAACTGGCAGCCCAGCGCCAGCATCTGGCGAAATAACTGCCGCTTACCGCTCACCAGTTGATGCGCACGGTCGATTTTGACTGGCGGGTAATTCTCCAGCGTCGGGCATTTCTGGCAGCCGGATTTCCACCCCTCGCAGCCATCGGTAAACGCACAGCGCCCGGTGACGCTCCAGTGATCGTGCAGCGTCCATACCAGCGTCACATCCGGTTTGTGATTTTTCACTTTTTCACAAAACGCCACCACATCAGCCAGATTGAGCCAATAGCTGTGCAGGACATGAAAGTGCAGCACCAGCGGGCCAGGCGTGCGCGTAACCGTCCGGTACAGATTATTCAGGTTGCCAAACAGGTCGCGGTTAAACAGGCGGAACAGCGCGATGTTCGCCACCGACATCAGGCGCGGTGTCTGTTTGTAAACGTGCGGATACTGGCTATGGCTGACGCTTTTCTTTCCTCCCTTGCCGTAGCCGTAAATGAATTGCGAAGAGAGCCCTTTTTGCAGTGCGCGCTGATGCAGATCCAATGCCACTCCAGCCGCGCCGCCTTCCGCCAGTCGCACATTAAATTGCAGAATGTTCATTTGATTACCTTAACCCGGGCCTTCTCGCCCACCACCAGCGCGTTGTCCGGAACGCTGTCCAGAACCACGCTCCCCGCGCCAATGGTGACGTTATTTCCGATGGTGATATCACCGAGAACCACCACGTTGCAGCCCAGCGCTACGCCATTGCCAATGACCGGGCAGGCCAGACTGTCCGTTCCGCGATTCCCTAGCGTGACGCCGTGACGAATGGTGAAATCGTCACCCGCCACTACGTTTTTGTTAATCACCACGGCATAACCGTGATGAATGGTGAAGCGTCGGCCAATGGTCGCCGCCGCCTGAATTTCATAACCAAACAGGCATTCCGTGATAACGCGATACAGCACCAGCACCGGCGCGGCCCAGAGATTATTGAGCACGTTTTTTTTACGCCATACCGAGCAAAAATGGGCCACCCGATAGGCCAGCACCATGCAGCAGGGACGCAGGCTCCAGCTATTCGCGCGAATATCTTCCAGCATCCTTAACGTCCCCGCAGCCCGTCCGCCAGACGTTTGCCGTTGCGTAACGAAAAGAGCGTCAGCAAAGTGCGCCAGGTCATGCGTTTATTGCGGATCTGGTAGAGCGTGAACAACTGATACTTCTTGCTCGCGCGATCGAATTTGTCCTTGTGTTTGCGGTAGAAGTGGAAGTAACCGGAGAATTTTTTCGGTGACGAGGTGATCTGCATTTCGCCATGATTGATGTGCAGGATTTGTGTAGCCTCTTCCACCTTCCACGGTTCACCGTACTCCACCACCATCCGCAGGAAGATGTCGTAATCCTGTGCGGCTTTCAGTTCGGTATCGAACAGGCACTCTTTGAAACGCCAGGCCCAGGTAAACACCTGATTACCAATGATGTTGCGTTTATAGAACAGACGGCGCGAGTAAGGCGATTTGGGATACAGCGGCAGACTGGCAGGCTGTGAATACACTTCCCCTTCGCAGACATAGTCATTGGCGTACAAAAACGCATGGGTGAACAGTTGATGCTTATGGGCCAGAAACACGCTCAGGCGGTTTGGCGTCCACTCATCGTCATCATCAATCCCGGTGATGTACTGCCCTTTCGCCTGCACAATCGCCTGGTTACGCACCGCACAAGCGCCAGCGTTGATTGCATTGTGCGTGTAGCGCACGCGTGGATCGTTCAGCCCCTCCACAAACTGCTGTAGCTGCTCATAAGAGGAGGAACAATCATCGACGATGATCATCTCCCAGTGAGGGTAATCCTGGCGCAGCACCGATTTAATCGCCCGAATGGCGAGCTGCTGCCGGTTCCAGGTTGGCATATAAATGGAAATCAATGGTTTGTCTGTTTTCATCTTCATTTCCCAGGAAGTCTTGCCAGTGGCCCAACGTGTAGGCCGGATAAGGCGTTTACGCCGTCATCCGGCAGCTATGCCTGATGACGCTTTGCTTATCAGGCCTACTCAATGAGCAGGCCACTCACGGTTTATTATTTTGTGTCTGACTTATATTCGTACTCGTAGTACCCGTAATCCTGGTAACCGGTCGCACGACGGAAGATGGAGTTGAGGATCACCCCTTTCACATGAATGCCGTTTTGCTCAAAGCGGCCAAGGCTGGTTTCCACCTCTTTCAGGGTGTTGACAGCATAGCGAGCAACCATCAGCGTGGTTCCCGCATGACGCCCGACAATCGCGGCATCGGTCACCGCCAGAATCGGCGGCGTATCGATCAGTACCAGATCGTAGTGGCTGCTCGCCCAACGCATCAGTTCGCCAAAACGCTCGCTCATTAACAGTTCAGAGGGATTCGGCGGCACCTGACCGCGCGGGACGAGATCAAAGTTTGCAATCGACGTCGGTTTCGCGCAGGTTTCGATGTCCCCTTTGCCGCTCAGAATCTCAGAAAGGCCGTTGACGTTATTGGTGCCGAGGAGTTCATGGGTGTAGCCTTTGCGCATATCACAGTCGATCAGCAGTACACGTTTGTTAGTCTGGCTGATGACCGCCGCCAGGTTGGCGCAGACAAACGTTTTACCGATCGACGGGCTGACCCCGGTAAGCATCAGTACGTTGTTTTGCGCCTGCATCATGGCGAAGTGGAGACTAGTACGCAGGCTGCGCACCGCTTCAATCGCCAGATCGGTCGGGTTCCCCACCGCCAGCAGTTGGCTCTGCTTGTAACGTTTAACGCCTTTAATGGTCTTGACGCTATCCCGCGACTTCTGCCATTCCGACAACGGAATGCTGGCGTAGACGCTGATGCCATTCTCTTCCAGTACCTGCGGGCTTTCGATCCCACGGTTGAGCAGTGAACGCAGCAGCACGCCAACGATGGAGACCATCAGGCCGAGAATGATGCTGCCGAGAATAATCAGCGCTTTTTTCGGCTTCAGCACGCCGGGCTGGGCAATAGCCGGGTCGACGATACGGACGTCACCCACGGTGCTGGCCTCGGTGATCTTCAGCTCCTGCTGTTTGTTCAACAACTGCATGTAAACCTGCTGGCCGGATTCAACGTCACGCGTCAGGCGCACGATCTCCTGCTGCGTTTTCGGCATTGCCGTCACGCGTCCGTTCAGTTTGGCCTTTTCATCTTCCAGCGCCTGACGCTTTTCCAGCAGCGTGCGGTACGCCGGGTGCGCTTTGGTGAAGAGTTTCGAGATTTCCGCTTCTTTAAAGGTCAACTCATTAAGCTGCGCGTCGATGTTTACCATTGAGTCCAGCACCGCTTTGGCTTCCAGCGGCAGATCAACGGAGTCTTTATCCTGGCGAAACGCGTTCAGTTTGTTCTCCGCCACGTCCAGGCGGTTTCGCACCTCTGGCAGTTGCTTTGCGAGGAAGGCCAGGCTTTTCGCCGCCTCTTCCGATTTACGCTCAACGTTCTGCTCCAGATAGTTGCGGGTGATGCTGTTGAGAATGTCACGGATTTGATCGCGGTCTTCACCGGTAAAGCTCAGGCTCAGTACGCCGGTATCTTTCCCGTTTTCCGTCACCGTCAGGTTGTTCTGCAGGTTGTTGATCATCCCCAGCGTGGAGAATTTGGTGACGGTAAATTCGGTCTCCGGACGTGCGTGAATCGCGCTAACCACCATGGTGATCCCGTCTTTATTCAGCGTCTGCCCCACCTGCCCACGCGCGCTAAAACCGCCGTCGCTGTTCAGTTCATAGCGTTTATCGCTCAGTACCTTTAGCGTGAAGGTTTGTTCGTTCATGCCCTTTGGCAACGTAAAGGTGGTGACTTTCACCGATTCGTTCTGACGGCCCATCAGCCGCTCCCAGCCGGCACCGAACAGCGGAAAGGTGTTTTTGCTGACCGAGATATCCAGGTCGAGATCGTCCACCGTTTTGCCTAACACCAGACGGGACTGAATCAACTGAATTTCCGCTTCTGAGGCGGGCGGTTTGTTGGATAACGCGGAGCCGATATCCTGCACCAGCGAGTTGCCGGAGTTTTGCTCAATCTGCACCAGCGCATCGGCACTGTAGATGGGGGTCGCGAAGAACGTATAAATCACCGCGCAAAGTGCAAAGACTGCGGTAATGCCCAGCACCCACCAGCGTGCCTCAATAACGGTTCCCACCAGACGGCCGATATCGATTTCATCGTTGCCGGTTACCGGAGCGGCAGACTGTTTTACTTTTTCTGTCATTATTTTACCTGCTCTGCGTTCAATGCCTGCGCCCACTGGCGAGCAGACCGTTCAAGTAATGCGTACACCGCTTCAAACGCCTCGCGACTTTTACGATACGGATCGGGAATTTCGCGCTCATTGTCCCAGTGACCGAACAGCATGACTTTGCCGCGCATCTCCGGGGCCAGTTCGTGCAGCGAGGCAATGTGCCTTTTTTCCATCGCCAGAATCAGGTCATAGCCACGACACAGGCGTCCGGTAACCTGACGCGCGCTGTGCCCTTCCAGAGAGAGCTGATGGTCCGCCGCGACGCTCATCGCCGCCACATCAGCGCCTTTTCCGACCAGCGCCCCCAGACCTGCGGATTCCACGGTCAGTTGCGGGTGATACTGTCTGAGCAGACGCTCAGCCGTTGGGGAACGGCAAATGTTCCCCACGCAAACCACTAATATTTTGTTAAACATGACGGTTACCAGTTATGAATGTCGCTGGCCGTATCCGTCATGTAACGGACACCGCTGATGGTCGGCAGCAACTGATTGATCAGACGGTTCCAGCGCGCAACCGGTGCGGTGGTGACATACACCACGTCATACGGTTGCAGGCGGAATTCCGTCGCCATGACCAGCGAGGTCGCATCGGACATATCGAGCTGATAAATGTTGGCAATTTTGCCCCCCGGACCTTTGCCTTTCAGCGGACGGATAACAAAGATGCCGCTGGCGTTGGAGGTGGTCAGGTCGATACCTTCGGCGTTGCCAAGCGCTTCGGTCAGCGTCATGCCGCTGAAGTCCATCTTGAGGGTGCTCTGTTTTTTCACTTCACCCATCACAAAGACTTTCAGATCGTCATTACGCGGCACATAGAGAATGTCGCCCGGATAGAGCAGACGGTTCTGGCTCAGATCGCCATTTTGCATCAGCGCCTGTAGGGAAATGCGTTGTTCTTTGCCGTTGTGAGTCAACACGACGTTGCGCCAGTCCGCCATTTCCGTCAGGCCGCCCGCGGCGTTAATCGCATCGAGAACGGTCAGCGGAACGTTGGTGATCGCCTGCTGGCCCGATTTATTCACCTGCCCGGAGATATAGGCTTTTTGCGATCGGAAAGCGGCGATATTAACGTCCACCTGCGGGTCAGCGATGTACTTCGCTAAGCGCCCGGTAATATCACTGCGGATTTCTGCCAGCGTTTTGCCAACCACGCTGACCTTGCCAATGTAGGGGTAGAACATGGTGCCGTCCGGCTGCACCCAGTTGCCGGTATCGCTGGAGCTACGGTATTGCCCCGCAGGGGTGGTGAGTTCAGGGTGATCCCAGACGGTGACGTTGAGCACATCGCCGGGTCCCACACGGTATTGGTAGCTGGCGAGTTCCTGATCCAGCGACATATTCGGCTGGGCGACGTTCGGACGGGGACGTAATTGCTCAACCAGTCGTGGTGTAAGGGGATACACATTCACCATCCGGTCAAGATCAAAATCGGCGTCCTGCTGTTTAATCACGTCTTTACCCATCGTCGACATATTGCTGCCCGGAAGTACTGTGCAACCGCTTATCAGGGTCACTGACACCAATAATGGCATCAATTTCATTTTGGATTTCATCATTGATTATTTATCACTTTGGCAGAGTAATTATCCTGTGCAATTTAAATAGCAACTTCACCGTACACATTTACATTGCAGCTAATTGAAAAGAAATTTAACTGGCATCAGTCCTAAAAAATTTGAATTCATCCGTAAGCTATTGACAGAATATTGCAAACTCATCCTCAGGCGTCAGGCACGCTACCGCCCCTGGCTTTTTAGCTACCAATACACTGATTAGATTAGATTTTATAAACTTCCCCTTTCTCTTATTAACATAAAAGAGAAACAGGCAAAGTATTATGAGTGTCGGTCATTAATGAATTCAGATACCACGCGATAATATTTTCTCGCCTATCATTAACGCTGGAAGAATTGTTACAGCTAACGTAATAGCAGGCAAGGTAACATACCTGCTATTCGCTGTTTTTAAGATTAATATTAAGCGAAATAAACACCTGATTTTCGGAATTGCTTGATGTTGACAATATCTATTTATTTGTCCCACCCTGCGATATTTCTTAAATATATTCCGCAGAATGAAATCATTCCCTGTAGTAACTTTATGGTCATTATCAGTGCAATTACCCGGGATTAATACGTGATAAATCTCTTCTCGCCATTGCAATTTACGCCAGCTTTATCCATGATCGAATTGTGACAATTGTCATATAACGAAAGGTATTACGTTTACTATGGAATGGATTGCCGATCCGTCAATCTGGGCCGGACTCATCACGCTGGTGGTGATCGAACTGGTCCTCGGCATTGATAACCTGGTCTTTATTGCCATCCTCGCCGAAAAACTCCCCCCTGCGCAACGCGACCGCGCACGCGTAACCGGGCTGATTCTGGCAATGTTGATGCGTCTGCTGCTGCTGGCGTCTATCTCGTGGCTGGTCACCCTGACGAAGCCGCTGTTTAGCGTGCAGAGCCTGAGCTTCAGCGCCCGCGATTTGATTATGCTGTTTGGTGGTTTCTTCTTACTCTTCAAAGCCACCATGGAGCTAAACGAACGGCTCGAAGGGAAAGACAGCGACAACCCCACTCAGCGTAAAGGTGCCAAATTCTGGGGCGTGGTGGCGCAGATTGTGGTACTGGACGCCATATTCTCGCTCGACTCGGTGATCACCGCTGTCGGTATGGTTGACCACCTGGCGGTGATGATGGCGGCGGTAATTATTGCCATCAGTCTGATGCTGCTGGCGAGCAAATCGCTCACCCGCTTTGTGAACAGCCACCCGACGATTGTGATCCTCTGCCTCAGCTTCCTGTTAATGATCGGGTTCAGTCTGGTGGCGGAAGGGTTTGGCTTCCATATCCCGAAAGGGTATCTGTATGCCGCGATTGGCTTCTCGGTGATGATCGAGGCGCTGAACCAGTTGGCTATCTTCAATCGTCGCCGCTTCCTGTCGGCTAACCACACGCTGCGTCAGCGCACAACTGAAGCGGTAATGCGCCTGTTGAGCGGGCAAAAAGAGGACGCGGAGCTGGATGCGGAGACGGCCTCTATGTTGGTTGACCACGACGACAGCCAGATCTTCAACCCGCAAGAGCGTCGAATGATTGAGCGCGTGCTCAACCTCAACCAGCGCACCGTCAGCAGTATTATGACCTCGCGCCATGATATTGAGCATATCGATCTCACCGCGCCGGAAGAGGAGATCCGCGCGCTGCTGGAGAAAAACCAGCATACGCGTCTGGTCGTGACCGGTGGGCACGATGAAGAAGATCTGCTGGGCGTCGTTCACGTCATTGATTTGCTACAGCAGTCGCTGCGCGGAGAACCGCTTGACCTGCGCGTGTTGATTCGCCAGCCGCTGGTGTTCCCGGAGACGCTGCCGCTGCTGCCGGCGCTGGAGCAGTTCCGCAACGCGAGAACGCACTTTGCCTTTGTGGTCGATGAGTTTGGCTCTGTCGAAGGGATTGTGACACTCAGTGATGTCACCGAAACCATCGCCGGTAATTTGCCCAATGAGGCGGAGGAGATCGACGCCCGTCATGATATTCAGAAAAATGCGGACGGCTCCTGGACGGCAAACGGTCATATGCCGCTGGAGGATCTGGTGCAGTATGTCCCGCTGCCGCTTGATGAAAAACGGGAGTATCACACCATTGCTGGTCTGCTGATGGAATATCTACAACGTATCCCGAAACAGGGTGAGGAAGTTCAGGTGGGGGATTTCCTGCTGAAAACATTGCAGGTAGAAAGCCATCGCGTACAAAAAGTGCAAATTATCCCTTTGCATAACGACGACGAGATGGATTACGAAGTATAAAGAAAGAATGCCGGATAAGACGCTATCGCGTCTTATCCGGCAGGTATATCACCGTCTCAAAGTTTATCGAGCAACTTCTTCACGTCCTTGCCATCGCGAGAGTCTTTATTTCTTTCAGCCCAGTCGTTCAGGCGACGTTTTGCTTCATCCTGGACATGCTTACGCAGCAACTGATCGACCTGCAGGTTGTAATTCAGCGCCTGCCAGTTGCCATAGACCCGAAGCGGAACCGGCGTATTTTTCAGGAAATCAATTAACTTGCTTTCGCCCTTCCAGCCGTCCAGCACTCGTACGTTAAACTGGGTATCACAGGTCTGCCCCACCAGATCAAGCGTTCCTTTTCCGCTCAGTGCCAGCACCGGGGACTGCCCTTCCATGTTATCAAGCGTCAGCTTACCCTGATCCAGCGTCAGGTCGGTGACGAACCTGTCCAGACGCGTGGCGTTGTCGAAACTTTGCATCGCCTGGACATCGCCGCCGCTGCGTTCAACAGCCTGCTGAACCATCTGCTGGAAGTTCAAGCCGTCCATACGCGTATTACGCATGTCGACATGCGCCTGGCCCTGCCAGCTATGGCGAAAGGCTTTGGCGTCAATATCCGCACCGGAAAAATCGCCTGTCAGGGTCATTTTCCCGGTCAACGCAATGGGATAGTTGAAGGCCTTCAGGATCGTACCGATTTCGACATCATCCAGACGCGGCTGGAACGCCACGTTTGGGGTCTTCCCACTGGCATCCAGCGTACCCGGCAGCGATATTGCGCCGCCGTCGAGCTTCCCTTGTAATTGGGCAATCTCCAGTACACCGGACTGATTTGTCATGCGGGCCGTCACATCAGAAAAATTCATTCCACGCCAGGCCACATTATTCGCTTTCAGAGCGATGTCCGCGCTAAAGGCTTTCAGCCCCTGATAGGCGGGTTCATCAACACGGGTAGAAATAACCGGACGCGCCAACGGTAGCTGACTCGCACTTTGCTCCTGTGAACCGGCCGTGGTGCTTGCACTTTCAGGCGGCGGTAACAGCGTGTCCAGATTCAGCGGGGCGAATTGTAAATTGATTAACCATGCCGGTTTTTCGCTCAGCGTAACCTGCACGTTGCCGTTCAAAGAACTGTCATTCGCAGTGAGGCTAAGCTGGCTAAAGGTGAGCGTTTTTTTCTCTTCCTGCCACTGCGCCTGGAGTTGCCCCTGCCCCTGAATCCCCTGTTTTGGCAGATCCGCGCCCTGTAACTGCCAGCTTAGCTGCGAAATGTTGGCGGTTAAATTATGCGGGTAGTCGGAAGCGTCAACCGTTCCGTTGAACGCCAGGGCGAGATCGCGCTGATCGCGGTTAACCCGTCCGGAGAATTCGAAAGAGCCACGATGCTGCGCATCCTGTTCCATTTGCAGACGAATATCCCGCACGGTGACCTGTTCGTCGCCCTCATGCTGAAATACCAGAAGGCTGTCCGCTACGCGAAGACTGGCGATGTCGAACGACCAGCCGCGATCTTCTGCCACATCCGGCAAGGTATTATCTTTCGGCGCGACCGGCGCGTTTTGACTGCGGACGGCTTCGGTTTGCGGCGTCAGTTGGATAACCGCCCCTTTGAGCATCACCTGTTTGACGCTGAGTTGATGACTCAGCAATGGCCACAATGCAACATCGAGGCGCATGTTATCCGCACGAACCAGCGGCTCACTGGCCCCTTCCGCAGTTAACACCATCCGTCCGGAGAGAATGCTGAGCTGTGGCCAGACGTGCCAGCGCAGCGGACCATCCAATTGCAGTTGATAGCCGCTCCGCGCGGCCACCTGCTGCACCATATACGCGCGGAAATCGTTCGGATTGACTAACAATACTAACGCGGAGAAACCGGCCACCAGCACGACCAGCAAAATCATCAGCGTCGTCAGAAATCGTCTCATGCTACCTCGATGGATTAGACTCAGTCTTTATCAATCCGGCTGGCAACAGCGCCCTGTTGATCGCGATACTTCGCGTCTTCACGACGGTTGTAGGGGCGAAGCGCAGGCCCCGAAAGCGGCTCGAAGCTCAACGCGCCAATCAGCATCCCGGGACGCAGGGCCAGCGGTAATTTACCGGAATTATAGAACTCCAGGACGATACAGCCAGACCAGCCCGGATCGATACGGTGCGCGGTCACGTGAACCATCAGCCCAAGGCGCGCCAGCGAAGAGCGCCCATCCAGCCAGCCTACCAGATCCGCAGGCAGCGTGACCGACTCATAAGTCACCGCCAGCGCCAGTTCGCCCGGATGAAGGTAAAAAGCATCCCCTTCTTCCAGCACAATCTCGTCGCTCATCACGCGGTCAAGGGCGGCGCTGACTTCATCTTTCGGACCACTTAAATCGATAAACGCAGCGGTATGGCCACTAAAGGTACGAAATTTATTGCCCAGGCGCACATCCACCGTCGCACCATTGATGCGCTCAACGGGCGGACGCGGGTTGATCGACAAACGGCCTTCATCAAGCCAGGCTTCAATATCTCGGTCACACAGACGCATGGCACTTTCTCCTTTCGCGCATCGGGCACTTAACGCACTGTGCATTAAGGGCAAACCAGGTTATCACTGAACGGTACACAATTCGCAAGGCTTATTCAAAGAACTGACTGATTTTCGCCTTCAGAATATCGATAGCGATGCGGTTCTTGCCGCCGCGCGGCACGATAATATCCGCATACTGTTTGGACGGTTCAATAAATTGCAGAAACATAGGACGTACCGTTTTCTGATACTGCGCCATCACAGAATCCATCGAACGACCACGTTCGTTCACATCGCGTTTTATACGGCGCATCAGACAGATATCCAGCGGGGTATCAACAAAAATAGAGAAGTTCATCTCTTCCCGCAAACGGGCGTCAGTCAGCAATAAAATCCCTTCAAGAATAATGACTTTCTTCGGCTCAACGCGGACCGTCTCTTTCATGCGGGTGTGTTCAACGTAGCTGTAGACCGGAAGCTCAATTGAAGAACCCCGTTTGAGGGCTTGCAGGTGCTGAAAAAGCAGGCTGTGATCCATCGCATTCGGATGGTCATAGTTGGTTTTGACACGCTCTTCCATCGACAGATGGCTTTGATCTTTGTAATAGCTGTCTTCCGGAATAACGCCGATATGCTCGTCACCAACTTGTTCACGCAATTCGCGATAAAGGGTACTGGCAATAAGACTCTTGCCTGAAGCCGATGCGCCAGCAATACCGATAATGACGCACTGATGAGACTGCTCAGTCATAAATTTAGCGACCTGATTAACCTGGATGTGAAGGAAGGACGACGCCGGAGCGTCAAACGCGGCAATTATAGGGATTTCAGGCCCGCGATACCAGTCAAGATAGCAGTAAGCGACGTTGGCTCTCGTTTATGCCCTGTCGCAAATTTATTTGTTCAGATTTAGAGCAGATAACTAAATAAACCCAATTTTGCCGAAATTAATCGCCTCGTCATCTCAAATAATGAGCAATCAGGATATAAATTGTAAATTGTTTGTACTAGCATAAACAAAGACCAACACAGATTCGTCCGGCCTTCCGTGACGTTCCGGCCACTCGGATACAGGGTAATGAGTAAACCAACCCAACATGTTTTAGTTACCTTGCCCCATCCTCTGCTGCGTTTCGTCAGTTTGGGACTGGCGGCTTTTGTTTTTACTCTCTTCTCACTGGAATTATCGCAGTTTGGTAGCCAGTTAGCGCCGCTCTGGTTTCCCACCTCTATTATGATGGTGGCTTTTTATCGCCACGCGGGTCGGATGTGGCCAGGCATTGCCCTCGCCTGCTCGTTGGGGAGCGTCGGCGCATCGCTGGTCCTGTTTCCCCCCAGCACCCTGAATTTTACCTACACGGCTATCAATATTATTGAAGCCGCGGTCGGTGCGATGTTGTTGCGTAAATTGTTGCCCTGGTATAACCCCTTACAGAATCTCAATGACTGGATTCGCCTGGCTTTCGGCAGCGCGGTGATCCCGCCCCTGTTAGGCGGAATTCTGGTCTGGTTACTGGCACCGAATGAAACCCCCTTGAAAGCATTTCTCATCTGGGTGCTGTCAGAATCCATTGGCGC
This sequence comes from Citrobacter amalonaticus, assembly GCF_037053465.1. Taxonomy (GTDB): domain Bacteria; phylum Pseudomonadota; class Gammaproteobacteria; order Enterobacterales; family Enterobacteriaceae; genus Citrobacter_A; species Citrobacter_A amalonaticus_H. Next base: position 137,133 of record NZ_JBALIF010000003.1, read on the forward strand.
ACTGGCGCTGGTCCCGCTAGGCTTGCTGTTTAAGCCGCACTATCTGCTGCGCCACCGCAATCCACGGCTGCTTCTTGAAACGCTGCTGACGCTGGTTGTGACGCTCGTGCTCAGTTGGCTGGTGATGAAATACGTGCCGTGGCCATTCACCTTTATCATCGTCTTATTGATGTGGAGCGCAGTGCGTTTACCGCGCATGGAAGCCTTTCTCATCTTCCTCGCCACTGTCATGATGGTGTCACTGATGATGGCGTCCGATCCGTCACTTCTGGTCACCCCCAAAGCACACGTCATGAACAACCTGCCGTGGCTGCCCTTTTTGCTGATTTTGCTGCCGGCAAACGTCATGACGATGGTGATGTACGCGTTTCGGGCCGAGCGTAAACATATTACCGAAAGCGAGGAGCGTTTTCGTAACGCGATGGAATACTCGGCGATCGGCATGGCGCTGGTCGGCACTGAAGGGCAATGGCTGCAAACCAACAAAGCCCTGTGTCAGTTTCTGGGCTATCAACAGGATGAATTCCGTTCGCTGACTTTTCAGCAACTCACCTGGCCTGAGGATCTGAATAAAGATTTAGAACAGCTCACAATGCTGGTGAATGGCGATATTAATAGCTATTCCATGGAGAAACGCTATTACACGCGCAGTGGAGAAGTGGTCTGGGCGCTGCTGGCCGTTTCTCTGGTACGCCACCCAGATGGTACGCCGCTGTACTTTATTGCCCAGATTGAAGATATCAACGATCTTAAGCATACCGAATGGGTCAATAAGCGCCTGATGGAGCGGATCACGCTGGCGAACGAAGCCGGTGGGATTGGGATCTGGGAGTGGGAACTGCAACCTGACATCATCAGTTGGGACAAACGCATGTTCGAACTCTATGAAATCCCTGCCCACGTCAAACCGACCTGGTCGGTCTGGTATGAGCGCTTACTCCCGGAAGATCGCGACTATGCAGAGAAGGTGATTCGTGATGCGTTAGCTGCCCGCCTTCCTTTTAAGCTTGAGTTTCGTATTGCCGTTAAAGACGGTGTACGCCATATCCGCTCACTGGCAAACCGGGTATTAAATAAAGAGGGCGAGGTTGAACGTCTGCTCGGCATTAATATTGACATGACCGAAGTGAAACAGCTAAACGAAGCGCTGTTTCAGGAAAAAGAGCGTCTGCACATTACGCTGGACTCCATCGGCGAAGCCGTGGTCTGTATTAATGTTGACATGAAGGTCACCTTTATGAACCCGGTGGCGGAGAAAATGAGCGGCTGGCAGCAGGAAAGCGCGATAGGCGTACCGCTGTTGACGGTGCTGCGCATCACTTTTGGTGATAACGGACCGGTGATGGAGAACATCTATAGCGCGGATATGTCCCGTTCCGCCATCGAACAGGATGTGGTTCTCCACTGTCGTAACGGCGGTAGCTACGATATTCATTACAGCATCACTCCGCTCAGTACGCTGGATGGCGGAAATATCGGATCGGTGCTGGTCATTCAGGATGTCACCGAGTCGCGTAAAATGCTACGTCAGTTAAGCTACAGCGCCACGCATGACGCCCTCACTCATCTGACGAATCGCGCAAGTTTTGAAAGCAAACTCAAGCAGTTGCTGCAAACGGTGCGAAATTCGCATCAGTGCCACGCGCTGGTCTTTATCGATCTCGATCGCTTCAAAGCGGTAAATGACAGCGCGGGTCATGCGGCGGGAGATGCGCTACTGCGTGAACTGGCACAACTGATGCTCAGAATGCTGCGTTCCAGTGATGTACTGGCGCGACTGGGCGGCGATGAATTTGGCCTGCTACTCCCGGATTGTAATGTTGAAAGCGCGCGCTTTATTGCCTCGCGGATAATCAACGCAATCAATGATTACCACTTTATGTGGGAAGGTCGCCTGCATCGCATTGGTGCCAGCGCGGGGCTCACACTGATTGACGAAAACAACTGTCAGGCGATTGAGGTGATGTCACAGGCGGATATTGCCTGCTATGCCTCTAAAAATAGCGGGCGCGGCCAGGTCACGGTGTATGAACCACAGCAGGAAATCGCCCATAATGAACGCGCCATGATGTCAGTGGATGAGCAGTGGCGCATGATTAAGGACAACCACCTGTTAATGCTCGCCCGCGGCGTGGCGTCACCACGTATTCCTGAAGCACGTAATTTCTGGCTTATTTCGCTGCGACTGTGGACCAGCGAAGGTGAAGTCATGGAAGAACAGGCATTTCGGGCGAGCCTCGCTGACCCGGCGCTCAACCAGGCGCTGGACAGACGGCTGTTCCATGAATTTTTCCATCATGCCGCCTCCGCGGTAGCCCGCAAAGGACTTAGTATCGCCCTGCCTCTTTCAGCGGCCGGGTTAACCAGTTCCACGCTTATCGGCGAACTTCTGAATCAACTGGAGCAAAGTGCATTGTCCGAACGTCTGCTGCACCTGATTGTGCCGGCTGACGCGCTGTTAATCAGCCCACAGGAGAGCGTCGCGGCGATTCGTCAGTTACGCGAAGCAGGATGCCAAATCATCGTGAGCCAGATTGGCCGCGACCTGCAGATTTTCAACACAATGACCAAAGGTATGGCGGACTACCTGCTGCTGGATAGCGACCTGAGCGCCATTATTCACGGCAATATGATGGATGAGATGCTGGTATCAATTATTCAGGGACACGCCCAACGTCTGGGTATCAAGACCATCGCCGGGCCAGTACAAACGCCAATTGTGATGGATACGCTGTCAGGCATTGGTGTCGATCAGATCTATGGCGACATCATTGCGGAGGCGCAGCCGCTGGATTTACTCCTTAACACCAGTTATTTCGCCATCAACTGACGGCTGCCATCCTTCGGTATACCAGATGTGCAGCAATGCGTAGGAGCGCCAGGGTTTCCAGCGCTCCGCGTAGCGACGGATCTGCGCAGGCGTCATTCCCGGAAAGCGCTGCTTGATAAGATAATCGTCAGGTAAAAACACGTCCTTCGCCTGCCAGCCACGCAGGGCAAAGTAGTTGGCCGTCCAGCGTCCGATCCCCGGAAATCCCTGTAATGTTTTCACTCCCTGCTCAATGTCTTCCGGCGCCTGTGTGATAAAGGTTCCGTCCAGCGCGGCCCTGGCCAGATGGATGAGCGCCCCGGCGCGCATCAGCGGCATACCCAATGCTTTCAGTTCAAGCGGATCGGCTGACACGAGCTGTTCAGGCGTCGGGAAACAGACATACTCCGGCGCGTCAGGCAACGCATCGCCATATCGTTGGGCGACTTTCGACGTGAGCTTCGCCGCCATTGAGACACTCACCAACTGGCCCAGAATGGCGCGAACCCCTTGTTCAAACGCATCCACCGACCCCGGCAGCCGCAATCCCGGACGCGCCGCCCCCAGCGTTCCCAGCGCCTGGGTAATCTGTTGCGGTTTGCAGCGCAAATCAAACAGCCGCTCAATTTTTTCAAGACAGATATCCGCAACCGGTAATAGCCCTTCACTCATTGTCACCTGAAGCGTGTCGTGATCCCTGTCCGGAACGACAGAGACAATCCCCCGGTTTTGCCCGATAGCCAGGCTTCGCGTATAGCGTAATGCCTCTACGGTTTCAACACCGCTCGCCGCACGCGCGGCGAGAAAACCGAGTATCCATGACCAGTCATACGGCGGCTGCCAGTTCAGGGTAAACATCACGCTCTCCTTTTTCTGCGAACCTTCAGCATAAACGTTATTCAGAGGTTATGCTTTGCTTTCATATTCCAGTTGTCGCAGAGGCGACATTTCGCTACAGTCACGCCCCTTCTTCACTGGCATGGGGATTTTTAAGGTGTTTATTGGTTTTGATTACGGTACGGCCAACTGCTCTGTTGCCGTTATGCGCGATGGCACGCCGCATCTGCTGAAAATGGAAAATGACAGCACGCTGCTGCCTTCTATGCTTTGTGCGCCAACACGCGAGTCCGTGAGCGAATGGCTCTACCGCCATCATCATGTTCCCACGCCGGACGATGAAACACAGGCGCTGTTGCGCCGGGCAATGCGCTTCAACCGCGACGAGGACATCGATGTTCACGCCACCAGCGTACAGTTTGGTCTGTCATCGCTTGGCCATTACATTGACGACCCGGAAGAGGTTTACTTCGTCAAATCGCCGAAGTCTTTCCTGGGGGCCAGTGGGCTCAAGCCGCAGCAGGTGGCGCTGTTCGAAGATTTGGTCTGCGCAATGATGCTGCATATCCGCCAGCAAGCGCAAAACCAGTTGCCGGAAAACATCACCCAGGCGGTGATTGGACGCCCCATCAACTTTCAGGGATTAGGTGGCGATGAGGCTAACCGTCAGGCACAAGGGATTCTCGAACGCGCAGCAAAACGAGCCGGTTTCCAGGATGTGATTTTCCAGTATGAGCCGGTGGCGGCAGGGCTGGATTTCGAAGCGACATTACAAGAAGAGAAACGCGTGCTGGTGGTCGACATTGGCGGCGGAACAACCGACTGTTCATTACTGCTGATGGGGCCGCAGTGGCATCATCGCGCCGACCGTGAATCCAGCCTGCTGGGCCACAGCGGCTGTCGCGTTGGCGGGAACGATCTGGACATCGCGCTGGCGTTTAAACACCTGATGCCGCTGCTGGGGATGGGGGGCGAAACCGAAAAAGGGATCGCGCTGCCGGTACTGCCATGGTGGAACGCGGTAGCTATCAACGATGTCCCGGCGCAAAGTGATTTCTACAGCAGCGCCACGGGTCGTCTGCTGAACGACCTGGTACACGATGCCCGCGAACCGGAACAGGTGGCGCTGCTGCTGAAAGTCTGGCGTCAACGTCTCGGTTATCGACTGGTCCGCAGCGCCGAAGAGAGCAAAATTGCACTATCATCGCAGCCTGAGATTAACGCGACGCTCCCGTTTATCCGTGACGATCTGGCCACCATTGTGAGTCAGCAGGCGCTGGAGGGGGCGCTGGACCAGCCGCTTTCCCGGATACTGGAACAGGTACAACTGGCGCTGGATAACGCTCAGGAAAAGCCGGAGGTCATCTACCTGACCGGCGGCAGCGCACGCTCGCCGCTGATCAAAAAAGCGCTGGCCGCCAAACTGCCGGGAATTCCCATTGCCGGTGGCGATGACTTCGGTTCCGTCACCGCGGGTCTTGCCCGCTGGGCTGAGGTGGTATTCCGCTAAACGCCTCGCAAGCTGAACGCGGATGGATTGACATTCCTGTTTGTGTGGCTTAACGTCAGGAGTGAGGGTAAGGGAGGGTTTCCCCTCCCCCTGGTGTCTTAGTAAGCCGGTAAGCTAATGACTAAGAGTATCACCAGTATGATGACTAACTTCATCATAACCCTTTCCTTATTTTGGCCCCTTCCTCGGGAGGGGCTTTCCCGTTCCAGCGTCCCGCTGAAATCCGTGGCTTACCTCCTTTTTGCCGTGCCCCCACTCTGGCACACAATTTCTCACCCGTCGTTTTTGGCAAGAGTTAATGCGTAACGCCTCGCAATCCACACCGCCAATCGGATGAATCCTGACAGTGTTTCATAATTCCTCCATTTTTCTCCCGTGATGGCTGACTAAACTAGTATCATTCCGCGAAACGTTTCAGGATGAGAAACTTATAACGATGAAAGGCAGTAACCAATCCCGCTGGATGATAGCTATCGTGGTGATCATTGCGGCCATCGCCGCATTCTGGTTCTGGCAGAACCGTAGCGAACCGCAGGGCGCTGCGCCCGGCGCAACCGGACAAGCGAAGCCCGCTGCGGGCACCGGCCGTCGCGGTATGCGCTCAGGTCCACTGGCCCCGGTTCAGGCGGCGACAGCGACGGAACAGGCGGTACCCCGCTATCTCACCGGTCTGGGCACTATTACCGCAGCCAACACCGTCACGGTACGCAGCCGCGTGGATGGGCAACTTTTGGCGCTGCACTTTCAGGAAGGTCAACAGGTTAAAGCTGGCGATCTGCTGGCAGAGATCGACCCCAGCCAGTTTAAGGTGGCGCTGGCCCAGGCACAGGGACAACTCGCTAAAGACAAAGCGACACTGGCCAATGCCCGTCGTGATTTGGCGCGCTATCAGCAACTGGTCAAAACGAACTTAGTCTCGCGCCAGGAGCTGGATGCCCAGCAGGCGCTGGTGAGCGAAGCCGAAGGCACCCTCAAAGCTGATGAGGCAAGCGTAGCCAGCGCGCAACTGCAGCTCGACTGGACCCAAATTACCGCCCCCGTTGATGGGCGCGTCGGGTTGAAACAGGTGGATGTCGGCAACCAGATTTCCAGCGGCGATACCACCGGTATTGTGGTCCTCACCCAGACACATCCTATCGACCTGGTTTTCACCTTGCCGGAAAGCGATATCGCCACGGTAGTGCAGGCACAAAAAAGCGGGCAACCGTTGGTGGTTGAAGCCTGGGACCGCACCAATTCGAAGAAACTCAGCGCCGGTGTACTCCTCAGTCTGGACAACCAGATTGATGTCACCACCGGGACAATCAAGGTCAAAGCCCGCTTTAATAATCAGGATGATGCGCTGTTCCCGAACCAGTTTGTGAATGCCCGAATGCTGGTCGACACCGAGCACAACGCGGTGGTCATTCCGGCCGCGGCTCTGCAAATGGGCAACGAAGGCCACTTTGTCTGGGTGCTGAATGATGAGAACAAAGTCAGTAAGCACCTGGTTAAAACGGGGATTCAGGACAGTCAGAAAGTGGTGATCAGCGCCGGGATCTCCGCAGGCGATCGCGTTGTTACTGATGGTATTGACCGACTGACGGAAGGAGCGAAAGTAGACGTTGTGCAGGCACAAACCGCTCCCACAACCGACGCGAAAGCGACCAGCCGTGAATATGGTCAGAAAGGAGCGCGCCCCTGATGCAGGTGTTACCTCCTGGCAGCACGGGCGGTCCATCACGCCTGTTTATTTTGCGCCCCGTCGCCACTACGCTGTTGATGGTGGCGATTTTACTCGCCGGGATCATCGGTTATCGTTTCCTGCCCGTCTCCGCGTTGCCGGAAGTGGACTACCCGACGATTCAGGTCGTGACGCTTTATCCGGGCGCCAGCCCGGATGTGATGACCTCTGCCGTTACCGCACCGCTGGAGCGTCAGTTTGGTCAGATGTCTGGCCTCAAGCAGATGTCGTCACAAAGTTCCGGCGGCGCCTCGGTCGTCACCCTCCAGTTCCAGCTTACCCTGCCACTGGATGTCGCCGAACAGGAAGTGCAGGCCGCTATTAACGCCGCCACAAATCTGCTGCCAAACGATTTACCGAACCCGCCGGTGTACAGCAAAGTTAATCCCGCCGATCCGCCCATCATGACGCTGGCGGTGACCTCTACCGCCATGCCGATGACGCAGGTGGAAGATATGGTGGAAACCCGCGTGGCGCAGAAAATCTCGCAGGTTTCCGGTGTCGGTCTGGTCACCTTGTCTGGTGGTCAGCGCCCGGCAGTACGGGTAAAACTGAACGCGCAGGCCATCGCCGCGCTGGGGCTGACCAGCGAAACTGTCCGTAGCGCAATAACCGGGGCGAACGTTAACTCCGCCAAAGGCAGTCTCGATGGCCCCAGCCGGGCGGTCACGCTCTCGGCGAACGATCAGATGCAATCGGCTGATGAATATCGCCAGCTCATTATCGCCTACCAGAACGGTGCCCCGGTGCGTCTGGGGGATGTCGCTACCGTCGAACAAGGGGCGGAAAATAGCTGGCTTGGCGCATGGGCAAATAAAGAGCAAGCCATTGTGATGAACGTCCAGCGCCAGCCGGGTGCGAACATCATTGCCACCGCCGACCGCATTCATCAGATGCTGCCGCAGCTCAAAGAGAGTCTGCCGAAATCGGTAAACGTCACGGTGCTTTCCGATCGCACCACCAATATTCGCGCCTCGGTGAGCGATACGCAGTTCGAACTGATGCTGGCTATCGGGCTGGTGGTGATGATTATCTATCTGTTCCTGCGCAATATCCCCGCCACGATCATTCCGGGCGTCGCCGTTCCTCTGTCGCTGGTGGGCACTTTCGCCGTAATGGTCTTTCTCGATTTCTCGATCAATAACCTGACGCTGATGGCGCTGACCATCGCCACCGGCTTTGTGGTGGACGACGCGATAGTGGTGATTGAGAACATTTCTCGTTACATCGAGAAAGGCGAAAAACCGCTGGCGGCGGCGCTAAAAGGGGCCGGAGAGATCGGTTTTACCATTATCTCACTGACCTTCTCGTTGATTGCGGTTCTCATCCCGCTGCTGTTCATGGGCGATATTGTGGGGCGCCTGTTCCGTGAATTTGCCGTGACGCTGGCGGTGGCGATCCTCATTTCCGCCGTGGTGTCATTGACCCTGACGCCGATGATGTGCGCGAGAATGCTGAGCCAGGAATCACTGCGTAAACAAAATCGCTTCTCCCAGGCCTGCGAGAAGATGTTCGACCGAGTGATTGCCGGTTATGGTCGCTGGCTGGCGAAAGTGCTGAACCATCCGTGGCTGACGCTGAGCGTGGCGCTGGGCACTCTGTTGCTCAGTATCATGCTGTGGGTATTTATTCCAAAAGGCTTCTTCCCGACCCAGGATAACGGCATCATCCAGGGCACGCTGCAGGCGCCGCAGTCCAGCTCCTTCGCCAGCATGGCACAGCGTCAGCGCCAGGTCGCCGATGTGATTTTGCAGGATCCGGCGGTCGAGAGTCTGACGTCATTCATTGGCGTCGATGGCACCAACCCGTCGCTGAACAGCGCGCGTCTGCAAATCAACCTGAAGCCTCTCGACGACCGTGACGATCGGGTACAAAAGGTGATACCCCGTTTACAGAATGCGGTAGCGAGAGTGCCAGGGGTTAACCTCTATCTTCAGCCGACGCAGGATCTGACGATTGATACCCAGGTGAGCCGCACGCAGTATCAGTTCACGTTGCAAGCCACCTCGCTGGATGCGCTCAGCACCTGGGTGCCGCAACTGATGGAAAAATTACAGCAACTGCCACAGCTCTCTGACGTCAGCAGCGACTGGCAGGACAAAGATCTGGTGGCCTACGTGAAGGTCGATCGTGACAGCGCCAGCCGTCTGGGCATCAGTATGGCGGATGTCGATAACGCGCTGTATAACGCCTTCGGGCAGCGACTCATTTCCACCATCTATACCCAGGCAAACCAGTATCGCGTGGTGTTAGAACACAATACTGAAAACACGCCCGGACTGGCGGCGCTGGACGCCATCCGGCTGACCAGCAGTGAGGGCGGAATTGTGCCGCTTAGCGCAATCGCCAGCGTGGAACAGAGGTTTGCGCCGCTCTCCATCAATCACCTGGATCAGTTCCCGGTCACCACCATTTCGTTCAACGTTGCGGACGGTTATTCGCTGGGTGACGCGGTAGAGTCGATTCTGGATACGGAAAAAGCGTTAAATCTGCCGGTTGATATCACCACGCAATTCCAGGGCAGTACCCTCGCCTTCCAGGCGGCGCTGGGCAACACCATCTGGCTGATTGTCGCTGCGGTGGTGGCGATGTACATCGTACTCGGCGTGCTGTATGAAAGCTTTATTCATCCCATCACGATTCTTTCCACGCTGCCTACCGCCGGTGTGGGCGCATTGCTGGCGTTGATGATTGCCGGAAGCGAACTGGATGTCATCGCTATCATCGGCATTATTTTGCTAATCGGTATCGTGAAGAAAAACGCCATCATGATGATCGACTTTGCCCTTGCCGCTGAGCGTGAACACGGTATGCCGCCACGCGAAGCGATATTCCAGGCCTGTCTGCTGCGTTTTCGCCCGATCCTGATGACCACGCTGGCGGCGCTGTTAGGCGCACTGCCGCTGATGCTCAGCACCGGCGTGGGCGCGGAACTGCGACGTCCGCTGGGGATCGGCATGGTCGGCGGTCTGCTGGTCAGCCAGGTGTTAACGCTGTTCACCACGCCGGTCATCTACCTGTTGTTTGATCGCCTGTCGCTGTACATGAAAAAACGCTTTTCTCAGCGGGAAGAGGAGGCGTAAATGAAGTTCTTCGCCCTCTTCATTTACCGCCCGGTGGCGACGATTTTAATCTCGCTCGCCATTACGCTGTGCGGCGTGCTGGGCTTTCGGCTGCTGCCTGTCGCCCCACTGCCGCAGGTCGATTTTCCGGTAATTATGGTCAGCGCGTCGTTACCGGGCGCGTCACCGGAAACGATGGCCTCCTCGGTAGCGACGCCGCTGGAACGTTCGCTGGGACGCATCGCCGGGGTCAGTGAAATGACCTCAAGCAGTTCCCTTGGCAGCACACGTATCATCCTGCAATTTAACTTTGACCGCGATATCAACGGCGCAGCGCGAGATGTGCAGGCGGCGATAAATGCGGCGCAAAGCCTGCTGCCGAGTGGGATGCCAAGCCGCCCCACGTACCGTAAGGCCAATCCGTCCGATGCGCCGATCATGATTTTGACGCTGACCTCGGAGACTTACTCACAGGGGGAATTGTATGATTTCGCCTCCACGCAACTGGCACAGATCATCGCGCAAATTGATGGTGTGGGCGATGTGGACGTCGGCGGCAGCTCACTTCCCGCCGTGCGGGTGGGGCTGAATCCGCAGGCGCTGTTTCATCAGGGCGTCTCGCTGGACGATGTCCGTACCGCCATCAGCAATGCTAACGTGCGCAGACCACAAGGCGCACTGGAAGATATAACCCACCGCTGGCAGATTCAGACCAACGACGAGCTGAAAACGGCGGCTGACTATCAACCGCTTATTATTCACTACAATAATGGCGCAGCCGTGCGTCTGGGCGATGTCGCCACGGTGACAGACTCGGTACAGGATGTGCGCAACGCCGGGATGACCAACGCGAAACCGGCGATTTTGCTGATGATTCGCAAGCTCCCGGAAGCCAACATTATCCAGACCGTCGACAGTATTCGGGCCAAACTGCCGGAGTTGCAGTCCACCATTCCGGCATCAATCGATCTGCAAATTGCCCAGGATCGTTCGCCGACGATTCGCGCTTCGCTGGAGGAAGTCGAGCAAACGCTGGTGATCTCCGTCGCGCTGGTTATTCTGGTGGTCTTTTTATTCCTGCGTTCCGGGCGCGCCACGCTGATCCCCGCCGTGGCGGTTCCCGTCTCCCTGATCGGGACGTTTGCCGCCATGTACCTGTGCGGCTTCAGCCTCAACAATCTGTCGTTGATGGCGCTGACCATCGCCACCGGGTTTGTGGTCGATGACGCCATCGTGGTGCTGGAAAATATCTCTCGTCACCTGGAAGCGGGAATAAAGCCCTTACAGGCTGCGCTACAAGGAACACGTGAAGTGGGCTTCACGGTACTGTCAATGAGTCTTTCGCTGGTGGCCGTATTCCTGCCGCTGCTGCTGATGGGCGGACTACCGGGTCGGTTATTGCGTGAATTTGCCGTAACGCTGTCGGTGGCTATTGGTATCTCGCTGCTGGTATCGCTGACGCTGACGCCGATGATGTGCGGCTGGATGCTGAAATCCAGCCAGCCGCGGGAACAAAAGCGCCTGCGCGGATTTGGTCGTCTGCTGATGGCGCTGCAACAGGGATACGGTAAATCGCTGAAATGGGTGCTCAACCATACGCGTCTGGTCGGCGTAGTGTTGCTTGGCACCATTGCGCTTAACGTCTGGCTCTATATTTCCATCCCGAAAACTTTCTTCCCCGAACAGGACACCGGTGTGCTGATGGGCGGCATTCAGGCCGATCAGAGCATTTCATTCCAGGCGATGCGCGGCAAGCTTCAGGACTTTATGAAGATCATTCGCGACGATCCGGCAGTGGATAATGTCACCGGGTTTACCGGCGGTTCGCGGGTTAACAGCGGTATGATGTTCATTACGCTAAAACCCCGGGCCGAACGTCAAGAGAGCGCACAACGCATCATCGACCGCCTGCGGGTGAAACTGGCAAAAGAACCGGGGGCCAATCTGTTCCTGATGGCGGTACAGGATATTCGCGTCGGCGGCCGTCAGTCCAACGCCAACTATCAGTACACGCTCTTGTCGGACGATCTGGCAGCACTTCGCGAATGGGAACCGAAGATACGTAAAGCCCTGGCTGCCCTACCGCAACTGGCAGACGTGAACTCCGATCAGCAGGATAACGGCGCAGAGATGAATCTGGTTTACGATCGTGAAACCATGTCGCGGCTTGGCATTGACGTTCAGGCCGCCAACAGCCTGTTGAACAACGCTTTTGGTCAGCGGCAGATTTCCACCATTTATCAGCCCATGAACCAGTACAAAGTGGTGATGGAAGTCGATCCGCGCTACACCCAGGACATCAGCGCGCTGGAGAAAATGTTTGTCATTAATCGCGATGGCAAAGCGATACCGCTCTCCGCAATCGCCAAATGGCAGCCAGCCAATGCGCCGCTGTCGGTGAATCATCAGGGATTGTCGGCTGCCTCGACGGTGTCCTTTAACCTGCCAACCGGCTCCTCGCTGTCAGAAGCCAGCGAAGCGATTGACCGGGCGATGACGCAACTTGGCGTGCCGTCCACTGTGCGCGGCAGCTTCGCGGGGACGGCACAGGTTTTCCAGGAGACGATGAACGCTCAGGTGATCCTGATTATCGCCGCCATCGCCACGGTCTATATCGTGCTCGGAATACTGTATGAAAGTTATGTTCATCCGCTGACTATCCTTTCCACCCTTCCCTCAGCGGGGGTCGGTGCGCTTCTGGCACTGGAAATTTTCGATGCCCCATTTAGCCTAATCGCCCTGATAGGGATCATGCTACTTATTGGCATCGTTAAGAAAAACGCCATCATGATGGTCGATTTCGCCCTGGATGCGCAAAGGCATGGCGACCTTACGCCGGAGCAAGCCATTTTTCAGGCCTGCCTGCTGCGCTTTCGCCCCATTATGATGACCACGCTGGCGGCGCTGTTTGGCGCGCTACCCCTGGTGCTTTCAGGAGGCGATGGCTCCGAATTACGCCAGCCGCTGGGTGTCACCATTGTGGGCGGTCTGGTGATGAGCCAGTTGTTAACGCTCTACACCACGCCGGTGGTGTATCTCTTTTTTGACCGTTTGCGCCTGCGTTTTTCGCGCAAACACCGTAAACCGATAACTGAGTCATGACAGAACTCCCTGGCAGCACTCGCTGGCAATTATGGATAGTGGCATTCGGCTTTTTTATGCAGTCGCTGGATACCACTATCGTCAATACCGCGCTTCCCTCGATGGCGAAAAGTCTCGGGGAAAGTCCGCTGCATATGCACATGGTCATTGTCTCTTATGTGCTGACCGTGGCGGTAATGCTGCCCGCCAGCGGTTGGCTGGCAGACCGTGTCGGCGTGCGTAATGTCTTCTTCACCGCCATTGTGTTGTTTACCCTGGGCTCACTGTTTTGCGCGTGGTCCGGCTCGTTGAACGAACTGGTGATGGCTCGCGTCCTGCAAGGCGTTGGAGGCGCAATGATGGTGCCCGTTGGCAGGCTGACGGTGATGAAAATCGTTCCACGCGAGCAATACATGGCGGCAATGACGTTTGTCACGCTGCCGGGGCAGGTTGGCCCTTTGCTTGGCCCGGCGCTGGGCGGGATCCTGGTGGAATATGCCTCATGGCACTGGATTTTCCTGATCAATCTGCCGGTCGGTATTGTCGGGGCGATTGCCACCCTGATGCTAATGCCAAACTACACCCTGCAAACCCGGCGCTTTGATCTTTCGGGGTTTCTGCTCCTGGCCGCGGGCATGGCAGTACTGACTATTGCGCTGGATGGCAGTAAAGGGATGGGGATTTCGCCGCTGACGCTGGGTGGACTGGCGGTCGTCGGCGTCGCCGCCATTCTGTTGTACCTGAAGCACGCGCGCAATAACCCACGGGCCCTCTTTAGCCTCAGGCTGTTTGATACGCGAACCTTCTCGCTGGGGCTGTTCGGCAGCTTCGCCGGACGCATCGGCAGCGGCATGTTGCCCTTTATGACGCCCGTCTTTTTACAGATTGGCCTTGGCTTCTCGCCGTTTCACGCCGGGTTGATGATGATTCCGATGGTGCTTGGCAGCATGGGGATGAAGCGGATTGTCGTGCAGGTCGTCAACCGCTTTGGCTACCGGCGGGTGCTGGTTGCCACCACGCTTGGGCTGTCGCTGGTGACGCTATTGTTTATGTTCACCGCTCTGGCGGGCGGATATTACGTCCTGCCGCTGATCCTGTTTGTGCAGGGAATGGTGAACTCAACCCGCTTTTCCTCAATGAACACGCTGACCCTGAAAGATCTCCCGGACGATCTCGCCAGCAGCGGCAACAGTTTACTGTCGATGATTATGCAACTCTCAATGAGTATCGGCGTCACGCTGGCCGGGCTATTGCTGGGGATGTTTGGTCAGCAATTTATCACCACGGATAGCGGAGCATCGCACACCATCTTTATGTACACCTGGCTGTGCATGGCCTTTGTCATCGCGCTGCCGGCGATTATCTTTGCCCGAGTCCCTGACGATACGCATAAAAATGTCGTCATTGGCCGGCGCAAAAGGAGAACCTGATGAAGCTGTGGCGACCCGGTATTACCGGCAAACTGTTTCTGGCGATTTTCGCCACCTGTATCGTGCTCCTGGTCACAATGCACTGGGCTGTGCGGGTGAGCTTCGAGCGCGGCTTCATTGATTACATCAAACAGGGCAACGAACAGCGGCTAACGCTGCTCGGCGACGCGTTAGGCGAGCAATATGAACTGCACGGCAACTGGCGCTTTCTGCGCAACAATGACCGCTTCGTGTTTCAGCTCCTCCGTTCGTTTGAACACGATAAAGGTGATGACAAGCCCGGCCCTGGTATGCCGCCGCACGGTTGGAGGACCCAGTTTTGGGTCGTCGATCAGAATGCCACTGTGCTGGTTGGCCCACGCGCGCCCGTTCCTCATGACGGTACGCGTCGCCCAATCATGGTGAACGGTGTGGAAGTCGGCGCGGTGATCGCCTCACCGGTTGAACGTCTGACGCGTAACACCGACATTAATTTCGACAAACAGCAGCGGCGCACAAGCTGGCTCATCGTTGCGCTCTCTACCCTGCTGGCCGCGCTGGCGACTTTTCCTCTGGCGCGTGGACTGCTGGCCCCGGTCAAACGGCTGGTGGAAGGCACCCATAAGCTGGCGGCGGGCGATTTTACCACCCGTGTGACCGCCACCAGCGCGGATGAACTGGGCAAACTGGCACAGGACTTTAACCAGCTCGCCAGTACGCTCGAAAAGAACCAGCAGATGCGCCGGGATTTTATGGCCGATATATCGCATGAGTTGCGCACACCGCTGGCGGTATTGCGCGGTGAACTGGAGGCAATTCAGGATGGCGTGCGTAAATTCACGCCGGAGTCGGTGGCCTCACTCCAGGCAGAAGTTGGCACGCTCACTAAGCTGGTGGACGATTTGCATCAGCTTTCGATGTCTGACGAAGGCGCGCTGGCCTATCAAAAAACCGCCGTGGATTTGATCCCCCTGCTGGAAGTCGCAGGCGGCGCATTTCGTGAACGTTTCGCCAGCCGCGGCCTGTCGATACAGTTCACGCTGCCCGACAGCGTCTGCGTGTTTGGTGACCGCGATCGCCTGATACAGTTATTCAACAACCTGCTGGAAAACAGTCTGCGTTACACCGACAGTGGCGGGAGTTTGCATATCAGCGCCGAACAGCGTGATAAGCGCGTTTTTCTCACCTTTGCCGACTCCGCGCCGGGGGTCAATGACGACCAGCTACAGAAACTGTTCGAACGATTCTACCGCACCGAAGGTTCGCGCAACCGCGCCAGCGGAGGCTCCGGCCTGGGACTGGCGATTTGCGTGAAGATTGTCGAGGCGCATAATGGACGCATCCGCGCGGCCCATTCGCCTTTTGGTGGGGTTAGCATTACAGTAGAGTTACCGCTGGAACGCGATTTACAGAGAGAAGTATGACTGAGTTACCCATTGATGAAAACACGCCACGCATTCTGATCGTGGAGGATGAACCTAAGCTGGGACAGTTACTTATCGACTATCTGCGCGCCGCAAGCTATGCCCCGTCGCTCATCAGCCATGGCGATCAGGTTCTGCCGTATGTGCGCCAGACGCCGCCGGATTTAATCCTGCTGGATCTGATGCTGCCAGGCACTGACGGCCTGACGCTGTGCCGCGAAATTCGTCGATTCTCTGAAGTGCCCATTGTGATGGTCACCGCCAAAATTGAGGAAATCGATCGTCTGCTGGGGCTGGAAATTGGCGCGGATGATTACATCTGCAAGCCTTACAGCCCGCGTGAAGTAGTCGCCCGCGTGAAGACTATTCTGCGCCGCTGTAAGCCGCTGCGTGAACTCCAGCAGCAAGACGCCCAAAGCCCGTTGGTTGTCGATGAAAGCCGTTTCCAGGCCTCCTGGCACGGTAAAGTACTCGACCTGACACCCGCCGAATTTCGTCTGCTGAAAACGCTGTCGCACGAACCCGGGAAAGTCTTCTCCCGCGAACAACTGCTCAACCATCTCTATGATGATTACCGCGTGGTCACCGACCGCACCATCGATAGCCATATCAAGAACCTGCGCCGCAAGCTGGAAGCGCTTGACGAAGAACAGTCGTTTATCCGGGCGGTGTATGGTGTCGGGTATCGCTGGGAAGCAGATGCCTGCCGGATTGCCTGACGCTCTGGCATATCATATTGCCCGATAACGCCCCTTCATCGGGCCCGGCGTTTCCCTTTACCTCCCTGCCCCTCAGCGCTACAATGCCCGCCCTTAACGTGAGGACTCTCCTCTGCCCGCTTCATCAGGTGAAGCGGATCTGACCTGTCATCAGAACGAGAACATTATGTTTAAACCGGAACTCCTTTCCCCGGCGGGAACGCTGAAAAACATGCGTTACGCTTTCGCCTATGGCGCTGACGCCGTTTATGCGGGCCAGCCGCGTTACTCGCTGCGCGTGCGCAATAACGAATTCAATCACGAGAATCTGCAGCTTGGCATCAATGAAGCCCATGCGCTGGGTAAAAAATTCTACGTGGTCGTAAACATCGCGCCGCATAACGCGAAACTGAAAACCTTTATCCGCGATTTGAAGCCGGTAGTGGAAATGGGTCCGGATGCCCTGATCATGTCTGACCCGGGGCTTATCATGCTGGTGCGCGAGCACTTCCCGGAGATGGCGATTCACCTCTCTGTCCAGGCTAATGCCGTCAACTGGGCCACTGTTAAATTCTGGCATTCGATGGGGCTGACCCGCGTGATTCTGTCTCGCGAGCTGTCGCTGGAAGAGATTGAAGAGATCCGCAATCAGGTGCCAGACATGGAGATTGAGATCTTCGTTCATGGCGCGCTGTGCATGGCCTATTCCGGTCGCTGTCTGCTTTCCGGTTACATCAACAAGCGCGACCCGAACCAGGGCACCTGCACCAACGCCTGCCGTTGGGAGTACAACGTCCAGGAAGGCAAAGAAGACGTGGTCGGTAACATTGTCCACAAATATGAGCCGATTCCGGTGCAAAACGTTGAACCCACGCTGGGGATCGGCGCGCCAACCGATAAGGTGTTCATGATTGAAGAAGCCCAGCGCCCAGGCGAGTACATGACCGCGTTTGAAGACGAACACGGCACCTACATCATGAACTCGAAGGATCTGCGCGCCATCGCCCATGTCGAACGCCTGACGCAAATGGGTGTGCATTCGCTGAAAATTGAAGGCCGTACCAAATCCTTCTACTACTGCGCGCGCACTGCACAGGTTTATCGTAAAGCGATTGATGACGCCGCGGCAGGCAAACCGTTTGACCCGCAATTACTGGAAACGCTGGAAGGGCTGGCGCACCGTGGCTACACCGAAGGTTTCCTGCGTCGTCACACACATGACGATTATCAAAATTACGAATACGGTTACTCGGTTTCTGAACGTCAGCAGTTCGTGGGCGAATTTACCGGTGAACGTAAAGGCGAACTGGCAGCGGTGGCGGTGAAGAACAAATTCTCCGTAGGCGACAGCCTGGAGCTGATGACCCCGCAGGGCAACATCAACTTTACGCTGGCACAGATGGAAAACGCGAAAGGCGAGACAATGCCGGTTGCGCCTGGCGACGGTTATACTGTATGGATCCCTGTTCCGCAGGATCTGACGCTGGATTATGCACTGTTAATGCGCAATTTTTCCGGTGAATCCACGCGTAATCCACACGCTAAATAGTTAATGAGGGTTATTTTTTCGCGCACGGAAGATTCTTAGAAACCGATCACATACCGCTTCGTTCATTAAGGGTATTATCCGACCTGCTGAAAAACATAACCCATAAATGCTAGCTGTACCAGGAACCACCTCCTTAGCCTGCGTAATCTCCCTTACGCAGGCTTATTTTTTTGCGGCCTAAATAGTATATTGTGTGCGTATTTTAAGCCTGTTCTGACCTCTCCTTTTCTTTTCTGCTATACACTTTCCTCAGATCTCCTAAAAACTAAAAGGCAAAAAAGGAATGGCAAATTATCCCGCCAGCTTGTTGATTCTGAACGGTAAAAGTGCTGACAACCCCACGCTGCGGGAAGCCATTGGGCTGCTTCGCGATGAAGGTGTGGAGATTCACGTCCGCGTCACCTGGGAAAAAGGCGATGCACTGCGCTATGTGGAAGAAGCCCGGCGTCTTGGCGTCGAGACGGTGATCGCCGGTGGTGGCGACGGTACGATTAATGAAGTCTCAACCGCGTTGATTCAGTGCGCGGGCAATGACATTCCGGCATTGGGCATTCTGCCGCTTGGCACCGCCAATGATTTTGCCACCAGCGTGGGGATCCCCGAGGCGCTGGATAAAGCACTGAAGCTGGCAATAGTCGGTAATGCTATCGAAATTGATATGGCCCAGGTTAACGATAAGACCTGCTTTATCAACATGGCGACCGGCGGATTTGGTACGCGCATCACCACTGAAACGCCAGAGAAGCTGAAAGCCGCACTGGGCGGCGTGTCGTACATTATTCACGGCCTGATGCGCATGGACACACTTAAGCCGGACCGCTGCGAAATCCGCGGCGAGAACTTTCATTGGCAGGGCGATGCCCTGGTGATTGGCATTGGCAATGGACGTCAGGCGGGCGGCGGTCAACAGTTGTGTCCGGAGGCGTTAATCAATGATGGTTTACTGCAACTGCGAATTTTTACCGGGGAAGAGATCCTGCCCGCGCTGTTTTCAACGCTGAAGCCGCGGGAAGAGAATCCCAATATTATCGACGGGGCATCCGCCTGGTTTGATATTCAGGCGCCTCATGACATTACCTTCAATCTGGACGGAGAACCATTAAGCGGACAGACATTTCATATCGAAATCCTGCCCGCGGCGTTACGTTGCCGGCTACCGCCGGACTGTCCACTACTGCGTTAAGCGATTGTCACTTTGCTGTCGAGATAGACATCCTGGACGGCATTGATCAATTTCACGCCGTCAGCCATCGATTTCTTGAAGGCTTTCCGCCCCAGAATCAGGCCCATCCCGCCCGCACGTTTGTTGATAACCGCCGTGCGCACTGCGTCGCTCAGGTCGGTCTCGCCGCCTGCCGCGCCGCCAGAGTTAATCAGTCCCGCGCGTCCCATGTAGCAGTTTGCCAGTTGGTAACGCACCAGATCGATGGGGTTATCCGTGGTCAATTTACTGTAGACCCGATCGTCGGTGTAGCCGAAGTTCACCGCTTTATATCCGCCGTTATTTTCCGCCATTTTTTGTTTGACGATATCGGCACCGATGGTTGCCGCCAGATGGTTCGCCTGACCAGTTAAATCCGCGGAAACATGATAATCAACGCCCTCTTTTTTAAACGCGGAATTACGCAGATAGGCCCACAGCACGGTGACCATGCCCAGTTCATGCGCACGCTCAAACGCAGCGGAAATCTCTTCAATCTGCCGACGCGACTCTTCAGAACCAAAATAGATGGTCGCGCCCACCGCCACCGCCCCCAGATTGAATGCCTGTTCGACGCTGGCGTACAGGGTCTGGTCATAGGTGTTCGGGTAGCTGAGGGTTTCGTTGTGGTTGAGTTTCACCAGGAATGGGATACGGTGTGCGTAACGGCGCGATACAGAAGCCAGTACGCCATATGTCGACGCCACGCAGTTGCATCCGGCTTCAATCGCCAGTTCAACAATGTTTTTCGGGTCGAAATAGAGCGGGTTGGCGGCGAACGATGCGCCCGCGGAGTGTTCCACGCCCTGATCTACCGGTAAAATAGACAGATAGCCCGTTCCACTCAGACGGCCGGTGTTATACAGCGTCTGCATATTACGCAGCACTGCGGGCGGACGGTTATTGTCCATCATCACCCGGTCAACATAGTCATGTCCCGGCAGATAAAGGTGGTCAGAGGGTATGGTCATACAACGATGCTGTAAAAGGCTGTCGGCGTCTTTGCCAAGCAACTGCGCAATATCAGTCATAGCTATGCTCCCGTAAGTTCCGAGAATTCGGAAGATGAATTGTCCTGACCCGCGTTTCGCGAGCAGCTCTAAGTTTGGTACTGTCCGCCCCTTTTTTCCATCTTTAGCGCATTTTTCAGCGGTATCTGCTGGCACGATTCACTGACAAGAAAGTGTTAAGGCGGTCAAGGTTTCATCACAAAGGTATTTCAAAGGTATTATTAAATGGTACTGTCATGACATACCTTAACTGTCATAACATGCCTTAATTGTCATGAAGGATTTAAAGATGAAAACTACAGTGAAACTGTCGTTCATGATGTTCGTCGAGTGGTTTATCTGGGGCGCCTGGTTTGTTCCACTCTGGCTGTGGCTGAGTAAAGGCGGGTTTACCGCCGGTGAAATTGGCTGGTCTTACGCCTGTACCGCGATTGCCGCAATTCTCTCGCCGATCCTCGTGGGCTCCCTGACCGACCGCTTTTTCTCCGCGCAAAAAGTGCTGGCTGTGCTGATGTTTGTCGGAGCGGTACTGATGTATTTTGCCGCCCAACAGACCACGTTTGCCGGCTTCTTCCCTTTGCTGCTCGCTTACTCTCTGACCTACATGCCGACCATCGCGCTGACCAACAGCATCGCGTTTGCTAACGTGCCGGACGTCGAGCGCGACTTCCCGCGCATCCGTGTGATGGGAACCATCGGTTGGATCGCCTCCGGCCTCACTTGCGGATTTCTGCCGCAGATGTTGGGCTACAGCGATATCTCGCCAACCAATATTCCACTTCTGATTACGGCAGGTAGCTCCGCTCTGCTGGGCGTGTTTGCCTTCTTCCTGCCGGATACCCCGCCGAAAAGCACCGGTAAGATGGATTTCAAAGTCATGCTGGGGCTGGACGCACTGATCCTGTTACGTGATAAAAACTTCCTGGTGTTTTTCTTCTGCTCGTTCCTGTTCGCGATGCCGCTGGCGTTCTACTACATCTTTGCCAATGGTTATCTGACCGAAGTCGGGATGAAAAATGCGACCGGCTGGATGACCCTCGGTCAGTTCTCAGAAATCTTCTTTATGCTGGCGCTGCCCTTCTTTACAAAACGTTTTGGTATTAAGAAGGTATTGTTGCTTGGTCTTATCACAGCCGCCATTCGCTACGGATTCTTTGTCTACGGCAGCGCAGAAGAATATTTCACTTATGCCCTGCTGTTCCTCGGCATTTTGCTGCACGGCGTGAGCTACGACTTCTATTACGTGACCGCATATATCTATGTCGATAAAAAAGCGCCGGTACATATGCGTACCGCCGCACAAGGGTTGATCACGCTCTGCTGTCAGGGATTCGGCAGTCTGCTGGGCTACCGTCTCGGCGGCGTAATGATGGAAAAAATGTTTGCCTATCAGGAGCCAGTACACGGACAGACCTTTAACTGGGCAGGCATGTGGACATTCGGCGCGGTAATGATTGCCGTGATTGCCGTACTGTTTATGATTTTCTTTCGCGAATCGGACAAAGAGATTACCGCTATTGAGGTTCGCGAGTCTGCGCTGACACAAGGGGAAGTAAAATGAAAGCAGAACGTATTCTCGGTGCTCTCTATGGGCAGGCGTTAGGGGATGCGATGGGCATGCCATCAGAACTGTGGCCAAGAGCCCGCGTTAAAGCGCATTTTGGCTGGATTGACCGCTTTCTGCCGGGCCCAGAAGAAAACAATGCGGCGTGCTATTTCGGTCGTGCAGAATTTACCGACGACACCTCAATGGCGCTCTGCCTGGCGGATGCGCTGCTGGAGCGTGACGGTGAAATCGACCCGGATCTGATTGGGCGTAATATTCTTGACTGGGCGTTGCGCTTTGACGCCTTCAATAAAAACGTTCTCGGGCCGACCTCAAAAATTGCCCTGAACGCGATTCGTGACGGCAAACCGGTGGCGGAACTGGAGAACAACGGCGTCACGAACGGCGCCGCCATGCGCGTATCGCCGTTAGGCTGTTTGCTTCCCCCTCGCGACCTTGACGCGTTTATCGACGACGTGGCGCTGGCCTCCAGTCCGACACATAAGTCGGATCTGGCTATCGCCGGCGCGGTGGTGGTGGCATGGGCGATTTCACGGGCAATCGAGGGGGATGCGTGGGCGGATATTGTCGACTCCCTCCCCGCAATCGCCTTACATGCTCAACAAAAACGAATTACCACGTTCAGCGCATCCCTCTCTGCACGCCTGGAGATGGCGTTGAAAATTGTGCGCAATGCTGACGGCGCAGAATCGGCCAGTGAGCAGTTGTATCAGGTGGTTGGTGCGGGAACCAGTACGATTGAGTCGGTGGCATGCGCCATCGCGATGGTTGAACTGGCGCAAACGGATCCTAATCGTTGCGCCATCCTGTGCGCCAATCTTGGCGGCGACACCGACACCATTGGCGCCATGGCGACGGCAATTTGCGGTGCGTTGCAGGGTGTCGGCGCTATCCATCCGGCGTTAAAACAGGAACTGGATTCCGTTAACCAGCTCGATTTCACCCGCTACGCCACCGCACTTGCAGCACTGCGTCAACGCCGGGAGGTTTCATGAATGCTTCACGCTTACCCGAACTGCTCGCGGGTTTAACCACCCGCCGGCCGGTCACGGTCGTCGGCGCGGCAGTGATTGATGTTATTGCCGATGCCTACGCCCTGCCCTGGCGCGGCTGCGATATTGAGCTGAAACAGCAAGGGGTTAATGTGGGCGGCTGCGCGCTAAATATCGCCGTGACGCTTAAACGGCTGGGTATTGAGGCGGGCAACGCTCTGCCTTTGGGCCAGGGCGTGTGGGCGGAGATCATCCGCAACCGCATGGGGAAAGAAGGGTTACATAGCCTCATTGAAACCACGCAAGGCGATAACGGTTGGTGCCTGGCGCTGGTTGAACCGGACGGCGAACGCACGTTTATGTCCTTCAGCGGCGTTGAAAATCAGTGGAACGCCGACTGGCTGGCTCAGTTAACAATCCCTCCTCAAAGCCTGGTTTATCTTTCAGGTTATCAACTCGCCTCGCCTTGCGGCGAACTGTTGGTTAAGTGGCTGGAAGGGCTGGATTCGGTGATGTTATTCATTGATTTTGGACCTCGCATTGGTGATATTTCCGATGCGCTGATGGCACGTATTATGGCCTGCCATCCGCTGGTCTCTCTCAACCGTCAGGAAGCCGACATTGCGGCTGAACGGTATGGACTGAGTGAGGATGTGCAAAGCTTCGGCGCACAATGGTTGCAACGATTCGCCGCCCCGGTTGTGGTTCGCCACGATAAAGAGGGAGCATGGTATTTTAGCAAGCAATCCGCTGGTTGTGTGCCAGCCTTCCCGGCGGCGGTTGTCGATACCATTGGCGCTGGCGACAGCCATGCGGGAGGCGTGCTGGCCGGACTGGCGTCGGGCTGGTCGCTGGCGGACGCCGTGCTGCTCGGTAACGCAGTGGCATCCTGGGTTGTCGGACATCGTGGCGGGGATTGCGCACCGTTTCGCGAGGAGCTACTCCTCGCACACAAAGACGTATAAATCGCTTCGGCAATAGCTGATGCTGTACTCAATGGGCCGCTGCTGCTGGTCAAGCGCCACCTGCTTGATCACCAGCACGGGCACTTTATTGTCCATCTGAATATGCGACTGGAACTCTGCATCCGGCATCGTGGCGCTCACTCGCGAGCGGGTGCGCTGTGGATGAATCTGCTGACTGCGGAAATAGTCGTATAACGAAATACCAATCTCATCGGCATCATGAATGAGATGTGACGGTACCCAGGACTCTTCAATGGAAACGGCATCCTCATCGACATAACGGATGCGCTTAAGCAGAAACACATCGCTCCCGGCCGCAATCGCCAGTTGCTGAGCGACATCCTCCGGACACGGGACAATGCGTTTATTCACCCAGAGGGTATCCGGTTTTTTCCCGCGCAGAACCACCTGTTGAGAAAACCCACGCGCCTCTTTCAGCGAATATTCAAAGATGTTGTTGATCTGCGTGCCGTAGCCACGCGCACGCGTCACCACACCCTCTTCTTCCAGCGTCTGCATCGCTTTACGCACCGTAATACGTGAAACGCCAGTCAACTGACTGAGATCCCGCTCACCCGGTAAAATATTGCCATGCTCAAGTACTCCGCTACGCACGGCATTTTTCACCGTCTCGGCAAACTTGATATAGAGCGGCGTATTATCCGCCGCTGAAATACGTTCGTTCAGTTGCGCGATAAGCTGAGTATGCGCTTGTTCCATGAGTCTTTTTCCTGACAGCCAGTCTGCTGCCAGTATATACGCTACCAGTACGCGTGGAAATGATGAACAGGACCGATGCCGTGTCCAACTTCCAGCGTATCAGCCTGCGCCAGCGCCGCCGACAGCCAGGTTTTCGCCTCCAGGACCGTATCGGCCCAGTCTTTATGTCGTGGGCGCAACGCCGCAAGCGCTGCGGAGAGCGTGCAACCAGTACCGTGGGTGTTTTTAGTCATCACACGAGGCGCTGTAAAACGTTGTTCCCCCTCGGGTGTGAAGAGCCAGTCAGGGCTCTGCGCATCGTCCAGATGGCCGCCTTTCATCAATACCGCCCCACATCCCATCGCCAGCAACGCCCGCCCCTGCTCCAGCATCTCTTTCTCGTTACGCGCGTGCGGACAATCCAGCAATGCCGCAGCTTCAGGCAGGTTTGGCGTGATCAGGGAAACCTGTGGCAACAGACGATGACGCAGTGTCTCAACGGCGGAAGCCGAGAGCAATGGGTCGCCGCTTTTTGCCAGCATCACCGTGTCCAGCACCACATTTTGCACCTGATGTCGCCGCAGTCTTTCTGCCACCGCTTCAACGATATCGGTTTCCGCCAGCATGCCAATTTTCGTGGTATCAATGCGCACATCGCTGAACACAGAATCAAGCTGTGCGGCGACAAAATCGGGTTCAATGCGATATACCGACTGTACCCCACGCGTGTTTTGCGCGACCAGCGCGGTAATCACCGAACACCCATAAGCGCCAAGCGCCGAGAATGTTTTCAGGTCGGCCTGAATGCCAGCCCCGCCGCTGGGATCGGTCCCCGCAATGGTCAGCGCATTAATCCGTTTCATACCGCCTCCTCCGTTTTCAGGTTGTAGAGTGCGTCGAGAAATGCCGGGATAAAGCTGCCGGGCCCGTGGCAGATTCGCGTTGCGCGCTCCCCTGCTTGTTTCATCCACGTACAAGCGGATGCCGCATTTTCCAGCCTGTTGCCCGGCAATGCCGTACTGGCTGCCACCACAGCGGAAAGCGCACAGCCGGTGCCCACAACATTCGTCATCAGTGGGTCGCCTCCGGTCACACACAGGGTACGTTCACCATCAGTGATGTAATCCACCTCTCCAGTCACCACGATAATCGCCCCCGTCTGACGGGCAAGTTGTCGCGCCGCGGGTATCGCTGTTGCGGCGGCATCGGTGGTATCCACACCCCGTCCTGTACCGTTTTCACCGGCCAATGCCAGAATCTCAGAGGCGTTACCCCGGATCGCGGCGGGCTTTAAGGTCAGCAGCTCCTGGCAGAAACGACGGCGAAAATCGAGCGCTCCGACAGCGACAGGATCCAGTGTCCAGGGGGTGCTTGCGCCGTTTGCCTGTTCAACCGCAGCCCGCATTGCTTTTGCGCGTGATTGGGTCAACGTACCGACATTGATTAATAAAGCGTTAGCAAGGGAAGCAAACTGACGAGCTTCATCGGGTTCAATCACCATCGCCGGAGATGCCCCCAGCGCAAGAAGTGTATTGGCGGTAAATCCCTGAACGACGTCATTAGTCATACAGTGCGTTAACGGAGAGAGGGTTCGAAAATGTTTTAAGGCATGAGCCGCATCTTCGCGGCTGTGCAGGTCAGGCTGCATGGTTACGCTCCTGCCCGCGTGAAGAAGGGACACGGACAGTGTCTGACTTCCCTACGCTGGCATTATCCAGATCAGGTGGTACGGGTATTTCTCAGCCTTCACAAAGAAGGGCACCCCGAGTCAAATAAAAAAATCAAAAGCTTGCGATTAACGTCCCGTTAATCCCTGTTCTGGATCAT
Organism: Citrobacter amalonaticus; assembly: GCF_037053465.1. Classification (GTDB taxonomy): domain Bacteria; phylum Pseudomonadota; class Gammaproteobacteria; order Enterobacterales; family Enterobacteriaceae; genus Citrobacter_A; species Citrobacter_A amalonaticus_H. Next base: position 163,496 of record NZ_JBALIF010000003.1, read on the forward strand.
GCCAGCGGGAAGCCTAAGACACAACCCTAAAAAATGCTCTGTGTCCCAGCTTGTGTCTCAAGTTGTGTCCCACATCCAAACGACAAAAAGGCCGGATTGCTCCAGCCTCGTTTTGTTGTGATCTTTCGTTGTTGTTCTCGAATTCATTGATATGAATGTGAGGAAGAAAACCGTTCAGCCTCACTAAACTAAGGAATAATCTTAAAAATAAATTATAAAGATAAATCAAAAAGTTATATCAATCGTTTTTATCGATCATATTCTGTTTATTGATCGTTATTATTGATCAATTATTTTTAAAGGTGCATTATCAGCCAGTTATCACTCAACTGGAACGTAACATGCACTCCGAATTCATTGCTGAACCAATAATGAACCTTGAAGGTAAGCTGTTAGGAGTCGAACTTCTTACGCGGTTTATCTCTGACTCCAAACGCCCCCTTCACCCAGCGTTTGTCATTTCAGGATGGGATTTCGATCAGAAGCGCCTTTTTCTCTACAAACAGTTTGGGGTCATAGCCAGTAAGCAGGACTGGTTCGAGCATAACGGTTTGTTCTGCTCTCTCAACATTGATTACGATATGGCGACACTTTTAAGACATGACGGTTTGTTACAGCTAACTGTCAGTTCCATGCCGTTTATCAAACTTGAAATTTCTGAAGAATTTCCTGGTCTTGAGCAAGGGCTTAAAAGCCCGATTCTGAAATCACTATGTCAGGGTGTTAACTCACTGTGGCTGGATGACCTGGGAGCCGGAAATGCAAATGTTGCCAGCCTGCTTGAGGGTTACTTCGAAGTGGCGAAGATTGACCGTCATTTCTTCAATGAGCAAATTGATAAACCCACATTTCCCTTGTTGATAAAAAACATAAAGCGGTACTGCGAGAAGATAGTGGTGGAAGGCGTAGAGAGCAGACAGTATCTCGACCTTCTACAGGAGGTTGGTATTTGGGGAGTTCAAGGATACCTTTTCAAATCAGTCCCGTTTCACAAGGTTAAAAAATTGCTATAAAAAAGCCGGGATTAACCCGGCTCTCATGTTTTATTCTTTCTCAACTTCAACAGCGCTTCACTGATAGCCTTCTCAAGCCCGTTATTTTCAACGTCCATCATGAACGAGGAGCGTGGAACCTTCAGGAACCGACACACGGCGCTAACATTCAGAAAGTCTAAAACGCGCTCGTCTGCAACAGTCAGCAATGGGAAACCGTTATTCGTCTGAAATTGAATTTTCATAGTAATCACCTCTTCTTTGCCTCGCCTTTTCAGGCCATTCTTCACGGTGGGGCCAAATAGTCAGCCCCAAAATCCGCTGTCTTACGCTGCGTCGTTCGTCAGTCGTGTAGTGAAATCCGGACGGTACACAACAGGCAAGATAGAGCTTTCCGCGAATAGCTCAACGTTCTTAAACTTGTCTTGTACGCTCCAGATACGGAAATCAACCGGATCAGCAAATGCCAGATCCAGATTGCGGCTGGTAGCCGTTGCCACATAACCGAAGGGCAGAGCAATATCCGAAGACAGCGGTTTGCTAAAGCGTGGAACCAGGAAGGATTCATCCGGACCAATGCCGTAAAGTGCCTGATCCGTGACCTCCACCACTCGAACATTTTCAATGATGAATGTTGAGAATGCCGGAAGCACTTCTTTATTAAACAGAACATCACGATCAAGCACACCGAACTGAACATTTTGGCGCACGTCTGGGTGATACTTAATGCCGCGATAAACATTACTACCTGCAAACAGGATAAAGCCGTCAAGCTGACCAGCAAGGCCCCCCATGCGCACTTTAGCAGCGGTTACAGCATCATCGAGGCTGCGAAGTGGGTCACCAGAGCTAACGCTGGTTTTGATCGTTCCGGTTGCCTGTTGGTATCCAAATTCATCTTCCCAGGAAATGATCGGCTGCTGGGTGTAGGTCGCTTCGACGGTATTTCGGAATAGTGCGTCAGCGAAAATTTTCTCTTTAGTACGCATGTACTTATCGTGCATTGCGACAGCAGAAGAAGTGACCGCATCCATAACAGACATTTGCAGGTCTGAATTTGGTTTCCTGTATGGTTGCACGTCTGCCGCCGTAATGCGGTCTTGATAGGCGTATAACGGGGCCTCGATCAGGTGATTGCTGGCGCTACGCTTAGGAATGCTGGACCACTCTGAGCCGTAACGATTAACAGAGCTTGCCACCTTCTGGGCGACTTCATCAATGATATCAAGGCTGACCTTTGGACTAGCCGAAGTCTGTCGATCATTGAAAACGTTAAGCGTGGTCAGCAAAGTGTTCTTTGCATCCATGTTAACAAAGGTATTGGTGTAATCCGCGTAGCTGAAATTGGTTGATAGTCCCATGTTGTCTTCTCCTTGTTATTATTCTGCGTCCGGTGCGCTTGTACGGATAGCGCCCGTTTTGGTTAGTGCGGCAATAGCATTAGCCCCAGCGGTAGCACCCATAACAGCGGTGATGGTGTCTTGTTTGATGTAAATCCCGCGATCAGCAATGATGATATGAGCAGCATCTTCTGCCCTGTGGTGGCTCAGGACCAGCAGGCAGTCATCACCAGAGACATAAGCAGCCCCAGCGCTGGTAATGCAACTACCCGGCTGGACTTCTACAGCTAGATCGACAGTAATAGTCTTGCGGTCAAAATTCGGATCGGCTGCATACGCGATCACGTCATTGTAAGAACGTTCAGTTGTTCCCATTTTCATATAATTAACTCCCGTTAAATTTCACATAGCTATGTAAACAAAAGGCCAGCGCCTGCTTGAGCCGTAAACGGCGACAGGGCCAGCCTTTCGAATTGTTCCGATGAAAAAAAGTGACCGGACGGAGAGTCGTCCGGTGTGAATTTCACTGGTAGGAATGAGGAGGCGGCAACGCTCCAAAGAATGGGTAAGGAGCCCCAAAAACGTTGCCACCTGATGCCGTTAGTGTCCGGCTGACAACCTGTCGAGGAGGACAGGAATTTTGGCAAATCCACCTTGGGTGGAAATCTTTTCTGGAGTACACCCAGCGGCTATGGCGTAGCCTTTCTGTGAGAGTGCAGGTCATTGGATGTACTTTAGAAAAGAGGCTCTGAACGGTGTCACAGAGCCTGCTTTATATTTCGTAAGGAGAAGGAATGACAATGGCTGTTGTACGCACATACAATTTAAATTATCACCCTATGCAATTATTTTACCACGAAACAATATCTTTCACAACAAATACTTGGCATATTTGACGGAAATATATTGACTTCCTGTGAAATTTGTTATTGAGATAATGAGACCCCATCATGAGGGCATTTTATGATGTTTTATTGAGCAACGCCCAGAATGAGGTTGTTCTGCGCCTGTTCGTAGTCCCTCAGTTTTGTATCAATCAAACCGTTAATAGCGCCGTCATTCACGTTAATATCAAGCGGTGAGAGTTTAATCTCAGCTTCGCCAGTGACCGCAACAGGAATCGGCTGTCGCTGCGTCATGCTGTCAATTGTCGGAACCGTGAACGTTGGTTGCTGGGGTTGTATTGAGTTGAAACCAGGAACATTCAACGCTAGCGCTGGATCGTTATACGCCGTGCCTGAGCCAATATTGCTCGGTGCTGAACTATCCAGCCACGGATAAATCTGCTTAAGGGTCTGACCGATGCTACGTGGATCAAATCCTGTCTTTTCCTTAATCCAATCGGCAGCACCGTTTGCGGAATCATCCACAACGGTGTTGTAGACTGCATCCGGAAGTGTTGCACCCTCGTTAACACGTTGGCCCACCCGTCCGGCAAATAACAACATATCAGCAGTCGCCTGGCCTACAGCCTTCCCCAAACTATCCATAATAGGAACGAGGCCAGCCATACCTTTGCTAAAGCTGGAAGTGTTCTTGCCAACCTCTCCCAGCCCATCAGCAAAACCTGAGCTAAAAATATCACTCAACGAATCGTTGATCCTGGAATATTCAACAGAGAGAGCACCCAAACGGTTTAACTGTTCCTGTTGTGCGTCTGACAGGGCGTAACCATTACGGGCGAGGTCATCCATGCGTTTCTGAACAGCGTCACCACCGTCTACAAAGGCGGGTAAAACCTTGCTCGCATCGTTGATACTTTCTGCAAACGCAGCCGTTTCCTTACTAGAAAATTTGAACTGACGGGACAACTGAGCCAGGTAAACCATTGCGGTGTTAAAATCGAGCTTGTCTAGCTCCTTAATAACGCGCTTCGCCGTCGCTGCATTGGATTTGCCAGCGATGGCATTGATAAGGTCTCTAAATCGTTGGGGGCTGATAGTCGTCCGGTGGTAAGTCATACCGCTGACCATATCGATCCTGAAATGCTGGCGAAGGCTAAAGCAGCGGCTGCTGCTCTCGCAAAATCTGATCCTGATCGTTACGGCAATATCATCAAGCAGCAGGGGGGGCAATGAGTAGTGGAGCAACCAACAAGATAGTGACGAGCACCGTCAATATCGTAAGCTGGGAAATTTCCCGCTCTAGTTACGAAGCAGCGAAGAAGAAAATTCTGTCACTTCAGCAATTAACTACCAAACCCGCTAAAGCGCTGGAGCAAGCTCAGAAGCGAACCGCCCAGAGTGAGGGTAAATCGGCTCTTGAAGCAGCCCGTGCTCAAACACAGCGCCTTAAAATGGCTCAAAAGCTTTCGCTAGAGCAACAACGCCAGGCCCAAGCCCAGGCAAAGATCGCAAAACAGGAAGAGGCTCACGCCCGGAAAATGCAGGCTCTTAACGCCAGAGGGCAGGCTCAACAATTGGCAGATAGTGAACAGATCCGGAGACAAAACGCCCGTTTAGCCAATATATCCGCAAAAGTGCAGGCCGCAGCCAGATCACGAGCGATGACCTACAACCCTAACATGGGCGGTCAACATTACGATCCTGGTCTTGTTTCCCGTCAGACTGACGCAATGAACCGTGGTCACGGCGCTGTTGCTGCTGACATCGCAGCCACCAAAAAGGCGATGGCCCTGGAAGAGAAGCGCCAGCGTGAGAAAGAGGCGGCTTTTAAACGACAAATCACCGCTCACGATACACTCCGCAGGGCAAGCTTGACGATCAGCCATATCGAAGCTGCATCCCTGGCTGACAAAATGAAAGCGGTGCAGGCCATTAAAGAGGCCACTAAGGGGTACGCCGAGCAGCGTTATACCATCGCAGAAATGCGCCATGAACTTGCTAAAGCGACTCTGGAAACCAGACGCCAGGCGCGTATTAACCGCCAGATTGTTAAAGATAAAGCGAAAGCCGAGCGAGCAGGGCGCATCAATGCTCAACGTCTGACCCGTGAACGTAGCGAACGTGGTTATGGTGGCCTCGCTGCTACTGGTGTAATTGCAGGGGGTTCCCTGATTGGCTCAATGGGGGTTGCTCGTGTTGGTCAGACCCTACAGGGGAGCGTTGAGCGCAACCAACAGATGAAAACTCTACAGTCTCAAGGTATTTCACGCCTTGAATATGAAGCGGTGCGTGATGTTGTTGCAAATAAGACTGGCTTTAACATTTCCCCAGATAAAATGCTGGATTTCCAGGCTGACTTTAGAGATAAGGTGGGCCAGTTGACCGCCAATGGGATTTGGAAGACCGACAAGAGCGGCAAAGCGACGTTGTCCGGTGCTGGTGAACTAGGCGATCCGTTTAACCTTGGTGGACGTATCCACCGGGGATGATTTGAGGTATTCAGGATGCTTTTCTAAGTGCTGGGCGGTGACGCTCTTTAGATTATCCCGCGCCTTTTCCAATGCATACTGTTCTGCTGACATGCCATGCATAGCGGCAAAAATCCGATCTCGGATGCTTAGTGTCATTTTATGGTATCTCCAGAGTAGGATTAGCCCGCCGATCAGGACGTGACGAAGCGCCAGCCAGACCACGGGCAGGTAAAAGATGTAATTAAGGGTCAAGATTCCCCGTCAGGGATGTTAGTAGTGCAGGCGTGGTGAACGTCGCTGTGGGTTCTTCTGTTTTCTGGCGACTGTTTCACGATAGGCCACAAACAACGGATCAGTATGATCCGGCATTCGAGATGCCATTTCTTTCTCAGTGATTCCTTCACGCTTAAGAAGCGTTACCACGGTGAATAGAGGCAGTTGAAGGTCAGCACAGATTTTTGCCAGCATTGCGCCGGATTCGTAGTACATTCGGGCCATTCGCTTAGTGGCATACTGACTGGTATTGCTTATCTTGCGACAGCGAGGATTCCACGAGTTATCGTAAAGGCCTTTTACCAGGTCATACGGCAAGCGTAGGAGCAGCGCCGTTTTGCCTGGAGAATAACCGTGCACGAGCATTTTTTTAGCAGTCTCGATCAGCGAAGAATCACGAGAGCGGGATTTGTAAAAGCGGGACAAATCTGGGTTTTCAGCCTTTAGGCCGTTGCATTCAACATTGTTCAATTCTTCTCCGTATATCAAAATGGTATCGTTTCATTGGAAAAATCATGCACAGATTCAGATTTCGGCAGTAAGTGCACAGGGATGTATTCAGGCAGAGCCGCCTCAATCCAAACGGGGATACTGTGCTGGATCTCCTCTTCGGATTTTCCTTCCCGATGTGCCTTGTAAGCTCGTGCCATAGCATAAGCGAACCCATATTTTTTTAGAGTTCCATCATCATTACGCTTGGGAGCATCATCACCGCTCAGGGCATCGATAAATTCTCCAGTGATCACGCCGTTTTCATCAAAGATCGTTACCTTGCTCAGTTCTTCAAAGTAGTGCTGGTCGATCAAAGCTACGATCCTGTCAACATCGGCTTCACCGTGTGAAGCACCATACTCCATAAATCCGAAATCTCCGGGACCATTTTCACGCCAGCACTTCAAGGAGTCGAGGTCAGCTATCTGGGGGGATTCTTGTTTTTTGACTTTTGGGAATTGGATAACATTTCCACCATTCACCGTATCATCACAGGAAATAGCATCGCCGCTATCACCAGCAGGCTGTGAAACGCCAGATTGCTGTTCAGGATCATTCGTGGCAGGTGCAGGGGCCACAGTAACGGATTGTGCGCCATTCTCGCTCTCCTCGATTATTGGCTGTGCTATTTTTTTCGTCTTCTTGGTTTTCAGACCACTGACCCGAACATGATCGTAAGACGGCTGACCATTCGACAATTCCTGATAGATGAATTCCAGGTTGTGATCGATATCGGTAAGCTGTTTAACGAAGTACTCGCAGGCATGACCTGACTTCTTCGCCTTTGGCGCTTCCCAGTCAATAAGGCCCAGCGCCTTGAGATCCTTCTTCACCTTCTTGAAGGTCGATTTAGAAACGTCACACTTGATAGCAAGGTTTTCATCTGAATCGTAATAGTGACCAGTTGACTTGCCAGCCGCGATGTTTTTTGGATTAGTCAAACCACGGAACTGATCTTCCAGATGGGCATAAATTATTCTGTGGTCGTTCGTTACCCTGATCACTTCTCCTGTACTTTTTACAGCAATTGTACGAGCGTCCAAGCGCTTAGGAATAATGCGTGATGGTTCTTTGATAACGTTAGATTTTACTGCTTCTGTCATTTTGATCTCCGTTAGGTTTCGCCTTGCTGGCTAATGCTGGTTTGATGTCTGGTGTGTTGTCGAAAATGTGCGCGGCAGTCTCCAAGATTTCATTACAGAGCCGTGCCAGTGGCTTATCCTGCCTGTTAGCTTCAGCCAGTAGAGCTTGATAAATGTGCTGCTGGAATTTGATGTTCATCCAATTGTCCTCCTCGTTCTGGGTACAAAAGAAACCTCGCCAGTGGTCGCCCAGAAGGCGAACCGGCTCAGGTTTTGTTCAGTGTTGTTAAGCTGCGGTTGCTGTCGGGAACTCGCCAATCAGTGGGAAACCGTAGGATTCCAGTTCTTCAGCACCAGTTGTTGCCACAAGCAACATAATGATTTGTTCGTGGGTCAGATCAAGATTGAGCTTGCTCAGGTAAAGTTGGCGGTGACCTTCTAGAATTGGGCGAAGAATTTCGGTCAATTCCATTCCTGCGGCACGTTGATTGCTCAGAGGCTTCAGCACCGACTTCACTGCCCGTGCATGTTTCGCCTTTTTCCGTTCCTGCTTCAGGATATGAAGACAGACGGCGATCTGTGGGAATCGAGCATGTACAGCATCCGCGCCACCATTTCTACTAATGAAGGCCCACAAGGCTGATTTGGTGTATTTGCCGTTCAGGATGAGAGCAGCGATCTGCTCGCCTGTCATAGTGGTCAGGTCGAGACGTTGGGATTTCGGTTTATTCATTGGGTTCTCCGTTTCTGTTGAAAGAATTATTCGCGGAGGTCTTTTTGTACCCGTTTTGTATTGCCGTGAGATTGACAAGGGATGTCGTGATAACGGCAGGATTATTCGAGGATTCGTAGGAAAATCATTACCCTACCTATTCATTATATCAGTTTTCACTTGAAATAGAAAGCTTTATTTTAGCAAATTTTATAATGCCTCATCATCACATTATCAACTACCGAAATCTTTGTCAATAGGGCTAAATCGCTCTGTAACGCATTCTGCGGGGACTTGCCTTTATAGCAGTACCATCGTATTACCAACACCATTTAAACGCCGTAGAGAGGCGCTGAGGAAGTCAGTTAGCCAACCCACGCCGCCCCGGAGTAGATCGGGTAAACAAGTTTGCCCCTGTCGCCAATCGGCTCCATTCACATTGGACTACCGCGCGTGTTTCACGCTTGCTTTTCCACACAGTGAGAGCGGTAGCTCTCTGGCTAGGCCGTTACACGGTGAACCAGAGGTTCATCACTTCGTGACCGGATAGCGTACCCTTTGGATAACCCGACACACAGAACAGCAACCGGAGGTTGTTGTGATGGGCTATGGAGGGTTAGAAGGTCACGAGATGACGGGTCTGTTCACGTCATCGAAGATGAGCTTCTTACCACACAGATTCTGAAGAGGCGTAGCCATTGCAGAGCAGAGCGATAAAAGTTCTCACTCTTTAACACCAACAATTGAACGCATGTTCAACCTGACCTTGACCTGGGTTTTACTGATCTTATTGGTTTTACTGATCTTATTGTGAGGTTTAGTGAGGTTTAGTTATGTTCTTATTGGTGGTTGTCTAGCGACCTTATAAATCCATTTATATGGTTGTGTGACGACCTTATAAAGTGGTTATGAGGTTGTGTGACGACCTTAAAAACCGTGCTGGTATCACCGGGTGAGAAATTTCTAAGTCATCCACGCGACCAACTTCTAGTTTGATACGTCCGCGTCATGCTCCAATGGCACAATCAACGGCAACACCTGAGGCGGTCCAGACACCTGATCCGCTCCGAGAATTGATCATCTCCCTCCCCCGCTTTCATCTGAAAGTACCGACCATTCTCCGCGCTGGCTGAAGATTGGCAACCCTATACTGGTTTTCTGTGAAAATTTGGTGGATGATCTTTACCATTGGCTATCCTGCGAACAAAATAGATTAAACGCACCTCAAATAGCCTATAATCCGTAGTTAATCATGCTAAAGTGGTCGCTTGGCGTACAAATCACAAGTCTGTACCTATGAGCGTTATGGTGTGGTGCATGCAACGAAGCCAGTAATGGCGTGGCCTCGGCAGATCTGTCACTCGTGGTGTGGCTAAACACAATCACCGATCCGCCCTTCCATACCGAAAAAATTAATTTTCTTCGCAAAATCAACGAAAAATCATCCATTTCTGGGCGTGTCAGAGCTTCTCAGCGGGGCGCTGTGCTATGGGTGGGTCAGTTCACGATTGTGTGGAGATAACGCCGCTACGGGCTTCTGGTGGAGCATACGGGACTATTGGTGGGACGGCTTGCGCTGGTGCGGGAAAAGGTACGTATCCGTGACCTGCAAGGGCGGGAGAATTTCGCCAGGTGACGATAGTCCTTCACCCCGTTGTGGTAACGTCGCTGTAGTGGCTTTGTGTCTGCTGGTAAACAGAAAAATGTGCTTTTATGGCGTTTGACACACTGGCAGCCTCAAAGGCCTAAAACCTGAAATTGTGTGGTGACCAGACAAACTCATCCAAAATCCTTGAACAAGAGAACTCACCTCGAATCCTCTCTAATGCTTTCCTTCTGTTGATGAAATCGCTGTTGTGTACCCCGCTTCGCATCAACGCTCCGAAAAGCAATACCTGACTATTCCAGTCAAGTACTTATAAGATACAATATGTTAAATGGCTGTACAATTAGTGAACAGAGGCACTTCAAAACATCAAGTTATCTCCCTTGCGTCAGCCCAAAGCAGCATTGTGTAACTGCACTGCTTGTTGCAGTGAGGCGAGTCGCTGAAAGCATCACGTAGCGATACTTGGCGAAGAAAAGCGCTTTTCACCGAGGGTCTGGGCTGACGGTCTAGCAGATCACCAACTGTTACGAGTGCATTCTTACTTCCATCGTTACGCACACATATATGTTATCTATATGTTGCACGTAATTATCAAAACCACTGGCAACATTCATTATTCTTATAAAGATTGCGCGACATCATGTTGCGCAATTCTGACCTCCCGTTGAAGAAATCAGCACTCGATCAGATTTTGAATTTTTTTTCTTAATTATTGACATCTCTTCCAGGCCTTATGCTGTGTAGGGTTTTGCATTTTTACCCTTTCACAACCTCAATTTAACGTCAAAATCAACCCTTGTGCAGAAAAGAATCATCACTAGAATATCGACTATGTGGGGCCGCTATTGATTGACCACCCCCACATGTAGTGCCGCGCCTGAATTTTAGGCTCAAAAAAACCGGATTCATTTGCATGAACCCGGCTTACAAAGCATGACCAATACGAGTCGCCAAACTCGTATGAATCTTAGCCTTGCCTTCATTTTTGACGGCTTGATTGTGCCAGGCAAAGAGGATCATGTAAACCTTAAAATGACGCTCATAAGGAGCAATGCATGACTATTTGTAAACAATCACACCGTTACAACACTCTTTTCATTAGCTTACCTCACGATCAAGGTGGTGAAGGTCGCCATAAATGTTGTGGCTGCGCTTACGATCAGGGTTACCGCGCTGGCTTGGCTCGCACAGGTCAGGTTTGGGTAGACTTAGCCGCCTTACCTGATAGCCAGGCGGGAACCGTTCGCCACAAAAGTCCTCAAGCAGCGTTTGCTGATGGTTATCGTGATGGTGTGCGTGAATCCTACCGTCACGCTGGTTAATGTTGAATGAAGGGGCTCATGCCCCTTCCTCTTTCAAGGGATAAAAATGGATAAACGTTACCAGGTTTTCGTAAGTTCAACTTTTACGGATTTAGAAGAAGAACGAAAACACGTCATACAAACTCTGATGGAAATGGATTGCATTCCAGCAGGCATGGAGTTGTTCCCAGCAATCGATGAAGGCCAATGGGAGTTCATAAAAAAAGTAATTGATGACTGTGATTATTATCTGCTGATCATTGGTGGTCGTTATGGCTCTGTTGCGGAAGATGGTTTAAGTTACACCGAAAAGGAATTCGATTACGCAGTTTCAAAAGGTTTACGCGTCGTTGTTTTAGTACATGAGAATCCGGAAAATCTACCTTTAGCCAAATCTGAAAAAGATTCTGAACTCAGAGAGAAGCTAGTTGCATTCATAGAGAAGGCCTCAACCAATCGTCTCAGGAAAACATGGGCAACAGCAAAAGACCTACCAGGGTTAGTAGCCCTTAGTATGAGCAAGACAATGAAAACGTATCCAGCAGTCGGTTGGATTAGGGCAAACCAAACTTCTAAAGAATCCGATTTAAGAGCACTTATAGAGTTACAAAAAGAAAATGAACAACTTAGGTTTGATCTTGATCAACTCAAAGCACATAGCCCTAAAACTGAAGAGTTGAACCTCGCTGATTTTGAGAGTGTTTTCGAGTTTAAATGCCAATCTACTTATTTCCAGAATAGCCGTGAAAGGTTATCAATATGGGATGCAAGGATGTCCTGGAAAGACATTTTTGCTCTTATCTCGCCCTATCTTACACAACATCTCAATGAATCAATTGTGTCGCGAACTTTAGGCGATGCAGCCAAAGAAAAAGAAAATCAAAGCGGAAGCTCACCTAAGGTCATATCTCAAGATTTAAAAACTATCTCTATACAATTACAAGCATACGGGCTAATCAACGTTGAAAATCTGAGGACCACAACAGGAAAATATGACTTATTTTGGACTTTGACCACAAGCGGTAAAGATTTAATGATTAAAATCCGAACAATAAAAAAATAAACTCAAGTAGCATCAGAGTAAGTAGTCTTTGTTTCGCCCCCTACGATGGGGGCGATTTTTATACTCCTTCCATGGATACTGCTATTATCTGTTACGCAAATATACCAACCGAGTTAGTGAAATCAATTACCAATCCAAGCCATCAACCACATAGCATACCGTGGATAGCGGGAATGTATGCAGATTAGCGCCTAGTGATTCCAGAGCCGCTCTTCTCATGACCAACCACCTGTTGCAAATGCGCCAAGTTGCCAACCCAACCAGCCAAGCAGGTTGAGATCATTGTGTGTCTGAAACTGTGCACCAGGCGGCGTTGTCCGTAATCATCAAGGTAAGGGATTCCAAGTTGATCGCGAACGTCAGCAAGCACTTTGCCGATCTTCGGCATGTTCTTACCCGACACAGGTGAGAAAATCTTCTCTTTCCATTGACGGTTTACAAACTCAAGAAAACCCCACTCGATTAGTTTGGGATGGATCGCCACCTGCCTTGTAGCGTTCTCGGTTTTACCCTGCCCTCCTTCCGCTATCAGGAGATAGTGCCGCTGGCTATCTTCATCAAATTTGATCTGTGATTTTTCCAGCTTGGCGATCTCCCCTCTTCTGGCCCCCGTATATGCCAACAGCAAGGTGATCCACTTCTGCCAACCGTCAGGCTGCTTGAGCGCCCATCCCACGAACTTTCTCATTTCTGCTGCACTATATGCGCCAAACCTTGCTTTCGATGGTGCAGCAACTACACCATCAGTCGGTGATTTCTCCAGAATATCTTTATTGTCAGTCAGGAAGGTTTTAAACAGCGATTTGTAAATCTTCAAATGCTTGTGGATAGACTCAGCGCCAACCAAATCTTCTGGCGGAACATCATCACACTCGATCAGTTGCTGAACCGTCATTGACCGATAAGGCTGCACAACACGCTTTGGCAAGTTTTCAACAACTTCCATCACCTGCTTGATGTCCTGCTTGGTTATCGTCGTTACGTCTGTTGATGCACCGAGGACAATGAACATGACTTCCATAAAGCGCTCATTAGCCTGTGAAATTGCCTTCGTCCAGTTCTGAGCCTTCTCCTTTTTATACATATTCCAAGCGCCAGCCAGTGTTAACACATCCTTTGACTGTGCTTCTGTTTGTTCTTCCTCATCTTCTGAAAGCGCAACAACCTCGCGGTATTCCTGAACAACTATCGGCTGAAGATTGCGCCGTTCTTCACTGAGAAATTGTTGTGCCAGCCATTGTTCATTCTGCTGCTTCAGGCTATTGCCATACTCGGAAAGACGCTTACCGAAGTGATCCGGTTGGATGGTTCCACGTTGAACCAGAGGGATTACAGGAGAAGCAAAAGACATGAGCAACTGCGCCTGGGTGTGGCTGTCAGTCTCCAGCGACTTGCGAAAATATTTATTACCGGGCAGGCGGAAACGAACGTAATAAATCCCGTTGCGTGTGATGGTGTGACGTATGGTTCTGTGGCCCATTCTGAAAGCCTCATTGAGTAATGAACTATCAAAACAGGACGTTAAAGCTAGAAATTTCTTTTTATTTTCAATGAATAACCGCCAGACTACGCTGGCATTATCCAGATCAGGTGGTACGGGTATTTCTCAGCCCATCAGCGATGGGGCACCCCGAGTCATTTCATCTATAAAACAATCAGTTACACATTAAAAATGTGTAGATATTTAGTGTAACCGGGGCTTAGTCCCAGGAGCAAGAATTTTCGATTTATCACAGTGGTTATCTCACCGGAAATAGGCAAATCACGTATTCAGTCCCCTCAAAGTCTTCACCCGCACGAATAATTAGTCAGTTGATCTCTAGATATTACTATTTACAATAATGCCAGTTGATCAGCTGCATAACGTGAATTCTCAAAATCATTTATTTGTGCGAATAAAATATGAAGATTGTTATAATAATAAAGGGGGAGAGTTCTCTTCCCCAATAACATGATTAATAAGGCATCATAACTAACACACTGGAACCTGTGTGGAACCCTTCTTTTGTAATGCCTGTTAATAAATCTTTGACCTGTATCTGCGAATCACCTTGCGGTAATTCTATTTTACTATTGAGTGGCTGTTCATTTACTGTAATCTCTGATTTGCCGTCATCAAGATAAATATAGCTCTCATTGGAAATAAGATTAAATGTAACTGCTGTGGCATCAGTACATTGAACTCCGACAGATTTAGAAGCGACGTTACCATCAGCTTGTTTTAAAGTGATTGTACCGTGGTCAAGAACGATTTCAGGAGTCGTTATTTTACACCACTCCTCCGCAGGAGGAATCACCATGCAACCTCCTGGAGTCATTACCGTATCCCAACTTGCAAAGTTATAAGCGGCAGCAATGTATCCAACACACTCCTGGAAATCATTACTCCCGGTATGCGTTATGGAGGTGATACCTTTAGCTCCACGGTCATATGCAGAAACTCCTAATTCTGATGCTGTTTTTTTACCATCACCATAATCGTTATTAAGACCGGCCACATAATGTACAGTTTCTTGCCCGTTCTCGTCTTTATGTCTATGTCCTAATTCTACAATCCACTGGTCTGGTATAACCTTATCTCCATAAGGGCCAATATCCATTACCTTTTGGGTAATATAATACATGGCTCCGCCAACATATTTTTCGGTTTTTATAGATGTTATAACTGGATAGTCACTGGCTATCACAAACGAGGAAGCTAATAACAAGGTAAAAAATGCTATAAGATACTTTTTCATGTTGCACCAGATACTTTATTGATAATTTAAAACGAATGTACTTATTGCAGAAAAATCTCCGGCAACAATTTCATTTTTAGATATCGCTATTGAACTAGCTTGTACATAGGCATTAAACTTCAATGCATTGCTTCCGTGGTCCAGATAATACACGTCCCCTGGTTTATTTAACGCTATCGGTGTCCCTTTGGAGTCCTCAAGCCCAATTGCTACTCCTTTTGCACTACTTGCTGGATCCAGTGCAAGCATGTCTACTAATTCATCGTCCGCACTCCCCTCAAAGGTTACGCTTACAGTTTTCATTACATCTGGATCACAATCCTCCAGATGAATTGTAAATGGCTGACTCTTAGTTCGCTGGTACTGGTAAAGGTATTTCACTATCACCGAACCGAAATCAACATGAATATCAGTGTCAATATCAGGTAGCGTGCATGGCTCGGACACTAGTGCTCCGGAAAAATGAACATTGTCCTCTGCCTTCGCAAAATTCAATGCCATAAACCCAGCCAAAACGATGGGGAAAATTGTATAAAATTTCACATCAATCTCCTCAGAAATAATCTGCTCGCAGCGTCATGGTGGCTTCAAAAGCACCTTCATTAAGCGTTACCGAAGGATCCTGAACAGGTACAGCTTCAATTTTCGGTGGTGAGGTCGGGTTAGTGAGAGGTATACGTTCTGCAAAAGTTACTGCCACACCATCCACCAGGATATGGATCCCTAGTCCGGTTTTGTTGGTCATCACTGCAGCAGTATCAAAAGCAGCAGGTGCTGCCGTGTCAACCACAATAGCCAGGTTGTTGACGCTGTATCCTGCATCGCAGTCCACGCTGTAATTGACAGGCTGCTTATAGTTATTGCCATCTATCTTGTTGACACCAAGATTGGTGCCGAAAAACACGTCAATGATTTGTCCGTTGTTGATGGTACATGGGGGAGCCACAAGGGTCCCATGAAATGACATGTTATCGGCAGCCTGTGCGGTCACCGGCAACACTGTTGCCAGTGCTAAGGTTCTGATTAACTGTTTCACTGGTAATCCACCGTCATGGTTGCGCCCGCAGTGAAGCCACCTGTCGGGAGGCGCGCGCCAGGCTGCGCCACGAGTAGCGCTTTCAGCGCAGGTTTAGTGGTAGAACTGGCAAGCGCAAGATTGGTGTTTATTGGATAATCAACCCCATCCGCCTTCATTTTTATCCCCAATTCCGGGATGCTGGTTTTCAATGATTTGTCGTCAAAAGTTGCTCCTGTTCCGCTGATACGCATGACCAGAGTTTTACTTTGATCCGCACTCGTGCAATCCAGCGTGTAGTTCACCTCTTTTTCCACGGAGCCCTTTGCCACATCTGTAGTAATGACGCTGTCACCAAAATCCACATCAATATTCTGGTCATTGTTTATTACACAGGGAGCTGCGTTGACGGTTACATTGACTGTAATTATCGCCGTATTCTGTTCAGCGACAGCCGACTGGCATACCGCCAGAGCCAGAATTATGCCCGGCCACACCAATTTGCTCATGACCTCTCCTACTGATAAATCATGCTGAAATTAACCAGCGCGTGATATGGCCCGGCCACAAATGGAGCAGCCGTGCGTTCTGGCTGCAGGGTGAAGGTCACCTGGTTCTGCCCAGGATTCAAAAGAATACTGTCACTATTGCGCGAGAACATTACCGTTTTCCCGGTGCTGTCACGCAGGCGCAGGCCGATACCGGAGGCGCCCGTGACCTTTATCAGCGCCGGATTGTTATCATCCTGTACCGCCACAAAGCGCGCCTTGTACGGTGGCTGCAGTGAGCTGACGGTGGTGGTCATCGGCGTGATGTTAGTGCTCCAGTTCGCCAGCTCCGGACAGTCATGCAGATAGATATTCACTTTCACCGGCGCTGCGGCTTTACCTACCAGATTCACTTCCGCACGACTGGTACTGCCGAGGTCTACATCCTGCCAGGCCGAGTCCATGCTCATCCGACAAGTATTTTCCTGCAGGTCACCGTGCACAAACAGTGTCCCCGTGTCCACCAGAGGTTTTTCGTCTTCAGCACTGACTGTGCCAGCTACTGCCAGCAACAAGCCTGTGAGCAGAGTGGTTTTCATCATTCCTTTCATGGTGTTCTTCCCTCAGGCGGAGATTATTTGTCTTTCAGCAGACTGGCCGTACATCTGGCGCCACTGCAGGAAAACTGAATTTGCGGACGTCCGCCATAGTCGTTCACGTAGGTCAGTACCGGTGCGTTGCCCAGCGCACTGGCAGAGACCTCAATGGTGCCCTCTCCTTTTGGTGCCACCATTATCGGCCGGAAGCCGACTGGATTGCCGTTTGCTGACGAGCGCCCTTCAACAAGGGTCAGGTAATACGGGGTGGGGTTGTTCACTACATATTTATCGCCGTTACGGGTCAGTGTCACCTTCTCCACCCAGTCACCTTTCGCAGCCTGGGTCTTGTCCAGGGCAATCGCTGCAGGTCGGTAGAAAAGTTTGATGCGGGTCTGCAGGGCGATTTGTAGAGTGTTTGGCTTGTTGCTGCGCGGCGGAATTTCACGCAGGTTGAAATAGAACAGAGACTCACGGTCCTGCGGCAGCGCACTCAGCGCCGGGCTGGTCTGCACCTTCACCTGGCTTTTCGTGCCAGCCTCCAAACGCTGCACAGGCGGCAGCACGGTCAGAGGTGAGGAGATCTTGTTACCCTGTGCATCCTCAATCCAGCCCTGGGCAAGGTACGGCAGATTCTTGTTCTCGTTGCTGATGCTGAGGCTGACCGATTTCTCGCCGCCGTTTACAATCACGCGGGTGCGGTCCAGCGCGATGGCTGCGCTGGCCTGCTGTGCAATCACGAGACCACTCAGGGCAATAGCCAGAACGGAAAGGGTGTTTTTGCGATTTAACATTTTCATCTTATTCACTCAGTTAATAATTTCTATGTCGTCACTCACTGGCATGGCAGTAACAGATTTCCGTTCTGATTCAGTCCTGTTAATTTCTCCGGTACGGTGACGATGCACTGCACCCTTCCGTCCCAGCTTACATCCAGTTTTGCTCCCGGCTTCAGGCCGGAGAGGAACGTCTGGCCTTCGTCGTTAACGATACCGGTTTCCTGTTTCTCAGCGTTCTGTACGCTGGCACCAAACGGCGGGAAGCTGCCATCTGCCAGGCGAATAATGCCCATCGCTTTCTCCCCGGAGATGACGTTAAACTTCCGGTAACCGATCGCGCCCTCTGTCAACGTGGCCTGGGCCACCGAGGCAGTAGCTTCGGCGTTATCCGGCAGGTTATTAATGTCGATGCTCAGGTTGTTTTTGTAGTAATCGCTGACTTCAGTGATCACTGCCTTGCCAAAATGGTTAGTACGAGTGCTGTCGCTGTACCCCTGTACCGGAATGTCTGCCGCGTCGCCGGTATCCACCATCACGCGGGTCCCGCCCAGGTTGTTTGCACGGTGCAGAGCCGCGCCATGGGCGGTTGCCGTCATCCCGCCTCGCACGGAAAGCCCGACTGAGGAGTACTGGTTATTCTGGTAATCGACGTTGGCGGTAATGTCGGCCATATCCGCCGAATGGTCGTAATACCCGCTGAGGGTACCGCCGTCGTCGCTGCCACCTGCCGCAATACGGTAGTTATCGCCATTTTTCAGATGGTCGTAATACGACAGGTTATGGGAATTAGTGTCCCCGTTCACCGAACCGTTATAGCTGAGCGAACCGGATTCTCCCCACGGCACGGAAAGCGACAAATACATACCATCGTCATTCTTACCATCAAACTTGTTGCGGTATGCGGTCAGCGAACCGTTAATGTTTTTCCATTTCCCGATGTCGAAATAACGCGAGAGCGACAGGTTGTAACGATCTTCTGCCGGATTGTTCCAGTAAGTCTGATGCGAATAGTTCAGGTATAAGGAAAGCCCCAGCGATTTGAACTGCTGGCTGAAAGTCGCCGTGTACATCTCCCGGCTCTGCATAAAGTCATCCTGGCTCGTCGTGTAGTTCAGGTAGTCGTTAAAACTCATGTAGCCTTTTTCAGAGAAACGATACCCCGCGAAAGTCACCTGACTGCCGGTGTCATCAAAGCGTTTTGAATAGCTGACTCGGTATGACTGGCCATGACGATCCTGATCTTCCAGCTTCGCGTCTGAGCGGGTCACGTCGAATGCCAGTGCGCCCAGTACCATCAGATCGCGGCCAATACCGGCCGCCATAGACAGATAATGCTTGCTGCTTACTGCACCGCCGTACAGTGACCAGCCGTTGCTGATCCCCCAGGAGAATTCACCCGAACCAAAGGCATCGCCTTCGGTGCTGTGATCGTAGCTGGTTGGTTTACCGGCAAACACCTTGTAGCGCACGCTGCCCGGACGGGTCAGGTAAGGGATGCTGGCGGTGCTGACCTTAAATTCCTGTACTGAACCGTCCTGCTCCTGCACCCGCACATCCAGCATACCGGAGACCGTATTATTCAGATTCTGTATGGCAAACGGCCCGGCAGCCACTTGGGTTTCATAAATCACCCGTCCCTGCTGGGATATGGTTACTTTGGCATTGGTTTTCGCCACGCCAGTCACCTCAGGCGCATAGCCGCGCAGGTTCGGTGGCAGCATATTGTCATCGGAAACCACGCTGGCGCCAGTGAAGCGAAAGCTGTCAAACAAATCCGAATTGAGAAAGTCCTCACCTAGCGTCAGCTTTGCTTTCAGAGCGGTTAGTGCGCGGTAGAGATATACCCGGCTCCAGGTCCATTGTTTCTGACCGGAATCGTCATCTTCACCGGTCTGATTGTCATAGTTGGTTTGCCAGTCCGCGCGGGCACGCCAGGCGCCCAGATTGGCGCCGAAGGTGCCGTTACCGGAGAGGCTATTATCATCGCTTCCGTGCTGGTTCTTGCGGGCCTGGGCATTGAGGTTATAGTCTGCCAGCAGGCCGGGTATGCCCTCGTCCCACATGCTGCTCGGCACCCAACTGTCATCGGTGTATTCCACATATGCTTGCGGTACGCTGATGTTCAGCGTTTCGGCACTCAGATCCGGATTCACTTCTACGCCCTTGAGAGCAGTGATGTCCACGCACTCATTGTTATGCCAGAGGGTGAACGCCTTAGCACTGTCCTCTTTGAAACCGAGCTTTTTCACTATTTCCGGTGTAAAACAAGCTTTCGAATCCTTGCCGTCGTTCCCATAGGAATAAACAGATATCGGCTGTTCTTCCAGCTCGTTCTGGTTAATCTTAATTTTAAAGGTGTACTCACCCGGCATAATATAGCCACGCCTGGAGAAGTGGCTTAAATCGATATTCGCTTTATCCTTAATATCGAGCACATCCGTATTAAATTGGATATCATCCGCGGCATGCACACTTCCGTGACAATAAATAAACACACAGACGGCCAGTACTGACAGTTTAGCCATCCTTGTACAACAATCATTTTTTAATTTTGCGTAATCCATATCGCCACACCAGTCACCAGACAGTCACATCACAAGAAAAAACAGTGTCCGAACCTGAGCTCAGAAATATTCAATTCTGTACCGAATAATGGCGCTATAATCCCCCACAACTAAACTGCGCATCGTATTCCTGAGCCGGAACTGGTAGTTCAACCGATTATCGGCCACTGACGTCTGTCGCCAGGGTACGGATTTCCCGGGATGAATTATTTCTCCATGGCTGTCCTGTAGCTGTAATGCCACACCGCCGGCATTGCCGCTGACCCGAAAAAAACCTTCATCATCATCCCCGTCAAAAATAATATTCAGATATTGCCAGCCAGCAGATTCATCGGGAGAATCCAGCGAACAGTTTGTTAACTGAATAGAAAAATCCTGAGGTTCACCTGTACCGGCTCTTTTAATATGTCCGCGAGTTTCCTTGGGCATGGTAATCTCCTGGTAACTGTCTCCGGTATCAATATCACAGGCGCTGGAAAGAATTGAGCCATTAATATTAACGCGTCCCGATAAGGCCGGATCAAACTCAGAAGAGGGATTAATGTTCGCCGATGTTCCCTGTGCAGCGAAAGCCGTTACGGTAATTAAATACGTCAGTACGGCGTAGATTAATTTACTCATAGTTTCCGGTTCTGATATTTAAAACGCCTGCGAGGGGCAGGCGTTTCCAGCACAATCGCTGGGCTTACTGGTATGCGAGGGTAAAATCAGCGATCGCAGTGAAATCACCCGGGGTGATAGTGGCAGTAGCGCCATCACCCTTCAGATAAGCAGAGAAGAGCAGAGTGTTGTCACCGTCCTGCAGCATGTGAGGATCAGTTGCTTCACCCAGCTTGATCTGCTTACCGTCACCGTTGGTCAGGATAATGCTGGCACCTTTGGCATCACCAGTAATCCCCAGAGAACCTGCGGTTGCACCTTCCGCACCGGTAAAGGTGGTGGTGACCGTTTGTGAGGTGGCATCAGTACAGTTTTCCAGCTTGATCACGAAATCACGAGGCACTGAAGTACCGTCCTTAGTGCCACCATTTTCTAGTGCCGCATTAGAAATTGCACCGAGTTTAACGGTCTGATCCTGCGTGTCCGGGGTGATTGAGCATGGCGCATCGATAATAGAACCAATGAACGTCACTGTTCCGTGGCCCTGATCGGTCGCATTTGCATTCGCCATTACAGCACCACTGATCATTGCAGCGATAAAAGCAATCTGTTTCGTATTCATATAAAAATCTCTTTATTAAACATCCGTTTTACGGACACCAAGGTTTACGGATACCCAGGCCATCCGTTTTATTGATACCATAGTAATCCGTTTAATTGATACCATAGTAATCCATTTTATTTATATTATATTTCTTGTATCGGGCTTCTCTTACAAATAACGCACCAGCCCTGTAAAAATTAAGGTTCATGAATTATCATCACGCCTTAATTCGCCGAAAACTATATGTCCCGATAATTACCCTTACAAATCTAAATTGATCCAAATTTAGACTAGCAATACCCGCCACATTTATGTAATCATCTCCGGGTATTTATTAAAAAATCTAAACATGGATCGAATAGTATTAAGGACTGATGGTTAATGATGCTACACTTATTTATTCTGATGGATAAAGAGGGAATAACATGAAGAGTTCATCACATAAAAATATACAACTAGCAACAAATAGCAACAATCCGGTTATATTTACCTGCTTTGAGGAATTTCGTGAATGGTACCTGAAACTTTATGACTTCAGTATGTTTTCCGAAAAAGACATCAGAGATGTACTTCAGGAGGAAAAGCCAGACCATTATCCCTGTTCGCCATTAATCATTGATGCTTATTATAGTATTTTTATTTAAATACAGATAATATTGCTATCCACGTAGTTTAAAAGACATCACATGAAATGTTACCATCTGGATAAACGGTATTTTATTCATAAAAATTGATGAAAACTTGACCTATCTACCGCGCTTATTTTTCAGTAAAAATAATATTAATTTTAAATCTATGGCAACTATTAATATCAGATCAACACGAACCAATCCGGATCATCTGCTCGAGTTGATGGAAAAGCTTGCTCCGTTTTTGCAGTATCAGCGTGTTGAAGTAAATACCCGTTATATCATCACGGCGCAGCAGCAATCTCGTTGCTATTTTATCCGCTCCGGGGCGGTCTCCATGTACCGCCAGCCGGATGATATTCTGATTGATCTGTTTGATGCCCCCACCCTGCGTGGCGCGATCGCCCTTCCATCGGAGACCCTTTCAACATACGTCATCAAAACCATCCTCCCGTCCGAGATAGCGATGATTGAGCGGGAGAAATTGTTTGTCCTGCTCACAGAACACAACCTGTGGGAGCTGTTTGCCCACCATCAGTTGGCTATCGGCAGTATGGTGACTGAGAAGATGTTTAAACTCATTTCCCCAACGACCTATAATATTGTTCGCCATCAGCTCTACGAGCTGATCAACCTCCCAGCGGACATTCGCGAAACCATTCTGACGGAAACCTATATCCGCAGTAAAACCCTCCTCTCCCGCAGCGGGATTATGCGTATCCTCTCGGATTTAAAGGATGGGGGATATATCGTTATAGTGAAAGGCATTCTGAAAGAGATTCATCACCTACCCGAGAGTTATTAATCCTCTACCTCCTCCACATCTTCCCTGAAACGAAATCGGGGAAGCCTGACATAAGAGCCCGGAGCCTCTTAAAGACAGTATCGTGTCGTTTTAACCAGTACCGGTAACTGAAAAGTGTATTTCCAGAGCGGAACAAAGGCTGACCGGGTCGTGACCCAGGCCCAAATTAAGGGCAATGTCGGGAAAAAAGCATTTACATTTTTTACCAAATCATCAGGAATCTAACAATCCAGCGCTTGTCAGTTATGATAAGGGCCGGGAAAGATACACGACTGATTTTGAGCGTCCAAACAGTGGAGAGCGAAGAAGTATGAAGAATAAAATGGTGATGGGTGCGCTGCTGCTCGCATCCAGCGCGGTCTGGGCCGCACCTGCTACGACAACCGTCGCTACAAAGGGGATTGATCAGTATGAACTCAGCGGATTTATCGCTGATTTTACCCATTTCAAGCCCGGTGATACTGTGCCGGAGATGTACCGTACTGACGAGTACAGCATCAAGCAGTGGCAGTTACGCAATTTGCCCGCACCGGATGCCGGAACGCACTGGACCTACATGGGCGGCGCATATGTGTTGATCAATGATACGGACGGTAAAATTATCAAAGCTTACGACGGCGAGATTTTCTATCACCGCTAAAATGCCCCTCACTACTTGAGGCTGCATAACATCTGTTTGACTGACACTCTCACCACAGGAACCTGATGTTCCTGTGGTGAAATAAGAGAGATAAGCGGATGACGCGTCAGACGGCGCGAAAAGCAATCTCACCGGGAATGACTTCCCCCTGCCAGTAAAGCTGCGCAGCAACCCGATCGGCCAGGTCACGATACATGGCCGTGAAATCACTTTCCGGACGGCTGATAACGGTTGGCGTTCCGCGATCGAGATCTTCACGCAAACTGATATGCAGCGGCATCTGCCCCAGCAACTGCGTATGATACTGCTCCGCCAGTTTTTGCGCGCCGCCGGTGCCAAAGATTGGCTCATGATGACCGCAGTGGCTGCAAATATGCATGCTCATGTTTTCGACGATACCCAGAACAGGCACTTCCACTTTTTCAAACATGACGATGCCTTTTTTGGCGTCAATCAGCGCGATATCCTGCGGCGTTGTGACCACAACAGCACCGGTGACCGGAATGTTTTGCGCCAGCGTCAGCTGGATATCCCCTGTTCCAGGCGGCATATCCAGCACGAGGTAATCCAGCTCCGGCCACAGCGTTTCCTGCAACATCTGCATCAGCGCTTTGCTCGCCATCGGGCCACGCCACACCATCGCATTATCATCGGTAACCAGATAGCCAATCGAGTTAGTTGCCAGACCGTGAGACATGATTGGCGCCATGTGGGTGCCATCCGGCGAGGTTGGACGCTGGTTTTCTGCGCCCAGCATGGTCGGGATCGAGGGCCCATAAATGTCGGCATCCAGAATCCCGACTTTCGCGCCTTCCGCAGCGAGCGCCAGCGCCAGGTTTACCGCCGTCGACGATTTACCCACGCCGCCTTTACCAGAACTCACCGCGATAATGTTCTTCACACCGTTCACGCCCGGCTGGTTTTTCACGCGTTTCAGCGTGGCAATAGTGTGCGAGAGTTTCCAGTCAATCGCCTTCGCCCCGGTAATACGCAACAGGTCGGCGCTACATTGCTCTTTTAACATCTCAAACGCGCTGTTCCAGACGAACGGCATCACCAGCTCAACGTGCAGCGTGTCGTCCATCCAGGCGACATGGTGCAACGCCTTCAGCGTCGTCAGATTATGCTTCAGTGTGGGGTGCTGAAAATTCGCCAGCGTCCCGGCGACCATCGCGCGCAGGGTCTCTGGTGATTTGGCCTGGGATTGTGCGTTCATCCCGACTCCTTTTTGTTGTTCTGAAAAGGTCAATTGTAGCGGGGTAGTTTACTCCAGCAGTCACAATTAATCATTTATGGTTTAATGCCCTTAATCCTTGGCGTAGTTATTCCCTTTCAGGTAACATCAAAACCCCCTTTCAACAGAGAAGAAGTAACATCCACTATGACTCAAGTCGCGAAGAAAATTCTGGTAACGTGCGCGCTGCCGTACGCCAACGGCTCAATCCACCTCGGCCATATGCTGGAGCACATCCAGGCTGATGTCTGGGTCCGTTACCAGCGAATGCGCGGCCACGAGGTCAACTTCATCTGCGCCGATGACGCTCACGGCACGCCAATCATGCTGAAAGCGCAGCAGCTTGGCATTACCCCGGAGCAGATGATTGGTGAAATGAGTCAGGAGCATCAGACCGATTTCGCCGGGTTCAACATCAGCTATGACAACTACCACTCCACGCACAGCGATGAGAACCGGGAGCTGTCTGAGCTCATTTATACGCGCCTGAAAGAGAACGGTTTTATTAAAAACCGCACCATCTCTCAGTTGTACGATCCGGAAAAAGGCATGTTCCTGCCGGACCGTTTTGTGAAAGGCACCTGCCCGAAATGCAAATCGCCGGACCAGTACGGTGATAACTGCGAAGTGTGCGGCGCGACCTACAGCCCCACGGAACTGATTGAACCGAAATCCGTGGTGTCTGGCGCGACGCCGGTGATGCGCGACTCTGAACACTTTTTCTTTGATCTGCCCTCTTTCAGCGAAATGTTACAGGCATGGACCCGCAGCGGCGCGCTGCAAGAGCAGGTCGCAAACAAAATGCAGGAATGGTTTGAATCCGGCCTGCAGCAGTGGGATATCTCCCGCGATGCGCCCTATTTCGGCTTCGAAATTCCGCATGCGCCGGGTAAATATTTCTACGTCTGGCTGGATGCGCCTATCGGCTACATGGGTTCTTTCAAAAACCTGTGTGATAAACGCGGCGATACCACCAGCTTCGATGAATACTGGAAGAAAGATTCAACTGCCGAGCTGTATCACTTCATCGGCAAAGATATCGTTTACTTCCATAGCCTGTTCTGGCCCGCCATGCTGGAAGGCAGCAACTTCCGTAAGCCGAGCAACCTGTTCGTCCACGGTTACGTCACGGTCAACGGTGCGAAGATGTCGAAATCACGCGGCACCTTTATCAAAGCCAGCACCTGGCTGAACCATTTCGATGCCGACAGCCTGCGCTATTACTACACCGCGAAGCTCTCTTCCCGTATCGATGATATCGATTTGAATCTGGAAGATTTCGTGCAGCGCGTAAATGCCGATATCGTCAACAAAGTTGTTAACCTCGCCTCCCGTAACGCGGGCTTTATCACTAAGCGTTTCGATGGCGTACTGGCGTCTGAACTGGCCGATCCGGCGTTGTACAAATCCTTCACCGACGCGGCAGCCGTGATTGGCGAAGCGTGGGAAAGCCGTGAATTCGGTAAAGCGATTCGCGAGATCATGGCGCTGGCGGATGTGGCTAACCGCTACGTTGACGAACAGGCGCCGTGGGTGGTCGCCAAACAAGAAGGTCGCGATGCAGATTTGCAGGCAATCTGCTCGATGGGCATCAACCTGTTCCGCGTGCTGATGACATACCTGAAGCCAGTACTGCCGACGCTGAGTGAACGCGTTGAAGCGTTCCTCAATGCTGAACTGAGCTGGGATGCTATTGCACAACCATTGCTTAGCCACAAGGTCAACACCTTTAAAGCGCTGTATAACCGTATCGACATGAAGCAGGTTGAAGCCCTGGTTGAAGCCTCGAAAGAAGAGGTGAAAGCGATGGCTGCACCGGTTACCGGCCCGCTGGCTGACTTCCCGATTCAGGAAACCATTAGCTTTGATGATTTCGCCAAAGTCGATCTGCGTGTCGCGCTGATTGAAAACGCCGAGTTCGTTGAGGGCTCAGACAAACTGCTGCGCCTGACGCTGGATCTGGGCGGCGAGAAACGCAACGTCTTCTCCGGTATTCGTTCAGCCTATCCGGATCCGCAGGTCCTGATTGGTCGCCATATGGTCATGGTCGCCAACCTGGCACCGCGTAAAATGCGCTTCGGTATATCGGAAGGAATGGTGATGGCCGCAGGTCCTGGCGGAAAAGATATCTTCCTGTTAAGCCCCGACGAAGGCGCAAAACCGGGACATCAGGTGAAATAAGCGAAAAGCCGGAGAATCTCTCCGGCTTTTTTTATGCTTTCGCGTTGTGAAGACGGTGAGTCAGGCCGCGCAGGAAATAGCGCAAAAACTGGTCGCCGCACTCGCGGTAGTTTTTATGATCCGGCGCGCGCATCATGGCAGTGATTTCCGGCATTGAGACGCGTACGTTCTGCTGAGTCATGATCGCCTGAATATCATCGGTTTTCAGTGAAAAGGCAATGCGCAGTTTTTTCAGCACCGTGTTGTTATTCACGCGTCGTTCAATCGCCAGCTCCGGCGCAGAGTCATCTTTGCCACGCTTTTCGTAGATCAGTCCATTCAGAAAACCGGAAAGGATAATATCCGGACAGCGGACAAATCCTTCCTCATCTTCTTTCGTCATCCAGGTGTCGAAACCCGCAGACGTGGATTCCATATCGGCAAGCGCAAGAATGCGCACCATATCGTTATTATTGGCTTTCAGGGTGTAGCGCAGGCTACGAAGAATATCATTACTAAGCATAGAGCCTTCAACAGTCGGTGATGCAATGGCGCGCAGTGTACCAGTTTTACAGGCCAATGGCCTCTTTCAAACTTTTCAGATAACGGCGGCTGACAGGAACGGTTAATCCATTGCGCAAAATCAACTCGGCCTGACCGTTATCTTCCAGACGAATTTCCTGTAAATGCGCCATGTTGACCAGATACTGCCGGTGACAACGCAGCAGCGGCGTTCGGCTTTCCAGCGTGCGCAGCGTCAGTTCCGTAAAGCCCTCTTTCCCTTCGCTGCTGGTCACATATACGCCGCTCATACGGCTACTGACGAAGGCGACATCATCCATTTGCAGAAGATAAATCCGGCTGTGCCCGCTACAGGGAATAAACTTCAGCGCCTGCTGATTTTCTGCCAGTAGCGACACGTCCTGCTTGCTGCGTTCCTGGCGCAAACGGCTCAGGGTTTTCTCCAGCCTTCCCTCTTCAATGGGCTTGAGCAGGTAATCAAAAGCATGCTCTTCAAAAGCCTTAATCGCATACTCATCAAAGGCGGTCAGAAACACAATATACGGGCGATGTTCCGGATCGAGCATGCCGACCATTTCCAGCCCGCTGATCCGCGGCATCTGGATATCCAGAAACAGCACATCCGGACGCAGCTTATGCACCGCGCCAATCGCTTCAACGGCGTTGGCACATTCGCCCACAATGTCGATATCACTTTGTTCCTGTAACAGGATCCGCAGATTTTCCCGCGCTAACGGCTCATCATCCACAATCAGCACTTTAATCATGCGTTCTCCTCCAGGGGAAGTCGTAGGGTTATTCGGGTAAAGCAATCCGGTTCACAGGCCACGCTAATGCCGTAATCATCGCCAAATCGTTCGCGCAGACGCTTATCCACCAGATTCATCCCCAGACCGCTGGCCTGGGTGCTGGGTTGATACAACCCGGCATTATCCTCAATAT
Source organism: Citrobacter amalonaticus (assembly GCF_037053465.1). Lineage (GTDB taxonomy): Bacteria > Pseudomonadota > Gammaproteobacteria > Enterobacterales > Enterobacteriaceae > Citrobacter_A > Citrobacter_A amalonaticus_H. The sequence goes on from NZ_JBALIF010000003.1 coordinate 191,992, forward strand.
CCAGCATCAGATGCTGCCCCTCCTGACGGGCGGTGATGGTCACTTCACCGGTTCCCAGCAACTGCGACGTCCCGTGCTTAATGGCGTTTTCAACTATCGGTTGCAGGGTGAAGGCTGGCAATTGCTGATGCGACAGATCATCCGGCACGTTTAAATTCACCTGCAAACGCGACTGGAATCGCGCTTTTTCAATTTGCAGATAGGCGTTGACGTGCTCGATTTCGTCGGCAAGCGTCACAATCTCAGACGGGCGCTTTAAGTTCTTACGAAAGAAGGTAGAGAGATACTGTACTAACTGGCCGGCCTGTTCACTGTCTCGCCGGACAACGGCTTTGATGGTATTGAGCGCGTTAAACAGAAAATGGGGATTAACCTGCGCGTGCAGCAGCTTAATTTCCGACTGGGTCAGCATCGCTTTCTGGCGTTCATATTGCCCGGCCAGAATCTGTGCCGAAAGCAGTTGCGCAATCCCCTCGCCCAGCGTGCGGTTGATGGAGCTGAACAGGCGATTTTTCGCTTCATACAGTTTAATGGTGCCCATCACCCGCTGGTTTTCACCGCGTAACGGGATAACCAACGTCGAGCCCAGTTTGCATTGCGGATGCAGCGAGCAGCGGTACGGCACTTCGTTACCGTCGGCATACACCACTTCACCGGTCTCTATAGCCCTTAACGTGTAGCTGGAGGAAATGGGTCTGCCCGGCAGATGGTGATCGTCACCAATACCGGTAAAGGCCAACAGTTTCTCACGATCGGTAATCGCTACCGCGCCGATATCCAGTTCCTGATACAGCACCTGCGCCACTTTCATGCTGTTCACTTCGTTGAATCCCTGGCGCAGAATACCTTCCGTTGACGCCGCCACTTTCAGCGCGGTGGCAGAGAACGCCGAGGTGTATTTTTCAAACATGGCGCGCTTGTCGAGCAAAATGCGCATAAACAGCGCCGCCCCGACGGTGTTGGTCACTATCATGGGCGCGGCGATATTACTGACCAGCCGGTACGCATCATCAAACGGGCGGGCGATCAGCAAAATGATCAGCATCTGGACCACTTCCGCGACAAAGGTAATTGCCCCCGCCGTCAGCGGACTGAAGACTTTATCGGTGCGTCCCCGTCGCGTCAGCACGCTGTGAACCAGTCCGCCCAGCAGTCCCTCAACAATGGTAGAAATCATACAACTGAGCGCGGTCATCCCGCCCATTGAATAGCGATGCAACCCGCCGGTCAGCCCGACCAGCCCACCGACGACCGGCCCGCCGAGAAGCCCGCCCATCACCGCGCCCATCGCGCGGGTGTTAGCGATAGAGTCATCAATATGCAGGCCAAAATAGGTGCCGAGGATACAGAAAATAGAGAAGGTGACGTAGCACAGCAATTTATGCGGTAAGCGGACGGTCACCTGCATCAGCGGGATGAATAAACGCGTTTTACTCATCAGCCATGCGATAACCAGGAACACGCACATCTGCTGAAGCAGCAGCAACACCAGATTAAAATCGTACATACCCGCAAACCACACTTCGATTAAAACCGCGTAACATACATCGGCAGCGTTGATCTTTCTTTGAACTGTTGCAAAAAAAGATGAATTCGTGAGAACGATCACTCAAAAGAGCTCGTGTGGCTACACTACCACCCTTCTGTTGATTAAAAAACAGACAAAACTACCTGGTTCGAAAAAGAGCGTCTAAAGTTAGACTGGGACCTCGCGAGCAAGGGTGAAATGATGGCGCTTTACACCATAGGTGAAGTGGCTTTGCTTTGTGATATTAACCCCGTCACGCTCCGGGCGTGGCAGCGGCGTTATGGATTACTGAAACCGCAACGTACTGACGGCGGTCACCGCCTGTTTAATGATTCAGATATCGACAGGATCCGGGAAATCAAGCGCTGGATCGACAACGGCGTGCAGGTCAGCAAAGTTAAAGTGTTATTGAGCAATGAAAACGTCGATCTGCACAACGGCTGGCGTGAGCAACAGGAAATCCTGCTGCATTATCTGCAAAATAATAACCTGCACAGTCTCAGAGTCTGGATCAAAGAGCGGGGACAAGATTTTCCCGCGCAAACGCTGACCACCCATCTTTTTATTCCATTGCGTCGGCGCTTACAGTGCCAGCAACCGACATTGCAGGCACTGTTGGGCGTTCTTGATGGCATCCTGATTAACTACATCGCTATTTGCCTTGCCTCCGCCAGAAAGAAACAGGGTAAAGATGCGCTGGTAGTGGGCTGGAATATTCACGACACCACGCGTTTATGGCTCGAAGGCTGGGTTGCCACACAACAGGGGTGGCGTGTTGACGTGCTGGCTCATTCGTTAAACCAGTTTCGACCAGAGCTGTTCGAGGGTCGCACTCTGTTGGTATGGTGTGGAGAGAACAGGACACCTGCCCAGCAGCAGCAACTGGATGCCTGGCGCGCAGCGGGACACGATATTTACTCCCTTGGCATTTAATGATTCATTAACAGTCGCGCTTCTCTGTATAATCTCCTGGTTAACATAAGGAGAACATCATGAATGCAGCGAAAATCGGGGTTATCACCCTCTTTCTCTTAATGGCCATCGGCGGCATTGGCGGCGTTATGCTTGCGGGCTACACCTTTATTTTGCGTGCCGGCTAAGATGCTGCACTAAACGCTCAAACAGCCGGTCGACAATGATCGCCGCCAGCGCAACCAGAAGCGCCCCCTGGATGATATAAGCGGTATTGAATCCGCTCAGGCCAATTATAATCGGCGTACCGAGGGTGCTGGCTCCCACCGTGGACGCAATCGTCGCGGTGCCAATATTGATAATCACCGACGTCCGAACCCCTGCCAGAATCACCGGCGCCGCCAGCGGCAGCTCAACCTTACGCAACTGCTGCCCCCGACTCATCCCCATTCCGCGCGCAATGCTGCGCACACTTTCCGGAATAGACCCCAGCCCTGCCAGCGTTGCCTGCAATATTGGCAACACGCCATACAGAATCAGCGCGATAATCGCCGGCTGTTGACCAAATCCCATCACCGGAACCGCAATCGCCAGTACCGCGACCGGCGGGAAAGTTTGTCCCACCGCCGCAATGGTCTCCACCAGCGGGCGAAACTCGGTTCCCCAGGGACGTGTCACCACAATCCCTGCCCCCACGCCAATCATTACCGCAAACAGGCTCGACACCGCGACCAGCCATAAATGGGCCAGCGCCAGCGCGAGAAAACTCTCCTGCTGATAAACCGGACGGGGCAATTCAGGAAACAAACTGGCAAACAGGGCCTGGCTGTGAGGGAGCCCCAGCAGCAGCAACAGAAAAAAGAGTATCAGCCAGAGCAGCGGATCACGCAGTCGTTTCATGAGCCTGCGCCTTTGAAAGCAGATCGCGAAAGTGTAGCGTGCCGCAGGCGATACCCTGTTGATTCACCACGGGTAACACTTCACAACCCCGAGCGACAAACACCGAAAGCGCGTCGCGCAGCGACATCTCTTCAGCAAGCGCTTCTCCGGGAACTCGTTCGTCCCGTCGCACATAATCCGCCACGCTACGCAGCGACAATAACCGCACGCCAAGCTCGCTGCGACCAAAAAACTGTTGCACAAAATCGTTGGCTGGCGACGTCAGCATCGCCAGCGGCGTTCCCTGCTGGATAACCTCACCGCCGTCCATCAATACCAGATGTTCCGCAAGGCGCAGCGCCTCATCAATATCGTGAGTTACCAGCACAATCGTTCGTCCGAGCAAGCGGTGAATGCGCGCCATCTCCTGCTGTAACGCCCCGCGAGTCACCGGATCCAGCGCGCCAAAAGGTTCATCCATCAACAATACCTGCGGATCGGCAGCCAGCGCGCGTGCGACGCCGACACGCTGTTGCTGTCCGCCAGAGAGCTGATGCGGATAGCGCTCGCGTAATCCCGCCTCCAGGCCGAGCAGCGACATCAGTTCATCCACCCGCTCATCGATTTTTTTGTGCGGCCATTTCAGCAGTTGCGGCACGGTGGCAATGTTCTGCGCCACCGTCCAGTGTGGGAACAAACCAATCGACTGTATGGCATAGCCCATCCGCCGACGCAGTTCCAGCACCGGCAGATTGCGAATCTCCTCCCCGGCAAAACGGATCCTGCCGCTGTCATGCTCCACCAGCCGGTTAATCATTTTAAGCGTGGTGGATTTTCCCGACCCGGAGGTGCCAATCAGTACGGAAAAGCTGCCTTCCCTGATGTGCAGATTGAGATCGCGAACCGCTTTCTGATCTCCAAAAGTTTTACTGACGTGGCTAAATTCAATCATGCCGGGATACCTTTAGCAGAGCGATGCCTAAATCAAACAGCGCATCAATGAGTACCGCCATCGCAATAACCGGGATGACGCCCAACAGCACCAGATCCACGGCGCTGCTGAGCAGCCCCTGAAACACCAATGCGCCAAAGCCTCCGGCGCCAATCAGCGCGGCAATGACCGCCATCCCAACGGTTTGTACCATGACCACACGCAGGCTACGTAAAAAGACCGGCAGCGCCAGTGGCAACTGAACGTGAAGAAAACGCTGCACCATACTCATCCCCATTCCCCGCGCGCTTTCAAGCACCTCGCGGGGAACCTGGTTCAGCCCGGCGACAACACCGCGTACCAGCGGCAGGAGCGCATACAGCACCAGTGCGATCAGCGCAGGCGCCAGACCAGTTCCCGCCACGCCCACCGTGGCAAGCCAGGGGAAAGCGTTCACCAGTCCGGCAAGCGGCGCAATCAGCAGACCGAACAGCGCAACGGAAGGAACGGTTTGAATCACATTGAGGACGGTAAATACCGGTCCCTGGCGTGAGGCAGAGAAATGACACCAGAGTCCGAGGGGAATACCGATGACCATCGCAGGCAGAACAGTGCCCAGCAACAGCGTCAGATGCTGGGCCAGCGCATCATTAAAAACATCCTGACGATTAGCATACTCTTTGAGTAAAGAGAGGTCGTCAAACGCCCCGGTCAACAAAAATATGACCGGCACAATCGCAATCTGCGCATGTAAAACCCACCGCCAGAGCGGTTGCGCCGTGATACGCCGGATAGCATCGCTACAGGCCAGCAATCCCAGCGCTAATCCCAGCCAGAGGCCACTTCCCACGCTGGTTCGCGCCAGTGGCGTCCCCATGTCTGCCAGATGCGACGCCGCCTTCCCCACGCTCCACAGCAGGAGGATAACCAGTAACTGTGCCACCAATAACGTTAGCGCTGCCCCCTTTTTTCCTGGCACAAAACAGAGTGTCAGCAAGGCGCAGCCCGCGCCGATAATAAGGGATAGTGAACCGGGCCAGATAGCCCAGAGATGACGCCCTTCGCCGGAGACCAGGCGATTGGGCGCATAATTGACAAACGGTAGCGCTACGGCAATGAGTGCAAGCATGACCAGCAGCAACAGAACGCGATTAACACTGACTTTTGACACAACACCTGACCTTTTTCAGTCCCTTTACTTCACCCATCCCTTTTGCTTCAGATAGTCAGCAGCCACTTTTTTGGCATCTAACCCTTCAACCGCGATGCTGGCATTCAGTTTTTGCAGCGTTTTCTCATCCAGACTGGCGAAAACGGGTTGCAGCCATTCCGCCATCTGCGGGTATTCTTTCAGCACGGCTTCGCGCACCACAGGGGCTGGCGCATAAATAGGCTGAACGCCTTTCGGATCGCTTAATGTTTGCAGACCAAGCGCCGCTACCGGGCCATCTGTACCGTAGGCCATGGCCGCGTTTACGCCGGATGTTTGCTGGGCGGCAGCTTTAATGGTAACGGCGGTATCGCCTCCCGCCAGTGACAACAACTGATCCTGGCCCAGTTTAAAATCGTAGGCTTTCTCGAATGCGGGCAGCGCATCGGCGCGCTCGATAAATTCAGCGGAGGCCGCCAGTTTAAAGGTGCCGCCCTCTTTCAGATAGCGTCCCAGATCGGCCAGTGAAGCAAGTTTATTTTTTTCGGCGACATCGCTGCGTACTGCGATAGTCCAGGTATTATTGGCAGGAGCGGGGGTTAACCAGACCAGCTTGTTCTGCTCTGCATCCCGTTTTTTGACTTTCTCAAAGCCCGCTTGTGCATTTTTCCATGCCGGATCGTTTTCATCTTTGAAAAAGAACGCACCGTTGCCGGTATATTCAGGGTAGATATCCAGTTCGCCCGATGTGATCGCTCCGCGCACTACTGGCGTGGTGCCTAACTGGACTTTATTGACTGTTTTAACGCCGTGACTTTCCAGCACCTGCAAAATAATATTGCCAAGCAGTGCGCCTTCGGTATCAATTTTCGACCCGACCTTCACCGGAGACGCCGCCTGCAAGGGTAAGATCACTGCCGCTAACAGCGCCAGCAAACCGGCCTGGACCTTTGAGATTGTCATGATGCTATCCTCATCTTTTTGTCGCCTTTTTCAGCGACTTGAGGAAAAAGCATAGTCGAAAAGTGTACCGTTAACCTGACATTTCGGTTTTTTCGGACTGTCGTAGTATTACCAGCAGCAAATATTTATCTTAAAAGCTGGCATTAGTTATATTTTTATCTCATCACATTTTCCGTTCACGCTATGCCCATAGCTCCTCTGAAACCTCATTACCTGTGAACGTGTTAAGGAGGCTCGTCGCCGCCTCCTTAACAATCCAGGCTCCCGGCGGAAAAATTGTCGCTTCGCGATGCCCTCCGCTTATTCCTTCAGGCTATCGGGTCGGGCGCGACTCAGCATCCCTGCTTCGCGCGCCCTGAACCCGCATCCCTGCGGGTTCTCCCTGCCTTACGGAAACACGTCGGCAATTTTCAGCCGGACCAATCCACACCCGACCATCACTGCGGTTTGCCTTTTTAACAGCGAAAAGAATTTGTTTGTAGAGCAGAGAATCGAAGCGATGTTTTTGGTCCGGCATGAAAATCGATGAGGCGTTGACGGCTGACAGGGGCCGCCCGCAGGGACGCGGGCGGAGGGGACGGCCTGCATGGACGCAGGCTCGGCCCCGCCCCGACAGGCAGGCGGCATAAGGCGAATGGACCACGAAGTGGCGATTTTCCCGGCCGGGAGCCAGGGTTGCAAGGGAGGCGGCGGCGAGCCTCCCTTGCCCGTTCACGGAAATCGGACTGTCAGGGAAGCCATGTTGCCAGGGTGAACGGAAAAACTCACCACCGCGGCATACTCCCCTTAACGCCAATTACAACAATTCAAACGTGCCCTGTTTTACACGGGCTGAGTCCACGCCGATAAAGACGTTGAACTTGCCGGGTTCAGCGTCAAACTTCATCTGCTGATTCCAGAACTTCAGCGCCTCGACGTCAATCGGGAAGCTGACTGTCTGGGTTTCACCCGCTTTCAGATTCACTTTCTTAAAGCCTTTCAGCTCTTTCACCGGACGGCTCATGGAGGCAGTGACGTCCTGCACGTACATCTGGATCACCGTCTCACCGTCACGTTTACCGGTATTGGTCACCTGCACGCTTGCCGTTACGTTGCCGTCACGCGTCATCGTTGGCGCAGAGAGTGTGACATCAGAGACGTTAAACGTGGTGTAGCTCAGGCCATAACCAAATGGATAAAGCGGGCCATTGGCTTCGTCAAAGTAGCGCGACGTGTATTTATTCGGCTTATCGGCGTTATACGGACGACCAGTATTGAGATGGCTGTAATAGGTTGGGATCTGCCCGACGGAGCGCGGGAAGGACATCGGCAGTTTGCCCGACGGGTTATAGTCGCCAAACAGCACATCGGCAATCGCGTTACCACCTTCCGTCCCGGCAAACCAGGTTTCAAGAATCGCATCGGCCTGTTGATCTTCTTTCACCAGCGCCAGCGGACGCCCGTTCATCAGGACCAGCACCAGGGGTTTGCCGGTCGCTTTCAGCGCGGCGATCAGATCGCGCTGGCTCTGTGGCAGCGTGATATCCGTACGGCTGGACGCTTCATGCGCCATCCCCTGGGCTTCCCCCACGACGGCCACCACAACATCTGACTGCTTCGCGGCGCTAACGGCTTCATCGATCATCTCTTTCGCCGAACGCGGATCCATCTTCACCGCCTCTTCGTACTGATTGAGGAAGGTGACAATGTCTTTATCATTGGTGACGTTCGCCCCTTTGGCGTATACCACCTTGCCGTTGCTGCCGAGCGTATTTTTAATCCCGGTCAGAACGGTCACGGACTGGTCAGCCACGCCCGCCGCAGACCAACTGCCCATCACGTCACGCTTGCTGTCAGCCAGCGGGCCAACCACTGCAATCGTACCCGATTTTTTCAGCGGCAGCGTTTCGAGACGGTTTTTCAGCAATACCAGGCTTTCACGCGCCACTTCACGGGCTTCTTTACGATGCAGACGGCTTTCGGCGTTGGTATCCACCGGGTCAGTCTCTTTCGCGCCCAGGTGGCTGTACGGATCGTTAAATAATCCCATGTCGTATTTAACGTTGAGCACGTGGCGCGCGGCGTCATCCAGCTCCGCCATCGTCACCTTGCCGGATTTAACCAGTCCAGGCAGATATTTGCTGTAATACTCATCGCTCATGCTCATGTTGATGCCGGACTTGAGCGCCACGCGAACAGCATCTTCCGGATCGGACGCCGTGCCATGCTTAATCAACTCTTTGATGGCGCCGTGGTCAGAGACGGTAATGCCTTTAAAGCCCCACTTGTCGCGCAAAATGTCCTTCAACAGCCATGAATCAGAAGTTGCTGGCGTACCGTTTAGCGAGTTCAGCGCCACCATCACCGCGCCGCTGCCTGCATCGAGACCCGCTTTGTAGGGCGGCATGTAATCATTAAACAGGCGCTGCGGGCTCATATCGACGGTGTTGTACTCTTTGCCGCCTTCCACCGCGCCATAGGCAGCGAAGTGTTTGACGCTGGTCATCACGGAATAGCGATCCGCCGGGCTTTTACCCTGCATCGCTTCCACCATGGTTTTCCCCATAATGGAGGTCAGATAAGTATCTTCGCCAAAGCCTTCCGAGGCGCGTCCCCAGCGCGGATCGCGTGAGACATCAACCATCGGCGCCCAGGTCATGTTCAGACCATCATCGGCGGCTTCATATGCCGATACGCGTCCGACAGTTTTTACCGCGTCGAGGTTGAAAGAGGACGCCAGCCCGAGGCTAATCGGGAAGACGGTGCGCTGGCCGTGCAGCACATCGTAGGCAAAAAAGAGAGGGATTTTCAGGCGGCTGAGTTCCATCACCTGATCCTGCATTTTACGGATGTCCTGACGCGTGACGGTATTAAAGATGGCGCCGACCTGCCCGTCTTTGATCATCTCGCGGATCGCTTCTTTCGGGTTATCCGGACCGACGCTGATTAAGCGCAACTGACCAATTTTTTCATCGACGGTCATTTTCTTGAGCAACTCAGTAACAAATGCATCCCGCGCTTCCGGCGTTAGCGGATGGTTACCGAACAACTCCTCCGCCAGCGCGGGTTGCAATGCCAGACTGACGGCGATACCTACAGAACATAGCCATTTCATGTGAATTCTCTCTTTCTTATTAGCCCCATGAGGCAGCGAAAATATAGCAAAAACCGCATTTTGTCATAAGCCTAAACGGCAGTGTCAAAGAAAGCTAAGGTTATTCTCTTAAATTTCAACGCCGCTCATTCAAAGACAGTGTGAATGAGAAAGCGTATTGTCATACAAAGCGCTATGCTTGAAGCTGATATTTTGTCCCACCACAAGGAGTGGAAAATGTCTTCCATTACAACGACTGACAATAAAACCTTTCTGAATGAGCTCGCCCGTCTGGTGGGACATTCACACCTGCTGACTGAACCTGCTAAAACCGCCCGCTATCGCAAGGGCTTCCGTTCCGGTCAGGGCGACGCCCTGGCGGTAGTTTTTCCCGGATCGTTGCTGGAACTCTGGCGCGTCCTGAATGCCTGTGTGAGCGCCGATAAAATTATTCTGATGCAGGCCGCGAACACCGGTCTGACAGAAGGCTCAACGCCGAACGGCAATGATTACGACCGCGAAATTGTGATTATCAGCACGCTGCGACTCGATAAATTACACGTGCTGGGTAAAGGTGAGCAGGTACTGGCTTATCCCGGCACCACCCTGTACTCACTGGAAAAAGCGCTCAAACCGCTGGGGCGCGAACCGCACTCGGTGATCGGTTCCTCGTGCATTGGCGCGTCGGTGATTGGCGGCATCTGCAATAACTCCGGAGGATCGCTGGTACAACGCGGCCCGGCGTATACCGAAATGTCCCTGTTCGCCCGCATTGATGAAAACGGAAAATTGCAACTGGTTAACCATCTGGGAATCGACCTGGGGCTCACGCCAGAACAGATCCTGAGTCAGCTTGATGATGAACGCATCAAAGAAGAAAATGTGCGTTACGACGGGCGTCATGCGCACGATCATGATTACGTCACCCGCGTCAGAGACATTGATGCCGATACGCCTGCCCGCTATAACGCCGACCCGGACCGCCTGTTTGAAGCCTCGGGTTGCGCCGGGAAACTGGCCGTTTTTGCAGTGCGTCTTGATACCTTCGAAGCAGAAAAAAACCAGCAGGTTTTCTATATTGGCACCAATCAGCCCGAAATATTGACGGAGATCCGTCGCCATATTCTGGCAAAGTTCGACAATCTGCCGGTGGCAGGTGAATACATGCACCGGGACATTTACGACATTGCGGAACAGTACGGGAAAGACACCTTCCTGATGATCGACAAACTCGGCACCGACAAAATGCCGTTCTTCTTTACCCTGAAAGGCCGTACCGATGCGATGCTGGAAAAAGTGAAACTCTTCCGCCCGCATTTCACCGACCGCGCAATGCAAAAATTTGGACATCTCTTCCCGAGCCATCTGCCGCCGCGCATGAAAAGCTGGCGTGATAAGTATGAACATCACCTGCTACTGAAAATGGCGGGCGATGGCGTGGCCGAAGCGCAAAGCTGGCTGACGGCGTTCTTCAAAAATGCGGAAGGCGATTTTTTCGCTTGTACGCCTGAAGAAGGCAGCAAAGCCTTCCTGCACCGTTTTGCAGCGGCTGGAGCCGCCATTCGCTATCAGGCGGTTCATGCGGATGACGTCGAGGATATTCTGGCGCTGGATATCGCCCTGCGCCGCAATGATACTGAATGGTTCGAGCACCTGCCGCCGGAGATTGACAGCAAGTTAGTGCATAAACTCTATTACGGTCATTTTATGTGCTATGTCTTCCATCAGGATTACATTGTGAAAAAAGGGGTCGATGCCCATGCGTTAAAAGAACAGATGCTGGAACTGTTACAGCAACGTGGCGCACAGTATCCGGCAGAGCACAACGTCGGACACTTGTATCAAGCACCAGAAACGCTGACCCGTTTTTATCGCGAAAATGACCCAACCAACAGTATGAATCCCGGTATTGGCAAAACCAGTAAGCAGAAATTCTGGAAAGCGCCCGCTTCAGAAGAAAGTCAGTAATGCGCGTAACGGGGTTCACTGGATCTGCGTGAAATATCGTGCAAAAGTAATGACATGTGCCGGAGTTATCCCTCCGGCTTTTACACTCAGAGGTGAGAACCATGTCTGCTGCCGATACGCTTGCTGAAAACGATATTGTGGTGCGCGACGCGCTACCCGACGACGTAGACGCCATCTCTTCGCTCTATGCCTGGCACGTGTTGAATGGTCGCGCCTCTTTTGAAGAAACACCGCCAACGGTCGATGAAATGCGCAGACGTATGCGCGCAGTCGCAGAATATGGTCTGCCGTGGCTGGTAGCGCTCTACCGTGGCGTTGTCGTCGGTTATTGTTACGCCACGCAATATCGCCCTCGCCCGGCCTATCGTTTTACTCTGGAAGAGTCCATTTATGTCGATGCCAGCATGACCGGGCGCGGCATTGGCAACCTGTTGATGCACACATTAATCACCCGCTGTGAAGAGGGGCCGTGGCGTCAAATGGTGGCCGTGATTGGCGACGGACATAACAATCCTGGTTCATTGCGGCTGCATAAGAAGCATGGCTTCGAGATTGCCGGACAGTTGCGCAGCGTCGGTTACAAGAAAGGAAACTGGCGGGATACCTTAATCATGCAGCGCCCGCTCAATGAAGGCGACTGGACGCTGCCGGAATAAAGTTTTGTTATCAATGCCCCAGGCCTGATAAGCGCAGCGTCATCAGGCTGTTTTTCTGTGCCGGATGGCGGCATAAATGCCTTATCCGGCCTACGGGTGAGATGTTTTTCTGTGCCGGATGACGGCATAAATGCCTTATCCGGCCTACACGGAATCAATCGTTCTGCGCGGTCTGTTGTGACATCTGCTCGGCTTTTTGCTTTTTATAGCTCAACGCCGCCGCCGGAACCGGCATCACCTTCCCGGTTTCAATCCAGGTACGTAAACGGCTGGCGTCCGCAAAATGGGTATATTTGCCAAACGCGTCCATCACCACCAGCGCCACCGGTTTATTGTTTATTACCGTTCGCATCACCAGGCAGTGCCCCGCGGCGTTGGTGAAGCCGGTTTTAGTGAGCTGAATATTCCAGTTGTCACGATAGACCAGATGGTTGGTATTGCGAAACGGCAGCGTATACGCCGGGTTCGCAAAGGTCGCCATATCTTCCCGCGTGGTGCTCAGTTGCCCAATCAGCGGATACTGCTTACTGGCAATCAGCAATTTGGTGAGATCCCGGGCGGTCGATACGTTATGAATCGACAGCCCTGTGGGTTCGACAAAACGCGTTTGAGTCATTCCCAGCGCTTTTGCCTTTGCATTCATCGCCTTGATAAACGCGTTATAACCGCCAGGATAGTGGTGCGCCAGACTTGCCGCCGCCCGGTTCTCCGAGGACATCAGCGCCAGCAGCAGCATATTCTTCCGGCTGATCTCGCTGTTCAGCCGCACACGAGAGTAGATCCCTTTCATCTCTGGCGTCTGGCTTATATCCACTTTCAGTTTTTCATCCAGCGGCAGCCGTGCATCCAGCACCACCATCGCGGTCATTAATTTGGTTATCGACGCAATCGGACGCACAAGATCCGGATGGTTCGAATAGATCACTTTGTTGGTGTTCAGATCCACGATCATCGCACTACCGGACGCAATCTCAGGTTGAGATGCCGCGACAGTCGCCGCCGTTTTGGTTGCGGCTTGCGGCGCAAACGGCACTGCCAGCATCAGCGCCAGGCTCAGTATGGAAACTCGGAATTTCAGCATGATGAGATTTCAGAAAATGATTCACGCGTGATGTCACGCACCGCCAAAGTCAGCGTGACTCTGGCTAGCCGAAGAATCATAGCGAGCTAATGACATTGCCGCCAGAAGAGAATCGTCAGGAAATGCTGCATTGCTGGCTTTTACACCAACAATGCAGCAGGTATTCAAAACAAACGGTATCCGTATCCCCAGAGGATGACCGTGAGCGCGAGCAACACCTCCAGCACCAGCACACCGATAGCGAGCGTTGAGCTGGAGAAACTTAAGCCCTCTTCCTTATTGATATTCAGGAAGGTCGGAATCCCCAGATAGAGCAGATAACCGGTGTAAAACAGCGCGACCGTACCGACCAATGCGCACAGCCATACCAGTGGATACAACGCCACCAGACCGCTCAAAAACAGCGGCGTCGCCACATAACCGGCGAACACCATACAGTGCGTCAACGAAGGACGCTGCGGATAGTTCCGCGCCATCCACCAGATGACGCGCCCCATTATCGCCACGCCAGCCAGCATGACGGCATAGAACAAAATGGCTAACGCGAAGCCCGTAAACAGCGAGAGCTTCAGTACATTACCGTCGCCAAAATTCCAGCCGATTTGCGTGGTGCCAATGAAGGCGCAAATAACCGGAATGGCCGCCATCAAAAGCACATGGTGGGTATAGTGATGCGAAACCGTTTCGTTTTCGCTCTTAATTACCTGCATTTCACGATCGGGATGGGAAAACAGCCCCCAGACATGGTTCATACCGCCCCCTTGTTGTCATCTCCGGACCTTAACAGTTCAAGTATAATCCAGCTTTTGATTATTTTACGTACAGACAAAGAAATGTGGCGGCGCGCATTCGGCCTTTTTCAGCATCAAAAATAGATAGGGTGTATGCTTATGTTCGTGGAGGTCATTACGACGTATGGATATAAACACTCTTATTGCGCATTACGGTTACGCTGCGCTGGTCATCGGTAGTATGGCTGAAGGCGAAACCGTCACCCTGCTGGGAGGCGTTGCGGCTCATCAGGGGTTGCTCAAATTCCTTCTGGTCGTGATTTCCGTAGCCCTGGGCGGCATGATTGGCGATCAATTATTGTATCTGTTAGGTCGTCAGTTTGGCGGAAAGATCCTGCGCCGTTTCTCCCGGCACCAGGATAAAATTCAGCGGGCGCAAAAGATGATCCAACGACGCCCCTACCTGTTCGTGATCGGCACCCGCTTTATGTACGGTTTTCGTGTGATTGGCCCTTTGTTGATTGGCGCCAGCCACCTTTCGCCAAAGATTTTTTTACCGCTGAATATCCTGGGTGCGCTGATCTGGGCGCTGATCTTCACCACCCTGGGCTATGTGGGTGGGGAAGTCATTGCGCCGTGGCTACATAATCTCGATCAGCATCTCAAACACTGGATCTGGCTGATTCTGGCGGTTGTGCTGGTGATCGGCGCTCGCTGGTGGCTAAAGCGCCGCAGTCAGGCGAAGAAACATCACGAATGGTGATAACCCCCGCCCAGCGCGCCGGTAAGCTGGATAGACGCATCCAGCCACTGCCCTTGTAAGATTAAGCCATTAACCTGCTCACGCAGGGCCGGAATTTTTGCCTGACTGACGCGCGATCCCGCAATGATTCCGGCGTTAAAACGCGCCTGCGCCAGCTCAACCACTCGCTCTGCATCATGCTCGATCTGCTGCTGGTGCTGATTTTTCTGCATCAGCGTTTCCACCTGACTGGCGGTGCGCGCCACGTCATTTACCGCATCGACCACCGCTTTGTTATAGGTGGCGATCGACAGGTTGGTCTGCGCCTGAGTCAGCTCCAGATTGGCATTCAGTCTGCCGCTGTCAAAAATCGGTAACGTCAGCCCGGCGGTCACCCCCATCTGCTGCGCTGAATTACGGAACAGATCGCTCAGATGCAACGCATCCTGTTGTAAAAACGCCATCAGGTTAATGTCGGGATAGAATGCCGCTTTTGCCGCGTCAACGCTGCTCATCGACGACTCAATCATCCAATGCGCCGCCTGCAAATCCGCTCTGCGCGCCAGCAGCGAATAGCCTAACTGCGCTGGCAACTGACTTTCCACTTTCGGCAGACTGACCTCATGCAGCTTTAGCGATGTTGACTGGGTGTTGGTCAACGCGCTCAGACGCGCCTCAATGACTTTCATGTTTCCGGCGACATCATTCAGTTGTTGCCGTGTTTTGCTGTCATCAATATCAGTTTCTACACCATTGACCGAATCGATAATACCGTTTTGATACAACTGCCGATTGGTATTGATAATCGCCTGTTGTTCCTGTTCGATTTGGTTCAACAATGTGCTGAGCGCCGATTGCGTTTGCCACTCCCAGTAGAGCCGCGCCACGCTACTGGCTAATAGCTGACGGGTCTGCTCGCGCTCGGCTTCTTGTGCTTTAACAATACCGATTCGGGCCGTCACTTCCGCACGATTTTTGCCCCACAAATCGAGATCCCACCCGGCACTTAAACCGAAGGTGCCGTTGGTGTACCACGGCCCGGTGCTACCCATTGCCGGATCGGTAATGGCAAACGGTCCCATTACCCCTTCGGCAGACATTTTCTGGCGTTCAATATCCGCCGAAAAGTCCATTTGCAGTCCATCCTGCGCTTCAACGGCTTTGGCCTGCGCTTCGGCCAGGCGAATTCGCTGCTCGGCCATTTGCATATCCGGGGCATTCGCCAGCGCGTTCTTCACCAGTTCGTTCAGTTGTGCGTCATGATAATCCTGCCACCACTGACTGTCCGGCCATCCATTCTTTAGTGCCGAGGGTAATGCAGAATCCACATGCGAAACCGGAAGCTGTTGGTCCAACGTCGGCTGCGTATCGTGCATAAACGCACATCCCGACAATAAAAGTGCCAGCGGTAAAAACGCGTTCAGCGCGTTAAAAGGGTAACGATTCATGAAAATGATCTAAGCAGTTAAGGTGCGCGGAGATTATCCGTTGTTGCGATCGTTTTTTTAGTTACGCGTGGCAAAACATTATTTGCAATAAAAAGTAATATTCAGAAAAATATTTAAAATACAAATAGTTTGGATATTTTTATTTCAAATAATTATCTGTATTGCCCTTTCACAATGTTTTCTGATACGGATGCCGGAACGCTTTTGCTTACCCGGCCTGGCGCAGAATTATATTTTAATCGACTGGATCGCCCGGGCAATATCCGCAGAATTATTCAGTGCGCGGATCGTCTGAAAGAGATCGGTCGCTTCGACATATTCTTTACGTAAATAACCGAGCCACTGCTTAATACGCGCCACGTGATACAGCCCGGTATCACCCTGTTTTTCCAGACGGGTATATTTCTGCAGCAGCGTCACCACCTGCGGCCAGGGCATTCGCGGCGCGTTGTATTTCACCACCCGACTGAGGTTGGGAATGTTTAATGCGCCGCGACCGATCATAACCGCATCACATCCACTGGTAGCCATGCAATCCTGCGCGCTTTGCCAGTCCCAGATTTCGCCGTTAGCAATCACCGGAATAGCCAGACGCTCGCGGATTTCGCCGATTGCCTGCCAGTTGATATATTCCGCCTTATAGCCCTGCTCTTTGGTACGCCCATGAACGACCAGTTCACTTGCGCCCGCCTGCTGGACAGCATCGGCGATTTCAAACTTTTTGTCGCCGCTGTCCCAGCCCAGACGCACTTTCACCGTCACCGGCAGATGCGATGGCACCGCTTCACGCATCGCTTTCGCGCCCTGATAGATGAGTTCAGGATCTTTCAGGAGCGTCGCGCCACCGCCGCTGCCATTGACCATTTTCGACGGACAGCCGCAGTTGAGATCGACCCCGTAAGAACCGAGTTCAACCGCGCGCGCCGCATTTTCGGCCAGCCATTGCGGGTACTGCCCCAAAAGCTGAACGCGCACCAGGGTGCCGGAAGGGGTTCGACTGCCGTTGTGCAGTTCGGGGCAGAGACGGTGAAACACTTTTACCGGCAGCAGTTGATCCACCACGCGCACAAATTCGGTGATGCAGAGATCGTAGTCATTCACTTCCGTCAGAAGTTCGCGCACCAGTGAATCCAGTACGCCTTCCATCGGCGCCAGTAAAACACGCATATCGTTACCCGCAAAAAAAGAGGCGCTATGGTAGCGCCTCTGTGTCACGGATTAAAGCGTCTCAGCGTGGTAGCAGACAGTTATCTTCTTTCCAGCCATACAGCCATTCCATGCCGCGGTAAAACTCCGCCTGCGATTTGCCTTTCCACAGCAGGTTACGTACCTGACGCTCCACGCCTGCGGCATGGTAAACGCGCCCCATTTCACGGGTTGACCAGACGATTCGCGCCGTGCGCGGAATACGCACCGACTCATACAGCGCGAACGCTTTTGCCGCATCGCCATCGCACTGCGCCACCGCTTTACCCAGCGTCACGGCATCTTCCAGCGCCATGCAGGCACCCTGCGCCATATACTGCGCTACCGGATGCGCCGCGTCGCCCACCAGCGTAATGCGTTCAGTTCCCCACTTTTCTACCGGCTCACGATCCGCTGTTGACCAGCGCCGCCAGGAGGTTGGTTTATCCAGCATCTGACGCGGACGCGGGTGGATCCCGGCGAAATAGGACAGAACCTCTTCCTTGCTGCCATCTTTAACGCCCCATTCCTCCTGCTGGCGGCTGTGGAAGGTGACAACCAGGTTGTACTGTTTGCCGCCGCGCAGCGGGTAGTGAACAAGGTGGCAGTGCGGCCCGGCCCAGAGCACCGGCGCGTTGATGCGCAGGTCTTCCGGCATGTCATCACAGTCAATGACGGCACGGTAAACAACATGCCCGGTAACGCGCGGCGAATCCCCCAGCAGACTCTGTCGTACAACCGACTTCACACCGTCGCAGCCCACCAGAATATCGGCAGTCCAGCTATTGCCTTGTTCATCAAACACCGTCACATCGTCTGCGGTCTGGCGGATATCCACCACGTTTGTTGACGTGCGATACTCCACGTCCGGATGAGTCAGTACCGCTTCCCAAACCGAAGCGTGAATATCGACCCGGTGGATGACCGCATAAGGGCCGCCGAAGTGATCGCGAAATGCCTGCCCGGTCTCTATATGCACCACCTCTTCGGCATTTACGGCATCCATCATGGTGATGTGATCGGTAAACACTGCGCGCTGGCGCGCCACGTCCCCCACACCGAGACTGTCCAGCGCGGAGAACGCGTTAGGCCCGAGCTGTATGCCCGCGCCGATTTCACCAATTTCGTGTGCTTTCTCCAGCAGCATCACTTTGATGCCCTGGCGTGCCAGCGAAAGTGCGGTGGCCGCCCCGCCAATTCCGCCGCCGACGATAATTGCGCTCGTCACTTTAGCCATTGTCATTCTCCTTCTCAGGCCGAGATTTTATCTTGTTGATTTTCCGGGGCCGCGGCGATAAAAGCCGGAAGCTGTGTGCAGGCGTCATAAACCGCTTTACAACGCGGATAACCACTCAAATCACACCCCATACGTAACGCATTCGCCCATTGCGGAACCAGACAGCAGTCAGCCAGTGTCGGTGTATCCCCGACACAATAACGTTGCGACTGGCTCTGACGCAGCAGTTGTTCGACGGCGCTGAACCCTTGCTGGATCCAGTGTGCATACCAGCGTTTTTTATCTTCTTCGCTGACCTTCAGTTCTTCGCTCAGATAGCGCAACACCCGGAGATTGTTGACCGGATGAATATCGCAGGCGATGGCATAGACAATTTCCAGCACCTGCGAACGCGCCGGATCGTTTAGCGGAAGGAGGCGCGATTGTGGAAAATGGCGGTCCAGCCAGTCGATAATCGCCAGCGACTGCCCCAACGCGTCACCGTCATCCGTCACCAGCGTGGGCACAAGGCCCACCGGATTCATCCGCCGGTAAGCCAGTTCATGTTGCTGTCCAATGCGAATGTTGACGCCCACCGTCTGGTAGTCGATGCCTTTTAACGCCAGCGCGATGCGAACACGGTACGACGCCGAGCTATTAAAAAAACTGTACAGCTTCATGCTTCACCTCAGACAATCTTCACAGTGACAGGCGTTAAGCCGTCCACGCCGCCGGTAATCACATCCCCTTTCACTACCGCCCCGACGCCTTCCGGCGTGCCGGTGAAGATCAGGTCGCCAGGTTGCAGCTCGAAGAATCCGGACAGATAGCTGATGGTTTCATTAACCGACCAGATTAAATGACGAATGTCGCTGCGCTGATGATCCTCGCCGTTCACCTGTAACCAGATGGGCGCGCGGGTGATATCTGCGATCTCACTGGCTTTATGCAACGGTGCGATGGGCGCCGACAGGTCAAAC
Organism: Citrobacter amalonaticus; assembly: GCF_037053465.1. Classification (GTDB taxonomy): domain Bacteria; phylum Pseudomonadota; class Gammaproteobacteria; order Enterobacterales; family Enterobacteriaceae; genus Citrobacter_A; species Citrobacter_A amalonaticus_H. The sequence goes on from NZ_JBALIF010000003.1 coordinate 211,435, forward strand.
GCTTTACCGATCTCCCACGGACGCCCCATTTGACGCATCTCCATCTGGCGGTCGCGACGCGTCATGTCCAGACCGGTCGCGTAACCCCAGACGTATTCATGGGCTTTTTCGAGCGGAATATCGCTGCCTTTTTTGCCGATGGCGACCACCAGTTCGATTTCATAGTGATAGTTATCGGTTTGCGTCGGGTATGGCAGCGCTAAGGTTTCACCCGCGGCGACCGGTACGATCGCATCGGCAGGTTTACAGAAAAAGAACGGCGGCTCGCGATCCGGATCAAATCCCATTTCGCGGGCATGGGCGGCATAGTTGCGCCCCACGCAGTAAACGCGGCGGACCGGGAACTGCGCATCGCTACCGACAACCGGTACAGTGACTGGCGCTTGTGGTTCAAATACATACTGAGTCATTTTTCTCTCCCAAATTAATAGCGAGCTTCGCGGAACAACCCGAGGGCTTCCTGTACCGGCCGGTCTGAAAAACTGAATAAAACGGTTTCATCGGTGGTTTTGAACGACACACCGTGCCATGTCGGCACCACAAAAATATCTTTGGCTGAAAACTGGAACGTCTCGTTGCCGACGGTGACTTCCCCTGCGCCTTCCACCACATGGTAAATCGTGCTGTCAGTGGTACGCGCCACCCGCGAGACAAAGCCTTTTGGCAGCAGTTGCAGGAACGTCCCCATCGACGGCATCGGATAGCCACCGGTTACCGGGTTGACATAGCGCATCTTGTAGCCATCCCACTCATCGGCATCGCCCAGGCGCATCAGGTCATGCAGGGCTTCACGGCTGCGGTCATAGCGATAGTTGAAAATGGGCGATGAATTTCCTTTCTGGTGACGCAACGGCAGCATGTTGGCGGCGTAGCGCGGCAGGTAATCGCCCTCTTTACGCGAAACCGGCTGCTGATCTTCCGGATAATCTTCGGCAAAACCGCATCCGAGCAAGTTAACGAGCGGCAGATCCAGACCGTCCAGCCAGACAACCGGCTCGTCACCGGGGTTGCCGTGGTCGTGCCATTGCCACTGCGGGGTCAGAATAAAGTCACCGGTGTGCATCTGCGTCCGCTCGCCGTCAACGGCGGTGAATGCCCCTTTACCTTCCACAATGAAACGTAAGGCCGACTGGTTATGACGATGGCTGGGGGCCACTTCGCCCGGCATGATCAATTGCAACCCTGCGTAGAGTGTCGAGGTGATGGAAGACTGCCCGCGTAACATCGGGTTTTCCAGTACCAGCACCCGGCGAATGGCTTCTTTCGCACCAATCAGCTTGCCGCTTTCCAGCAGCAGCGGGCGAATTTCCTGGTAATTCCAGTAGGCCGGAGCGCAGGTCGGATTGGGCGTCTTCGGCACCAGATGATGCAGCGATTCCCACAGCGGGGTCAGGTTCTGCCCCGAAATATGCTGGTAAAACTGCTGGCGGTTGTTTTTAACATCCTGATTATGTTCAGACACAGGGATTCTCCTTATTCGTTCACAACACTTGCGCGAGGCAAGCTATCCGGGACAGAGGCTGACTGGCGAACCACAATTGTCAGTGCGGCTAACATCACCGCGCTGATAGCCGCCGGAACAGCGATAATGAAAAACAGGGTGTCGAAAGAGAAATTCATCGCCATCATCACGCCACCAGAGAGTGAGCCGACAATCGCGCCGCAGCGCCCCACGGCGTTGGACCAGCTCACGCCCGTCGCACGGCTCTGGGTGGGATAGAGTGTTGCGGTCAGGGCATTTAGCCCCACCTGTGAGCCACTGATCCCGACACCGGTTCCGAAGATAGCCAGCGCCATCAGCCAGAGTCCGTTTTCACTCAGGCCAATCATGACGATGCATACCGCGCCCAGGGCATAGCTCACCGCCAGCACCCGGAACGGATTGTGTTTATCCATCAGCACCCCCAACGCCAGCGCGCCAAGCGTACCGCCAATCTGAAACGCCGCCGTCACCCAGGAGGCCTGCTGCAAATCAATGCCACGGTGGTTCAACAGCGTCGGCATCCAGCTCGACAGCAGATAGATAATTAACAGACTCATGAAGAAGACCACCCATAGCATCAGGGTTATGGGCAACTGACGCCCGACGAAAAGCTGACGAATGCTCCCTTTTGCGATCGCGGCTGCTTCATTGAGGTAAAAGTGGGTATTGTCGTAACGTTCCCCCGTGATGGCGCTCACCGTTCTGGCGATGGTTGCCTGCGGTAGCTGGCGGCGAACCTGCCAGCGGGGAGATTCCGGCAGGACAGCAAGCAGGACAAAGAACAGCATCAGCGGTAATACGCCGCCGAGCACCAGGATGCCATGCCAGCCAATGACCGGGACCAGTTGCGCGCTGACAATACCGCCCATTGCGGAGCCGAGGGTAAAGCCGCAAAACATCAGCGTAACCAGCGCACCGCGACGGCGGGCAGGCAAATATTCGGAGGTCATGGTGATGGTGTTCGGCATCGCCCCGCCCAGGCCAAGTCCGGTGAGGAAACGCAGAATGACCAGCGTCTGCAGATCCGGCGAGAAGGCAGAGAGCAGACTCAACGCGCCAAACAGCGCCACGCAAAGTTCAATCACCCGTTTGCGACCAAAGCGGTCCGACAACGGGCCGCACAGTAACGCCCCAGCCGTCAGCCCTAACAACCCCGCGCCAAACAGCGGCGCCAAATCGCCGGCCGTTAACTGCCAGTGGGTGCGAATATCGGGTGCAATAAAGCCAATGGCTGCAGTATCAAAACCATCAAGCATGACCACCAGAAAGCAGCAGATGATCACCCGCCACTGAGTTTTGCTGACGGAAGCAGCATCAATCAGGGCTTGTAGTTCACGTCGTTGAGTCATAGTGAATGCCTCGGTGCAGGTAGGGAAGAGATTGTTTTGTTTTTGATATGTTACGAGTTTGTAGATTGGGCGATAAAATGTACAATGGCATTTCATGCAGAGACATAACCTGGAGGTTATCGCTGATGGCAAACTGGGCGCAAAAACTGAAGCTTCACCATCTGCAAATGCTGGTCGCGCTGGGCGAACAAGGGAATCTCACGCACGTTGCGCGAATGATGAATATCACCCAGCCGGCGCTGTCAAAATGGCTGTCACAGCTTGAAGATGAGATGGGGATCACCCTTTTTGAGCGTCACAGTAAAGGGCTGCGTCCCTCGGAAGGCGGCAAATTGCTGTTGCAACACGCTCAGCGTTTAATCAATGACATGGAACGTTCGCAGTATGAAATGGCACGCTTTAAAGAAGGCGGCCTGGTGGGGAGTCTGAAGATTGGCTGCTCGCCGGTGGCGACAGACTGCGTCTCACAGGCGATTTTGAATCTGCTCGTTGAGATGCCGACGCTGCATCTGAACATTGAAGAGAAAGTTATGACGCCGCTACTGCACGATCTGCTTGCCGGTTCGGTTGATGTGGTCGTGGGTCGTGTCGGCGGACGAGCGCTACAACTGCCGCTCAATTATGAGGTGCTGTACACTGAACCGGTCTGCTTTGTCGCGCGCCCGCACCATCCGTTAGCGGAATACGCCACCCTCACCTGGGCCGATCTCGCCCACTGGCGCTGGATTGTCTGGCCAACAGGAACCCCTATCCGCCTGAGCATTGATAATGCACTGGTTGACAATGGGGTTATGCTGCCGGAGAACATCATAGAATCGGCATCCATGAACGTCAGTACTAATCTGCTGCAAAGCAGCGATATGATCTCTATTCTTTCTTTACGCCTTGCGCAGCGCTATGCCAGTCAGGGGCAACTGGTGATCCTGAATCTGCCGAAAATCGAACAAAAAGGCAGTGTGGGCGTGTTCTGGCGCAATAACGAAACACCGTCCACTGCGCTTAGCCGTTTTCTGCAGTTGCTGGCACAAGTTTAGCCCGACGGATTGGGCACATTGCACAGTGTTCCCGTTATCTATCTTTTGTATGCTAAGAATTCATGATGTGATCGATAGCACGTTTTAGAGTTTAATTGTATGATGAATCTGTCGCTTCAAGGAATTAAAACATGAGCAAGACACTGAATATCATCTGGCAATATTTACGCGCTTTCGTGCTGATTTATGCCTGTCTGTATGCAGGTATTTTTATTGCGTCCCTGCTGCCTGTCGCCATTTCTGGCAGCATTATCGGCATGCTCATCCTGTTTGTACTGCTGGCGCTGCAGATCATTCCCGCCAAATGGGTCAACCCCGGTTGCTACGTGTTGATTCGCTATATGGCGCTGTTGTTTGTACCGATTGGCGTCGGCGTGATGCAGTATTTCGATTTACTGCGCGCGCAGTTTGGTCCGGTGGTTGTGTCATGTGCAATCAGTACGCTGGTGGTTTTTCTGGTAGTGAGCTGGAGTTCGCACCTGGTCCACGGTGAACGCAAAGTGGTTGGTCAGAAAGGGTCTGAAGAATGATGTCGTCTATCTGGTGGTCTTTACCGCTGACGCTGGCGGTTTTTTTCGGCGCACGCAAACTGGCTGCACGTTTTAAGTTTCCTTTGCTCAATCCACTGCTGGTCGCCATGGTGGTAATTATCCCTTTCCTGCTGCTGACCGGTATCTCCTACGACAGTTATTTTAAAGGCAGCGAGATACTGAACGACCTGTTACAACCGGCTGTGGTAGCGCTGGCTTACCCACTATATGAACAGTTGCACCAGATTCGCGCACGCTGGAAGTCAATCATTACCATCTGTTTTGTCGGTAGCCTCGTGGCGATGGTCACAGGCACCTCGGTAGCGCTTTTAATGGGGGCGACACCCGAAATCGCAGCATCAGTACTGCCAAAATCGGTCACCACGCCGATTGCGATGGCCGTTGGCGGCAGCATTGGCGGCATTCCGGCAGTGAGTGCCGTATGCGTGATTTTCGTCGGTATTCTCGGCGCGGTCTTCGGTCATACGTTGCTGAACGCCATGCATATTCACACCAAAGCGGCACGAGGCCTGGCAATGGGTACGGCGTCTCACGCCCTGGGCACCGCCCGCTGTGCGGAGCTGGACTATCAGGAAGGCGCGTTCAGTTCCCTGGCGCTGGTGATTTGCGGGATTATTACGTCGCTTATCGCCCCGTTCCTGTTTCCGGTTATCCTCGCCGTGGTGGGCTAAAATTTGCGATGCGTCGCGCATTTTTCATTTAAGTTACATTAGTTGCATACATAATGAGATTAAGATCACACATGTAGCCGTAACAGGCTCGTACACTACGATCCCAATACATTGTTATGAGGCAACGCCATGCATCCACGTTTTCACACTGCGTTTAGCCAGCTTGCGGAAAATTTGCAATCAGCCCTGGCACCGCTTATGGCGGACACGCATTTCCCTGCCTCGCTGACGGCTGAGCAGGTCTCAACGCTTAAAAACGTTACGGGACTGGACGAAGACGCGCTGGCATTCGCACTGCTCCCCCTGGCGGCGGCCTGCGCCTGTACTCCGTTGTCTCACTTTAACGTCGGCGCAATTGCCCGCGGCGTGAGCGGAACATGGTATTTCGGCGCAAATATGGAGTTTATTGGCGCGACCATGCAGCAAACCGTTCACGCTGAACAAAGCGCCATCAGCCATGCCTGGCTACGCGGGGAAAAAAGCCTTGCGGCGATCACCGTCAACTACACGCCCTGTGGTCACTGCCGCCAGTTCATGAACGAACTGAACAGTGGGCTGGATTTGCGTATCCATCTGCCGGGTCGCGAACCGCACACGCTGCGCGACTATTTGCCTGATGCGTTTGGGCCGAAAGATCTCGACATTAAAACGCTTCTGATGGATGAAGAGCATCACGGTTTTGCTCCTCAGGGCGATGCGCTGGCGCAAGCCGCAATTGCTGCCGCGAACCGCAGCCATATGCCGTACAGCCAGGCGCCAAGCGGTGTGGCGCTGGAATGCAAAGACGGTCGCATTTTTAGCGGAAGCTATGGCGAAAATGCCGCATTTAACCCGACGCTGCCGCCATTACAGGGCGCGCTTATTCTGTTGAATCTGAACGGCTACGGTTATGACGATATTCAGCGAGCGGTCCTGGCGGAAAAAGCCGATGCGCCGCTGATCCAGTGGGATGCAACTGCCGCCACGCTGAAAGCGCTGGGCTGTAATAACATCGATCGTGTGCTTTTGAGTTAATCACCTGTTGGCGTCAGTTCATAGGCCGGGTATGGTGTTTTCGCTATCATCCGGCCCAATTGCCTGATGGCGCTATGTTTATCAGGCTAACGTTCACGTCACTGGTTGTTACCGCGTATTGCTGAAAATCCCCCCAATCAGTCTGCTGTTTCTTGCGCTTCAACAGCGGGTACAGTAGCCTGATTGAAATATCATCCAGTTACCGAGTTTTCTTCATGCTAAAGCGCGTCTTATACAGCCTGTTAGTCCTGATCGGCTTGCTGCTGTTGATCGTGCTGGGCCTTGATCGCTGGATGAGCTGGAAAACCGCCCCCTATATTTACGATGAACTTCAGGACCTGCCCTATCGCCAGGTCGGCGTGGTGCTCGGTACGGCCAAATATTATCGTACTGGGGTGATTAATCAGTATTATCGCTACCGTATTCAGGGCGCGCTTAACGCGTATAACAGCGGGAAGGTCAATTACCTGCTGCTCAGTGGCGATAACGCCATGCAAAGCTATAACGAACCGATGACGATGCGTAAGGATCTGATTGCGGCGGGCGTCGACCCGGCCGACATCGTTCTGGATTACGCCGGATTCCGCACCCTGGATTCGATTGTCCGCACCCGTAAAGTCTTTGATACCAATGACTTCATCATCATTACCCAGCGTTTCCATTGCGAGCGCGCACTGTTTATTGCCCTGCATATGGGTATTCAGGCGCAGTGCTACGCCGTACCTTCGCCAAAGGATATGCTGACCGTGCGGGTACGTGAGTTTGGCGCTCGCTTTGGCGCACTGGCCGATCTCTATCTGTTTAAACGTGAACCGCGATTCCTTGGTCCGCTCGTTCCCATCCCGGCCCAACATCAGGTGCCTGATGATGCGCAGGGCTATCCGGCCGTGACCCCGGAACAGTTACTTGAACTGCAAAAGAAACAAGGAAAATAACCATGGAAGACAAAACGCTTTTTATTGTGATTGGCGTGCTGATGATCGTCGCCTGGACCTTACGGGAAGGGATTAGAGGACTGCGTTCCGGCGCGGTAGAGAAAACGGTTAAAGGCTCGCAAACCCCACGCGTAATTCAGCGCTCCGCTGAACCCACAACTTACTGGAGCTATATCGGCGTTTACTTTGGTCTTTCTGTTGGGGCGCTGCTGGTGGGGATCTGGTTGGTCTTTATCAAATAAAAAAACCGGCGCAGCCTGTCTGCACCGGTTTTTTCTGCACTGACGGATTACTTCTTACGCGCGTATTTCAGGGAATCCAGCGCCACCGCGAAGATAATAATGCCGCCCTTGATGATGTACTGCCAGTATGGGTTTACGCCGATATAGGTCAGACCGTAGTTGATGACGGTAAAGATAATCACACCGGTCACCACGCCGAACACCGTCCCTACCCCGCCGCTGAACGACACGCCGCCAACCACACAGGCCGCAATCGCATCCAGTTCATACATAAAGCCAAGGTTGTTGGTCGCAGAACCGATACGTCCCGCTTCCAGCAAACCACCAAACGCGTAGAACACACCGGACAGCGCATAGATCATCAGCAGGTTCAGCGCGACGTTAACACCCGACACCTTCGCCGCTTCCGGGTTGCCGCCGATGGCGAAAATGTTTTTACCAAAGCGGGTTTTATTCCACAGCACCCAGACAAAGGCCACCGCAATCAGCGCATAGAAGGTGATATATGATAGCCGGAAACTGCCCAGCGCAATAAAGCCTTGCGCGAAGGTGGAGAAGCCGCTGTCAAAGCCTGAAATCGGCGATGCCCCCACGAAGTCGTAATACAGAGAGTTGATCCCGTAGACGATAATCATCGTGCCGAGCGTTGTGATAAACGGCGTCACATTCAGATAAGCGATGATAATACCGTTGAGCAGCCCGATAATCGCGCCAATCACACAGACAATCAGGATCACCAGCGCAATCGGCATGGTTGCCATCTCCGGGAACACTTTATTAGCATTCTCCATCGATTGCAGGAGTGTTGCGGCAATAACCGCCGCCAGCCCGACCTGACGTCCTGCTGACAGGTCAGTACCTTGTGTCACAATCAATCCCGCCACGCCCAGCGCGATAATAATACGGACGGAGGACTGGGTAAGAATATTACTTAAGTTAAGCAGACTTAAGAACGTGGGATCCTGGAAAATAATAATGGCCAGCAAGACTAAAAGAACGACGTAAATACCGCCCTCTTTCAGATAAGTAAGAAAACTTTTCTTATTTAACGCACTCATGAGGAGCCCCTGATCTTAAAGGTGCAAAGACGCAAGACGCAAAATTTCGTTTTGCGTTGTCGTTTTCGTATCAACAATTCCAGCAACGAGTCCGTTACTCATGACCAGAATACGATCTGTTATCCCTAACAATTCTGGCATTTCGGAGGAGATGATAATGATCCCTTTTCCTTTTTTCGCCAGTTCCGCTATTAACTGATAAATTTCAAACTTCGCACCGACATCGATCCCACGTGTGGGTTCGTCGAGCATTAAAATTTCCGGTTGCGTCAGCAGCCAGCGGCCAATAACCACCTTCTGCTGATTCCCCCCCGAAAGCGAACCAATTTGCGTCTTATGACCTGGCGTTTTTACCCGCATAGAATCAATGACCCATTGGGTATCGCTTTTCATTCGGGAGTTATCTAACAGACCGACTTTATTTTTATAATTCTGAATATTAGAAATTAATGAGTTAAAACCAATATCCAGATAAGCATAAATCCCCGTGGAACGACGTTCTTCAGTGACTAATGCAAAACCGTGGTTAATGGCTTCATTCGCATTATGGTTATTAATTTTTTTGCCGTGTAGCGTAATGGTGCCCGATGATTTCTCGCGGATACCAAACAGCGTTTCAACGATGTCAGTGCGTTTAGCGCCCACCAGCCCAGCGATGCCGAGAATTTCACCTTTATGTAAATCAAAGGAGACATCGCGAATAGACGGCTGGCGCAACGAAGTCAGGTTACGCACTTCCAGAATCACTTCACCCGGCTTATTAACCTTATCCGGGAAGCGCTGATTCAGCGAACGACCGACCATCATGGCGATGATCTTGTCCATGTCCAGCCCTTCCAGCGGCTGCGTTGCAATCCACTGGCCGTCACGCAGCACGGTAATCTCATCACACAACTGGAAAATTTCTTCCATTTTATGCGAAATATAAACAATACCGCAGCCGCGCTCTTTTAATTTACGAATAATAGTAAACAGATGGTTCACCTCTTTCTCTGTTAAAGAAGAGGTAGGTTCATCCATAATGACAATTTTCGCGTTATAGGAAAACGCTTTGGCAATTTCGATCATCTGCATTTGAGACACAGATAATGTCCCGACGCGCGCTCGCGGATCGATATCAATATCCAGTTCATCAAATATCGCTTTGGTATCGCGGTACATTTTCTCCTGATCGACAAACATGCCTTTAGTGGGATAACGCCCCAGCCACATGTTGTCCATAACAGAACGTTGTAATACCAGGTTTAACTCCTGGTGTACCATGGAAATACCATTCTCCAGCGCTTCTTTGGCTGAATGAAAATCGATTTCTTTACCCTGAAATAATATGCTGCCAGAATCTTTTTGGTAGATCCCAAAAAGACACTTTAATAGTGTCGACTTCCCTGCGCCATTCTCTCCCATTAAGGCATGAATAGAATGCGGACGGACGTTTAAATTAACATTATCAAGTGCCTTCACACCGGGAAAAGACTTGTTAATGCCGCGCATTTCCAACAGGAATTCGCCTGACGGCTGAGTAGTTGTGCTGACCATAATTATACCTTGTTGGCCTCGCAGAGTGCGTGATGAAGGGGCGCGATAATTATCGCGCCCGACAAACTTACTTCTTGGTGAACTCGGCCAGGTTATCTTTATCAACGCCTACGTAAGGAACACGGACGATTTTGTTGTCGATTTTCCAGTTTGTGCCGTCAGCCGCACCTTTACCATCGGCAAGGTTTTTCGCCAGATCGAACGTCGCTTTAGCCTGGTTGTTCGCATCGTTCAGCACCGTACCCGCCAGCGCGCCAGATTTCACCAGCGCCAGCGCTTCTGGCAGCGCATCGACACCAAATACCGGTACGCTGGTTTTGTTGTGTGCTTTCAGCGCTTCAACTGCGCCCATCGCCATCGCGTCATTGTTGGCGATAACCACTTCAATTTTGTTTGCATTTGGACCAGAGAGCCAGGCGTCCATTTTGTCTTTCGCCATGGCGGTATCCCACATTGCGGTATCCAGTTGCAGCTGTTCGGTTTTAATGCCTTTGTCGTTCAGCTCTTTGATAACGTAAGTGGTACGCGCTTCAGCATCCGGATGACCCGGCTCGCCTTTCAGCAGCACGAACTGAATTTTACCGTCTTTGTTCAGATCCCAACCCTGATTGGCCGCCCAGTGTTTGGCAATCAAATCGCCCTGGATAATGCCGGATTCTTTGGAGTCGGTTCCAACGTAATAAGCCTTGTCATAGCTGTCGAGGGCTTTACGGGAAGGTTCTTTATTGAAGAAGACCACTGGCACATTCTGACCGCGCGCTTTCTCGATAACGGTTCCCGCAGCCGCCGGATCAACCAGGTTGATTGCCAGCGCTTTCACGCCTTTTGCCAGCAGTACGTCAATCTGATCGTTTTGTTTGGACTGGTCGTTCTGGGAGTCGTTCATCAGCAACTGAACATCGGGTGCCGCTTTCGCGTCTGCTTCGATAGCTTTACGCACTACGGACATAAAGTTATCGTCATATTTGTAGATTGTCACACCGATGCGAGTATCAGCAGCGTGCGCAGCCGCGCCGAATAACATGCTTGCCATTACGGCAGAAAGGGTCAACACCTTCTTATTCATGGTAACTCCGGTTTTATTATGCAGGGTAGTGCGTAAGATAAATGCCCGGCGAACAGAACGTTAACGAAGTGTTATGTGAACGCCGAGGCTCATTTTCAAAAAATCTCTCTTCCTTGCCCGGTAACGCTCCAAAAACAGGTATAAATTTCGCTTAAGACGCCTTTTGGTCGATAAAAGTGATTACTCACAGTTACATCGTAGTTACAGTGCGACAAGCGGTGCCATCATAGCCATCACAATGTTAAGATACTGTGAATTTACTCACAGATTGAAAGCGGTTACATCTCGTGACATTACGAGTTAGTGATCGCCGCCGCATTCTGTCGAATCGCCACGGAATGTCGTCTGACAAGCGTCGGCATAAAACAGTGCGTTGCCGTTAAATCCAGCGTTCCGGCTGCTCCCTGCAAGGCAAGCTCCGTCGCCAGTTTTGCCATTGAAGCAATGGGATAGCGCACCGTAGTTAACTGAGGGTCGGTGTAACGGGCAATGGGAATGTCATCAAAACCGATGATGGAAAGATGTAATGGAATGGAAATACCGTTGTCCTTTAACGCAGTGAGCGCTCCGGCAGCCATGTTGTCGTTATAGGCGAAGACAGCGGTGAGTTGCAGATTGCGCCCCAGCAGTTCGACCATCGCCGCCTCCCCGCCTTGCATGTCAGGCGACCCGGTTCCCACCCAGCTATCAGATGAGATAATCCCCTGCTCTTTAAGCGCGCTGCTCCACCCTTCCCGGCGCATCTCGTCATCTTCAATTCGGTGACTGGACGCCAGATAGCCGATACGCTGATGCCCATTGTTCAACAGCATCCGCGTGGCCATTTTCGCGCCGCTGATATTATCCAGGCAGACGCAGCGATGGGCATAACCAGGCACAATACGGTTGATCAGCACCATGCCCGGGACCTGATCCATAAAATCCGAGAGTTCCCGATCGCTCAACGCTTTTGAGTGAACAATTAACGCGTTACACCGCTGGCGGATCAGAACCTCGATGGCATGCCGTTCCTTTTCTGCTTCATGATAACTGTTGCCAATCAGAACGTACTTTTGATGCTGCTGGGCGACCAGATCCACCGCTTTCACCAGCGCGCCAAAAAATGCATCAGACACGTCCATCACCACCACGCCGATGGTCTCACTAATCTGCGTCGCCAGCGCCTGGGCATTGGCATTCGGTCGATACCCCAGCAGCGTCACCGCTTTCATTACCGCTTCACGCGTATCGGGACTGACCAGCGCACTGTTGTTTAATACGCGGGAAACCGTCGCCACAGATACGCCTGCCTGACGCGCCACATCACGAATGGTGATCATATTGACTACCCTGTTTGAAATTGCAGTCGCTTACTGCATAGCTGGCGGCTATTTTGTCAGCGGAGGGAAAAGGACTACGTGAGTACGGTCACAGGGATGAAAGCGCTTACATCCATTTTGTTAATGATTGTGATCCAGATCGTTATCTGGATGTATGGGATAATGATATCCCTGATGCCCGCAGGGTTAACTGTCGCCAGAGCCACTCCACCGGGCCCTGGGGGAGAAATCGCAGCCATATCACTGAGAAAAGAAGGTTTGCCAGCCAGACCGGAACAACAAACAGCAGCAGTTCCAGACGGTCAAATTGCATAAATAAGCCGAATCGATAAAACAACGTGGTGCAAATCAGGGTTTGCAGCAGGTAATTGCTCAGCGCCATTCGCCCGACACAGGCAATCGCTATCATGATTTTTGAACGGCTAAGTTGCGGCCAGTAACCAAACATCAGCGCGGTATAGCCAAGCGTCTGGAAAGGCGCGCTCAGCTCGCGCGGCGCCTGTAACAGGAACGCGCACCAGCGATAGTTCCAGTCAAGTTGCCACTGCGCGACCACCGCAGGAAAATTGATCAGCAGGCCAACGGCAACCAGTAAAAAACCGCTGCGCCGGTAATGCGCAAGGCTGAACTGCCCCTTTAGCCAGCCGCTGCGCATGAGTGCGGCACCGAGCAACATCATGCCCGCCAGTTGCCAGCCATACTGCGCCCCCAGCGCCAGTAGGCTATTCGATAAGGCGTCCACGCGATTACCAATCGCTTCAATACCGCCGTTTATCTTCCAGTATTTTTCATAGAGTAACGCCGACGCATCTGGCGTCCAGGCACGGTTGGTTTCGCCACTGGAGATTGCTCCGAGCAGTAGCAGCACGCCGAGTCCGACCAGATAGAGCAGCACACCGGTATTAAACAGGCTTTTTACCGACGGCGCATCGCGCACCAGCCGCCAACAGATAAGCCCCACCAGCCCATAGGCCAGCAAAATATCGCCATCCCAGAACAGCAACGCATGAATAAAACCGAGTAACACCAGCAATGTCAGCCGGGACTGGATCCAGCGCTTGCCTCGCGGCAACAGCATTTGCAGCCCGGCGCCGAACAGGAGGGCAAAAAGGGTGAGAAATTTGACCTGCGCAAAGAGATCAAGAACCGCCCATGTCCAGGCGTCCTGAAGTGTAATGTTGCCGTACCAGGCAGGGTTGAGATAAGCCGCCTTTGGCAGACCAAAGGCGCTGATATTCAGAAGCAGGATGCCGAGGATGGCGACGCCACGAACAAAATCCAGCGTGACATTACGCTCCATAAGCCCTGCCTTAATCAGTTATGATGACGTACCGCGCGCAAGAATTCCTGACGCGTATTCTGGCTCGATTTAAACAATCCGCCGAGAGAGGTCGTGGTGGTGGCACTGGTAGCATCGCGGATGCCGCGCGCTTTCACACAGTAGTGTACCGCATCAATCGACACCGCAACGTTGTTCGTTCCCAGCAGCGTTTGCAGCGCTGTCAGAATTTGCTGGGTTAAGCGCTCCTGCACCTGCGGGCGTTGAGCAAAAAACTGCACGATGCGGTTAATTTTTGATAAGCCAATCACCGAGTCTTTCGGGATATACGCGACGGTCGCCTTACCGTCTATCGTGACAAAATGGTGTTCACAGGTGCTGGTCAGCGTGATGTCACGTACCGTCACCATCTCATCGACCTTCATTTTGTTTTCAATGACGGTGATTTTAGGGAAATTGGCGTAATCCAGCCCCGAGAAAATCTCATCCACATACATCTTAGCGATACGATGCGGCGTTTCCATCAGGCTGTCATCGCTCAGATCGAGATTCAGCAATTGCATAATCTCGGTCATATGGCCTGAGATAAGACGTTTGCGCGTTTCGTTATCCATCTCATGCATGGGCGGGCGCAGCGGCGTTTCCAGGCCTCGCGCAACCAGCGCTTCATGAACCAGGGCAGCTTCTTTACTGAGTGATGACATCTATTCTTCTCCTGCAGGTGTGCCGCCTCTGCCCTGCGTGGGGCAAAGTTTGTAGGCTGTAGACAGCCCGATTATTGTGCGTGAGGCCGCGCACATAATCCAGTATTCACAACGATAATTGTTGAAATTGCTGTTGCCTTTCAAACCGCGTACTGGACAAAGCAGCGGGAAATGTTAAATCGGGGTTGTGCAGATGATGAAGCAAGTTTGCTGAATTCGGAAGTGAAAGTTACTCACAGTGCCATGAATTATCTGTATTATGGGGAGTTTGCGAACACATTCAGGTTCAACACAACAAGGAGCCACGCATGGAAATGCTCGAAGAGCACCGCTGTTTTGAAGGCTGGCAACAACGCTGGCGGCACGACTCCACCACGCTGAACTGCGCAATGACGTTCAGCATTTTTCTCCCCCCGCCTCGTGATAATACCCCACCGCCTGTGCTGTACTGGCTGTCCGGATTAACCTGTAATGACGAAAATTTCACCACCAAAGCAGGCGCACAACGTATCGCCGCCAGGTTGGGAATGGTATTAGTCATGCCGGATACCAGTCCGCGCGGTGAACAAATCGCCAACGATGAGGGTTATGACCTGGGTCAGGGGGCCGGTTTTTATCTCAACGCAACGCAACAACCATGGGCAGCCCACTACCGGATGTATGACTATGTGCGCGATGAATTGCCGGCCCTGATTCAGACGCAATTCAACGTCAGCGACCGTTGTGCGATCAGTGGGCACTCAATGGGCGGTCACGGCGCGTTGATCATGGCGCTAAAAAACCCAGGTAAATACACCAGCGTTTCTGCCTTCGCGCCTATTGTTAATCCGTGTCGTGTACCGTGGGGCGAAAAAGCGTTTAGCGCCTACCTGGGCGACGATAAATCCACCTGGGCCGAATGGGACAGTTGCACATTGATGTATGCCAGTAAGCCGGAAGACGCCATTCCAACGCTGATCGACCAGGGCGACAGCGATCAGTTTCTGGCCGATCAGTTACAGCCCGCCGTTCTGGCTGAAGCCGCACGCCATACCGCATGGCCGATGACGCTGCGTATTCAGCCTGGTTACGATCACAGCTATTTCTTCATTGCCTCTTTTATTGAGGATCATCTGCGTTTTCATGCAGAACATCTTATGAAATAGCATCCGGAGGGCACCACGCCCTCCTTTTTTGTTCCTGATTTTCCATCATCTCTTCCTCTTCCCTCCGGATTTACGTTTCTCTATCTTATTGAATCA
This sequence comes from Citrobacter amalonaticus, assembly GCF_037053465.1. Classification (GTDB taxonomy): domain Bacteria; phylum Pseudomonadota; class Gammaproteobacteria; order Enterobacterales; family Enterobacteriaceae; genus Citrobacter_A; species Citrobacter_A amalonaticus_H. Next base: position 226,917 of record NZ_JBALIF010000003.1, read on the forward strand.
GAATGATTTCCCTGCAAAAACCAACAAATACAAATGATTTCAATTATCATTTGTATTTACAAATATTCATTGTTTTGTACAATTCTCCCCGCTTCTTTACCGCAAAGAGTTCTTATAAGACAAACACATACAGTTGTCATGGCCTTTCACATGACACGCGGTTTTTCTCATTTAATGGAATGACAAAATGACTATACCTCACGTTAAGGCTATTGCCGTCGCAGTCAGCGCGGCGTGCCTCCCATCACTCAGCCATGCTGCCGATCAGGATACCGTCGTGGTTACCGCGACGGGATTTGAGCAGAAAATTCAGAACGCCCCGGCTTCAATTTCCGTTATCTCAAAACAGCAAATTGAAGATAAAGCCTACCGCGATGTCACCGACGCACTGAAAGATGTGCCTGGCGTGGTGGTCACCGGTGGGGGCAGCAGCAGTGACATCAGTATTCGCGGGATGGCCTCACAGTACACATTATTCCTGGTGAACGGCAAACGTATCAGCACCCGTGGTACGCGCCCGAACAGCGATAACGCCGGTATCGAACAAGGCTGGCTGCCACCGCTGGAATCAATCGAGCGTATTGAGGTCATCCGCGGGCCAATGTCATCGCTTTACGGTTCCGATGCAATGGGCGGCGTGATTAACGTGATCACCAAAAAGGTCTCGAACACCAAAGGCTGGAACGGTTCCCTGCACGGCGATGCAACATTCCAGGAAAACAGCGATTCCGGCGATCTGTTCCAGACCAACGCTTATGCCTCTGGCCCGCTAATCGACGGTCTGTTAGGCGCGAAAGTGACCGGATTACTGTCGCGTCGTGCGGAGGACCAAATAGTCAACGGGTATAATGAACAGCGCCTGCGTAACGGCGGTCTGACCCTTAACTTTACTCCGGACGACAAAAACGACATCGATTTTGATATCGCCCGTGAATTGCAGGATCGCGACAGTACGCCAGGCAAATCAATGGCGGCAGAAAGCTGCCGAAACGGAACCTGTAAACCCAACACGAAAAGTGAAAGCCGCTACGAACACACAACGTATTCATTGACGCACAGCGGCTATTACGATGATTTCAACAGCACCAGCTATATTCAGCAGGAAGAGACCAACAATCCGGGTCGTGAGATGAAGTCGTACAACACGATCTTTAATAACCAGAACCAGATTTTCCTCGGCGCTCATACCCTGACGCTGGGCGGTCAGTATCGTTATGAAAAACTGCGCGATAACGGCAACCAACTGGAAGCGGCTGATGGTCTGAATAAACTGACCCGCTGGAGCTGGGCGCTGTTTGCAGAAGATGAATGGGCGATGACCGACAGTTTCACCCTGACGGGCGGCATTCGTATGGATAAAGACGAAAACTACGGTGACAACTGGACGCCACGCGGTTACGGCGTCTGGCATCTGAGCGACCAATGGACCTTAAAAGGTGGGGTTTCCGCAGGTTACCGCGCGCCGGATCTGCGTCAATCTTCCGCGAGCTGGGGCCAGGTCACCGGAGGGGGGCGTCTGAACGGGATTATCGTCGGCAATCCGGATCTGAAACCGGAAAAGAGTCTGAGCGAAGAGCTGGGACTGCTGTGGGATAACGGTGAAAATCTCAACGCCGGCATCACCCTGTTTAACACGGATTTCAAAGATAAAATCACCGAAGTTCGTCGTTGCAACAGCAGCGCCGACCCGGCCTGTACGATTGGCAGTACCAGCTATGACTTTGTCAGCGATCGTGTGAACGTGGATAAAGCCAACATGCGCGGTGTGGAGTCAACATTCGGCTGGAAGGTAACACGCGATCTTAACTGGACAGCAAACTACACTTATACCGAATCTGAACAGAAGAGCGGTCAGTTCTCAGGTAAGCCCCTGAACAAAATGCCAAAACATATGTTCAATACTACGCTGGACTGGCAGGCGACTGAGGTCGTCGGCGTCTGGAGTCGCCTGAATTTTCGCGGAAAAACGTCCGAATATCTGAGCCGCACCTCGATGTCCCAGGGGACGCCGTCCTATACGCAGGTTGATGTGGGTGTTCGCTACAACGCCAATAAGAACTTGCTGGTGACGGCGGGTGTGTACAACGCGCTGGATAAGCAGATTGATTACGACACCTATGACACCATTCTGGATGGTCGTCGCTATACGGTAGGTCTGACGTACAACTTCTGAATGCCGCCCAGCAAAAAGCCCCGTGAAATCGGGGCTTTTGTATTAGTGCTTATCTGAAGCGCTTAACGCGGTTTCTTCACACGTTCCGGAAAGTGCATTTCACTGTAGCGAACAAAGTGCGTTCCTTTCGTCAGCTTGTAGCCGAACCAGATAATCAGGAACAGCGGAATGCCGATATAGGTTGCCGCCACGCCGCCCCAGTCAATGGAATCTTTAAGGAACGCTTCATAGTTTTGTCCCAGCGTGATAATCAGGCACAGGACAAAGGCGAAGATCGGCCCCAGCGGGAAGAAACCTGAACGGTATGGCAGATCTTTCACATCATGCCCCTGCAGCACATAGCCGCGACGGAAACGATAGTGACTGATCGCGATGCCCAGCCAGGCGATAAAACCGGTCATCCCGGAGGTGTTCAACAGCCACAGGTATACGGTCTGGTTGCCGAACATAGACGTCAGGAAGCACAGACCGGCAATGACCGTGGTGGCATACAGTGCATTACGCGGAACGCCGCCACGAGAAAGCTTCGCGAAAACACGCGGCGCTTTGCCGTCGCAGGCCAGGGTGTAAAGCATACGGGTTGACGCGTACATGCCGGAGTTACCCGCAGACAGGACCGCCGTCAGGATCACCGCATTCATCACCGCAGCCGCAGAGAGCAGTCCCGCATGCTGGAAGACCAGCGTAAACGGACTGACGCTGATATCTTTAACATCGTTACGCAGCAGGCTTGGATCGGTGTATGGAATGATCAGGCTGATAATCAGGATCGCGAAGACATAGAACAACAGGATTCGCCAGAACACCTGACGCACCGCACGCGGAATGTTCTTTTCCGGATCTTCAGATTCACCGGCAGCAATACCAATCAGCTCCGTTCCCTGGAAGGAGAAGCCGACAATCATCGCCACACCTATCATTGCCGCAAAGCCACCGGCAAACGGCGCATCGCCCGTCGTCCAGTTGCTCCAGCCCACCGGCTGGGCGCCTTTGAAAATGCCCACGATCATCATTACGCCGACAATGATAAAGATAATCACCGTCGCCACTTTGATAAGCGAAAACCAATATTCCGCTTCGCCGAAGCCTCTGACCGAAATGTAGTTCAGCAGGAAGATTACGCCCAGGAACAGCGCGCTCCAGATCCAGCCCGGCGTATCGGGGAACCACCAGCTCATCACCAGTTGTGCCGCCACAAGGTCAACGGCGATGGTCACCGCCCAGTTGTACCAGTAGTTCCAGCCCAGCGCGAAGCCAAAGCCCTCTTCTACATAGTTCTGACCGTAAGTTGCAAATGAACCGGACACCGGCATATATGCCGCCAGCTCACCCAGACTGGTCATCAGGAAGTACACCATCAGGCCAATCAGAATATAAGAAAACAGCGCCCCGCCTGGACCTGCTGCGGAAATGGTTGCACCCGATGCAACGAAAAGACCTGTTCCGATAGAACCGCCAATGGCAATCATCGTCAGGTGACGCGCCTTCAGTTCGCGGCGTAGCGCGGGCGCTTCTGTGGTTTTAGTTTCGGAAACCATGTGAAAATGCTATCCATCCAAAAAATGAGGCGCGATTGTAGCAGACGAAACGCTCTCCTTCCGGCACAAATGCGCAGTTATAAGAGACCTTCATGACTGGCCGCGGATTATAAGTAATAGCAGAGAATAGTGAATCCGCTGTTTGCAAAGCTTATACACTTAGCGCCATCCGTTCCGGAACCGGTTATTCACAGTAGCTAAGGAAACGCTGCAACGCGCTGGAAAGGTGTTTCTGCCGGTGATGAACGCGCCAGAGTGTGCGCACCAGTCGGGGAAGCGGCACGGCAACTTCACACAGGGTCCCGGCCTGCAGTTGCTCATCAATGACCCGCCGCGACAGGCAGCTAATGCCAAGCCCATGACGCACCGCGTGTTTAATGGCCTCTGAGTTTCCCAGTTCCATCGCCATTTCAAATTTAGGCAAGTGTGACAGCAGCAGATAATCGACAATTTCCCGCGTACCGGAACCACGCTCGCGCAGGATCCACGGCGCGCAGGCAAGCTGTTCAAGTGTTACCGGCCCCTGCGCCAGTGGCGATGACGGCGCGGCGAACACCACCAGCTCATCGTCCAGCCACGGCTCTGAGATAATCTCTGTGCTGTGGCAGGGTCCTTCGATCAAACCAATATCTACCCGAAAATCGAGCACCGCCGTAACGACATCCTGACTGTTACCGACGCTCAGTTCCAGCGGGAGATCGGGAAAGTCATGCCGATAGCGGGCGATCACTCCAGGCAGGATATAGTTGCCGATGGTACTACTGGCATACACGCGAATAGCCCCGTTGTCCTCACGAAACAGTTGCTCAATCTCCACCGCCTGTTCCAGCAGCGCCAGCGCCCGCGGATAGAGTAAACGCCCATGTTCGTTCACCACTAGCCGTTTACCCACGCGATCAAATAACTGCACGCCAAGCTGACCTTCCAGATCGGTCAGCGCCGCACTGACCGCAGACTGCGATAAGGCCAGCATCACGGACGCTTGCGTCGTTGAGCCGCTTTTCAAAACTTCGGTGAACACTTCGAGTTGCCGCAGGGTGATGTGCATGGTCGCTTACCACTTATAAAGATTAATTATAAATATATAATCAATTTTATTTTTAAACCAGTTCGCCGTACTCTTCTGCCCAGAAAAGAGGAGAAGGCAATGACAGAACTCACCTTAACGAATCATCGTCGTACCGTGTGGCATTTTATTCCAGGGCTCGCCCTGAGTGCAGTAATTACAGGCGTTGCCTTATGGGGTGGTTCCATTCCCGCCGTGGCGGGGGCCGGGTTCAGCGCCCTGACCTTAGCCATTTTAGTGGGGATGGTGATAGGCAACACCGTCTATCCGCACATCTGGAAAAGCTGTGATGGCGGCGTACTGTTTGCCAAACAACATCTGTTACGACTGGGGATTATCCTTTACGGTTTTCGCCTGACGTTCGCGCAAATTGCCGATGTCGGCGTCAGTGGTATTGTGATCGACATCCTGACCCTGTCGAGCACCTTTATGTTGGCCTGCTTTCTGGGGCAAAAAGTCTTTGGGCTGGACAGACAGACCAGTTGGCTGATTGGTGCCGGTAGCAGTATTTGCGGCGCGGCAGCCGTACTGGCAACCGAGCCGGTCGTCAAAGCGGAGGCCAGCAAAGTGACGGTCGCCGTGGCAACGGTAGTGATCTTCGGTACGATGGCTATCTTCCTGTACCCGGCGATGTACCCACTGCTGGCGCACTGGTTTAGTCCGGAAACCTACGGCATCTTTATTGGTTCAACCATGCATGAAGTCGCCCAGGTGGTTGCCGCAGGGCACGCGATTAACCCGGATGCAGAAAACGCGGCGGTCATTGCAAAAATGCTGCGCGTGATGATGCTGGCGCCGTTCCTTATCTTTATGGCGGCGCGCGTGAAACAGCTTTCACCAGCCAACGGTGGTGAAAAAAGCAAAATCACTATTCCGTGGTTTGCGATTCTGTTCATCGTGGTCGCCATTTTCAACTCGTTCCACCTGTTACCGCAGGCCGTCGTCAACATGCTGATCACGCTGGATACGGTACTGCTGGCGATGGCGATGGCGGCATTAGGGCTGACCACCCATGTCAGCGCGCTGAAAAAAGCCGGGGCAAAACCGCTGCTGATGGCGCTGGCGCTGTTCATCTGGCTGATTGTCGGTGGCGGTGTGATTAACCTGGTGGTTCAGCACGTTATTGCATAATTCGCTACATCCCGACCCTGTTAACCCGCTATGATTGACAAGTTTCAATTTTCAAATACGCAGAATCAGCCTGAAAGATAACGCGTATTGGGTTAACAGGAGTCTTTAATGAAATACATCGGAGCACACGTCAGCGCGGCTGGCGGACTGGCAAATGCCGTCATTCGCGCTGCTGAAATCGACGCAACCGCATTTGCGCTTTTCACCAAAAATCAGCGTCAATGGCGCGCCGCCCCCCTCACCTCGCAAATCATCGATGACTTTAAAGCCGCCTGTGAGAAATATCACTTTACGTCAGCGCAAATCCTGCCGCACGACAGCTATCTGATTAATCTTGGCCATCCGGTCAGCGACGCGCTGGAAAAATCCCGCGACGCGTTTCTGGATGAAATGCAGCGCTGCGAGCAGCTCGGCTTAACACTGCTTAACTTCCATCCGGGTAGCCACCTGATGCAAATTTCAGAAGACGAGTGCCTGGCGAAGATCGCCGAATCCATCAATATCACGCTTAGCCAGACTAAAGGCGTCACTGCGGTTATCGAAAATACCGCCGGACAGGGCAGCAATCTCGGGTTCAAATTCGAACACCTGGCCGCCATCATTGACGGCGTTGAAGACAAATCCCGCGTTGGCGTCTGCATCGACACCTGTCACGCTTTCGCCGCTGGTTACGATCTCCGTTCTGCGGCTGAGTGCGAAAAAACCTTCGCTGAATTCGAGCGCATCGTAGGCTTTCAGTATCTACGCGGTATGCATCTTAATGATGCCAAAAGCGCCTTCGGTAGCCGGGTCGACCGCCATCACAGCCTCGGTGAAGGCAACATCGGTCATGACGCATTTCGCTGGATCATGCAGGACTCGCGTTTCGACGGCATTCCACTGGTACTGGAAACCATTAATCCCGACATCTGGGCAGAAGAGATTGCCTGGCTGAAAGCGCAGCAGACTGAACAGGCGGTTGCGTAATCATGAACGACAGGGAAAAACAGATACTCAAAATCCTGCGCCGCAATCCCCTGATTCAGCAAAACGAAATTGCCGATATTTTGCAGATCAGCCGCTCACGCGTTGCCGCGCACATCATGGATCTGATGCGCAAAGGAGCAATTAAAGGCAAAGGTTACATCCTGACCGAACAGGCCTATTGCGTGGTTGTAGGGGCGATTAACATGGATATTCGCGGTATGGCGGACATCCACTATCCACAGGCGGCATCCAACCCAGGGAGCATCCACTGCTCCGCGGGCGGCGTCGGGCGCAATATCGCCCATAACCTCGCGCTGTTGGGTCGCGATGTGCATCTGATTTCCGCTGTCGGCAGTGATTTTTACGGTGAAACCCTGCTGGAACAAACGCGCCAGGCGGGAGTCAATATTTCCAGTTGTATTCGTCTGCACGGTCATAACACCTCGACCTATCTCTCTATTGCCAATCAACAGGAAGAGACGGTGCTGGCGATTAACGACACCCACATTTTGCAGCAGCTCACGCCGCAACTCCTGAACAGTTCACGCGATTTAATTCGCCACTCTGGTGTGGTGCTGGCGGACTGTAACCTGACGCCGGAAGCCCTGGAGTGGGTCTTTACGGTCGCCGATGAGATCCCGGTGTTTGTGGATACCGTTTCTGAGTTCAAGGCGACCAAAGTGAAAACCTGGTTTACCCGAATTCATACTCTGAAACTCACGCAAAAAGAGCTGGAAATACTCTGGGGTCAGCCCATCAACGGTGATGCCGATCGCGCCCGCGCGGTGAATGCCCTGCATCAACGGGGTATCAGGCAGATGTTTGTCTGTCTGGAAGATGAATCAGTCTTTTGCAGTCAAAGAGACGGCGAGCAGTTCTTACTCACGCCGCCTGCGTATACGGTTGTGGACAGCTTCGGCGCCGACGACGGCTTTATGGCCGGGTTGATTTACAGCTTTCTCGAAGGAAGCGAATTTCGCGAGAGCGCAAATTTCGCGATGGCCTGTGCCGCCCTGTCGCGCGCCAGCGTCAGTATTAACAACCCTACCCTTTCTGCCGATAACGCGCTCTATTTGCTCAATACCGCTCAGGTATGAACGCAATGTCGGATGGCGGCCCGGGATGCCCCCTTCAGGCCGCCATCCGGCAATATCATCCTCTACGCCAGACCGATAAAGAATCCGGCAATCGTCGCACTCATCAGGTTAGAGAGCGTGGCTGCCGCGAGCGCGCGCATCCCTAACTGAGCAATTTCCGGCGCCCGCTGTGGCGCAATGGCGGAAAATGCCCCCACCACCACGCCGATAGAACCAAAGTTGGCAAACCCGCATAGCGCAAAGGAGATGATGGCGATGGTTTTCACATCAAGGGTTCCGCCAGCCTGCAAATAGGGAGAGAAGTTCAGATAGGCGACAAATTCGTTAATCGCCAGTTTCTGGCCAATCAGGCTTCCGGCAAGGGTTGCATCGCTCCAGTCAACGCCCATAATCCACGCCAGCGGCGCTAAAACCCAACCAAAGATCCCTTCAAGCGTGGCGTGTCCAAAGCCAAACCAGCCGCCAACGCCGCCGAGAATACCGTTGATCAGCGCGATAATGGCGACAAACGCCATCACCACCGTCGCCACACCAGCGGCAATTTTCAGGCCGGTCATCGCGCCGCTGGCCGCCGCCTCGATAATGCTTTTTGGCGGCGTCTCGGTGAAGGAGAGATTTTCGAAGGTCACTTGTGACGCCTCCGTTGCCGGACTCAAAATACGGGCAAACAGGATCCCGCCGGGAATCGCCATCAGCGACGCCGCCAGCAGATAATCAATCGGCACGCCCATACCGGCATAACCAATCATCATCGAACCGGCAATTGAGGCCATGCCGCTACAAATGGCAGTAAACAGCTCATTGCGATTCAGGCGGTTAATAAACGGTTTCACGATCGCCGGGATCTCGTTCTGACCGAGGAAAATCGTCGTCACCGCGACAAAAGATTCAATTTTGCTGATGTTCAGCGCCTTCTGGAAAATCCCGCCCAGAATGCGAATCAGCAGTCCCATCACGCCGATGTAGTACAGCAGACTGATAAGTGCAGTCACAAAAATAATGGCCGGTAGCACGCGGAAGGCGAAGATAAATCCGGCACCATCAAACAACACATCCATTTTTGGCCCAACCAGAGAGCCAAAAATAAAGGCACTGCCCGCATCACTGTATGACATCACTTTATGCACGCCCAGCGCGGCCTGTTCGACCAGCCATTTTCCTGGCGGGAAGTAGAGCATAATCCCGCCGATCGCGATTTGCAGTACCAGAGCCGCGCCTACGGTGCGCAGGCTGATGCGCTTTTTATTCACCGACAGCAAGTATGCGATCACCAGCAATACCGCCATCCCCACAACACTTCTCATTATGTCCATAATGATTTCCCTTCATGCCAGGAAACCCGGCGCGAGGCCAGGTTTGGGTTGTTTCGGGCGACCGCACGCTGCCCGTTCGTTGTTATCAGGCAAGACGCTGGTATTCCTTTGCAATCTCGCAGGCCAGTACAGCGTTGTTGAACACCAGTTGAATGTTGGACTTCAGGCTGTCGCCTCCGGTTAATTCCGCAACGCGCGCCAGCAGGAACGGCGTGCTCTCTTTGCCTACAACGCCCTGCTCTTCAGCTTCCCTGACCGCCTGGTCAATCGCTGCATTAATTTTCTCTTCCGCCATGGCATAAGTTTCCGGAATGGGATTGGCGACAACCAGACCACCGTTCAGGCCGGTTTGCCATTTCACCGCCATCGCCCGGGCAATGTCTTTTGCGCTGTCAAGACGAATGCTGACGTCAAACGGGCTGGTACGACAGAAAAATGCCGGCAGCGATTTGGTCTGATAACCAATTAATGGCACACCGAATGTTTCTAAATATTCCGTGGTTAACCCTAAATCGAGAATAGATTTCGCACCGGCACACACTACCGTAACATTGGTATGCGCCAGTTCCTGGAGATCGGCGGAAATATCAAAAGTATGTTCCGCGCCACGGTGTACGCCACCAATTCCGCCCGTCGCAAATACGTGAATACCCGCAAGCGCGGCAATAATCATGGTTGAGGCGACGGTTGTCGCACCATTTTTTCCACCAGCAACCACAAATGGTAAATCACGACGACTGACTTTAGTGACGTTATGTCCTTCGCGGCCTAATAATTCAATTTCTTCTTTACTTAATCCCACTTTCATTACGCCGCCAATAATAGCGATCGTGGCAGGAACAGCACCGTGTTTACGGATAGTCTCTTCTACTTCGATGGCTGTTTGCGCATTTTGTGGAAATGGCATGCCGTGAGAAATAATAGTAGATTCAAGCGCAACAATCGGCTTTTTACTGTTAATGGCTTCCTGGACTTCTGGCGAAATATGTAATAATTCAGAGGAAATCGTTAATTCAGACATTCTGTTTTCTCCACTAGAGTTTTAACGTTCGCAACAGATAATTCAGGGTTGTTGGTATATTCACTGGCTAATGCCATTGACGAACAACCCTGCGCAAATCGGATAGAATCAATAAAAGGCATCCCTTCAACCCAACAGGCAGCGAGTCCCGCCATCATGGCGTCGCCGGCGCCGGTGACATTAACCACCTGCGTTTTTATCGGTAGCGACCAGCCACGGACACCGCGCATTTCACTGTAATAAACGCCGTCACCGCCCATGCTGAGTACCAGTCGGTTCAGCCCTCGCGCATGGAACCAGTCGGCGACTTTCTCGACATCATCACGTCCGGAGAGGGCGATACCGCTGAGCGTTTCCGCCTCCAGGCGATTCGGTTTCAGGGTGTGTATTTGTGCTAAACGCTCACGAATTTTGACGCATTTCCATGCCGACACCGGGTCAACAAACACCGGGACATCACAGGCGTTATCCAGCAACCACCCCAGCGCCTCTTCACTGATATTGCAGTCAGCCACAATAACGCTGGCACCGCGAATAAAATCAACATGCTGCGATAAAAATGCGGCTGAAATATGATCGGTAATACTCATGTCATTAATCGCTACCAGCATTTCACCGGTATTATCGAGCAGTGATAAATAACTTGATGTATTTTCACCGGCAACAATCAGGCAATTATCAACATGTACACCTGACTGCCTGGTTTGTGCCAGTAATGATTGTCCATAGAAATCATTACCTACTGCGGTCATTAGCCATGAATTCTTACCCAGCAACGCAAGATTATGAGCGATATTGCGCCCTACCCCACCTGGCGTAAATTTAATTTTTCCCGGATTTGAATCCGCATAATTTAAAGAAGCATGCGAATATCCTGCAACATCCATATTGGCGGAACCAATCGTGATTATGTAATCCTTTTCGCGCATAGCACATCCCCTGGTATGTAAATACCATGACAATGAGTTCGTTAAGTCTTTTCATCGCGCTCTTATTCATATTAGAGCACATGTTCACAATCAAACATATGTTTATAGTAAGCCTGTTTTTATAAAAGTAAACCAACTGGAAAGGACAAAAACCACCAGACATGAACAGAATCACAATTTTTTATAGATACAGTTTGTAAGGGAGGGAAAAGTTGGGAGGAAGAACACAAAATAGAGATAAAAAAAGGCAGAGAATCCTCTGCCTTTGTGTGAGACCGATCGTGTTATGCCGCTTTTGCGACCGTACTCTCTTCCGGACGCTTCAGGAAAGCGTAGGCCAGACCCGCGACCAGCGTACCGGCAATAATCGCCAGCAGGTAGCCCAGTACGGGGGTAATTGCACCCGGGATCAGCAGAACAAACAGACCGCCGTGCGGTGCCATCAGTTTCGCGCCAACCGCCATGGAGATCGCGCCGGTTAATGCGCCGCCAACAATACAGCACGGCAGAACACGCATCGGATCGCGGGCAGCGAAAGGAATGGCGCCTTCAGTGATGAAGCACAGACCCAGTACCAGAGCGGCTTTGCCCCCTTCCTGCTGCGCTTTGTCGAATTTACGGCGTGCAACCAGTGTTGCCAGACCCAGCGCCAGAGGAGGAACCATGCCCGCCGCCATAATCGCCGCCATTGGCGCATAGGTTTGCGTACTCAGCAGACCCACACCAAACGCATAGGCGGCTTTGTTCACCGGCCCACCCATGTCCGTACACATCATCCCACCGAGGATAGCGCCCAGCAGGACCGCATTCGCGGTACCCATGGTTTGCAGCCAGTGCGTTAACCCTTCCAGAATGCCTGCCACTGGTTTACCGATGAGATAGATCATCGCCAGACCTACCACGAGGCTGGAAATCAGCGGAATAATCAGGATAGGTTTCAGTGCTTCCATACTCTGCGGCAATTTCAGCTTCGTGCTGATAGCCTTCGCCACATAACCCGCAAGAAAACCGGCAATGATCCCGCCAATAAAGCCGGAACCGGTGCTCACGGCTAACATACCGCCGATAAGACCCGGAGTCAGACCCGGACGATCGGCAATTGAGAAAGCAATGTAACCCGCCAGAACCGGCACCATCAGGGCAAAAGCCGAACCGCCGCCAATCTGCATCAGCGCCGCCGCCAGAGTACCTTCTACCTTGAAGGCTTCGATACCAAAGGCAAAGGAAAGCGCAATACACAGACCACCTGCCACCACCATCGGCAGCATGTAGGAAACCCCCGTCAGCAGATGACGATAGGCTCCCGCGCTCTCTTTTTTACCTTCGCTGGTTGCCGTCTGCGCTTTGCTCGCGGGTTCATACACAACCGCTTCTGCAACAGCTTTATCCAGTTCCTGGGCGGTTTTCTTCAATGCCAGACCGGTGGAGGTACGATACATCGGCTTACCGGCAAATTTCGCCAGATCCACTTCAATGTCGGCCGCAACGATCACCAGGTCGGCCTGCGCCACTTCTTCCGGCGTGATAGCATTGCCTGCCCCCACAGAGCCACGGGTTTCAACCTTCACCCACCAGCCGCGTTTTTTCGCTTCGGTTTCAATGGCTTCAGCCGCCATAAAGGTATGTGCGACACCCGTCGGGCACGCGGTCACCGCTACCACGCGCTTCGGACCGCTGGTCGTGGAGACAGACGTCGCGACAGCCGGTGCGCTGTAAGGCTTCGCATGCCCTTTTGCTTCGCTGAGAAACAGTTCAGGGTGCGCAACCGCGCGGGCAATGTCGCCCAGCCAGACTTTTTTACCGTTCAACGCATTGTCATTAGGGATGGCATCGGCCAGGACGATGGCCAGTTCAGCGTCATTCGGATTATCGATAATTTCCAGGTTTGCTTTTTGTGCCGCCGCGCCGAGCAGGGTCTTCGCCATATAAGCGCGGGCCTGTCCGAGGTTAGCGTCAATTATCAGCAGCGTTTTCATTATGCCTCTCCTGCTGTCAGTTAAACGGTTGTAAGTCGACACGCGCCATCATTGCGGCCAACTGAGGACGATCGGTAATTCCCACATTACTCTGACTGACCGCCAGTGCAGCGACAGCCGTCGCCAGGCGTAGCGTATGCTCACTGGATTCACGCATCAGCAGGCCATAAATCAGGCCGCCGACCATTGAATCCCCGGCCCCCACGGTGCTGACCACATCAACCGAAGGCGGTTTTGCGATCCACTCACCCGACGCGTTCACCCACAGCGCGCCTTCTGCGCCCAGGGAGATCACCACATGAGCAATACCTTGTTCACGCAGTGCGTGCGCCGCTTCAATGACATCCTTCATTTCAGGCAGCTTGCGCCCCGCCCAAATCTCCAGCTCGCGACGATTTGGTTTCACCAACCACGGGGAGGCTTTGAGACCTGCGACTAACGCTTCACGGCTACTATCAAAGATAATGCACGGACACTGACTACGCAGGCGCGTCATCCAGTCGGTGAACGCTTCCGGGCTCACGCCGCTGGGCAAACTGCCGCTGACGCAAACCATATCGAACTGACCCAGCCAGCTCAGGGAATCAGTGACGAAGCGTTCCCAGTCAGCGGGGGTAACGTCGAAACCGGAAAAGTTAAAGTCTGTCACCTCACCGTCTTTTTCCGTCAGCTTGACGTTGATGCGGGTACGCCCCTGCACGACCTGAAAACGGTTAGCAATGCCCAGTTCGCTGAACAATTGCTGAAAACCGTCCTGGTTGTCTTTGCCCAGAAAACCGCCGACGGTAACGTCAATACCCAAGTCCTTGAGAACTTTAGCAACATTGATGCCTTTACCTGCCGCGTGCAGCCCGGTGGTTTTCACCAGATTGACTTCACCACGTTCAATTTCAGGACAGAATCCGACCAGGTCATACGCCGGATTCAACGTGATGGTTGCAACACGTCTGCTCATTATGCGCCCTCCCCGAGACCGGCAGCGATGGCGTCGCCAATCGCTTTCAGCGCCTGTTCAGCATCAGCGCCCTGAGCCGTAAAGCGCAGACGGTGTCCCTTTTTCACGCCCAATGCCACAACTTTCATCAGACTACGTCCATTTGCTGGTTTGCCAGTTCCATCAAGGTTTGCCACGGTAATTTCACTGTTAAATTGTTTAATCGTATTGACCAGCATGGTCCCCGGACGGGCATGCAGGCCGTGCTCATTGCGAACCACGAACTCAGCATTCAGCACATCGTCAGTCAGTGCGTCATCGCTGGTCAGCAGCGCCAGCACGGTGGCCGCATCAGCGTTCAGCAGGCGGTCAGCTTTATTGTCCAGCAACAAATCCCCCAGACGCTTCAGTACCGCAACAGGCTGATCGTCAGCCATCGCAGCGGTCACCAACAGCGCGGCTTTTTCACCCTGGACGTCAAATACATTTGCAGCACGGCTTACAGCGATGGCGCTACGCAGATTGCCCTGCGCGCTGTCACTCAGCCAGATCCCCTGCCCCAGATTCATTGGTTGCTCGTTAATCACATTCGCAACAAACGCCGCGTCCACTGCGCCCGCTTCTTTCAGACGCGCGGCGTTCAGCGCCTGCAGCGTCACCAGATCGGTGGCAGCAACATCCAGCGTCAGCGTTTCGTTGTCGAGCTTAAGCTGTTCACTTTGCTTTTCACCCATCAGCAACGCGCGCAACTCTTCAGCCGTGGTAGCTGATTTAAGCTGTTCAGCAACGGAATCGTCGCTGAGTACATGCGTTAGCTGACGCAGCAAACCAAGATGTTCATCGGAGCTGGCGGCAATCCCAATAGCAACATAGGCAACCTGACCGTCGCCCCAGGTAACACCCTGCGGGAACTGATAAACCTGAACGCCGGTTTTCAGCACCTGATCGCGCGTGTCGGTGGTACCGTGGGGAATGGCAATCCCGTTGCCGAGAAAAGTGGACGTTTGCTGTTCGCGCGCAAGCATGCCATCAACATAGCCCTCCGCGACGTTACCGGCCTGCACTAACACAGCGGCAACCTTGCGAATGGCCTCATTTTTATCTCCGGCCTGTTCGCCCGGGTGAATGTCCTGAACGGATAACTGAAACATGGTTCTCCTCTCCTGCTGAATTGAAACGATTCAGCTAACATGAGAAAAAATACGCTATACGGTTTCATCACAGGAAATCGAACAGCGCTGAAACGTTTCAAGAAGTCTTGCGCTTTCTGCTTCAGCATGCAAGAAAACTTCAATTTTTGATCGAGAAATTTTGAGGCAATGCACATTTTCATCTCTTACACTTCACTTTGCTGAAGTCGAAAAAAGGCATTGCTGTTAAATTTCAGCAGCGTCAGCAACAGTAAAGAATTAGGGTGAAATGCCATTTTGATTTTTCGTGTTGAATTTGATTCAGGCACCTGTTTATTTTTTAACAGGCGGCGTAAACTCCGCGTCTCTTCATATTACTGATACTGAAACATGCACAACACCCCCGCTGCCGCCTCGCCAAAAACGTTTGACCTGACGTCTACGGCTTTCCTTATTGTTGCCTTTCTTACCGGGATTGCCGGTGCGTTACAAACCCCTACGCTAAGCCTTTTTCTGACCGATGAAGTGCATGCGCGTCCGGCCATGGTCGGTTTCTTTTTTACCGGGAGCGCCGTGATAGGCATTCTGGTCAGTCAGTTTCTGGCGGGACGTTCAGACAAAAAAGGCGACCGCAAAACATTGATCGTCTTCTGTTGTGCATTGGGCATGCTGGCCTGTGTGTTATTCGCCTGGAATCGCAACTATTTTATTTTGCTGTTTATCGGCGTTTTCCTTAGCAGTTTTGGTTCGACCGCCAACCCGCAAATGTTTGCGCTGGCCCGAGAACATGCCGATCGCACGGGCCGTGAAGCCGTGATGTTCAGCTCTATTCTGCGTGCCCAGGTTTCCCTGGCCTGGGTGATTGGCCCGCCGCTGGCCTATGCGCTGGCGATGGGGTTTAGCTTTACAGTGATGTATCTGAGCGCCGCTGTGGCGTTTGTGGTGTGCGGCGCGATGGTGTGGTTATTTTTACCCTCAATGCGTAAAGACGTGCCGCTGGCGACGGGAGTACTGGAAGCCCCCCGCCGCAACAGACGGGATACCTTACTGCTGTTCGCCATTTGCACCTTAATGTGGGGCACCAATAGTCTCTACATCATTAACATGCCGCTGTTTATCATTAATGAATTGCATCTCCCGGAAAAGCTCGCGGGTGTAATGATGGGTACGGCAGCCGGGCTGGAAATCCCGACAATGCTGATTGCAGGTTACTTCGCAAAACGGCTGGGTAAACGGCTGCTGATGTCCATTGCAGTAGCGGCAGGCTTTTGTTTCTACGCAGGGATGCTGGTTGCGCACTCTCCAGTCGTGCTGCTGGGATTACAACTGCTGAATGCAATCTACATCGGCATTCTTGGTGGGATCGGCATGCTCTATTTTCAGGATTTGATGCCAGGACAGGCGGGTTCCGCAACAACGTTGTATACCAATACTATCCGCGTCGGCTGGATTATCGCTGGCTCGCTGGCAGGTATTGCTGCTGAAATCTGGAACTACCATGCGGTGTTCTGGTTCGCGCTGATCATGATTATCGCCACCATGGCCTGTCTGGCGCGCATCAAAGATGTTTAAGGTGCAGTCAGCGTTTCCAGGTCGATGAGCCAGGTCATCGCCTGTTGAGACGTTTCGCCGCACATTTCCGCGTTCGGCTGTAATCCCGAACACACTTTTGGGCGTAGCGGAGAGGTAAAAATTTTACAGCGGAGATGTTCGTCAAGCTGGATGCATGGCGTGTTGGCGGGCTTGCCTTGCGGCATACCGGGGATAGGACTGGAAATCGAAGGGGCTATGCAACACGCCCCGCAATCCGGACGGCATTCCATCTTAAACTCTCTCTGTTATGACCACCGGACAGGACGCGCACAGTAACACCTTTTTTGTACCCGTAAAAGTGTGAATTCCACTTGCCTGAATGACCCGGCGCGAGTAGTTTGACGCGATAATTTAGCTAATCTCTGATACAGGATCTTTTCGATGCCAAGAGCGAACGAAATCAAAAAAGGTATGGTACTGAATTACAACGGCAAGCTGCTGATTGTGAAAGATATTGATATTCAGTCTCCGACCGCCCGTGGCGCAGCAACATTGTACAAAATGCGTTTTTCTGATGTCCGTACCGGCCTGAAAGTGGAAGAACGTTTCAAAGGCGACGACATTGTCGACACCGTAACCCTGAGCCGCCGTGGCGTCGATTTCTCTTATATCGATGGCAACGAGTACGTGTTCATGGATAAAGAAGATTACACGCCTTATACCTTCACCAAAGACCAGATTGAAGAAGAGCTGCTGTTTATTCCTGAAGGCGGTATGCCGGATATGCAGGTATTGCTCTGGGACGGCCAGTTGCTGGCGCTGGAACTGCCGCAGACAGTGGATCTGGAAATCGTGGAAACGGCTCCCGGCATCAAAGGCGCATCAGCCAGTGCCCGTAACAAGCCCGCGACGCTGAGCACCGGCCTGGTGATTCTGGTTCCGGAGTACCTGAGTGCCGGTGAAAAAATCCGTATTCATATCGAAGAGCGCCGCTATATGGGCCGTGCGGATTAAGTTTCGCCTTGATGTAAAAAGAACAGTATTAGCTGTGATGCTGGTCAGTTAAGGTTTGCAGGTTGTTCCGTTCATCTTAAGACCTGTTGATTCTGTTACTTCACATTCTGTAAGCGGGATAAGGGGGCCACCACGGCTCCCTTATCAATCCCCGTGGCCCGCAGAGAAATCGGTGCTTCACACTACGCTCACCTCCCGACCGTCTGCCTGCCTGCGGCCGGTTCTGGTCGACATCCTGTCTCCGGTTCGCCGATTTCAGCGGGGGACTCACACCCGAGCCCGGTTCAGGCGATGAAGAAGCCGGAGGGAACGCAAGGTCCGGCTGAAAACCGCCGGGACGTTTGCGGCTGGGCGGGGCCGCCCGCCGGGAGCGGGCGGAGGGTACGCGGCACAGGGATGTGACGTCGTACCCGACCCGAAAGCCAGACGCAATAAGTCCAGGGGACCGCGAAGCGGCGGTTTTCCTTGCCGGGAGCCGGGATTGTAAAGGGCGTGGCGGCGAACGCCCTTTACACGTTCACCGCAGCGAAACTGACAGGAAGCAGAGGAGTTTTAGTGAACGGAACCATTTCACTGCTTTTTCAGAGGACGGATTTTGAAGCAACATAATGAATATATATTCGTTATGTTGCTTAACTAACCAGCCTTACAGCAAATCACGGAACTGGGTCATTTTCAGCGCCAGTTCAACACCGCGCACTTCCGCAAGACCTTTCAGACGACCAATCGCGGAGTAACCCGGATTGGTTTTTTTGTGCAGATCATCCAGCATCTGATGGCCGTGATCGGGACGCATCGGGATCGGACGCAAATCGCCCGCCTTTTTGCGACGCTGTTCTTCGGTCAGAATCGCCGTCACCACCGCTACCATGTTCACATCACCCTGTAAATGCGCCCCTTCATGGAAGGTTTTCGGGTTCTCTTCACGGCACGTTGAACGCAGATGAGTGAAGTGGATACGATCGCCAAACGTTTCGATCATCTTCACCAGGTCGTTATCCGCACGGACACCGTAAGAACCGGTACACATCGTGAAGCCGTTGTAGATGCTGTCGACGGTTTCTTTCAGCCACTGCATATCTTCTATAGTGGAGACGATGCGCGGTAGCCCCAGGATCGGACGCGGCGGATCGTCAGGATGTACAGCCAGGCGTACACCCACCTCTTCTGCAACAGGTACGATCGCTCGCAGGAATACCGCCATGTTGTTACGCAAATCGTCTTTGCTGATGCCGTCATATTCGGCAAGACGCGCCCGGAACTGATCGAGGGTATAACCCTCTTCCGCCCCTGGCAAACCGGCAATGATATTGCGGGTCAGCTTATCGATCTCCCCGGCACTCATCGCATTGAAATACGCCTGCGCCTGACGCTGTTCCTCTTCTGTATAATCCGCTTCGGCACCGGCACGTTTGAGGATATGCAACTCAAAAGCGGCAAAGGCTATCTGATCGAAACGCAGCGCTCTGGAACCATCTGGCATTTCATATTCAAGATCGGTGCGCGTCCAGTCGAGAATAGGCATGAAGTTGTAGCAGACCGTGTCGATACCGCAGGCCGCCAGATTGCGGATGCTTTGCTGATAATTGGCAATCCACGTCTGGTACTGACCGGAACGCGTTTTAATGTCTTCATGAACCGGAATACTTTCAACGACGGACCAGGTCAGCCCCTTTTCCGCCAGAATCGCCTGACGCTTTTTAATCTCTTCAACCGGCCACACCTCACCGTTGGGAATGTGGTGCAATGCCGTCACAACGCCCGTTGCGCCAGCCTGACGCACATCATCAAGTGATACCGGATCGTTCGGTCCGTACCAACGCCAGGTTTGTTCCATTGCTTCACCTCACAAGTTGTTATACCAAATTAGCGTACCTGAATGACGACTACCATACAGGCTTATCCGTATGGATCAATAAAGGCCGTATGATTGATTGATCCAGCTCACATTCCCCGGATAATTAAGGCTTACCAATTTAATTTGTTGTCATATAACTTTACACTGCCATTGTTAATTTATAGTTAATCAGGTGTGTAATTAATGAAGACAATTGCCTCAGCATCACTGCCGGATGGCGTACAAACGCCGCGCTATGACCGTCAACAGCTTAAAACACGTATTGTGCATTTTGGCTTTGGCGCCTTCCACCGGGCACATCAGGCTTTACTTACCGACCGGGTGCTGAATGCCAGAGGAGGTGACTGGGGTATCTGCGAAATCAGCCTGTTCAGCGGCGACACGCTGATGAGCCAGCTTCGCACGCAGGATCATCTCTATACCGTGCTGGAAAAAGGCGCCGACGGCAATCAGGCCATTATTGTGGGAGCCGTCAACGAATGCCTGAATGCAAAGCTCGACTCCCTCGCCGCGATCGTCGAGAAATTTTGCGAGCCGCAGGTGGCGATTGTTTCGCTGACCATTACCGAAAAAGGCTATTGCATCGATCCGGCTACCGGTGCGCTGGATATGACCAATCCCCGCATTCTTCACGATCTGCAAGCACCTGATGAGCCCCATTCTGCACCCGGTATTCTGGTCGAGGCGCTGGCGCGTCGCCAGGCGCGTGGGTTAGCGCCCTTCACGGTGCTCTCCTGCGATAACATTCCAGACAATGGTCGCGTGGTGAAAAACGCCGTGCTGGGAATGGCGGCAAAACGTTCCCCCGCGCTGGCTGACTGGATCCGTGAACACGTTAGTTTCCCCGCGACCATGGTTGATCGCATTGTTCCTGCGGCAACGCCAGAGTCGCTGGCTGAAATCACCCATGAAGTGGGGATCGCCGATCCCTGTGGCATTAGCTGTGAGCCTTTTATTCAGTGGGTTATTGAGGACAATTTTGTCGCCGGTCGCCCGGCGTGGGAAGCCGCTGGTGTGCAGATGGTGAGCGATGTCCGCCCCTGGGAAGAGATGAAATTACGAATGCTTAATGGCAGCCACTCATTTCTTGCGTATCTCGGTTATCTGTCAGGATTTCAATATATTAATGAGTGCATGCAGGACAGAACTTTTCGCGATGCCGCTTACCGGCTGATGATGAACGAACAGGCTCCCACGCTCAGTATTACCGGCGTGGATTTAGCCAGCTACGCAGACGGCCTGATTGCACGTTTTGCCAATCCGGCGCTAAAACATAAAACCTGGCAAATTGCGATGGACGGCAGTCAGAAACTGCCCCAGCGTATGCTGGCGGGCATTCGTCACCATCTGGCCCACGGTAGCGCATGGCCGCTGCTGGCGCTGGGCGTCGCCGGATGGATGCGTTACGTTAGCGGGACGGATGATGCTGGCAATGCCATTGACGTGCGCGATCCGCTGAGCGAAAAAATCCGCGCCGCAGTGGATACCAGCCGTACTGAAGAACGGGTCACCGCCCTGCTCTTATTACCGGAGATTTTCGGTGACGACCTGCCACGCAATCGCGTTTTTGTACAGGCGATTGAATCAGCCTGGCAGCGCATCGCGCAGCACGGTGCTTATCAGGCAGTACTGGATACCTTAAAAAATTAACAATTTCTGCCATTAAGACGAGCGACCCCCGCCTTCGCTCGTCTCGCCCTTCTCTTTTCCGCTTTTTTTCGCCAGGATTAATAGAAATCGTTACGGCACATCATTCTGGAGCAGGCGTGACCAAAACTAACCTCATTACCGGTTTTCTCGGCAGCGGTAAAACCACTTCTATTCTTCACCTGTTAGCGCACAAAAACCCGGAAGAAAAATGGGCTGTGTTAGTCAATGAGTTCGGCGAAGTCGGTATTGACGGCGCCCTGCTCGCGGACAGTGGAGCTTTGCTTAAAGAGATCCCCGGCGGCTGTATGTGCTGCGTCAATGGTTTGCCGATGCAGGTCGGACTGAACACGCTGCTGCGCCAGGGAAAACCAGACCGTCTGCTGATTGAACCGACGGGTCTGGGGCATCCGAAACAGATCCTCGATTTGCTCACCGCCCCCGTTTACGAGCCCTGGATCGACCTCCGCGCGACCCTGTGTATTCTTGACCCGCGCCTGTTGCTGGATGATAAAAGCCTTGGCAACGAAAACTTCCGCGACCAGCTCGCAGCGGCAGATGTCATCGTGGCGAATAAATCCGATCGCGCAACAACTGAAAGTGAAGGTGCCCTGCGCGCATGGTGGCAGCAGTCTGGCGGCAACCGCCAGTTAGTGCAGACCGAGCACGGACAGATTGACGCTCAGTTGCTGGACCTACCGCGCCTGAACCTCTCGGAATTGCCCGCCAGCGCCGCACATTCGCATAGCCATCCGGAGAAACGAGGGTTAGCAGCGCTGAGCCTGCCCGCGCAGCAGCGCTGGCGCCGAAGCCTCAACAGCGGTCAGGGACATCAGGCTTGCGGCTGGATTTTCGATGCCGATACCGTATTCGATACTATCGGACTGCTGGAATGGGCGCGTCTTGCCCCCGTCGGTCGGGTGAAAGGGGTGATGCGTATCCCGGAAGGCCTCGTGCGCATTAATCGCCAGGGCGAGGATCTGCACATTGAAACACAGAACGTCGCACCGCCCGATAGCCGTATTGAGCTAATTTCCAGTACCGATGCCGACTGGAATGCATTGCAGAGCGCATTGTTGAAGCTTCGTTTAGCTGAACCTGCGTAAGGTTGCCTGCGATTTATTGAACAGTGAAATATGTGAATATGAAAACCCGATTACCACTGATACTTTTGCTGAATGTTGCTGGCCTGGCATTATTCATGAGCTGGTACATTCCCGCTAATCATGGATTCTGGTTCCCCATCGACTCCGGTATTTTCCACTTCTTTAACCATAAACTGGTCGAAAGCCGGGCATTCCTGTGGCTGGTCGCCATTACCAATAACCGGGCGTTTGACGGCTGCTCTCTGCTGGCGATGGGCTGCCTGATGCTCAGTTTCTGGCTGAAGGAGACCCCGGCAGGTCGCCGCCGCATTGTGATTATCGGGCTGGTTATGCTGCTCACTGCGGTTATCCTGAATCAGGCAGGTCAGGCGCTGTTACCCGTCAAGCGTGCAAGCCCGACGCTGAGTTTCGATAATATTTATCGCGTCAGCGAACTGCTGCATATTTCAACAAAGGATGCATCTAAAGACAGTTTCCCAGGCGATCACGGAATGATGCTGCTTATTTTCGCTGCTTTTATGCTGCGTTATTTCGGGAAAACAGCAGGGCTCATCGGCCTTCTCATTGTTGTGGTCTTTGCGTTTCCACGCGTGATGATTGGAGCGCACTGGTTCACCGATATCGCAGTTGGATCATTAACGGTAGTATTGATTGGTCTGCCGTGGTGTCTGTTGACCCCATTAAGCGATCGTGCAGTCGCGCTTTTCGACAATTATCTCCCCGGCAAAAACAAACAAATTTTAAACAAATAACGTAAAGTTATTAACATCGACAGGGTTCATTTTCTCCCTGTCGATGGATAAAGATAAATCATTCATCTCACCATCATCTGACTGTAACAACATTTGCATTACGAATGAGTATGTTGGCTATTTTGCCCTCATTTTGTTCTTTAATTGACCAATCCCGTTTATTCACTTTCTGTATCACAATTTCTTATTAAAATTCAGATAATATAACTCGCCAAGCCAGCGACGATCGGGTAACCTCGAATCCGTTTTGCCTCGCTTGGTAATTATTCTCTTCGCGAAGAAAATTGTGCGTTCCGCCACAGTTTTACGCTTAAAGAATTGTCTCCTTGTGCGCAGGTAATTAGTCTCGTCACGTTTGGCATTTTTTATAACGATATTTATCGTTAAGGACTTCAAGGGAAAACAAACAAAATGGTCAAATCTCAACCGTTCTTGAGATATTTTTTACGCGGAATCCCCGCAATAGCAGTAGCGGTACTGCTTTCTGCATGTAGCACTACAAACACCGCAAAGAATATGCATTCTGAGACGCTTGGTGTGGGTCAAGAGACTTCTTCACTGCAAGCTTCTCAGGATGAATTTGAGAGCATGGTTCGTAACCTCGATGTGAAATCGCGAATTATGGATCAGTACGCTGACTGGAAAGGCGTACGTTATCGCCTCGGCGGCGACTCCAAAAAAGGTATTGATTGTTCCAGCTTTGTACAGCGTACATTCCGCGAACAATTTGGCTTAGAACTTCCGCGCTCCACGTCTGAGCAACAGGAAACCGGTAAATCTGTTTCACGTAGTAATCTGCGTACCGGCGACTTAGTCCTGTTCCGCGCGGGGTCGACGGGACGCCATGTGGGTATTTATATTGGCAACAACCAGTTTGTTCATGCCTCTACCAGCAGCGGTGTCATTATCTCCAGTATGAACGAACCTTACTGGAAAAAGCGCTACAACGAAGCGCGTCGGGTTCTGAGCCGCACGTAATCGTTGGGTTGCTATCCCTTGGCTATCCTGACGAGACAAATACAACGCACCGCTTCGGCGGTGCTTTTTTTTGAAAGGCCGTACGCCCTCTATGGAAAAGCATGACTCGCCGAATCAATCCAGGCTATAGTCTTGTAATTCAATCGATTTAATCAACATCAGCAACCTCAGGGCCAAACCAGGTATCATGTTCACACGCGCCTTATCTTCTGGTCGAAAAATCGTGCTTGCCTGCATCGTCACTGGGGTTATCATCGCCATTGTGATCAGTAGCTTACAATTCCTCATGACGTGGCATAAGCGCGAAGTCAAATACGATACGTTGATTTCCGATATTCAGCATTACCTCAACAGCTATTTCGCCGATCTCAAAAACACCACGGATCTTCTCCAGCCGCTGACCCTGAACACCTGTAAAGAAGTCGGCTCAGAATTAACGTCCCGCGCGGCATTCAGTCTTAACGTACGTGCGTTTTTACTTGTTAAAGATAAGAAAGCCTTTTGCTCTTCAGCAACGGGCAGCATGGACACGTTGCTGACTGAACTGGTGCCGGGGCTGGATATCAGTAAAGAGATCGATATGGCGATCATGCCCGGCACCCCGATGATGCCCAACAAACCCGCTATGGTGATTTGGTATCGCAATCCCCTTTTAGTCAACAGCGGCGTGTTTACTTCGCTGAACATCAACCTCACGCCGTATCTTCTCTATACCTCCCGGCAGGAAGATTTCGACGGGATCGCAATCATTGTCGGTAACACCGTTTTATCCACCTTTTCGGACCATCTGTTAAGACTCGATGAACTCACAGATAAACCAGAGCGTGAGGCTAAAATTACGGGTGTTCCGGTGACTATCAGGTTATACGCCACAAACTGGACCTGGTCCGATTTATGGTATGCCCTTCTCCTCGGCGGAATGGGGGGGATTATTGCGGGTTTGCTTTGCTACTACATCATGAGTATACGGTTGCGGCCGGGCAAAGAGATCCTTATCGGGATCAAGCGTGACCAGTTCTACGTGGTGTATCAGCCCGTTGTGGATACGCAGTCATTAAACGTCACCGGGCTGGAAGTGTTACTGCGCTGGAAACATCCAACCGTGGGCGAGATCCCGCCTGACGCATTTATCCATTATGCAGAAGCTCAGAACATGATTGTGCCATTGACGCAACATTTGTTTGAGCTGGTCGCGCGTGACGCCGCTACGCTGCAGAAGGTTCTCCCTGTCGGCGCCAAATACGGTATCAACATTGCCCCTGACCACCTGCACAGCAGCGGTTTTAAAGATGATATGCGCCAGTTGGCTGCCGCAATGCCGCCTAATCACTTTCAGATCGTATTAGAAATTACCGAGCGCGACATGCTTCAGCAGCATGAGGCCTCGCAATTGTTCGAATGGCTGCACGCGGCGGGTTTTGAGATTGCGATTGATGATTTTGGTACGGGCCACAGCGCCCTGATTTATCTGGAACGCTATACCCTGGATTACCTGAAAATCGACCGTGGTTTTATTAACGCCATTGGGACAGAAACGGTCACATCTCCGGTTCTGGATGCAGTACTGACACTGGCTAAGCGTCTCGATATGATGACAGTAGCTGAAGGGGTCGAAACACCGGAACAAGCGAAATGGTTGCATGATAAGGGCGTTCGCTTCCTTCAGGGGTACTGGATCAGCCGCCCACTGCCACTTGATGAGTTTGTCCGCTGGGTTTCAGAGCCGCACGGACTGAAGTGGTAAAGCGTGGGCACATAGATTCACAATATGCACTACCTGCCCTATTATTCAGGCATGAGAATGACCTGCACTGACAGGTCGGCCAAAAAAGGAATTCCATTGTCGATGAATGTTCGCATATTGCTGCTGTTTATCTCGCTGATGAGCTTTGGCGCACAGGCACAGTCCATCAAAGAGAGCTATGCCTTTGCTGTTTTGGGGGAACCCAAATATGCGTTCAATTTTGATCACTTCGATTATGCCAACCCTGCCGCCCCAAAAGGCGGTCAGATTACGCTTTCCGCCATTGGCACATTCGACAATTTCAACCGCTATGCCATGCGCGGTAACCCCGGCGCACGTACTGAGCAGCTTTACGACACGTTGTTTACGACGTCAGATGACGAACCCGGAAGCTATTACCCGCTGATTGCCGAGAGCGCCCGCTACGCCGAGGATTACTCATGGGTGGAAGTAACAATTAATCCCCGCGCCCGTTTCCATGATGGCACACCCATCCAGGCGAAAGATGTCGCCTTCACCTTCCAAAAATTTATGACTGAAGGCGTTCCTCAATTTCGTCTTGTCTATAAAGGTACGACGGTCAAAGCTATTGCTCCGCTGACTGTTCGTATGGAACTGGCGAAGCCCGGGAAAGAGAATATGCTCAGCCTGTTCTCTTTGCCTGTCATGCCCGAAGCATACTGGAAAGATCACAAGCTCAGCGATCCTCTGTCAAAACCGCCGCTAAGCAGCGGTCCGTACCGCATTAGCCAGTGGAAGATGGGACAATATATTGTCTACTCACGCGTCAAAGATTACTGGGCCGCCAGTCTGCCGGTGAATCGTGGGCGCTGGAACTTTGACACCATTCGCTACGACTATTATCTCGACGATAACGTGGCCTTCGAAGCCTTTAAGGCCGGAGCGTTTGATTTACGTCTGGAAAGCGATGCCAAAAACTGGGCGACACGCTATGTCGGCAAAAACTTTGATAACCAATACATCATCAAAGATGAGCAAAAAAATGAATCAGCACAGGATACACGCTGGCTGGCCTTCAACATTCAGCGTCCCGTGTTCAGCGACCGCCGGGTACGTGAAGCCATCACGCTGGCGTTTGACTTTGAGTGGATGAATAAGGCGCTGTTCTACAATGCCTGGAGCCGGGCTAATAGCTATTTTCAGAATACGGAATATGCCGCCAGAAATTACCCTGACGCGGCCGAACTGGTGCTACTCGCCCCCATGAAAAAGGATCTCCCGCCGGAAGTCTTTACGCAAATCTATCAGCCGCCCGTTTCCAAAGGGGACGGTTACGATCGTGATAACCTGCTCAACGCGGACAATCTGTTAAAAGAGGCTGGCTGGGAACTGAAAGGCCAGCAACGAATCAATACCACCACCGGGAAACCATTGCGTTTTGAATTACTGATTTCGGCAGGTAGCAACAGCCAGTGGGTTCTGCCATTCCAGCACAATCTCCAGCGTCTGGGGATTACGATGGATATTCGCCAGGTGGATAACTCACAAATCACTAACCGTATGCGCAGTCGCGACTATGACATGATGCCCAGGCTGTGGCGCGCAATGCCCTGGCCCAGCTCAGACCTGCAAATCTCATGGGCGTCCGAGTACATCGACTCCAGTTACAACGCCCCCGGCGTGAAAAGCCCGGTGATTGACAAGCTTATCAACCAAATCATTGCGGCGCAGGGAAACAAAGACAAGCTGATCCCCCTCGGACGCGCACTGGACAGAGTGCTGACATGGAATTACTACATGCTCCCGATGTGGTATATGGCGGAAGACCGGCTCGCCTGGTGGGATAAATTCTCTCGTCCAGCTATTCGTCCGATTTACACCATTGGCCTTGATAACTGGTGGTACGATGTGAACCGCGCAGCTAAGTTGCCTGCAGCCAGACGCCAGGGAGAATAAATGGGCGCATATCTGATTCGCCGTTTATTGTTGGTGATCCCGACGCTCTGGGCCATCATCACTATCAACTTTTTTATCGTGCAAATTGCCCCTGGCGGCCCGGTTGATCAGGCCATTGCGGCAATTGAATTCGGTCAGGCAGGCGCCCTGCCCGGTGCCGGAAGCGAAGGCATTCGCGCCAGCCATGCGCAAACCGGGGTGGGAAACATCAGCGACAGCAACTATCGGGGCGGTCGCGGCCTTGACCCGGAAGTCATTGCTGAAATTACGAAACGCTACGGGTTTGACAAGCCTCTGCACGAACGCTATTTCACAATGCTCTGGAATTACCTCCGCTTTGATTTCGGCGACAGTCTGTTTCGTAGTGCCTCGGTGCTGACGCTCATCAAAGACAGTCTGCCAGTGTCGATAACCCTGGGGCTGTGGAGTACGCTCATCATCTATCTGGTATCGATTCCGCTTGGGATCCGCAAAGCCGTTCACAACGGCAGCCGTTTCGACGTCTGGAGCAGTGCGTTCATTATTATCGGTTACGCTATTCCGGCGTTTTTATTCGCCATCTTGTTAATCGTCTTCTTTGCCGGCGGCAGCTATTACGATCTCTTCCCGCTACGCGGTCTGGTCTCTGCCAATTTTGATTCCCTCCCCTGGTATCAAAAAATTACCGATTACCTGTGGCACATCACATTGCCTGTGGTGGCGACGGTCATTGGCGGATTCGCCGCCCTGACCATGCTGACCAAAAACGCCTTTCTGGATGAAGTGCGCAAGCAGTACGTGGTGACGGCCCGTGCCAAAGGGGTGAGTGAAAAGAACATTCTATGGAAGCACGTTTTTCGCAACGCGATGCTGCTGGTCATCGCCGGTTTTCCTGCCACGTTCATCAGTATGTTTTTCACCGGCTCATTGCTGATTGAGGTCATGTTTTCCCTCAACGGACTGGGGCTTCTGGGTTATGAAGCGACGGTATCCCGCGATTATCCGGTGATGTTTGGCACGCTGTACATCTTCACCCTGATCGGCCTGCTACTGAATATCCTTAGCGATATCAGCTATACGCTGGTTGACCCGCGCATAGATTTTGAGGGACGCTAATGGCGCATTTAAGCCCTGTCAATCAGGCCCGTTGGGCACGTTTTCGCCATAACCGTCGTGGCTTCTGGTCACTGTGGATCTTTCTCGTTTTGTTTGGGTTGAGCCTGTGCTCGGAACTTATCGCCAACGACAAGCCGCTACTGGTGCGTTATGACAGCAGCTGGTATTTCCCACTGTTTAAAAACTACAGCGAGAGTGATTTTGGCGGCCCGCTGGCGACAAAGGCGGATTATCAGGATCCGTGGCTAAAGCAACAGCTGGAGAAGCGCGGTTGGGTTCTCTGGGCACCCGTGCGCTTTGGCGCGGACAGCATAAACTTTGCGACCGATAAACCGTTTCCATCGCCCCCTTCCGCGCAGAACTGGCTGGGCACTGATGCCAACGGCGGTGACGTACTGGCGAGGATCCTCTACGGCACGCGCATCTCCATCCTTTTTGGTTTGATGCTGACACTGTGTTCAAGCGTAATGGGCGTGCTGGCCGGGGCGTTACAGGGTTATTACGGTGGCAAAGTGGATTTATGGGGCCAGCGGTTTATCGAAGTCTGGTCGGGTATGCCGACGCTCTTTTTAATCATTCTGCTCTCCAGCGTGGTGCAACCTAACTTCTGGTGGCTGCTGGCAATTACGGTGCTGTTTGGCTGGATGAGTCTGGTCGGGGTGGTTCGCGCGGAATTTTTACGCACGCGCAACTTCGATTATATCCGGGCAGCTCAGGCGCTTGGCGTCAGCGACCGCAGCATTATCTTCCGCCACATGTTACCCAACGCGATGGTCGCCACCCTGACCTTCTTACCGTTTATTTTGTGCAGCTCGATCACCACCCTGACATCGCTGGATTTCCTCGGCTTCGGGCTGCCGTTGGGTTCACCGTCATTAGGTGAATTACTTCTGCAAGGGAAAAACAACCTGCAAGCACCGTGGCTGGGTATCACGGCATTTCTGTCTGTTGCCATTTTGCTCTCGCTGCTGATCTTTATCGGCGAGGCCGTCCGTGATGCTTTCGATCCCAACAAGGCGGTGTGAGATGACGCAACCTTTGCTCACGATTGATAAATTGACACTGGGCTTTCGTAAACAAGAGACGGTTCGCACCGTGGTCAGCAATATTTCACTGAGCGTGGAAGCTGGCGAAACGCTGGCGCTGGTCGGCGAATCAGGCTCTGGCAAGAGCGTCACGGCGCTCTCGATCCTGCGTCTGCTCCCCACGCCCCCCGCCGTTTATCTCGGTGGCGATATCCGTTTTCACGGTGAGTCATTACTCCACGCCAGCGAACAGACTCTGCGCGGCGTGCGCGGCAATAAGATCGCGATGATTTTTCAGGAGCCAATGGTTTCACTGAATCCGCTCCATAACCTCGAAAAGCAGCTCTATGAAGTGCTTTCTCTGCACCGGGGCATGCGCCGGGAAGCTGCGCGCGCGGAAATCCTAAGCTGCCTCGATCGCGTCGGCATTCGCCAGGCGGCTAAACGACTGGGCGATTATCCTCATCAGCTTTCCGGGGGGGAACGTCAGCGCGTGATGATTGCGATGGCCTTGCTAACGAGGCCCGAACTGCTTATCGCTGATGAACCGACCACCGCGCTGGATGTCTCGGTTCAGGCGCAAATCCTCACGTTGCTGCGTGAGCTTCAGCATGAGCTGAATATGGGGATGCTGTTTATCACCCATAACCTCAGTATTGTCAGAAAGATCGCCGACGGTGTCGCCGTTATGCAAAACGGGCGATGCGTTGAGCAAAACCGCGCAGTCGCCCTGTTACAGGCTCCAGCGCATCCCTACACGCAAAAGTTGCTCAATAGCGAGCCCGCAGGCGATCCGGTGCCCTTACCCGATCAACAATCCCCTCTCCTTCGGGTTGATGATTTACGTGTCTCTTTTCCCATTCGCAAAGGTATTCTCAAGCGCGTGGTGGCAAGCAATGACGTGCTGAAAGGCATCAGTTTCAGCCTGCAGGCAGGTGAAACGCTGGGGCTGGTAGGAGAATCGGGATCAGGAAAAAGCACCACCGGTCTGGCGCTTCTGCGGCTGATTACCTCTCAGGGGAGTATTGAGTTCGACGGTCAGCAGTTGCAGTTTCTGACGCGCCGACAGCTTCTTCCTGTACGCCATCGCATTCAGGTAGTGTTCCAGGATCCGAACTCCTCACTAAACCCACGGCTCAACGTGCTGCAAATTATTGAAGAGGGGTTGCGCGTACATCAACCAGCATTGACGGCTGAACAACGCGAACAGCAGGTGATTGCCGTAATGGCAGAAGTAGGACTGGACGCAGCTTCACGTCATCGCTACTCTGCGGAATTTTCCGGCGGTCAGCGTCAGCGTATCGCGATTGCGAGAGCGCTGATTCTGAAACCGTCTCTGATCATTCTTGACGAACCGACTTCCTCTCTCGACAGAACCGTCCAGGCACAGATCCTAACGCTGCTGAAATCGCTGCAACAAAAACATCGCCTGGCCTATATCTTCATAAGCCACGATCTGCACGTTGTCCGCGCGTTATGCCATCAGATAATTGTGCTGAGACAGGGAGAGGTTGTCGAACAAGGACAATGTGAGCGCGTGTTTAGCGCACCGCAGCAGGCGTACACGCGTCAGCTTCTCGCGCTAAGCTGACGCTCAAAAGGGATTATTGTTAGAAAACGGTTCGGCAATGGCGACGCCAAAATTTTTCAGCCGACAGGTGGCAGCAAATTCGTCCTGTCGGTTAACAAACAGGCACGGTTCACCTTCACACTCCAGTACAGAGCACTGTACTTCGATGTCACTAAGCGCCTGACTGAGTTTATGCATCACCGGCCATGCGCTGTCGCCGTCCGGACTCAGCAATTTGAGCGCGACCAGACTGTTCTCGACGCTTTGGCCATTTTGCGGAATCGGTTCAACTTTCGAACCTGCAAAACCCGCAGACCACCGATAGTTCTGTGGTAAGCGATGAACGATTGAGAGCTGTAATGTTGTCACTTTCTTTCCCCGGAAGCACAATCACTTCACAATTTGTTTACATCCATATTAACACATCATTGACAATCCGTCCTTAAACGGATGTACAACACCGCGATCCCTCTCCTGCGTGACCCGTCAGGCCTTTGTTTAAAAGAGTAATATGATGCAGGATTAGCGTCGCGGGCTATATGTACCCGTTTCTGCGATCTAACTCAACCTTTTTAACTACAATGATGTGACTTTTTACATAAATTGATTTTACATAAAATAAACATATATCGGAGGAATGATGGATTTGTCGTTGATGTACATCAACAAAGGAAGCCTGGCAGCTTCCGTGTTGTGTCTTTGATCACCGTTTTTTAGGTCGGCTTGCGTAGAGATAGAACAGAATTGAACTGGTTGCACAGAACGCAATGGACCAAATCATCGGCCACGCTGAGTTAAAGGTCGCCAGCGAGAGGAGCGCCCCGACGATTGCGCCTATGCCAAAACGGAAGGTTCCCGCCAGCGATGAGGCCGTTCCCGCCATATGAGGGAACTCATCCAGGATCACTGCCATCGCATTGGAAGAGATCATCGACACGCAGCCGACAAACACCGCCACACCCAGCACCAGCGCCCAGAATCCCACACCAAACAGTGCGCTGAGTACCATCCATACTGCCATTGCCAGCTGGATCCACAGCCCTGTGCGGAACATGTTCAGCGCCCCGATACGCCGCACGAAACGACTGTTAAAGATGGTCATGATGAACAGGAAGACAATATTCAACGCAAAATAATAGCCAAAGTCCTGCGGTGAGACGTGGTTGATTTCGATATAAACGAAAGGACCAGCGCTCAGAAATGAGAACATCCCGGCAAAACTGAAGCCGCTCGCCAGCATATAGCTCAGCACTCGCTTATGGCGAAACAGCGAGGCAAAGTTACCTATCGTGGTACGTATATGGAACGGCTGTCGATGCTCTACGGCCAGCGTCTCCCTGATGAGTAGAGCAATCATCGCTGACGCCAGAATCGCGGCAACCGCCAGGATCCAGAAAATAGAGTGCCAGCTCAGCCACACCAGCACCCAGCCGCCAATAATCGGCGCCAGTAACGGGGCAATCGTTGTGACCAGCATGACAAACGACATCATCCGTGAAAATTCTTCTTTTGGATACATATCGCGCATCAGCGCATTGATAACCACGCTGGCCGCCGCGGCCGCCAGACCATGGAAGAAACGCATCACGATAAGTTGGTCGATGGTCTGCGCCAGCGCACAGGCCGCGGCGGCGGCGGCGAACACCAGCGTTCCGCCAAGGATCACCGGTTTGCGCCCGAGACTGTCCGCCATCGGTCCGTACAGCAATTGCCCCACGGCAAAGCCCAGAATATAGGTACTGAGCGTCATCTGCGCGCTACCAGCGGGTACGCCAAACTGATCGGCGATCACCGGCAGCGCCGGAAGATACATATCAATCGACAGCGGCATCAGCATGGCCAACAGGCCGAGAATAAACACGATGGCAAACGACGACTGCTGCCGGGTATTCGTCACAAAAAACTCCTGAATTTAGCGGAAAGGTATGCCGACGCTGGCAATCTCTTCTTCGGTCAGAGGACGGTATTCCCCCGGTTCAAGGTCAGCATCAAGGGTGATTGCGCCGATCCGTTCACGATGCAGTTCAACAACGTGGTTGCCCACCGCGGCAAACATCCTTTTTACCTGGTGGTAGCGACCTTCGCTGATGGTCAGACGCACCTGGGTGGGCGTAATCACCTCAAGAACGGCGGGTTTGGTGAGATCTTTCTCATTATGCAACTGGATACCTTTTGCAAACTGCGCGGCGGTATCGTCAGCGACGGGCGACTCCAGCGTGACCAGATAGGTTTTTTCACAATGATGGCGCGGAGAAGTGATGCGGTGCGACCACTGCCCGTCGTCGGTCATTAACACCAGACCGGTGGTATCGATATCCAGACGGCCTGCGGCATGTAATTTATGGGCAACCGGCTCATCAAGAAAATAAAGTACCGTCGGGTGATCCGGATCATCCGTCGAGCACACATACCCTTGCGGTTTATTGAGCATGAAGTAGCGTGGACCGGTTTGTTGAACCAGCGTATTGCCGTCATATTCTACATCGTGTTCTGGCAGTAGCTTAAACGCAGCATTTCGGATGATTTCGCCATCCACGGTAACACGGCTACCGCGGATCTCACGCCCGGCAATAGCACGGCTGACGCCGAGTTGCTGAGCGATAAATTTATCAAGTCGCATGAGTGTGATTTTGCCTGTAAAAATACGGAGATCGGGCGCTCTGCCCGAAAAGGGAAGCCGTTATCCGCCCAGTATAGCGGGCTAACAACATCCCTCAAGGGAAAACGATTCGTGGCATACTATACCTGAGTTCGTTACGCATTGTGAGACCATGATTTTTACACTTCGCCCTTATCAACAAGAAGCCGTGGACGCCACGCTCAGCCATTTTCGCCGCCACCGCACGCCTGCTGTGATTGTTCTGCCAACAGGTGCGGGCAAAAGCCTGGTGATTGCGGAACTGGCACGTGTAGCCAGAGGTCGCGTCCTGGTACTGGCGCATGTGAAAGAGCTGGTTGAACAAAACCATGCCAAATACTGTGCGCTGGGGCTTGATGCCGACATTTTTGCCGCCGGACTTAAGCGTAAAGAGAGTCACGGTAAAGTGGTGTTCGGTAGCGTCCAGTCGGTGGCCCGCAACCTGGATGCCTTTCAGGGCGAGTTTTCACTGCTGATTGTCGATGAATGCCATCGTATTGGCGACGATGAAAACAGTCAGTATCAGCAAATACTCACCCACCTGAGCCAGGTTAATCCGCACATCCGTCTGCTGGGGCTCACCGCCACGCCGTTTCGCTTAGGCAGAGGCTGGATTTACCACTTTCATTATCACGGTATGGTTCGCGGCGATGATAAGGCACTGTTTCGCGACTGTATTTATGAGCTGCCGCTGCGTTATATGATTAAGCACGGCTACCTTACCCCGCCAGAGCGCCTGGACATGCCGGTTGTGCAGTACGATTTCAGCCGTTTGCAGGCACAAAGCAACGGGTTGTTCAGCGAAAGCGATCTGAACCGGGAGCTGA
The DNA here is from genome assembly GCF_037053465.1 of Citrobacter amalonaticus. Classification (GTDB taxonomy): domain Bacteria; phylum Pseudomonadota; class Gammaproteobacteria; order Enterobacterales; family Enterobacteriaceae; genus Citrobacter_A; species Citrobacter_A amalonaticus_H. Next base: position 261,895 of record NZ_JBALIF010000003.1, read on the forward strand.
AAAAGCAGCAACGTATCACGCCACATATCATTAGCCAGATTGTCGAATTCGCGCAAAGTCGGAAAGGGGTGATGATTTTTGCCGCCACCGTTGAACACGCCAAAGAGATTACCGGGCTATTACCTAAAGAGGATTCCGCGCTGATCACCGGTGACACACCCGGTGCCGAGCGCGATGAACTGATTAGCGCATTTAAGGCCCGGCGTTTTCGTTATCTGGTAAACGTCTCAGTATTGACCACCGGTTTTGACGCTCCGCATGTTGATCTCATTGCCATCCTGCGCCCTACGGAATCAGTGAGCCTTTACCAACAAATTGTCGGTCGCGGTCTGCGCCTCGCGCCGGGAAAAACGGACTGCCTGATTCTTGACTACGCCGGTAATCCACACGACCTCTACACCCCGGAAGTTGGCAGTCCAAAAGGCAAAAGCGACAACGTTCCTGTGCAGGTTTTCTGCCCTGCCTGCGGTTTCGCCAATACGTTTTGGGGTAAAACGACCACAGACGGTACGCTGATAGAACATTTTGGACGTCGCTGCCAGGGCTGGTTCGAAGATGATGAGGGGCACCGCGAACAGTGCGATTTCCGCTTTCGCTTTAAAAATTGCCCGCAATGCAATGCTGAAAACGATATTGCCGCCCGCCGCTGTCGGCAATGCGACACGATCCTTGTCGATCCCGACGACATGCTGAAAGCCGCGCTGAAGTTGAAAGACGCGCTGGTGCTGCGCTGTAGCGGTATGGCGATGCAGCACGGTCAGGACGAGAAAGGCGAGTGGCTAAAAATCACCTACTACGACGAGGACGGCGCTGACGTCAGCGAACGCTTTCGTTTGCACACCCCGGCCCAGCGCACGGCGTTTGAGCAACTGTTTATTCGCCCTCATACCCGTACGCCGGGCGTACCGCTACGCTGGATAACGGCGGCGGATATCCTCGCGCAACAACCGTTATTACGCCATCCCGACTTTGTAGTGGCACGAATGAAAGGTCAGTACTGGCAGGTGCGTGAAAAAGTGTTCGACTACGAGGGGCGTTTTCGTCGGGCACATGAATTGCGCGGTTAATCGTACTTTTGATTGATGTGGCAGGCGTTTGAGTATAGAATCTCGCCCGCTTTTGCATACGCAAAGCAGATCATCTACCTGTTGCTGGGTCGCCTGTAGCAGGAATTATTAAAGAGAGATTTAAATGTTTACTATCAACGCTGAAGTACGTAAAGAGCAGGGTAAGGGTGCGAGCCGCCGCCTGCGTGCCGCTAACAAGTTCCCGGCAATCATCTACGGTGGCAAAGAAGCCCCGATTGCTATTGAACTGGATCACGATCTGGTTATGAACATGCAAGCTAAAGAAGGTTTCTATAGCGAAGTTCTGACCATCGTTGTTGACGGTAAAGAAGTTAAAGTTAAAGCTCAGGCTGTACAGCGTCACGCGTTCAAGCCGAAGCTGACTCACATCGACTTCGTTCGCGCGTAATCGCCAACAGGTTGAAGAAAACCCCGCCCCGGCGGGGTTTTTTTATGCCGTTTTTTGGCTGAGGCCATTAACGATACGTAGGCCGGATAAGACGTTTAGCCGCCATCCGGCAATGCATGATTACCGGATGGCGCTACGCTTATCAGCGTCTGGGTTAGCTCCCGCCCGACGTGCGACGCTGAAGCTGATCGCGCAGGTTCGGCGGCGTTCCTTTGATGGTCAGCGTATCGGTTGCCGGATCCCAGAAAATGCGCTCGCCCAACAGCATCGCGTCGAAGTTAATGGTGAGTCCGCCGCCGCTTCCGGCATATTTGGTCAGTTGACGCAGCGTACTGCGATCTGCCGGGAAGCTCTCTTCCAGCGCATAACCTTTGTCTGCGGTAAATTCGCTGAAGCTCACTTCACTTACACCAGAAAGCTCTTTGGACAGCGACTCAAGCTCAATCTCTTCTCCGGCCTGCAGTTGTTCATTGCAGTAGCTGTAAACCTGCTGACGCACATTCTGGCGTTCAGCCTTATCAAGCTGCGCCTCTGCCGTGAAATCATCGACAGCCTGAAGCAGTCCACGGTTCTGCGCTTTAGCGTTGAGACCTTCGCTGGCGCCCAGAAAATCCATAAAGAAGTCAGCGACTTTGCGCCCCACCCGCCCTTTCAGGAAGGTCAGATAGCGCGTAGATTCCGGGTTCGTTTCCCACTCGGTCAAATCAATGCGCGCGACGATATCCGCATGGTTAATATCGAGATAGTGCGTCGGGTTGATATCCAGATTTTCATTGACGCGCATGCTGCTTAAATTGTTCAGCACCGCCACCAGCAGATACTCAACCGCCAGGTAGCGATAATGGCAAAACAGCACAATGCCGCCATCTGCGAAGGGGTATTTTGCTAACTCGTCGCGTAAACGTCCGGTTGCCGCACGGCTAAAGGCAAGAAAATCGTCTTCACCCTGGCGCTGTAAGCGTAGCGCTTGCGCCAGCTCACTCTCTTCGTTGAACAGGCCATACGCTTTATTTTTCGCACTGTAGACACGATGCAATTCAGCCATCATCTCCACAACGGTGTTTGTCGGTTCCAGCAATGAATCGCGCAGGACCAGCTCAAGGTTTTGTTCTTCGCGCTTGATAAGCTGGTGCAGGGCAATCTGGTTGATATCCAGACTCATGATAAACTCTCCTTAAAGACCGGGCGGTATTCAACCACCACCTGCGAGCCGACGCAACAGAAGATCCAGCATCGTTTGGCAGGCGTTGCGTAACGCGAATTATTTGCGGATAAAAAAGCGGAAAAAAAACTGCTGCTACGGTAATATGTTGCCCTTTCATGAATAAACTGATTTCGATTTATGCCACAAATCTCCCGCTATAGTGACGAACACGTTGAACAACTGCTCACCGAGATGCTCAACGTACTGGAAAAACATAAGGCACCCACTGACCTTTCCCTGATGGTGCTGGGAAACATGGTCACTAACCTTATCAATACCAGCATTGCCCCGGCTCAGCGCCAGGCGATTGCGAACTCTTTTGCCCGCGCATTGCAGTCTTCAGTTAACGACGACAAAGCGCACTAAAAGCCGACTTCGGGGAAACGAACGACACGTTATGGTAACTCATCGTCAGCGCTACCGTGAAAAAGTCTCTCAGATGGTTAGCTGGGGGCATTGGTTTGCACTGTTCAACATTCTGCTGGCCATCGTGCTCGGCAGCCGTTACCTGTTTGTCGCTGACTGGCCGACAACGCTGGCCGGTCGCGTTTACTCTTATGTAAGTATCGTTGGTCACTTTAGTTTTGTGGTGTTCGCCACCTATCTGCTGATTCTCTTCCCGCTGACATTCATCGTCATGTCCCAGAGGTTGATGCGATTCTTGTCAGCTATTCTGGCGACCGCCGGGATGACGCTTTTGCTGATCGACAGCGAAGTATTCACGCGTTTCCATCTGCATTTAAACCCCATTGTCTGGGAACTGGTTATCAACCCTGACCAGAACGAAATGGCGCGCGACTGGCAGTTGATGTTTATCAGCGTGCCGGTGATTCTGCTTATCGAGATGCTGTTTGCCACCTGGAGCTGGCAAAAGCTGCGTAGCCTGACGCGCCGTCGCCATTTCGCCAAGCCGCTGGCGGCTTTCTTCTTTGTTTCGTTTATCGCCTCGCATTTGGTCTATATCTGGGCAGATGCCAATTTCTATCGCCCAATTACCATGCAGCGCGCTAACCTGCCGCTTTCCTATCCGATGACAGCGCGCCGTTTTCTTGAAAAACACGGTCTGTTGGATGCGCAGGAGTATCAGCGTCGCCTGGTTGAACAGGGGAGTCCGGAAGCGGTCTCGGTGCAGTATCCGCTTAGTGACCTCCGCTATCGTGATATGGGCACCGGGCAAAACGTCCTGCTTATCACCATCGATGGCCTTAACTATTCGCGCTATGAAGAGCAGATGCCTGCCCTCGCTGGGTTCGCTGAGCAGAACATTGCTTTCACGCGCCACATGAGTTCGGGTAACACCACTGATAACGGCATTTTTGGCTTGTTCTATGGCGTATCACCAAGCTATATGGACGGCATTTTGTCCAGCAGAACACCGGCTGCGCTTATTTCGGCGCTGAACCAGCAAGGCTATCAACTGGGGCTCTTCTCCTCCGATGGTTTCACCAGTCCGTTGTACCGTCAGGCGCTGCTGTCTGATTTCTCGATGCCAAGTGTGCAAACTCAGTCTGATGAGCAGACAGCCAGTCAGTGGATTAACTGGCTGGGCCGGTATGCGCAGGAAGACAACCGCTGGTTCTCATGGGTATCGTTTAATGGCACTAACGTTGGCAACAGCAACCAGAAAAACTTTATCCGCCGCTACGCCCGTGCAGCGGGTGATGTTGATACGCAGATAAACCGAGTTATCGGCGCACTGCGTGAATCCGGAAAACTGGATAATACGGTGGTCATTATCACCGCCGGGCGCGGTATACCGCTGAGCGACGAAGAGAGAAACTTCGCCTGGTCACGCGGACATTTGCAGGTTCCGCTCATTATTCATTGGCCTGGCACGCCTGCGCAGCGCATCAACAGTCTGACCGATCATACCGATGTGATGACTACCCTGATGCAGCGTCTGCTCCATGTGAGCACGCCTGCCAACGAATATTCTCAGGGGCAGGATCTGTTCAATGCCAATCGTCGCCACTACTGGGTAACCGCGGCGGACAACAATACACTGGCTATCACCACGCCTGAGATGACGCTGGTGCTGAACAATAATGGTAAATACCAGACTTACGATTTACGTGGTGAAAAGATAAAAGATCAGAAGCCACAACTGAGTCTGTTGTTGCAGGTATTGACCGATGAGAAACGTTTTATCGCTAACTGATTCATAATTAATCAGTTAGCCAGACGTCCCCTTGCATTCGGTGTGGAAAGCGGTAGTATTAGCTCCCACGAGTCGGCACGTAGCGCAGCCTGGTAGCGCACCGTCATGGGGTGTCGGGGGTCGGAGGTTCAAATCCTCTCGTGCCGACCAAATTAACGCTATAGATCAGGGGTTTAGCCGTGATGGTTGAACCCCTATTCTACTAGTGTTTTTGTGTATACACAATGCCCGCTCCCATGTTCCCTAGTAACGTTATCCCTCACGTTGATATTTCCCATAGTGTGATCTTCGTCACAAATATTTCTTAAGCCCTGACGCCACCATGACGTGCAAGGCAAAGCCTAAGACGCGAACAAGTTCGCTTTGCTACCAGGCTGCGCTACGTGCCGAAAGGTCAAAGGCATTCGCGCTAAAGCGCTCATATCGGCTCTATCGAGCCTCGACACTGTGAAAGGCAAAAAGAAAAAGGGACGGATCTTTTTTGATCACATCCCCTTAACTTTTATATGCACTATTTGTATATTTATACAGTGGTTTGCATTTACTCTTGATTGTTTGGCTTGTGCTTGCAGTTGTTATAGTGGTTGCGGTGCATGTTTCCACCTGAACCGATAAAACCACAATGAGGGCAAGGCTTAAATGTACGTGGCTTTAATGGGCGATCTTTAATCTCTTTGCAGTTGTCGAAATGCCAGCGCTTGAAAGCTCCACCATTACCCATAGTTTTACAATGAGGGCAAATTGATTGCTCTTTTTGCTTTCTATTCGGGTTCTGTTTGCAGTAGTCAAAATGCCATGTATACAAGCCAGTGCCGCCAGTTTTCCCACAATGAGGACAAGTTAGGGTAATGGCTTTTAGCTTCTGTCGGATGTTCTCCAGCATTACCGGATCGCTCATTTGTTCTTTAGCTCTTACCCGGCATTTCTCCTTAAATTCATCAGATCGTTTAATCCCTGTTAATGCCGCTGAAACCTTAGCATTACTTTCAGGAGTACGATTACAGGCTACGCAATTTCGATCACTAACATAGCGGAGTGTTTCGCCACATTTCCGGCAAGGTGTGCCGTTGTGGGTTTCTACAGGGGATCTTTTTTCTTTGTGTTTATTGTTCTTACAAATCATACAGGCGCATGATCTGGAATCTCTGAGGGTTCCCCCGCACCGCTTACAAGGTCTGCCGTGGTAAGTGTGATCCACCACCTCGGAGGGGTGGCTATGTTCGTTTTTAACTAACACCTCCGGGCCTCCTTGCGTTGATCCTTTAGGTTCTGTCGGAGGCTTTGCCTCCTTTCGAGGGTAGAATATAGAGCAATAAAAAAGCGGGGCCATTTGATCCGGCTCCCGCTTGAGTATCAGGCTATACATAAATGGTTATCTTATTATTTACAACCTGCTTAACTCCCGTAATTCCCTGAATGCTTTCCGGCTTATTTGGTAGAGATCCCGGAATCCATAACTGTTAGCCAACATTAAAGAGATCAGTAACCACTACCCCCCGGCACAAAACAAACTAAAGTAAACCGGGCCATATTCGATAAGGTAAAACCAATCTATTATTTAAGAACCGCCGTTACTACTTGATCGTGTGCGTAGCCTAAATGGATTCGATAAGCACCCTTGCCAAAGATCCCAGCGTCTACCGGATGAAAGCCGTAATTCTCTAAGGCGCTGTTAGCATCCTGAATGCTTGAGCCTAACAAAGAATCATTAATAAAGGCTTGAATTTCCCGGCGTTCTTTGACTGCTGGATCAGTAGCAAAACGGGCTTCATTCTGCGCCTTAGTCTTGTGTATGTCGCAAGTGCCGTTAGCCTCTGTAACCTGAGTACACCCGGAGCGGATAAGCTGATCGCGGTAATGGGCGTTAATGGCGTGGGCCTCTGGTACTACGAAAGGAGCCGCAAAAAGCGCTACGATTACTGCCAACGTGATTTTATTCATGCTATTACCTAATTAACGTTAAAAGGATTAATTACCACCCGATAGACACGCCAGCACCATAACCAAAGTTAGACGCGCTATCGCTAGAAACTGCTGCTTTTACCTGCACACGGGAAGCCAATCGAACCGAAGCCCCTACGCTTAAAGCGTTCTCACCATCATAACCACCAACCCCGGCCCCGATTGCTACGCGCTGATCTCCAGCTACACCCGGAATAGAAGCCATAGCCATAGCCGCACTTGTACCCGCTGAGGCTTGTTTCTTATTCTCGTTAACGGTCTTGCTCAAGTCTGAGAAACGTTTGTTAGTTTGCGTTTCAAAGTCTTTAAACTGCTGCCGGGTTTGTGTGTCTACGGTGGAGCGCGTGATCGTGGTTGTAACTCCGTCTAAACCGTTCTTACCGTCCAGACCATCACGCCCCGCACTACCTGCTACACCCTGCGCACCCGTTGCGCCTGTGTCACCTTTGGCCCCCTGCGCCCCGTCTATGCCGTTGCGCCCGTCTTTTCCGTCTATGCCGTCTTTACCATCTTTAGGCGCTGGCTGAGACTCCAGCACGGTTAAGCGGTTATCCTGTTGAATGTCGTGATCGTTGCTCTGCTGCTGCACCTGAGCTACATAATCGTTAGTTGTCTGCAATTCCCGCGCTGTGTCCTGCTGGTTAGCGGCTACCTGTGCTGCTAAAGCGTGATTTTCAACACGGTTATCTGTGATTTGAGAATCTACAGAATCGCCCCACGTTTGATCGTAGGTAGCTGGAGCGGCATTAGCCAAAGAAGCAAAAGAAATTACAAACAAAGCAATAATTGAACGTTTCATTTTAAGCACCATTAAATAAATTTATTAAAATCAATTAGATAAAAAACAAGCCGGGCTAAAGTATTTCCGAAAGGCTCATGATTATTTACCTTCTTTTACATAACTAAATAATCGCTTGCTGAATCATTTCAGCATTTGATTTAGATCAAACTTTTGTTTAGGAATATTCCTGGTTAGCTTAATTTTTGTCCTAACAAAAGGCTAGACACGCCCGTTAGGGCGCTAATTAATTAGTGCGCTGAAAAAAGATAGACCGTGTGAAGAATCACTAGCCACAAAGCGTAGCTTTTACCATGCCTACGGCATACGGCTAGACCTAACCCCTACGGGGTCACGGATAACAACTAACCAGACCGATTACTACAGCAATAAAAGCAACACTGAGAACAAATACATCACTCTGATTTTCTGATAACCATACCTGCCACGGGTGCGGGGGTTTAGCTTGTGTGCGCCCCTTTGCTTGTGTGCGGGGTGATGATTCGAGTAGCTGATCGCTACGTTCCGGCTTACTGTCTAAGGCGGTGTGATCCCCACCCTGACCAAAACCAAAGCACACGACAATAAAGAGAAACCAACCTAACACGGCAATCATGATAACCCCTATAAGCAAGACTCTAAGGAGGCGAAGCCTCCGACAAGAGATTTATCTCTAAAGAGTCAATGATCATTAACTCTATGCATTATCCAGTGTGCGGGGTCATAGAGTCAATGTTTTTAGAGTCAAATCTCTAAAAAAACATGGTAAGCCCTTGAGGGCTAAGAGACAAAGAGTTTTAGAGTTAAATTTTATCATCATAAATTAAGTGGTTGTCTTTAAATGATTGAAAAATAAAAATTTTCTGTGGGGGATCAATTATAAAGAAAAAAATAAAAATGGGTTTTTCTGTAATTTTATCCAGAAAAAAGGCTGATTTCTTGAGGGGGGCAGGGTATCAGGGGAGGGGGTAGACCGTTAGGTCTGGTCAATGGTCGTAGACCATAAGACGGCTTTCAGCCGTAGCCTTTGGCTTGGCGGGGTGTGACCTGCCCGTAATAGTCTGTCTTAGTCTGTGGTAATTGCTTACATATCAATAAATTACATCATCCGTACACACTTTGATAATGTGCATGGCTTCCCCTTTATTAGTTGCAATTGTTAATAATGATCAGGCTAAGTAATGCAAAGGCCCACACTTACTAACAGGCTAAGACAACCACTTATATAATATTTATATCTGTCTTTATCCAGATATAAACGATCACTTTGAGTCTGATAGCCTGTTCAGGCTTCCCGCGCCCTCTGGCGTTCCGCCAATTGGATAAGGAATTACTGATTGATAATAACCCGTGAGTAATATTAAGCCCTTCGGCCTTTGACCTTTTCTTTTTCCGTGTTTATCAATGGGCCTGTGAGGGTTAACACCTCTCCATGCTTAGGCATTGAGCCGTTAGGCTATGCCAGTGCTAGGCACTTTAAGGCGAGATCAACCCTATTAACGTGATTCAAATCAGTTATAACCACTTGTTTTTTAACTCTAAAGAGCCTAAACTATTTGTAGTTATAGCTATTTTTCGAGGTTGTAGGCATGAATAAAGAGAATGAAAAAGAAGTGATCAAGACCGTAAGGATTCAAGTTTACACAACTGAGGAAAAGCATAGAGCCTTTAAAATGGTGTGTGCTGGTGAAGGTAGGAAAATGACGGATGTAGTAGACGATCTGATCACGTCCTATCTGAAAGAGAAGGGAATCACTATAGAGTAGAACGAGGGAGAATAGCCCCTATCAAGGGGCCATTGTCTTTATATTTAATCAAGCAAGTGCGCTACGCTTTCTGCTTTGATGTGGGAATAACGAGAAAGCATAGTAATAGTTTTGTGACCACTCACCGCCATTAATTGCACCGTGCTTAATCCCTTTTCAGCGGCTCTTGTGATGGCTGAATGTCTGAGGCTATGGAAACATACGTTATAGACTTTTGCTAGCCGTGCTGCCCTTCTGAAAGCCTGTGTGACCGCATAAGGCGTAAGGGTGAATAGTTTTGCGTGTTTGTCTCTGCCGTCACAAAGATCACGTAGCATTTCACATGCTTTTGTAGTCAATGGAACGTTACGCCCTTCCCCGTTCTTGGTCATATCGTCACTAAGTCTAATAATGCGCTTATTCAGATCCACCATTGCAGGGGTGATAGCTAAGATCTCGTTTCTTCTCATTGCCGTTTCATAAGCCAGTTCAATGATCGGTTTACTCTTTTCACTGGCAAAGCTGAGAATCATTTGAAGTTGCAGAGGTTCTACGATTGCCTCCCGTGGTTTACCGGGTTCAGGCAGTTTTACGCCCTTCACTACATCAGTGCATTCAACCCCTTTTTCATCATTGGCCCATCTAAGCAAACGTGAAAGTAATTGCAACTCTAGGCGCACTGTAGAGCCGCTCACGGCCTTTAATCGCTCCTGCCTGTACGCTATCACATCCTCTTTTGTGAGGGCTTCTAAAGGCTTCTCCTTGAGCACACGAGCAATCACAATCAAGCGATGGTAAGTAGCGATATAGCCGCCTCTTTTCTTACCGTTCCTGATCATGATTTCAGCCATGTAAGGATCAGTTAGCTTTTCTACAGTGTGGGTAGTTGCAGGTTGAAGCCCCGCTAAATATTCGTTAGCTGCTTGCTCGCATTCAGCACGAGTTTCACGGGTTATCGTCTTTTGAGGGAATCCCTTCACGCGCACTTGCACATTGAATTTACCAGACGGTAATTGACGAATTGTAGCCATTATAAACACTCCTAGTAATGGCTAACCCCTTGAAATATAACTAGTTAAACCGTCATGGGGTGTCGGGGGTCGGAGGTTCAAATCCTCTCGTGCCGACCAAAATTCCCCTTAAGAACCAGCCTATTAAGGCTGGTTTTTTATTGACGTAAAATCAGGATGCGCCAGTCATATCGTCAGTTGCGGCTTGTTCGATGATGGAGTCCACCGAGTGTGTCGGCGAACACCACATTGGCGAATATATAAGATTATTACCTGATGGCACAGGAATGACACTTATATTGAGATCTGACCGTTTCAGACATTACTTAAGTTCATAAGAATAGGTGATGGCCCCCTGCAGGTTCAAAGGTATTTCGTTCATATCTCCCGCCTGCCCGCTCCCCCAGACAATAACAGTGTCATTATCCTTCAGGGCGCAGAAAGCCTGATAGGCACTATAAACGGCTACAACCCCGGTGAGTAGTGCCGCCGTATCGGCTGGAATACGCCCCCCGTAGGCTATATCTCCCCACGCAACGACTTCGCCATTACTGCGAAGAGCAGCATAAGCCCGTTCTGACTCGGTCAGGGCCACGATATCGGTAAGTGCGGCAACATCTGCCGGGACAGTACCGCCACCGCTGCTGTCTCCCCATGCTACCACCTGTCCATTGGCACGCAGGGCTGCACAGGAGACCCAGTTTGCACAGGAGCTGACGATGTCCGTCAGTGCCGAAATATCCGCAGGCACCGAGCCCCCTGATCCACCATCCCCCCAGGCTACAATCTGGCCGCCAGCGCGAAGTGCAGTATAGACATAGTCTCCGGCGGTAACATGAACGATATCATTCAATGCCGCGATTTGAGCAGGAACCAAACCGCCTTCATCGGCACTCCCCCAAGCAACCACCTGGCCCCCAGCCCGAAGTGCAGCAAAACTCCGCGTACCGGCTACAACGGACACAATATCGCCCAGTGCCGCAATATAGTCCGGGACCACGCCCCCACTTCCACTATTTCCCCAGGCAACGATCTGCCCATTGGCTCTCAGAGCTGCTGTAGCACCCTCGTTGCTGATTGTCTGAACAAGATCCGTTAATGACTGAATCTCGGGGGGGAGTGTCTCGCTTCCATTATTTCCCCACGCGACTACCTGACCAGTGCTCCGAAGCGCTGTAAAGTGATATTCTCCACCCTCAATGTACGTAATATCACTGAGACTTTCGATTTCCGGGGGAATAGTATTTCCATACATTGAGCCACCCCATTCAAAAATTTGTCCGCTATCGTTTAGCGCCAGCATTGCGTCAATACGGGTTGCCATCATCCTGAGATTATGATTTTGCAATGAAATTGGCGGTATCCCGCCTGTTCCCGCATAACCCCAGGAAGTAGCCAGCCCGCCATTTGTCATGGCCGCAAATGAAGACGCTGTCTGGTCATCTGCACCATTGCCGACAATATTACTGACGTTCAGCACGCGTGAAATTCCGCCATTCACGGGAGTTACAGTCAGCAACTTCTGTGGTGAAAAATCAGTGAAACGACTTCCCCTATGAGTTTTTACTTCACCATCATATCGCCAGTGACATTCAACAGGTTGCAGGGTTACGGTATCCAGCGCTACCAGACTGTCAGGAGTGGCACGATGATAAAAGTAGGACTGGCTTTTACGGGCACCCATCACCTTAATATGCCCGGAGCTACCAGCACTCACTGACACATCAACGGATTTACTGCTGCCGGTAATGGAGGCAGTGACCGTGGCCGTTCCCGGTGCGCCGCTATCCGTCAGGGTCGTTGTGGCAAGACCGTTCGTGTCCGTCACCGACGATGCCGGCGCCACTGCCCCGAGGCTGGTGCTCCAGGTGACGGTTACGCCACTGGCTGGCTGGCCGCTGCCGTTAAGCACCGTCGCCGTAATGACTGAGCTACTCACGCCATCGTCCACGATGCTGCCCGGGTTCGCCGTCACGCTGCTGATGGTGTCCGATGCCGGAACGCCGCCGTTCAGCGTCACCGCCCAACTGCCGTCCCCCTGCAGTTTCGGAGCGCTGAATGTCCACCCCGCCGGGAAGCCCCCGCCATTGATGAGCGTGACGATCCCGCCGGTGTACTCCAGTATCAGCGTACCGGTGCCGCTCCAGGTCACCGTGCCGTTCGCCGTGTTGTAATCCCCGTACCGACAACTGGCCACCACCGAGCTGCCCTCGGTTTTCGCCACAAAACCCAGCGCCCCCGGGCGACCCGGCAGGCTCAGGGTGGTAATGCTGCTGCTCCCCCCTCCCACCAGCGCCGTGGACGCCACGGCATTCGGGGCCGCCTGGGTCGCGTCCACATCCAGCCACACTACCGCGGCTTGTGCCGGGTCGAGGCCAAGATAGTTCAGCGGAAACTGGTCAGAGGAAGGATACAACAGAGTCAGATCAGCCTGACTAACGCTGATAACTGTCTCCACATGGCCCAGATAGTTCATGGAGGTGTCGGCAGTATTGACGGCGCTGAACACATACGCGTCCATAGCCGACAGGGCAACGGACAGGTAGTCCCAGGTAGCGGAGCTGCCAGCAAGTTCGCCAGTCACGCCATGGGCGATCTGCTGTGCGTTACCGGCATAATTTTTACCGGTATAAAAAATCAGGCTACTGCCTGCTGAAAGGGTGTCTGACATAGAATATTCCTTACAGAAAGAGAATTTCGTTAGCACTGTAATCTTCAAGATGACAACGATAAATTTAAGCCGGGTTGTTAATATCTACTTCTGTGATGGTTAACATTGAGAGACCGTTAACTCCGTTAGAACGTGAGTTTTTTATCCAGGTCCCATCATTATTTGAAATTTGCCGGACATCGCCGTGAAGCACAACATCACCATGATCGCCTTCATAGTTGACTCTCTCATAACATTTAGCCCAAACTGTCGGGGCACTTGTTACCATTGTCATCATTTTGTCACCTATATTTTGATTTAAAATTTATTAAATCGAAACATGCCGTAAATCATTCGATTCAATGAGTTGTCTGCATTCCTGAACGTTACGGGACAGCTATAAGCATCCCCGCGCCTGTTTACTTATATATCTACTGCAGGCTTTCTTCTGTGCTAAAAGAGGAAAAGGATTGTCCAGAAATAGCACTGAGACTGGACAAAATGGACCTGGTCAGGCTCCGTTTGGGAAACGGTAAATATTAGTCCTGACCCAATGGGAGAGAAACGTTAAGCGAGATATTTGGAAAGTGTTGACACTTTACTCCAAATAGAAAATATGAAGCAGACGACAAAAAGGTCAGTCCAGAATCGATGAATAATTAGGCAGTGAACATGACATTGAAATGGATAGGCTTCAAAATTCCGCTGGCAGCCAAATTCAGTGTGTCACTACACTTACCCTAAATCAGACATGAAGATTAATTATTAATTACACACTTTTTTCCTTCAAATGAGGCAATACTGCCTCCTTCTTCATGAGATAAATGCTCTGAGAGGTTAATTTGACCTTTCATTCAACTCTTAACTATGAGGTATATTATGAACGCGACTTTAAGTACTGACGTCACATTTGAACTGTACAAAACCCATTTTGATTATACTAACGACGCTCTCGTTCTTTCTTATGTATCTGTTCCTCCTGATGGGAGTAAAGAGAAATTTTTATGTCAGGTAACCAGTGATGCAAGTGTTTATTTCACGCTGAGAAAAACCGGTAGTTCTGAATCAATCAGTCTTAAACCTTTCTCTAACCTCGATACAGCCTGGGAAAGTCCGTTGATGGAACCAGGTCAACAGTATGAATTAAATGCATTTTGCACTGATAATGTTAGCAAATTCGTGACGGTTCATATTGAAAGCGTGTATGTGCATCTCGCAGGCTAAAAAAGAAACTCAGTGATGGACAAAGTCCTTCATTAATCAAAAAGAGTTCATATATAACATGGGCTCGGGGTTTACTGATTAACCACGAGCTCATATAGATAAAAACGTAGCCACTTTAACTCATCAGGAGCTGTATGAATAAAATGTTGTTCGCAGCCGGAAGAGACCGCTTAACGGATTATGGAAGTCACAGACGCGATCTCATAAACATAGCAATAGCGTCGCCACAATACCTGGCGGCATTCACATTTGAGTACTGATTCGGGCAATAGGATAACCTCGGTTCCAGCGTCAGCACCCAGGCAGGCCAAAAAAGTTGTCCAGATCGTCCTGCGTGCGCATAAGGACCGAGATGACCAGAAAAGTTGGGGCAGCCCAGTTATAGGGTAGGATCGTCTATCGGGCTGGGGTCACTCCCCAGAACGTTCCCTTTTGTTTCAAAAATAGGATTCGAATTCGATTCGGGATGAAACCAGAATAATGTTACACTTCCCGCTTTGCATAGCCGACCTAATTACTCATGTGGCATCACTTTATTAAATACACCTCTGTTGGTGTCATAAACACACTGATCCATTGGATAGTATTCGCTATCTGCATCTATGGTTTTCAGAGCCATCAGGCGCTGGCTAACTTCCTGGGCTTCAGCGTTGCCGTCAGTTTCTCTTTTTTTGCTAATGCGCGATTTACCTTTAAACAGACAACCACCACCCGCCGCTATTTGCTATATGTCGGTTTTATGGGATTACTCAGTCTTCTGACAGGCTGGGCCGCGGAGCAGTGTGGACTTCCCCCTCTGGTTACGCTGATTGCCTTCTCCGCCATTAGCCTCGTCTGCGGATTTGTCTATTCCCGGTTCATTGTATTCAAGGAGGCGCGATGAAAGTTTCACTTGTCGTTCCAGTCTTCAATGAAGAAGAAACCATCGGCATTTTTTATAAGACCGTACGCGAGTTCAATGCGCTGAAAGAGCATGACATCGAAATTGTGTTTATCAACGATGGCAGTACCGATGCTACAGAATCTATCATTGATGCCCTCTCCGTTGCCGACCCACTGGTTGTGGCGGTCTCGTTAACCCGGAATTTTGGCAAAGAACCCGCGCTGTTTGCCGGGCTCGATCATGCCACGGGTGATGCGGTCATTCCTATTGATGTCGATCTCCAGGATCCTATTGAGGTGATTCCTCACCTTATCCAGAAATGGCAGGAAGGTGCAGATATAGTGCTGGCTAAACGTTCAGACCGCGCTGTCGATGGCCGACTTAAGCGTAAAACTGCAGAATGGTTCTACAAATTGCACAATAAAATCAGTACGCCGCACATCGAAGAGAATGTCGGTGACTTTCGCCTGATGAGCCGAGAAATAGTGGATAACATCAAGCAGATGCCAGAACGAAATCTGTTTATGAAAGGCATTTTATCCTGGGTGGGCGGGAAGACCGAAATTGTTCACTATGCCCGTGCCACTCGCAGTGCGGGAAGCAGTAAATTTAACGGCTGGAAACTATGGAATCTCGCGCTGGAGGGAATTACCTCCTTTTCTACGTTTCCCCTGCGCATCTGGACCTATATCGGTCTGGCCGTGGCGCTTCTCTCTTTTACCTATGGCGCGGGAATGGTGATTAATACGCTTCTGTGGGGAAATCCGGTTCGCGGATACGCGTCTTTGATTGTGTCGATCCTGTTTCTGGGTGGTATCCAGCTTATTGGGATTGGCGTTCTTGGCGAGTATATCGGTCGAATCTATGTTGAAACAAAAAAACGCCCACGGTATATCCTCAAAAAAAAACGCACTGTGGAACATGATTCTGTAAAGGATAACTGATGTTTAAGTTTGTTGATAAGAGCATTGTTTTCGTCGCTTTTTTGGCGGTATTTGTTCTCGAGTGGTTCACCCCAATTCATTCAGATGATTACCGTTATGCCCTGATTGGCCTCTCATTTGACGCGCATCTTCATCATTACCTGACCTGGAGCGGGCGTGTTGTGGCTGACTATACCAGTGCGCTCTTATTGGCAACGGAGTCTCGCTTTGTTATCTCGACGCTGATCGGTCTTGCCGTTATTGCCTTCTGCTATTTCATTGCCAAAACGCCTACCGGCACACTGAAATGGAAAAAGCATGATTCATTGGTTTTCACCCTCGTCTTCCTGACCTTTTGGGTTGCAAACCCCAACATTGGACAAACCGTCTTCTGGGTGGTTGGTAGCGCAAACTATCTGTGGACGAACCTGTTCGTCGCGGCCTGGATCTGGAATCTCTACCGCATACAATTGCACAATGAACAACGCACGCAGGTGGGGATGTTGTTACTCGGAGTGTTGGCCGGGTGTTCTAATGAGAGCGTTGCCCCCTTTGTCGTGGGTCTGGCGCTGCTGGCTCTGGTTTACGATTTATGGCAGCAAAAACGCCTCTACGGCAACAAGGTCGCCTACTTCATCTCAACGCTGGTTGGCGCCAGTGTCCTTATCTTCTCACCCGGTAATTTTATTCGCGCCCAGGGCGCGCATGCCGTCTGGTATGAGAAATCGATCATCGAGCGACTCACTATCCACCTGAGTGACCGTTTCTTTAACCACCTTGCGCTGGTCTGGATCTCGTATGTGGTTCTGGCCCTGCTTGCAATACTTCTGTATATCGCTAAACGAAACGGTAACCAGCCGAACAGCAGAAATCTGCTGATGGTGGTTTTAATGCTGCTGGTTGGTCTGGGAACATCCTTCATTATGGTTGCCTCTCCGTCCTATCCTGACCGTGTGATGATGTCGACGTTTCTATTCTTTTTACTGGCGATCTCTTTTCTTCTGCGCGAGTTAGTGACGTTATCAACCACGCGTGTCATGTACGGTATTTATGCCATCACCGGCCTGATGGCGGCAGTATTTGTCTGGTCCTTTTCCCTGATGTATGCAGCCTATACACGCGTTTATCTGCAGGATCAGGTACGGGTAAATATTGTAAAGACCCAGCTTAGCCGCCATCACGATAATTTTACCGTACCGGATTTTCATTTCCTGAAAATGCAAAATAGCGGCGGTCATTTTGGCTTCTTCCATGACCCGCAAATTTATGGCCGTTACTTTGGGGCCGGTACAGTGGCGAAGAAAAAGGTGAATTTTGACTATTCCGTCCTGGTATCAGGTGAACAACAAAATGTCAGCAACGGGGCGGTGGCGCATTTTAACCCGCAGGGTGATTTGATGCTGGTTAGCAAAGTACCGTTGACAGGTACTGTTGAGGTCAAAACGGCGAATGACGAAAAACGCATTCCGCTTGACCGCTTTAAATCAGCCCAGATCAACGATGAATTCTGGTATCACAGTGCGATACCCGAAGAGAAAATCGTGGCAATCACGTTACTGCCCTAAGCATCCTGCCTCTGATTCCCTGTGAAGCTCTTGCCGGAGGGCGGCTGATGCCTTATCGGGCCTGGATAAGATCGTACTTTCCAGGCCCGATGATAAGCTTGCGCCATCGGGCGTTTCATCGTTTGTCAGCAGTCTCAAAGGCATCTCCTCCCGACAGGTTTTACTACTTACCCATAGTCAAATTGGGGTAATATTCCCTTTCTTATCGACGCGATGAATCTGGACGATTCATACGCTAATAACAATAATGAAACTAATAACGTCCCGGGAGATAACTATGCCTGAAACAACGCCTTTTCAGGTGCTGGTTGTAGACGACCACCCTCTTATGCGCCGCGGCATTCGTCAGTTGCTGGAACTGGATCCCACATTTCATGTGGTTGCCGAAGCGGGCGATGGCGCAACCGCGATTGACCTGGCGAACCGTCTCGATGTGGATTTGATCCTGCTCGATCTGAATATGAAAGGTCTGAGCGGGCTGGACACGTTGAATGCACTGCGGCGTGATGGCGTTACCGCACAGATTATCATTCTTACCGTTTCGGATTCCGCCAGCGATGTCTACGCCCTGATTGATGCCGGTGCAGACGGTTATTTACTGAAAGACAGTGACCCGGAAGTGCTGCTGGACGCGATTCGTACCGGTGCGAATGGCGGGAAGGTGTTCAGCGAACGCGTCAGTGAGTATCTGCGCGAACGTGAAATGTTTGGCGAGGAAGACGATCCGTTCAGCATGCTGACGGAACGGGAGCTGGACGTTCTGCACGAACTGGCACAGGGGCTTTCCAACAAGCAGATTGCCTCTGTGCTTAACATTTCCGAGCAAACGGTGAAGGTGCATATTCGCAATCTGCTACGCAAACTGAACGTGCGCTCGCGTGTTGCCGCTACCATTTTGTTCCTGCAAACCCGCGGGTTGCAGTAAATCAGCAACCACGTAGCCGGATAGCGACGCCACGCGCCTTATCCGGCCTGTTGTTTACTCAGCCTTCGGTGCTAACTGCTGCATGGCCTGGGCGATACTGCGCTCAATGATTGCGCGACGGGTATCGTTCGCCGGCAACATCTTCAACATCATCTCCCAGGCAGCCACCGCTTCGCCAAAACGTTCCTGCTCAAAGGCATTGAACGCGTACATACTCAACACGCGTATGTTGGCATGATCGCTACGAACCAGTTGCCGCAGCAGCTCCCCTCCGCGACGGTTATCATCAGGATCAGAGGAACGGGTCAGCGCTTCAGCATACCCCAGCGCCGCATCACTGTTTTTCGGGTCCAGTCGATAGGCATTGGCGTAGGCTTCAGTGGCGGTACTGGCGTTACCGAGCACCATTCCGATTCGTCCAAGCATGATCCAGCCTTCCACGTTGGTCGCATCATCCTGTAAGCGAGTCCGTAGCCCCAGCGCCAGGCGCATCATCTCCTCTTCATTCAGCGGCTGTGCTTTCGGGTCCAGCGCCCGCTCCAGCAAGGCCGGAGTCTGCGCTGTCGCCTGCTGCCAGATTTTCACCTGCTTGTAGGAACCGGTCTGGTAATAGCTGACCCCGCCAACAACCAGGGCAATCACAATCCCCGGAAGATACACTGCCATTCCGGCGCGTTTGCCACTGTGTACAGGGTTATCTTCAGGGAATGACTCCTGCTTAAGGCGCACGCGACGACGCGAGCGGGCAAAGATAATCCAGCCACCCGCGCCGATCGCCGCCACTGGCAGAACCCACAGCAGAATCGTCAGCGGCGTTAGCGGCGGATCGTAGGTGACGAAGTTGCCATAGCGCGCCACCATATAATCGACAATTTCCTTCTGGCTTTTCCCTTCCTGCATCAGTTCATAGACTTTCTGGCGCAGGTCGGTCGCAATCATTGAATTGGAATCCGCAATGCTGTTGTTCTGGCATTTCGGGCAGCGCAGTTGTTCAGTTAACTGACGAAACTGTTGCTCCTGGTCTTCATCCTTAAACTGCATGACGTCGATGGTCGCCAGTGCGTTAGCGGAAAGCAGGAGCATCAGCACACCCAGTAATATTCTCATTGGCCGGCCTCCTTGCTGTATTTTTTCCAAAGCGGTTTGATTTCACTCTCCCAGACGCGGGCGTTCAGATCCCCGGCATGGCGATAGCGAATAATGCCTTTACCGTCAATCAGGAACGTTTCCGGTGCGCCATATACGCCCAGATCCAGCCCCAGCATGCCATCACCGTCGAACAGGCTCAGTACGTAGGGATTGCCTAACTCTTTCAGCCAGACAATCGCTTTTTGGCGATCGTCTTTATAGTTCAGGCCTACCACGCGGATCCCCTGCCCTGATAGCTGATTCAGGTACTGATGTTCGGCCCGACAGGTTGGGCACCACGTCGCCCACACGTTGAGCAGAACCGGTTTCCCCTGAGTTAATACGTCAGCCTCGTAGTGTTTTCCGGGGTTTTCCAGTGACTCAAGACGGAAAGTGGGCACCGGTTTACCAATCAACGCCGACTCCAGATTGGTTGGCGTATCGCCTTCCGCATTACGCGCCAGTTGCCACAACAGCAACGCTGCAATCACCAGAAAAATCGCAAATGGAATCAAAAGTACGTTGCGCTTCATACCGCCTCCGGTGCCGTTTGTTGCGGTTGAACGCGCCTGCGATAACGCGGATCAAACAGGCAAAACAGTCCACCCAGCGCCATCAACATTCCCCCCGCCCAGATCCAGCGAATAAACGGTTTGTAGTACAGACGCACTGCCCACGCCCCGTTATCCAGCTCTTCGCCGAGTGCGGCGTACAGATCGCGGGTGATCCCGCCGTCAATCGCGGCTTCCGTCATCATCGAGCTGGTGCTGCTGTAGAACCGTTTTTCAGCATGCAGCGTTGCTTCTGCTTTGCCGTCACGGGTCACGCCAATGATCGCCACGCCGCCGCGATAGTTCGGCCCGGTAATATCTTTCACTTCACGAAACGTAAAGCGATACTCATGAATATCAACGCTGTCACCGGCCTTCATACGGACATCACGCTCAACGCTGTAATTCTGGCTAAAGGCGATGCCAACAATGGTCACCGCCAGGCCAACGTGCCCTGCCACCATTCCCCAGTAGCTGAGCGTCATTTTGCCGCCACGGGAAATACGTAGTGCAAGTTCAGCCATCGCCAGCACAAACACCCAACAGGCCATCGCCAGCCCGACCACCGTCATGGCGACAATCTTGTTCTCCAACAGCCAGGGCAGCAGCAGAGAAAGCGCAAAAGTCGTGACCAGCGCGATAAGCAGCAGCCGTTGCAGCTTGCGTGGACGATCGCGCCCCCATCGCACCAGCGGGCCAATGCCCAGCAGCAGGGCGAATGGCGCCATCAGCCAGGTGAACATGGTATTAAAAAACGGCTCGCCAATTGAGATACTGCCCAGCCCCAGTTGCTTATGCACCAGCGGCAGGAGCGTGCCGAGCAACACCACCAGCATGGCGGCAATCAGCAATACGTTATTCCCCAGCAGCAGCGATTCTCGCGACCAAAGAGCATTGTTCACCCGGGAGCGCACTTTATGCCCGCGCGTGGCAAACAGCAGGAGCGAACCGCCAATCACCAGCACCATAAAGGCCAGAATAAACATCCCACGGGATGGATCCGAGGCAAAGGCATGTACTGACACCAGCACGCCGGAACGCACCAGGAAGGTCCCTAACAGACAGAGTGAGAATGCACAGATCGACAGCAGCAGCGTCCACGCTTTGAAACTGGCGCGCTGTTCGGTCACCGCCAGCGAGTGCATAAGCGCCGTCCCCACCAGCCACGGCATAAACGAAGCGTTTTCGACCGGATCCCAGAACCACCAGCCGCCCCAGCCGAGTTCGTAATAGGCCCAGGCTGAACCCAGCACGATACCCAGTGTCAGAAAAACCCACGCCGCCAGGGTCCACGGGCGCGAGAAGCGCGCAAAGGTACTGTCCAGACGCCCGCTCATCAACGCAGCAATAGCAAAAGCAAAGGCCACAGAGAAACCGACATAGCCCATGTACAGCAACGGCGGATGGAAAATCAGTCCCGGATCCTGCAACAGGGGATTGAGATCGCGTCCCTCAATGGGGAAATCCGGCAGCGTGCGGGCAAAGGGGTTTGACGTAAACAGAATGAACAGCAGAAAGCCAACGCTGACCATTCCCATCACCGCTAATACACGGGCAACGATATCCAGCGGCATCCGCTGAGAGAACAGCGCAACGGCAAAGGTCCAGCCGCTCATCAGCAGCACCCACAGCAAGAGTGAACCCTCATGCGCGCCCCAGGTGGCGGCAACGCGATACCAGACCGGCAGTTGTGTGTTGGAGTTGCTGGCGACATACACTACGGTGAAATCATTCACCACAAAGGCGTTCACCAGTACCAAAAAAGCCCCCATGACGAGGATAAACAGCAGCCAGGCAAAAGGTCTGGCCGACGCCATCATCCGCGCGTCACCACGCCCCACGCCCCACAGCGGATAAACGGAAAGCAACAACGCAGCGCCCAGTGCCAGGCATAGCAGCGCATTGCCAATTTCAGGCATCATGATCTCTTATCCTTATAGACGCTTTCCGGACGGCGGTGGTTTTCCTGCATCGCTTTTTCCACTTCTGGCGGCGTATAGTTCTCGTCATGTTTGGCGAGCACCTCTTTGGCCTGAATGTGATTCTTCTCGCCAAGTTCCCCCTGGACGACCACACCCTGCCCTTCGCGGAACAGATCCGGCAGAATGCCTTCATAAGTCACATCCACCACACCCTCGGCGTCATAAATGCTGAAATTTACCTTCAGTGAGTTGGGGTCGCGCTTCACGCTACCGGGCATCACCATGCCGCCCACGCGCAAACGCTGACCGACCTCCGGCATTTGCTGCGTTTCACGCTTGCCATACAGAATCTCACCGGGCGTATAGAACAAATCGATGTTGGCACGCAGCGCGTACAGCACCAGCGTGATGGTCAGCGCTAACCCCGCCAGTATCCCGCAGGCAATCCATAAACGGTTTCTGCGTCGAATATTCATGCAGCCTCCTGTTGATTCTGCGCCGCGTGCAGTCTCTCTTCACGCGCGCGCTGGCGGGAGACATCACGCAAAATCGCGCCATGCTGCGTCACGGTATGGATGACCAGCACCGCCAGTGGGATAACACTCATCGCCACGGCCAGCCAGACGTAAAAGGCGTAACCGCCCATCGCAAAAAATTCACTCCAGGATGAAAATGCACTGGTCATTGGCGGCCTCTTTTTAAAATCAGTTCACTCACCCACGGGCGGCGTTTTTCCATCATCAGAATCAGGTTACGCATGCGCATCAGCGTCAGTGTGATAAACAGCAACAGGTAGCCGATAATCGCCAGACGCAGCGGCGTGCGCATCGCCGGGTCAATGCTCTGTTGCATACGCGTCGATCCCTGATGCAGCGTGTTCCACCACTCCACCGAGTAGTGAATAATCGGCAGATTCACCACGCCGATCAGTACCAGAATCCCGGCCGCGCGCCCTGCCATCTTGCGGTCATCAAAGGCATGCCACAGGGCGATAGCACCGACATAAAGGAACAGCAGCACCAGTTCAGAAGTGAGTCGGGCGTCCCATACCCACCAGGTGCCCCACATCGGTTTACCCCACGCAGAACCGGTGACCAACGCGATAAAGGTAAACACCGCGCCAATTGGGGCCATCGCCGCCAGCGCCAGGTTCGCCATCTTCATCTGCCAGACCAGGCCGATAAACGCCGCTACCGCCATGGAGGCGTAAATCCCCATTGACCAGATGGCCGCCGGTACATGCAGGTAGATAATGCGATAGCTTTCTCCCTGCTGGTAATCCGCGGGCGCAAATCCGAATCCCCAGATCCAGCCTGCAGCCAGCACCACTGCGCTGGCAATTGCCAGCCACGGGACAAACCAGCCGCAGATCTGATACAGCCGCGGTGGCATCGCCAGTTGATGAAGTGTTTTCCACATAATTCAGTCACCAGACTCAAACGAATAAAGATATCGTCATGCCGGATGGCGGCTCACGCCTTATCCGGCCTACATACTGCATACTCTGCTCCTGTAGGCCTGATAAGCGCAGCGCCATCAGGCAACAGGTGGATGGCGGCTATCCGGCCTACATACTGCATGCTCTGCTCCCGTAGGCCTGATAAGCGCAGCGCCATCAGGCAACAGGTGGATGGCGGCCATCCGGCCTACATACTGCATACTCTGCTCCCGTAGGCCTGATAAGCGCAGCGCCATCAGGCAACGCATTACTGCAAACTAATGCGTAACGCCGCCGCCGTCGCAAAAGGACTTAACGTCGCGCTGCCTGCGAGCAGCGCCCCCAAAATCGCCATGTATCCGTCAACAGGAAGATGCATCGAGGCCGCATCCATCGCAGCGGTCGCAAAAATCAACAACGGAATCGTTAAAGGCAGCACCAGCACGCTCAGCAGTACGCCGCCGCGTTTTAGCCCTACGGTTAACCCCACGCCCGGCGCACCGAGAAAACTCAACGTCGGCGTGCCCAGCAGTAAGGTCAGGGCCATAATTTTCCAGCCATAGATATCCATTCCCAGCAGCAGCGCCACCAGCGGAGACAGGATCAGCAACGGCAGACCGGTCACCATCCAGTGGGCCAGCACTTTCGCCAATACGACCATGGGTAACGGAATTGGCAACAGCATCAGTTGTTCGAGGCTGCCATCCTGCAGGTCGTCGCGAAACAGTCGCTCCAGCGCCAGCAGCGAAGCCAGCAGGGCAGCAACCCAGATAATGCCTGGCGCAATACGCGCCAGCAGCTGCGGTTCCGGCCCAATGCTTAGCGGGAACAGCGTGATCACAATCAGGAAGAACCACAGCGGGTTGGCGATTTCCGCGCTGTGGCGAAAAGCGACGCGCAGTTCGAGACGGAAAATTCGCCACATCATGGCTCTGCCCTCCCCTGGGTGAGCGTAATCCGGCGAATACGGTCGGTGGCGACGTTCATCGGCTGGTGCGTGGTGAGGATGACAATCCCCCCCTTTTCGGTATGCTGCGCCATTCGCTGCGTCAGGCGTTCAACACCGTTCACATCAATGGCGGTAAAGGGTTCGTCGAGGATCCAAAGCGTGGCGCGGGTCAGCCAGAGACGCGCTAAGGCGACGCGGCGCTGCTGCCCGGCTGAAAGTTGATTAACCGGAATATCTTCGTACCCGGCAAGGCCGGCTTGCGCCAGCGCTGCGAGACAGTTTTCTGTATCGCCATCCTGATGGAAAAAACGCAGGTTCTCCAACGCCGTCAGCCGGGTTTTTATCCCCGGCTGATGACCAATCCACAACAGATTTTGATGGTAGCTGTCCCGTACACGATGCAACGGTTGCGCTTGCCAGAACACCTCTCCGGCATCAGGGCGAGCGAGCCCTGTCAGCAACCGCAACAGGGTGGTTTTCCCTGCGCCGTTGCCCCCGGTGACTTGTATCCACTCCCCTGCGTTTACCTGGAACGACAAATCGCTAAATAAGATCCGTTCATCCCGCTCGCAGAGGAGCTTTCTGGCTTCAAGCATACTCCCCACTCGTTATCATCCCATCAGAAGCCCGGCTTGACGTCGCGCATATCAGGCAGTTTGTGCGCAATCCCTTTATGACAGTCAATACAGGTTTGCCCGTCTTTCACAGCCTGATCGTGCATTTTGGCGGCGACCGTTTTCTGGGCGGTTAAATCCATAAACTCAAAGTTGTGACAGTTGCGGCACTCCTGCGAGTTGTTATCTTTCATCCGTCGCCATTCGTTTTGCGCCATCGTCAGACGGTGCTCTTCGAATTTCTGCGGTGTATCGATAAGCCCCAATGCTTTGGCATACAGTTCTTTGCTGGCTTTGATCTTACGGATCATTTTCGGGCCAAACTCATGCGGTACGTGGCAATCAGGACAGGTGGCGCGCACGCCGCTGCGGTTGTTGTAGTGCACGGTTTCCATATACTCCTGGTACACCGTGTTGCGCATTTCGTGGCAGCTAATACAGAATTCTTCGGTGTTGGCCTTTTCCATTCCAGTGTTAAATCCACCCCAGAAAATAATCCCGCCAACGAACCCGATTAACAGCAGCGTTCCCAGCGCCAGGCGGCTGGGGCGACGCCACCATTGCCAGAGGCGCTTAATCCGACCTGGTTTACGGTTAGCATTTTCCATAATGACCTCTTATTTCCCGTAACCTTTCGAAGGGGTAAAGCTGTTCCCCACAATCGGCGCGGCATCGGCCTGCGGCACATGACACTGCAAACAGAAGTAACGACGCGGCGCCACTTCCGCCAGCACTTTGCCATCGCTGTCCATAAAGTGGGTTGGACTAATACGCGGCGCGCCCGTTGCCCGGTAGCTTTCCACGCCGTGGCATTGCAGGCAGCGGTTGGTGTTGGTGGTTACCTGGTAACCCTCAACGCTGTGTGGAATCATCGGCGGCTGATTCACGTAATTCAGCGGCATACGCTCTTGCTCTTTCTGAATGCGAATCGCCCCTTCCTGTGTCCCCGACACTTCCGGAGACTGGCTGAGATCCACTCCGTTTGCCGCCCAAACCGCACCACTCACCACCAGGGCCAGCAAGGCCGTCCATTGACACAGCGCTTTCTTCAGGTCATGGCTTTTCATGATTTCGCTCCCGAATTCCATCGTGTAGTTATTGTAAATACATCCTCAGAACAGACATCCACACAGCGACCGCAGGTCATGCAATCGCGGCTGGTGACCTGCACCGGGCTTTGCTCATCCAGCACCGGGGCACGTAGCACATGCGGTTCCGGGCAAACATGAAAACAGTCCATACAGCGGTTACATTTCTGTCTGTCTTTCGCCGCGACGGTCAACGCGCCCTGGCTACCCAGCACGCCATACAGTGCGCCTAAAGGACAAAGATGCCCGCACCAGCCGTGTTCAACGACCAGTAAATCAAATAAAAACAGAGCGATAATCAGCAGTGCGCCGCTACCGAACCCCATCACCAGACTACGACCCAGCAGTGAAACAGGGTTAATCCATTCCCACAGTAGCGTTCCGGTCAGCGCCGAACCCAGCAGCACAACAACCAGAAGCACGTACCGTATATGACGAGGAATTGTTGCGGACTGATTCAGGTCAAACCTTCTGCGTAACCAGGCCGCAAAATCAGTAATCGGATTCAGCGGGCAGACCCAACTGCAAAACAGTCGCTTTCCTGCCAGTGCGTACAGCACCGTAATGATGGCCGCCCCCGTCAGCGCCGCCACAGCAGGCAAATGACCGCTCGCCAGGCTTTGTAGCGTGATTAACGGGTCGGTGAACGGAATCGTATCCAGCAGCAGACTGCTGCTGTAGTTCCCGTGCAGGATCCACACGCCCAACCACGGACCGCTGAGAAACATCCCCAGCACGATAAGCTGGCTCAGACGGCGGAACACCAGCCAGCGGTGACTTCGCCACCAGCCCTTTTTCGCCTGCGCCTCTCGCCCGGTGTCTCGTTTACGATTTGCCATCGCTCCCCTCCAGCCAGCCGAAGCGGTAATGGTGGCCCAACTCCCCTTTCGCCATCGACAGCGGCAACACTTTTATGGCCGGTTGTTCAAGCACACAGACCTTTTCGCATTTCCCGCAACCGGTACAGGCATCGCTATGAACGGTCGGGAGGAATCGCGCATGTTTGCCGGTGCGCATATTGCGATCCAGCTCAAGCGTAATGGCCTCATCGATTTTCGGACACTCGCGGTAACAAACGTCACAGCGCAACCCCTGGAAGTTCAGGCAGTTCTCCTGATCCAACAGCACCGCGAGCCCCATCCGCGAGTCATCAATCGATTCAATATCTTTATCCAGCGCCCCACTCGGGCAAACTTTGGCGCAGGGAATGTCTTCGCACATTTCGCAAGGGATTTCGCGAGCGACAAAATAGGGCGTGCCTGCCGCCAGCCCCGACGCCAGCGTAGCCAGTTTCAACGTGTCATAGGGACAGGCCTGAACGCACTGACCGCAGCGCACACAGGCGCTGGCAAAAGCATTTTCACTCAGCGCGCCAGGCGGACGTAACCGCACGCCCGTTGCGTGCGCGGTTTGTTGCTGTAGCCCCAGCACTACGCCAACGGCAGCCAGTCCGCCCGCTGTGCGAACAACATCGCGCAGAAAGCGGCGGCGGCCATTTTGCGGTTTTGCCGACCGGGACATGACGTGTTACACCTTCGCCAGTTTCACAGCGCACTTCTTGAAATCCGTCTCTTTAGAGAGCGGATCCGTCGCATCCAGCGTCAGGTTATTCACCAGCTGTGCGGCATCGAAGAACGGCATGTACACCAGCCCCTGCGGTGGACGGTTACGCCCGCGGGTTTCGACAATCGAAATCACCTCACCACGGCGCGATACCACTTTGACCTTGTCGCCACGGCGCAGATCGCGTTTTTTCGCGTCCAGCGGATGAATAAACAGGACCGCTTCCGGGAACGCGCGGTGCAGTTCAGGCACACGGCGCGTCATGCTGCCGGTGTGCCAGTGTTCCAGCACACGTCCGGTTGAAAGCCACAGATCGTATTCCTGGTCCGGCGCTTCCGCCGCTGGCTCAAACGGCAGCGCGAAGATCACCGCTTTACCATCTGGCTTACCGTAGAACTTGTAGCCTTCCCCGGCTTTCACATATGGGTCATTGCCTTCGCTGTAGCGCCACTGCGTCTCTTTACCGTCCACCACCGGCCAGCGCAGACCACGGGCTTTGTGATAATCATCGAACGGCGCGAGATCGTGACCGTGCCCACGTCCAAACCAGGCATACTCTTCAAACAATCCTTTTTGCAGGTAGAAGCCCAGCTCACGGGATTCATCGTTGAGCTGATCGTCTTTCAGTTCCGTCAGCGGGAACTGACTGACTGCCGGGGTAGCAAAGAGCACGTCATACAGGGTCTTGCCACGCAACTCTGGTTTTTGCGCCAGCAGCGCTTCCGGCCACACCTCTTCCGTTTTGAACCGGCGTGCGAACTGCACCAGTTGCCACAGGTCAGATTTCGCTTCACCCGGCGCTTTAATCTGCTGACGCCAGAACTGCGTGCGACGCTCGGCGTTGCCATACGCCCCTTCCTTTTCAACCCACATGGCGGTTGGCAGGATCAGGTCTGCGGCCAGCGCGCTGACGGTCGGATACGGGTCAGAGACAATGATAAAGTTGCGCGGATCGCGCCAGCCCGGCATACGTTCCTGATTAATATTCGGACCGGCCTGCATGTTATTGGTACACATCGTCCAGTAGACGTTGAGCTTACCGTCTTTCAGCGCCCGGTCCTGCGCCACCGCATGTAAACCGATTTTCGCCGGAATGGTTCCCGACGGGATATTCCAGTGCTTCTCGCAGATATCACGGTGTTTATCGTTGGTGACCACCATGTCCGCCGGCAGACGGTGAGAGAACGTCCCCACTTCACGCGCCGTACCGCAGGCAGAGGGCTGACCGGTCAGTGAGAACGGCCCACAGCCCGGCTGGGCGATTTTGCCC
Source organism: Citrobacter amalonaticus (assembly GCF_037053465.1). GTDB lineage: Bacteria > Pseudomonadota > Gammaproteobacteria > Enterobacterales > Enterobacteriaceae > Citrobacter_A > Citrobacter_A amalonaticus_H. The sequence goes on from NZ_JBALIF010000003.1 coordinate 290,921, forward strand.
GTCAACAGGTGAATGTTGTAGACCAGGTTGTTGGCCCACACGCCGCGCGTATGCTGGTTAAAGCCCATCGTCCAGTAGGAGATGACCTTCTTGTTCGGGTCGGCATACAGCTTCGCCAGTTGCTCCAGTTGATCTTTCGGTACGCCGGTCATTTCAGCGGTTTTGTCCAGCGTATATTCGGCGACAAACGCTTTGTAGTCTTCAAAGCTCATCGGCTCAGAGGCGTCAGATCCCGGATTTTTCGCCGCTTTCTCCAGCGGATGCGCTGGACGCAGGCCATAGCCGATATCCGTTACCCCTTTACGCAGGTTGACGTGCTTACTGAAGAAGTCCTGGTTAACCGCGTTGTTCTGAATGATGTAGTTGGCGATGTAGTTGAGGATCACCAGATCCGTCTGCGGCGTAAAGACCATCCCGTTGTCCGCCAGCTCAAAACTACGGTGCTGGAAGGTGGACAGAACGGCGACGTTGACATTGGGATCGGACAGACGACGGTTGGTGATGCGCGACCAGAGGATCGGATGCATCTCTGCCATATTGGCGCCCCACAGAACAAACGCGTCGGCATGCTCAATATCGTCATAGCAGCCCATCGGCTCGTCCATACCAAAGGTACGCATAAAACCAACAACCGCTGACGCCATGCAGTGACGGGCGTTCGGATCGAGGTTGTTGGAGCGGAAACCGGCTTTAAACAGTTTCGCGGCGGCATAACCTTCCCAGATGGTCCACTGGCCGGAACCAAACATACCGATAGATTCCGGGCCTTTCTCTTTCAGTGAGGTTTTGAATTTCTCTTCCATCACGTCGAAAGCCTGATCCCAACTGATCGGCGTAAATTCGCCGTCTTTGCTGTACTTACCGTCGCGCATACGCAGCAGCGGCTGCGTTAAACGGTCGTCGCCGTACATAATTTTGGGCAGAAAATAGCCTTTAATGCAGTTCAGACCACGGTTGACCGGGGCATCCGGATCGCCCTGACAGGCCACGATACGTCCTTGTTGTGTGCCCACCAGTACGCCACAGCCCGTCCCGCAAAAACGACACGGCGCTTTATCCCACTTAATGGCCTCTTCCTGCCCCACAACTGCGCGGGCAACGCCCGGCACGCTTAGCCCGGCAGCCGCCGCAGCGGCCGCAACGGCGTTAGCTTTCATAAAGCTACGACGACTGAGTTTCATGGTGTTTCCTCACCTTGCTCTTCCTGCTGGTGGTAAACCAGCGACACCGCCAGCACGCCCGCAACGTTGCGTACCGACTCAATTGTTTGCATCAGCGTTTCACTCTGTTCTGCTTCCGCCACGACGATAAGCTGCCCACTTTCGCGATCGCTTACCGCCACTTCGCAGCCCGGAAATGTGCATAACTGCGCGCTGATATCCTGTAAATTTTCGCCTTTGGCCTGAACAATCAGGCTACAGACCTGCCAGTTAGTGTGCATGGTTGTACTCCGCGATAATGGCCGACACCGGGCAACTGGCGACACATGCGCCACATCCGTCACACGCCTGATTATCAAGTTGTGGCTGATAAATGCCCGACAGCGTCGGACGAAACGTTATCGCCTGGGGTTCACAGCTATCCTGACAGCGGCGGCACTCGACGGACTGATACGCCAGACATCCTTGCCCGATAGTGAAATTCAAATCCCATGCCCTGGTGTGGCGTGGAGAAAAAAGAGATTCGGGGCAAACCTGCGCACAGGCGTAGCAGAAGCTGCATTCGTTTTGTCTGAAGTTAACGACTGGATAGCCGCCAGAACCGCGCTGTAAAACAGCATTTTCACAGGCCTGAATACAGGCGTCGCAACGGGTGCATTGAGACAGGAAATAAGACGCTTCCTTGCTCCACGGCGGACGAATCCCGATGTTGGCGTTGCGCCAACTGCCAGTCAGTATGCCTCGACGGGATAAATCAACCATGGCATCGCCCTTCCATAAACGACGCTCCCCCAGGCGGGGTGAACGACAATAAAAAAACCACATTACGACTACGTCATTATTATGATCGGTAAGATATTAAAGGATGTGTCAGAGGTGCATACCCCAATTGGGGTAAAACCTGTTGTTGGATCAAAAGAGAGTGAATGAAGCTTCTCAGAGTGTGCTTCTTCGCACATTTCAAAGTGTTATGTAATTTTTTATACATCGAAAAGATTAGCAATAAAATTATCTCATTTTTACGATAAATCTCAGCATAAAAACCCAGGCATTAGCTAAACAGACAGTGAATATACTTTTAAAAATACGTAAAGTCAGATTAATGGATCTGATGAATGTGTTAACCTGCGGTAAATCGTTCATGAGACAAGAAAGGAAACCCTGTGAACTCTAAAATGAAGACCATTGTCCCGGCCGTATTAGTCGCCGCTTTCGCCAGCACTTCGGTATGGGCGGCCTCTGGTGAAACCCAACCGCTGGAAAAAATCGCCCCTTACCCGCAGGCAGAAAAAGGGATGAAACGCCAGGTCATTCAATTACCCCATCAGGAAGATGAATCTACCCTGAAAGTGGAACTGATGATCGGTCAGACGCTGGAAGTCGATTGCAACCGGCATCGTCTGGGCGGCGAACTGGAAAGTAAAACGCTGGAAGGCTGGGGCTATGACTACTATGTCTTTGACAAAGTCACCTCGCCGGTATCGACCATGATGGCCTGCCCGGACGGGAAAAAAGAGCAGAAATTTGTGACCTCGTATCTGGGTGACGACGGTATGCTGCGTTACAACAGCAAATTGCCGATCGTGGTCTATACCCCGGCCAATGTTGACGTGAAATACCGGATCTGGAAAGCAGAAGAGAACGTGCAGAACGCAGTAGTACGTTAATTCAGAATGCCGGATAGCGCTGCGCTTATCCGGCCTACATTGAACAATAGTTCGTCATCGCTCAGCACCACCTGGCTCATCAGGTATTTCACGGGACTGACGCTATCCATCGGCATAATGCCAGACGTCGTGGCTACATCAGAAACAGCGTCGCCAGCCCCAGAAAAATAAAGAAGCCGCCGGTATCTGTAATCGCGGTGATCATGACGCTTGAGCCGACCGCCGGATCGCGCCCGAGTTTCACCATCGTCATCGGGATAATCACTCCCATCAGCGCCGCCATCAGCAGGTTCAGCATCATCGCCAGCGTCATCACCCCACCGAGCGCCATATCGTCATATAACCACCAGGTGATCCCGCCCATGATGCCGCCCCAGACAAGACCATTAACCAGCGCCACGCCCATTTCACGCAGAATCAAAAACGTCAGGTTACCCGGCTGGATATTTTGCAACGCCAGCGCCCGCACAATCATTGTGATGGTCTGATTGCCGGTGTTGCCGCCGATCCCCGCCACAATGGGCATCAGTGACGCTAATGCCACCAGTTGTGAAATGGTGTGCTCAAAACCGTCAATGACGCGCGAGGCGATAAACGCCGTACACAGGTTGATAGCCAGCCACGCCCAGCGCGTTTTCACCGCTTTAGGCACCGGCGCAAACACATCCTCTTCGGCGCTCAAGCCCCCCATCCGGCGCAGGTCGGTATCCGTTTCTTCATACACCACGTCGACGATCTCATCGATCGTTAAGCGTCCCATCAGTTTACCGGCGGGATCAACTACCGCCGCACTGACCAGGTTGTCACGTTCAAAGGTTCGCGCCGCGTTTTCCGCTTTGTCTTCTGGCGCAAAGGTCAGCGGATCGTCATCCATCACCTCGATGACTTTTCGCTGAACGTCATTAAGCAAAATACAGGTCAGGGTTAACTCGCCGACCAGCGTTTTGTCGCGACGCGTCACGAACAATTTATCGGTATTTTCCGGCATCTTGCCCAGCCGACGCAGATAGCGCTGCACCACTTCCAGCGTCACATCCGGACGAACGGTAATGACTTCGAACTCCATAATCGCGCCAACGCGATTCTTTTCGTAGTGCATTACCTGACGCACACGCGCCCGCTCTTCAGGCGGCAACGTGGCCAGTAACCGGCCCGTCAGGTTACGCGGCAGATGCTGAACGAGGTATATCTGTTCGTCGATATCGAGATATTGCAGCGCCTCAAGCAGTTCCCGGTCGGTCATTTCATCGATCAGGTCATCCCAGACGTTTTCGGAGGCTTCCAGCAGTACATAGCCGCGTTTATCACTTTGAACCAGTCGCCAGAGGGCGTGACGTTCCTCTGAAGGCAAGGCTTCAAGGGTATCCGCCAGGTCGGGGGGCGGAAGATGCTCGACCAGCGCGCCTACCTCAGCAATATCGTCGGCTAAAGTTCCGACATCATATTGCTCAGCCAGGGTGAGCTTGCCCAACAGGGTGGAAACAACAGCTTTATCAGTGGTGAGCAGCCAGATCAGGCGCGCACGCTCTTCATCACGCAGCCTTGCGCTGTTTTGGTGTTTTACAGACATTAATCATAAATCCATGATATGAGATACCATTAAGCATGGCGCGGGGTTATGTAAATAACAATAAACAGGTGCGTCAGATGCGTAAAAAAACAGCCATTAACCCGGCAAGCATTGCGCTTGCGGGCTAAACGTTAATTCAGACTAAGCGGTACGCGCCACGGCGTCGCGTGAGGCGGCATCGCGCTCATCACCGACCAGTTCACTTAACTGTCCGTTACGCATTTCCAGCAAACGGTCGGCGTGGATAAAGTAATGATCGTCGTGGCTGATGGCGAAAATCGTTTTCCCCATCGCCTGCATCAGCGGCAACAGCACCTGATAAAACTCACGACGGAAATGGGGATCCTGATCGGCCGCCCACTCATCAAGCAGAATGATGTCACGATCTTCTGCCAGCGCCAGCAGCAACGCCACGCGCTTTTTCTGCCCTTTTGACAGCTTCAGATTCAGTATCCGTCCGTCACTCAACTCCAGCTTGTGCGCCATTTTCAGGTGTTCCAGCCATTTCTCAACCAATAGCGGATCGGCCGGTTTGCCCTCTGGCCCCAGCAGACGATCGAACAGCCAGACGTCGGTAAACACCGCGGAGAAAAGCTTACGATAATCTTCCGGTTTCTCTGCGCTGACCGGCTGGCCGTCCAGCAGAATCTCCCCGGATTGCGGCTGATACAGCCCCGTCAGCAGCATCGCCAGCGTCGATTTACCACTGCCATTACCGCCAATCAGGAACAGCAATTCCCCACGATGAATCGTCAGATTCACCGGACCAATGGCGAACGCATTGTCCTGATAGTGGAATGTCACGTTACGCAGTTCGAGCGTTTTCCATCCCGGAAACGCCTGCGGGCGCGGAAACTCCGCATTAAACGAAGCCAGCGCAAATTTATTCAGTTTGTTGAAAGCGACCTGCGCAGTCAGTAGCGTCGGTAATGCCCCGACCGCCGACAGCAGCGGCGTGCGCAAAAACAGCAGCGTCAGTGAGTAGGTTGCGGCAACATTGGTATCGGCCCAGCCAAGACTGTTTGCCATCCAGAATACCAGGCCAATCGCCCCGAGCATCATAATGTTGGACCAGTTCACAGCGCTCAGATGGAAGGTATCTGCGCGAATGATATGGTGGCGATACTCTTTTGCATCAGGAATATACAGATGGTTGAAGATATGCTCGGCCCGCTCGCGGTTAAGCGTCAGCTCTTTGCGCCCTTCCAGCACCGTCTGGTAATCGTGATACAGCTTGTCCTCGGTTTCACGCAGCGTCGCCATATGCCTGTAAACTCGCGACACCAGCATAAATCCACCCCAGATAGTGATCACCATCCAGACAGCCGTCACCAACAGCATTTTGGTCGACAGCATCGCCAGATACGCAGCGGACCCTACCGTCAGAATGATCCCCTGCACCAGCTCAGGCAGACGCACAAAAGCGATAGTGATATTGCGAATGTCGCTGGTCAGCCCGGCAAGTAACGAGGCGCTACCCAGTTGTTCAATACGTTCAACGTGGGTATCCAGAATGCGCTTGATGAATTCACTGCGCAGGCGAAAGACAAAGTGGTGCCCTAACGTCGTGAGCGCCAGTTGTGAACCCAGCGTCACCGCCATCAGCAGCAACAGTAATCCCAGAAATTCCGGTAAAACCAGCAGAGAAGTATCAGCGGTTTCAATAAGGCGCTGATTGATAAAGGCGATGAGGCCAATCCCCAACGCAGCGCTGACAAGGCTGAGCGCCATCACGCTGATAAATGGCCAGCGATACTGCCGCCAGACAAGAAGAAGTAGTTCCATTCATACAACCCGGACAAGGAATAACAGCCCGCAGTTTAAACATCCCGACGCTTTCATCAATAATAATTCTTATTTTTATTCTTTTTTATCAACCTGCCGAAACGTCAGATTGTAACGACAGTCACCGGTCAGCGGATGAAAGCCGGCCTTCAGCGGCTGAATGCCATGATAAAACAGCCGCGATTCTTCGCCCCAGACCACCACATCACCGTGCTCCAGCAGAACGCGAATCAGCGGATCGTTGCGCCTGAGACCGCCAAACTGGAAGATAGCCGGTAACCCCAGGGAAACGGAAACAATCGGTGCGCGCAGATCCGCTTCATCTTTATCCTGATGCAGTGACAATTTCGCGCCGGGTGCATAACGATTGAGAAGGCAGACATCTGGCTGAAAGTCAGGATAGCCTGCCGCCGCTGCCGCCTGCTGATATAAGTGGATAAACGATGCCGGAAACGGCGGCCAGGCGTGGTTGGTCAACGGATCAATGGGGGAATAAAGGTATCCGTCTCTGTCGGTGGTCCAGCCCCGTTCGCCGCAGTTGGTCATCGCCACCGACATGGTGTAACCACCGGGCGTGACCATCTGACGAAATGGCGATCGGCTGGCGACCGCATCAATATCCTGCACCAGTTGCTGCGCCGCGCTGAAGGCAAAACGACGCAGGATCATAGCACCGGGGCCCAGCGGCTCCTGCCACGGCTGTGAGTCGGCAAAAAGATCGAGCATCAGGTTTCCTCTCCGGGCGATTCACGCCGCAGGAGTTGTGCTTTACGGGATACGCCCCAACGATAGCCAGACAGTGAACCGTCCCCGCGCACGACGCGATGACAGGGGATCACTATCGCCAGTTTATTCGCGCCACAGGCGCTGGCCACTGCGCGAACCGCTTTCGGTTTGCCAATGGATTGCGCCAGTTGCTGGTAGCTAATGGTCTCGCCACAGGGGATTGAGCGCAGCGCCTGCCAGACCTGCTGTTGAAACGCTGTCCCCTGGATATCCAGCGGCAGTGAAAGCGGTACGTTGCGCCCGTCAATGCTGGTAATCACATCGCGAACACGCTGTTGAAAACGGTGATTTGCAGGTTCATCAACGGCAGCGGGAAAGAGCGTATGCAACTCGGCAATCAGCGCCGCATCATCATCCCCCAACAAAATGGCGCAAATCCCGCGTTCACTTTCCGCCACCAGACAGCGGCCAAGCGAGCAGTCCGCCAGCGCATATCGCACAGAGAGTTTATCGCCGCCGCGACGAAACTGTTTTGCCGTCATGCCAAGCGTAGCATCGGCATGACGGTAGTAACTGCTGCTGTCAGGAAAACCGGCATTGAGAATGGCCGTTGTAACGCTTTCACCATGGCTCAACGCCTCACGCAGACGACGGGCGCGGTACGATTGTTGCCACGCTTTGGGCGTCATCCCCGTTGTGGCTTTGAATAACCGGTGAAGATGATACGGGCTCATCGCCACCTGTTCAGCCAGCGCATCCAGCGTAATGGGACGCTCCTGCTCAAGAAGCTGACAGGCATGAGTTATCTTATCCAGCCGATGCTGGCGCGCATTTTCTTTATCCGGCTGGCAGCGCTTGCATGGGCGAAACCCAGCGCTTTGCGCGGCCTGAGCGTCGGGAAAGAAACGAACATTTTTGCGCAGCGCATGTTTCGCCGTACAGGAAGGCCGACAAAAGATGCCGGTTGTCTGCACCGCGAAGACAAACTGGCCGTCTGCGGCTGAATCACGTTCTAACACCGACTGCCAGCGCTCATCGTCATTAACGCACAGAGAATTGTTCATTGTGGACTCCTTCATTAAGCCTGATACCTGCTTAGCTGCAGTGTGTCCGAAACCCAGCCCCCGAAAACCCGCAATCTTGCTTTTTAATTTTGTTCACGGATGAGAAAACTTTCAAACTGCGCAGACATCCAGGTTTTGAACTCCGCCCCTTCTTTCGTGATCATATATACCGCCAGCCCTTCCCGTCGCGCCACTTCTTTGGCTTTCTCCGCGCCGAGAACCATCAACCCGGTATCCCAGCCATCCGCTTCCAGTGCCGTCGGGGCGATCACCGTCACCGACACCAGGTGATGCTCAATGGGACGTCCAGTCTGAGGATCGATGACATGAGAGAGACGCTTGCCATTCAGCTCATAATAGTTGCGATAACTCCCCGACGTGCTAATGCCATGCCCGTTAATGTCCACCACCGCCTGAACCGCGTTCTCACGGTCGGTCGGTTTCTGAATCGCGATGCGCCACGGATGCCCTTCGGCGTTCATTCCACGACTGTTCAGCGCCCCACCGACAGAAACCAGATAGCGGGCAATCCCCTCCTGCTCCATTAACCGCGCCAGATGATCGGCAGCATAGCCCTCGCCAACCGTAGAGAGATCGACATATAAATCCGCCAGATCTTTTTGCAGGTACTGCTGTTTCGCCTGGTTGATCACCGTCAGGTGATGCAGCCCGGTTTTGGCTTTTGCCGCATCAATTTGCGTCTGTGTTGGCGTCTGAACCGGTTGCTTGTCGGGACCAAATCCCCACAGGTTCACTAACGGCCCTACGGTAATGTCCATCGCGCCGTCTGTTTTGTGCCCGATACGCAGCGCTGAGGTGACAATGTCCGCCATTGCCTCGCTAACCGGCCACGGAGAAAGGCTTTTTGACTGGTTAAAGCGCATCAGCGCGGAATCATTTTTGTACGTCGAGAGCAATTGATCGTCCGCATCCAGTTGCGCCTGAATTCGGCTGCGTAACGCCTTTGCCCGCGCCGCATCAATACCAACGACACTCACGCGCCAGAAGGTTCCCATCGTTTTACCTTCAAGCACTACGGGAACAGGGGGCGTTGTTTGCGCTGCATCCGGGGCGCTATCGCACCCGGTAAAAAGGATCGTTGCAGCCAGCAAGGCTACCCGCGCAAAATTCATTTCCATACGTGATTGTCCACCTGCGAAAGAAGCGCAAGATTATACTAAAAACTGGCGCCTGTACGCCGTATAAGCCCATAAAAAAAGGCCCCGCAGGGCCTTATGTCGACATAAAACGAACTTAGAACTGGTAAACCAGGCCCAGTGCAACAATGTCGTCGGTACCGATGCCAGCATCGCTGGTGAAACGGTTGTCATCCAGCAGGTTGATTTTGTAATCAACGTAGGTGGACATGTTTTTGTTGAAGTAGTAAGTCGCGCCAACATCAACATATTTCACGATGTCCTGATCGCCGTAACCGCGGCCCAGGTCTTTACCTTTGGACTGCAGGTAAGCGACGGACGGACGCAGACCGAAGTCGAACTGGTACTGAGCAACCACTTCGAAGTTCTGCGCTTTGTTTGCCCAGCCTAAGCTGCCAGCGCGGGTTGCGTTGTAGGTCTGAGTGTACTGTGCAGCCAGATAGACGTTGTTAGCGTCGTATTTCAGACCGCCGGTGTAGGTTTCAGCGCGATCGCCAGTACCGAAGTCCAGTTTGTTCTGTTCATCAGTACGTTTAGAGCTGGTAACTGCGGTACCCACACCGAAGCCTTCGCCGATGTCATAGGTCAAAGAACCACCGACACCGTCACCGTTCTGACGCAGTGCTTCACGGCCATTGTTGGTTACTCCAGTGTATGGCAAGCCGTCAGCGCCTTCGCCTTCCGGACTGCCGTTTTTGCCCTGATACTGCAGCGCGAAGTTCAGACCTTCAACCAGGCCGAAGAAGTCAGTGTTACGGTAGGTGGCAAAGCCATTACCACGCTGCTGCATGAAGTTGTCAGAACCGTAGGTATCACCACCGAATTCTGGCAGAACGTCGGTCCAGGAGGTGACGTCATAAACCACACCGTAGTTACGACCGTAATCGAAGGAACCTGCATCGCCGAATTTCACACCTGCGAAAGCAACACGGGTCCAGGAGTTGTTCTGGGACTCAGGCGCGTTGCCCTGAATCTGATACTCCCACTGGCCGTAGCCGGTGATTTGATCGTTAACCTGGGTTTCGCCTTTGAAACCGATACGCATGTAGGTCTGATCGCCATCAGCGCTTTTATCATCGGAGAAATAATGCAGACCGTCGACTTTACCGAACAGGTCTAATTTGTTGCCGTCTTTGTTGTAAATTTCAGCCGCATTTGCTGCACCTGCTACCAGCAGTGCTGGTACCAGGAGGGACAGTACTTTAACTTTCATATTATTAACCCTCTGTTATATGCCTTTATTTGCTTTTTTATGCCACTGCATACTGATTAACCCTCATTAACCAGTCGGCAACTTTATTCTCCGCAAAATTACAGAATAATCCAATGCGAATATGATACTAAAACTTTTAAGATGTTTCATTTATCCATATAGATGTTTCAATTTGTAAATATCACGGAACTTTTTTCTTCCTCAAAAAGGCGACAAATAAGCACGATTTCCCAAACAATATAAAAATACATTTAAAAACATATAGATAACCAAGCACCAGCCATAGCACTGAATGATAAAACAAAATCTTCACTCGCAATTAAAATAATCGCGCTATCATCATTAACTTTATTTATTACCGTCATTCATTTCTGAATGTCTGTTTACCCCTATTTCAACCGGATGCACTGCATTCGGTTTTTTTTACCCTTCTTTACACTTATTGTCATTTTATGTGCTACCGCATGAAAACAATAACGACTATTAATCATTTCGCCTTGTTAAATTACCGGGTGATATCAAAAATCAATTTCTTGTTATTTAGTGCTATTTTCAGTCGGGTCCGGAGAATATGTGTACGACAGGCAACGTTCTGTACACCTTTACACCATTCAAAGGATGAATATTTTTCCAGCAAAAAATGCGTGACAGGTATGGCGTGAGAATGTGGAAATTCACACCGTAGCCTTTATACTGCCCTTTCACCTTTTGCGTTGTTTTAACAGGTCATAACCACGAATGAGTCAGTCTGCTACAACGGCTACATCCCGATTTTCCCTTCTGCCGGGAAGCATTACCCGTTTCTTTTTGTTGCTGATCATTGTGTTGCTGGTAACGATGGGCGTAATGGTGCAAAGCGCGGTTAACGCATGGCTGAAAGATAAAAGCTATCAAATCGTCGATATCACTCATGCCATCCATAAACGCGTTGATACCTGGCGCTATGCCACCTGGCAAATCTATGACAACATCGCGGCAACCACCACTCCATCTTCCGGCGAAGGGTTACAGGAAACGCGCCTGAAGCAGGACGTTTACTATCTCGAAAAGCCGCGCCGTAAAACCGAAGCACTGATCTTTGGTTCACACGACAGTTCAACGCTGGAGATGACCCAGCGCATTTCAACCTATCTTGATACCTTGTGGGGCGCAGAGACCATCCCGTGGTCAATGTATTATCTGAACGGGCAAGACAACAGCCTGATTCTTATCTCCACCTTGCCGCTAAAAGATCTCTCTTCCGGTTTTAAAGAGTCCACTATTGGCGGTATTGTTGATTCACGTCGGGCCGAAATGCTCCAGCAGGCCAATGCGCTGGACGAGCGCGAAAGCTTCTCTTCGCTGCGTCGCCTGGCCTGGCAAAACGGATACTATTTCACGTTGCGGACCACCTTTAATCAGCCGGGACACCTGGCAACCGTGGTCGCCTTTGATCTGCCCATTAATGACTTAATCCCGCCGGGCATGCCGCTGGACAGCTTCCGCCTGGAGCCAGACACGACCCCCGCCAGCACGCGCAACGCAGAGAAAGAGTCACCGGACAGCGTCAGCATCAGCTTTAACAGCTCGAAAATTGAAATCTCGTCAGCGCTGAATTCAACGGGAATGCGCCTTGTCTGGCAGGTTCCGTTTGGCACTCTGCTGCTGGATACCTTGCAGAACATCCTGTTGCCGCTGTTGCTGAATATCGGGCTGCTTGCCCTTGCCCTCTTTGGCTACACGACTTTCCGTAATCAGCCAGGACGCTCAACAGAAGTGGCACCGAACACGGCAGCCAATAATGAGCTTCGTATTCTGCGCGCCATTAATGAAGAGATCGTTTCTCTGCTGCCGCTGGGTCTGCTGGTGCATGACCAGGAAGCGAACCGCACGGTGATGAGCAATAAAATTGCCGATCACCTTCTGCCGCATCTCAATCTGCAAAACATCACCAGCATGGCGGAACAGCACCAGGGCATCATTCAGGCAACGGTTAATAATGAGTTGTATGAGATACGCCTGTTCCGTAGCCAGGTAGCTCCGCGCACCCAGATCTTTATCATCCGCGACCAGGATCGCGAAGTGCTGGTGAATAAGAAGCTCAAGCAGGCACAGCGTTTATATGAAAAAAATCAGCAGGGTCGCGCCACCTTTATGCAGAACATCAGTGAAACCCTGAAAGATCCGGTTAAAACACTGGTGGCTGACGTTGCGCAAATAGAGAGTCCAGAGGCACAGAAACTGGCGAACCACGCTGACATATTGGTTCGTATGATCGATGAAATCCAACTGGCGAATATGCTGGAAAACGATGCGTGGAAGAGCGACCCCACCCTTTTTTCAGTTCAGGCGCTAATTGATGAAGTCGTACCAGAAGTACTGCCAGCCATGAAACGTAAAGGTCTGCAGTTACTCATCAATAACCATCTGAAGGCGAACGACGAGCGGCATGGCGATCGCAATGCCTTAAGGCGAATTCTGCTGTTGCTGATGCAATACGCCGTCACCACGACGCAGATTGGCAAAATCACCCTGGAGGTGGATCAGGACGAATCGGTGGCCGAGCGTTTGACCTTCCGCATTCTCGATACCGGTGAAGGCGTGACCCTGAGCGAAATCGACAATCTGCATTTCCCGTTCATTAATGAAACGCAGAAAGATCGCTACGGCAAAGCGAATCCGCTGGCTTTCTGGTTGTGCGATCAACTGGCCCGTAAACTGGGTGGCCATTTGAACATAAAAGCGCGGGAATCGCTGGGTACGCGTTACACTGTCCATGTTAAAATGACGCCGCTTGACCAGCATGTTGAAGACGAGGAACGTCTGCTGGATGATGTGAGCATCATGGTTGACGTGACGTCAAATGAGGTCCGCAACATCGTGCTTCGCCAGCTGGAAAACTGGGGCGCGACATGCCTCACTCCGGATGAAAGATTGATAAGTCAAGAATATGATCTCTTTTTAACTGATAATCCGTCTAATCTTACTGCCTCCGGCTTGCTTTTAAGCGATGATGAGCCAGGCGTGCGAAAAATTGGCCCCGGTCAGTTGCGCGTCAACTTTAATATGAGCAATGCTATGCAGGAAGCTGTACTACAACTAATAGAAGAGCAACTGGCGCAGGAAGACATTCCTGAATCCCCTCTGGGAGGTGATGAAAACGCTGAACTTCATGCCAGCGGTTATTACGCACTATTTGTAGACACAGTACCGGATGATGTTAAGAGGCTGTATACTGAGGCAGCAACCAGCGATTTTGCTGCGCTAGCCCAAACGGCTCACCGCCTAAAAGGCGTGTTTGCCATGCTAAATCTGGTACCCGGCAAGCAGTTATGTGAAACGCTGGAACATCTAATTCGTGAGAAAGATGCTCCAGGAATAGAAAAATATATCAGCGACATTGACGCCTACGTCAAGAGCTTGCTGTAGCAAGGTAGCCTTTACATGAACAATATGAACGTAATTATTGCCGATGACCATCCGATTGTACTGTTCGGTATTCGCAAATCACTTGAGCAAATCGAGTGGGTGAATGTTGTTGGCGAATTTGAAGACTCCACTGCACTGATCAACAATCTGCCAAAATTAGATGCACATGTGTTGATTACCGATCTTTCCATGCCGGGCGACAAGTATGGCGACGGGATTACCTTGATCAAATACATCAAGCGTCATTTCCCGAGCCTGTCGATCATTGTTCTGACCATGAACAACAACCCGGCGATCCTGAGTGCAGTACTTGATCTCGATATCGAAGGTATTGTCCTGAAACAGGGCGCGCCGACTGACCTGCCGAAAGCGCTCGCCGCGCTGCAAAAAGGCAAGAAGTTCACCCCGGAAAGCGTTTCCCGTCTGCTGGAGAAAATCAGCGCGGGTGGTTACGGCGACAAACGTCTCTCGCCAAAAGAGAGTGAAGTCCTGCGTCTGTTCGCAGAAGGGTTCCTGGTGACCGAAATCGCCAAGAAGCTCAACCGCAGTATCAAAACCATCAGCAGCCAGAAGAAATCCGCGATGATGAAGCTGGGTGTCGAGAACGATATCGCTCTGCTGAACTATCTCTCCTCCGTGACGCTGAGTCCGGCAGACAAAGAGTAATCCTCTCTCCACCACAAATGCCTGATGGCGCTGCGCTTATCAGGCCTACGGATTACGGACAAACGTCCCATTCAGTAGGCCGGATAAGACGAAGCCGCCGTCCGGTATTTTTTTATCCCCGCGTTTTCCTGACCCGCTCTGCATATACCGCCAGGGTCTGACTGATAACATCCAGCGTGACGGGTTTCGACAGACAACTGTCCATTCCGGATTCCAGACAACGCTGTTTCTCTTCAGCCAGCGCATTCGCCGTCACCCCGATGACCGGCAAGGTCAGCCCCAACTGGCGGATACGCTGCGTCAGGCGATAGCCGTCCATATTGGGCATATTGACGTCACTCAGCACAATATCAATGTGATTTTTACTCAGCACATTCAGGGCATCCACGCCGTCATTGGCGGTTTTACATTGATAACCCAGCGATCCGAGCTGGTCCGCCAGTAAACGGCGGTTGATAGGATGATCGTCCACCACCAGAATCATCATGTCATCGTTAGCAATCGCCGCTTTTTCCGGCGCTGGCAACGAGGCGGAAAGTTCTTCATTATCCAGCTCAATACGGTAGATACGCGCCAGTAGTGCGGGTAATTCATGAGGCGACGCCACGCTGTGGATCCATTCGCCTGGAGCCCTTTCCAGAGGAATACCAATATGGCGACGACAGAATATCACCGCTGCACGTCCCTGCCACGGCTGCTCCAGCGCATCATCCGTGATCAACAGATCGTCACTGGCAGGCTGCTGGCCTTCATATCGAATAACCTCCATGCCGCTACGCGTCAGGCTGTTTTCGATAAAATGACACAGCGAAGCATTACGCACAGCCAGCCAGCAGCGCTTTCTGGCAAGTCCATCAAGTCCTTTTTTCGCCGGATACTGCGCGCCATACAATGGAATACGCACCGTAAACTGGCTGCCCATTCCCGGTTCGGAATCGACGGAAATGTCGCCATCCATCATGCTAATCAGCTTTTCACAAATCGCCAGTCCAAGGCCTGTCCCCTGGAAATTACGCTGTACGCCCGTCCCGACCTGGAAGAACGGATCAAACAGGCGCACCACCTCTTTCGCCGGAATGCCAACGCCGGTATCCCGTACCCGAATGCTGAGATAGTCGCTGTCACGGCTGACATGCAGCACAATGCAGCCCATGTCGGTGAACTTAATCGCATTACTGAGCAGGTTAGAAATCACCTGCTGTAGACGCATCGGATCGCCATTCAGCGCAACGGGTACATCCGGTTCGATAAAACAGTACAGGCCAAGCTGTTTACGCACCACCAGCGGCAAATAGTTCGCCGTAATGTGACTCATCACTTCGCGAGGGGAAAATTCGCGTGGCTCAATTTTTAACTGCTCAGATTCAATTTTCGAGAAATCGAGGATGTCACTGATGATTTTGAGCAGCAGGCTGGAAGAGTTATTCATCGCCGTCACCAGACGATCCACACCCTTCGGCAGCACTTTGGTCTGCAACAGATCGAGGTTACCGATGATGCCATACAGCGGGGTGCGCAGTTCATGGCTGACCGTAGCAAGGAACATCGATTTCGACTGGCTGGCCTGCTCGGCCGCTTGCGCCATCTCCTGTAACGACTCTTCCATTTTGACGCGCGCAGAGACGTCCACCAGCACGCATATCGCCACGTTTTCATTGCGATAGCGGGAATGAACAAAGCTTATCTGCAGATTGGTATTGTTACTGGTCAGGACATCGACAAAGTTCACCTGCTGCCCGCAGATGATTTGCGTCAGTCGCTGGCGATCCTCATGGGTGAGCATATTGAGATAGGTGTGCGCCAGCTCATTACTCAGAATGTTGATACCGTCAACGGTACGCAGAATGCAGATACCCACCGGTGCCGACGCGACAATCTTCCGGTTAAACTGCTCATGTTCTTCCAGACGCTGGGCGTCGCTTTCCGCCGGTATAAAAATACGGCGTTCATACATCCTTGCGAGCGTAAACAGCGCCGCGCCCACCAGCACATTCAACAGAATGGCATTGAGAATCAGCATCCGAATCCGCTCCAGCACCAGATCAACCGGTACGGAATAGACGATACTAAGCGAAGAGGGCGGCAGGTTTTTCTTCAGCACCAGTTCACGATAGCCTGCCGTATAGCCAAACCAGGATCGCTCCTGCATCCAGCGAGGTTCCGCCTTGATGGCCCCTTCTGGCCCGGCCAGAGAGATCAGCGCATGACCATTTTCATCCAGAATCGTCACCCCCATCGGCAAGCTGCCTGGGGTGAAGAAATTCTCCATCCGGATGGACTGCTCAACGCCCAGCAGCGCCTGCAGACGATTGGCCAGATAGACCGGCGTCAGCGCGTAAAAATAACCAATCCCCGGACGCGCCCCCTGCCCCACCCAATAAAGATTGCTTCCGGACTCATCCTTCGGCGCATTGCGGTACTTCATGATGCGTTCGTGCAGCGTTTTCAATGCGCTGTCGCGCTCGACCGGCATATCGCGCAGGCCGAAATTCGCCATACAGAGATTATCGCTGCCAATCAGAAAGACACGGTTCAGATCATAAGCGGCAGAAAAATTGTCGCGCCAGTAGCGCATAAACCACGCCAGTGACTCCAGCGAGCCGCGCCAGGCGTTACCCATCGCCGCACAGTCGGAGTCGGCAAACAGCGGCTGGAAAGCCGGCACCTCAGTTTTATCGTCACGGGCGCGCGATGAGAGCACACCGTTCTCCGCCGTCAGGCGATTCTCCGCGATGTATTTAAGCTCTTTCATCACATCCGACGTACGCTGAATATAGCGCTGAGCCTGATCGGAACTGAGGTTAAACTCCTGACGTATCTCAGATTCCCGCTGATGCAGGGCATTCACGATGTAGAACACCGAGGCAAAGGCGATTAACAGCCAAACCAATAGCGCTAATGCTCTGAACAGATAGCGCGAGATTTTCAGGGTTGTGCGAAAGGAAGCAAGGTATTTCAAAAGGGCGAAGCTCCGCCTCTGGCGATAAAGTGAGTGTGGTTAAGGTAGCGGTAAATGGGCGACGTCGCAATGCCCGCGCCCCTCTTTGCGGGAATATGATACACCGCTGAGAAAGGATTTCCGCAACCTTCGATAATCGTCGTTTGCCTGAATTGGGCTACAGGGATGACAGTATGCGCTTTTTAAAAAGGTTAACCCCACGACGCTTACGCAATCAGATGATAGTGATGGCGATCCTGATGGTCATCGTGCCGACGTTGTCGATTGGTTATATCGTAGAAACCGAGGGTCGGGCAGCAGTCTTATCTGAAAAAGAGAAAAAGCTCTCCGCCGTTGTTCATCTGCTCGACCAGGCGCTCGGCGACCGCTTTACGCGTTTTGCAGCACTGCCACGGGATGAACGCATTCAGGCGCTGAACGCCGAACTCGGTCCTGTTACCGAACGAATTACCCACGCTTTTCCCGGCATCGGCGCGGGTTATTACAGCAAAGCGTTGGATGCGATCATCACCTACGCCCCCTCCGCGTTGTATCAAAACAACGTTGGCGTGACGATTGCTGCCGATCACCCCGGACGCGAAGTGATGCGTAGCGATGCGCCAGTGGTGTTTTCCGGTCGCCAGGTACGCGGCGACATTCTCAACTCAATGATTCCCATCCGCCGAAATGGTGAAGTCATCGGTTATATCTGGGCCAACGAACTGACAGAAGATATTCGTCGTCAGGCCTGGAAGATGGATGTGCGCATCATTGTAGTGCTGGCGGCAGGTCTGCTGTGTAGCCTGCTACTGATTGTGCTTTTCTCACGACGCCTCAGCGCCAATATCGACATCATCACGGAGGGACTATCGACGCTGGCGCAAAAAACACCCGCACAGCTTCCCAATCTCCCCGGCGAACTGGGGCAAATCAGCCGCAGCGTCAACGCGCTGGCGCAAACACTGCGTGAAACCAAAACGCTTAACGACCTGATTATTGAAAACGCCGCCGACGGCGTCATCGCCATCGACAGACAGGGCGATGTCACCACCATGAACCCCGCCGCTGAAACCATCACCGGCTATACGCTCGACGAACTGGTTGGTCGACCTTATGCCACCTTGTTCTCCGATCCCCATTTTGCCAGCCCTGTACTGGATACGCTTGCTCACGGCACAGAACATCTGGCACAGGAAGTCAGCTTCCCGGCGCGGGACAGAACCATTGAACTCAGCGTCACCACCAGTCGCATTCACAACCCCAACGGTGAATTGATTGGCGCGCTGGTGATTTTTTCCGATCTGACTGCCCGTAAAGAGACGCAGCGTCGGCTGGCGCAAACCGAGAGGCTTGCCACGCTGGGTGAACTGATGGCTGGCGTGGCGCATGAGGTGCGTAATCCCCTGACCGCCATTCGTGGCTACGTGCAGATCATCCGCCAGCAAACGACCTTGCCGGTACATCAGGAATACCTTGCTGTTGTGCTCAAAGAGATCGATTCCATCAATAAAGTCATCCAGCAGCTTCTGGATTTTTCTCGCCCACGACAAAGTCAGTGGCAACACGTACAGCTCAATGCCCTGATCGAAGAGACGCTGATTCTGGTGCAAACCTCCGGCGTTCAGGCACGAATTGTCTTCAACTGCGAACTGGATAAGGATTTACCCGAACTCGTTGCCGACCGTGAACTGCTGAAACAGGTTATCCTTAATATCCTCATCAATGCGGTTCAGGCCATCAACGCGCGCGGGGAAATTCGCATCCGCACGTGGCGATACGACGCCTCACAGCAGGCTGTCACCATTGAAGATAACGGTTGTGGCATTGATCTCGCGCTGCAGAAAAAGATTTTTGACCCCTTTTTCACCACCAAAGCCTCCGGAACCGGCCTCGGTCTCGCGCTCAGCCAGCGCATCATCAACGCCCATCAGGGGGATATTCGCGTTGCCAGTATGCCCGGCTGTGGCGCGACCTTTACGCTTATTTTACCGATTAACCCGCAAGGAAATCTGTCCGCATGAAAACCCGCTACCGCATTCTTATCGTCGATGACGAAGATAACGTTCGCCGCATGCTCACCACCGCGTTTTCGCTTCAGGGACATGAAACCCATTGCGCCTGTAACGGCGAGGACGCTTTACAACGCTTTGCCGACGCGCCCCCGGACGTGGTGTTGATGGATATCCGCATGCCAGAAATGAACGGCATCGATGCCCTGAAAGTCATGCGCACCCGGCAACCGCGCATTCCCGTGATTCTGATGACCGCGTACGCCGAAGTGGAAACCGCCGTCGAAGCGCTCCGCAGCGGCGCGTTTGATTACGTGATCAAACCTTTCGATCTTGATGAACTGAATTTGCTGATCCAGCGCGCATTGCAGTTGCAGGCCATGAAACAAGAAATTCGTCATCTGCACCAGGCACTGAGTACCAGCTGGCAGTGGGGGCATATCCTGACCAACAGTCCCCGCATGATGGATATCTGCAAGGACACCGCCAAAATCGCCCTGTCGCAGGCCAGTGTCCTGATAAGCGGCGAAAGCGGCACCGGAAAAGAGCTGATTGCCCGCGCCATCCATTACAATTCCCGTCGCGCTAACGGCCCGTTTATCAAAATTAACTGCGCCGCGCTGCCGGAGTCGTTACTCGAAAGCGAGTTATTCGGTCATGAGAAAGGGGCTTTCACCGGCGCACAAAGCCTGCGGCAAGGACTGTTTGAACGTGCTCATCAGGGAACCTTGTTGCTTGATGAAATCGGCGAAATGCCCCTGGTGTTGCAGGCAAAGTTGCTGCGGATCCTCCAGGAAAGAGAGTTCGAACGCGTAGGAGGGCACCAGACCATTCAGGTTGATATCCGTATTATTGCGGCGACTAACCGGGATCTTCAGGCGATGGTGAAAGAAGGCACTTTCCGCGAGGATCTGTTTTACCGGCTGAATGTCATTCATCTGCAACTGCCCCCTCTGCGCGAGCGGCGAGAAGACATTCCCCTGCTCGCAAATCACTTTTTACAAAAATTCAGCTCCGAGAATCAGCGCGACATTATCGAAATCGACCCCTCCGCCCTGTCCTTACTCACCGTGTGGCCCTGGCCCGGCAACATCCGGGAACTCTCCAATGTCATTGAACGCGCGGTAGTAATGAATACCGGTGCGGTGATATTTGCCGACGATTTGCCCGCCCCGCTGCGCCAGTCTGTCAGCGGTGTCTCTGAAGCAAAACCCACTCAACACGGCGAGCGAAACCTGAAAGAAGAAATTAAACGCGAGGAGAAACGGATAATTATGGAAGTGCTGGAACAACAGGAAGGAAACCGTACCCGCACCGCCCTGATGTTAGGGATCAGCCGCCGTGCGCTGATGTACAAATTGCAAGAGTATGGTATCGATCCAGCCGGACTCTAGTACCAGAATCTGCTATGCAGAATTTTGCACAGTGCGCAAAGTTCTGCATAGTTCCCGCCCGTTCCTCACGCTCGTCGTTGCAAAATAATTCCTTTTATTCAATAAGTTAAAAATACAAACCCATTCTGGCATCCCGCTTGCAATTCCCTCTGCGTACCCAAAACGGAGTATGCAAAAAGGGAAACATAATGAAAACAAAACTGATTACCTTACAAGACGCCACCCGTTACTTTCGTGACGGCATGACCATCATGGTTGGCGGTTTTATGGGGGTTGGCACCCCACCCCGACTTGTCGGTGCGTTACTGGAATCCGGCGTCAGAGATCTGACTCTTATCGCCAACGATACCGCCTTTGTGGATACCGGCATTGGCCCACTCATTGTTAATGGGCGGGTAAACAAGGTCATTGCGTCGCATATCGGCACCAACCCGGAAACCGGGCGGCGGATGATTGCCAAAGAGATGGACGTTCAACTGGTTCCGCAAGGCACCCTGATTGAACAAATCCGCTGCGGCGGCGCCGGGCTTGGCGGCTTCCTGACGCCTACCGGCGTCGGTACGGTCGTCGAAGACGGCAAACAGACCCTGACGCTTGACGGCAAAACCTGGTTGCTGGAACGTCCACTGCGCGCCGACCTCGCGCTCATCCGCGCGCATCGTGCCGATCCGCTTGGCAACCTGACCTATCAACTCAGCGCCCGTAACTTTAACCCACTTATTGCCCTCGCCGCCGATATCACCCTGGTCGAGCCTGATGAACTCGTAGAAACAGGCGAACTCCTGCCTGACCAAATCGTCACCCCAGGTGCGGTTATCGATCACATCGTCATGCCACAGGAGAGTAAATAATGGATGCGAAACAACGTATTGCGCGCCGTGTAGCGCAGGAACTTCGTGATGGCGACATTGTGAACTTAGGCATTGGTCTGCCGACCATGGTCGCCAACTATCTGCCAGAAGGCATTCATATCACCCTGCAATCAGAAAATGGCTTTCTGGGACTCGGACCGGTGACGACCGCTCACCCCGACCTGGTTAACGCCGGAGGTCAGCCCTGCGGAATTTTGCCCGGTGCGGCTATGTTTGATAGCGCCATGTCGTTTGCCCTGATTCGCGGCGGTCATGTCGACGCCTGCGTACTGGGCGGATTACAGGTCGATGAACAGGCCAACCTCGCGAACTGGGTGGTGCCGGGCAAAATGGTGCCCGGTATGGGAGGCGCGATGGATCTGGTGACCGGGGCGCGCAAAGTGATTATCGCCATGGAGCACTGTGCAAAAGACGGTTCTGCAAAAATTCTTCGCCATTGCACCATGCCGCTGACTGCCCAGCATGCCGTGCATGTCCTGGTGACGGAGCTTGCCGTCTTCCGTTTTATCGATGGCAAAATGTGGCTCACTGAAATCGTCGAAGGGTGTGACCTTGGCACCCTGCGGGCTAAAACAGAAGCGCATTTCGAGGTGGCTGTCGACCTGTTGATCCAGCGAGGTGATGCATGATTGGCCGTATCTCGCGTTTTATGACGCGCTTCGTCAGCCGCTGGCTTCCGGATCCCCTGATTTTCGCCATGCTGCTGACATTGCTGACGTTCGGTATCGCACTGTGGTTAACGCCGCAAACACCGATCAGCATGGTGCGCTTCTGGGGTGACGGCTTCTGGAACCTGCTGGCCTTTGGCATGCAGATGGCGTTAATCATCGTAACAGGTCATGCACTGGCGAGTTCGGGTCCGGTGAAAAACCTGCTGCGTACCGCCGCCTCTGCCGCGAAAACGCCCGCACAGGGGGTCATGCTGGTGACCTTCTTTGGATCCGTCGCCTGCGTCATTAACTGGGGGTTTGGCCTGGTGGTTGGGGCGATGTTTGCCCGTGAAGTCGCCCGTCGCGTCCCGGGCTCCGATTATCCGCTGCTGATTGCCTGCGCCTATATCGGTTTTCTGACCTGGGGCGGCGGCTTCTCCGGCTCGATGCCTCTGCTGGCGGCAACGCCGGGTAACCCGGTTGAACATATTGCGGGCTTGATTCCAGTCAGCGATACCCTGTTCACTGGCTTCAACATTTTCATCACCGTCGGGCTGATTGTCGTTATGCCGTTTATCACCCGCATGATGACGCCAAAACCGTCGGACGTTGTCAGCGTGGATCCGAAACTGCTGATGGAAGAACCCGATTTCCAGAAGACCTTGCCGGCAGATGCGCCCCCGTCTGAAAAGCTGGAAGAGAGCCGTATCCTTGCGCTGATCATCGGGGCGTTAGGTATCGCCTATCTGGTGCTCTACTTCGCCGAGAAAGGGTTCAATATCACCATCAATACCGTCAACCTGATGTTTATGATTGCCGGTCTGCTGCTGCACAAAACGCCGATGGCCTATATGCGCGCCATTAGCGCTGCCGCACGCAGTACCGCTGGTATTCTGGTGCAGTTCCCGTTCTATGCCGGGATCCAGTTGATGATGGAGCACTCCGGTCTTGGGGGGCTTATCACCGAATTCTTCATCAACGTCGCCAATAAAGACACCTTCCCGGTCATGACCTTCTTCAGCTCTGCGCTGATCAACTTCGCCGTGCCCTCAGGGGGCGGTCATTGGGTTATCCAGGGTCCATTCGTGATGCCTGCGGCCCAGGCGCTGGGAGCCGATCTCGGAAAATCAGTCATGGCTATCGCCTATGGCGAGCAGTGGATGAATATGGCGCAACCCTTCTGGGCTCTGCCCGCATTGGCCATCGCCGGGCTTGGGGTCCGGGACATTATGGGGTACTGCATCACCGCCCTGCTTTTCTCCGGCGTCATTTTTGTTGTCGGCCTGACCTTTTTCTGACCGCAACGACTCACTCTTAAGGAACAGAAGATGAAAAATTGTGTCATTGTCAGCGCGGCACGTACCGCAATCGGCAGTTTCAACGGCGCACTGGCGACCACCAGTGCTATCGATCTGGGCGCCACGGTCATTAAAGCCGCACTGGAACGCGCACAACTCGACCCGCAACGCGTCGACGAAGTGATCATGGGAAATGTGTTGCAGGCCGGTCTGGGACAAAACCCGGCACGCCAGGCGCTGTTAAAAAGCGGACTTAGCGAGACGGTCTGTGGTTTTACCGTCAACAAAGTTTGTGGTTCAGGACTTAAAAGCGTCGCGCTGGCTGCCCAGGCGATTCAGGCGGGACAAGCACAAGCACTGGTCGCCGGCGGTATGGAGAACATGAGTCTGGCCCCCTACCTGCTGGACGCGAAAGCCCGCTGGGGCTATCGCCTGGGTGACGGTCAGTTGTCAGATGTCATTCTGCGCGACGGTTTACTCTGCGCCACCCACGGCTATCACATGGGGATCACCGCCGAAAACGTTGCCCGTGAATATGGCATCAGCCGCGAAATGCAGGATGAACTCGCGTTGCGCTCTCAGCAAAAAGCGGTGGCGGCGATCCATTCCGGCGCATTTCAGGCTGAAATTGTGCCAGTCAGCGTTACCTCACGCAAAAAAACGGTGGTCTTCGAACGCGACGAATTCCCCAAAGCCGATTCAACAGCAGAAGGTCTTGCCGCGCTGCGCCCGGCCTTCGATAAAGCGGGCACCGTCACTGCCGGTAACGCCTCGGGGATCAACGACGGCGCGGCGGCGCTGGTGGTGATGGAAGAATCTGCCGCGCAGGAGGCGGGGTTGAAACCGCTGGCGCGCATTAAGTCATGGGCGAGTGGCGGCGTCGCACCTGCGTTAATGGGGATGGGGCCGGTACCCGCTACGCAAAAGGCGCTGAAACAATGTGGGCTACAGCTTTCTGACATCGACCTGATTGAAGCCAACGAAGCCTTTGCCGCGCAGTTCCTGGCAGTCGGGAAAACGCTGGGATTTGATCCGCAGAAGGTGAACGTTAACGGCGGCGCGATTGCGCTTGGGCATCCTATCGGCGCCAGCGGCGCGCGCATTCTGGTGACGTTGCTGCATGCGCTTCGCGCACGTGATAAAACGCTGGGACTGGCGACGCTGTGCATCGGCGGCGGTCAGGGTATTGCGATGATTGTGGAAAGGATGAATTAAATAAAAAGGGCCGGATACTCTCCGGCCCTTTTTTGTTAGGACTTATTACTCGTCAGCGTCATCTGCTGCATCGTCGTCGGTTTCCGCTTCCGGGGCGATATCATCATCCCCTTCCGCTGCGCTACCGTCGATGGAATCAAGCTCTTCATCATCCACCGGTTCAGCCACGCGTTGCAGACCGACCACATTTTCATCTTCCGCCGTACGGATGAGGATCACGCCCTGGGTGTTACGACCGACTACGCTGATTTCCGATACGCGCGTACGTACCAGCGTACCCGCATCGGTGATCATCATGATCTGGTCACAATCATCCACCTGTACCGCGCCAACAACGGAACCGTTACGCTCGGTCACTTTGATGGAGATAACGCCCTGGGTCGCACGCGACTTGGTCGGATACTCTTCGGCGGCGGTACGTTTGCCGTAACCGTTTTGCGTCACCGTCAGAATCGCGCCGTCGCCACGTGGGATAATCAGAGAAACAACTTTGTCTTCACCCGCCAGCTTGATGCCACGCACGCCCGTTGCAGTACGCCCCATTGCACGCACGGCGTCTTCTTTAAAGCGCACCACTTTACCGGCAGCCGAGAACAGCATGACTTCGTCTTTACCTGCGGTCAGATCGACGCCAATCAGTTCATCGCCTTCGTTCAGGTTCACCGCGATAATCCCGGCAGAACGCGGACGGCTGAATTCAGTCAGCGCCGTTTTCTTCACTGTACCGCTGGCGGTCGCCATAAAGACGTTTACGCCCTCTTCGTACTCGCGTACCGGCAGGATCGCGGTAATACGTTCGTCGGCTTCCAGCGGCAGCAGGTTAACGATCGGACGACCACGCGCGCCACGGCTCGCTTCAGGCAACTGGTAGACCTTCATCCAGTACAGGCGGCCCCGGCTGGAGAAGCAGAGGATCGTGTCATGGGTGTTCGCCACCAGCAGGCGATCAATAAAGTCTTCTTCTTTGATACGCGCAGCCGACTTGCCTTTCCCGCCACGACGTTGTGCTTCGTAGTCGGTCAGCGGCTGATACTTCACGTAGCCCTGGTGAGACAGGGTCACAACCACATCTTCCTGGTTGATCAGATCTTCAATATTGATATCGGCGCTGTTGGCAGTGATTTCGGTACGGCGCTCATCGCCAAACTGCTCGCGGATCAGTTCCAGCTCTTCGCGGATCACTTCCATCAGACGATCGGCGCTGCCCAGAATGTGCAGCAGTTCCGCGATCTGTTCCAGCAACTCTTTGTATTCGTCGAGCAGTTTTTCGTGCTCAAGGCCGGTCAGTTTCTGCAGACGCAGATCCAGAATCGCCTGGGCCTGCTGTTCCGTAAGGTAATACTGACCGTCACGCACGCCAAACTCGGGCTCCAGCCACTCCGGACGCGCGGCGTCATCACCGGCACGTTCGAGCATTGCCGCCACGTTGCCCAGATCCCACGGACGCGCGATCAATGCCGCTTTCGCTTCGGCAGGGGTCGGTGCACGACGGATAAGTTCAATGATCGGATCAATGTTCGCCAGCGCAATCGCCAGCGCTTCAAGGATATGCGCACGATCGCGGGCTTTACGCAGTTCGAAAATAGTACGGCGGGTCACCACTTCACGACGGTGGCGCACAAACGCTGAAATGATGTCTTTCAGGTTCATGATCTTCGGCTGACCATGGTGCAGTGCCACCATGTTGATACCGAAAGAGACCTGCAATTGAGTCTGGGAGTAGAGGTTGTTGAGTACCACTTCCCCGACCGCGTCGCGTTTGACTTCAATTACGATGCGCATACCGTCTTTATCAGACTCGTCACGCAGCGCGCTGATGCCTTCAACACGTTTATCTTTGACCAGTTCCGCAATTTTCTCGATCAGGCGCGCTTTGTTCACCTGATACGGAATTTCGTGGACGATAATGGTTTCACGACCGGTTTTCGCGTCCGCTTCCACTTCCGCGCGGGCGCGAATGTACACTTTGCCGCGACCAGTACGATAGGCTTCTTCAATACCGCGACGACCGTTGATGATCGCCGCCGTCGGGAAATCCGGGCCAGGAATATGCTCCATCAGGCCTTCAACGCTGATCTCTTCGTCATCAATATAGGCCAGACAGCCATTGATCACTTCCGTCAGGTTGTGTGGCGGAATGTTCGTCGCCATCCCTACCGCGATACCGGAAGAACCATTCACCAACAGATTCGGAATTTTGGTCGGCATAACGTCAGGAATTTTTTCCGTGCCGTCATAGTTGTCGACAAAATCAACCGTCTCTTTTTCAAGATCGGCCATCAGCTCATGGGCAATCTTCGCCAGACGGATTTCCGTATAACGCATTGCCGCCGCAGAGTCACCATCGATAGAACCGAAGTTACCCTGGCCATCCACCAGCATATAACGCAGCGAGAACGGCTGAGCCATACGAACAATGGTGTCATATACCGCAGAGTCGCCGTGCGGGTGGTATTTACCGATGACGTCGCCAACGACACGGGCCGATTTCTTATAGGCTTTGTTCCAGTCATTGCCCAATACGTTCATGGCGTAAAGAACGCGACGGTGTACCGGTTTCAGGCCATCTCGGACATCCGGCAGCGCACGGCCAACAATGACCGACATCGCATAATCCAGATAAGAGTTCTTCAGCTCTTCCTCAATGTTGACCGGTGTAATTTCTCTCGCAAGGTCGCTCATCTAACCGCTATCCCTCTACTGTATCCCGGATTCAAAGGTCGCAAATTATAACACAACCACGCAGATTGAGGTAAACCTTCACACTTTATTCGGAGTGAATGCCTGATATACTCATTCGTCTTGCCAAATAAGGAGTAAAAGCCCCGATGAATGCCGAAAAACACCCGGTAAACCACAACGTTGACCACGAGGAAATTGCGAAGTTTGAAGCAGTTGCGTCGCGCTGGTGGGATCTGGAAGGCGAATTTAAGCCGTTACATCGCATTAACCCACTGCGACTGGGTTATATTGCCGGGCGTTCTGGTGGTCTGTTTGGTAAAAAGGTGCTCGACGTCGGTTGCGGCGGCGGCATTCTGGCAGAGAGTATGGCACGCGAAGGCGCCAGCGTAACCGGTCTGGACATGGGCTTCGAGCCGTTGCAGGTTGCAAAGCTGCATGCGCTGGAGAGCGGGATTCAGGTCGATTACGTGCAGGAAACGGTGGAAGAACACGCGGCGAAACACGCGCATCAATACGATGTGGTGACCTGCATGGAAATGCTGGAACATGTGCCCGATCCGCAATCGGTGGTCAGGGCCTGCGCTCAACTGGTGAAGCCCGGCGGCGACGTGTTTTTCTCGACCCTCAACCGTAACGGTAAATCCTGGCTGATGGCGGTAGTCGGCGCAGAGTACATTCTGCGCATGGTGCCAAAAGGCACGCATGATGTGAAAAAATTCATTAAGCCGGCTGAACTGTTAGGCTGGGTGGACCAGACGGTGCTGCAAGAGCGCCATATGACGGGTCTGCATTATAACCCCATCACCAACGCCTTTAAACTTGGCCCTGGTGTGGATGTGAACTATATGGTGCACACTACCGCCAGGGTTGGTTAACCGCTCCTGTAGGCCGGATAAGGCGTTCAACGCCGCCATCCGGCATGCTAACGGGAACAATGCCTGATGGCGCTGCGCTTATCAGGCCTACGGCCGGATAAGACGTTTACGCCGCCATCCGGCATACAAAATTTGCGCCAGGTCATAAGAACTTTCTTTACCTTCGATGAAGAAATCAGCACTCGATCAAATTATCTATTTTTTTTATCGATTGTTGACATCCCCACCAGGCCTTATAAGACGCGCACTTAGCCTTTCTTACCCTTTTGCAACCTCAATTTAACCTCAAAATCAACTCTTGTACTGAAAAGAATCCCAACTAGAATACTCACCATATAGCGTTTATTTTAACACTGAACCCCTACATATAGTATTTATCCACAGAGTTAGTCACAGGGTGGCATTGTGGATAATGCAGGGGATATTTTTCTCTCACGGACAGGTAAAATCACATGAATCAGAGTCTGCTGGTGACAAAGCGCGACGGTAGCACAGAGCGTATCAATCTCGACAAAATCCATCGGGTTCTGGATTGGGCGGCAGAAGGACTGAATAACGTCTCGATTTCCCAGGTCGAGCTGCGCTCCCACATCCAGTTTTATGACGGTATCAAGACCTCTGATATCCATGAAACTATCATTAAAGCCGCCGCCGATCTGATCTCCCGCGACGCGCCGGATTACCAGTATCTGGCGGCGCGCCTGGCGATTTTCCACCTGCGTAAAAAAGCCTACGGTGAGTTTGAACCGCCAAAACTGTTCGACCATGTGGTGAAAATGGTTGAAATGGGCAAATACGACAATCATCTGCTGGAAGACTACACGGAAGAAGAGTTCAAGCAGATGGACTCGTTCATCGTTCACGATCGCGATATGACCTTCTCTTACGCTGCCGTTAAGCAACTCGAAGGGAAATACCTGGTTCAGAACCGTGTGACCGGTGAGATCTACGAAAGCGCCCAGTTCCTCTATATTCTGGTGGCCGCCTGCCTGTTCTCAAACTACCCGCGTGAAACCCGTCTGGAATATGTAAAACGCTTTTATGACGCCGTTTCCACCTTCAAAATTTCGTTGCCAACGCCGATTATGTCCGGCGTGCGTACCCCAACGCGTCAGTTCAGTTCCTGCGTCCTGATCGAATGCGGCGACAGTCTGGACTCAATCAACGCCACCTCCAGCGCAATCGTGAAATACGTCTCCCAGCGTGCCGGTATCGGTATCAACGCGGGACGCATCCGCGCGCTGGGCAGCCCAATTCGCGGCGGCGAAGCGTTCCACACGGGCTGTATTCCTTTCTATAAACACTTCCAGACGGCGGTGAAATCCTGCTCTCAGGGCGGCGTGCGCGGCGGTGCGGCGACGCTGTTTTACCCGATGTGGCATCTGGAAGTTGAAAGCCTGCTGGTGCTGAAGAACAACCGTGGCGTAGAAGGCAACCGCGTGCGTCACATGGACTACGGCGTGCAGATCAACAAACTGATGTACACCCGATTGCTGAAAGGTGAAGACATCACCCTGTTCAGCCCGTCTGACGTCCCGGGCCTGTACGATGCGTTTTTCGCCGATCAGGATGAGTTCGAACGTCTGTACACAAAATATGAAAAAGACGACAGCATCCGTAAACAGCGCGTGAAAGCCGTTGAGCTGTTCTCACTGATGATGCAGGAACGCGCCTCTACCGGCCGTATCTATATTCAGAACGTTGACCACTGCAACACCCACAGCCCGTTCGATCCTCAGGTTGCACCGGTTCGCCAGTCCAACCTGTGTCTGGAAATCGCGCTGCCGACCAAACCGCTGATGGATGTTAACGACGAAAACGGTGAAATCGCGCTGTGTACGCTCTCCGCGTTCAACCTGGGTGCGATCAGCAGCCTTGATGAACTGGAAGAACTGGCGGTGCTGGCCGTTCGTGCGCTTGATGCGCTGCTCGATTACCAGGATTATCCGATCCCTGCCGCCAAACGCGGTGCAATGGGTCGTCGTACGCTGGGTATTGGCGTGATCAACTTCGCTTACTATCTGGCGAAACACGGCGTGCGTTACTCCGACGGCAGCGCCAACAACCTGACGCACAAAACCTTCGAAGCCATTCAGTACTACCTGCTGAAAGCCTCTAATGAACTGGCGATTGAGCAAGGCGCCTGCCCGTGGTTTAACGAAACCACCTATGCGCAGGGTATTCTGCCGATCGATACCTATAAGAAAGATCTGGACGCGATCACCAGTGAAGCGCTGCACTACGACTGGGAAGCGCTGCGCGAATCCATTAAGACTCACGGCCTGCGTAACTCTACGCTCTCTGCTCTGATGCCGTCGGAAACCTCTTCGCAGATCTCCAACGCCACCAACGGCATTGAGCCGCCGCGCGGATATGTCAGTATTAAAGCGTCGAAAGACGGTATCCTGCGCCAGGTGGTGCCGGACTATGAGCATCTGGGTAACGCCTACGAACTGCTGTGGGAAATGCCGGGTAACGACGGTTATCTGCAACTGGTTGGCATCATGCAGAAATTTATCGATCAGTCGATCTCTGCCAATACCAACTACGATCCGACCCGCTTCCCGTCAGGAAAAGTGCCGATGCAGCAGTTGCTCAAAGACCTGCTCACCGCCTATAAATTTGGCGTCAAAACGCTGTACTATCAGAACACCCGTGATGGCGCGGAAGATGCCCAGGACGATCTGGTGCCATCCATTCAGGACGATGGCTGCGAAAGCGGCGCATGTAAGATTTAATATTGTATTGCCGGATGGCGCTTCGCTTATCCGGCCTACACTATCACGGCTTCAAGGCCGGATCAGGCGCTCGCGCCGCCATCCGGCATGACATTCCAGACAGGACTCATTCATGGCATACACCACTTTTTCACAGACGAAAAATAACCAGCTTCTGGAACCGATGTTTTTTGGTCAGCCGGTAAACGTTGCGCGTTACGATCAGCAAAAATATGACATCTTCGAAAAGCTGATTGAGAAGCAACTCTCCTTCTTCTGGCGTCCGGAAGAAGTTGACGTTTCCCGCGACCGCATCGACTATCAGGCGTTGCCCGAGCATGAAAAACACATTTTCATCAGTAACCTGAAGTATCAGACGCTGCTGGACTCGATTCAGGGACGCAGTCCGAACGTGGCGCTGCTGCCGCTGATTTCTATCCCGGAGCTGGAAACCTGGGTCGAAACCTGGGCTTTCTCTGAGACGATTCATTCGCGTTCATACACCCATATCATCCGCAATATCGTTAACGACCCGGCGATTGTGTTTGATGACATTGTCACAAATGAGCAGATTCAAAAACGTGCTGAAGGCATTTCCAGCTATTACGATGAGCTGATTGAAATGACCAGCTACTGGCATCTGCTGGGCGAAGGCACGCACACCGTGAACGGCAAAACCGTCACCGTGAACCTGCGCGAATTGAAGAAAAAACTCTATCTGTGCCTGATGAGCGTCAACGCGCTGGAAGCGATCCGTTTCTATGTCAGCTTCGCCTGCTCTTTTGCGTTTGCCGAGCGTGAACTGATGGAAGGTAACGCCAAAATCATTCGTCTGATTGCCCGTGACGAAGCGCTGCACTTGACCGGGACTCAGCATATGCTGAACCTGCTGCGCAGCGGCGTTGACGATCCAGAAATGGCGGAGATTGCCGAAGAGTGTAAGCAGGAGTGCTACGATCTGTTTGTTCAGGCGGCGCAACAGGAAAAAGAGTGGGCGGATTATCTGTTCCGCGACGGGTCGATGATCGGCCTGAACAAAGACATTCTTTGCCAGTATGTCGAATACATCACCAATATCCGCATGCAGGCCGTGGGTCTTGATCTGCCCTTCCAGACCCGTTCAAACCCGATCCCGTGGATCAACACCTGGCTGGTGTCTGATAACGTCCAGGTTGCCCCACAGGAAGTGGAAGTGAGTTCTTATCTGGTCGGCCAAATCGATTCAGAAGTCGATACCGACGATCTGAGTAACTTCCAGCTCTGATGGGACGTGTCACGCTGCGCATCACTGGCACACAGTTGCTGTGCCAGGATGAACACCCTTCCCTGCTCGCCGCGCTTGAATCGCATGACGTTGAAGTGGAATATCAGTGCCGCGAAGGCTATTGCGGTTCCTGCCGAACCCGCCTCGTCGCCGGTCAGGTCGACTGGATCGCGGAACCTCTGGCGTTTATTCAGCCCGATGAAATTTTGCCCTGTTGTTGCAGGGCAAAAGGCGATATCGAAATTGAGATGTGACGCACGCGTTACATCGCGTAGTAATACGCTTTGACCTGTTCCCAGTCTGCTTTCGGAATGGGACTCAGGTATTTCTCAAGCTGAGAAAAGTCGTGCTGTGCCGCTTTATGGCGACGCAAACGGCGACGGCTTTTTTCCAGATCCAGGAATCCGGCTTCTACTGTCCCTTCCGTTTTCACATAGATATGCCGGACATAACAACAGCCGTGCTGACGATTTACGCTGTGCATCTTTTTAAAGGCGAGTGCCACCGCTTTAAGCATCGCATCACGCACCTCATCAGGATAAGGCGCGATCGCATGCTGCTTATACCACTCGTCAATGCTCACAAACCCCTTCATATCTTCGGTGATCAGCAGCGCACGCCACTCGCCGTTAACTTTTGTCGCCTGACCATAGACAATTTTCGGGACGATGACGCCCGCCCGTTCGAGTTCACGAATCACCTGGATTTCGCGCACAATGGTTGGGCGACCAAAGGGATAGCGCGCGGAGTGAAAAAGATGCTGCGTCATCCGCTTCACATATAATTTCTTTCCGTCACGTTCGATGCATTGCACACCGCTCATCCCTTTGCGTCGATAATTCGGTTCTTCGACCCAATCGCCTTCCGTTGCCCACCAGTGATTAAACTCTTCCTGCACCATTTCGGCCTCATCCGTTACAATAACGGCATAAACTATTCAGACGTTTAATATAAATCTTCTGATTAAGGATTTCTTAAGATATTTATGCTATGGGCTGAATTTCTTGATCTGGTGCGTGCTTTTTAGCCTTTAGCAGGCAGGAAAAAAGATAAAAAAACTGCACCTTACTCAGCGGTTGTCCGCCTTTGGGGTGCAGTGGAGAGGGATAACGCGATTTTTACTCTTTACGTAAGAACATCACCGCTTTATCGGGGAAGTCGGTGAACAGCCCGTCCACTCCCGCTTTGTTATACAGAATGTCGTACAACTGGTTCACGTCCGTCGTGTAGTCCGGCAATTGATCGGCACGCACTGTATAAGGATGAACCGTCATCTTGTTCTGATGGGCATCCTGCACCATGCCAGTCAGCACGATATTGCCTTTCGTCGACTTCGCATCAATCAGCATGTGGTAATCCGGACCAATACCATCCGCATACTCTGCCACCTGCTTCATCGCCCCCGGTTTAAACATCCAGTCGTAGTTGTAATTCACCCAACTGCCGTCCGGCTTCTTCTCCTGGGTTTCATTCCAGTCGGTATACGCAATCAACTGTACCAGGTTAAGGTCCATCCCCATTTTGGGTTCCAGCTCATTTTTGATGCGCTTGAGTTCCGCCACATCAAAACTTTGCAGATACACTTTGTCCTGTTTGTTGCTGTAACCATACTTTTTCAGCACTTCCAGCGTTTTCGCCGCGATGTCTTTTCCTTCCTGATGATGGAACCAGGGCGCTTTGATTTCCGGATAGATTCCGATGTTCTTACCGGTAGAATGGTTCAGCCCCTGAACAAACTCGATCTCCTCTTCAAAGGTATGAACGCGGAAATCCGATTTTCCCATTGGGAAACGGCCAGGGTAAGTTTGCACTTTCTTGCCATTTTCCAGATCAAACCCTTCAGTGAACTTCAGGGATTTGATCTCATCAAGGGTAAAATCAATCGCATAATAGCGGCCATCTTTGCGCGCCCGATCGGGGAAACGCTCCGCAACATCCGTGACGCGATCCAGGTAATGGTCATGCAGAACGACCAGATGGTCGTCTTTGGTCATCACCAAATCCTGTTCCAGATAGTCCGCTCCCTGCGCGTAGGCCATCGCTTTTGCCGGCAGCGTATGTTCCGGCAAATATCCACTCGCGCCGCGGTGCGCAATCACCACTTTATCGGTGTTGCTGGCCGCCAGCGCATGGCTGCCCATTACCGTGCCCGCCATCAGCAGCGCCAGGCTGAGGTTTTTCAATGTTGTTTGCATTTACTGAGCCCCGTTGCGTTTCAGTTGCATCTCATCGTGATGGCGTTTTTCACCGATCATGACCACAACCAGCAGGATAACCGCCAGGATACTGCCGCCGATCATCACCATGAAGCCGCCGTCCCAGCCGAAGAAGTCAACCGTGTAACCGACGATGGCGCTTGCCGCCACAGAACCGCCAAGATAGCCAAACAGGCCGGTAAAGCCCGCTGCAGTACCTGCCGCTTTTTTCGGTGCCAGTTCCAGCGCATGCAGACCAATCAGCATCACCGGGCCGTAGATCAGGAAGCCGATAACAATCATACAAATCATATCGACGGTGGGGTTACCGGCCGGGTTCATCCAGTAAACGATGGTCGCGATAGTCACCAGCGTCATAAAGAACACACCGGTGGCGCCACGGTTGCCACGGAAGACTTTATCCGACATCCAGCCGCACAGCAGAGTGCCAGGAATACCGGCGTACTCATAGAAGAAGTAGGCCCAGGAGGATTTATCCAGCGCGAAGTGTTTTACTTCCTTCAGATAGGTCGGAGACCAGTCGAGGATGCCGTAGCGCAGCAGATAAACGAAGACGTTAGCAATAGCGATGTACCACAGCAGTTTGTTCGGCAGGACGTACTGCATGAAAATCTGCTTCGCAGTCAGTTCTTCTTCCGCTTTTTCGTTGTAGTCATCCGGATAATCGTTTTTGTACTCTTCGATAGGCGGTAAGCCACAGGACTGCGGCGTATCACGCATCAGCGCGAAAGCGAAAATAGCCACGAGGATCGCCCCGAAAGCAGGCATATACAGCGCGGCTTTCCAGTCGTTAAACCAGGCCATCCCGAGCAGGAACAGCAAAGGAGGGATCCCGCCGCCGACGTTATGCGCGCAGTTCCAGACGGAGACAATTCCGCCACGCTCTTTCTGCGACCACCAGTGCACCATGGTGCGTCCGCACGGCGGCCACCCCATTCCCTGGAACCAGCCACACAGGAACAGCAGCACAAACATAATAGCAATGCTCGATGTCGCCCATGGCACAAAGCCCATGAACAGCATGACTGCGGCTGCCAGAATCAAACCAGCGGGCAGGAAGACGCGCGGATTCGAGCGATCCGAGACCGACCCCATGATGAATTTCGAAAATCCGTAAGCGATGGAGATCCCCGACAGCGCGAAACCCAGATCGCCACGGGAAAAGCCCTGCTCAACCAGGTACGGCATCGCCAGCGCAAAGTTCTTGCGTACCAGATAGTACGCGGCATAGCCAAAGAATATCCCCAGAAATATCTGCCAGCGAAGCCGACGGTAAGTCGGATCGATCTCCGCTGCTGGCAAGCGAGCTTTGTGCGCCGCTGGTTTAAAAATACTCAACATAATGTAGCCTCCGTGGCCCGTCTTTTATAAGTGGTAAACACCGCAGGTAGTACAAACAACCCCGCTGCTTCCAGTGTGGTCGCGATGTTATGCAAAGATACCTGTCGTGAATGTGAATTACAGCACAAATTGTTACAGATTTATGACAAATGTTCAGAAAGGCGCACGAAATCACGTTTCATTTTCGAATAATGAGCGAATATGCGCGAAATCAAACAAACCATGCTTTTTATGTGGCTAAATGATAAAAAACGAACTGTGAGGGAAAACAATGAAAACTCGCGACTCGCAAACAAGTGACGTGATTATCATTGGCGGGGGGGCCACAGGTGCAGGGATCGCCCGCGACTGTGCGCTGCGCGGACTGCGCGTGATTTTAGTCGAACGCCATGATATTGCGACCGGCGCAACGGGGCGCAACCATGGCTTGCTGCACAGCGGCGCGCGTTATGCCGTGACCGACGCTGAATCCGCCCGTGAATGCATCAGTGAAAACCAGATTCTGAAACGTATCGCCCGCCACTGCGTTGAGCCAACGGACGGTCTGTTTATTACCCTGCCCGAAGATGAGCTTTCCTTTCAGGCGACCTTTATCCGCGCCTGCGAAGACGCGGGCATTCGCGCCGAAGCGATCGATCCGCAGCAGGCGCGGATCATTGAACCGTCAGTCAACCCGCAGTTGATTGGCGCGGTGAAAGTACCTGATGGCACTGTTGACCCGTTCCGCCTGACCGCCGCCAATATGCTGGATGCCAAAGAGCATGGCGCCGTCATTCTGACGGCCCACGAAGTGACCGGACTGATTCGCGAAGGCGCGACCATCTGCGGTGTTCATCTGCGCAACCATCTCAATGGCGAAACGCAAACCCTGCATGCGCCGGTGGTGGTTAACGCCGCTGGCATCTGGGGACAGCGTATCGCGGAATATGCCGATTTAAGTATTCGCATGTTCCCGGCGAAAGGGTCGCTGCTTATCATGGATCACCGCATCAATCAGCACGTGATCAACCGCTGTCGTAAGCCATCGGATGCCGACATTCTGGTGCCTGGTGACACCATTTCGCTGATTGGCACCACCTCCACCCACATTGATTACAATGATATCGACAGCAACCGCGTCACCGCTGATGAGGTTGATATCCTGCTGCGCGAAGGGGAAAAACTGGCGCCGATAATGGCGAAAACCCGCATCCTGCGCGCCTATTCCGGCGTTCGTCCGCTGGTTGCCAGCGATGACGATCCCACAGGGCGTAATGTCAGCCGCGGTATCGTGTTATTCGATCACGCGAAACGCGACGGTCTGGAAGGATTTATCACCATCACCGGCGGCAAACTGATGACCTACCGCCTGATGGCGGAATGGGCCACTGATGCGGTCTGCCGCAAACTCGGCAACACGCGTCCTTGCGTCACCGCCGACACGCCGCTGCCGGGTTCGCAAGAGCCAACGGAAAGCACGCTGAAGCGCGTGATCTCCCTGCCCGCGCCACTGCGTGGCTCAGCCGTCTATCGTCACGGCGATCGCACGCCTGCATGGTTGAGCCACGGCCGTCAGCACCGCAGCGTGGTATGCGAATGTGAAGCGGTCACCGCCGGTGAAGTGCAATATGCGGTTGAAAATTTAAACGTGAACAGCCTGCTGGATCTGCGCCGTCGAACCCGCGTGGGGATGGGAACCTGTCAGGGCGAACTCTGCGCCTGTCGCGCCGCCGGTTTACTGCAACGCTTTAACATCACCAGCGCAACACAGTCTGTCACCCAGCTTTCTGACTTCCTGAACGAACGCTGGAAAGGCGTACAACCCATCGCCTGGGGCGATGCCCTGCGTGAAAGCGAATTTACCCGCTGGGTGTACCAGGGATTATGTGGTCTGGAAAAGGAGCCCCACGATGAGATTTGATACGGTGATTATGGGCGGTGGTCTCGCCGGACTCCTGTGTGGTTTGCAATTGCAAAAAAGCGGCTTACGCTGCGCGGTGGTGACACGCGGGCAGAGCGCGCTGCACTTCTCTTCCGGATCGCTGGATCTGCTCAGCGCGCTGCCGGATGGAAATCCGGTGAACGACATTACAGCCGGTCTGGAGGCGTTGCGAGAACAGGCGCCTGCGCATCCTTACACAACGCTCGGCTCGCAACGTGTTCTGGCGCTCGCCGGGGAGGCACAGGCGCTGCTGACAGCTTCCGGCGCGCATTTACAGGGTCACGTTCAGCAGTCACATCAGCGAGTTACGCCTTTAGGAACGCTGCGTTCCACCTGGCTTAGTTCACCGGAAGCGCCGGTCTGGCCGCTCAGCGCAAAACGTATCTGCGTGGTGGGGATTAGCGGATTACTGGATTTTCAGGCGCATCTCGCCGCAGCCTCTTTACGCCAGCGCGAACTGGAGGTGGAAACGGCTGAAATCGATTTGCCGGAACTGGACGTGTTGCGCGATAACGCCACCGAATTTCGCGCCGTGAACATTGCCCGTTTTCTGGATAACGAAGATAAATGGCCTCTGTTGTATGACGCGCTTTTACCGATCGCGAAAACCTGTGAAATGATCATTATGCCCGCCTGTTTTGGCCTCACGGATGACAGCCTCTGGCGCTGGCTCAATGACCGTCTCCCCTGCGCGCTCACGCTTTTGCCAACGCTACCGCCCTCTGTACCAGGTATTCGTTTACACAATCAGCTTCAGCGTCAGTTCGTCCGTCAGGGCGGTATCTGGATGCCAGGCGATGAGGTGAAAAAAGTCACCTGTAAAAACGGCGTGGTGAGTGAAGTCTGGACGCGCAATCATGCGGATATCCCGTTGCGTCCACGTTTTGCCGTACTCGCCAGCGGAAGTTTCTTTAGCAGTGGGCTTATCGCTGAACGTGACGGGATCCGCGAACCGATTCTGGGTCTGGATGTTCAGCAAACGGCGACGCGCGCCGAATGGTATCAACGTGATTTCTTTGATGCGCAACCCTGGCAGCAGTTTGGCGTCACCACCGATGAGACACTGCGCCCGTCGCTGGCGGGGAAAACCATTGAAAATCTGTACGCCATTGGATCTGTTCTCGGCGGATTCGATCCGATTGCCCAGGGATGCGGAGGCGGCGTTTGTGCGGTCACCGCGCTACATGCCGCCCATCACATTGCAGCACGTGCAGGAGGTGAGCAATGAGTGATACGCGTTTTGAAAGTTGCATCAAATGCACGGTGTGCACCACCGCATGCCCGGTCAGCCGCGTTAATCCGGGCTATCCCGGTCCGAAACAGGCCGGTCCCGATGGCGAACGCCTGCGTCTGAAAGACGGCGCTCTGTATGACGACGCACTGAAATATTGCATTAACTGCAAACGCTGCGAAGTGGCCTGTCCGTCCGATGTCAAAATCGGCGATATCATTCAGCGCGCGCGGGCAAAATACGACACCACCCGTCCGTCACTGCGTAATTTTATCTTAAGTCATACCGACCTGATGGGCAGTGTCTCCACGCCGTTCGCCCCGGTCGTCAATACGGCGACCTCGCTGAAACCGGTTCGTCAGCTACTTGATTACGCGTTGAAAATTGATCATCGCCGCACTTTGCCTAAGTACTCTTTTGGCACCTTCCGCCGCTGGTATCGCAGCGTGGCGGCTCAACAGGCGCAGTACAAAGATCAGGTTGCGTTTTTCCACGGCTGTTTTGTTAATTACAACCATCCGCAGCTTGGTAAAGACCTGATCAAGGTGCTGAACGCAATGGGGACCGGCGTTCAGTTACTGAGCAAAGAGAAGTGCTGCGGCGTGCCGCTGATTGCCAACGGGTTTACCGACAAAGCGCGTAAACAGGCGGTGACTAACGTCGAATCCCTGCGCGAGGCCATTGGCGGGAAAGGGATCCCGGTTATTGCGACGTCGTCAACCTGCACTTTCGCGTTGCGCGACGAGTATCCGGAAGTGCTGGATGTTGACAACAGCGGTCTGCGGGAACATATCGAACTGGCCACCCGCTGGCTGTGGCGGAAACTGGACGAAGGCAAAACGCTGCCCCTGAAGACGTTGCCATTGAAAGTGGTTTACCACACGCCATGCCATATGGAAAAAATGGGCTGGACGCTCTACACCCTTGAACTGTTGCGGCGCATTCCTGGCCTGGAACTCACCGTACTGGACTCTCAGTGTTGCGGAATTGCCGGCACCTACGGCTTCAAAAAAGAGAACTACCCCACTTCGCAAGCTATCGGCGCGCCACTATTTAAACAGATTGAAGATAGCGGTGCAGATATCGTGGTGACCGACTGCGAGACCTGCAAATGGCAAATCGAGATGTCCACCAGCAAGCGCTGCGAACACCCGATCACCCTGTTGGCGAAAGCATTAGGTTAAGTGCATAGCCCGGTGGCGCAATGCCACCGGGCGTTTTCTTAATAGCTGTTTTTCACCGTTTTCCCCGTCGGGACTGACTTAAACATCGCCAGCCTTCTGTCCAGCGCCTCGGTATACAGCATAGTGTCGACGCCCACGGCAACAAAGTTTGCCCCCCATTCCAGACATTTCTGCGCCATCGCCGGATCGACCGCCAGGAAACCCGCCGCTTTCCCGGCACCGCGAATTCGCTTGATACTCGCTTCGATTATCCGCTGCACTTCCGGATGCCCGGCATTATCCGGGTAACCCAACGATGCCGAGAGATCCGCAGGTCCGATAAACACGCCATCGATCCCGTCCACATCGAGAATTTCATCCAGATTATCCAGCGCGGTTTTACTTTCCACTTGTACCAACAGGCAGAGCGACGCATTGGCCTGCGCCATATAATTTTCGATACGTCCCCAGCGCGCCGCCCGCGCTACGCTTGCCCCTACGCCTCGTTCACCCAACGGCGGATACCGGGTCGCAGCCACAATCTGGCGCGCCTGCTCAGCGCTATCGACCATCGGGATCAACAGCGTTTGCGCGCCAATGTCCATCACCTGCTTGATCAGGGCTTTCGTTCCTTCGACCGGGCGGATCACCGGCTGGCTGGCATAGGGCGCAATCGCCTGCAACTGATGATAGAGATCCTGCACCGTGTTTGGCGCATGTTCACCGTCGATTAAGAGCCAGTCATAGCCCGACGTTGCCGCGATTTCCGCCATGTAGGAGGTGGTCGAACTCAACCACAGTCCTATTTGTTCTTCCCCTTTACGAAGCGCTTCCTTAAAAGGGTTTACTAACAATGCGTTCATAATGATCCTTACCACATGGATAAAACTATTGATGCGCAGCACCCGGTTGCGACGCGGAACGATTCACGCTCAGCGAGAAGATAATCAGCGAGCCAATAATGGCGACACCCGCCAGCGTCAGCAGACCTGCGGCATCACTGGCAAACAGGGTTTCCGCTTTCACCCGCAGGATAGGCGCAATAAACCCGCCTACCGCGCCAAACAGGTTAACGAAGCCGATCCCCGCCGCCAGCGCCGTACCGGAAAGCAGTTGCGTTGGCATCGTCCAGAAGACCGGTTGTACGGCGATAAACCCGACCGCCGCCACGCAGAGCGCGAGGATAGCCAGCACCGGTGACACCAGGCCGGACAAACCAATGCCAATCCCTGCGGCAAGCAACGTCAGCGCAGCAACATTGCGACGATCGCCGGTTCGGTCGGAGTAGCGAGGGATAAGCCAGGTCCCGAACAACGCCGCCACCCACGGAATCGCGGTGACAACTGAGGCCGTGAATCCCACTTTGGTCCCCAGCAGCGCAGCAACCTGGGTGGGTAAAAAGAAGATCAGGCCGTAGACCGCCACCTGAATGGTCAGATAGATAATCGCCAGTTGCCAGACACGACCGTTACGCAACGCATCCGACAGTTTTGACGTTACCTTTTTCTCTTCTTCACTTGCCAGTTGGCTGATAAGCACCGATTTTTCTTCTGTACTGAGGAAACGCGCCTGTTGCGGCGTGTCATCCAGCCAGAAGAAGGTGAATACGCCTGCGCCTACTGCCAGCAACCCTTCGATAACGAACATCCAGAAC
This sequence comes from Citrobacter amalonaticus, assembly GCF_037053465.1. GTDB lineage: Bacteria > Pseudomonadota > Gammaproteobacteria > Enterobacterales > Enterobacteriaceae > Citrobacter_A > Citrobacter_A amalonaticus_H. Next base: position 332,777 of record NZ_JBALIF010000003.1, read on the forward strand.
CAACCAGGGTGACCCATAAAACCGTGCATTTCCAGCAGCGCACCGGAAAGCGGTGAGCCCAGCGTCAACGCCAGCGGCGCTCCCATGTAAAACAGCCCCATGATGCTGGCGCGGTTACGCTGCGGGAACCATTGCGAGGTGAGATAGATCATCCCCGGGAAGAAACCGGCTTCGGCGGCCCCCAACAGAGTGCGGATAATCAGGAATTTCGCTTCGGTGTCCGCCCACGCCATCGCCGCAGAGAGAAAACCCCATAGCAACGTGGTGGCGCCAATCCAGGTTCTGGCCCCCAGTTTGCGCATCAACAGGTTGGCGGGAACGCCAAGAAAGGCATAGACCACAAAGAAAATCCCCGCCCCGAGCGCATAGGCTTCATTGCTCAGCCCGGTATCAATCTGGTAGGTCTCTTTGGCAAAACCGATGTTTGAACGGTCCAGAAACGCCAGGACATACAGCGCCAGCATGAACGGAATTAAACGCGCGCGGTTTTTCTTCACCACGCCGTCAAGCAAAGTGGTACTCATAGCAAGTTCCTCAAAGAGATGAGGGCGTTGCCGTCAGTGCGGCAACGCACAGGTCATTAGTGGCTATAGGGGCGCTTCAGGTTGCAGTCCCGGTTGAGCTCAACGCCGAATCCAGGCTTATCCAGAACGGACTTGTGAATGCGGCCATTCACCGGCACTGGCTCATCCAGCAGAATTGGGTCGAATTGTGGACGCAGGGTCGAGCAGTCCGGGCTGGTCATCAGGAATTCGCTGAACGGCGTGTTCGTGAACGTGATCACCGCATGGTGCGAATAGACCGACGAGCCATGAGGCACAACCAGTTGCCCGCGCGATTTGGCAATCGCCGCGATCTCGACCAGCGTCGTTAAACCACCGCACCAGCCCACATCCGGCTGCATGATATCGATGCCGGTTTCTGCCAGCGTGCGGAAGGATTGCAGCGTACCGTGGTGCTCGCCGCTGGTGACCATCATGCCTGCCGGCACGTTGCGTTTCAGTTCCCGATAGCCCTCGTATTGCTGAGGCGGCAGACACTCTTCAATCCACTTCAGGTTGGACGGCGCGCAGGCGTAGGCCAGTTTCGTGGCGTAATTCACATCCTGGCTCATCCAGCAATCGAGCATCAGCCAGAAATCCGGGCCGCACTTCTCGCGCATGCCGGCCACCATGGCCGCATCTTGGCGAATCCCCGCATCGCCGTCATGCGGCCCCCAGTGCGTAGGCATTTTGCCGCCAATAAAGCCCATCTCTTTTGCCAGATCCGGACGTGCACCCGTGGCATAAAACTGAATTTCATCACGCACCGCGCCGCCCAACAGTTTGTAGACCGGCAGCCCCACCACTTTGCCAAACAGATCCCACAGCGCCAAATCGACGCAAGAGATGGTGTTCATCACCAGACCGCCAGAGCCGGAGTAGTACATGGTCGCGCCGAGCATCTGATCGTGAATGAGTTTGATATCGCTGACGCATTTTCCTTCGATAAAGCGGTTGAGGTGCTTCTCAACGATAAAGCAGCCCATCTCCCCTGCCGTGGAAACGGCAAACCCCGTCTGGCCGTTCTCGGCTTCCACTTCAACAATCAGCGTACCTAACACGTTGATCCCAAAAGACTGGCGTGATTGCTCGTACTCGCGGTATTTGCTCATTGGCGTGGCGATATGATCGTCAATCCAGTGGTTGGCGCCCTGATCGTGATAATCACCGCCGCCGGCACCTTTTTCTGCGGTAGCACCGCCGGTGAACCAGGCGCGAACGTGTTTAATTTTGGGTAGGGTCATGATGTTCTCCATTCTTATGAGGCGAGTGAATCGAAGGGACTTTTCCATCCCAACAGGCGTGAAATATCTTTCGCACAGGCAATGGCCTTGCCCGCCAGATAATCACGATTCTCTTCGTTGATTTGTAATCGGGTACCGACCACCGAAATGGCGGCGGCAGGGTCATTGTTGGCATTAAAAACGGGGGCAGCGACGCAGCGGACATCCGGATAATCTTCACCGTTGTCGAAGCTCCAGCCGCGCTGGCGGATGCGTTCCAGTTCCTCGTTGAGCTGCTGGGGTTGAGTGATTGTGGTCGGTGTCGCTTGTTCCCACACCAGTTGCTCAATGATGGCTTTACGCACCGCAGCAGGCTGCCAGGCCAGCAGACATTTACCAATGCCTGAGCGATACAGTGAAAGACTCTTCCCTTCATGGGAGCGCACGCTGATAGTCGATGGCGATTCCACCTTCAGGATGTAATAGGCGCTTTCATGATCGATGATCCCCAGATGGCACAACATCCCGGTCTCATCCATCAGTTGTGTCAGACGCGGTCGCGCCAGTTCACGCAGATCCATTTTGCTGAGCGCGTGACCGGAAAGCTCCACCAGCTTGGTCCACAGGCAAAAATTCTCCTGATGATCGACGCTAACGAATCGCTGACGCTTCAGCTCATTGAGCAGCAGATACGCGGTGCTCTTGGGGATCTTCAACGTTTCAATAATCGTCGCTGCGCTGCACGGGCCAATGCGGGCAATTAAATTGAGAATATCAATGGCCCGGGTGAGCGCCGGGACTTTACTTGATTCCAACATACTGGACTCCAGTCTGAGATACTGGAATCAGTGTGATCGGTCATCGGGCGTAAAGTTGTGAAGCGTGTCAAATCGTGCCCTTCTTCCAGCAGACTGGAAAAGTTACGGGCAGAAATGTGAATTAACGCACGGATTTTTTTACGGGGAGTACAACAGGTTGGACAAAAACGTATCGGCCCGGTCAGCGGCGCGCGACCGGGCGATGCCAGACTACAGGGTTAAGGACTCAACCACGTCGATCCAACCGTGCTCACTGGCAATATCCTGCTTATTCAGCCAGCGACGAAGCATGTTAAGGGCCATCATCGCGCAAACTTCCTGACGCACCTGCAGGCTGTGGCGCGTCACGCTGAAATGAACCCGCAGCGCAAACGTCCCGTCCGGCGTGGCGAGCGCAAAATTCAGGTGTTCGTTTTCCAGTCCGGAAACCGCCAGCGCCAGGCCGGCATAATGGTTACCACGCCGTTCCGACGTCCAGTGCGCGGTCTGCGCCAGCGTCTCTTCCTGGGAAGGCACCACTTCGCTGGCTAATAACGGCGCACCGACGCGAGAAAGCTGAAGCGCCAACAACCCGCCGGTAAACTGCTCGCTGAGCGTCAGACTGAGCTGTCGTTTCTGCAACTCACGCGCAATTTGCAGGGGGAGTCCTTCGGTGCCTTCAAAAATAAGGCTTTGCCCGGCTACGCGCTTCACCTCCTGCCACAGGCTGCGCATCGCTTCGCGCTGAGCCCAGGGACCGGTAAGCTTCAGCTCAATAATCGGCATGGATGAGCGATAGCCGAGAGTGACACCTTCGGGTAAGGACAGTGAATCAAGGCGTTGCGCCAGATCGCTTTCCGAGCGGCCAAAGGTGGTCAAACGCAGGCACAGCGGCGGTTCAGTGAGTGAGAATCGCTCACGTAAACGCGGCAGGATCTCATGCTCAACCATCACTTTGAATTCTGACGGTACGCCCGGGGTAAAAAACATCAGGCAACGATTGAGCTGTACGGCAAACCCGCAGGCGGTACCAACGGGATTATTGATAAATTCAGCGCTGGCGGGCAGTTCTGCCTGTTTGCGATTGCTGGGCGCCATCACCCGGCCCCGCTCACGGAAAAAGCGCTCCATCTCAGCAAGCCATGCCTCATGCAGCACCAATCCTTCGCCCTTCGCCGTCGCCGCAGCGAGCGCGCTGAGATCATCGCTGGTTGGCCCTAGTCCGCCGTTGACGATCAGCACATCAGCCTGCTGGCTGCGTTCGCGCAAAATGGCGACCAGATCGTCGAGGTTATCGCCCACCGTATTTCGGCGGGTCAGAGGTAATCCCTGATTAAAGAAAAAATCGGCCAGCCAGGCAGCATTCGTGTCGACGATTTGCCCGTGCAACACTTCATCCCCGGTGGACAACATTTCGACCTTTAGCATCGTGTTCTCCTGCTCTTATGATGAAAACACTATAACGCAAAGGGGGAAGTGGCGTGGTAGAGAAATATCCGCAAGGAAGTAAAGCGGCGCGACAGGACGTCGCGCCATCGGGATTAGAAGCTGGCGTTGACCCCGACATACGGGCCGTCAGCAAGGGCGTTGTCACGATTGCCGTCTTTCCCCGCCAGATTCAGGTAGCGGTAACCGGCCTCAATGCTCAGCGGACGCATGATCAAAAGGCGCGCGCCAGCATTCGCTTCCTGATAGCTCTCAATACCGCTGGAGAGCGAATCCGGAGAGTAATAGTACTCGCCGAACAGACGAACGCTGTCGCCAATAGGCCATTGTAATCCGCCACCGACTGCGGCGGCATAACCTTCATTACCATCGTTCGGATTGGTGTAAAGCCCTTTGCCACCCACCGTCGCCAGAAACGGTCCAAGTGGGAGATTCAGACCCAGGCCCAGGCCTGCGACGTCACCGTCGTCATCACTATGCGTCCAGTCGCCGCTCATCGCCAGCCCGGAGGATTCTGTACCAAACCCAACCGCCACGTTGGTATATTCTTTCCCCGCCTGGCCGCTAATGCTCATTGCACTCACAGAAGCAGAAATGAACAGCATTCCCGCCATTCCAAATAATACGCTCTTCTTCATTTTTACCGTTTCCATCAAGCAAATATGTAAACTGCTCCAAAACTGATGGATTGTACTGCCAGAGACAAAGGAATCAATGAATTAAAAAAGCGATAACCTATCGTTTTGTAAGAAAATAATACCAATAACAACCATGAATAGTACACTCCAAAACCATTTACGGAACGTTTGATTGGGAAAACGCTTTTTCTGTTCATAACCCCTTATAACAGTGAATTTTGCATCTCAATGGAAAATAAACATTTTTTCTTAGGTTATCAGGAGATAAACTTTTCCGTTTCCATGTTACCTCTGCTCTAAGGAATATTATTGTGCGCCAAAGGACTATTGTTTGCCCCTTAATAGAGAATGATGGATGTTATCTCCTGTGCCAGATGGCCGACGATCGGGGAGTTTTTCCGGGTCAATGGGCGCTGTCTGGCGGTGGGGTTGAGCCGGGAGAGCAGATTGAGGAGGCGCTGCGTCGTGAGATTCGTGAAGAACTGGGGGATGAACTGGTTCTGACTGCTATCAAACCCTGGACCTTCAGCGATGACATTCGTACCAAAACCTATCCTGACGGTAGCCAGGAAGAACTCTACATGATTTACCTGATATTCGATTGTGTCGCCGCCAATCGCGCCGTACATATCAACGAAGAGTTTCAGGCTTTCGCCTGGGTCCGACCGGAAGAGTTGTCGAAGTACGATTTAAATATCGCAACACGAAAAACCCTCACCCTTAAAGGGTTATTGTAATTATCGATGACAGCCGTTACGGCTGTCATGATGAATTGATCATTGCTGATTACGATGCCACATATTTACCATCAAGAAATAATTTCCCGTTCTGGACATGCATCACCAGTCCATCGAGATAATCCGGCGTAATTTTTACCCCACGCATATTTTTTGCGAGGTATGTCAGACAATGATTATGGGTAAAAATAACCACATTCTTATCTGCAGACATACTCGCGATACGTTTAATCGCCGACGCTGTCTGCCTCCCGCACTGGTGCATATCTTTATTCACAATCACTTTTTGTCCTGTAGAAAACCAGGTGGCTGACTGAATGGTGCGCACCGTATCACTGGCATAAAGATCATAGTCTTTTACCTCCTGACCAAACGACTGCCCAAGCATCCGGGCCTGTCTGGCTCCATACTCAGTGATACCAGTTTTATCCGACAGGCAGGTATTGTCTGAACGATCGCAGCGCTGCGCATGACGAAACAGCACGATAACCGGGTGCTGTTTTTCCAGACGGCCCAGCGTGCGGGAATCGATTCTCGGTAACCCATTACTGCTCCAGGCGTAACCACTACTCAGGCCGATTAACATGCCCAGCACAGACAACAGAGTAAACAGGCCTTTTCTGTATTTAACAAAAGAATGTGTCAATTTAAACACATAAAACCCCACATATTACCGATAAATAGAAATATAAAAACAGCAAACTGTTTAATGAGAACATGAAAGATGATGTGAGGAAAATGCCCTAAAATCACCGTCAATGCAAATATAAAAAAGTCAAAATAGTTTATTTATCTGCGACCTTAAGTTCTTAAGGTTAAATTAATATTCCTCTATTAGCATCTCGCTCCAGATGGGGTAATCCTTATTTAGCCTCCTGTTTAGCATTTAATAAATAAGAGGATCGCAGCATCCAAATGGCTAAAGGAAATATGATGTCTGACTTTCTGCCTTTCTCTCGCCCGGCGGTAGGTTCAGAAGAACTTAACGCGATCAAAGCGGTTCTCGACTCTGGATGGATCACCACCGGTCCGAAAAACCAGCAACTGGAAGACGCTTTCTGCCAGCTAACCGGAAATCAACACGCGATTGCCGTCAGTTCGGCAACGGCGGGAATGCATATCACACTGATGGCGCTGGGTATTGGCGCTGGCGATGAAGTCATTACGCCGTCAATGACGTGGGTTTCCACGCTAAATATGATCGTTTTGCTGGGGGCGACGCCGGTGATGGTGGATGTCGACCGCGACACGCTGATGGTCAGCGCAGAACAGATCGACGCCGCGATAACTCCCCGCACCAAAGCGATCATTCCCGTTCATTACGCGGGCGCGCCTGCCGACCTTGATCCGATTTACCGCCTTGCAAAACGCCATGGCATTCCCGTCATCGAAGATGCCGCCCATGCCGTGGGCACCCGTTACAAAGATCGCCACGTCGGCGCGCAAGGTACGGCGATTTTTTCCTTTCACGCCATCAAAAATATCACCTGCGCGGAGGGGGGGCTCATCGTCACTGATGACGAACACCTCGCCCAACGTTTGCGCAGCCTGAAATTTCATGGTCTCGGCGTCGATGCTTATGACCGTCAGACTTATGGCCGAGCCCCGCAGGCAGAAGTGCTGACACCGGGATACAAATATAATCTGACCGATATTAACGCCGCTATCGCCCTGGTTCAGTTAAGCAAACTTGAGGAAATAAATCGTCGACGCGCTGCGATTGCGCTGGAATATCAACACGCGCTGGCCGACCTTCCCTTTCAGCCGCTTAGCCTGCCGTCATGGTCGCATGTTCATGCCTGGCATCTGTTTATTATTCGCGTTGATGAAACACGATGCGGCATCAGCCGTGATGCGCTGATGGAAGCCCTCAAAGCACAGGGGATTGGTACCGGCCTGCATTTTCGCGCCGCGCATACCCAGAAATATTATCGTGAGCGCTTTCCTCATTTATCACTTCCCAACTCCGAATGGAACAGCGCACGGATCTGCTCCCTGCCGTTGTTTCCCGATATGACCCCGGCGGATACCACCCGCGTTATCAGCGCGCTTCGTCAGATTGCAGGTAAATAACGATGTTTGAAGCGACTCCGATTAAAAAAGTGTCAGTGGTGATCCCGGTTTACAACGAGCAGGAGAGCCTGCCGGAATTGCTTCGACGGACCACTGAAGCCTGCGAAAGCCTCGGAAAAGCCTGGGAAATCCTGTTAGTGGATGATGGCAGCAGCGATTACTCAGCACAGATCTTAAGAGAGGCATCAGAAGCTGAAGGCAGCCATGTCGTTGCGATTCTGCTCAATCGCAACTATGGGCAACATTCCGCCATTATGGCCGGATTCAGCCACGTAACCGGCGACCTGATCATTACCCTTGACGCCGATCTGCAAAATCCCCCGGAGGAGATCCCCCGACTGGTGGCGAAAGCCGATGAAGGTTATGACGTGGTGGGAACGGTGCGCCAGAATCGCCAGGACAGCCTGTTCCGCAAGACGGCGTCGAAGATGATCAACCATCTGATTCAACGCACAACGGGCAAAGCGATGGGCGACTATGGCTGTATGCTGCGCGCCTATCGACGCCACATTATTGACGCCATGCTGCATTGCCACGAACGCAGCACTTTTATCCCCATTCTGGCGAATATCTTTGCCCGTCGCGCAACAGAAATCCCGGTCCATCACGCGGAACGTGAATTCGGCGATTCCAAATACAGTTTTATGCGCCTGATTAACCTGATGTACGACCTGGTAACCTGTCTGACGACAACCCCTTTGCGCATGCTCAGCCTGCTCGGCAGCGTGATCGCGATAACCGGTTTTACCCTGTCGATATTGCTGGTCATTCTCCGACTAACGCTGGGACCGCAGTGGGCAGCGGAAGGTGTGTTTATGCTGTTCGCTGTCCTGTTTACCTTTATTGGCGCGCAGTTTATTGGGATGGGATTACTCGGTGAGTACATCGGGCGAATCTACAATGATGTCCGCGCCCGTCCCCGCTATTTTGTCCAGCACGTTATCCGCCCGGAAAGCCTGAATTCGACTGAGGAAAATCAATAATGAAAGCTGTTGTCTTCGCATATCACGATATGGGATGTCTGGGCGTTCAGGCCCTGATTGACGCGGGTTATGACATTGCCGCTATTTTTACCCATACCGATAATCCGGGAGAAAACGCCTTTTTTGGCTCCGTTTCTCGTCTGGCGGCTGACGCGGGCATTCCCGTTTACGCGCCCGATAACGTCAATCACCCGATCTGGGTTGAGCGCATTCATCAGCTTGCACCTGAGGTGATTTTCTCGTTTTACTATCGTCATTTGCTGAGCGATGCCATTTTAGATCTGGCCCCGGCCGGCGCGTTTAACCTGCATGGATCGCTGCTGCCGAAATATCGCGGCCGCGCGCCGCTGAACTGGGTGCTGGAGAATGGCGAAAGCGAAACGGGCGTTACCCTGCACCGCATGGTGAAGCGTGCCGATGCAGGCGCCATTATCGCGCAGCAGCGCGTTGAAATATCACCTGACGATATGGCCCTGACGTTACACCACAAACTGTGCCAGGCCGCGCGACAGATGCTGGGGCAGACGCTGCCCGCCATCATGCAAAAAGAGATTCATGAGGTGCAGCAAAACGAAAGCGAAGCGACCTGCTTTGGTCGCCGCACGCCCGAAGACAGTCGTCTTGACTGGAGTAAACCCGCGTCTACGCTGCACAACATGGTGCGTGCCGTGTCAGCCCCCTGGCCTGGCGCATTCAGCCATTCCGGTACGCAAAAGTTTACCGTCTGGTCGTCCCGTGTTCATCCTCAGACAGACGCCGCCCTGCCCGGAACGGTAATTTCGGTGTCTCCTTTGCTGATTGCCTGTTCGCAAGGTGCGCTGGAGGTCGTGACCGGACAGGCAGGTGATGGCATCACCATGCAAGGCGCACAGTTAGCGCAGGTGTTGGGGCTGGTGACAGGTTCACGTTTAAACAGCTCGACACTGGTCGCCAGTAAGCGCCGTACCCGCGTGCTGATTCTGGGCGTGAATGGCTTCATCGGTAATCATCTTACCGAACGCCTGCTGCGGGAAGATAACTACGAAATCTATGGTCTGGACATCGGTAGCGATGCGATTGACCGTTTCCTCAGCCATCCACGCTTTCACTTTGTTGAAGGGGATATCAGTATTCACTCTGAGTGGATCGAGTACCACGTTAAGAAGTGCGATGTGGTGCTACCGCTGGTCGCTATTGCGACGCCGATTGAATACACCCGCAACCCGCTGCGCGTCTTTGAACTGGATTTTGAAGAGAACCTAAAAATCATTCGTTATTGCGTGAAATACCGTAAGCGCATCATTTTCCCGTCAACGTCGGAAGTGTATGGGATGTGTACTGACAAGGTGTTCGATGAGGACAGTTCAAATCTGATTGTCGGCCCGGTCAACAAACCCCGCTGGATTTACTCTGTGTCCAAGCAGCTTCTGGACCGCGTTATCTGGGCATATGGCGAAAAAGAAGGGCTTCGCTTTACCCTTTTCCGCCCGTTCAACTGGATGGGGCCGCGTCTCGATAGCCTGAACTCCGCACGAATTGGCAGCTCACGCGCCATTACTCAGTTGATCCTCAATCTGGTGGAAGGTTCGCCAATCAAGCTTATCGACGGAGGCAAACAAAAACGCTGCTTTACGGACATTCGCGACGGCATCGAAGCGCTCTACCGGATCATCGAAAATGAAGGGGGACGCTGCGAGGGTGAAATCATCAATATCGGCAACCCGACAAACGAAGCCAGTATTAAAGAATTAGCAGAGATGCTGCTGGAGAGTTTCGACAAGCATCCGCTGCGCCATCACTTCCCGCCATTTGCCGGATTAAGAGTTGTCGAAAGTAGCAGCTATTACGGTAAGGGCTATCAGGATGTGGAGCACCGTAAGCCCAACATTCGCAATGCCAAACGCTGCCTGAACTGGGAACCCACTATCGACATGCGCGAGACGGTTGAAGAAACCCTGGACTTCTTCCTGCGCAGCGTGGAACTCACGGATCAAACATCATGACAAACGTGGGCTTGCGCATTGATGTCGATACCTTTCGTGGCACCCGCGAAGGCGTACCTCGTCTGTTAGAGACATTGAACCGATATAATATTCGGGCAAGTTTTTTCTTCAGCGTTGGGCCAGACAATATGGGACGCCATCTCTGGCGTCTGATAAAGCCTCAGTTTCTGTGGAAAATGCTGCGTTCCAACGCCGCATCGCTCTATGGCTGGGATATTCTGTTAGCGGGCACGGCCTGGCCGGGCAAAGAGATCGGCCGGGCAAATGCCGCGATTATCCGTGAAACGGCGCGCCATCATGAAACCGGGTTGCATGCCTGGGATCATCACGCCTGGCAATCCCGCAGTCCCCACTGGAGCGAGCAGCAGCTCACCGAGGATATTTCACGCGGTATCTCGGCGCTGGAGGCCATAACCGGCCAGCCGGTCACCTGCTCGGCGGTTGCAGGCTGGCGCGCTGACCAGCGCGTCGTGCGGGCCAAACAGCCGTTCTCGCTGCGATACAACAGCGACTGTCGCGGCAGTGCGCCGTTTCGCCCGCTCCTCGGGGATGATCTCTTTGGCACACCGCAAATTCCGGTGACGCTCCCCACCTGGGACGAGGTTGTTGGCGTCGAGGTTCATGCTGAGGATTTCAATCCCTGGATCCTCGCGCGTATGCAGCGGGATAGAGGCACGCCGGTCTATACCATTCATGCCGAAGTCGAAGGCTGCGCATACCGCAGCCAGTTTGAAGATCTCCTCCAGCGCGCCGTTGATGCAGGCATTACGTTCTGCCCGCTTGGCGATTTATTGCCTGACGATCGACAGACATTACCGCCCGGGCAAATTGTCCGCGGGAAAATGGCAGGAAGAGAAGGCTGGCTTGGCTGTCAGCAATCTGTGAGCATCAGACAATGAAGAATATACGTCACTCACTGGCATTGATTGCATTTATCGCGTTGGGTTATCTGATCCCTGTCAACCTGCGTCTGCTCTGGCAGCCGGATGAAACACGCTACGCCGAAATCAGCCGTGAAATGTTAGCCTCCGGCGACTGGCTGGTCCCCCACTTTTTGGGACTGCGATATTTTGAAAAACCGATTGCTGGCTACTGGATCAACAGCATCGGGCAATGGCTGTTTGGCGCAAACAACTTTGGCGTTCGTGCTGGCGCGATTTTTGCGACGCTACTGACCGCCCTGCTGATCGCCTGGCTTGCAATGCGTTTATGGCAGGACAGACGAACAGCGCTGTTATCAGCCATTATCTTCCTGTCGTTGTTTATCGTGTATAGCATCGGCACCTACGCGGTACTCGATCCGCTGATTGCGCTCTGGCTGGTGGCAGGAATGTGCAGTTTCTGGCTGGCAATGCAGGCCACCACGTGGAAAGGCAAAAGCGCCGGATTTCTGCTGCTGGGGCTCACCTGCGGGATGGGGGTGATGACCAAAGGTTTTCTTGCGCTCGCCGTCCCGGTGCTCAGCATCTTACCGTGGGTAGCGGTCCAGAAACGCTGGAAAGATCTGTTTCTGTTTGGTGGCCTGGCTGTCATCAGTTGTGTCGCCATTATCCTGCCGTGGGCGCTGGCCATCGCCCGCCGCGAGCCCGATTTCTGGCACTATTTTTTCTGGGTCGAGCATATCCAGCGTTTCGCGAAAGACGACGCGCAGCACAAAGCGCCGTTCTGGTACTATCTGCCCGTGCTGATCGCCGGAAGTTTGCCGTGGCTTGCGCTACTGCCGGGAGCACTGAAAACTGGCTGGCAGTCGCGCGATGAGTCCCGTAGCGCCCTGTATCTGCTGGGCTGGATTGTGATGCCGCTTGTCTTTTTCAGCATCGCCAAAGGTAAGTTACCCACCTATATTCTCTCGTGCTTCGCGCCGCTGGCGATGCTGATGGCGAGATACGGACTGAGCGCCGCAGAAAAAGGAGGTAAGGCACTACGCATCAACGGCTGGCTCAACATTCTGTTCGGTATCATCGGGATTATCGCCACGCTGGCCATCTCCCCTTGGGGGCCGCTCAAGTCGCCTGTCTGGGTTTATATTGAGATTTATAAAGTCTTTTGTTCACTGGGTATTTTCTCGGTGTGGGCATTCTTCGGCTGGTATACGTTGAGCAACCCCGAAAAAAGCTGGATTTACTCAGCGCTTTGCCCAACCGGGCTGGTGTTGCTGTTTGGTTTTTCCATACCGGACAGGGTGATGGAATCTAAACAACCGCAGTTTTTCGTTGAGATGACCCGGGAAACCCTTGTCCCCAGCCGCTATATTCTGACGGATAGCGTAGGGGTCGCCGCAGGACTTGCCTGGAGTCTGAAACGTGATGACATCATCATGTATGGGCAAACGGGTGAGCTGAAATATGGACTTAACTACCCTGATGCCAAAGGTCGTTTCGTCAGCTACAACGGTTTTGCTGACTGGCTCAGCCAGCATCGTCAGGAAGGAGTCATTACACTCGTGCTTTCCATCGCGAAGGATGAAGATATCAACCGTCTTGCCATTCCCCCTGCTGACACCATCGATAATCAGGGGCGTCTGGTGCTGATTCAGTATCGGCCCAAATGATCTGGCTGGTTCTGATGATGGCCAGTCTGCTCAGCGTGGCCGGGCAATTGTGTCAGAAACAGGCAACGCGCCCTGTGTCTGTCAGCGCGCGCATGCGGCATATTTCCCTGTGGCTCGGGCTGGCGCTGGTCTGTCTCGGTCTGGCGATGGCGCTGTGGCTGCTGGTGCTACAAAACATTCCCGTGGGTATCGCCTATCCGATGCTGAGCCTGAATTTTGTCTGGGTCACGATGCTGGCATGGAAAATCTGGCAAGAACCCGTCACGCTTCGTCACTGGCTGGGTATCGCACTCATCATCAGCGGAATTTTCATTCTGGGGAGCGCGGCATAATGGGATTACTGTGGGGATTGTGTAGCGTCATTATCACGTCAGTCGCGCAACTTAGCCTCGGCTTTGCCATGACAAACCTGCCGCCAGTCATGCACTGGCAGGCTTTTATCCCCGCATTGTTTTCCCTGAATCCCGCTCCACTGGCGCTGTTTTTCGGGTTAATGGGATATCTGGTTTCAGTTTTCTGCTGGCACAAAGCGCTACATCAACTCGCCCTGAGCAAAGCCTACGCCTTGCTCAGTCTGAGTTATGTGCTGGTGTGGATTGCCTCGATGATTTTACCTGGCTGGCAAGGCACGTTCTCACTGAAAGCGCTGGTGGGCGTGGTATGTATTATGGCTGGGCTGATGACGATTTTTCTTCCCGCGCGTCAGAAATCCCTCTGACGTTCAGGCTTTCTCCAGTAAGGCCTTCAAACGCTCCCACTCCTCACTGGTATAATGTCGGGCGTCCAGAATCTTTATCGTCCGCGATTTATCGCGATTAATGCAATACCGGGCATCTTTCAGCGGAGAAAGCATGTCGCCTGCGCTGACAACCCAATCGGATTGCACTTCTGCCAACATTTTCAGGGAGTCGCCTGTGTCACTCAGCACCAGCACATGCTTCCCTGACGTCTTATTGCAGCATGACTTTTTTACCCGCCATTCCATTGCTTACCTTACCCGTTGTGAATGTTCACATAACGTTACACTTTAGCAGATAAACAAAGCTGCAATAGCAGGTAGATCGCAGACGTGTGAAGTGAAATTAGTGATTTTTTACTGAGTTACATTGCTTACCCAATCGATGAGCGCCCGCCGGGAAATTTTAATACCGCCATTTTTCAGTTCTGCCGGAAGCGATAACCAACGTACTGGCTGCTGAAAACGCGCCAGTTTGTCTTTTACCCATTCGCTGAGATCAATGTCCGCATCGCCGCTCTCATACTCAATAACCGCCACTGGACGATGCCCAAACTCGGCGTCTGCAACAGGAACAACAAAAGCCTGAAGTACATGCGGATGCGTCACGATAACCCGTTCGACCTCTTCAGGTTGAATGCCCTCGCCACCACTGAAAAAAAGATTATCCAGACGCCCGGAGATAGTCAGTTTTCCGCCTTGCAGCACGCCGCGATCGCGCGTGGCAAACCAGCCCTCGTCGTTAACCAGCGGCACCAGTTTGCCATTACGCCAGTAACCTTCCGCTATGCTGGCCGCTCGCAGCCAGACTTCATCATTCACAATTCTGACTTCTCGTCCCGGTAAGGGCATACCGACATCAGCCAGACCATCTGCCTCTTTCGCACACACCGTCGAGGCAAACTCCGTCAGGCCGTAACCACACCAGCAGCGGATCCCCTGGGCGCGGGCCTGTTCGGTTAACGCCACCGGAATCGCCGCCCCCCCGAGCAAAACCGCTTTCAACGCGACCGGCGTCTGGTTCACCAGCAGACGCCAGAGTTGCGTCGGCACCAGCGAAGCATGCGTACATCCGGCCAGCATCTGTTCCAGCGGCTGCTTTTCGCGCACGGTCATCCGCGCTCCGGCAAACAGCCAGCGCCACATAATTCCCTGCCCGGAGACATGGAACAGCGGCAAAGAGAGCAGCCAGTCGTCGTCTTTTGCCAGCGGCATTAGCGACAGTACGCCTTCAGCACTGGCAAGATGCGCCTGACAGGCATGAACTGCCGCTTTCGGCAGACCGGTCGAACCGGAGGTCAGGGTCATGGAACACAGACGCTGCGGCTGCCAGTCGACGGCATACTGCCCATCTGCATTCTGGCCGTCCAGCGAGAGCAGAAAGGGAAAGGGATTATCACCCTCCAGATCCAGCGCAAACTGCAGCGTGAGCTCGGGCAACAGGGTTGTCAGCAGGGAGTGAGGAAGCTGCGGATTGACCGGCAGGATCCTCGCCCCACACTGTAACAGCGCCAGCCACGCCAGCACCATCTGCGGATGGTTCCAGGCGCGCAGCATAACGCCGCAGCCTTCAGTGACCCCCTGCGCGGCAAAACCACTCGCGAGCGCATCAATGCGGCCACAGAGCGTACGCCAGCTTAGCACCTCGTCATTCAGGCGTAAGGCTGGCGCATCTGCCCGAACCTGCCGCCAGTAACGCCACGGCCAGTCAGGAAAGGTCATCGCACTCTTTCCAGCGCATCTTGTTCAATCAACGGCAACGGACTGCCCGGCCAGCGGCGAATCTGCTGGGCCTGCATCAGACTCAGCGTGTCCAGACCGGGAATTGTCTGCGGCGTCAGCCATGCGGCAATGCGCGCCAGTTGGGTGAGGCCCAGGCTCGACTCGATGGACGAACTGATCACCGCCGTCAGCCCCAGCGCATGCGCCGCCTGCACCTGTTCGCGAACCTTCTCCAGCGACCCGGTCAGCGTCGGTTTGATCACCACCGCGCGTACCCCCTCTTCTGCCTCAAAGACAAAGTCCGGTTCACGCAGGCTTTCATCCCAGGCGATCGCAATGCCGGTTTCAAGGGCGAAAGCTCGGGAGTCCTCCCGCGTTTTGCACGGTTCTTCGAAGAAAGCGATGCGGTCGCGGTAATCCGGATTCACGTACTTTGCGAACTGCTGCGCCTTGAGCGGAGTCCAGGCGCGGTTGGCATCCAGACGCAAATGCAGTTCTGGTATCGCCTCCAGCAGCAGGTTGACCACCATGCCGTCACGCACCGCTTCGTACAGTCCGACTTTCACCTTTGCGACTTTTTCGCCTGGCATGTCGGCCAGTTGCAATACCAGATCGTCCGGATCCCCGGTACACAAGGGTGCCGCCCGATAGTCCGCAGCCTCAGGCAACGTTCCGGCGATTTCCGCCAGCGCGCAGCTTACGCCGAAAGCCACGGACGGCATCGCGGGCAAGGCATCCTGTCCCTGTAGCCAGCCATCAACCCAGGCCAGCAATACGCTCTGCGCCTCTTCCCAGGTTTCCTGACTGAATCCCGGCAGCGGGGAGATTTCCCCCCAGCCCTGACGCTCGCCATCGCACAGACAGACATACAGCCCGTCACGCGTTTTTAACCGCCTGTCGCGCAGAATCACCCCCGCGTCCATGGGGATCTGCCAGCGGTATACCTGCGCGCTACGCATTACGGATTCCGTTTGAATTTGCTGAAATCAGGCTGACGTTTCTGGTTGAAAGCGTTACGGCCCTCCTGACCTTCTTCCGTCATGTAGAACAGCATGGTCGCGTTACCCGCCAGTTCCTGTAGCCCTGCCTGACCATCACAGTCTGCGTTCAGCGCCGCTTTCAGGCAACGTAGCGCCATTGGGCTGTTCTGCAACATTTCACGGCACCAGCGCACGGTTTCTTTTTCAAGGTCTGCCAGCGGGACAACGGTGTTGACCAGGCCCATGTCCAGCGCCTGTTTAGCGTCGTACTGACGGCACAGGAACCAGATTTCACGCGCTTTCTTCTGCCCAACGATACGCGCCATGTAGGATGCGCCCCAGCCGCCGTCAAAGGAGCCCACTTTCGGGCCGGTCTGACCAAAGATGGCATTTTCCGCCGCGATCGTCAGGTCGCACATCATATGCAGAACATGACCGCCGCCGATGGAATACCCCGCCACCATCGCCACGACCGGCTTCGGACAGGTACGGATCTGACGCTGGAAATCCAGCACGTTCAGATGATGAACGCCGGAGTCGTCCTGATAGCCGCCGTAGTCACCACGCACTTTCTGGTCACCACCCGCACAGAACGCTTTATCGCCCGCGCCGGTTAAAATAATCACGCCCACGTTGTCGTCATAACGGGCATCAGCCAGCGCCTGAATCATCTCTTTGACGGTCAAAGGACGGAATGCGTTGCGCACCTGTGGACGATTAATGGTGATTTTTGCAATACCGTCGGTGGATTTTTCATAACGAATGTCCGTGTAACCTTCGGAGCAGTCGTGCCATTCAACCGGTGCGTAAAGCATTGTTTCATCAGGATAGATCATAGTGTGTCCTTTAGTCAGAGACGCAGAATCTGAGCCAGACTGTCCACCACGCCTGCGGGATTTTCCCGGTGCGCGTTGTGTCCGGCGTTACGAATCACATGGCGGGTCGCGGCTAATTCCGCCGCAAGGGCGCAAAATTTGCTGTCACGTTCACCACATAAATAATAAAACGGAAATGCGCGCGCGCTGAGCGCCGCGCGTAAATCAGGCTGAACGGCCAGCGAGGTGGCCTCCAGCATGGCAGCCAGCGTTTCGCCGTTATTCTGGCTGCGCAAGGCGATCAGCGCCTCCCGTTGTTGCGCGTTCAGCGAAGCAAAAACCGGCTGCTGATACCAGTCATGAAAAACGTCGGTCA
Organism: Citrobacter amalonaticus; assembly: GCF_037053465.1. GTDB lineage: Bacteria > Pseudomonadota > Gammaproteobacteria > Enterobacterales > Enterobacteriaceae > Citrobacter_A > Citrobacter_A amalonaticus_H. The sequence goes on from NZ_JBALIF010000003.1 coordinate 350,378, forward strand.
GCGCGTCATGGCGAAAGCGTTCCGCCCAGTGACGGTCAGAACGTTGGCGCGCATCACGTTCCGCATCGCTTTGCAGTCCCGGATGTCCGCCTTCTACCACCAGACCGCTAAGCCCCGGCATCCCCTGACAGGCCGCCATCATCGCTATTCTGCCGCCGAGAGAGTATCCCACCAGCCAGTAGTTCAGTATGTTGTAACTAAGTAGGGTATTACGCAATAACGCAGTGACATCAGCAAACCCACTGACATGAATATCAGCCGATCCGCCATGCCCTGGCAAATCAAGATACAGTCGGGAAAAGCCGGAAAGCGTCTCGCCAACCGGCTGCCATTCCTGAGCGTCGCCAGAAAAGCCGTGCAAAAAAACCAGCCAGGGTAAACCGGGCTGAACGTTTTTTGCCTGCGCGTGCAGGATCATAGATGGCTTACCTGCGCCAGTAACTGCTGCAGGGTCTGCGCGCCGTCGGTATCATTGACCACCAGTTCAATCACCGTGGTTGCAGGGGTGCGCCATGCCCCAGCCAGCGCCGCATCCAGTTCATTCCAGCTTTCCGGGCGGTGATACTTGAGATTAAACATCGCTGCGGCATGCTCAAAATGAACATTTTGCGGCATCAGATAAAAGCGTTCGCGTTCGCTCTGCGGCGTGGGCAACAGCGAGAAAATCTGCCCGCCGTTATTGTTCACGACAATCAGCACGAACGGCGCGGAAACCTGACGTAGCAAGGCTAACGCGTTGAGATCGTACAACGCCGACAGGTCGCCGACGATCGCCAGCGTCGATTTTGCGCTCGCACGCTGCACGCCCGCCGCCGTCGATAAGAGTCCGTCAATTCCGCTGGCGCCACGATTGCTGTAAACCGGGTAACCCGCAGGGAGTTTTGACAGCGCATCAATCAGGCGTACCACCAGGCTGTTGCCGACAAAGAGCTGCCCTTGCTCAGGCAGATAGTCGCGGATACGATGAGCCAGTTGCGCTTCACCAAACGTATCCCGACGCGCCACCACCGCCTGCCAGGCCTGTTCCGCCAGACGCGGGATGTCAACGCACCAGGGCTGGCGTTTTTCCGCCGGATGCAGTTCCAGCCAGTCACCAGGTTTTGCGACCAGACGGCGACCACGATGATGCGCAGGATCGAGCCGTCCTTCGATATTATCGACAATCCAGTACTCGTCAGGCGTACAGCTTGCCTGCCATTGCAGTAAACGTTTTCCGGTCAGACTGCTGCCCAGTTGCACAACAATCTGCGCCTGTTGTAGTTCCGTAATCGCCTTCGCGTTACCAAGCCAGAGATCGGCACAGGGAAGCGGCTGGCCGGTTTGCGACAGAACATCGCCGATCAGCGGCCAGCCCAGCGTCTGCGCCCACTGTGCGACTTTTTTGCCCTCTTCCGCGCTCATTCTCCCGGCAATCACCACGCCGCGTTTTTGTCGCCAGAAGAACCAGTCGCGCTGTTTGTCACTCTCCAGCCGGCGCGCTTCGCGCAGCCAGGGTTTATCATCCTGCCACCAGTCACCGAGACGTTGTTGCCAGGCCAGACCGGTATCGTCCATGTCGCCATACAACGGTTCAGCAAACGGGCAGTTGATGTGCACCGCCCCCGCATGTAGCGAGGCAAGCGCATTATCGATGGTCGACACCAGCCAACTGGCGGGAATATCCTGCGTTGGGCGCGGAAGAGAAAGCGTCTGTGACGGATGCGAAGCAAACATACCGGCCTGACGAATCGCCTGATTCGCGCCACAGTCAATCAGCTCAGGAGGGCGATCCGCGGTCAGCAGGATCAGTTTTTCCCCCGTTAACCCGGCTTCAATCAGCGCCGGGTAAAGGTTAGCGACAGCCGTACCCGACGTGACAATCACGGCAACGGGCTGCTTGCTCACTTTCGCCAGTCCCAGCGCCAGATGCCCAAGACCACGCTCATCAAAATGGGTGTGGTGAATAAAAGCGGAATTGTCCGCCGCTGCCAGGGTGAGCGGCGTAGAGCGAGAGCCAGGGGCAATGCAAACATGCCTGACACCGTGGCGAGTTAATGCTTCCAGAATGACCGCCGCCCAGCGTCGGTTAAATGCGCTTACTGACATGAGATTGTCCGGTATCAATATTGCGACTAAGTATAAAGAACGGAAAAAATTGATTATTGATATGAGTCGGGAATATGTGACTCATTACCCGTCCATCTGGAACAAAGATCGCAGGCCTGCTGCTTTGTTGTCAATTTCCTGCCACTCCTGCTCAGGATCTGACCCGCGAACAATACCCGCGCCGGCATACAGCCGTACCACATTCCCACTGATCTTCGCCGACCGCAGCGAGACACAAAACTCGCTCTGTTGTAATGACAAATAACCAGCCGAACCGGCATACCATTCGCGTTCGAAGGGTTCATGCTGCTGTATAAACGCCCGTGCCCGTTCGCGCGGGATCCCGGCGACAGCGGCAGTAGGTTGAAGCTGGACTAAACACAGGATGTCATCAGCCTGATTAAGCGCCGTCCAGATGCAACGCCTTAAATGCTGCACTTTTCGCAACCGCAAAACCTGTGGCGGCAGAACGTCCAGTGAGTGGGTGTAATCCTGCAATCGCTGGCAGATGTCTTCAACCACCAGCATATTTTCGCGCTGGTTTTTATCGTCCTTCATCAGCCATTCACCCAGTTGCCAGGCTTTATAGTCATCGGGATGATTCGCCACGGTCCCGGCGAGCGCCTCAGTACGAAGCGCAGTATCACGGCGTCGCCAGAGACGTTCCGGGGAAGACCCCAGAAACGCGCGCTCTGCACAGAAGGCCATGAAAAAATGATAGCAGTTGAGGTTTAAACGGCGGCTTGAGGCCATGACGGCAGCGGCATTGACCGGATGTGAAAAGTGCAAATCACTGGCCCGCGCCAGAACCACTTTTTCGAGCGTCTCTTCGGCGATCGTTTCGGTGGCCTTGTTAATCAGGCTTATCCATCCTGCTTTTTCCGGCCAGTGCTGCTCATGGGTTAGCGTCAGACGTAGCGTCGGCAATGGTTTTGCATTGGCCAGCGCGGCAAGAAATGTGATCGCGCGATCGGCATCCTCGCGCAGAGAAATATCGCTGCACAAATGCAGACGCAGTACCGCCACGCCCGCGCAGCGTCGCCATTCGAGGCGTGGCAAAAACAGAAACCCTTTCTGTGGGTCGAAGTCATTCAGTCCCCAGATACGCAGATCGTTCTGCCGGGGATGTTGACGCAGAAAGCGCTGCGCCGCCTCAAGAGAAGGAAATGTTGCGACGTCGCCGAGTACCGCCGCTTCTTCATCGCCATTGCGCTGTTGCCAGTAAAATTGAGGGTAGATGGTCTGACTAGCCAACCAGCTTAAAGCATCAAAGGCGTCATTAAGGGGAAAAGGGACATCGAGAACCCGGATACCAGGTACCGCGGGGATCGCCTGCGATAAAAGACGCGTCAGACTTTCCAGCGCAGTAGTGAGTGAATGCACGCGGACCTCTCCCTTTTAAAACCTCACATTATACGGGGTACTGCGCAAAAAAAGCAGTACCTCCGTTTAGGGAGTAAATGCGATCCCCGTTACAGGTTAGCGTCGGGCTAACAGTAATCCGAGCACCAGTCCAACCGCCGCACCAACACCAATGCCCTGCCAGGGCTTTTCATGCACATAATCATCAGCACGATAAACCGCCTGTTTGGCACGATAATAGTAGCTGTCCGAAGCGTGGCTCACACGATTTTTCACCTCTTCCAGCGCCCGTTCCGCGCGCGCTTTCAGCTCGATATACTTTTGATCGGCAGGGTCGCCTGAAGAACGCAGCACCTCCTCCAGCGTTTCACTCAGCAGCGTCAGGTCATCATCAATACGCGAGTCACCAAATTGATAAGACATTCTTGTTCTCCATTTTAGTAAAACCTGTTCCTAACTATAGACAACGACGCAGGATTACGCCTGAATCGTCTCACGCGCCATCCCGATATGCGGGATGCCATCCTCGTCATACACCCCAGTGACCGGCGTAAAACCGAATCGCCCATAGAAGCGCTGCAAATGTGCCTGCGCGCCAAGATACAGCACCTTCTCCGGCCAGTGTTGCTGGCAGGACGCCAGCGTCTGTTCCATCAGCGTTTGCCCCAGTTTCTCCCCGCGTAGCGCTTCGCTGACGATCACCCGCCCAATCACCACGGGCTCCAGATCATCAGCACTTTTCAGAATCCTTGCATATGCCACGAGTTCACCGTCATGCCAGCCGAGAATATGGCGGTTTTCGCCTACCAGATCGTCGCCATCCACGTCGAGATAGGGGCAATGTTGTTCGACGACAAACACCGCACAGCGTAGTTTTAACAACGCATAGAGTTGCGGGACCGTTAATTCGGAATGATGCAGATCTTGCCAGGTGATCATCGTGCGCTCCTTTTTCCGTAAACGTTTTATACTAGCCAGATTATTTTTCAACAGTGTAATGAAATAATGGAATTTCTCTTTTTAGGTACCTCGGCGGGCGTCCCCACGCGCACGCGCAACGTCTCGGCGCTTTTATTGCATCATCAGCACCCGACTCAACCCGCGCTGTGGCTGTTCGACTGTGGCGAAGGCACACAGCACCAGATGCTGAGCACAGCACATCATCCCGGCAAGATTGAACGTATTTTTATCAGCCATCTGCATGGCGATCATCTGTTTGGTTTACCGGGGTTATTGTGCAGTCGTTCGATGGCTGGCAATGCCCATCCGCTAACGATTTATGGCCCACAGGGAGTGCGTGAATTTACCGAAACGGCGCTGCGCCTGAGCGGTTCCTGGACAGATTATCCATTGAATATTATCGAAATCACCGCCGGTGAAATTCTGGATGATGGACTGCGTAAAGTGACCGCCTGGCCACTTGAGCACCCGCTGGAATGCTACGGTTTTCGCGTTGAAGAACATGATAAACCGGGAGCATTGGATGCCAGAGCATTGAAAGCCGCCGGGATCAAACCCGGTCCCTGGTTTCAGGATCTGAAGGCCGGTAAAACCATCACGCTCGAAGATGGCAACGAGATACGCGGTTCAGACTTTCTCGCCCCGTCAATACCCGGTAAGAAGGTGGCCATTTTTGGTGACACAGCCCCCTGCGCATCAGCGCGTGAACTGGCAAAAGGGGTCGATGTGATGGTGCATGAAACCACGCTGGATACGGCAATGGAAGAAAAGGCCAACAGTCGCGGACACAGCTCTACCCGTCAGGCGGCGTTGCTGGCGCGGGAGGCCGGGGTGGGGAAACTGATTATGACCCACGTCAGCTCACGCTATGACGCCACAGGCTGCCAGCGGTTACTGGCGGAGTGTCAGGCGATTTTCCCGGCAACCGAACTTGCGGATGATTTCGCTGTTTTCTCCGTTTAACGCTCCATTTTTTGCCCTCAGTGCCGATAACAGTAAAAACGCTGTATTCACACTGAGGACAGAATGGATAATTTCCAGAAAGATATCGATGACAGGGCAAATCTGACCCTGTCCAACCGCTTTGAACTGCTGCTGTTTCGTCTTGGCACTTCTGTGCACGAACAGAAGTCTGAGCTGTTTGGCATTAACGTGTTCAAACTGCGCGAAATTGTCCCCATGCCTGCTTTCACTCGTCCCGCGGGGATGAAATCGCCCCTGTTGGGAATGGTCAATATTCGCGATCAGGTGATTCCGGTCATCGACCTTCCTGCCGTTGCCGGTTGCAAACCGGAGAACGGGCTTAATATTCTGTTGATCACCGAATACGCCCGCAGTGTCCAGGCTTTCGCGGTTGAATCAGTTGAAAACATCATGCGTCTGGACTGGAAGCAGGTACACACTGCGGAAAAAGCGGTGAATGGGCGTTATATCACCAGTATCGCCTGTCTGGATGAAGATAAAGAGACCAACAACCTGGCGCTGGTGCTTGATGTAGAACAGATCCTCTACGACATCGTGCCGTCGAACCACGATCTGCGCGCAAAAGAACTGAAAACCAATAAGTTCAACATCACGCCCGGTGCCGTCGCCATTGTTGCGGAGGATTCCCGTGTGGCCCGTGCGATGCTGGAGAAAGGATTAACGGCGATGGACATTCCCCACCAAATGCACATCACCGGTAAAGATGCGTGGGAGAAAATCCAGCAACTGGCACAGGAAGCGGAAGCGGAAGGAAAATCTGTCAGCGATAAAATCGCCCTGGTATTAACCGATCTGGAAATGCCGGAGATGGACGGGTTCACGCTTACCCGAAAAATCAAAACCGACGAGCGACTGAAGAAAATCCCGGTCGTCATCCACTCGTCCCTCTCTGGCAGCGCCAACGAAGATCACGTTCGCAAAGTGAAAGCCGATGGCTATGTGGCGAAGTTTGAAGTCAATGAACTGTCATCCGTTATTCAGGAAGTGATGGATCGTGCGGCACAAAACATCAGCGGTCCGCTGGTTAGTCGTCAACTGATTGCCTGATGATTCTTCACCCATAAAAAAACCCGCCTCGGCGGGTTTTTCGTTTTTTGCTTGTCACTTACATCAGCGGCGCAGCTAACTGCACAATGCTGATCAGCGGCTGCGGGTAGATACCCAGCACCAGCACCAGCAGTGCGGAGATCAGCACCACGATACCGCCTGCGCTGTACTGCCAGTTGGTTGGCGCATCGCGGTTCAACTGCTGCGGCGCGTGGAGGTACAGGCTGACCGCGACGCGGAGGTAGTAGTACAAACCAATCGCAGAACCCACCACCACAGCGGCAACCAGCCACCACAGGTGAGCCTGTACACCGACCGCCAGCACGTAGAATTTACCGATAAAGCCCAGCGTCATCGGGATACCCGCCAGAGACAGCATCATCACCGTCATTACCGCCGCGAGGATCGGACGATGCCAGAACAACCCACGGTAGGAGAACAGAGAATCTGCATCCGGACCACGGTACGGGCTGGACATCAGGCTGACCACGCCGAACGCGCCGAGGCTGCTGAACAGGTAACCGGCCAGGTAAACGCCAACCGCTTCCATCGACATCTCGCCGCTCTGCAGGGCAATCAGCGCCACCAGCAGATAACCGAGGTGAGAGATAGACGAGTAACCGAGCAGACGCTTGATGTTGGTCTGGCTCAGCGCCATCAGGTTACCGAAGATGATGGAGGCAAAGGCGATCACACCCAGTACCACGCGAACCGCTTCGCTGTCGCCAACCGGCGCGTACAGGAACAGACGCATCACCACCCCAAAGATAGCGATTTTACTCGCCGTCGCCAGGAAGGTGGAAACCGGTGCCGGCGCGCCCTGGTAAACATCTGGCGTCCAGAGATGGAACGGCACCAGTGAAAGTTTGAAGCCCAGGCCAACAATCATCATCCCGAAGCCCGCCAGCAGCAGCGGCTCGTTTAACATTCCATCGCCGAGGCTCTTACCGAGCGCGACAAACGACAGGTTGCCAGACTGCGCGTAAACCAGCGCCATACCGAACAGCAGGAATGAAGACGCGGCGGCAGACAGGATGGTGTATTTAATGCTGGCTTCAAGCGATCGTTTCTGACGGAACGCATAGCCCACCAGCCCAAACAGCGGCAGGGAGATAAGTTCAATCCCGAGGAACAACGCCGCCAGATGATTGGCGTTCGCCAGCAGAATGCCACCCAGCGCAGCAATCAGCACCAGCAGGTAGAACTCTTCCCGGTTGTCGTCATAGCCTTCCAGCCACGGGTAGGCAAAGGTACAGGTCGCCAGACTCGCCAGCAGAACCAGTCCGGTGTAAAGCATCGCGAAACCATCAACCCGCATCAGCGGGGTGACGTCCATCGCGCCAGCCTGGCCAACAAACCAGAGCGAAACCAGCGCAGCGTTAAGCCCAATGACCGACAGCGTGGCATTGAGGAAGTGATTGCGTCGCCACGCAATGGAGAGCATCACAACCACCACCGTCAAGCCGACGATCAGCAGCGGTAGCAGCGCAATCAGGTGTTGTGGAGTTATTGTCATGGCGATTTACGGCCTTGTAGTAGTAACGGAATTAACAAACCACTGCTGGATGTTGCTCATCGCAGAATGCGAGGTATCCAGAATCGGCTGCGGATAGAAGCCAAGCAGTACCAGAAGCACGACCAGCAACAGGATGATAAACAGCTCACGCAGCGACATCCCTGGCAGTTCTTGTTTTGCAATCTGACTCTTCGCTTTACCAAAGTAAGCGCGATGCAGCATCGCCAGCGAGTAAACAGAGGCAAACACCAGACCAAAGGTCGAAATCACGGTGATAACCGGAACCACCTGGTAGCTGCCGAACAGGATCATGAATTCGCCAACGAAGTTACCGGTGCCCGGCATACCCAGCGTCGCCACCGCAAAGAACATCGACAGCGCAGGCAACCATTTCATTTTGCCCCACAGACCGCCCATCATGCGCATATCACGGGTATGCAGACGCTCATACAACTGACCGCACAGAATGAACAGACCCGCCGCCGACAGACCGTGCGCAATCATCTGAATGACCGCGCCCTGATAGGCCAGTTGGCTACCGGTGTAGATAGCGATCAGCACAAAGCCCATGTGTGAAACAGAGGTGTAAGCAATCAGACGTTTGATATCGTATTGCGTAAACGCCATCCACGCACCGTAGAAGATACCAATGACGCCAAGCCACATCGCGATAGGCGCAAACTCCGCCGACGCGTTCGGGAACAGCGGCAGGGAGAAACGCAGCAGACCGTAAGCCGCGGTTTTCAGCAAAATACCCGCGAGGTCAACGGAACCGGCTGTCGGCGCCTGGGAGTGCGCATCCGGCAACCAGCCATGCAGCGGAACCACCGGCATTTTCACCGCAAAGGCAATGAAGAAGCCCAGCATCAGCAGATATTCGACGCCGTGAGACATCGGGGTTTTCAGCAGGTCTTCATAGTTGAAAGTCCACACGCCGGTCGCATTGTGGTGAACAAACACCAACGCCAGGATGGCAATCAACATCACCAGACCACTCGCCTGGGTGTAAATGAAGAACTTGGTGGCCGCCGTGATGCGCGTTTTCCCGTCGGACGCCTTATGGCCCCACAGCGCGATCAGGAAGTACATCGGCACCAGCATCATTTCCCAGAAGAAGAAGAACAGGAACATGTCGATGGCAAGGAACACGCCGATAACGCCGCCCAGGATCCACATCAGGTTCAGGTGGAAGAAGCCCTGGTATTTCTCGATTTCTCGCCAGGAACAGAGTACCGCCAGAACACCGAGCAGACCGGTCAGCACAACCATCAGCAGCGACAAACCGTCGATAGCCAGGTGAATCGAGATGCCAAAGCGCGGGATCCACGGCAGGACAAATTCAGATTGCCACTGCGGAATGCCGGCAGATTGCGTCAGCGAATAGCCCCCCTGCAGCCACAGTTGCAGGCCAAGTGCGAGCGTCAGTCCCATGGTTACCAGCGCTATCCAGCGAGGCACCTTCACGCCAAAGCGTTCGGTCTGCCAGCAAAGGAAGCCACCGATAAAAGGGATTAATATCAACCAAGGTAATAACATGGTGATTTTTGTTCCTTGTTTAAGTCCCGTTCAGGCTATCGTACTCGTCATAGCGAACCCCGGCTGTGCTCGCAATCCTCACGTACTTCAGTACGCTCCGGTTGCTCTGCGCAGGCGGTGTCCACTCTGACTTTGCCGATAACGCCTGTCCTTTTGGACCTGATTTTCAACGAATTCTAAAAATTATGGGTTTCCAGGCTGGATAAACGCAGCGCCGTCCGGCAGTCGTTCATCCAGCCAACAAACTCAATGCAGTACCATCAGCAGTGCCAGCACCACGACAGCGCCAATGCTCATTGATGCCACATACCAGCGCAGGTAACCGTTCTCGCTGAACAGCAGGCCTTTACCTGCAAAGCGGGAAAGGATTGCCGGTACGTTCATCAGCGCATTAAGCGGATCGCGTTTAAGCAGCCAGGCGACGCCAAGGAATGGCTTGACGAACACTTTGTCGTACAGCCAGTCGAAACCCCAGGCGTTATACCACCAGGTCCCCAGCAGACGGCCAGGCGCACTGTTGGCAATTGAGGTCACCAGAGTACGTTTACCCAGCCACAGCCAGGCGGCAATCAGGATGCCCGCAATCGCTACAACGCCAGAGGTAATCTCCAGGGTCATCACGTGGCTATGATCAAGCTCTGTTGTCTGCGGCAGTACACCCTGCAACGGCGGTACAATCAGCGCGCCAACGAAGGTGGACAAGATCATCAGGACAATCAGCGGCAGGTGGTGAGTAATCCCCTTCCCTGCATGAGCGTGAATTTGTTCTTTACCGTGGAACACGATGAAAATCATACGGAAGGTATACAGGGAGGTCATAAACGCACCGACCAGACCTGCCACCATCAGATTGATATGACCATTTGCCATCGCGCCTGCCAGAATCTCATCCTTACTGAAGAAGCCTGCGGTAATCAGCGGCAATGCCGACAGCGCCGCGCCACCCACCAGGAAGCAGAGATAGACCAGCGGAATGGACTTACGCAGGCCGCCCATCTTGAAGATGTTCTGTTCGTGATGGCAGGCCAGAATCACCGAACCGGACGCCAGGAACAGCAGCGCTTTAAAGAAGGCGTGCGTCATCAGGTGGAAAATCGCCGCATCCCATGCCTGAACGCCAAGCGCCAGGAACATGTAACCAATCTGGCTCATGGTGGAGTAAGCGAGAACACGCTTGATGTCGGTTTGTACCAGTGCGGCAAAACCCGCCATCACCAGCGTCACCGCGCCGACGATACCCACCAGATGCAGAATTTCCGGAGTCATCAGGAACAGGCCATGAGTGCGCGCGATCAGGTAGACACCGGCGGTCACCATCGTCGCGGCGTGGATCAACGCAGAAACAGGCGTTGGACCCGCCATCGCGTCGGCAAGCCATGTCTGCAACGGAAGCTGCGCCGATTTACCGACCGCGCCGCCGAGCAGCATCAGCGTCGCCCAGGTGAGCATGTTGTTGCCCGCCTCAAAGTGCGCTGGTGCCAGCTCCACCATTTCGCGGAAGTTCAGGGTACCCAGTTCGTTGTACAGAATGAACAGTGCGAAGGCGAGGAACACATCGCCCACACGGGTCACGACGAACGCTTTCATCGCCGCGGCGCCATTCTTCGGATCGCTGTAATAGAAGCCGATCAGCAGATAAGAGCACAGACCCACGCCTTCCCAGCCGAGGTACATCAACAGCAGGTTATCGGACAGCACCAGAACAACCATGCTGGCGATAAACAGGTTGGTGTAAGCGAAGAAGCGAGAGTATCCCTCTTCACCGCGCATGTACCATGAAGCGAACATATGGATCAGGAAGCCAACGCCGGTTACCACAGAGAGCATGGTCAGCGACAGGCCGTCCAGCACCAGGTTGAAACCGATGTTGAAGTCACCCACAGACATCCACGTCCACAACGGCTGGCTGAACGCCTGCTTACCGTTGGCGAAGAAGTCTACGCCAACAAAGGCCGTGACCAGTGCCGCCAGACCGATAGAGCCTACGCCTATGGTTGCGGAGAGATTTTCAGACCAGCGCCCACGAGAGAACGCCAGCAGGACAAAGCCAATCAATGGCAGAATGATGGTTAAGGCAAGCATGTTCATCCACGCATCTCACTTACTGAATCGATGTTCAGGTTCTGGCGACGGCGATGAAGTTGTAGCAACAGCGCAAGCCCGATACTCGCTTCCGCAGCCGCAAGGCTGATGGCGAGAATGTACATCACCTGACCATCGGTCTGGCCCCAGTAGCTACCGGCGACCACGAAGGCCAGCGCGGAAGCGTTGATCATGATTTCCAGCCCAATCAGCATAAACAACAGATTGCGGCGAATCACCAGACCGGTTAAGCCCAGAACGAATAAAATCGCAGCGAGGATCAGTCCATGTTGTAAGGGGATCATGCGTGCTCCTCCGTTTTTCTTTTCGCGCTGTCGTCTTTACGGTTGCTCAGCACTTCGCCCGAACGCTCTTCGCGTCCGACGTGGAAGGCGACAACCAGACCTGCCAGCAGCAGCATAGATGCCAGTTCAACCGCCAGGACGTAAGGCCCAAACAGCGTAATACCGACCGCTTTCGCGCTGATTGGCGTACCGTCGATACCCTGGTCGTTAACGCCCAGAATGGCGTAAACAATCACCACCAGCATGATAGCCGACAGAATTGCCGGGCCAATCCACACCTGGGGTTTCAGCCACTGGCGTTCCTGTTCGATTTCAGAACCGCCCAGGTTAAGCATCATGACCACAAACACGAACAGCACCATGATAGCGCCCGCGTAAACGATGATCTCCAGCGCCCCCGCAAAGTAAGCCCCCAGCGAGAAGAACACCCCGGAAATCGCCAGCAGCGAAATAATCAGGTACAGCAGCGCGTGTACCGGATTAGTGTGGGTGATGACTCGCAAGGTGGCGAGAATGGCTATCAGGCCACAGATATAAAAAGCGAACTCCATTGCCCCTCTCCTTACGGTAACAGGCTCTTGACGTCGATAGGCTTGGCTTCGTTCTCTGCTTCGCCCTTATCTTTGCCGTCGATTGCCATACCTGCCATCCGGTAGAAGTTATATTCCGGGTATTTACCCGGACCGGAGATCAGCAGATCCTCTTTCTCGTAAACCAGATCCTGGCGCTTGTACTCACCCAGTTCGAAATCTGGCGTAAGCTGAATCGCGGTGGTCGGACAGGCTTCTTCACACAGACCGCAGAAAATGCAGCGTGAGAAGTTAATGCGGAAAAACTCCGGATACCAGCGACCGTCTTTGGTCTCTGCTTTTTGCAGAGAGATACAGCCTACCGGACACGCTACCGCACACAGGTTACAGGCAACGCAGCGCTCCTCGCCGTCCGGGTCGCGGGTCAGAACGATACGACCACGAAAACGGGGCGGTAGATAGACCGGCTCTTCCGGGTACATCTGCGTTTCGCGTTTCGCGAACGCATGCAGGCCGATCATCCAGATACTGCGTACCTGGGTGCCGAAGCCTACTAACAATTCTTTTAAGGTCATGGTCTTTGTGCCCCTTATTGCGCCTGCCAGAGAATGACAGCCGCCGTTACCAGCAAGTTGATGAGCGTCAACGGCAGGCAAATTTTCCAGCCGAAGGACATTACCTGGTCATAACGAGGACGCGGTAACGACGCACGAATCAAAATGAACATCATCATGAAGAACGCGGTTTTCAGCGCGAACCAGATGAATGGCGGTAAGAACGGGCCATGCCAGCCACCGAAGAACAGGGTCACCATCAGCGCCGAAATGGTGACGATACCGATGTATTCCCCCACAAAGAACAGACCGAATTTCATCCCGGAGTATTCAATGTGATAACCGTCAGCCAGTTCCTGCTCAGCTTCCGGCTGGTCAAACGGATGACGGTGACACACCGCGACGCCCGCGATAGCGAAGGTGACAAAACCAAAGAACTGCGGAATGACGTTCCAGATATCAGCCTGGTTGTTGACGATGTCGGTCATATTAAATGAACCAGCCTGCGCCACCACGCCCATCAGGGAAAGCCCGAGGAACACTTCGTAGCTGAGTGTCTGCGCAGACGCACGCATCGCACCCAACAGCGAGTATTTGTTGTTGCTCGACCAACCGGCGAACAGCACCGCATAGACCGCGAGACCTGCCATCATCAGGAAGAACAGGATCCCAATGTTCAGATCCGCAACCACCCAGCCCGGACTCACCGGCACGATGGCAAACGCCAGCAACAGTGAGGTAAAGGCGATCATGGGCGCAAGGGTAAAGATGACGCGATCCGAGAATTTCGGGATCCAGTCTTCTTTAAAGAACATCTTGATCATGTCCGCGACCAACTGGAGCGAACCGCCCCAGCCTACACGGTTCGGTCCGTAGCGGTTCTGGAACAGCCCCAGCAGACGACGTTCGCCAAAGCTCATGAAGGCCCCGCAGGTGACGACCACCAGCAGGATCACCACCGCTTTGAGGATGGTCAGCAGGATTTCAATCAGATCCGGTGTAATCCAACTCATTGTTGTGCCTCCTGCAGATCCTCAAGACGCGCACCCGCCAGCACCGGCGCAATACCCGGCATGCCCATTGGCAGACCCACCTGCCCTGCAGTCAGTCCTTCGGCAATTTCAACCGGTAACGTAACCGTGTTGCCATCGTAGCTAAAGGAGACGCGGGTTCCGGCATTCACGCCCAACTTCGCGGCGTCGGCCGGGTTGAGTTTTATATACGGTTGCGGCATGCGGCTCTGGAAGACCGGCGCGCGCTGGGACAGCTCATCGCTACCAAACAGATGGTAGTACGGCGCGATACGCCACTGTCCGTCCTGTGCCTGGAAGCTCGCCGGAACGGTCGTGAAGTAATCCAGACCGCCTTCTGATGCTTCAATCAGACGCACACCCGGATCGCCATGGCGCAGTTTCCCGCCCACTTCATCCTGGAATTTGTTCCACGCCTGTGGGGAGTTCCAGCCTGGCGCCCAGGCAAATGGAATCTGTGAACGGGGTGCGGACGGCTGGTTGTTCCCTTCCATGGAGAAGGCAAACATGGTGTCTTTGTCCTGCGGTTGACGTGGTTCGTGAACGCTGATATTCGCACGCATCGCGGTGCGACCGCTGTAACGGTGCGGCTCACGCGCCAGTTTCTGTCCACGGATGCGGAAGGTTGCATCCGGCGCGGCGTCTTTGATACCCGCCAGTTCCGGCATCGCGGCAACGACCGCGTCGATGACGTGGTCAAGCTGCGTCCAGTCCACTTCGCGGTTCTGCATGGTGCTGTGCAGCGAATGCAGCCAGCGCCAGCTTTCCAGCATAAGGGTGTTTTTGTCGTAGTACGCCGGATCGTAAACCTGGAAGAAACGCTGCGCGCGGCCTTCATTGTTGATGACTGTACCGTCGCTTTCAGCAAAGCTTGCCGCGGAAAGCACCAGATGGGCGTTTTCCATGATGGCAGTGCGCTGATGGTCAACCACCATTACCAGCGGCGCTTTTGCCAGCGCGGCATTCACGCGCGTGGCGGAAGCGTGGCGATGCAGATCGTTTTCCAGCACCACAACGGCGTCCGCACGACCGGTTTCCAGTTCCGTCAACGCATCATCGAGCGTACCGCCGCCCATAATGCCCAGCCCCATACTGTTAACCGAACGGGCAATCATGGTAATACCGACGTCGGCACCACGGCCTTTCAGCGCTTTCGCCACGTTGGCTGCCGCCTGAATCACCTCGGTACTACCGGCGTTGGTCCCGGAAATAATCAGCGGTTTTTTCGCCCCGGCCAGTGCCTGGACAATCACGTCGATTTTGTTTTGCAGATCGCTGCTAATACCGTCAACGGCTGGCGCAGAGTTGTCCAGCGCATGGGCGATCGCAAATCCTAAACGCGCCTGATCTTCAACCGGCGCGCGGTAGGTCCATGCCGCGATGTCATCCAGACGGGTGTTATCCACGTTGGTGACGAACAGCGGATGCTTCGCGCGCTGACCGATGTTGAGGATCGCGGCAATCTGCCAGTCAGCCACTTTCTGGGCTGCGGCCATTTCGCGCGCTTTGCCTTTCACCGCCTGGCGCACAGCCAGGGCAACGCGTGCCCCGGTCTGCGTGATGTCTTCACCCAGTACCAGTACCGCATCATAGGATTCAATGTCGCGCAGTGCCGGTGTGTGAATACCGCCTTCACGCAACACTTTCAGCGCCAGTTGCAGACGTTCCTGCTCGGATTGCGCAATCCCGGTGTAGAAGTTTTCCGCACCGACCAGTTCACGCAGCGCGAAGTTGCTCTCAACGCTTGCGCGCGGTGAACCGATACCGATCACTTTCTTCGACTGACGCAGAATGTCCGCCGCGCCCTGCATCGCCTGTTCGGCGTTGAGCGTGATCAGATCGTCGCCGCGACGTTGTACCGGCTGACGTGGACGGTCTTTCAGGTTCACGTAGCCATAGCCAAAACGACCACGGTCGCAGAGGAAATAGTGGTTAACGGTCCCGTTATAACGGTTTTCGATACGACGCAGTTCGCCGTAACGCTCACCCGGGCTGGTGTTACAGCCGATGGAACACTGCTGACAGATGCTCGGCGCAAACTGCATGTCCCACTTACGGTTATAGCGTTCGGAGTGCGTTTTATCGGTGAACACCCCGGTCGGGCAGATTTCCACCAGGTTACCGGAGAACTCGCTTTCAAGCGTGCCGTCTTCCGGACGTCCAAAGTAGACGTTATCGTGCGCACCGTACACGCCCAGATCCTGGCCGTCGGCGTAATCTTTGTAGTAACGCACGCAGCGGTAGCAGGCGATGCAGCGGTTCATTTCGTGAGAGATGAACGGCCCCAGGTCCTGATTGCGGTGAGTACGCTTGGTGAAACGATAACGACGGAAACTGTGCCCGGTCATCACGGTCATATCCTGAAGATGGCAGTTACCGCCCTCTTCACAGACCGGACAATCGTGCGGGTGGTTGGTCATCAGCCACTCCACCACGCTTTCGCGGAATTGTTTCGCTTCTTCGTCGTCAATTGAAATAAAGGTGCCTTCGGTGGCCGGTGTCATACAAGACATCACCAGGCGACCACGCGTGTCTTCCGCGTTTTGGTATTGCTTCACCGCACACTGGCGGCAAGCACCAACGCTTCCCAGCGCCGGATGCCAGCAAAAGTACGGAATATCAAGACCAAGAGACAGACAAGCTTCCAGCAGGTTGTCCGCTCCGTTGACCTCGTATTCTTTGCCGTCTACATGAATCGTAGCCATAGTCAGCATGCTTCCAGTTGGCTCGGTCGTAACCGAGCGTTAATCGAATTTCTTATCGCGATGCAGGTAAACCCGCAATCACCAGCGCTCTTTCAGCAGGTTCGGCTGAATACCACCAATCGCGTGGGTATTGCTGAACGACTGCTTGATGCCAGCTTCAAATTCTTCGCGGAAATATTTAATGGCACTCTGCAGCGGCTCAACCGCGCCCGGCGCGTGAGCACAGAAGGTTTTACCCGGGCCGAGGAAACGACACAGTTGCTCAAGTGTCTCGATATCCCCAGGCTGGCCTTCACCACGCTCCAGCGCACGCAGAATTTTTACGCTCCACGGCAGACCGTCACGGCATGGCGTACACCATCCACAGGATTCGCGGGCAAAGAACTCTTCCAGGTTACGCACCAGCGGTACCATACCAATCTCGTGGTCAACCGCCATCGCCAGCGCCGTACCCAGACGGCTGCCTGCTTTACCAATGCTTTCAAATTCCATTGGCAGATCAAGGTGCGCTTCGGTCAGGAAGTCGGTTCCCGCGCCGCCTGGCTGCCAGGCTTTGAACTTCAGTCCATCGCGCATGCCGCCTGCGTAATCTTCGAGGATCTCGCGTGCGGTGGTACCGAACGGTAGTTCCCACAGGCCGGGATTCTTCACGCGACCAGAAAAGCCCATCAGCTTGGTGCCCGCGTCTTTGCTCTTCGAAATGTTCTGATACCACTCCACGCCGTTGGCGAGGATAGCCGGAACGTTACACAGAGTTTCCACGTTGTTGACGCAGGTCGGTTTACCCCATGCGCCGGAAGTCGCCGGGAACGGCGGCTTAGAGCGAGGATTTGCGCGACGGCCTTCGAGGGAGTTAATAAGCGCCGTTTCTTCACCGCAGATGTAACGCCCTGCCCCGGTGTGAACAAACAGTTCGAAGTCAAAACCGGTACCCATGATGTTTTTGCCGAGCAGACCCGCTTCGGTCGCTTCGGCAATTGCACGACGCAGATGCACAGCCGCTTCGATATATTCCCCGCGCAGGAAGATGTAACCCCGGTAGGCTTTCAGCGCAAACGCGGAGATCAGCATACCTTCCACCAGCAGGTGCGGCAGTTGTTCCATCAGCAAACGGTCTTTATAGGTACCCGGCTCCATTTCATCGGCGTTACACAACAGGTAACGGATGTTCATGGATTCGTCTTTTGGCATCAGGCTCCACTTCAGGCCGGTGGAAAAGCCTGCGCCGCCACGCCCTTTCAGGCCAGCGTCTTTCACCTGGTTGACGATCTCGTCCGGCGACAGACCGGTCAGCGCCTTACGCGCACCTTCGTAACCGTTTTTGCTGCGGTATTCGTCCAGCCATACCGGCTGTTTGTCATCACGCAGACGCCAGGTCAGCGGATGCGTTTCGGGAGTACGGATAATGTCTTTCATTTATACCGCTCCAGCAGTTCAGGAATGCCTTCCGGGGTCAGATGAGCATGAGTATCGTCATCGATCATCATGTTCGGCCCTTTATCACAGTTCCCCAGGCAGCAGGTCGGCAGCAGCGTAAAGCGACCGTCGAAGGTCGTCTGCCCCGGCTTGATATTCAGCTTTTTCTCCAGCGCAGCCTGAATCCCCTGATAGCCATTGATATGGCACACCACGCTGTCGCAATAGCGGATCACATGGCGGCCTACTGGCTGGCGGAAGATCTGGCTGTAGAACGTCGCCACACCTTCGACGTCGCTCGCCG
Organism: Citrobacter amalonaticus; assembly: GCF_037053465.1. Classification (GTDB taxonomy): domain Bacteria; phylum Pseudomonadota; class Gammaproteobacteria; order Enterobacterales; family Enterobacteriaceae; genus Citrobacter_A; species Citrobacter_A amalonaticus_H. The sequence continues at coordinate 368,795 of NZ_JBALIF010000003.1, forward strand.
GGATCCCCAGCACATCGGCGATCGCGTGGATCGCACCGTCCGGCACCCAGCCACGCTGCTTCTGAACGATTTTCAGCGCTTCAATGGACGCCGCACGCGGGTCTTCGTAGTGGTGCTTCTCGTGCTCAATAGCTTCACGCTCTGCCGCACTCAGCTCAAAAGCCTCGGTTTGTGGTTGTTGATTCTCGTGCATAATTAGCGGTCCACATCTGACATAACAAAATCGATACTACCTAAATGGACGATCAGGTCGGACACCAGGCTGCCGCGTACTGCCACCGGGATCTGCTGCAAGTGCGCATAGCTCGGGGTACGAATACGGGTACGATAACTCATGGTGCTGCCATCGCTGGTCAGGTAATAACTGTTGATACCCTTGGTCGCTTCCACCATCTGGAAGGACTCATTCGCCGGCATCACCGGACCCCACGATACTTGCAGGAAGTGGGTGATCAGGGTTTCGATATGTTGCAGCGTGCGCTCTTTCGGCGGCGGCGTCGTCAGCGGGTGATCCGCTTTGAACGGGCCTTCCGGCATGTTATTGAGGCACTGCTCAAGGATGCGCAGACTCTGACGCAGCTCTTCCACTTTCAGCATCACGCGGGTGTAGCAGTCGGAAACCCCGCCGCCCACCGGCACTTCAAAGTCAAAGTTTTCGTAGCCAGAGTAGGGGCGTGCTTTACGCACGTCGAAATCAATACCGGTCGCACGCAGCGCGGCACCGGTACAGCCCCAGTCCAGCGCTTCTTTCTTGCCGTAAGCAGCCACGCCCTGCGAACGCCCTTTCAGGATGGTGTTTTGCAGTGCCGCTTTCTCGTAAGACGCCAGACGCTTCGGCATCCAGTCGAGGAACTCGCGCAGCAGTTTATCCCAGCCGCGCGGCAGGTCATGCGCCACGCCACCGATACGGAACCAGGCCGGGTGCATACGGTAACCGGTGATCGCTTCGACAACGTCATAGATTTTCTGACGGTCGGTAAAGGCAAAGAAGACCGGCGTCATGGCGCCGACGTCCTGAATGAACGTGGAGATGTACAGCAGGTGGCTGTTAATACGGAACAGTTCAGACAACATAACGCGAATCACGTTAACGCGATCCGGGGTGGTGATACCTGCCAGTTTCTCAACCGCCAGCACGTAAGGCATTTCGTTGACGCAACCGCCGAGATATTCGATACGATCGGTATACGGAATGTAGCTGTGCCAGGACTGGCGTTCGCCCATCTTTTCAGCCCCACGGTGGTGGTAGCCAATGTCAGGTACGCAGTCGACAATCTCTTCGCCATCAAGCTGGAGAACAATACGGAATGCACCGTGCGATGACGGGTGGTTCGGACCGAGGTTGAGGAACATGAAGTCCTCGTTTTCGGTACCGCGTGACATCCCCCACTCTTCCGGTTTGAAAGTCAGCGCTTCCATCTCCAGATCCTGTTTCGCTTTGGTCAGCTCAAACGGATCGAATTCGGTGGCGCGTGCCGGGTAGTCTTTACGCAGCGGGTGGCCTTTCCAGGTTGGCGGCATAAGCAGACGAGTCAGGTGCGGGTGTCCGTCAAACTCAATACCAAACATGTCCCAGGTTTCGCGTTCATACCAGTTGGCATTCGGGAACACTTTGGTGAAAGTCGGCACGTGAAGATCGTTTTCAGACAAAGCCACCTTGAGCATGATATCGCGATTGCGTTCAATGGAAATCAGGTGGTAGAAAACGGAAAAATCCGCGGCGGGTAACCCTTCGCGGTGCGTGCGCAGACGTTCGTCCATGCCGTGTAAGTCAAACAGCATGACGTAAGGTTTCGGCAATCTCTTTAAGAAATCACCCACTTCCAGTAATTGTTCACGCTTGACCCATACAACGGGCACCCCGGTGCGAGTCGCCTGAACGGTAAAGGCATCCGGCCCAAAACGGTTGCGCAGTTCGCCGATGACCGGGTCATCAAGGTGATCCCGGGTAAGACATGCGGCTTCTTGCGCGGTTAAGTCGGTCATATTGTTCACCATTGCAAATGGTCCGTGGTGACTGTCGACAGAGCTTCGCGCGATAAATGTTGTGCCAGGCGAAGTAAAATGCTGCTGCCGACAGGGGCAAATTAAATCTCGTCTGGTGTACGCAGATTCGTTACTGCAATACGTTCGCCGCGTTTACGCTCGCGCTCTGACTGCATGTTGGCGCGATAAACGCCCTGATCGCCAACCACCCAGGAGAGTGGACGGCGCTCTTTACCAATAGAGTCCTGCAACAGCATTAACGCCTGCATGTACGCTTCTGGACGCGGCGGGCAACCCGGGATGTAAACATCCACAGGGATAAACTTATCAACGCCCTGCACAACGGAATAAATATCGTACATACCGCCGGAGTTGGCACATGCGCCCATGGAAATCACCCATTTCGGCTCCAGCATCTGGTCATAAAGACGCTGAATAACCGGCGCCATTTTGGTGAAGCAGGTACCCGCCACAACCATCAGATCAGCCTGACGCGGCGAAGCACGCAAAACTTCCGCGCCAAAGCGCGCCACGTCATGCACGGCGGTGAATGAGGTCACCATCTCAACGTAGCAGCAGGAAAGGCCGAAGTTATAAGGCCAGATTGAGTTTTTGCGTCCCCAGTTAACCATGTCATGGAGTTTGCCCATGAATACGTTTTTGTTAACTTCCTGTTCCAGGGGGTCGGTTACGATCTCCTGTTTTTGCAGGGGGTAACGGTCGTTCTCACCGTTAGGATCTATGCGGGTGAGCGTATAATCCATCTTAATGCCTCGCGGTTAGCGTTGACGATTAGCGATACTGTTCGTTTCCGGGTTCATACGCTCGCGGCGTGAACGCGCGGGCGTCCAGTCCAGCGCGCCAATACGCACCAGATAAACCAGACCTGCCAGTAACACAAAAATAAAAATTGCAGCTTCCACAAAGCCTACCCAACCGCTTTCACGGATAGAGGTCGACCATGCGAACAGATACAGCGCTTCAACGTCGAAGATAACGAAGAACATGGCTACCAGGTAAAACTTGGCAGACAAGCGTAAGCGGGCGGAGCCGACCGAGTCGATACCGGATTCAAACGGGGTGTTTTTTGACCTCGCGCGTGCGCGACCGCCTAAAAACCAACCGCCGATAAGCATCAGGCAGCACAGGCCAATGGCAACAATAAGAAAGATAGCGAATGCCCAGTGATGAGCGATGACTTCAGTGGATGTTGACATACTCATTGCTTACTCATCAAAAGTAGCGCCAAATTCTCTGCTCTTTACGGCAGATGAACGCCACATCGATTCATGGGGAGGAATAAAAAAAACCTTACAATCACTGTAAAAAATGTTTTAGACAGCCAATTGATGGGGTTTTTTACTCCTTTCTATAACCTTTTGTCAACTTTAACAAAAGTTTCCTCACATTAATTTACATGATTCCAACACCATTAACATTTAATGCGTTTTAGCTCTATGTCGATCGAGTCTCAGGCTAAAAATGGATGTTGTTGAATCGTGTCCGTTGTGAAGTAAGTAGGAAAATGCGCGGCTATTTTGACAGGATTTGGAACAAATTCCTTCCCCTAAAAGGGAGTATTTTCTTGATCTGTGACACGCTTTTGTTAATCCGCCCCAAAAAACAGCAACAATTTTACGCGTTTTTTAACATTAGCTTGTTGAAGCATAAATTTCGCTTATTTTTTACGCGTTCATTTGACGTGTCGTCTACTCGCTGATTTATGAGGATTTTTGCCTTTTTCTCCTGTCAGTTAAGGATAGTAGTACAAAAAAAAGAACCACTGGGTGTTTTTTCATCATCAGTGGCTCTTTTTTACAATTACATTCTTTAACGTTTTTTTGAGAGCGGTTATTCGTAGTCCCCTTCAAGTAGCACCGTATCATCCCCGCCCTCCGGGGTGATTGAGCTGTACTGCCACGGATTCTGCCAGGTATTCATCGCCTGATAAATAACGTGGGCCAGATCGTTCTTTGATGCGGGGTCACGGCAGAGCAGATACTCGGTGTCTGGTAATGGAGGCAACCCATCAACCGCGCCAAGAACACGCAGGTCAGGGCTCATCATTTCGACCGGACGCGCTGTCACCCCAAGGCCTGCTTTGACTGCCGCGCGAACAGCAGGCAATGTCGAGGCGACATAAGCCAGACGCCAGGGGATATTTGCCGCATTTAACGTGGTGAGCACCACATCGCGGAACGGACTCGGATCATCCAGCAAGACCAGCGGCACCGGTTCACCTTTTTGCAGTACATATTCTGCAGCACAATACCAGTGAGTCGGCGATGTGCGCAGCGTCAGACTTTCAAAAGCGCCTGGCCGGTTAGTGGTGACGATGAGATCCACCTCCTGCGAGGCCAACATATCGGGCATAAAAGCGTTTCGCTTCACCCTGACATCAAGCGCCAGTTTCGGATAAACCGAACTAATACGGTTCAGAAGGAATGGCAGTATCGTATCGGCGGATTCGTCGGATGCGCCAATAGTTAACACCCCCTGAAGATTACTGAACATTAATGATGAGCAAGCCTCATCATTAAAGCGCAATATTTTCCTGGCATACCCCAGAAGCTGAATACCGTGTTCAGTCAACAGTTTGTTGCGACCATGACGAGCGAAGAGTTCTTTCCCCACGAGCTGCTCGAGGCGCTGCATCTGTTGGCTCACCGCAGACTGAGTACGACACACAGCTGCAGCGGCTGCTGCAAATGTGTTCAGGTCGGCAACAGCAACAAATGTTCTCAGCAGATCGAGGTCGAGGTTAATTATCGGACGATTTGCATTTATCATAATTTTTCACTTACTGGCGGCTCATACCGAGCTCGTTAATGCTGTGCATACAAAAACAAGCAATTCCGTTTGTAATGCGGCTTCCTTAGCAAGATTTCCCCGGTAAGAGGGGAAAGTAAATAGGTATATCATGTGGCTGACAAAATGCTACCCTACTTCTTACACAATAATACCTGACGCGATTTATCAGAATATTTCGTAAAAGCGGCGGGACCTATTAAGATGTATGCTAAATTCTACTAATTCCTGGCTATAAAATGGGTATCGGTGAAGAATGAATCGAACCCAACCAACAAAATAAACACACAAAACAATAAGTTATCAACAAAACCGCATTTGAAATATTCAACAAATCATGCGAACAACATGTCATTTCATCTCTTACATCTTAACCTAAAACCTCTTTATTTATAAGTCTTAATGCGAATAATCTGATGCAAAGATTTGTTATCTTCCTCAAGTAAATCCGCTATTATTAATGCTTAACGTAAAGCCTTTTTAAATATTAAATAATAATTAATTAGAACTGAGTCTATTCATAAACCCTGCTTAACATTAGATTCACACCGCAAAGTGTCAGGCACATCCCGATAACACCTGTGGAAGACAATTTTTCAGTATTAACGAACTATTAAATTATGGCTGATTTTCCGCGTTCAATTTCACTGTTGCCGCCCCCTCCTCATCGAGAGAATCGACCACAACGAAGCGATAAAACCAAAATATTATTCTTATAAAACAACAAAACAATACATTTATCACTAAGTAAAAAGCCAAAAAACGTCAAAAACAGCACAATAGCAGTTCACAATTTAGCAAAATCTTCTTCTGTAAACCCTTCAAAATGCCCCGTTGGGAGAGTACATTGTTCCATGCAAACTTCCACGGCAGGGAGTGGTGTTCACAGTTTAAAGGTCAAGGTTCATGTCCCCTATTGAAAAATCCAGCAAATTAGATAACGTCTGTTATGACATCCGCGGTCCGGTTTTAAAAGAAGCTAAACGCCTTGAAGAAGAAGGCAATAAGGTTCTGAAACTGAACATTGGCAACCCCGCTCCCTTTGGTTTTGAGGCCCCTGACGAGATTCTGGTCGACGTCATCCGAAATCTCCCCACCGCGCAGGGCTATTCCGATTCAAAAGGCCTTTACTCTGCACGTAAAGCAATCATGCAACACTATCAGGCGCGTGGTATGCGTGACGTGACAGTTGAAGATATTTATATCGGCAATGGTGTTTCTGAGCTTATCGTACAGGCGATGCAGGCATTGCTGAACAGCGGGGACGAAATGCTGGTACCCGCGCCTGACTATCCTTTATGGACGGCGGCGGTCGCGCTTTCTGGCGGGAATCCAGTACACTACCTTTGCGATGAATCATCCGACTGGTTCCCGGACCTTGATGATATCCGTGCCAAAATTACCCCACGGACCCGTGGGATTGTCATCATCAACCCGAACAACCCGACCGGTGCGGTTTACTCCAAAGAGTTGCTGATGGAGATCGTCGAGATCGCACGTCAAAACAACCTCATCATTTATGCCGATGAGATTTACGACAAAATCCTTTACGACGATGCTGAACACCACTCGATCGCAGCGATGGCGCCGGATCTGCTGACCATTACCTTTAATGGTCTGTCTAAAACCTACCGCGTCGCCGGTTTCCGCCAGGGCTGGATGGTGCTTAACGGTCCGAAGAAGCATGCGAAAGGCTATATCGAAGGGCTGGAAATGCTGGCATCAATGCGTCTTTGCGCTAACGTCCCGGCTCAGCATGCCATTCAAACTGCACTCGGTGGTTACCAGAGCATCAACGAATTCATCATGCCTGGCGGTCGTCTCTATGAGCAGCGTAATCGGGCCTGGGAATTAATTAACGATATTCCGGGCGTATCCTGCGTAAAACCGCGCGGTGCGTTGTATATGTTCCCGAAAATTGATGCTAAACGCTTCAACATTCACGACGACCAGAAAATGGTGCTCGATTTCCTGTTGCAGGAAAAAGTGCTGCTGGTTCAGGGGACAGCATTTAACTGGCCATGGCCGGATCATGTGCGTATCGTCACCCTGCCCCGCATTGACGATATCGAAATGTCGCTGAGCAAATTTGGTCGCTTCCTGTCGGGTTATCATCAGGTGTAATCTGAAACGGGCTGCCGGTATTTGCATCCGGCGCCCTTCTCTGCGCACAATGATCTCCAGGTTGTCATCATGAAAAGGTCACTATGAAGCAGAGCCATTTTTTTGCCCACCTCTCCCGCCTCAAACTCATTAACCGCTGGCCTTTGATGCGCAATGTGCGCACTGAAAACGTCTCTGAGCACAGTCTCCAGGTCGCGATGGTTGCCCATGCACTGGCCGCGATTAAAAATCGCAAATTCGCCGGCCAGGTTAATGCCGAGCGCATTGCGCTACTGGCGATGTATCACGATGCGTCGGAAGTGCTGACCGGGGATCTCCCCACGCCAGTGAAATATTTCAATTCCCAAATTGCCCAGGAATATAAAGCCATCGAGAAAATCGCGCAGCAGAAACTGGTCGATATGGTGCCCGATGAATTGCGGGATATTTTTGCGCCGCTGATTGATGAGCATGCTTATAGCGAAGAAGAAAAGTCTATCGTGAAACAGGCCGATGCGCTGTGCGCGTATCTGAAATGTCTGGAAGAGTTGTCGGCGGGAAATAACGAATTCCTGTTAGCGAAGACGCGACTGGAAAAAACGCTGGAATCCCGCCGAAGCCCGGAGATGGACTATTTTATGGAAGTCTTCGTCCCCAGTTTCCACCTGTCTCTCGATGAAATTAGCCAGGATTCTCCATTGTAAGCAATGTTGCCGGATGGCGACGAAAACGTCTTATCTGGTCTACAGGTCGCATCCAATCATGTCTGAATGGTGATGTGAACGTCTCGTAGGCCCGGTAAGCGTCAGCGCCACCGGGCAGCAGGTCAGAACGGGAACAACATGGGGATCATCACCACACACACACCCATCACAATGATGGTGAACGGGACGCCGAGCTTGATAAAATCGCTAAAGCTGTAATTCCCTGGCCCTAACACCAGCGTGTTGACCGGGGATGACACCGGCGTCATAAAGGCCGCCGAGGCCGCCATGGCAATCACCATCGCAAACGGATAGGGGGAAACGCCCATCGACTTCGCCGCCGCCAGCGCAATAGGCGCCATCAATACTGCCGTCGCGGTATTCGAGATAAACAGACCGATGGTCGCACAGAGCACAAACAGACACCCCAGCATCATATACGGTCCGTAACCGCCGCCAACATCCATCAGCCCCTTCACTACCAAATCAACGCCGCCTGTTTTTTGCAATGCCAGCGCGAAAGGCATCATCCCGACGATCAAAATAATACTGGGCCAGTGAATGGCTTTATAGGCGCTTTCGGCATCAATACAGCGAAATTTCCCCATCAGTAAACAGGCGATGATTGCTGCGACGGGATTGGGAATTTCATCGGTCAGCATCAGTGCGACCATCAGAACCAGACAAAAAATGGCGTGTGGCGCCTGGCTGTGCGCCGGAGACGCCTCGCTCACCTCTTCTGGAAGGTTGAGCGCGACAAAGTCCCGCCCCTGCTTCGCCAGCAAACCAATTAGCTTCCAGTTTCCGACGACCAGTATGATATCGCCCATCAGCAGTGGTTCGTCAGCAAGCGAACCTTCAATCGCCACGCCATCGCGTTTGAGCCCCACCACATTTAGTCCGTACCGGGTACGAAAGCCTATCTCCCGCACGGACTTGCCAATCAGTTCCGACTCAGGGATCAGCGAGATTTCCGCCATCCCCACATCCAGCGCCTGGTCAGAGAAATACTCCCCGCGCAGCACCATCGGCTCCAGCAGTTGCTCACTACAGAATTCACGGAGATCAACATCAGCGGCCGACATATCAATCAGCAAAACGTCACGCGCACGGAATTCAGACACCCCGTTGACATTCACTATCACTCGCCGAAAACGCCGCCAGCGCTCAACGCCAATCACGTTGGCACCGTAACGTTCACGCAGTTTAAGATCGTCGAGACGTTGCCCGATCATGGGTGAACCGGGCCGAATCGCCAGGCGACGCGCACGTCCGGTCAGGCGATATTCTTTAATGAGATCGCGAAAGGTACGGCGCTTCCAGCCGTCCCGCTGTTGAAGCTGATTGTCGCCTTTGAGCATAAAGCGCATCAGCAGCATGTAGACAATACCCAGAACCAGAACCACTAAACCAATCGGCGTTACGCTAAAAAAACTGAAGCCAGCATAGCCTTCGCGCAGCAGTTCACTGTTAACCACCAGGTTTGGCGGCGTCGCCACCAGCGTCATCATGCCGCTTATCAGGCCCGCAAAACTCAGCGGCATCATCAGACGCGATGGCGACGTCTGCATCCGCATAGAAACGCTTAATACCACGGGGATAAAGATAGCGACGACCCCTGTCGAACTCATGAATGCGCCCAGTCCGGCAACCGTCAGCATCAGCAGAACGAGCATTTTGATTTCACTGCTGCCTGCCATTTTCACCAGCCAGGAGCCCATCACGGTGGCAACACCGGTCCGCACCAGCCCATCGCCGATAATAAACAGCGCGGCAATTAGCACAACGTTAGGGTCGCTGAAGCCAGAAAACGCTTCGGTAAGGCTCAATGTTCCACTCAGAACAAAGGCCACAATGATAAACAGAGCTACCGCGTCCATACGCACTCTGCCTGTCGCAAACAAAACAACGGCAATCGCCAACAACGAAAGAACCCAGATCAATTCACCGTTCACAACCTATCCTTGTCAGATGAGAAGATGGAAAGATTCTGCCATAAAAAAGCCCCGGATTGTCGGGGCTAAATCATGATCAGGTATGACTTAATACGACCACATCACCGTTCGGCTTCTTGGTCACGGAAAGCTGCTCCAGACTGGTCAGGGCAAAATCAACTTCGCCCAGACGCGGCGTGTCCGCTGGAGCATTCACCGCGATAACGTGGCACCCGGCGGCTAATCCCGAAAGTATACCGGCCGGCGCATCCTCCACAACCACACACTCATGGGGAGATAAGCCAAGCAGTTGCGCCCCAAGGAGATAAGCATCGGGTTCAGGTTTGCCCCGTTTGACACGCTCAGCGGTAACAAACACTTCAGGTGCAGGCAGACCGGCCACCTGATGACGCGCCCGCGCCACGGGCATGGAGCCAGATGTCACAATCGCCCATGGGATCCCTGATTTATTGAGGTGGTTAAGCAGCGCAACAGCACCGGGCAACGCGGTGATCCCCTCGGTCTCCGTCGCTTCTGTCTGCTCCAGACGCGTAAACTCCGCTGCAATATCCGACTCAGACTTGCCCGCCATGAAATGACGCAAAGAGGTGATCGCCTGCTTGCCATGGATGAAATTCAGGACCTCATCATGCGCCAGCCCAAAACGATCGGCCCAGTTGCACCACGCGCGTTCCACTGCAGGTAAGGAGTCAACCAGTGTCCCGTCAAGATCAAACAGAAAGCCTTTGCACTGCACGTTCACCTCCTCAGGCATTGATGATTTGGTTAATTTCATTGGCGCTCAGATGATACTGACGTGGGCATGCATGCCAGACGCTCAGCATGCGCTGATATTTTTCCCACATTGGGGTTTGCGCGTTGAAGCCGTGAGTGCCGGCATCGAAATGGGTATAGCGGCCTTCAACGTTCACCATAAAGCGAACATAGCCGAGGTAACGCGCTTCCGTTGCCGCGTCAAAGCCCAGAAAGGTCACCCGACGCTCATCAATACTTTGCGCATCTTTCAGGTTGGCCCATGAGACATGCAGGGCATGATACATCTCCATAATGTCGATAACCGTACGACAGGTTTCCTCTTTTAACTCACCAAATTCCCGATCCAGCTCGCGCATTTGCAGACCGTAACCGCGTTCTATGATCGTCTGCAGACGGCGATAGCGTTCGGCGTTAGTGGGATCGAGCATCGTCATCATTTTGTACTGGTTAGACAAAATCAGACGTTGAGCATTGGTCATTTCCATTTGGGACTCCTGTATCACTCTACTACGGTGAAAAAAGTGAAAAAAAAGAAGGCATCAATATGCCTTCTTTTATATGCGTAATCCGGGGTCAATTACAAATCATCAAGGAAAGTTTTATCCAGTTGTTTGAAGGCGCGCTTAAGCGTGTCAGCTAACGCCTGGTAATCCGGCTTGCCTTCCACCGGCGCCAGCGCCTGCCCGGCCTCCTGCAATTTTCCTCTGACTTCATAAAACCAGTTCAGAATGGAAGGCGGCAATGGCGTTATGGAACGTTTTCCCAGCCACCACAATCCCTGCATCGGCAAACTAAGCGCAAACAGCGCGGTGGCCACGGCTGGCCCTAACTGGCCGCCCAGCGCAATCTGCCAGCACAGCGTAAAAACGGCTATTGGCGGCATAAAACGGGTAGCGTAGCGTGTCATACGGATCACGCGATTCTCTACAAAGACGGGCGCAAGGCGCTTTTCCATAGGCCACGTCTTCGAATAATGCTGCCCCCGGCGAAACAGGCTAAAAAAATTTACGGAGCGATTTTCCGGCATCGACATGGCTTACCTCAACTTCACATATAAAAATTCAAAAAATTGTGCAAAACAACAACTGTGTGGGGCAACGTTCAAAACATTTTGTCATTGATACCCACTATCAGGTATCCTGTAGCGGCCTGAAAATGGCCTGTAGTCCAAAATCATTGAGTCGTCAAATTCACATATAGTATGCCATTGGCTGAAAAATACGCAAAATGGCGTAGACTCAAAGGTATTTCTTCCATCATGCCAAAAAAGACAATCGCGCATGATGTTAATCATAAATGTCAGCGTCACACTGCGCTACGCTCTATGGCTCCCTGACGTTTTTTTAGCCACGTATCAATAATAGGTACTTCCATGTCGAGTAAGTTAGTACTGGTTCTGAACTGCGGTAGCTCCTCACTGAAATTTGCAATCATCGATGCAGTTAATGGTGAAGAGTACCTTTCTGGTTTAGCCGAATGTTTCCATCTCCCAGAAGCACGTATCAAATGGAAAATGGACGGCGGTAAACAAGAAGCGGCTTTAGGCGCAGGCGCCGCTCACAGTGAAGCGCTGAACTTTATCGTTAATACTATTCTGGCACAAAAACCAGAACTGTCTGCGCAGTTGACTGCAATCGGTCACCGTATCGTACACGGCGGCGAGAAGTATACCAGCTCCGTGGTTATTGATGACTCTGTTATTCAGGGCATCAAAGATTCCGCCTCTTTTGCACCGCTGCACAATCCGGCTCACCTGATTGGTATCGCCGAAGCGCTGAAATCTTTCCCGCAGTTGAAAGATAAAAACGTGGCTGTATTTGATACCGCGTTCCATCAGACCATGCCGGAAGAGTCTTACCTCTACGCCCTGCCATATAGCCTGTACAAAGAACACGGTGTCCGTCGTTACGGCGCACACGGCACCAGCCACTTCTTCGTCACTCAGGAAGCGGCAAAAATGCTGAACAAACCGGTAGAAGAACTGAACATCATCACCTGCCACCTGGGTAACGGGGGTTCTGTTTCTGCTATCCGTAACGGTAAATGTGTTGATACCTCCATGGGTCTGACTCCGCTGGAAGGTCTGGTGATGGGTACCCGTTCTGGTGATATCGACCCGGCGATCATTTTCCACCTGCACGACACGCTGGGTATGAGCGTTGATCAGATCAACAAGATGCTCACCAAAGAGTCCGGTCTGCTGGGTCTGACTGAAGTCACCAGCGACTGCCGCTATGTCGAAGACAACTACACCACCAAAGAAGATGCTAAACGTGCAATGGACGTTTACTGCCATCGTCTGGCGAAATACATCGGCTCCTACACTGCACTGATGGATGGTCGTCTGGATGCTGTTGTCTTCACCGGCGGTATTGGTGAAAACGCAGCGATGGTTCGCGAGCTGTCCCTGGGCAAACTGGGCGTGCTGGGCTTTGAAGTTGATCATGAACGTAACCTGGCTGCGCGTTTCGGCAAATCAGGTTTTATCAACAAAGAAGGTACCCGTCCTGCGGTGGTGATCCCAACCAACGAAGAACTGGTTATCGCGCAAGACGCGAGCCGTCTGACTGCCTGATTTCACACCGCCAGCTTAGCTGGCGGTGCTGTTTTGTAACCCGCTTAATTGCGGTAACGAAAGAGGATAAACCGTGTCCCGTATTATTATGCTGATCCCTACCGGAACCAGCGTCGGCCTGACCAGCGTCAGCCTTGGCGTAATCCGTGCTATGGAACGCAAAGGCGTTCGTCTGAGCGTCTTTAAGCCAATCGCTCAGCCGCGCGCGGGTGGCGATGCTCCAGACCAGACCACCACAATCGTTCGTGCAAACTCCTCTGTGACGACGGCTGAACCGCTGAAGATGAGCCACGTTGAATCTCTGCTGTCCAGCAACCAGAAAGATGTGCTGATGGAAGAGATCATCGCGAACTACCACGCGAACACCAAAGACGCGGAAGTGGTACTGGTTGAGGGCCTGGTCCCGACCCGTAAACACCAGTTCGCGCAGTCTCTGAACTACGAAATCGCGAAAACGCTGAATGCGGAAATCGTGTTCGTGATGTCTCAGGGTACTGATACCCCGGAACAGTTGAACGAGCGTATCGAACTGACTCGCAGCAGCTTTGGCGGTGCGAAAAATACCAACATCACCGGCGTCATCGTTAACAAACTGAACGCCCCGGTTGATGATCAAGGCCGTACTCGCCCGGATCTGTCCGAGATTTTCGACGACTCCTCCAAAGCACAGATCGTTAAAATCGATCCGGCTCAGCTCAGCGCAAGCAGTCCGCTGCCGGTTCTGGGCGCCGTGCCGTGGAGCTTTGATCTGATCGCGACCCGTGCAATCGATATGGCGCGTCACCTGAACGCCACCATCGTTAACGAGGGCGATATCAACACCCGTCGCGTGAAGTCTGTAACCTTCTGCGCGCGCAGTATCCCACACATGCTGGAACACTTCCGTGCTGGCTCCCTGCTGGTTACCTCTGCTGACCGTCCGGACGTGCTGGTTGCAGCATGCCTCGCGGCGATGAACGGCGTGGAAATCGGTGCCCTGCTGCTGACCGGTGGCTACGAAATGGACGCTCGCATCTCTAAACTGTGCGAACGCGCCTTCGCGACTGGCCTGCCGGTATTCATGGTCAATACCAACACCTGGCAGACCTCTCTGAGCCTGCAGAGCTTCAACCTGGAAGTCCCGGTTGACGATCACGAGCGCATTGAGAAAGTTCAGGAATACGTTGCGAACTACATCAACGCTGACTGGATTGAGTCGCTGACCGCGACCTCTGAACGTAGCCGTCGTCTCTCTCCGCCAGCATTCCGCTATCAACTGACTGAACTGGCGCGTAAAGCCGGTAAACGTGTTGTCCTGCCGGAAGGCGACGAACCGCGTACCGTGAAAGCGGCAGCTATCTGTGCTGAACGTGGTATCGCAACCTGTGTGCTGTTGGGTAACCCGGAAGAGATCAACCGTGTGGCGGCTTCTCAGGGTGTTGAACTGGGCGCTGGCATCGAAATCGTTGACCCGGAAGTGGTTCGCGAAAGTTATGTTGCTCGTCTGGTTGAACTGCGTAAGAGCAAAGGCATGACCGAAACCGTCGCCCGCGAACAGCTGGAAGACAACGTGGTTCTCGGTACGCTGATGCTGGAACAAGACGAAGTCGACGGTCTGGTTTCTGGTGCGGTTCACACGACAGCGAACACCATTCGTCCGCCGCTGCAGTTGATCAAAACGGCGCCGGGCAGCTCGCTGGTTTCTTCTGTGTTCTTCATGCTGTTGCCGGAACAGGTTTACGTTTATGGTGACTGTGCGATCAACCCGGATCCGACTGCAGAACAACTGGCAGAGATAGCCATTCAGTCCGCTGAGTCCGCGATTGCCTTCGGCATCGAACCGCGTGTTGCGATGCTCTCCTACTCAACGGGGACTTCTGGCGCAGGTAGCGACGTAGAGAAAGTGCGTGAAGCGACGCGTCTGGCGCAGGAAAAACGTCCTGACCTGATGATCGACGGCCCGCTGCAGTACGACGCGGCGGTGATGGCTGACGTGGCAAAATCCAAAGCACCGAACTCGCCGGTTGCCGGTCGCGCTACCGTGTTCATCTTCCCGGATCTGAACACCGGTAACACCACTTACAAAGCGGTACAGCGCTCTGCCGATCTGATCTCCATCGGACCGATGCTGCAGGGTATGCGTAAACCGGTGAACGACCTGTCCCGTGGCGCGCTGGTTGACGATATCGTCTATACCATCGCTCTGACCGCGATTCAGTCTTCCCAACAGCAGTAATCCCTTTTATCAGGGTTTCTGATGAACCCTGCCAAAATCCGGAAATAGCCACTATTTCCGGATTTTTTATTTCTCTTATTTTCCTGTCAGAAATGTAGATTTATTTGCTTAGCTGCGCTGCATCAATGAATAACCATTCGCCTGTTTGCATACTTAGCCTCTTTGCCTTGCAACAGGGATTGTCTTTTCATGTCCGCCGTAACCGAAACACAACCAGCCAAAAAATGGGCGATGCCCGACACGCTGGTCATTATTTTCTTTGTCGCTATTTTAACCAGCCTCGCAACCTGGGTGGTCCCTGTCGGGATGTTCGACAGCCAGGAAGTGCAGTACCAGGTTGATGGTCAGACAAAAACCCGTAAAGTCGTCGACCCTCACTCATTCCGCATCCTGACCAATGACGCGGGTGAAGAGCAGTATCACCCGGTTAAGTTCTTCACCACTGGTGACGAGAGCCCTGGCCTGATGAACTTCCCGTTCGAAGGTCTCACCTCCGGTTCTAAATTTGGTACCGCCGTCGGTATCATTATGTTTATGCTGGTCATTGGTGGCGCATTTGGCATCGTTATGCGCACGGGAACCATCGATAACGGTATTCTGGCGCTAATCCGCCATACCAAAGGAAACGAAGTCCTGTTTATCCCGGTGCTGTTTATCCTCTTCTCATTGGGTGGTGCGGTTTTCGGGATGGGGGAAGAGGCAGTTGCCTTTGCGATCATCATCGCGCCACTGATGGTGAGGCTCGGCTATGACAGCATCACCACTGTACTTGTCACCTATATCGCCACACAGATTGGCTTTGCCAGCTCGTGGATGAACCCATTCTGCGTCGTCGTCGCACAGGGAATTGCGGGCGTTCCGGTTCTCTCCGGCTCCGGTTTGCGCATTGCGGTGTGGGTTGTTGCCACGCTCATTGGGCTGATTTTCACGCTGATTTACGCCTCGCGGGTGAAAAAGAACCCTCTGTTGTCACGCGTTCATGAATCCGATCGCTTTTTTCGCGAGCAGCAGGATGACGTTGTCGAACGCCGTTTTACGCTCGGCGACTGGCTGGTACTGCTGGTGCTGACCGGCGTGATGGTTTGGGTTGTCTGGGGCGTGATCGTCAATGCCTGGTTTATTCCAGAAATTGCCAGCCAGTTCTTCACGATGGGCCTTGTGATCGGCATTATCGCCGTGGTTTTCCGGCTCAACGGGATGACGGTCAATATTATGGCGTCGTCATTCACTGAAGGCGCGCGGATGATGATTGCCCCTGCCCTGCTGGTCGGTTTTGCGAAAGGTATTTTATTGCTTGTCGGGAATGGCGAAGCCGGTGAAGCCAGCGTGCTCAATACGTTGCTGCACAGTATTGCTAACGGGATCAGCGGGCTGGATAACGCCGTTGCGGCATGGTTTATGCTGCTCTTCCAGGCGGTGTTTAATTTCTTTGTCACCTCAGGCTCAGGCCAGGCCGCGCTGACGATGCCGCTGTTAGCGCCGCTTGGCGATCTGGTGGGGGTTAACCGTCAGGTGACCGTTCTGGCTTTCCAGTTTGGCGATGGCTTTAGCCATATCATCTATCCCACCTCAGCATCACTGATGGCGACGTTAGGCGTCTGCCGGGTAGATTTCCGTAACTGGCTTAAAGTGGGTGCGACGCTGCTGGGGCTGCTGTTTATTATGTCCAGCATCGTGGTGATTGGCGCACAGCTCATGGGTTATCACTGATCATTGCCGGATGGCGACGCTAATGCGCCTTATCCGGCCTACAAAGATAGTGTCTTGCAAGCCGGACAGGCGTTAGCGCTTATCCGGCTTCTCCTTTTTTAGAACAACGATTTCGCTGCTTCAACAATGGCGGCAGCGGTGAGCCCGTATTCTTCCTGTAAGAAATCCTGCGTACCCACCTGACCGTAGCGCTCCTTAACGCCAACGCGACGCATAGGCACCGGGCAGGTTTCGACCAGGACTTCTGCTACCGCCGATCCCAGTCCATTATGGATGCTGTGGTTTTCACAGGTCACAATGCGCCCCGTTTTCTCTGCGTAGTTTTTCACCAGCATGCGATCGATGGGTTTAAGGGTGAACATATCAATGACCGCTGTACTGATACCTGTTCGCTCCAGTTGGCGCGCGGCTTCCAGTGCTTCAGCGACCATAATCCCATTTGCGATCAGCGTGATATCGTTTCCTTCACGCAGCACGTTCCCTTTGCCGATAGTGAATGTCGAACCTGTGCTATACACACTCGGCGCCTGCTTACGAATTGTGCGCACCCAGTAGAATCCGTCGAGATTAATCAACTGGCGCAAGATGTCTTCAAACATGACCGCATCAGTTACTTCCAGTACCACGGAGTGCGCCAGTCCACGAACGATCCCCATATCTTCAAAAGACATGTGTGTCCCGCCGTTATGACAAGCCGTCACCCCCGCATCCGAGGCAATCACTTTGACGTTACTGCGCTGATAATCGAGTGCCATGAAAAGCTGATCGAAACAGCGGCGGCTGGCGAATGCCGTGAAGGTATGCACAAACGGTTTGCGTCCTGTCAATGCCACCCCTGCCGCGGTGCCAATGACATTCGCCTCCATGATGCCGCAATTTATCACGTGTTGCGGATATTCCCGCGCCACGCTATCCATCGCCATCGAGCTCATCAGGTCCGCTTCCAGCGCAATAATCGGACTGCCAGCAGCGACTTCTTTTGCCACAAATCCGGCATACACTTTGCGCATCTCGATGCTGTCTTTTTGTCCTTCGGGTGCGAGCTTAATCATGCGTTGTCTCCAGTTGGCGAACGGCGTCATTCAGAGCCTGTTTCATCTCATCGGTCAGACGCAGGTGATGGGAATTGGATAATTGCTCCAGATACGGCACCCCCTGACCTTTGATGCTGTCGAGAATAACCACGCGTGGGCGCGCCTGCGCCTCCGGCACCGGTTGCACTACGGCCAGCAGCCCTGCAATGTCATCACCTTTGACGGTCACGGCCTCAAAGCCAAAAGCCCGGAATTTTTCCTCAAGACTGAACGGGCGAATAATGTCATCCAGCGCGCCATCCAGTTGTTGTTTATTCCAGTCCACGAATACCGTCAGGTTATTCAGGCGATGGTGGGCAATAAACTGGAACGCTTCCCAGCACTGGCCCTCATTGAGTTCTCCGTCACCCACGATGCAAAATACCCGGTTCGCACGCTGCGCCAGTTTATGCGACAGCGCCATACCGCCTGCGATAGATATCCCCTGTCCCAGCGAGCCTGTCGTGGCATCCACGCCGCGCGTTTTAAGCCTGTCCGGATGGCTTGGCAGACGCGTGCCGTTCTGGTTCAACGTGCTCAGCTCTTCCATCGGGAAATAACCTTTGATGGCCAGGGTGCTGTACAGTGCCGGTCCCGCATGGCCTTTCGACAGCACGAAATAATCACGCTCCGGCCAGTCCGGATCGGCCGGGTCTATCTTCATTACCGCCCCGTACAACACCGCCAGCGTTTCCACCACGGACATACAGCCACCAAAGTGACCAAAACCTAAATTCATCAGCGACCTTAACGTCGCCACGCGAATGTCACGCGCCAGTTGAGTGACTTCATTCACATTCATGATTTGGCTCCATTTTTTTCCTCTGCATGTTTCGTGGCTGATTTACCTTTGGCAAACACATTCCAGGCCACTAACAGCGCGAATAACGCCACCACCAGCCCTGTGATGGCAACAGGTGACAGATAGCGAGCAAGGTTACCGAGCACGATACCAATTGCGCCGAAATCGGCATCCGAGAAAGTAGTATTGGCAAAGCCAATGGCTCCCAGAACGGGCAGGAGCAGCACGGGCAGGAAGGTGATCAACAGACCATTAGCAAAAGCTCCAATCATCGCCCCACGACGCCCGCCAGTAGCATTACCAAATACCCCCGCAGTCGCACCGGTGAAAAAGTGCGGCACTACGCCCGGCAGAATCAGAACCAGTTTCATTTGCCCAAGCAGGAACAGCCCAACCAGACCGCCGAGGAAACTGAACAGAAAGCCTATCAGCACGGCATTGGGCGCATAGGGATAGACCACCGGGCAGTCGAGCGCCGGGCGCGCATTCGGGACCAGTTTTTCAGAGAATCCGGTGAACGCCGGGACGATTTCCGCCAGAATCAGACGCACCCCTTGCAGAATGATGAACACCCCGGCGGCAAAGGTAATCGCCATGATGATGGCGTAAACCAGATAGTTCTGGCCGCCACTGAAGGTACTTTCGACATATTCCCGGCCTGCGCTTATCGCCATAATTAAATAGATGATCATCATGGTCAGAGAAATTGAGATCGAACTGTCACGCAGGAAACTTAAATTCTTCGGTAAGTTCATCTCCTCCGTGGAACGGGAACCTTTGCCGCAAACGCTGCCGATCCAGCCGGACAGCACATAGCCGAGCGTGCCGAAGTGACCAAACGCAATCTCATCATTTCCGGTTATACGCCGCATGTAGCGCTGCGCCAGTGCGGGGAAAAAGGCCATCACCAGGCCCAGAATCAGCGACCCCGTAAAGACCAGACCGATACCGTCAAACCCTGCCACAGTCAGAATGACGCCGATCATGCAGGCCATATAAAACGTGTGATGCCCGGTCAGGAATATATACTTCAGGCGCGTGAAGCGAGCGACAATAATATTCGCTACCATGCCGAACGCCATAATCAGTGCAGTAGAGGCACCGTATTTTTCCAGCGCTATTGAGACAATCGCTTCGTTATTGGGGATAATCCCCTGGATATTAAAAGCATGTTCAAACATTCCCCCCAGAGGATTTAACGACCCCACCAGCACGGTCGCACCGCCGCCGAGAACAATAAACCCCAGGATGGTTTTAATCGTCCCTTTGACAACATCGGAAAACGATTTTTTTTGCGCCACCAGACCAATTAACGCAATTAAACCGACCAGTACAGAAGGCACTTTAAGAATATCAACAACAAAATTCAGCGTTTCAAGGATAAACATATCCACCTCGCTTTATGCACATTGAACAGCAAACTGTAGCTATGCAGTTTGAATCTATGCGTACATGTTTAGTTATTGTTTATCGAACCACGCACGTAATTGCGCTTCGAGTTCATTGATATCTATGATGTTATTAATAACCACCAGCTGTGTTTCCGGCACGCTGGCGCTGGCGGCGATATCTTTTGCCATGACAAACAAATCGGCGGCACCGGGTGTGGCTGAAGAGAGATCGGAATGCTCGACATCAGCCTCAATATTCAGTTTTTTGAGTACCTTTTTGATATTCATTTCGACCATAAAACTGCTGCCCAGACCGGAACCACAAATAGCCATAATTTTCATTACTATCACCTTTTTTAAGTAGAGTACGGCCGCATCACGCTTGCGCGTAATGTTTTAAAGAATGCAGTGCTGACGTAAATCAGAAGCGTGAAATAAGGTTTTTAATTTCCTCCAGCGTTGCTGCCTGATGTAATTTTTCCAGATCGTCGTCACTGGAGAATAATTCCGCGAGCGCAGAAATCATTGCAATATGGCTATGTTTGTCAGGCGCAGCCAACATAATAATGATATCAATCGGATCAAATTCCCCTGCGCCAAATGAAACCCCGCGCTCCAGTTTTAACAAGGAGAGTCCTAACGCTTTTGCCCCCTCTTCCGGTCTCGCATGAGGCATTGCCAGACCCGGCGCCAATACATAGTACGGGCCCAGTTTATGATGCTGCCCGATAATCGCGGTGACATATTCAGGTGTAATGACATCCGCATTAAGCAATGGCTCTGCACACAGCGCCAGTGCCTGTTGCCAGTCCTCAACGCGCTCACGCAGTTGAATGGTTGCGTCCGTTAACCAGGTTTTAAGCACTGCTCCCCCTTATTTTTTTGCTCAATGTGGGCAAACTTTATTCAACCCCTGAAACCTTATCAGCGATCTGAATCACAAAGATAGCGCTATCAAAGGTTATCGTTCAGATATGTGATAGCGCTATCAAAATCCTATTACCGTGTGAAATCACAGCAAAAATATAGCTTTCAGGGGTATACTCCCCTTTACGTGAAGTGAAGACTGACAATAAAAAGCACCTCAACTGGTTGTAATGGCGCAGGAAAGTGTATGTCTCTAACCCGAAAACGACGTAGTACAGGTAAAGTGACCATCGCGGATGTCGCTCAGCTTGCCGGTGTTGGCACCATGACCGTCTCACGTGCATTACGCACTCCAGAACAGGTTTCCGATAAACTCAGAGAAAAAATCGAAGCCGCCGTTCATGAACTTGGCTATATGCCTAATCTCGCGGCAAGCGCACTGGCATCAGCCTCATCTCGTACCATTGCCATGGTGGTGCCAAACCTGACTGAGGCGGGCTGTTCAGAAATGTTCGCCGGGCTGCAGGAAATACTGCAACCCGCCGGATACCAGATCATGCTGGCGGAATCCAGCCATCGGCTTGAACAGGAAGAAAAACTGCTGGAAACGCTGCTGGCTTCCAATATTGCCGCCGCGATCCTGCTTAGCGTTGAGCACAGCGATACCGTACGACACTGGCTAAAGAATGCTTCCATTCCGGTGATGGAGATGGGGGCCATTCGTGCCGACCCGATTGATATGAATATCGGAATTGATAACGTCGCAGCCATGTTTGAATTGACGGACATGCTGATTCAGCGCGGCTACCAGAATATTGGGCTGTTGTGCGCCAATCAGGAGCAGTGGATTTTTCAGCAGCACCTGCAGGGTTGGTATAAGGCGATGTTGCGTCATCACATGTCACCGAATCGGGTGATTAATGCCGCTCTGCCACCTAATTTTTCTACCGGCGCCTCACAGCTTCCGGAGTTTCTTCTCGCCTGGCCTGAACTGGATGCGCTGGTCTGCGTTTCAGATGAACTGGCCTGTGGCGTACTCTATGAGTGTCAACGGCGGCGAATCAAAGTCCCTGACGATCTGGCGGTCGTCGGATTTGGCGGTAGTGATGTGAGTAAGGTCTGTCAGCCACCGTTAACCACAATGACCGTTCCGCATCGTAAGATTGGTATTGAAGCCGGACGGGCGTTACTGGCGCGATTTGACGATGGCAACTGGAGCGATCAAAAACAGATCGCTTCCAGCCTTTGCGTGCGGGACAGTTGCTGAGTGTTTACTCAGCCTCTTCCTGTTTCTCTTGCTGTGTCTCTGACTTAGCCGATTCATTTTTGGCGTTGCGGGTCATCCACAGCGCAAGCGCTTTCAGAGAATCCGGCGTGAACTCGTCACAGCGAGCGGTGATCTCCTCCGGCGTCAGCCAGCAGACCTCGCTCACCTCTTCTTCCTGCAACGCGAAGGGACCATGTGAAACGCAACTGAACAACGCGCCCCAGACGCGGCAGTTTTCATCTTCAAAATAGAACTGTCCATGTTCGGCGAACGGAACTCCCGCAATACCCAGCTCTTCTTCCGCTTCACGACGCGCTGAATCCAGCAACTGCTCGTCAGCCTGGACAACGCCACCGGCAGTCGCATCTAACATTCCGGGTAAAAAGTCTTTTGTCTCGGTACGACGCTGCACCAGAATTTTGCCCATACCATCGTGTACCACAATATAAGTCGCACGATGACGCAGGCACTGTGCTCGCATCTGTTCGCGGCTGGATTGCGCAATGACTTCATTGTCTTCATTCACAATATCCACCCATTCCGTACTTGCCAAATGACGCTGTTCCACCATCAGGAAACCTTCTATTTTTCTGGCGCTCTTACGGCGCATTTACATTTGTGGGGGTAAGTTACGAGTTAATCGTGACCTGCGCAATAAGACTTTGATCATTGAGTGCGATTACGCGCATTACATTATCGTTTAGCATGCCATAGCTTGCCTGGTGTCCCCCTTTGGGGATGCTCACAGACCCGGGATTGAAGTGATAAATACCGCCCCGTTTTTCAGCCACAGGAAGATGCGTATGCCCAT
Organism: Citrobacter amalonaticus; assembly: GCF_037053465.1. Classification (GTDB taxonomy): domain Bacteria; phylum Pseudomonadota; class Gammaproteobacteria; order Enterobacterales; family Enterobacteriaceae; genus Citrobacter_A; species Citrobacter_A amalonaticus_H. Next base: position 391,818 of record NZ_JBALIF010000003.1, read on the forward strand.
ATATCAACACGTCATCATCACGCAGAGCGGGTAAATTGTCAGGCCCAAAGAGATGGCCGTGCGTCAGAAACAGCCGATTATCTTCCAGCAACACCTGCTGCCAGGGAGCGGTCATGGGAAAGTGCAGCAGCATCTGATCCACTTCACTATCGCAGTTTCCCCGCACGGCAATAATGCTTGCGGCGTAGTCGTTGAGTCGTTCAGCCACCTGCGCAGGCGCGTAACCTTCGGGTAAAGCATTGCGCGGCCCGTGATTCAATATATCCCCCAGTATCACCAGCCACCGGGCGCCGCTGCGGGAAAAGAGATCCAGTATGCGTTCAGTCGCAGGCAAGGATCCGTGAATGTCGGATGCAAACATCAGTTTCATCACATACTCCGTGTCATCAAAAACCTCATTATGATACTGGATCAACAACCCGTTATCAGCCCGAACGCTTCGCCGAAAGCGCAATAAAACGCTGGACAGACGCACGTTGCCATTGAAACGCTGCATATTCCTCCAACCGCTCGGGAACCTCATCGCCATTAAGTACCAGGCGGTTAAGCATCAGCGCCAAATCGGTATCAGCCAGACACCATTCGCCAAAGAGATTCGGCATTCCATGTGCAAGGAGATTCCCCGCCGTGGCGAACAATTTTTCCGCGCTGGCTTTCCCTGCATCGCTTAATGGCCCTTTTTTCACCCCACCAAACACAACATCCGTCGGACGCTCCTCGCGAATGGGCATTAAATCACTGCGTATCCACGCCTGAATCTGCCGCGCACGGGCACGCTTTTGCAGGTCGTGGGGATAGGTTCGCTCCCAGGTTGGCGGCGCAAAACTGTCTTCCAGATATTCCGCGATCGCAGAAGACTCACTCAGTTCAAAACCATCAATCTCAAGCAATGGCACCCGACGCGTCAACGAATAGCCCTGCCAGCCCGGCTGTAAATGTTCGCCACTGTCGAGATCGACCGTTTTCAGCGTGAACGGGAGCCCCTTTTCCTGTAATGCGACATAGGCTGACAGCACATAGGGAGAGAAAAAGTTCGCGTCAGACCAAAGCGTGATGTTGGGTTTACTCATGGCTTCCTCATCGTTAAGTGACCTTTTCTCACAACATAAAGTGTCTTTCGTTCGCTGTCACCTGATGAAAACTCACACAAGCCAACAGGCTTTCTATACTTGAGGTTGTCTAATTCCACTCAACGCTTTTTGGCGCTGAAATGATTGACCTCTGTTGCGCCACAACACCAGACTGGTTTACGCGTATTCGCCATCGTCCGGCCACGGAGCGCGCTGATGCAGGCACAGCGCAATCCTGAAAGTGCGAAGGGGTAACGCGGTGCGATTCTCGTGTATTATGCGAGTGTTCATACATGGAGGAGACCTGCAATGTCACATCATGACGCTATAATTCGTATAAAAAACCTTCGGTTGCGCACATTTATCGGCATCAAAGAAGAAGAGATCAACAACCGACAGGATATTGTTATCAACGTCGCGATTCATTATCCGGCAGACAAGGCTCGCGTCAGCGAAGATATCAACGATGCGTTGAATTACCGCACGATCACCAAAAATATCATTCAGCACGTGGAGAGTAACCGCTTCTCATTGTTAGAAAAATTAACTCAGGATGTGCTCGACATCGCACGCGAACATCACTGGGTCACTTATGCTGAAGTGGAAGTCGACAAACTACACGCGTTGCGTTATGCCGATTCAGTCTCGATGACATTGAGCTGGCAGCGCTAACGGCCATAACGGGAGGCGGCATGAAGATACTGGTAACCGGAGGAACAGGCCTTATCGGAGGACACCTGGTCCCACGTCTGCAAGCGCAGGGCCATCAGGTCATCGTTCTGACGCGCAACCTGGATAAGGCGCAAAAGCTGCTTGATAGTCAGGTCACACTATGGAATACGCTGGAGGATAAACAAGACCTCGACGGTATTGATGCGGTGATAAACCTGGCGGGTGAACCAATCGCGGACAAACGCTGGAGCGCGGCGCAAAAAGAGCGTCTGTGTCAGAGTCGCTGGCGCATCACGCAGAAACTGGCGGAACTCATTAATGCCAGCGAAACCCCGCCGTCAGTGCTGATTTCCGGTTCCGCCACCGGGTATTACGGCGATCTGGGCGAGGTTGTCGTCACTGAGGAAGAACCGCCGCATAACGAATTTACCCACAAGCTGTGCGCGCGATGGGAGCAAATTGCCTGCGAGGCGCAAAGTGAGAAAACCCGCGTGTGCCTGATACGCACTGGCGTCGTACTCGCCCCTAAAGGCGGTATCCTTGGAAAAATGATCCCGCCGTTTCGCCTGGGGCTCGGGGGGCCAATCGGTAATGGTCGTCAGTATCTGGCCTGGATCCACATCGATGACATGGTCAATGCCATCCTCTGGTTACTGGATAATGACCTGCGCGGTCCGTTTAATATGGTTTCCCCCTACCCGGTGCGCAATGAGCAGTTTGCGCATGCGCTGGGGCATGCGCTGCAACGTCCCGCGATTCTTCGCGTACCTGCCACCGTCATTCGCCTGTTGATGGGCGAGTCGTCGGTGCTGGTACTGGGCGGGCAGCGCGCCCTGCCCAAACGCCTGGAGGCCGCAGGATTCGCCTTTCGCTGGTATGATCTTGAAGAAGCGCTGGCGGATGTGGTTCGCTAATATTTTCCCGGTTTACACGCGTCATTCCGGTGGTAAGGTAGTTTCACTGGCCCCCGGAATGATGATGTTATGGCAATACTCACAACTGAAAGACTGACACTAACCCCGTTTCAACCCACAGACTGGCCCTTTTTCCTCGCGCTTCGTGAAAATCCGGACATTATGCGTTTTATGGGTAACCTCTGCCCCGAACGCGAAACGCGTTTATTGTTTGCCCGACGTCTTGCTTCAAAACATACCTTTGTCATCCGCCAGCATAACGACGCCACGCCGCTGGGTGATATTGGCTTACAGATAAGTCCTCATTTTCCGCAAGAGGCGGATATCGGTTATTGCCTCATCCCAGCCGCTCAGGGCCGCGGTATTGCCAGCGAAGCCGTCAGAGCAGTCTGTCAGTATGCTTTTCAGGAGGCTGGCGTAGAGGCGCTCAACGCCTGGGTACTGGCGGAAAATCAGGGTTCGGTGCGCCTGCTGGAAAAGCTCGGTTTTGTGCGCACACAGGTGCTGAAGAAAGTATTTGAGATCAACGGTATCCGCTACGATGACCTAGGATACCGTCTGGAGAAAAAGGAATTTGAGTTCTGAAGGCCGGATAAGGCGCTTACGCCGCCATCCGGCCTGCGAACTGAAAACATCCCGCCCACAAACAACCATTATTTCAACGACCCTTTCAGGAACTGTTGCAGGCGCGGGCTTTGCGGGTTACCGAAGAGTTGTTCCGGATGCCCCTCTTCTTCGATTTTCCCCTGATGCAGGAAGATCACATGGCTGGAAACATGACGGGCAAACCCCATTTCATGGGTCACCACCACCATCGTTTTCCCCTCTTCCGCCAGTTGTTGCATGATACGCAGCACTTCACCGACGAGTTCAGGATCAAGCGCCGACGTCGGCTCATCAAACAGTAACACCTCCGGCTCCATTGCCAGCGCGCGCGCGATAGACACGCGCTGCTGCTGTCCTCCTGACAGATGCACCGGATATTTGCCCAGGGCGCGTTCATCAATTCCGACTTTCGCCAGATATTTGAGGGCGCGCTCGCGGGCTTCCTGTTTGCTCAGTCCGAGAACCTGAACGGGCGCTTCCATGACGTTTTCCAGCACCGTCATATGGCTCCACAGATTAAAGTGCTGAAACACCATCGTCAGGCGCGTACGCAGCAAACGAAGCTGGTTTTTATCCGCCACCTTCAACTGGCCGTCTTTATCGCGCACCAGATTGATATTCTGGCCGTTGACCACAATCGACCCTTCGCTCGGTTTTTCGAGGAAGTTTATGCAGCGCAGAAACGTACTTTTTCCTGAGCCGGAGGAGCCGATAATACTAATGACATCGCCGGCGTTAGCCTGCAGTGAAACCCCTTTCAGCACTTCATGTTCGCCATAGCGCTTGTGCAAATCGATAACGTTTAATTTATTTTCAGACATTGTGTTACTCGAATTATTTAGAGGAAACATGCTGCAACCACCGTCTTTCCGCACGGCGGAAAAGGCTTATCAGGACATACGATATGATTAAGTACAGCACCGCGGCAATGCCAAACGCGGTAAACGGTTGATAGGTCGCCGAGTTAATATCACGGGCAATTTTCAGCAGATCGGGAACCGTCGCGGTAAAGGCCAGCGCCGTAGAGTGCAGCATCAAAATGACTTCGTTGCTGTATGCAGGTAACGCGATACGCAGCGCCGAAGGCAGGATTATGCAGCGATAAAGTTTGAAGGAGGAGAAACCATATGCCCGCGCCGCCTCAATCTCTCCGTGCGGAACCGAACGAATGGCGCCAGCGAAAATCTCCGTGGTATAGGCGCAGGTATTCAGCGTCAGCGCCAGAACGGTACAGTTCAGACCGCTACGGAAGAAAGCATTGAGAAAATCGGTGCCTTTCACAATCTCCAGCGTGTACATCCCTGAGTAAAACACCAGCAGTTGCACGTACAGCGGCGTCCCGCGAAAAATGTAGGTAAACAGCCAGATCGGGAACTGAATAAATTTATTGCTGGAAACGCGACCAATCGCCAGGATCACCGCCAGAAGGCCGCCCATCACCACCGAGGAGATCAGCAGCCACAGCGTGATGGCTACCCCGGTAAAACGGTAGCCATCCGTCCACAGCAGGGATTTCCAGTATTCCTGAATAATTTCGATCACAGGTCAGCCCTCTTCACACCGACGGAGTAGCGGCGCTCAAGGAACAGCAGCACACCATTGGAAACAGTGGTAAACACCAGATAGATAAGCCCGCAGACGATCGCGAAATAGAACGGTTCCCAGGTGCTTTTTCCTGCTAACTGTGTGGCTTTCACCACATCTTCCAGACCGAGCAGGGAAACCAGCGCCGTGGCTTTGAGGATCACCTGCCAGTTGTTGCCAATGCCCGGCAGAGCGTAGCGCATCATCGCCGGGAACATAATACGGCGAAAGGTTTGTGAGGAGGTAAAACCGAAGGCCGTCGCGGCTTCAATATGTCCTCTGGGCACTGCCATAAAGGCACCACGGAAGGTTTCCGTGAAATACGCGCCGTAGATAAAACCGAGCGTAATGATCCCCGCGACCATCGGATCGATATCAATCTGGCTGATGCCTGCCGCGTCAGTTACCGTATTGAGCGCAATCTGCAGACCGTAAAAAATCAGCAGCATCAGTACCAGATCCGGCACCCCGCGAATAAGGGTGGTATAACCTTCGAAAATAAGCCCTGTCACGCGGTTTTGCGAGAGCTTAGCGCCCGCCCCGACGAGACCTATCAGAACGGCCAGTACCACGGAACTGAGCGCCAGTTCCAGTGTGACAATTGCGCCCTGTAAAATAACTCCTGAAAACCCGTACAACATGCTGCCTGTCCTGTCGTGAGTGGCGAGTTAGAAGCCTCTTTTGATATTTTTCTCGTCACTCTATGCCTGATGGCGCTTCGCTTACCAGGCCTACAAGCTTTCGTCGTAGGCCTGATAAGGCGCAGCCGCCATCAGGTAAGAAGTCGATCAAACATCTTCGGGCTTTATCTGCACCTGCGGTGATTAGCCGCCATAAACATCAAAATCAAAGTACTTTTTCGCCAGCTTCTCGTAAGTGCCGTCCGCGCGCATTTCTGCAAACGCTTTGTTCAGGGCTTCGCGCAGTTCGTTATCCTCTTTGCGCAGGCCCATACCGGTCCCTACTCCGAACAGTTTCTCGTCTTTTACTGACGGGCCGCCGAATTTGTAGTCTTTGCCAACGGGTTGTTTCAGGAAGCCTTCGCTTGCTGCCACTTCATCCTGGAATGCCGCATCGATACGCCCGGCAGTCAGATCAGAATAGATATTGTCCTGGCCCTGATAGGAGACGATCTCAATGCCTTTCGGCGCCCAGTGTTCATTACCAAACGTCTCCTGGGTGGTGCCCTGCAACACACCAACACGTTTGCCTTTCAGCGACTCCACGGTCGGCTGAATATCCGAAGATTTCGCCACAACGAGACGGGAATCGGCTGCATACAGTTTGTCAGTGAAGGCGATTTCCTGCTGGCGCTTTTCGGTAATGGAAAGCGAGGACATGATGGCGTCGATTTTTTTCGCTTTTAATGATGGGATCAGCGCGTCCAGTGGGTTCTCGATGAAGGTACATTGTGTATTGATGCGTTTGCACAATTCTTTCGCCAGATCGATATCAAAACCCACCAGCTCACCCTGCGCATTCTTTGACTCAAACGGGGCATAGGTCGGATCGGTACCGATACGAATTTTTTGCGGAACAGCCGCAAATGCTGCGGTAGCACTGGAGAACGCCAGCACCAAAGAAAGAGATAACACCAGTTTTTTCATAACTATCCTCAACAGACTGTCTTTTATAGGGGATCTTTACAGGACCAGGTAGAGTTATCGTGCCATTAATCGGGTCGATAAGGCAAAGTATTCTACCCTGCAAACCGGTTTAACTTGCATATAAATCGCTTAAATATGCATTTCTAACTATTACCGGTAAACCAATGCACCATAAAGGCGCATTTCACCCCTACTGCACCGCCACGGCGAACCGTGTCGGTGCAATCCGAACCCCATTCAGCAGTCTTAGTCACCGTAGACGTTAAAGTTGAAGTACTTTTTCGCCATTTTGTCGTAGGTACCGTCTTTACGCAGATCGGCCAGCGCTTTATCAAACGCAGCTTTCAGTTCGGTATCGTCTTTACGTAAGCCAACTCCGGTGCCATCGCCAAAATACTTTTTATCTTTAACGGAAGGACCGGCAAACGCGTAATCCTTCCCTGCCGGTTGCTTGAGGAACCCTTCGCTGGCAGCGACCTCATCCTGCAGTGCCGCATCAAGACGCCCTGCAGTCAGGTCGGAATAGATCAGATCCTGGTTGGCGTAAGCCACAACATCCACGCCTTTGCTGCGCCAGGTATCATTGGCATACGCTTCCTGAGTAGAGCCTTGCAGCACGCCAACATGCTTACCTTTCAGGCCGTCCAGCGTGGGCTGAACAGGTGAGCCTTTCGCCGCGATTAAACGCGAGTCTGCCGCGTACAGCTTGTCGGAGAATGCGATTTCCTGCTGGCGTTTATCGGTAATGGAGAGCGATGAGATAATGGCATCAATTTTCTTCGCTTTAAGTGAGGGGATCAGCGCGTCAAAATCACTGGCGACCCAGGTACATTTCACCTGCATGCGCTTACACATCTCATTACCCAGGTCGATGTCAAAACCGACGAAATCGCCTTTGGCGTCTTTCGAAGAGAACGGTGCGTAGGTGGTGTCCGTACCAATGCGCACCGTTTCCGGCAGCGCTGCATAGCTGGATGCGGTAGCAGAAAGACCTATCAGCAATGACAGAGCGAGAATTGACTTCTTCATACATAACCCTCAAGTGGAATGACTTTATTATGTTTTACGTTGTGTTGTGTGTTTGCAGGCTTCTTCATGCAGGTCTTATGCCATCTTCACGTCGCCCTGAATATTTGACGTTAAATATGTTAATAAAACGTTGCAATAATGTCCTAATGTTGAAGATAGCAGGTCTCTCGGATGAACCGCAGCGTTTCGAAGGGATTTAGCGAATTAAATGTTGAGGATATGATCGCGGTTACAAAATTGCCCTGAAACAGGGCAATCGATACAAAACGGCACGCTGACGGAGCAACGTTATGCTCCCTGCCAGCGCGTGAAAAGGTCCTGCGGTAAGGTTATATCAAACTGGTCGATAACACGGTTAACCGTTTGATTTATCACGTCATCTAGCGTCTCAGGACGATGATAAAACGCCGGAACCGGCGGCATAATCACCGCGCCCAGTTCAGCCGCCTGAGCCATTAAACGCAAATGCCCTAAATGAAGCGGTGTTTCCCTAACGCAGAGCACCAGCGGACGGCGTTCTTTCAACACCACGTCCGCCGCCCGGGTCAACAAGCCATCGGTGTAACTGTGCACGATACCGGAAAGGGTTTTGATTGAGCACGGCAGGATCACCATGCCCGCAGTCTGAAATGAGCCTGAGGATATGCTGGCGGCAATATCCCGCGCATCATGCGTCACATCGGCCAGAGACTGGACATCGCGCACAGAGAAATCGGTCTCCAGAGAGAGCGTCTGGCGGGCGGCCTGACTCATGATTAAATGTGTTTCCACATCCGCTACGTCGCGCAAAACCTGTAACAGTCGCACGCCGTAAATGGCACCGCTGGCACCGCTAAGCCCTACTATGAGTCGTTTCATGATTTTTCGCCCTGTCTGACTTCTGGGCTGACTTTGCAGGATTTTGTGGGGAGTTGCAAGCAGGGGGCAGGATTCGCCCCCTGGCTGGAGAGAATTACCCTTCGTTGTGCATCTCGAGGTTTTCTACTTCGTTTTGCAACTGAACCGCTTTGGCATCGTCATTACGCAAAGAGTCGAGGAAATCGAGATACTGCTGGTCGACATCTTTCGTGACATAGACGCCGTTGAAGACCGAGCATTCAAATTGCTGAATATCCGGGTTCTCGGCGCGTACCGCATCGATCAGATCGTTCAGATCCTGGAAGATAAGACCGTCTGCGCCGATGATCTGGCGAATTTCGTCAACTTCACGACCGTGTGCGATCAGCTCATTGGCGGTAGGCATATCGATGCCGTAAACGTTCGGGAAGCGAATTTCCGGCGCTGCTGAGGCCAGATAGACCTTCTTCGCCCCCGCTTCGCGCGCCATCTCGATGATTTGTTCGGACGTTGTGCCGCGCACGATAGAGTCATCCACCAGCAGAACGTTTTTATCACGGAACTCTGCGCGGTTCGCGTTGAGCTTGCGGCGCACGGACTTACGGCGCAACTGTTGTCCTGGCATGATAAAAGTACGGCCGACATAGCGGTTTTTCACAAACCCCTGACGGTACGGTTTACCGAGGATGCGGGCGATTTCCAGCGCGATATCGCAGGAGGTTTCCGGGATTGGGATGACGACGTCAATATCCAGGTCTTCCCATTCGCGGGCAATTTTTTCGCCCAGCTTTGTTCCCATATTCACACGGGCGCTGTAAACGGAAATCTTGTCGATGAAGGAATCCGGACGCGCGAAGTAAACATACTCGAACAGACACGGATTGCTGACCGGATTTTCTGCACACTGGCGGGTGAACAACTGCCCTTTTTCAGTGATATAGACCGCTTCACCAGGTGCCACGTCACGCAGGAACTCAAAGCCCAGCGTATCCAGCGCAACGCTCTCAGACGCCACCATATATTCGGTACGACCGTCACCAATATCGCGCTTACCCAGCACCAGCGGACGAATCCCGTGCGGATCGCGGAAAGCCACCATCCCGTGACCGATGATCATCGCCACGCAAGCGTACGCGCCACGGATCTGACGGTTAGTCGCGGCAATCGCGGCAAAAATGTTGTCTGCTTCCAGCGGATAGTGGCGGAAGTTATCCAGCTCGCTGGCGAAGATGTTGAGCAAAATCTCAGAATCGGAGGTGGTATTGATGTGGCGGCGCTTTTCTTCAAACAGCTTTTTACGCAGCTCGTGAGCATTGGTCAGGTTGCCGTTGTGGGCAAGCGTGATGCCATACGGGGAGTTGACGTAGAAAGGTTGAGCTTCTGAGGCGCTGGAGCTGCCAGCCGTTGGGTAACGCACATGACCGATGCCCATGTTACCTTGCATACGCTGCATATGGCGCGCTTCAAATACATCGCTCACCAGACCGTTGGCCTTACGCAAACGGAAGCAGTTGTTTGCATCGATAGTAATGATGCCTGCGGCATCCTGACCCCGATGCTGGAGCACTGTTAAGGCGTCATAAATCGACTGGTTAACCGGCATAACACCGGCGATACCGACAATACCGCACATACGTCTTTTCCTCGTTAAGCCACATCTCAGGGCTTACGCCCTGGGCAAGAAACTTGACGAGCTTTGCAGATAGTCAAAGAACCATCTGATGATGAAACTGAACTCTGGGATCAACTGTGACTTACTCCAGTCTTCACTTTTCGAAAGGCCAGTAAAGGTATCGAGAAAGAACAGAATGGCAGCGACAATCAACACACCACGCAGAGCCCCGAAACAGACCCCCAGAACCCTATCGGTACCTGACAGACCGGTTCTCTCCACCAGTTGTCCTACCACGTAGTTCACGATAGCGCCAACGATAAGCGTCGCGATAAACAGCACCGCGATGGCAATCCCGTTTCGAACCAGTTCGTCTTCAAAGCCCGAAAACCAGACAGACAGGTAAGTGTAGTAATGGCTGGCGACAAAGAAAGCACAACCCCATGTCACCAACGATAACGCTTCACGAACAAAGCCACGGATCAGGCTAACCAGACAGGAAAAACCAATCACCGCGATAATGGCGTAATCAATCCAGACCATATATGTCCCACGATTTTACGCCCTGTCGTCCTGTTCGGGGCGCATTCTAACAGAAAAAGAAAACGTTTGCGTAGGGATTTCCTTCCCGCGCGTAAATAAAAATGGCGCTGAAAAAATATTCAACGCCATCCTGTTTTTTGCCTCTTCGGGCATTGCCGGATGGCAGTATAAATGCCTTATCCGACCTGCGATGATGCCCCTGCGAACCAGATACTCGCAGCGCCATCAGGCGGCAAACTGCACCTTAGTTCGGGCTGTACCCCATCACCACTCCGCTCAATCCGGAGATCTGCTGCAACTCACCCAGCGAACTCTTCAGCTTGTCGCGCGACGCGTCCGGTCCGACAAGAATGCGGGTGATTTTACCCTGCACAGGCGTTGACGGAGAAGTATATACCCGGAAGCCCGCACCACGAAGTTTACCCACGATCTCATTGACCTTATCGGCATTCTTCAGCGCACCGAGCTGGACCACGTAAGCTTTCCCCGTCGGGGCCGGTTTCTCTTCCTCCGCCGGTTTTGGCGCAGGTGCAGGCGCCGCCTCAACTTGCGGTTGTGGCTGTGGCTTCGGCTGCGGCTTCGGCTTTTCTACCGGTTTCGGTTTGGGTTGTTCTACCGGCGCTGGCGTCGGATCAAGTTCAGGATTAGTGGTTGATGCATAACGAGACGGATCCAATGACGGCGCCGCCGCATCCCCCGCACGCACCTCCTCCGCCGCCCCTTCTGGCGGTTGAGTCGGTAGCGCCTGTGTTGCCGCAGGCATCATATCCGGTTCATCACGATCGCCCGGTTTCGGCACCAGTGGGATCGCCGCGAATTCGTCCTGATAATGTTTTTTCTGTCCGTCGAGCAGCCCGGGCAGCACAATCACGCCCAGCGCGACCAGCACAATGGTGCCAACTAAACGATTCTGAAACTTACTCGCCACCGCTTCTCCCCGCGTCCATCACTTCCATGACATGTGCAACTGTGTGAAATGACCCACACACCAGTACGGTGTCTTCCGGTTTCGCGTCTGCCAGAGCAGCATGCCATGCCAGCGCGACACTGTCATAGACACTGCCTTTAACCAGATGTTCCAGCAGTTGTTCTGCCGTAGCACCCCGAGGGCCTTCCAGCGGAGCACAATACCAGTCGTCGACCACGCTTTTCAACCAGGCCAACGTTCCCGCAATATCCTTATCATGTAGCATACCGATAACGGCAAGAACGCGCCCCTTTTTCGGCAACATTTTCAACCGTCCGGTCAGATATTCCGCCGCATGCGGATTATGTGCGACATCGAGGATCACGCGCGGTGACTCGCTCACAATCTGAAAACGTCCGGGTAAAATCGCCTGGGCAATGCCGTCGCGAATGGCCTGCTCACTGACGGTCAGACCGCTGGCGCGCAGTGCTGCCAGCGCGGTTGCCGCGTTAGGCTGCGGCACCTGTGGCAGCGGCAAATCAGTCAGTGTGCCGTGGCTGTCGCTAAATGACCAGCCCGTCGCCGTCACCGAAAACCGCCAGTCTACACCGCGACGTTGTAAACGCGCCCCTTTCTCCAGTGCCACATCAGCGATGGTATACGGCATTTCCGGTTCGCCGACCACTGCCGGTTTCTCTGCCCGAAAGATCCCCGCCTTTTCCCGGCCAATGCTTTCGCGATCCGGCCCCAGCCAGTCAGTATGGTCAAGCGCAATGCTGGTGATCACCGCGACATTGGCATCAACGATATTGGTCGCATCCAGCCGTCCGCCCAGGCCCACTTCCAGAATCACCACATCCAGATGCGCCTGTTTAAACAACCACAGCGCAGACAGCGTGCCGTATTCAAAATAGGTCAGTGAAATGTCACCGCGCGCAGCTTCAATTTCCGCAAAGGACTCCGTATGGGCGGATTCCGGCAATTCCTTACCCTGCACGCGCACGCGCTCAGTGTAACGCACCAGATGCGGCGAACTATAGACACCCACTTTATATCCCGCCGCCGTCAATACCGCCTCAAGCGTCCGGCAGGTGGTGCCTTTGCCGTTGGTTCCCGCCACGGTGAAAACAAACGGCGCAGGTCTCAGAATGCCCAGTCGTGACGCCACCCGGCTGACACGTTCAAGGCCAAGATCAATTGCTTTTGCGTGGAGGTTTTCCAGATAAGAAAGCCACGAGGCCAGGGGCGACGCGGCTTTAGGAATGCGCTTGTTATCCATGATGCCCGTAAATTCGTAACGTTGAGAAAGCAAAAGGGCAGCGCCTGTGGCCCTGCCCTTTTCAGTTATCAGGCCTCGGGTTCCTGATCCGGCACCGGCGGCACCACCACGCCTTCACGCGGGGCATCCGGATTTGGCGCCGGCAGATTCATCAGCTTCGCCAGAATGCTTGCCAGTTTCAGGCGCATCTCCGGACGGCGGACGATCATATCGATAGCGCCTTTTTCAATCAGGAATTCACTGCGCTGGAATCCCGGCGGCAGTTTCTCACGTACGGTTTGCTCGATAACACGCGGTCCCGCAAAGCCGATCAGCGCTTTCGGTTCAGCAATGTTGAGATCGCCCAGCATGGCAAAACTTGCAGAGACGCCGCCCATGGTCGGGTCAGTCAACACGGAGATGTACGGCAGACCACGTTCCTGCATTTTTGCCAGCGCGGCGGAGGTTTTCGCCATCTGCATCAGCGACATCAGCGCTTCCTGCATACGAGCGCCGCCGGAGGCAGAGAAACACACCAGCGGGCAGTTATCTTCCAGCGCCTGTTCAACGGCACGCACAAAACGCGCGCCAACCACAGACCCCATGGAGCCGCCCATGAAAGCGAACTCAAAGGCCGCTGCGACAACCGGCATGCCATGAAGCGTACCTTTCATCACCACCAGCGCATCTTTCTCACCGGTTTCCTTTTGCGCGGAAGCCAGACGATCTTTGTATTTCTTGGAGTCACGGAACTTCAACACATCTTTCGGCTCAAGTTCGCTACCCAGTTCCACAAGAGAACCTTCATCTAACAGGCTATGCAGGCGATTACGCGCCGTCATACGCATGTGATGATCACACTTCGGACAGACCTCAAGATTACGTTCCAGCTCAGCACGGTATAAAACCTGACCGCAGCTATCACACTTAGTCCACACCCCTTCAGGAATGCTTGCCTTACGGGTGGGAGTAATGTTGCTTTTAATTCGTTCAATCCAGCTCATTTATGACCTTTCTGCCTGAACCTGGTGTGTTCCAGTTTTGCTGTGGGAGCGAATAATGCCACCTTTGCATCCCACAGACCATGAATGTTGCACATTAAAACATAACAGCCCGAAACTTTGGATAAAAAAGTGGTCGAACCGCCCAGTTAGTTTCTATTTTGTTACACGTGACGCAGCGCGTTTATGGCGAATAATTTCCACAACGCCTGGCAGGATCGATACCACAATAATCCCGACAATCAGCAACTTAAGGTTGTTCTGGATCATCGGAATCGTCCCGAAGAAGTAGCCTGCATAAGTAAAGAGCAGAACCCACAGCAGTGCGCCAATTACGTTATACGCGGCAAAATGACGATAGGACATATGCCCCATTCCCGCGACGAACGGCGCAAAGGTTCTGACGATCGGGACGAAACGGGCAAGAATAATAGTTTTGCCACCGTGTTTTTCATAAAACTGGTGGGTTTTATCCAGGTAGCTGCGCCGGAAAATTTTTGAGTTCGGGTTACTGAACAGTTTCTCGCCGAACAGCCGCCCAATCGTGTAGTTCACAGCATCGCCCACAATGGCAGCGATCAGCATCAGCACCACCATCACATGCACATTAAGATCGTTGGTGCCCAGTGACGCCAGCGCGCCAGCAACAAACAGCAGGGAATCGCCTGGCAAAAACGGCGTCACCACCAGTCCGGTTTCGCAAAACAAAATCAGGAACAAAATCGCGTAGACCCAGACGCCATACTCTGCGACCAGCTCCGCCAGGTGCACATCAATGTGCAGGATAAAATCGATGAGAAAATATATCAGGTCCATATTTATGCCTTTATACGACTCAAATTAGTCCGCCAGAAAGAGCGGCCCCATGGGCGTTTGCGGGAGGTCAAACCGTTCAGGGTAATCCACCGCAACCAGATACAGCCCTTCGGCCTTCGCCGTTGCCGCTGCGAGCGTTCTGTCCTTTGCTGCTAACAGCTCTGCTATCCAGCTCTCCGGCTGGTTGTGGGCACCTACTTCCATCAGGCTGCCAACAATATTCCTGACCATATGATGAACAAAGGCATTTGCTTTGATATCGACCACCACATAAGCGCCATGACGTGACACAGTAATATGCATCACGTTACGCCACGGCGTGCGTGACTGGCACTGCACGGCGCGAAACGACGTAAAGTCATTCTCACCGATAAGGCACTGCGCCGCACGGTGCATCCGCTCAGCATCCAGCGGCTCATAATAGTGGGTCACCCCTTTACCTAATATCGCCGGACGCAGCCGATGATTGTAGATGATGTAGCGGTATCGGCGAGCCGTAGCGCTAAACCGCGCGTGAAAATCGTCGGGAACAGCTTTCACCCATCGCACCGCAATGTCACCAGGCAAATTCGCATTTACACCCAATGTCCATGCCGCATCTTTACGCTGCGCGGTGGTGTCGAAATGCACAACCTGCCCGGTCCCATGAACACCGGCATCCGTACGACCCGCGCAAAAAACGTTAATCGGTTCGTTGGCAACCTGCGAGAGCGCCTTTTCCAGCTTTTCCTGCACGCTACGCACTTCATTCTGACGCTGCCAGCCATAATATTTGCTGCCATCATACTCAATGCCCAGCGCAATTTTATAGACGGGCGGTTGTTGCTGGTCAGACATCAGTACAGGTACTCCTGCACCAGTTTTTCCGCAATTTTCACCGCCATCAGCGCGCCGCCAAAGCGCACGTTATCGGCAACGGACCAGAACTGAACCTGTTCCGGCATACCGTAATCATTACGCACACAGCCCACAGACAACTGCGTATTACCGGACGCGTCACCTACCTGTGTCGGGAATTCGCTCTCTTCAGACAACACAATGTCTTCGCCACGTGCAAAAGCTTCACGCGCTTCTTCGGCGGCGAGCGGACGCAGCGCTTCAAAAGCAACCATCTGCGCATGACCATAAAACACCGGCGACTGTACGCAACTGGCGGAGATCATCAGCCCGTCATCCTGCATGATTTTACGTACCTCATCGACGATTCGCCGTTCTTCACGCACGCTGCCTTCACGATCCGGTAACAACGGCAACATGTTGAACGCCAGTTGACGACCAAAGAAGTCGTCTTCATCAATAGGAATACCGTTGAGCAGTTTTGCGCTCTGTCCGGCGAGGGCGTCGACGGCTTTTTTACCATGCGCTGAAGCCGAAAGCAGGCTGGTCACGCTGATGCGAGAAAGTCCGCCCTGATCGATAAGCGGTTTCAGCGCCGCCAGCAACTGGCTGGTCAGGCTGTTGGGTACGGAAATCACATTACGGTTGCGATAGTCTGCCAGCACAAACGGGTTCACTTCCGGAACCACCAGCGGCACATCCGGTTCCAGCGAGAACAGTCCGCTGGAATCAATCACCAGACAACCTGCGTTCGTCGCCTCGTCAACCCAGGCCGCGGTCGCTTCAACGCCCGCCACGAAAAAGGCCAGTTGCGCCTGAGTCCAGTCGAATTCCGCCGCATCCTGCACGATGACGGACTTTCCACCAAAGCGCAGATGTTCGCCTGCGCTTTCAGGACGCGCCAGCGCATAAATTTCCCCCACCGGAAACTGACGTTCAGCCAGGGTTTCAAGCAGCGCTTCGCCAACGGCGCCCGTCGCGCCGAGGACGGCAATATTCCAGCCTTCAGACATGGTGGTTTACTCCAGAAAAGCATAAGCTCCCCGCCGATTATTCGTCAGGGAGCATTAAGAAGACATTAACGTGCCGGGTGATGAACGGCGTTAAAACCCAGTTTACACAGTAACGTCGCCGCATCCGCGTCGTCGCACATCACGTACAACGAGGACCATTCGCGACGCTCAAGATAGTTTTTACGCAACGAATCGAACTCACCCGGTATACCGGCGACGCGGCGCAATGGCGCATCGTCGCGGCGCACATCATACACTAAATGCACCAGTCTTTTCAGCGTCGGCTGATCTAACGCGCCGTGTAGCGTAATGCGACCAAATTCCGGCGCGGGCAGTAAGGTGTCCAGAGCAACGTGCTGTTCGCGGCCAATAAACGCGCTCCAGGCTTCAAAAACCTGTGTGGTTCCGCGAGCCTTGCCCTCCAGCGTGTAGCCAGCGATGTGCGGCGTACCGATATCGACCAGGTTCAGCAGTTCAATGTTCAGATCCGGTTCGCCTTCCCAGACATCCAGCACAACGCTCAAATCCTGTCCGGCGTTAAGACGCGCCAGCAGCGCGGTATTATCAACCACCGCGCCACGGCAGGCATTAATCAGAATTGTACCGGGCTTCAGGCGGCTAATCAGCGCATCATCAGCGAGATGCAATGTCCTGTAAGGACCGTCCTTAAACAGCGGCGTATGGAAGGTCAGGATATCGGCTTCCTGTACCAGTTCATCAAGGGAACGGAAATCCCCTTCGTCCCCACGATCCGCGCGCGGCGGATCGCACAATAGCGTGCGGATCCCCAATGCCTCCAGCCGCGCCTGTAGACGACCGCCTACGTTACCCACGCCGACAATCCCGACAGTACGATCGCGAAGCGTGAACCCATCGCGCTCCGCCAGCATCAACAACGAGGAGAACACATACTCCACCACCGCGATGGCATTACATCCGGGGGCCGCTGAAAATCCAATTCCCGCCTGCTTAAGCCAGGCGTCATCTACGTGATCGGTTCCGGCTGTCGCGGTGCCGACAAATTTGATGGGCTTCCCGTCCAGCAAAGATGCATTCACTTTGGTAACGGATCGCACCATCAGAGCGTCAGCGTCATCCAGTTCAGCGACGGGGATAGGGCGTCCGGGAACCGCTTTTACCTCCCCCAAACGACTAAACAATTCGCGGGCGTAAGGCATATTTTCATCAACGAGAATTTTCACGTCTGTCGTACCTGTTTGAGAACGAGAGTTAACCGGGCAAGTGTGCCATAATCTGGCCGCCAGGCATACTTTGCTAAGATTGATGCTTTAAGGATAAGTGATGATGCAACCCATTTCCGGTACTCCGGCACACCCTCCCGATGAAGGGCAACCTGTCGTCTCTTCTGCGGGCGAACAGCCGCTCTCCACACAGCAGCGAACCGTACTGGAACGACTGATAACCCGCCTGATTTCACTGACGCAACAGCAAAGTGCGGAGGTGTGGGCCGGAATGAAGCACGATCTCGGCGTGAAAAGCGATACACCGCTTCTGTCGCGCCACTTCCCTGCCGCTGAGCAAAACCTTAACCAGCGCCTTGGTGTGGCCCAGCAAAACCATGCCAACCGCCAGGTGCTGTCACAGCTTACGGAACTGCTGAATCTGGGCAATAACCGCCAGGCGGTCAGCGATTTTATTCGCCAGAATTACGCGCAGACGGCGCTCAGCCAACTGACGCCAGAGCAGCTCAAAAACGTACTGACGCTGTTGCAACAGGGACAGTTGTCGATTCCGCAGCCGCAACAGCGCCCGGCGACCGACCGCCCTTTGTTGCCTGCCGAACATAATACGTTAAATCAACTGGTGACCAGACTGGCCGCCGCGACGGGGGAATCCGGCAAGCTTATCTGGCAATCGATGCTGGAACTTTCCGGCGTGAAAAGCGGTGAGCTGATTCCGGCAAAGCATTTCACCCATCTGGTCACCTGGCTACAGGCGCGCCAGACGTTGAGTCTGCAACACGCCCCAACGTTGCAATCACTGCAAACAGCGCTCAAGCAGCCGCTGGAAGCGGACGAACTGGCAGGCCTGAAAGAGTACGCCCAGCAGACATACCAGATCCAGGCGCAAACGGTGCTGACAACTGCGCAGGTGCAGGATCTGCTGAATCAGATCTTTCTGCGCCGGGTTGAACGCGATCGCGAATTGAGTGAACCGCGTCATATTCAGCCAATCTACAGCCCCTTTGCGCCGGTTATCGAAACGCTCCGCTCGTTCTCCGCGCGCCCTGGGCTGCTGTTTATCGCACTGGTTGTCGCACTACTGATTTTCTGGCTGGTTATTTAGACCCGGCGAAACGACAGCAGCGTTACCAGAATCCCTGTCACCGCAGAAATCGCGCCGGCAAGAAATACGGACGGATAGCCACAGGACGTGGCAAGCAGTCCTGCCAACGGGCCGGTAACGGCGTATGAGATATCCTGGAATGCGGCGTATCCCCCCAGTGCCGTCCCGCGAACCTGAGAAGGCACGCGTTTTACCACTTCAACCCCCAGCGCCGGGAAAATGAGCGAACAGCCCGCTCCGGTTAGTGCCGCACCGAGTAAAGCAAACCAGGCGGTCGGCGCCAGCCAGAGCAGTCCCAGCCCAAGGGTTTCCACTAACAGCGAAGCGATAGCCACTTTCATCCCACCGAAGCGATCCGGCATCCAGCCAAACAGCACGCGCATCAGGACAAATGCCCCGCCGAATGCCGTCAGCGTGAAACCCGCCATCGCCCAGCCGTTACTGGCAAAGTAGAGTGAAATAAAGGTGCCGATGACGGCGAATCCTACGCCCTGCAACGCGAGACCCAGACCAGGTTTCCAGATAAGCCCCACCACGCTCCACAAAGAGGGGCGCTCTCCGGCATGAGCCGGAACTTTCCGTACCGTGCCGTTAAATGCCCAGGCCAGCAGCGGAAGCGCTATGGTCGTACCTGCCAGTGTGGCAAAACCAAAATGGCTGTGGATCAGCAACCCGAGCGGCGCACCTGCCGCCAGCGCGCCATAAATCGCCATACCGTTCCACGACATCACCTTTCCGGAACGCGCAGGACCGACCAGGCCCAGCCCCCAGGTCAGGGTTCCCGTCAACAACTGGCTTTCACCAAAGCCAAGTATCAGGCGTCCGATAATCAATAACGCGAATTTGATCGGCGCGGAAACAGGTAATAAAGCCGCCAGCAACCACGCGCCGCCCGCCAGCGCGCAGGCAAACATTCCCTGCAGCGCGGAGCGCTTGGCACCGTATTGATCGGCGAGCCGCCCGGCATAGCCGCGCGTGAGAACCGTTGCCAGAAACTGGATCCCCACCGCGATACCGACCAGGGTATTGCCATAACCCAGTTCCTGGTGAACAAAAAGCGGGATCACCGACAGCGGCAGTCCGACCGTCATGTAGGTCAAAAAAACCGCGAAAGCGATGCGAAATAGCGATGTGTTTGCTGCAGATGTTTTTTCTTTATGGGTTACTGCTGTCATGCGTTACTCCAGAATGCAGAGTAAGGCGAGGAAAAGCCACGCCCCCTCCACCTGACTGTCAGGATTAAGGTGCGTTGGATAACGTTGAACGCTTACGCATTATCGTGATGATAATGTTGGGGGTGAAGTCTGCCTGTGAGTGGCTAAAGTTGTCAACCGCAAACCATGCAGTGCGCTCAATAGTGGGGTTTATTGTCGAAGAGGGAAGGTAGCACCGCGCCAATCCCTTTTGTGCCAAACAGATAAGTCACCTGCTGCTGTTGTTCTGGCGTCAGGAGTCTGAACATCATATCCCAAATCTCTTTCGGCTCCGCTTCCCAGGCCGATGCCTCATTCCGCACTGATTCAGGATCGCTGTCCACAACGTATGGGCGAACATAGACGGGCAGAATTGAAATGTGGTACTCCCACGCCTTTGATTTACTGCGCTTGCGTTTAATGCCTTCTTTACCTGCGCTCAGAATATTGAGCCGGTTGCGAACAGCGGGGATGCTACCGGGAAAACCCGGTAGGCCAATACATTCCTGTACCGTGAGCCATTCTTTAGACATCATTTCGTTCCTTTCCCCAGTGAAATAAAAATAACTTTTCTTTCTTACACGAAATTTCAGGGTTATTCTGGCAATGCTCAGCCGACAAAAGAAAATCACCTTCTTTTGTCACCATGATAAAAACCATAAAAAATATCGGCGCCGATAACACATCTTCGTAGGATTACAGAATGAGAGAAAAAAGCCAAGACTGGCATCGTGCAGATATTAAAAGTGCACTAGAAAAAAGAGGTATTACGCTCAGGGATCTTTCACGCGCGGCGGGTTTGTCACCCGATTCGCTACGGAACGTCTTTACCCGCTGCTGGCCTCGTGCCGAGCAGATTATCGCTGATGCGCTGGAAACTACGCCAGACGTAATATGGCCGACCCGTTATATCAAAATGCCCTCTGTTTCTGCCCCTGAATCGTCAGAGAATAACAAAAACTAATATTTTCTGTTTGTTTTATTCTTTACCGGAATTAATAAATGAATTAGCGAAACATATTGTAGATACCAATAGCACTAAAGGTTATGCCTGACGGAGAAAATATTGTTAATGCTTCTCGTAATTTTTTACGCGTTTCACTAACAGAGGTTATTATGAGTTGGGATAAAACAGCTGCTGCTAATTATGCAAAATCGCATGCGGGCACACATTCACAAAGCCGCTGTGCAGAATTTACCCGTAAAGCGATACGGGCGGGAGGTGTAGTTCTTGGCAGCACCTACCACGCCAAAGACTACGGTCCAATATTAAAGAGTGCCGGATTTAGCGCGATAAGTGCCTTTGAGTCCCCTCAGGCGGGAGATGTCATCGTCATTCAACCCTATGCCGGCGGAAATCCAAGTGGTCATATGGCGATTTTCGACGGTTCAGAGTGGTATTCAGACTTCAGACAGCGCGACATGTGGGCAGGACCGGGTTATCGGGCAGCAAAACCGACATATATCATTTACAGGAAGAAATGATGAAAACCTTCTTATTGTTGCCACTCATCCTGCTACTGTGCAGTTGTTCAGCCCCTTCGCAAGACAGTTCTCACGACGTGAAGCAATTCTATCTTTCATGGATGAAGACATTTACGGTCAATCCGGATAAGCCCCATGAAACAGCAGGATTACTGCAACGCTATGTTGCAAAAGAGGTTATCGATCGTCTGACGTTGATTGATAGCTATTATGAGCAAGAGATTGTGGACTCAGACTACTTTATGTATGTGCAGGATTATGCGCCAGAATGGATTCCACAATTACAGGTTGGACATCCGCAACCCTTTCTCGGCGGCGAAAAAGTGATGGTCCAGTTGGGCGGTCCTGTCGACCAGCCCCCCATTCGTCTGGAAGTTTATACGCGCCGGGAAGGAAAGCACTGGAAAATCTATCGCGTCAGGGATGTCGGAAATCATTTTGAGCATCCCATCTACAGTGCGGGTGCCATTGCCCAGGCCCGGGCGTGGTCTGCAGAAATCGCAGCAGAAAACGAACCGCTTAAAAAGTAAAAAGGGAGCCGTCTGGCTCCCTTTCTCGTCAACCACGGTATTACGCTTTCAGCTTACGCATCACCAGCGTGGCGTTAGTACCACCGAAACCGAAGCTGTTGGACATGACCGTAGTCAGTTGACGATCGATCGTTTCGGTCACGATATTCAGACCTGCCGCCTGCTCATCCATCTCTTCGATGTTGATACTCGGAGCGATGAAACCGTGCTCCAGCATCAGCAGAGAATAAATGGCTTCCTGCACGCCAGCAGCGCCCAGAGAGTGGCCGGTCATGGCTTTGGTGGCGGAGATTGCCGGGCTCTTATCGCCGAAGACTTCGCGAATCGCACCCAGTTCTTTCACATCGCCAACCGGTGTGGACGTACCGTGGGAGTTCAGATAGTCGATTGGAGTATCAACGCCCTGCATCGCCATCTGCATGCAGCGTACTGCGCCTTCACCGGACGGGGCAACCATATCAGCGCCATCAGAGGTCGCGCCGTAACCCACAATTTCTCCGTAGATATGCGCGCCACGCGCCAGGGCGTGTTCCAGTTCTTCAACCACCACCATACCGCCGCCGCCAGCGATAACAAAACCGTCACGGTTTGCGTCATAGGTACGGGAAGCTTTTGATGGCTGATCGTTATATTTAGTAGACAGTGCGCCCATCGCGTCGAACTCACAGGCCATTTCCCAACCCAGCTCTTCGCCGCCGCCGGCAAAGACGATATCCTGTTTGCCCAGTTGAATCTGCTCAACGGCATTACCGATACAGTGTGCGGAGGTCGCACAGGCGGAGCTGATTGAGTAGTTGACGCCGTGGATTTTAAACGGCGTTGCGAGGCAAGCGGAAACCGCTGAACCCATCGCTTTGGTGACCACATACGGGCCAACCGCTTTCAGGCCACGCGGGCTACGCATTGCGTCGGCACCGAAGACCTGCGCTTTGGAAGAACCGCCAGAACCGGCAATCAGGCCCACGCGAGGGTTGTTCTGATAAACCTCTTCGCTCAGACCGGCATCAGCAATCGCTTCACGCATAGAGAGATAGGCATAAATAGAGGCATCGTTCATGAAACGAACCACTTTGCGGTCAATCAAACCGGTCGTATCCAGTTTGACGTTACCCCATACATGGCTGCGCATTCCTGCATCTTTAAACTCTTCGGAGAAGGTGATCCCTGAACGTCCTTCACGCAGAGATGCCAGGACTTCCTGCTGGTTATTACCGATGCTGGAAACGATGCCCAAGCCAGTAATCACTGCACGTTTCATTCAATACCTCTGTAAGTCGCACTATAGTAAGTTTCGATTGGCACAATAGCGTACACTTGTACGCCGAACAAGTCCGATCAGCCAATTTATACGGAAATTTGCGCCGTCTGGCACACATCGTTAAGATCGTGGCACTGCCTGTCAGACGAGTAACTTACGTGAAACAATACGCTATACAACCCGCCAACCTCGAATTCAATGCTGAGGGTACACCTGTTTCCCGAGATTTCGACGACGTCTACTTTTCCAACGACAATGGTCTGGAAGAGACACGCTATGTCTTTCTCGGCGGCAACCGAATCGCAGAGCGTTTTCCGGAACATGCTCACCCTCTGTTTGTGGTTGCGGAAAGTGGCTTTGGCACAGGCCTGAACTTTCTGACGCTCTGGCAGGCGTTCTCTGCATTTCGCGCGACGCAGCCAGAAACTACGCTACAAAGATTACATTTCATCAGCTTTGAAAAATTTCCTTTGAGCCGTGACGACCTCGTGGCGGCACATCAGCACTGGCCTGAGTTAGCCGAATTTGCCGCTCAACTTCACGCCTTGTGGCCGCTGCCGCTGGCGGGGTGCCATCGTCTGTTGCTGGATGAAGGACGTGTGACGCTCGATCTGTGGTTTGGCGATATCAATGAACTCACCGATCAACTCGATGACAGCCTGAATCAGAAAGTCGACGCCTGGTTTCTGGACGGTTTCGCGCCCGCCAAAAATCCGGATATGTGGACGCAAAAGCTGTTTAACGCCATGGCGCGACTGGCGCGACCTGGCGGCACGCTGGCGACCTTCACTTCCGCCGGGTTCGTGCGACGCGGCTTGCAGGACGCCGGATTTACCATGCAGAAATGCAAAGGCTTTGGCCGCAAACGGGAAATGCTGCGCGGTGTGATGGCGCAGACGCTTTCGATTCCTGCCTCCACGCCATGGTTTTCCCGACAGCAGAGTGAGAAACGGGAGGTGGCCCTCATCGGCGGTGGGATTGCCAGCGCGCTGTTGTCACTGGCGCTGCTGCGACGCGGCTGGCAGGTTACGCTCTACTGCGCCGATGACGCCCCGGCACAAGGCGCATCCGGTAATCGTCAGGGAGCGCTTTACCCGCTTTTGAGTAAACACGATGCGGCGATAAACCTCTTTTTCCCCGCCGCATTTACCTTTGCCCGTCGTCTTTATGACGCCCTGCCCGTTGAGTTCGGGCACGACTGGTGCGGCGTCACTCAGCTCGGCTGGGATGAAAAGAGCCAGCAAAAGATCGCGCAACTGCTGTCGCTGGATTTACCGCACGCGCTGGCAAGCGCGGTGGCTACCGAGCAGGCACAACAGCTTACCGGCGTCGAAACCGGATGCGACGGAATAACCTATCCGCAAGGCGGTTGGCTCTACCCGGCGCAACTGACCGCCGCAGTGCTTCAGCTTGCAAAGAAACAGGGATTACGCTGCCATTATCAGCACTCTCTGACGACACTTCACCGCTCGGAAACAGGCTGGCATCTGCACTTTTCCCACGGAACGCGTGCGAAACATGAGGTCGTGGTCCTGGCAAACGGGCATCAGATCAACCGTTTCACGCAGACACACCCGTTACCCGTCTACCCGGTGGCAGGCCAGGTCAGCCATATTCCGACGACGCCAGCCCTCTCCCGACTGCGTCAGGTATTGTGCTATGACGGTTACCTCACACCACAAAATCCGGCCAATCAGCAGCACTGTATCGGCGCCAGCTACCATCGGGGCAGCGAGGTAACGCAGTACAGCGAAGACGATCAGCAACAAAACCGCCAGCGTCTGCTGGACTGTTTCCCCGCTGCGCAATGGGCAAAAGAGGTGGATGTGAGCGGCAAAGAGGCGCGTTGCGGCGTGCGCTGCGCCACTCGCGATCATCTTCCGATGGTGGGAAATGTTCCGGACTATGACGCCACGCTGGCCCGGTATGCGGATTTAGCAAACAGCCAGGAGCATGTGCCAATCGCGCCGGTGTATGACGATTTATACATGCTGGGCGCGTTGGGCTCGCGTGGATTGTGCTCTGCGCCGTTGTGCGCAGAAATTCTGGCCTCGCAGATGAGTGGCGAACCCATCCCTTTAGATGCCGCAACACTGGCAGCACTTAACCCGAATCGTTTGTGGGTGCGGAAGTTACTGAAAGGAAAAGCGGTAAAAACGCAGACGGTGTGAGACGTTGCGCCATCCGACCAATTAAGCAATCGGATGGCGACAGCAAGATTAGTGCGTTGCCTTCTGGAACAGCGCATCCCACATCTCTTTTACTAATGCCTGATCGCGTGGCGACAGTTCACCTGCGCCGATCGCTTTTTCCAGGCTGTGGGAGACAGTGGCGTAAACGGCCTGGGCAGAATGGTCATCTGCCTCTTCCAGCTCTGCAACGGCTAATGTCAGGTGGCCACGCAAATACCCACTGGCAAACAGCTCATCATCGCTTGCATGCTCTACCATGTCGTCGATTAATGCCAGAATGCGTGATTCAAACTCCGCGATCATCTTCTTTCCTCATTGTAACGTGGCGCTGGCTTCAGTTGAGCGCTTCCGGCCACGGGAACTGTTCCGCCTTAAGTTCAGGCGTGTGATAATAATTCTGTAGCGCTTTGATAAAACGCGCCGGACGTTCCGGGATCCCCTTCTCCAGATACGCCATCACCTGCGCATGGACCCGACGCTGGAACACCACGCGGTCCGGTTCGAAATCGCCTTCCAGATTGTCGCAACTGACATTAAACGGATAGCCCGCCGCCACACAAAACAGCCAGTCAAACGCCTGCGGCTTCACTTCCACATCTTCAAACTGGCTTTGGGTCGCTGCGTCGCGACCGTCCGGGCAATACCAGTAGCCGAAATCAACCAACTCACGGCGCGCCTTTCCGGCAATGCACCAGTGCGAAATCTCATGCAACGCGCTGGCATAAAAGCCGTGAGCAAAGACAATCCGGTGGTATGGGGTTTCGGCGTCAGCAGGAAGATAGATCGGTTCGTCGTCGCCTTTAATCAGACGGGTATTAAAATCATCGGCAAAGCAGCCGTTGAAAATGTCGATTAACTGTTCGTAGTGATGTGTACTGTTCATTAATTCATCCCCAGCCAGTGGAGAATCTCCTGTCCATGGTTATCATAAAGAAGTTTGGCGCTCATCACCGCCGAGACGATGACGATCATAGGCCGAATCAGCTTCTGTCCTTTGCTCAGCACCAGTCGGGACCCCATCCGCGCGCCGAGAAATTGTCCAATCAGCATGACAAAACCGGTCGCCCATATCACTTTTCCGCCGATAATAAACAGCAGCAGACCACCGAGGTTGGAGGTGGCGTTCAGCAACTTTGCGTGAGCGGTGGATTTGGCGAGGTTATACCCGCACAGCGTGACAAAAGCCAGGGCATAAAATGAACCGGCTGCCGGGCCGAAAAAACCATCGTAAAAACCGACGCAGCCGCCGGCGATCAGAGCAAACGGCAGGCCATGCAGACGGCGTTGTCTGTCGTCTTCACCGATTTTCGGCATGAGCAAAAAATAGAGGCCAATGCAGATCACCAGAACCGGTAGAATCTGTCGCAACACATCTGACTGCACATGTTGCACCAACAGTGCGCCGCTCATCGAACCGATGAAGGTCATCGCGATGTTGAGCTTCTGGTCAGCGAGATTCACCACCTTGCGGCGAATAAAGTAGATTGAGGAAGAAATGGAGCCGCCACAGGCCTGAAGCTTATTGGTCGCCAGCGCCTGTGCAGGAGACATTCCCGCCGCCATCAGGGCGGGAATGGTTAACAGACCGCCACCTCCCGCCAGTGAATCGATAAATCCTGCCAGCATTGCCACAAAAAACAGCACCAGCAACAACAGCGGGGAGACCATAAACAGGTCTACGAAATTGTCCATCAGAGTACATGCTCATCCAGTAGCGCCTGGCAGGAAGGCGGCAGCGGAGGCGGTGTCTTCTTCTCAGGCTTTGTGGTTCCCGGTTTGGGAGGTTCAAACCAACTTTGTAGCTCAGCGCCACAGCCATCGCCAGCCGGAGGCAAAGGCTGATCTTCGCACTCAAGGCTGTCGGCAGGGCAACGTAATCGAACATGCATATGCGCACGATGCTGGAACCAGGGGCGCACTTTACGCAACCAGTCGCGATCGGTTCCGGCATCCAGGCAAAGTTGCTGTTTTATCGCCGGATTGACGAAAATACGCGTGACTTCATTATCTTCCGCCGCCAGTTTAATCAGGCTGGAGATTTCCGGTTTCCACAACGACGGCACAACGTGTTTTCCATCCCGGGAAACCAGGTCCAACGCCTGGGGGCGCAACAGTTGAGCCTGGGTCCAGCGCGTTTTCGGTAGCTGCAGGAAAATATCCACATCCAGCCCCGTCTGGTGGCTGGCATGTCCGCCGTTAAATCGCCCACCGGCCGGCATTCCCATATCGCCAATCAGTACGGTTCCCAGTCCCAGATTGCTGGCCTGCGTACTCAGTCGCTGAATAAACATCACCAGATCGGGATGGCCGAAATAGCGACGCTGATCGGTGCGCATCACCTGGTAGTGATCCGACTGCACGGGAAGCGTATCTGCCCCCACAATGCAGCCGTTCGAGAACCCCCCAATGGACTGCGCGCTACCCGGCACGGGCTGGGTAATTTTCTGCCATGGCGTCGCCGCCAGGCTGGCCGTGCTGGCAAGCAGAGCCAGCAGTGCTATCGCGGTTTTTTTCATCTCTTACCAGCGTGGAATATCCGTTGTGACATCCGCATTTTGCGCCCGTTGACGTAAAAGGTGATCCATCAACACGATCGCCAGCATCGCTTCGGCGATCGGTACCGCGCGGATCCCGACACACGGATCGTGACGACCTTTGGTGATCATCTCCACTTCTTCGCCAAAGCGATTAATGGTGCGCCCTGGAACGGTAATACTGGAGGTCGGTTTCAGCGCCATATGAGCCACAATTTGCTGGCCGCTGCTGATCCCGCCCAGAATGCCGCCTGCGTGGTTACTCTGGAACCCGTCTTTGGTGATTTCGTCACGATTCTGGCTGCCACGCAGCGCGACGACATCGAAACCGTCGCCAATTTCAACGCCTTTCACGGCGTTAATACTCATCAGCGCATGGGCGATATCCGCATCGAGACGATCGAACACCGGCTCACCCAGACCTGCCGGCACACCGCTGGCGATTACCGTTACCTTCGCGCCAATGGAATCACCCTCTTTTTTCAGGGCGCGCATCAGTTCGTCCAGGGCGACAATCTTATCCGGATCGGGACAGAAGAACGGATTAAGCTCTACCTGCGACCAGTCTTTGATTGCCAGCGGAATGTCGCCCATTTGGGTCAGGCAGCCCTGAATGACGATGCCAAACTTTTCGGCGAGGTATTTTTTCGCAATCGCGCCTGCCGCCACGCGCATCGCGGTTTCCCGTGCGGAGGAGCGTCCGCCGCCACGATAATCGCGCAGGCCGTATTTCTGCTCGTAGGTGTAATCCGCATGCCCTGGACGAAACACATCCTTAATGGCGCTGTAATCCTGCGAACGCTGATCGGTATTTTCAATCAACAGACCAATGCTGGTGCCGGTGGTGACGCCTTCGAATACGCCGGAGAGGATTTTAACCTGATCCGGTTCGCGACGCTGGGTCGTGTAGCGCGATGTTCCCGGGCGGCGTCTGTCGAGATCGTGTTGCAGGTCCGCTTCCGTCAGAGGAATGCCCGGTGGCACACCGTCGACGATACAACCAAGCGCCAGCCCATGTGATTCGCCAAAGGTGGTTACACGAAAGAGTTGTCCAATTGTATTTCCTGCCATTGCGGTCTCGTTGTTGTCGTTGTGGTTTAATCTTTATAGAGGCTGAAATGCTCACGGGCGGCAAGCAACTCGGCTTTGGTCAGCATAAAGACGCCGTCGCCGCCATTGTCGAATTCCAGCCAGGTGAACGGCACATCCGGATATTGTTCCATCAGATGTACCATGCTGTTACCGACTTCACAAATCAGAATCCCGTTATCGGACAGGTAATCCGGCGCGTTACCCAGAATACGGCGCGTCAGTTTCAGACCGTCCGTTCCCGACGCCAGGCCGAGTTCCGGCTCATGACGATATTCATTCGGCAGGTCAGACATGTCCTCCGCGTCAACGTACGGCGGATTGGTGACAATCAGGTCATACTGGACTTTTGGCAGGTCGCGGAACAAGTCAGAACGAATAGGCGTCACGTAATGAATCAGGCCGTGTTCTTCAATGTTGTGTTCGGTGACGGCCAGCGCATCGGCAGAGATATCCACCG
The DNA here is from genome assembly GCF_037053465.1 of Citrobacter amalonaticus. Lineage (GTDB taxonomy): Bacteria > Pseudomonadota > Gammaproteobacteria > Enterobacterales > Enterobacteriaceae > Citrobacter_A > Citrobacter_A amalonaticus_H. Next base: position 421,172 of record NZ_JBALIF010000003.1, read on the forward strand.
CATCCACTTCCGCCTCCGGGAAAGCATAGGCACAGGCGATAGCAATACAACCGCTACCGGTACACATGTCGAGGATCATCTGAGGCGGCTCATTGACCAGCCCCGCAAAGCGGTTGTTGATCAGTTCCCCAATAGGAGAACGCGGCACCAGCACACGCTCATCCACATAGAACTCATGGCCGCAGAACCAGGCTTTGTTGGTCAGGTAGGCAACCGGAATACGTTCGTTTACGCGACGGATCACGCGCTCAACGATACGGTGGCGCTCACTGGACGTCAGACGCGCCGTGCGCATATCTTCCGGGATATCCAGCGGCAGATACAGCGATGGCAGCACCAGCTGTACGGCCTCATCCCACGGGTTATCCGTACCGTGGCCGTACCAGATATTCGCCGCACTAAAACGGCTAACCGCCCAGCGCAACATGTCCTGAATGGTATGCAGATCACTCACTGCTTCATCAACGAAAATTTTATCCATCTGTTCCTCCAGGGCATGCTCGCAATAATTTCGGCGGCTAGTTTGCCACGAAGACGGCGATAAATCAGCAATCACGCAGGGGTAGCGCGTGAAAATTGCGTTTTGAGCATTCGCATCCACAGCGAGTCGGGTAAACTAACGGAAAATAAAAGATGAGACAGCAGAATGAAAGAAAAAACATGGCTCAGCGAGGAGGAACAGGCGCTGTTCCGGCAACTGATGACCGGCACCCGCCAGATTAAGCAGGACACGATTGTTCATCGTCCGCAACGTAAAAAGATAACCGAGGTTCCGGTGAAGCGACTCCTGTCAGAACAGGCGGATGCCAGCCACTATTTTTCTGACGAGTTTCAACCGCTGTTGAATACCGAAGGCCCGGTGAAGTATGTTCGCCCGGATGTCAGCCATTTCGAGCTTAAAAAAATGCGCCGCGGAGATTATTCCCCGGAACTGTTTCTGGATTTACACGGGCTGACGCAGCTTCAGGCAAAGCAAGAATTAGGCGCGCTGATTGCCGCCTGCCGTCGGGAACATGTATTTTGCGCCTGCGTGATGCACGGACACGGCAAACATGTGCTGAAACAACAGACGCCGCTGTGGCTGGCGCAGCATCCGCATGTCATGGCCTTTCATCAGGCACCGAAAGAGTATGGCGGGGACGCCGCGCTGCTGGTGTTAATCGAAGTCGAAGAGTGGGTGCCGCCAGAACTTCCCTGAGCCAGGAAACAACAAGAGCCGCATCAGCGGCTCTTTGAAAGTCAGACAGCAGGTTAAATCGCTTTCGCCATCTTCAGGTTACACGGGCTCATCTGCCAGTTGAAAACCCCTTTACCGCTTTCATCCAGCGTCACGCTTGCAATCGCTGAAGTGGTAAACATCGGCGGCGTTTCGCCAGGGCACAGTTCAGACACCAGGTAACCCACTAACGGAAGGTGGGAAATCACCAGTACGCTGGCGACACCTTCATTGGCCAGAGCCTGCAGCCAGGCGCTGACCATGCCCACATCGCCGCAAGGGGTCAACTCCGGCATAACATCCACGTTACCCGGCAGGTTCATACATTCCCCTACCACATCCAACGTTTGTTCGGCTCGCAGGAACGGGCTCACCAGAACACGTTCGATATCCACTTTTTGACCTTTCAGCCAGTTCGCCATAAGGCGGGATTCATCACAACCACAGTGGGTTAAGGGACGAACCGAATCACTGGCGGCATCGAGGGCCGCGTCGCCGTGACGCATGATAAAAACTTGCATATTGCACCGCTTTTGTTAACCAGAATCACACGTATTCCCGCAAAACCCTGGGGTAGCTGAAATACAGTGGCCGGCATTGTGCCTTATCCGCTCACTGAATGAAACGCTGTTTTTTACCTCAATGGCGTAAGTATAGTCAATATACGTTTACATTTTGACCAGACCACAGCCATTCAGTGCGGATTCACCTAATCTTTGACCCCATTAATGCAGGTCAGTTGCTTCTGCACGCCAAAAATGTTCCCCACGCTCCGCCATCATTAGCAACGCGTCACACGGCGTAAATCGTGAGCCATACTGCGAAGCGAGACGTTGCAATACGGCAACCACTTCACCCGCGCCGAGGGAATCCATGTAACGGAACGGACCACCGAGAAACGGAGGAAAACCAATACCAAACACCGCGCCGATGTCACCATCACGCGCACTACGAATCACCTGCTCGTCGTAACAACGCGCCGCCTCATTGAGCATTAACATCACGCAGCGTTCAGCAATCTGCTGGCTGGAGAGCTTGCTCTGCCCCTGTGCGCCAATAAGCGTATAAATTGCAGGGTCGACCTGTTTTTTGCTTTTACGCCCTTTTGCCCCATAAAGATAGAAACCCCGCCCATTTTTTCTACCTTTGCGATCGTCATTCAAAATTGATGTAACAACGTTTGCAGGGGCGCTAAAACGCTCACCATAAGCGGCTTCCAGTATTGGTATAATTTTAGTGCCTGTATCAATTCCGACCTCATCCAAAAGTTGGATTGGCCCCACCGGAAAGCCGAATTTAACCAGCGCGCTGTCAATCTGCTCCACACGCTCACCTTCGGTAAGCATGCGAATCGCTTCGTTAATATAAGGCGCAAGAATACGGTTTACGTAGAACCCGGCTTTATCTCGCACCACAATTGGCGTTTTGCCCTGTTTTTTCGCCAGCTTAACCGTAGTGGCGATCGTTTGCCCTGAGGTGCCTGCATGGGGAATCACCTCCACCAGCGGCATTTTTTCCACCGGGCTAAAAAAGTGCAACCCGATGACCTGCTCAGGTCTGGCGGCGTTAGCGGCGATATCCCCGATTGGCAATGATGATGTGTTGGAGGCAAAAATGGTGTGAGATGCACAATTTTGCTCTACTTCTGCCACCATCTGTTGTTTTAAAGGCAGATCTTCGAACACCGCTTCAATGACCAGATCGCGGTGGGCAAAGCCGCGATAATCCACGGAACCGGAAATCAACGCTAGCTGTTTATCGCGCTCACTGGCTTTGATATGACGGCGACGCACTTTGGTTTCAAGTTGATCCCAACTGTACTTTAGTGCGTGGTTGATTCCTTTCGCATTTATGTCTTTGATGCGAACCGGCAAACCTCCTTTACAGGCGGTAACGTAGGCAATTCCTCCGCCCATCAGCCCGCCGCCAAGCACGCCGACGCTGTTGAGTGGTCCCGGAGGCACGTCGCTGCCGGGATCTTTTTTCACGTCCGTACTGGCAAAAAAGATATTTCGCAACGCCTGCGATTGCGGCGTCATCGCCAGCTCGCCAAACGCGCGCGCTTCCGCCTCATAACCGCTGCTACTGCCTTGCGCCAGCCCGATTTCCATCACCTGTAAAATGCGTTCTGTCGCCGGGTAATTGCCCTGGGTTTTTTGTTCCGTTTTGTTGCTGACCATACGAAACAGCAGCGCCCGACCGAGCGGGCCTGCCAGAACACGTTCGCGAACGGGAAGTGTGCGAGGTGCGGGTTTCTCTTTTTTCGCCAGATCAACCGCGGCCTCCAGCAAGATTGCATGTGGGACAACATCGTCCACCAGCCCGGCCTTCAGCGCCTGCTTCGCGCGCAGTTGTTTACCAGTGAGGATCATATCCAGCGCCGTACTGATCCCAACAAGTCGCGGCAAACGTTGAGTCCCGCCCGAACCGGGCAGCAGCCCAAGTTGTACCTCAGGCAACCCCAGCACGGTTCTCGCATCATCCGTGCAGACGCGCGCGTGACAGGCCAACGCCAGTTCAAGCCCGCCGCCCAGACAAGCGCCATGAATGGCAGCGATGACCGGGATCGGCAATCCGTTGATCTCGGCCATCAATTGCTGCCCCTGTCGCGCCAGTTCTTGTGCTTCTGGTGCATTTTTGCAGTGCCCAATCATGTTGATATCCGCACCGGCAATAAAATTGTCCGGCTTCGCAGAAATAATGACGACACCGCTAATGGACTTGTTTTCCCTGATCTGTTTAAGGATGGCGCGTACCTGCGTGGCAAACTCCGCTTTCAGGGTATTCATCTTCTCACCAGGGACATCCACAGAGATGACCGCGACGTTATCCAGACGCACGTTAAGCGTAAAAGCCGATGTCATTTCCATTATTCTGCCTCCAGGACCATTGCCGCACCGAGACCGCCTGCTGCACAGGCAGTCACAAGCCCAAAACCGCCGCCACGACGACGTAGCTCGTGCAGGGTTTGGGTGATCATCCTTGCACCGGTTGCGGCAAAGGGGTGGCCATAGGCAATTGACCCGCCAAGCACATTAAATTTGCTGTCATCCACCTCGCCGGTGGCATGCGAACGACCCAGCACCTCGCGGGCAAAACGTTCACTGCCAAGCAACTGGAGGTTCGCCAGCGTCTGGGCGGCAAAGGCTTCGTGCATATCAATCAGCGTAAGATCGGCCAGCGTTAACCCGGCGCGCTCCAGCGCCAGCGGCGTTGACCAGGCTGGCCCCAGCAGCATGTCCTGCCAGACATCAATCGCGGTAAAAGCGTAGCTACGCAAGTAGCCCAGTGGAACCAGACCCAGTTCTTTCGCCCGGGATTCAGTCATCAGGATGACCGCCGCCGCGCCATCCGTCAGCGGCGTGCTGTTTGCCGCTGTGACGGTACCATGCTTTCGATCAAATGCCGGACGCAGTCTGGCATAATCGGCAAGCGTGGAGTTACCCCGAATATTGTTATCCTCAGAGAGAGGCGCTTTAAACGGCGGCGTGTAAGTGGTCATGACTTCATCAGCCAGCTTGCCTTCTGCCCAGGCCTGCGCGGCGCGCTGGTGAGAACGATGCGCCAGAGCATCCTGCTGTTCCCGGGTGATACCGTAGGTTTTCGCCATCTGCTCTGCGGTATCGCCCATGCGCAGTCCGGTTGAGTATTCCGCCACCGCTGGCGGAACGGGCATTAGATCGCGTAAGCGCAGACGAGAAAAAAGTTTAAGCCGTTGCCCCAACGTGCGGGCTTTGTTGACATCAACCAGCACGCGCGCGAGCTTTTTGCTGACGCCAATGGGCAGAACCGACGAAGAATCTGCACCACCGGCGATTCCCGCGCGGATGGTCCCTGCCATCAGGCTTTCCGCCACGTTCGCCACAGCCTGGAAACTGGTCGCACAGGCACGACTCACGCTGTACGCGTCGGTGTGTACATTCATCCCTGTCCCTAGCACGATTTCGCGGGCGATATTGGGCGCTTCAGGCATCTGTACGACCTGGCCGAAAACCAGTTGCTCAATCACATCGGCAGGAATTTCACTACGCGCAAGCAGTTCGCCCACCACCATTTTGCCGAGATCGACGGCGGGAATGCCATGATAAGCGGTCGCCTGACGCGCAAATGGCGTGCGTAATCCGCTCACAATAGCGATACGATCGCCCTGGCGGGTGACCAGCGATAAAGCCTGACTCATAACACTCCCCTGTAAAAATAAAATAAGTGGTCTGACCTGATCATAGTCTTAACCAATTTTTTACATTTAGCCAAGCGGAGCGCGAAGAAAGTGAGAGCTAAGACACAGTGAATAGTCACTGCCTGAAATGAAAATGCCCCGGGAATTATCGCCGGGGCATGAGAAACGGGGCGTGGGGATTAGCGCAAACCCAACTGGAAGATCAACGTTTCGGCTTCGCAAGCAAAGACAAAATCAATATCCAGACGGACGCCTTCAGATTCTTCAGTGAAGGTGGAGGTGATTTTGCACGGTTCAGATTCCACACTACGCGCTTTCTCGGTCAACGCCGCCAGCGTCTCTTCAGCCTCTGCGCGGTTAGCGAACACACGGCTGTATGAGGCGGTGCAATCGGAGTTGTCCATGATGGTGCCAACATCCATACAGCAGCAAACCGGGGTTTCATCAGCACTGCATTTACTCATTGTAGATTTCCTCTGTATTTGCACCCAGGGTGCCAGATAAACGATAGGGATATTTTACGCTCCCCACATTTACCTCTCCAGTTGTTAATGGTGAGAAATAAGATAAGTGACAGAAATCACACTTAAAAATGATCTAAAACAAATTTCACCCATTAGGGTGAGAGCGTCAGGCGTCAAATTTGCCAGATGGATCGCGTTTTCGAGATCAGAACTGAAAAATATTATAAACATACTTGCAACATTTCAGGTGGTCCGACCTATACTCACGCCACTGGTCTGATTTCTATGTTGTACCGCAGACCCTACACTTCGCGCTCCTGTTACACCATGTAACATAGTTTGTATAAAAATAAATCAATTGAGGTTATGGTCATGAGCCAGAAAACCCTGTTTACAAAGTCTGCTCTCGCAGTCGCAGTGGCAATTATCTCCACCCAGGCCTGGTCTGCAGGCTTTCAGTTAAACGAATTTTCTTCCTCTGGCCTTGGCCGGGCCTATTCGGGTGAAGGCGCTATCGCAGACGATGCAGGTAACGTCAGCCGTAACCCGGCGCTGATCACAATGTTCGATCGCCCTACTTTCTCCGCGGGTGCGGTATACATCGATCCCGACGTTAATATCAGTGGCCGTTCACCGTCCGGGCGCAGCCTTGACGCAGATAACATCGCGCCAACCGCCTGGGTGCCAAACGCCCACTTTGTTGCTCCTATTAACGATCAGTTTGGTTGGGGGGCGTCCATTACCTCTAACTATGGTCTGGCAACAGAATTTAATGATACCTATGCTGGCGGCTCTGTCGGCGGTACGACCGACCTCCAGACCATGAACCTGAACCTGAGCGGTGCATATCGCTTAGATGATGCCTGGAGCTTCGGTCTCGGTCTGAATGCCGTTTACGCCCGTGCGAAGATTGAACGCTTTGCCGGTGATCTGGGCCAACTGGTTGCAGGACAGGTGATGCAGTCCCCTGCCGGACGCACTCCGCAGGGCCAGCAACTGGCAGCCACGGCCAACGGCATCCCAAGCGATACGAAAATTGCCCACCTGAACGGTAACCAGTGGGGCTTCGGCTGGAACGCCGGGATTCTGTATGAGCTGGACAAGAACAACCGCTATGCGTTGACCTACCGCTCTGAAGTCAAAATTGACTTCAAAGGTAACTACAGCAGCGATCTGCCTCCGGCAATCAATAACTTTAATCTGGGCCTCCCCACCGCAACCGGCGGCGCGACGCAGTCGGGTTACCTGACGCTTAACCTGCCTGAAATGTGGGAAGTGTCTGGTTATAACCGCGTGGCACCACAGTGGGCCATCCACTACAGCCTGGCTTATACCAGTTGGAGTCAGTTCCAGGAGTTGAAGGCGAAATCCACCGGCGGTAAGACACTGTTCCAGAAAGATGAAGGCTTCAAAGACGCCTTCCGCATCGCGCTGGGTACCACTTATTACTACGATGATAACTGGACGTTCCGCACCGGTATCGCCTTCGATGACAGCCCGGTTCCGGCACAAAATCGTTCTATCTCCATTCCGGATCAGGACCGTTTCTGGCTGAGCGCAGGGACGACCTACGCCTTCAATAAAGATGCGTCTGTTGACGTGGGGGTTTCTTACATGCACGGTCAGAGCGTGAAAATTAACGAAGGTCCGTACAAGTTCGAATCTGAAGGTAAAGCCTGGCTGTTTGGTACTAACTTCAACTACGCATTCTGATTTATTACCGATGTAAAAAAGGTGAGCTTTTTAGCTCACCTTTTTATTCGTCCCAAAAACCTTATTCGGAATCGATCTCTTTCAATTCGTCCTGAATCGCCTGAGCGTTGGGGTTTTCCTGCGGTTTGAGCTTACCGCCGTTAGCGATAAAGTCATGACGCTGGAAATACGCTTCACGCACCATGATGTAAGGATCCGAAGACTGACGCAGCAGACCATCGGAGTCCAGCAACTGGGCGCGGTTTTCAATCCCTTCAACTGTCCATTTACCGATAGACATCGGCCAGGTTAACCATGAAAGAACCGGATACAGCGTATCCGCCATATCACCACCATCATCACGCAGGGTGAAACTACCGTAGAATGGCAACTGCACGTAAGGACCATACCCGACGCCATAGTGACCCAACGTGCTGCCGAAACGATGCGGCTCAACGCGCTGTAGCTTCGGATTCGCCATTCCGGCAACATCAATAAAGCCGCCCATCCCCAGAATGGTGTTCAGGAAGAAACGAGTGAAATGCACCATTCCCTGATACGGATCGCCCTGCAGGAAATAGTTCACCATTACCGCAGGCTCTTCGAGGTTGCCGGTAAAGTTACTCAGACCGTTACGGGCAGGCTGTGGAACATAATCACGCCAGGCGACAGCCACCGGTCGAACGACATACGGATCCAACACATTAAAGTTGAAGTTGTACATAGTGCGGTTGAACCCTTCTAATGGGTCCGAACGCCCCTGCTGTTCTGTACCGGAACTTGCACACCCCACGAGGAGTGTGATTCCCAGTGCAAGCGCCGACAGGCGAAGCTTCATATATGTCTCCCTGTTAATTGTGGCTATCGCTGATTGCCATCCATGACGGAACGCTACCGTGTCCGCCTGTAAAGGTGTGAGCGATTGTAACAGCACGTCAAACGATGTCTATATCACCGAACTGCTTGATGTGATCATAGCCTGGTCAGGCCGGAATTATCATGCAGCCATTCTATCGAGATGAAAAAATACAATTGTTACCATTTTTGCCTTTTCAGAAGATCGCCTGACGGTCAACAGAAGAAAAGCCGCTACGCTTTACAAGTATCAGCTTAGAGCAAGAGGCGAGTATGGATAATCTGGAAAACGATAAGATAGATAAGCATAGCGACAACATTGAGGTTGAGAGTGAAGAAAAACAGCGCGGGAAAAAGATAGAGGTCGATGAGGACCGTCTGCCTTCACGCGCGATGGCGATTCACGAGCATATCCGGCAAGACGGCGAGAAAGAGCTGGAGCGCGACGCCATGGCTCTGCTGTGGTCTGCCATCGCCGCCGGACTGTCAATGGGGGCTTCTCTGCTGGCAAAAGGGATTTTCCATGTGGAACTGGAGGGTGTGCCGGGTAGTTTTTTACTGGAAAATCTTGGTTACACCTTTGGCTTTATCATTGTCATCATGGCGCGCCAGCAGTTGTTTACCGAAAACACCGTCACCGCAGTGTTACCCGTGATGCAAAACCCGACGGCGGGAAATGTTGGCTTGTTAATGCGCCTGTGGGGCATTGTTCTGCTCGGGAACGTGCTGGGCACCGCCATAGCCGCATGGGCCTTTGAATATATGCCTATTTTCACCGAAGAGACGCGGGATGCCTTCGTGAAAATTGGTATGGGCGTGATGAAAAATAGCCCTACTGAAATGTTCGCCAATGCCATTATTTCCGGCTGGCTGATTGCCACCATGGTCTGGATGTTTCCTGCGGCCGGTGCGGCAAAAATCGTGGTGATCATCCTGATGACCTGGCTTATCGCGCTTGGCGATACCACCCACATCGTGGTGGGTTCAGTGGAGATCCTCTATCTGGTGTTTAACGGCACGCTGCACTGGAGCGAATTCTTTTGGCCGTTTGCCCTCCCTACGCTGGCCGGGAATATCTGTGGCGGCACCTTTATCTTCGCCCTGATGAGCCATGCGCAGATCCGCAACGATATGAGCAACAAGCGGAAAGAAGAAGCCAAAAAAGCCGCCGAAGAAGAGAAAAAGCAGCAAAATCCGGTTTGAATGGTGACGGTTTGAACAGTCAGGCGGCACTACCCTTACCGAAGCAAACAAAAGACGGTATACTCGGTGCCGCTTCGTCCCCTTAGTTAAATGGATATAACGAGCCCCTCCTAAGGGCTAATTGCAGGTTCGATTCCTGCAGGGGACACCATAACTACATCTCTTCCGAAGTCGACCAATATCCATAACCTCCCCTTATCGCACAGACGAGGTCATTAGCGGATGCCCTGCTTTCGTTGGTGGAGAGTCATTTTGCCTGCAAAGTACAAAAGCGAGCATGAACAGCAATCACTGTCTTTGCATAAACTCATCGGCATTCTATTTTTCAGATAACACCAATACGTTATGACTCCTGAATATTATTCGTGATCCAGTATAATTACCGCTTATCGCGCTAAATTTATGGATGAATCATGCGACTTGCCGTTAATACGCTACTGTTAGTTTTCTCCCTGTTTCTCTCTGCTTTTTGCCTCTGGGCCGCCAGTCATGCTGCCTGGTACGGGATGCTATTAGCAGTCTGGTTTTTTGCCCTGATCAACAATATGCCATTTGCCATTATGCATGAAGCTGTACATGGCGTAGCGTCTCGCTATGAAGGGGGTAATCGCCTTATCGGCATTGTTGCCGGATGGGCATTCCCGACATCATTTTTATTACAACGTCGTGCCCATCTTAACCACCATGACAATAACCGCACTGACGGCGAGCTGTACGACTACTATCTTACCCATCAGCCCAAATGGCTGCGTAATATCTGGCTTTATGGGGGAAATCTGCTGGGTCTGTATTACTTTTGCGTGGTGTTAGGGAATGCGATATGGCTGGTCGCATGGTGGTTTTATCGCTCTGATATTTTTGTAAAAAAAATCGGCCCGGTACTCGGCTTTGGCTCGCAAATCCCGGAGCTTATCAAACTCCCTCCACTGGGAGTATGGTGCGAGCTGGCCCTGGCGTTTGGCTATCAGGCACTACTCTTCTGGCTTCTGGATTTACACATTCTGAACTATATCGCCTGCCTGTGGGCCTTTGGTCTGCACTGGTCTGCATTGCAATATGTCAATCACGCATGGACTCGACGGGATATCAAAAATGGCGCATGGAATCTGAAGGTTCTGCCAGTTTCTCGCTGGCTGGCGCTCAACTATTATTGTCACCTGGCGCACCATCAACATCCCGCAGTACCCTGGTATGGACTCCCTTCGTTGATTGATGATCAGCCCAGGCCCACCTTCTGGCGTATCTATTTCAGCCTTTGGCGCCATGGCGTACGTCCGGCACCGCCGATGGGTGCCCCGGCTGACATGGAGTTTGTGTTTCCCACAGAGAAGGCGCAGTGACCATGAGAGTATTACTCATTCTACCCTTTGATCGTACATACCGACGGAGAGGGGCTTTTTCAACCTCAATTGGCTATGCGCCCTTAACATTGACCACACTGGCCGCGCTGATCCCAGCGGATTTACATGTGGAAGTGGACATTATTGATGAGGGTGTCAGCCTGCCGAAGCTGGATGGCGACTATGATATTGTCGGGATCACAGCCACAGCATCCTCTTCCCCCAGAGCCTGGTTTCTCTGTGCCCACTGGCGTGCCCGTGGCGCGCACGTCGTGATAGGTGGCGCCCATGCTACCCTGATGCCGGAAGAGGCATCCCGTCACGCCGATACAGTCTTTATTGGGCTGGCAGAGCAGACATGGCCACAGTTTTTGTATGATTTTGCCTCAGGCAAACCGCAAGCGTTCTACAGACATGAGCCGCAAAGAGAGTGCCTGTCAATGCCAATTCCGCGGCGGGAACTGCTCGCTCCCCGTTATCTGAAAATCCCCACCATCGTCGCCAATCGCGGCTGCCGCCTGAGCTGCGATTTTTGTTCCATTCAGCATCAATGGGGAAAGCGAGGTTTGACTCGTCCCGTTGAAGAAGTCATTGCGGAAATTCGCAGCCATGGCGCAAAGCGTTGGATATTTCTCGATCCGAATATTTATTCCGAACGAGCCTACTCACTAGCGCTGTTTGAGGCACTGGCGCCGCTAAACATTCGCTGGTCAGGTCTTTCCACGCTGAGCGTTGTGGACGATAACGAAATATTCGAGGCGATGAAGCGTAGCGGGTGCGAGGGGCTATTGCTGGGACTTGAAAACCTGAGTCAGGAAACGATGCGACAGATTGGTAAACCGACCAATCGCGTCAGTGAATACAGACGACAAATCAGCAAACTTCGGGAAAGCGGGATCGCAAGTCTGGGCTGCTTCGTGTTAGGTTTTGACGAGGATACCGAACAAAGTATCCGCCAGACGATAAAGGACATCCCTGCACTTGGTCTGGATCTGGTGCGTTTTTCCGTCCTGACTCCCCTGCCCGGAACATCGCTGCATCAACGGCTGGTTGCTGAAAATCGCATTCTGACCGATGACCTGAGCCTGTATGACAATGAACACGTTGTCTTTCAGCCTAAAAATATGTCATCTGAACGTTTGCAGACGTTGCTGCATGACGCATGGCGCGAGAGTTATCAGATAAAGGATATCTTGCACCGCGCCCTGCTCAGACCGGGTAGCCGCTGGCTGAGGCTGGCGGCAAATATTGGGTTTCGCATATATGCCGCCAGGCTACGCCGGGAGAAAGTTGCGTTGTTCAGGCCGGAAGACTAGCGTTTGCCCTTCCTTCTGAACAGGAAAAAGCCAAGAATTAAACCGACCAGCAATCCACCGACGCCTGCGCCATACATCACTTTATTAATTGCCTGTGTGGCCTCATTGATCAACGGATTGTCGACAAAATTGGCACCGAAGTGGATCGTTCTGATTTTCCAGTGCCCTTCTTCCAGTACCACGGTCGCCGTCCATCGGGTGGGAATATCGTAGCTACGCCCGTCATTCAGGCTATATTTCTCCCTCCCTTTTCCATAAACCACCCCCCAGGTTCTGTCAGTTGATAGTTCAGTTTGCGTATCAGCGGACAACGAGATATTCAGGCTTTTAAGAAATTTATCTTTGCCAAACCATTTACCGAAGTAGGGTGCAATCTCCTCTTTTCCATGAATGAACTCCTGGGTAATCGGCGTGGCCCGTAGATCGTTACTCAACACGGGCAGCATTTTGTCATATTCGCCAGAATTAATGGCAGACTCTACCAGCACCATGGCCTGACGAAGCTCACGGTGAATAGCCTCATCAGACGAGCTGGCGAACACGTTAAGACTAGTGAACGTTAAGAGAAGCAGGACGATTTTTTTCATAAACTTTCCCTGTGAAATAAGAGACAACGAGTGATAAGAGTAAACCGGTAGCCACATCCAGCACATGGTGCTGATGGACAAACAATGTTGATAAGGCAATGGCGATAAACCAGAACCAGAACACGGTCGGGATCCACCCTCTGGTTTTGCGTGAGATAGCACGAACAGCCGTCCAGGACCAGGCAACGTGCAGGGATGGCACCAGATTGTGCGGCCTGTCCAGTGATAACAAGTGGCTAAATATCGCATGATATAGAGGATCGTCCGGTAGCTGGCGGATAAAACCCAGACGCGCCGGAAACAGTAGAAACATTATCGCGCCAACGATCGTAACCACCATTAATTCAATTGCCAGACGCTTTTGTTCCCGCAGATTTAAAAAGAAAAGCGGTACGATAATAATCAGGTACATCGACAGATATACCCAGATAAACGCGGGAATTAATGGGATCAACAGCTCTTCAGGCAGCCACAGGGCCAGTGTGCCGCTGCGAGTGGTGGTAAAAATATTGATAATGGGATAAAGACCAAAGAACACGACCGAAACCGGCAGCATCCATAGCAGGTAATATTTTAAGCGAGTGGCAAAGGATTCTTTCATCATATTTCATCTGAGGCCAAATCGCATTCGGTGTTTCTTATGCACCTCTTTGCGAAACAGCAGCGTATAGCGCCAGAAGGCGCTCATCCTGGAAAACGACTGAAAAGTCATCCGTAAATCAGAAAAACGCCGAACGATCGAAGGCAACGTATTGAAACGACTGCGGGCCTGATGACACAGTTCGGTTAACAATTCTGGAGACATTCCCAGGGGCAGAAACGCCGCCTGATTAAATCGATATTCAGGATGCAACCACCACGTCCCATCAAATAAAAGCCGCTCCTGCTGCTGCAACTGACGGTATAACGTCGTATTCGGATAAGGCATCAGAATGTTATAGGCGGCAAACGCGAAGCGGTTTTGCAAGGCGAAATCAACTGTGCGTGCAATGCTGTCAGGAGTGTCATGATCGTAACCGAGGGTAAACGCCGCCCAGGTCTGCAATCCAAAATCGCGCAAGGTCGCAATCTCATCGCGGTAATGGTTAAACCCGCGTATGTTTGGCGATTTTCTGGCAGCGTGCAGGCTGGCTGGTGTGATCGACTCGAATCCCATCACATTGCCCCAACAACCACTCTTTTCCATTAATCTCATCAATGATCGATTCTGCGTCACATCCAGACTTGCCTGGCTTATCCAGTTAATGTTGAGCGGAATAAGAGCGTGGCAGAGTTCCGCCAGCGCACGATGCTCTGAAGCAATATTGTCATCAACGAAAAAAATAAAACGACTATTCTGCTCTGTAATTTCCCGCACAACATCGTCAATTTGCCGCAGATAGTGACGACGACCAAAATATTGGCTCACGGCACAGAAATTACAGGCAAAACGACAACCACGGGAAAACTGCATTAGCGAAATCGGCAGGTATCCTTTACCGCTAAATATTTCCCGGCGGGGTAATAACGCACGATGGCAACCATCAACCTGCCCTACGCCCACTGGTGCATCATAGCGCGCTTTCAGATGCCCAATGCGCGCATCGTCGATCATCTCCTGCCAGCGCGTCTCCGCATCGCCGGTAAAGACGCTGTCGGCATACAGCGCAACCTCCTCAGGCACGAGCGTGGCGTGGATCCCGCCCATCACCACCTTCACGCCACGCTGACGGTATTCGTCGGCTATCTCGTAGGCCCGACGGGCGGTAAAGGTCTCGACAGTGATCGCCACCAGATCGGTCTGTTCGTCGTAAGGTATCTGCTCCATACGATCGTCATAAAGTACAACTTCGACATCCGGCGGCGTCAACGCAGCAAGAATGCCCAGCATTAGCGGCTCCATACGTCCTTCATCAACGTACAGACTGTGTTCTTTTCGTCCAATATTGGGTTTTATTAACGTCAGCTTCATTCCATTTCTCCCAGACATTTCCCTTGCTTACGGGCGATCTCTTTGTGTGACACCCAATTTGCCAGTAACGCAATCAGTGTGTTTTTCCACTGACGAGCCCGGTTAATATGCAATAGCCGACGTGCAATAGAGGGATAGCTGTAAAACTGCGTCCTGACCCAAAAACACTGTTCGGTGAGGGCCTGAGCAGACATTCCTTTGGGGGTAAAAATCGGATCGCCGTAGCGATAGTCAGGATCAATCCACCACTGTGGTGACAATAACCGGCCTTCGGCCTTAAGCCGCTCATATAACGCACTGCCTGGCGTCGGGATCAGTAAGTTAAAATTGGCAATTTCCAGCCGGTTATCCTGAGCAAATGCCAGACACTGGCGTAAGGTATCGGGCGTATCGTCGTCATAGCCAAAAATAAAGGTGCCATAGACACAGATCCCTCGCGCATGCAGCGCACGGATAACCTGACCATAGTCCCCAGCAGCATGATTCCACTGTTTACCCATTTGCCTGAGATTACCTGGATTAAGACTTTCAAATCCCATCAAGGCAAATCCGCAACCGGCCTGCGCCAAACGATCCAGCAATGTCTCATCACGCGCCACATCAATACTGATCTGACACCCCCAGCGACGCTTTAATGGTGTCAAAACCTCCAGCAGGCTCTCCAGCTTTTTACGGCTGGCAAACAGGTTATCATCCACAAAAGCAATAAAATGCCCGGGGGGCAGTGCTTCTATTTCGGCCCTGATCTGCTCAACCGGACGCGTACGTACACCGTCGGGATAAAACGCGTGAATAGAACAGAAATCGCAGGCAAAGCGACATCCACGCGAATACTGAATCAACGCAAGCGGCGCATAACGCTTGCCCATGAAAATCGAACGGTCCAGGCGATAGTCATCCAGGCCTCGTTGCCGTGAGCCTTCGTAACGAGGTTGCAACGTGCCACTTTCAACATCCAGCAACAGTTGTTCCCAGGTTCCCTCTGCATCGCCTGTCACCACGCTGTCTGCGTGCTTCGCCACCTCATCCGGCATAAACGTCGCATGGAATCCCCCCATAACAACCTTTATTCCCTGCTGTCGATAGCGATCGGCAAGTTGATAACCTCGCCGCGCAGTAAAAGTTTCGATTGAAATAGCGACAAATTCGACATCAGGGAGCGTCAGAGGAAGGCGCTCCAGTCGCTCGTCGTAAAAAACAATCTCATGCCCTGAAGACCGCGCCGCAAGGATCCCCATCGACAACGGCGTCATCGCATCTTTTGTGCGGTAGTCGCCCATATTGGGGTAAATCAGCGCAATCCTCACAGCAATGCAATCTCCGGCCAGACGATGCGATGCTCCCATTCCGGTTGAGCAATGAGATCCACGCCATAAAGACGTGTGCGATAGACCATTGCACGGGTATCGTTAATCAACGTTTCAGTTTCCGGAAAACCGGCTGGAAGCCCAAGAGACAGTACCTGCGTGGTACACCAGGTTAACGCATCTTCGACCAGCGACGTCAGTTGCTCTTTATCATCAGCTGCGAAAAAAGCCAAAAAACAGTGGTCCAGCGTTTGCCCGGCGGCAGGCAGCGTGACACGTCCAGTCACCCTCGCGTAACCATTATACAGAGGCCGAAGCAGACGGACGCGCCTGGAATAGCGTGCGGCCAATACCTGCTTAAACGCCTGCTGATCCCACAATACCGCACAGGCTTTCAGGGAATGTTCATCCTCACAACCTAGCACTGTCGCCCCGGTATTGCGCAGCCATTGCGCATTAAGCACGGGGGCCAACTGCCGTCTGCTGGCGTGACGATGATAGTATTCGACAACATTGTCATAGCGTTCCTCGGGCATCACGCGCCAAAGATTATGTCGCCGTCCTCGTCTTCGGCTTATTGCCAGCGAACACATTTCACCGAGATAACGGTATACAGGCAATCCCGCCACACCTCGCTCCAGCAGACGGCGTGCTTCATGATTGTCAGCAGCAATACTGGTATAGCAACGTATCGGCGGTGGAAGCTGACGCAAATGCTGAAATCCCGCTCTCAGCACGCGAATACGGTGACGATAGCTGGGGGTAATTCGCAGCCCGCCAAGGTAACCAAGGGGTTGCCGCTCGCCATTTGCAAACCCGGCGTGTTCCGTCAGCCGACACATCCCGACAGCGCGCTCCCCCTCTAACGCCAGCGCTGAATGCACAATGCCAAAATCATCTTGCGTAGAGAAATAGTGTGGACGACGCGTCATCGCCAAATCGATATCGCCATGCATGGCGTTCTCTTCCAGTAGCTGGAGCAGGCTGGTATCCCTCTCTGCCGTGGCGGTTACGACATGCACGACCCGCCCTCCAGTAAAGGGCCTTGCCAGCTTTCATCTCCCAAAGGATAACCATTACGAGCACTGATCTCGTTATGATGTAGCAGGTTAATCGGGAAATAGTTCCGCAACATAAAAAAGTCGCTACGGTTGCGCCAGCTTCTCTGAAACATTGACCGCCAACCATAGAATGCTTTTCTGGCAGCCAGACAACCTTCCGTCACCTGCTGCGGCGTCAGTCCGTTCGGGAAAAATGGCAGTTCGTTATAGCGGTAAGCATCATCCAGCCACCATCTATCGAATCGCAGACGTTTTTCTGCTTCCAGTCTCGAATACAGCGGTGTTCCGGGAAAAGGCGTCATATGGTTGAACGCTGCAATATACATGCTTTGCTCGCGCGCAAACTCTACCGCCTCACCAAACGAATCAAGTGTGTCGTGGTCGTAGCCAAAGACAAACGTGCCATAAACCGCAATGCCATGTTTGCGCAAATTGGCCAGCGCAGCGCTAAAACCGCCCTTCATCGTATTAACCCGCTTATTCATCAACAGCAGGTTCTTTTCATTAAGTGATTCAAAGCCAATTAACACGCCACGACATCCGGCCCGCGCCAGTTCCTGTACGAACCCTTCATCATGAGCGGCATTAATGCTCATTTGCGTTACCCAGCGCACATCAGCCTGCCTCAACGCAGGGAGCACCTCACGACTTTCGCGCAAGCTCCCGGCAAAGTTGTCATCGACAAAAAAGAACATTTTTTTCTGCGTTTTCAGTGAATTCAGTTCACTGAGGACGCTGTCAATATCGCGTCTGCGATAGCGCCGCTGGTAAAAAGTTTGTACTGCGCAGAATTCACAAGGAAAACGGCACCCACGACCCGTTTCAATCAGCCCGATGGGTAAATATCGCTTCCCCTGAAACAAGCTACGATCAACTTTCACTTGTCGAAGATCGGTTTGTTGCCCCTGATAATGGGGCTTGAGCGTGCGATGGCGTAAATCATCAATCACTTCATCCCAGCAAGATTCGGCCTCGCCAGTGACAATAGCATCCGCAAAACGCGCCGCCTCATCAGGAACAAGCGTCACATGAAATCCGCCCATAATGACCGGCACGCCACGGCGGCGATATTCGCTGGCAATCTGGTATGCTCGCCTGGCGGTATAAGTTTCGACGGGAATCGCGACCACATCGGTGGGCTCATCATATGGGATATGTTCCAGACGATCGTCATAGAAGCGGGTATCAATATCTGTTGGCGTCAACCCTTTCAGGGCTGCAACGGGTAATGGCTCCATCTGCCAGGATCGCAGGTAGGATTCATTTTTACGATGTCCAATCGCCGGGTGAATAAATGTCAGTCTCATCAATTAAGCGCTCCGCTCTGGTGAGTACTCAATTGGCCAGTCGCAGGTATAAAACTCATGCAAATGATGGGCATAAAAGCGATATCCCAGATTTGCCGTTAACGCCAGCGGTTGGCAATTTTTCGCATTCCACAATCGTCGGGCAATGCTGCTATAACGGTAGACTTTTTTCCATGCGCGTTCATGACCAAGTTCCAGTTCTCGCACGCTCATCAGATTCGGCTGGAAGACAACATGCTGGGCGTCGTATAACGACCAGTCCTTGGTCAAAATACGCTTTTCCTCTTCGAGACGATGGTATAGCGGCGTACCCGGGAATGGCGTCAGGACAGAGAAACGCGGAAGATCGATACCCGATTCAATAGCCAGTTCGACGGTACGATCAAAAACATCCGTCGTGTCGTGATCAAGACCAAACACAAAACACCCCTGCACGGAGATCCCGAGTCGGTGCAGATCGCCAATCAACGCTTTGTAATCCACAGAGCCATTAAACTTCTTTCCGGCATCCTTCAGACTGCCATCGCTGACGGTTTCCAGCCCAAGCAGCAGCCCTTTGCAACCGCTCCTTGCCATCAGCTCCATCAGATCCCGGTTGTGGGCAATCAGCACCGTAGAGAGACCAAACCATTTTATTTTCAATGGGATCAATGCGTTAAACAAGGCTTTCGCATAACCAATATCGGAGACAAGGTTGAGGTCGACAAAGATGAGTTTGCGTTTTCCCGTTCGGGCGACAAACTGACGGATATCATTCACCACCCACTCGACAGGATGCTGAAACTGCTTTCTTCCCCATGCGGTTGGCGCAACGCAAAATTCGCAATTGTGCGCACAGGAACGCGTTGCCTCAAATACGGACTGGGTCAGAAAATGTTTACTGTCAAAACGCTCGCGCTGCGGGAAAGGCAGTTGAGTATTATCAAGATTGAAGTCGTCTCCCTGGAGGTATTGCGGTTGCAGGTTGCCCTGAAGAAAATCTGTAATGAGTCTCGGCCAGCTTTGCTCCGCATAACCCACACATATGCTGTCAGCGTGACCCGCCGCCTCCTGTGGTAACAGCGTCACGTGCGGTCCTCCCAGAACGACGGTAATCCCCTTCGCCCGAAAACCTGCAGCCAGCTCATAAGCTCTTGGGGCAGTACCGGTTATCACTGTCATGCCTATCAGATCGGCGTCAAGATCCGCCGGGATTTCGCTGATACTCTCGTCAATCAGAGTTATATCGACTGGCAACGTGTCGGGCACCAGTGCTGCCAGCGTTGTCAGGGTGAGCGGCTGATAGCGCAAGGATCGTTTAAAAATTCCGCCCCTACTGCGATACAGCGGCCCTTTCGGGGAGATCAGCACCAGCTTCATTTTTCTCTGCGGGCTGTACGCGAGATTATCCATATCTTTTTACACTCCTGTCTGAAAGGTGCCACGCCACTCATCGGCGGTGAAAATTGCGGGAATCTTGATATCCCCTAGTCGTTTTCCCTGCCGCTGACGCCAGCGCAAATAACGATCGGCGGGATTATCAATAAACTGACAACGCAATGGCGCAAGCTGATCAAGCCGTCGGGCATAGCAATACTGCGGATTACTACGCAACCGTTCTTCAATATCGTTAAGATACGGCACATTGCGCTCACGAAGCGCGCTATCCAGTAACAGCACATACCCGGGCGTTGCGATATCCGGCGCCAGAGCGGCAAAACCGCGCAGAGACGCCAGACAGTTAATAACAAAAGGTTCAGTCAGCTTTTCGCCAACCAGGTCGCTGTATACCCCGTCACGTCCGGTGAAACGCAGCCCAGGTATCCCTTCGCTTTCACCTGTACATTTCACACGATCGCCCGTTTGGTAGCGATAAAGACCGCTGTTGGTGGTCACAATCACACGATACTCCGCGCCGACAACCAGTTCATCAGCCAGCGATATCACGCCATCGTCAGCGATAAACTCATAAAAATTACTGTCGACGCACAATGTTGGCAGACCATGTTTATCCGGCACGCTAATAACCGCTTCGGTCGAAAGAAGTCCCTTTGGCTGCAGGCAGACACCTGAAAAATGCTGCATCATCTCATCGGCCAGCGATTGCGAGGCGGCATCTGTCCAACAGCTAATGACTGCCAGCTCAGGCCAAAGCTGGCGAGTGTCAGACGAAAGAAGATAGTGTTGATAACGGCTTAGCGCCTGGGCATCAGGAGCCAGAGTATGTCCGGCGATGTCTCCGCCATGGGCCAGCAGCGCGAGTAATGTCTGCTGACGCGTCTGCAACCCCGTCAGTAATGAGGTGAGGAAAGCCGGACTCCAGACCGAAATAAGCCTTAGATCGTGACTACGTAGTAAATAGTTGAGCGTGAGCAGTTGCCAGTCGGCCATATCTTCCACATTACCGACACTAAGCGGTACGGCAGACAATCGGATAAACGCGGCAAGATTATTCTCCCCCAGATAAAGCGCATCCCCGGCCCCCACTGGCACTCCGCCGCAGGTATTCTCCTGCCGGGTGGCAACCGGGCTTAATGCCCAATAAGCATGCCCCTGCGTTAACTGGTGTTCACGAATGGTATCCCCCAACCAACGGGTTAACGCATGACGAAAATCCGCCAGACCACGCGCCGAATAAGGAATGAGTTTTCCGCCGCTATGGCTACCGCCTGTTCTCTCAAAAGCCTGCACACTTTCGCAAAAGAGGACGTTTTGCTGTCCCTGCCCGATTCGTTCAATCAAGGGGGCCAGCGTCTCGTATTCAACCACGGGCACACATTGCTGAAACGCCTCTATCGTTGCGATTTCGGCAAAGCCTTTTTCTTTCCCGTACAGTGAGTTTTGGTTTGCTCTCAGACAGTTCATCAACCATTTTTCCTGTCTCTCACGTAGCGAACCATGCACACAAGAATATCGCTGTTGAAAATGGTGCCAGGGATTGCAATTACTCATGGATAAACTCCACCTCAGGATCGGTGAACCATTTTTGATAGCGAGTGGCAAAATTCTCCTGCACAAGCTCACACAGGCATACCAGCTCATGACCATGGGCGTAATGTGGGTTTTTACGTAAAAAGAAATTAACTTCTGGCCTGCTATGCAATGACTCAGGGATCCTGGCTAGCGGTGCTTTCAGATAGCCGTAATGTTCAGGGCATTCCACAACGCCAGTCACTGAGTTATAAAGCGAGCCAAACTTGTCAATCGCCAGATGAGAGGCCAGACGCTGAAGTTCAGGTTCATCGTGCAGCCAGTGGGGATAAAATGTTCGGGCAAACACTTTCAGACATTTATAGGTTCTTACACCTTTAACTAACAGAAACCAATAGAGTTTTTTATTTGGCGCTTGCGCTTTGAGCAAGCCCATTCTCATTATCCAGACCCGATGAAGTATTTGTTGTTTCCAGTGTTTCGGCATCACAATCGTATCACCGGAATAAACAATAACGCCCTGTTCATGTTCATAAAACTGGATATTACTGAAACCAACAAGCTGCCCCTTATATTCCAGAAGCAGCGTTTCATCTTTATTGTCCAGATCGGCAAGAAAACAGGAAAGATCGCTCCCCGCATATGACTGAAAATAGATCTCAGCCATTTGCTCACGCCTGTCGTCTGTCAGCGTTGATATTTTCTGAACATATGCCCGGTAATCGGCCATTGACACATCCTTGTGGTTACATGCTTATCAATATCTCAACAGCAAAGGTTACCCAATCCACGAAAAAATGCTGTATTTTAAATGGTTATTTTAAGACAAAATTAATATCCCTTTGATAAAAAAGAAATTAAAGTCCAGTGGACTCTCTGTCTTCCGACGGCACTATCCCGTAAATCACTGGCCTCTGTTTGACCCCGCAGGGTATATGGGAGTTTTAACCGAATACCCGTTTCGCTGTTGGCTGATTAGCCAGCAGTGAAAGTCTACAGAGGAGTGACTTTCCATATTTATCCCATGAATATGCTCCCTTTTTATCTTCCGTGCGGTGTAAAACACCTGAGCGCTCATCCAGAGAACATTTATCTGAGCCGAAGCTGTTTTTTCAGTATGGACAACAGGCTGACCCGAAAGGACTGCGTTAAGTGGATTCGAACGTTAATTGCCTGGCGGCGAAAAGTGACTTATATGACGGGACAGCAGAACGACAAAAGAAAATGCTAATGGTTTCCTCAAAAATGCCAGATCAATGGCTACCGATCTGGCAGGTTATTTTTCAGAGCACCTTACTTAAAAATTCAGCCGTTCGCGGGTTCGACGGCGACGTAAACAGCGTCTCAGGCGTGCCTTCTTCCTGAATCACACCATGATCAATAAAGATCACCCGGTCGGCCACTTCACGGGCGAACCCCATTTCATGGGTGACAATCACCATGGTCATGCCTTCGTTCGCCAGGTTTTTCATCACCGCCAGCACATCCCCCACGAGCTCGGGGTCCAGCGCCGAAGTGGGTTCATCAAAGAGCATGATCGAAGGATTCATCGCCAGCGCACGGGCAATCGCCACCCGTTGCTGTTGCCCTCCGGATAACCGCGAAGGCCATGCATCGCGTTTATCGCTTAGACCTACCTTTTCCAGCAGCATTTCAGCCCGGCTCACGGCCTCCTTGCGCGCCATTCCCAGCAGCATTTGCGGTGCCATCAGCAGATTTTCCAGCACCGTCATGTGCGGAAACAGATTGAAACGCTGGAAGACCATCCCAACGCTTTCACGCATTTTATTGAGGTCGGTTTTACGATCGTGAACGGCGAAACCGTTCACGATGACCTCGCCTTCAGTGACGGTTTCAAGCGCATTCATGCAGCGTAAAAAGGTGCTTTTGCCGGAACCTGACGGCCCAATAATGCACACGACTTCCTGAGGCTTGATATCACAGTCAATCCCGCGCAGGACATGGTTATCACCAAAGTGTTTATGTAAATTTTTAATGTGGATCACTTTTGCCAAACCTCTTTTCCAGACGATTAACCAACTGCGCGAGCAGGAATGTCAGTACCCAATAAACCAGGGAAATGGTCAGGTAGGGTTCCCAGTAGGTCGCATATGCGCCCGAAACGGTTCTCGCGGCATAGGCCAGATCGGCAAGCCCAATCGCAGAGGCAAGCGATGAGTCTTTAACAATCGCGATGGCATTATTGCCCAGAGGAGGAAGAATACGGCGAAACGCTTGCGGCAGGATCACTTTGCGCATGGTTTTCCACCACGGCATTCCCAGCGCTCGCGAGGCTTCCATTTGTCCCGGGTCGATTGACTGGATCCCCGCCCGGAAGATTTCCGACACATACGCGCCGGCATTGAGCGTAATAGCGACAATGCAGGATAAAAAAGCCCCGTAGCCTGAACGCAGTTCACGGGCGAAATCCGCACTCATTATTCCGCTGGTGACCAGTATCCCGTCACGGGGATTAATGAACAGTGGCACTAACGCAAAATGTACCACCATGATCTGGACGAACAGCGGCGTGCCGCGAAAAGCGCTGACATAGAAGCGAACAGGAAACTGAACGAGATAGCGGAGTGCGTATTTCCAGAAACCGTGCTCGGCTTTCGCCATGCGCCCCAGTCCCAGCGTTAGCCCCCAAAGCGTGCCCAGGCAGACACAGATAATGGTACATTTTATGGTCATCCACGCGCCTTCCATAAATAATGGCGCGTACTCCTGGATGATTTCCCAACGAAATCCCGTCATGGTTTTCCCCTGAAAAAAAGCTGACACAGAGGTCGTGTCAGCCTAAAAATAAATTAAAAAGCCAGTTATTCGGACGGGAGCGTCGGCACGTCGCTATCAAACCAGGTTCTATAGATCTTGTCGTAGGTGCCATCAGCGACAATTTTTTTCAGTCCGGCATTAATTTTTTGCTGTAGTTCAGTGTTTCCTTTCGCTACCGCGATACCGAAATACTGGCGCTCAAATTTTGCGTCTGGCACTAATTTGAACTGTTTTTCCGGATGCTGCTTTATGTAGTATTTCACCACACCAACATCACCCACTGCGGCGCTGACGCCATCTTCAAACAGTTCCTGGAGCATTAACGGCGTATTGTCGAAACGCTTAATTGCGGTGCTGTTTTTCCCCAGAACGCCTGAAACCACAATGTCACCGGTGCTGGAGTTGACGACCCCCACCTTTTCCGTTTTTAACGAATCCAGTGACGTCACTTTAGAATCCGCCGGGACGACAATAGACTGTTCCGCTGGGAAATACGGATTGGAAAAATCCACCATCTGCTTGCGCTTGTCCGTGATGGTAATGCCGGAAATAATAATGTCGCGATCCCCGGAACTCAGCGTCGCGAAAATACCTTCCCACGGCGTGTTGACCAGTTTTACGTCAAAATTTTCCGCTTTGGCGATGGCCTTAATAATATCGATATCAAAGCCTTCCAGTTGTTTCTGGCTGTTTTCAAATTCAAACGGACGATAGGTACCACCCGCCCCAACAACATAGGTTTCCTGTGCTGCAAATACGGCGCCTGTCAGGGCCATCATCAGACATCCTGCTTTCATCCACTTACTGAACATTCCCTTCTCCTTTTATTTTTATGCATATTTAATGCATAAAAATACACAAATAGATTTCCTTATGCAATCACTATCTCAACCGCATTTTGCCGGGCGTGATCCGGGTTTACTTCACCGTGTTTACTGCCTTCGCGTGTTCCAGCGCCATCGCGACAAAAGCGCTTGCCGCCGCAGTTCGCCAGGCTCCTTTACGTTGCATGAGTACAGCGGTGCGTTCGAGTAGCTGTGGTGACAAAGAGATAGCCCGCAGATCGTCGCGTTGCGCGGCGATGGGCGCAGGAAGCAGCGTGGAAAACATTGTTCGCCTGACCAGTTCCAGCACGGCGCTGATAGAGTTGGCCTCCATCAACACCTGCGGGCGCAGTCCGGACTGACGACAGTAACGGTCAATCTGCTCGCGGGTCGCAAACTCCGCGCTCAGTAATATCAGTTTTTCATCATTGAGCACGCTCAAACCAACCGACGTCTGCTGCGCAAGCGGGTGAGCATTCGCCACCACCAGCGCCAGGTTTTCGGTCAGCAACGGCTTTGCATCAATATCCGGAGAATGGACTTCATCGAAGGCAATACCGACATCCAGCGCATCGTTAACCAGCAGTTCTTCGATTTTGTCCTGCGGCATTTCCTGCAACTGTAGCGTCACGTTGGGATAGCGCGCATAAAATGCCGCCATTAATGGGCCAATGAAATAGGCCGTAAAGGTGGGCGTCACCGCAACACGCAGCGAACCCCGGCTCAGGTCTTCGACGTCATGAATTGCCCGTTTGCCCTCTTCCAGCGCCTGCAAAGCATTACGCGCATAGTGCAGATAAACCTCCCCCGCATCGGTCAACCGGGTATTGCTCAGTAACGCCCTGCTGGGCGGCATTGGCGGTGCGTTTCCGCTGTGTCTGGTTCTGGCGCTCGACCATGCCAGCCACCCGGTAGTTTCCGGCAAGCTTGTGGCGTTTATGCAGGGAGTAGGATTTTATATTGCAGGATTATCACCGTATCTTTCCGGCGTCCTGCGTAGTATGAGCGGCAACTATTTGCTCGACTGGACGTTTCACGCCTTCTGCGTCGCCGGACTGATGCTACTCACACTCCGCTTTGTCCCCGCGCGCTACCCGCAGGAATGGTCCGAAACAGAATACGTCAGAAAATGAATGACCTGCGTATCATCTATTTTTTTCTGACAAGGAAAGTGCCAGCATGCTGGCACTTTTTTGAATAAAAACAGTTGTCAAATATATGAAATCAAAACAATCAATAATTAATATTAATAATTTTATGCCTAATTAATTAACGTTTACCGTAACCCACCATGAAGCGAATGATCAGGCCACACACTGGTGAAAGAAAAAGAAACAACCCCGTGACCATTTCATCACCAACAGTCAACCACATTGTGACGTAGTATATTAAAGCAGCCAGAACGGCCATACCGATAAACGCGCAGATGGCGGATACCCAACCCAGAACCTGAGCGATATAGCCGCTTACGCCCAGGATGCTAACCGTCAGAAACGCCCAGAAAAAGATCATCGCCATACCTTCTTTTTGCGTGAAATCGATGGTAAATACTTACTCTCCTTATACTTTCAATTTTAAGCGACATCTGTTCCAACGGCAATGACAGCAACTTTTTCATAACAATTTAATTTATGCGACTTTTCTGTATTGCTTTTAAGCACGAATAAACTCGCATTATAAAAATTGTTAGGCCTTACAAGGCTGAATAAAATATTTACGCTTCTTGATTAATTATTTCTGGCTGACATTAATCTCCCGATGGTACATTATACAGCCAGCATTCATGCCCCTCGTGGTTTTCTCCTGACGCAGTTTTACACTCTTTGCAGGAACCATTGTTGTACATGATGGCCTAATACACTGAGCGTACCGCCTGGAGAATACATCTTCTGCGATACAACCAAGAGTATCTACAGAAGGTGTTTATGTTTCCTACATGCAAATTTTCCCGCGCGTTCTTGCATCCGCGCTACTGGCTCACCTGGTTTGGTCTGGGTGTGCTCTGGTCACTGGTGCAACTTCCTTATCCTGTTTTGTGTTTTCTCGGCACCCGTACCGGAACACTGGCTCGCCCCTTCCTGAAACGCCGTGAATCCATTGCCCGTAAAAACCTTGAGCTCTGCTTTCCTTCATATACGCCTGCGCAGAGAGAAAAGTTGATCGAAGAGAATTTCCATTCTCTCGGCATGGCGTTACTGGAAACCGGTATGGCCTGGTTCTGGCCGGACCGCCGTGTGCGTAAATGGTTTGATGTTGAAGGACTGGATAACCTGCAGCGCGCACAGGCGCAAAACCGTGGCGTGATGGTCGTCGGCGTTCATTTTATGTCCCTGGAACTGGGTGGTCGGGTGATGGGCCTTTGCCAGCCGATGATGGCAACATATCGCCCGCACAATAATCCCCTGATGGAATGGGTGCAAACTCGGGGCCGCATGCGTTCCAATAAAGCAATGATCGGCAGAAATAACCTGCGTGGTATCGTCAGCGCACTGAAGAAAGGTGAAGCCGTCTGGTTTGCACCGGATCAGGACTACGGCCCGAAAGGCAGCTCATTCGCCCCCTTCTTTGCGGTTAAAAACGTGGCGACGACGAATGGCACCTATGTGTTGTCCCGCCTGTCCGGTGCCGCAATGCTTACCGTCACGATGGTAAGAAAAGCCGGTAACTGTGGTTATCGCCTCTATATTACTCCAGAAATGGAAGGCTACCCGGCTGATGAAAGCCAGGCTGCCGCCTATATGAACAAGATTATCGAGAAAGAGATCATGCGTGCGCCCGAGCAATATCTCTGGATCCACCGACGCTTCAAAACCCGCCCGTTGGGGGAAGCATCACTCTACATTTAAAAAGGCCGAAAGGCCTTTTTTATTACCCGTTCAGAGCCAATAACCTTGATTATATTATGGTTTTAATGCGTCCGCTCCTAACGCCAAATCAGCGTCGCTGAATCACTATTTATTACCGTTAGAAATTATACTGTCGCCGAATCACGACACCTGTAAGTCACTAAAAGTAAATAAAAAAATGCCTCTTGTCTCGCCTCATTTTTAGGCGTACATTAGCGCCGTCTGGAGCAATTAACGCACAGAATTCTGAGGTGATGCCACAGACGAAACGGGGAACATTCCGAGTTTCGTTTTTACCGGTATCAGCTCTCTATAATCAGATGAGATGAAATTCATTCAGGCGTATTAGTCATTACGCGGAGAGATGAAAGTGAAATATTTCTTTATGGGCATTTCTTTTATGGTCATCGTTTGGGCCGGTACGTTCGCCCTGATGATCTAAAGACAATAATGCAGCAAAAAAACAGGAGCCTTAAGGCTCCTGTTTGCTTTTGAAGGGGGCGGGAACGTTACTCTGTCACTTCGGACGCTGGCTTTGTTGCGGCGGGCAGTAAACCATCGGCACGGAACATTGCTTTAATCCCTCTGATCGCCTGGCGGATACGGTCCCGGTTCTCAATCAGCGCAAAGCGCACATGTGTATCCCCATAATCACCAAAGCCGATGCCGGGCGAGACGCACACTTTCGCGTCGTTCAGGAGCTTTTTGGCAAACTCCAGCGACCCCATTCCGGCATACTGTTCCGGGATCTTCGCCCATACGTACATCGAGGCTTTTGGCATTTCTACCATCCAGCCAGCCTCATGCAGCCCTTTCACCAGCACGTCGCGGCGACGTTTATACTGTTCGGCAATATCACGCACGCACTGCTGATCGCCTTCCAGTGCCGCAATAGCTGCGACCTGTAGTGGGGTAAACGTGCCATAGTCGTGATAACTCTTAATCCGCGCAAGCGCACTCACCAGCGTTTTGTTGCCGACCATAAAACCGATACGCCAGCCAGCCATGTTGTAGCTTTTCGACAGCGTGAAAAACTCCACCGCCACGTCGCGCGCCCCCGGCACCTGCATGATGGAAGGCGCTTTCCAGCCGTCGTAAACAATATCGGCATAGGCTAAGTCGTGTACCACCAGCACATCGTAACGTTTAGCCAGTGCCACCACTTTTTCAAAAAATTCTAATTCGACGCATTGCGCCGTCGGGTTTGACGGGAAGCCGAGGATCATCATCTTCGGTTTCGGGTAACTTTCGCGGATCGCGCGTTCCAGCTCATTGAAGAAATCAACACCGTCCACCAGCGGTACGGAACGCACCTGAGCACCGGCAATCACCGCACCATAAATATGAATGGGGTAACTGGGGTTCGGCACCAGCACGGTATCGCCATGATCGAGTGTCGCCAGCATCAGATGCGCCAGCCCCTCTTTTGAACCGATAGTGACAATGGCTTCGGACTCCGGATCGATGTCCACTTCATACCGTTCCTGATACCAGCGAGAGATGGCCCGACGCAGTCGCGGGATCCCGCGGGATGTCGAATATCCGTGCGTATCCGGCCGCTGCGCCACGGTACAGAGTTTTTCGACAATGTGGGGGGGCGTTGCACCGTCCGGGTTCCCCATACTGAAATCAATAATATCTTCGCCGCGCCGACGCGCAGCCATCTTCAGTTCAGCAGTGATGTTAAAAACATAGGGGGGGAGACGATCAATTCGCGTAAAGCGACGTTCAGGGCGAGAGTCAGCCATAATGTCCTCAGATATACGTTAGCGCCCGGACCGTCCGAGCGACGCTGCCACGATGAGCGGCATGTTTAGAAAATAGCCTGATTAAAATCCTTCTGTCGAGAGGGTAACAAAAATATTTTTTCGTCGGTAAAAAGAGGAATAACAATTTTAAAAGAGGAAATACACCGTCTAAATCACTTCCTGACATTACCTTTCAATAACATCTTGTTGTCATGATAGTAACTACAAAACCCCTGTGTTCAATGAGATGTATTGTTAATACAACAATTGCCTCACAATCCCCTTTTAAAAATATGGTTTTTCCTCATTAGGCTCGCAGTTGAAGCAAGCTGGTCATCCGTGCCGCGGTTACCTATCATAGGCCTTTAACCTTTTGGCAAGAGTCACCCGTGCACGAAATATTTACTATGCTGCTGGCTGTATTTGATCGGGCAGCGCTGATGCTTTTCTGCCTGTTCTTCCTCATCCGCATCCGCCTGTTTCGCGAGCTGTTGCATAACTCAGCCCATACGCCAAAAGAACTGCTCGCCGTCACCGCGATTTTTTCGATGTTTGCGCTGTTCAGCACCTGGTCCGGCGTACCGGTCGAAGGTTCACTGGTGAACGTGCGTATTATCGCCGTGATGTCCGGAGGGATCCTGTTTGGCCCATGGGTGGGCATTATCACGGGCGTGATTGCTGGCACACACCGTTATCTGATAGACATCGGCGGCGTTACGGCGATCCCCTGCTTTATCACCAGTATCCTGGCGGGCTGCCTTTCGGGCTGGATTAATCGCCGGATCCCGAAAGCACAGCACTGGCGCGCCGGGATCCTGGGCGGCATGGTCTGTGAAACGCTGACCATGATTCTGGTGGTTGTCTGGGCACCGACAACCGCGCTGGGTGTGGATATCGTCTCTAAGATTGGTATTCCAATGATCCTCGGTAGCGTCTGTATCGGCTTCATCGTACTGCTGGTGCAAAGCGTTGAGGGTGAGAAAGAAGCAAGCGCTGCGCGCCAGGCCAAGCTGGCGCTGGATATCGCCAACAAGACTCTGCCCCTGTTTCGTCATGTCAACAGCGAATCGCTGCGCCAGATCTGCGAAATCATTCGCCATGACATTCATGCGGATGCGGTCGCGATTACCAATACTCAGTATGTGCTGGCTTACGTCGGTGTAGGGGAAGCGAACTATCGTAATCATGATGATTTCATTAGCCCAACCACCCAACAGGCGATCAATTGCGGAAAAATCATCATTAAAAATAATGATGAAGCCCACCGCACGCCTGAGCTTCACTCAATGCTGGTCATCCCGCTATGGGAAAAAGGCGTGGTCACCGGCACGCTGAAGATTTACTACTGCCATGCCCATCAGATCACGTCGTCATTGCAGGAAATGGCGGTTGGGCTGTCACAGATTATCTCGACCCAGCTCGAAGTTTCCCGTACAGAGCAGCTACGGGAGATGGCAAATAAGGCAGAGCTGCGCGCACTACAAAGTAAAATCAATCCTCATTTCCTGTTTAATGCGCTGAACGCCATTTCGTCATCCATTCGGCTTAATCCAGACACCGCCCGCCAACTGATTTTTAATTTGTCGCGTTATCTGCGCTATAACATTGAACTGAAAGATGATGAACAGATAGATATTAAAAAAGAGCTGTACCAAATCAAGGATTACATCGCCATTGAGCAGGCCCGTTTTGGTGACAAGCTCACCGTTATTTATGACATTGATGAAGAGGTTAGCTGTTCTATTCCCAGCCTGTTGATCCAACCGCTGGTGGAAAACGCCATTGTTCACGGTATTCAACCCTGTAAGGGAAAAGGCGTGGTGACTATCAGCGTCGCAGAATGTGGTAACCGGGTGCGTATTGCCGTAAGAGATACCGGACATGGCATCGATCCCAGCGTCATTGCGCGCGTAGAGTCCAACGAAATGCCTGGCAACAAAATTGGTCTGCTTAACGTCCACCACCGCGTTAAGCTGTTATACGGTGCCGGTTTGCATATTCGCCGCCTGGAGCCTGGGACTGAGATTGCGTTTTATGTGCCAAACCAGCGAGCGGCGACCACCACGCCCGCCACGTTACTGCTTTAATCTGGAGCTACACCGTGAAAGTCATCATCGTTGAAGATGAATTCCTCGCCCAACAGGAACTCAGTTGGCTGATTAAAGAACATAGCCAGATGGAGATTATCGGCACGTTTGACGATGGTCTGGATGTGCTGAAGTTTTTGCAGCACAACCGGGTCGACGCCATTTTTCTGGATATCAATATTCCGTCACTGGACGGCGTGCTGCTGGCGCAAAACATCAGCCAGTTCGCCCATAAGCCGTTTATTGTATTTATCACCGCATGGAAAGATCATGCGGTTGAAGCGTTTGAACTGGAAGCCTTCGACTACATTCTTAAACCGTATCAGGAATCCAGGATCGTCGGAATGCTGCAAAAACTGGAGGCTGCCTGGCAACAACAGCAGTCCGGCATTTCATCTGTGGGGCCAGTCACACGGGAGAATGACACGATAAACCTGGTCAAGGATGAGCGGATCATCGTCACGCCGATCAACGATATCTATTACGCTGAAGCACATGAAAAAATGACGTTTGTGTATACGCGGCGGGAATCGTACGTTATGCCGATTAATATTACGGAGTTTTGTAACAAACTGCCGCCCTCGCATTTTTTCCGCTGTCATCGCTCATTCTGCGTGAACCTGAACAAGATTCGCGAAATTGAGCCGTGGTTCAACAATACCTATATTCTGCGTCTGCAGGATCTGGAATTCGAAGTCCCCGTCAGCCGGAGTAAGGTGAAAGAGTTCAGGCAGTTAATGCACTTATAGCGGGTGAATTCAGTACTGCCTGAAGGCAGTACTGAATGCGTTCGATGCGTGTCAGACCTTGAGCATTTTGACCGTGGCCTCGATATCGATCTCATCTTCAGAGAAAATTAACGTTGTCCCCTGAAACGTGGTGATCGCCAGTTTTTTTACCGTCCGCATTTCACCCGCTGTCGCCGCGGTTTTCGGTCTGATGCTGTTCATCAATAGCCCCACGGACAGCACCGCGTTTTCTTTATCAACTGGCGCATCTGCCGGAACCTCTTCGCTGAACACCACGAAAGACTTTATCGAGGTAAGCTTCAGTCGCTCCCCTGCAATATAGATGTATTTGCTGTCCGGGATGACCTTCACGGCATAGGCTGACAGGCCTTTATTATTGGTCGTCGGCTCAAAGGTTACCGCCGCGTCCTTCTTGAGCAATTCAGGGTTGGCAACCTTAATCACATGAAAATAGCGGTTCTCGCCGTTTTCATCTTTGATAAATCCAAAACCTTTATCTTTAAACCACGTTGTGATTGTTCCGTTCATCGCCATTACCGTCTGGTTAATCTACTCAATTTTTTGCAGCGCGCAGTGTAATGCACAATGCCCGCACAGGCCATGTCTTTACTATCAGTCTGGATGATAAATATCCGTTGTGTACAGGTAAAGTCATCCCCCCGTTATTCACTGACCCGCGAAAAATAGGTTATCATCCGCTCCACCTTCACTATGAGTAGCCTGATGTCTGTAATCAACGATACGTTTATTGCTCCGCCGTGTAACGACGAGATAGAGACGCTCTATCAGGACGATTATCTGGTGCTGATCAATAAACCCTCCGGGCTGCTCAGCCTTTCAGGAAAGAACCCGCAAAATTTCGATTCGGTCCACTTCCGGCTGGTCAGGCAATTTCCCGGCTGCACGCTGGTGCATCGTCTGGATTTCGGCACATCAGGCCTGATGGTGGTTGCCCGCAACAAGGCGATGAATGCCGCGCTCTGTCAGCAGTTTAGCCAGCGCACGGTCAGCAAAGCTTACACTGCGCTACTGTGTGGGCATCTGGAGAACGACGAGGGCGTGGTCGACGCGCCGATTGCCAAAGATCCCGCATTATTTCCACTGATGGCGATTTGCCCACAGCGCGGCAAACCGGCACGCTCTCGTTATCAGGTAATTGAACGCCTCTACCGGGAACGTGAAGACGGGACAATACTGCCATTAACCCGGGTACAACTTACACCAGAGACCGGACGTACCCACCAGCTTCGCATTCACTGCCAGTTAATGGGGCACCCGATTCTGGGTTGCGACCTGTATGGCGGTCGCCTGCTGCCCGGCACAGAACAGACGCCGCGCCTGATGCTGCATGCAAGCAATCTCAGCATTGTTCACCCCGTCAGCAGAGAGTGGATTAACGCTCATCACGCGGCGCCGTTCTGAACGTCTCTTACCACATCAAATCATCAGGCACTTTGAAATCCGCATACGGATCGTCTTCATCCTGTTCTTCCTGACTCAACGCACTGTGTAATACGATACTGCCGGCATCGCGTTGTGCAATTTTATCAGCCACGCTGGCGGGAATAATCGCGTATTCACTTTCACCGCTTTTTTCGGTGGCCAGACGCGCAATCGCCAGACGACCGTTGATCAGTTGCGTCTGAGTCAGCTTATCCACTTCGATTTTCTTGATAACGTTATTATCGGTGAAATTAAAACCAATATCGCCTTTTCCAACGTTGATTCGGTTCATTTCAATCAGTTGCTTCACTTGCGCCTTAAATTCTTTTGCCAGCGTCGCCTGCTTTTGCTGTTCGCTGAGCTGCTTGTCACGTTCAAGCTGCGCCTTTTTATTTTCTTCGACAGCCTCCCTCGCCTCACGAGCCTGCACGCGTGATTTTTTAGCCGTTCTCTGGACTTTAGCCATCTTTTTGCTGGTCACTAAGCCCGCTTTCAGCATCTGCTCTTGTAAGGTCAGTTTTGTCATCGTCGCTTCTGAATCTGGTGAATGATAGGTGAGATTATACCTGCAATGGTTGAGGTGATACCAGTTGGCGGGATTGACACAACGGGAGAAAAAAGAGCCTCAGGGAGTGAATCAGGAGAAAACCCCGTTATGCATGGTTTTCTCCTGCTGTGCTGTGGACTTACAAAATCTGCCCTAATGTCTGACGCAAATGCGCACCTGAGCCCAGCAAACCGGGATTATCATGGACGATCAGATAAACCGGAATGTCCTGAACGTAAGCTTTAAAACGCCCTTTGTCTTCAAAACCACCGCGAAAACCGGAGGCTTTAAAGAACTCAAGGAAGCGAGGCACGATGCCGCCGGCAATATAGACCCCACCAAACGTGCCCAGCGTTAACGCCAGATCGCCGCCGAAACGTCCCATAATGACGCAAAACAGTGAGAGTGCGCGACGGCAGTCAATACAACTGTCAGCCAGCGCCCGTTCGGTGATGTCTTTCGGTTGCAGGTTTTCCGGCAAACGTCCGTCTGATTTGACAATCGCCCGGTACAAATTCACCAGCCCCGGGCCCGATAACACGCGTTCAGCGGAAACGTGACCAATTTCAGCGCGCAGCACTTCGAGGATAATTGCCTCCTCTTCACTGTTCGGCGCGAAATCCACATGACCGCCTTCACCCGGCAGGCTTATCCAACGTTTATCAACGTGCACCAGATGCGACACGCCAAGCCCGGTCCCCGCGCCGTATACCGCGATGGGTTTCCCTTCCACCGGTTCTGTCCCGCCAAACTGAATCAAATGCTCTTTTTTCAGCATCGGGATCGCCATCGATACGGCAGTGAAATCATTGATGATTTCCAGATGGTTGAAGCCGAGATTTTTTTTCATCTCTGCAATAGAAAAGGCCCACGTATGGTTCGTCATCGCAACCCAGTCACCCGTAATCGGGCAGGCTATCGCGATACATCCATCCTCAACGTTCGCCTTGTGCTCATCGAGGTAAACACGCACAACGGCTTCCAGGCTCGGATAATCCAGACCCGAATAGGTTTTGGCCTGCGAAATCTCGCCACTGTTGATATCACACAGAGCAAGACGCGCATTGGTGCCGCCGACATCCCCCACTAAAGCATACTTTGTCATTCTTCAACTGCTCCGCTAAAGTCAAAATAAGTCTTTGCCACACTGTAAATTCAGAGGCTCCTAACGACAACGCCCGAAAAGCGAGTCCCCTGAAAATATAGATCCCGGTCACACAATAACTTTATCGTTTCAGCACCATTTGCAGCGATGCCGTCAGGCTGAGACGGCAAACTAAGCGCAAAATACGACGTTTAAGGAAAAAAACATGCTCCATCCGCGGGCCAGAACCATGTTGATATTGTCGCTACCGGCACTGATACTGGGCATCGCCTCAAGTTTAGTCCTGATTGTGGTGATGAAGTTCGCCTCAATACTGCAAAACATCCTCTGGCAACGTTTACCGGGCGGTCTGGGAATCGCAGCCGACTCACCGGTCTGGATTATATTCACGCTGACACTGACCGGGATTCTGGTTGGGCTGGTGATTCGTTACAGCCCTGGCCATGCCGGTCCGGACCCGGCGACCGAACCCCTGATCGGCGCGCCAATCTCCCCCATAGCCTTGCCTGGACTGATTATCGCTCTGGTGCTGGGCCTGGCGGGCGGGGTTAGCCTCGGTCCGGAACATCCAATCATGGCGGTGAATATTGCGATAGCCGTTGCGCTGGGGCGTCGCCTGTTTCCGCGCATTGGCGCACTCGACTGGACTATCCTGGCCTCTGCCGGCACCATAGGCGCTCTGTTTGGCACCCCGGTTGCCGCCGCGCTGATTTTTTCGCAGACCCTGAGCGGTTCTAAGGATACACCGTTGTGGGATCGCCTGTTTGCACCGCTAATGGCAGCGGCAGCAGGATCGTTGACCACCAGCCTCTTCTTTCATCCTCATTTTTCACTTCCCATCCCCCACTATACCCAGATGCGTATAGTGGACATCTTGAGCGGAGCCGTGGTGGCCGCAATAGCCATTGCGGCAGGCATGGTTGCGGTCTGGTGTCTGCCCCGGATGCACGCGCTATTACACCGTCTGAAAAACCCGGTGCTGATTCCCGGTATTGGTGGTTTTCTTTTAGGCATCCTCGGTGTTGTGGGCGGGCCGCTTACGCTATTTAAAGGTCTGGCTGAAATGCAGCAAATCGCATCCAGCCAGACATTGGGCACTACGGATTTCTTCCTGTTAGCGGTGATTAAGCTCGCCGCACTGGTCATTGCGGCCGCCAGCGGTTTTCGTGGCGGACGGATTTTCCCGGCGGTCTTCGTCGCCGTGGCTCTGGGCCTGATGCTGCATGCGCACGTGGAAGCTGTTCCCGCCGCCATTACCGTTTCCTGCGCCATTCTGGGTCTGATGCTGGTGGTGACCCGCGATGGCTGGATGAGTCTGTTTATGGCGGCTGTGGTTGTTCCGGATACCACTCTGCTGCCACTACTGTGCATTGTGATGCTTCCGGCGTGGCTGTTACTGGCAGGGAAACCGATGATGATAGCCAACCGGGACGATTAATCCCCACGGTTGCGCGACTCCAGCGCCCGGGTGACTGTCCGCAACAGCGCAGGTAAATCGGCTTTCGGCAGCACCACTTCAATCAGCGAAAGCCGTTGTGGAGACGTCAGCCGGGCAAGTACCTCCTTAAGCTGAATGGCCTGCGTTACCCGCCAGCATTCGGCCTGTTCTGCCAGGCTGAATGCTGGCGGGATCTGGGTCCAGTTCCATGATGAAATATCGTTGTAGCGCTGCTTTTCCCCGTGAATGGCGCGCTCCACGGTATAGCCGTCGTTGTTGAGCAGCAGAATAATCGGTGTCTGTTCGTCACGCAGCATGGAGCCTATCTCCTGAACGCTCAGTTGCGCTGCACCGTCACCGGTTATCAGGATCACCCGACGCCCGGGCGCTGCCATTTGCGCACCAAACGCCGCGGGCAAGGCATACCCTATCGATCCCCAAAGCGGCTGAACAAGCAGTTCCGCCCCGGTGGGCAGTGAGAGCGATGCCGCCCCAAATGCCGCGGTACCTTGATCGGCGACGATCACATCGCCGGGGGCGAGAGCGTGTTGGACGGTATACCAGAAGTTTTCCTGCGTCAGCGCGCCGCTGTCCACATGTGGCTGGCGGGGCGCTGACCTTACGGGAGGTGGCGCGAAAGTAAGTTCCAGACATAACTCCCGTAGCGTTGTGACCGCTTGTTCCATCGATAAACCACTAAACCAGATCCGCCCGACGCGAGATGCATGGGGCTGAACCTCAATCGTACGCTCCTGGAGCAGTTGTTGGGTGAAGCCAGCGGTCAGGGTATCGACAAATCGGGTGCCTACACAAATCGTGGTATCCGCCTCCTCAATCGCCTGACGAACGTCGTCACTGCTGGCTCCGCCGCTGTAGGTGCCGACAAATCCGGGTTGCTGTTCGTCAAAAAGTCCCTTTCCCATTAGCAGCGTGGCATGCGCCATCGGCGTCTCTGCCATCCAGCGCTGGAGAACGGGTTGCAGGCCAAAACGCTGGGCAAGAAAATCGGCCAACAGCGCAACCCGAGGGCTGTTCATCAGCCGTTGTCGGGCGTGATAACGAAATGCTGTCACCACACCCTCCTGCGATTCAGGCATCGTGAAATCAAGCGGCAGTGAAGGTGGTACAGCCGGACATTTTGCTACATCGGCAGGCAGCATCAGATAGCCGGGGCGATGAGCCGTCAACATACAGCACAGTACGCGATCGATTTCATGGCAGGCGTTTTGCGCATCGAGTACGGCACTGGCGGCACAGACTGGCTGGCTCATCCGGTAAAAATGCTGGAAATCACCATCACCCAACGTGTGGTGCATCAATTCTCCACGACGCTGAGCGCCGCTGCACGGCGCGCCAACCAGATGCAGAACGGGAACATACTCCGCATAGCTGCCCGCAATACCGTTTATCGCACTCAGTTCCCCTACGCCGAAAGTGGTCAAAAGTGCTCCTGCCCCTGCCACTCGCGCATAGCCATCGGCGGCATAAGCGGCATTAAGCTCGTTTGCACAACCAACCCAACGCACTGTGGGGTGGCCAATCACTTGATCAAGCAATTGCAGGTTGTAATCGCCCGGCACGCCAAACAGATGCTCAATGCCACACTCTGCGATTCTGTCGAGCAGATAATCCGCGACGGTATAAGGGGTTTGCATAACAGCTATCCTTCTGACGTTAACCTCATGTTGAGTATTGAAGAACCGTGGGGCCTGTCCAGAAAGCCGCGACGATGGGGGTGGAAAGCAGAATTTACAGCGCAACGGACGGAAATATCATTGAAAAAGGGCGAGTGTAAACGTATACACTTGAGAGCTAAATTCACTGCGAGGGAAGACTATGGTTTACCAGCCTGATGAAAATCGCTATCAGAGAATGTCGTATCGCCGCTGCGGTCAGAGTGGCCTGAAACTGCCCACAATTTCGCTTGGCCTGTGGCATAACTTTGGCGACACCACCCTGGTGGAAAACAGTCGTGCCCTGCTACAGCGCGCGTTTGACCTGGGGATCACTCACTTCGATCTCGCCAATAATTACGGTCCCCCTCCCGGCTCGGCAGAGCGTAATTTCGGCCGGATCCTGCAGGAGGATTTTTTACCGTGGCGCGATGAACTGATCATCTCCACGAAAGCGGGTTATACCATGTGGGACGGCCCTTACGGTGACTGGGGTTCCCGCAAGTATCTCATCGCCAGTCTTGATCAGAGCCTGAAACGGATGGGGCTGGAGTATGTTGATATTTTCTATCACCATCGTCCCGATCCCGACACCCCACTTACGGAGACAATGAAGGCGCTGGACCACATCGTGCGTCAGGGAAAAGCATTGTACGTCGGACTCTCCAATTATCCGGCCGATCGCGCTCGCGAAGCGATTGAAATCCTGAATGATTTAGGGACGCCTTGTCTGATTCATCAACCCAAATATTCAATGTTTGAACGCGGGGCGGAAAATGAATTGCTGGCAATATTGCAGGAAAAAGGTGTGGGCAGCATCGCCTTTTCACCTCTTGCAGGAGGGCAACTCACCGATCGCTATCTGAACGGGATCCCCGCCGATTCCCGGGCCGCCAGCGGGAGCCGTTTTTTAAGTCCGGAGCAACTTACCGCCGGGAAACTGGAAAAAGTCCGCCAGTTGAATGCGTTGGCTGAAAAACGCGGGCAGAAACTGTCGCAGATGGCGCTCGCGTGGGTGTTGCGTAATGATAACGTCACGTCAGTGTTGGTCGGTGCCAGTAAAACGGCGCAAATTGAAGACGCTGCAGGGATGCTGGCAAACCGTCACTTCACAGCAGAAGAATGCGCCGATATTGATAACATCCTGAACAGCACGCCTTAAACGTTTTTAGCAATTCGTGCTCTCACTCATGATTTAAGAGTTAAGGCGATGAAATGGAGCTTTACGTCCCCGTAATATTGCGTTAACAGGCCGATTACGGCTTCGATCGTGAAGGAGATAAAGAATGTTCAGGTCACTGATTCTGGCGGCAGCCTTGCTGGCTTTTGCACCGCTTGCCGCAAATGCGGACGAAATCACCCTGTTGCCATCGATAAAATTACAAATTGGCGATCGCGATAATTACGGTAACTACTGGGACGGCGGACACTGGCGTGACCGTGACTACTGGCATCGCAATTATGAATGGCGTAAAGATCGCTGGTGGCGACATGATAATGGCTATCACCGTGGCTGGGATAAGCGTAACGCTTATGAGCGCGGATACCGCGAAGGCTGGCGCGATCGCGATGACCACCGGGGTCCGGGACGAGGTCATAAACACCGTCATTAATACTTAAACCGTGACCTGTAACAGGTCACGGTTTTTCACTCAGAGTCCCAGCGCGGTCCCTATCAGTAACCACAGATTCAGCGCCACCACCAGCACTACAATCATCCATCCAGTCTGTTTCACCCAGCGGGTATTCACCAGATCGCCCATCAGCTTGCTGTCACTGGTGAAAATCAACAGCGGCACCAGCGCCAGAGCGATACCAAAGCTCAATAGCACCTGACTCATCACCAGGATACGTGTCGGATCAAGACCAAGCAGAATAACAATAAAAGAGGGCATCATCGTGATAGTCCGGCGTACCCACAATGGAATATGGAAGCGCACGAACCCCTGCATCACCACCTGTCCCGCCAGTGTACCTACAACCGTTGATGACAACCCGGCGGCGACCAGACTCAGACCAAAGACCGTTGCCGCCGCATGGCTCAATAACGGTTCAAGCGTCAGATAAGCCTGATCCAAATCGGCAACGCCGGTGTGACCGCTGAAGTGAAATGCGGCGGCCGCTGTCGCCATCATCGCCAGATTGACAAATCCCGCAATGGTCATGGCAATCGCCACGTCCCACTTCGTTGCCGCATACCGCTGCTGACGGGTTCCGCCATGCAGATGTTGCGTTAAGGAAGAATGCAGATAAATCACATGCGGCATAATGGTCGCCCCCAGCACTCCGGCAGCGAGAAACACCGCTTCAGAGTTGGGCAAGCTGGGAATCATCATGCCTTTGCTCAACTGCGCAAAGTTAGGCTGGGAAAAAATCAACTCAACAATATAAGCCATCGCAACGAACAGCAGCAGTCCACCGATCACTTTTTCCAGCGGTTTTTGTCCACGCCGCTGAAGCATCAAAATCAAAAACGTGGCGATCCCGGTCAGCACCGCGCCCTGTAAAAGCGAGACGCCAAGAATCAGCTTGAAGCCTATCGCGGCGCCAATGAATTCCGCCAGATCGGTCGCCATCGCGATAATTTCCGCCTGTACCCAGTAGAACCAGACCACCGGGCGCGGATAATGATCGCGGATTTGTTCTGCCAGGTTTTTGCCCGTGGCAATACCGAGCTTGGCCGACAATATCTGGATCAGCATCGCCATCAGGTTTGCCCAGACCACCACCCACAGCAATTTATAGCCAAAACTGGCCCCGGCCTGGATATTCGTCGCAAAGTTACCCGGGTCGATATAACCGATAGCCGCGATGAACGCAGGTCCCATTAATGCAAGCCTTAACTTGCGCGCTGCCCTTCCACTGCTACTCTCAACGCGATCGCTTGTCATTTTCTGCCTCGGAAATATAGCCTTTGCTATGTTTTATGCTATGCCTAATGAGAATTGTTATCAAGTACGTGAAATGGGGTAGTAGTGATTTCTCTGATAGGCGGGAACAATGAATAAATTGACGACTGACAATGCGCTCAGCATGTATGACAATTGTTATTAGATTAGCACAACAATGTAACTTTTCACTTCCATACTAAACATCACAGAAGTGTATGGCGGATCACTATTTTTGAATCTCGTCACAGGTCCTGATTATAGTGTGTGTTTGATCTCGTTTTCTTTGTATCCGTTACATAGAATGTGCACAGAAATTAAACCTGCCTCATATTTGGAGCAAATATGGACCGCGTCCTTCATTTTGTACTGGCACTTGCCGTTGTTGCGATCCTCGCATTGCTTGTCAGCAGTGACCGCAAAAAAATTCGCATTCGTTATGTCATTCAATTACTTGTTATCGAAGTGTTATTGGCCTGGTTCTTCCTGAACTCTAACGTCGGCCTTGGCTTCGTTAAGGGCTTCTCTGAACTGTTTGAAAAACTGCTCGGGTTCGCTAATGAAGGGACGAACTTCGTCTTCGGCAGCATGAACGATCAGGGTCTGGCTTTCTTCTTCCTGAAAGTTCTGTGCCCAATCGTCTTCATCTCCGCGCTGATCGGTATCCTTCAGCATATTCGTGTGCTGCCAGTCATCATTCGCGCCATTGGCTTCCTGTTATCGAAAGTCAACGGAATGGGTAAACTGGAATCGTTTAACGCCGTCAGTTCCTTGATTCTCGGTCAGTCCGAGAACTTTATCGCCTATAAAGACATTCTCGGAAAAATGTCCCGCAACCGCATGTACACCATGGCGGCGACAGCAATGTCCACCGTTTCCATGTCTATCGTCGGCGCGTACATGACGATGCTGGAGCCAAAATACGTCGTAGCGGCGCTGGTTCTGAACATGTTCAGCACCTTTATCGTTCTGTCGCTGATCAACCCATACCGCGTTGACGCCAGCGAAGAGAATATCCAGATGTCTAACCTGCACGAAGGCCAGAGCTTCTTCGAAATGCTGGGGGAATACATTCTGGCGGGCTTTAAAGTGGCAATTATTGTTGCGGCAATGCTGATTGGCTTTATCGCGCTGATCGCTGCGCTGAACGCCCTGTTTGCTACCGTAACGGGCTGGTTCGGCTACAGCATCTCCTTCCAGGGCATTCTGGGTTACATCTTCTATCCGGTCGCATGGGTTATGGGTGTACCGTCAAATGAAGCGCTGCAGGTGGGCAGTATCATGGCAACCAAACTGGTTTCCAATGAATTCGTTGCGATGATGGATCTGCAGAAAATTGCCTCTACGCTCTCACCGCGTGCGGAAGGTATTATCTCTGTCTTCCTGGTATCCTTCGCGAACTTTTCCTCTATCGGCATCATCGCAGGTGCGATTAAAGGTCTGAATGAAGAGCAAGGCAACGTGGTATCTCGCTTTGGTCTGAAGCTGGTTTACGGTTCAACGCTGGTTAGCGTGCTGTCTGCGTCTATCGCAGCACTGGTTCTGTAAGGCTGCGCTGAAGTACAAAAAACCGGAGAGTGCGTTCTCCGGTTTTTTTATGCCCGTTAATCTTCCAGCGGCTGCGGTCGCCCAATCAGGTATCCCTGTAGATAGTTGACCCCCAGACTCAGTAACAAATCCCGTTGCGCAGGCATTTCTACATATTCCGCCACCACGCTGAGTGACTTCGCTTTAGCCAGGTCAGTTATCGACTTCACGATCATCGCATCCAGCGAGTCAGTCAAAATGTCTTTCACAAAGACACCATCAATTTTGATGATGTCCGCCTGCAGGCGTTTCAGCCGCTCGTAGTTGGCATATCCGGTTCCAAAATCGTCAATGGCAATCCTGAAGCCGGATTTGTGCAGTTGTTCGATATTCTGCACGCTGGCTTCCGAGTTGGAAAATGCCTGTTCTTCGGTGATTTCAATAATGACCGTCTCAGGCGCAATACCATAGCGGCTAAACAAGCGAATAATGTGCGATGCCGTGTCTTTCTGGAGCAACGTCAGCGGCATTAAGTTGACTGAAAAACGGGGTCCAGGATCGGCTGAAGGATGGGCAGACAACCAGTTTAGTAAGGCTTCAACAACCTGCAGATCAAAGCGCGCACTGAGGTTGAACTGCGCAATCAGCGGAATGAACTGATCCGGGGTCATGATGCCATCATCGCTTTTCAGCCGTGCGAGAATTTCATCATAGCCTTTCCCGTTCGCGTCGCGGATAGGCTGCGCATAAAGCAGGAGATCGCCACCATCGAGCGCTTTACGAATTTTATTGAGCAGCAGAACGCGCTCGGTCGTCTGGCCTGTCGCTACTTCCTGGCTATGCGACAATGCCAGCACACGATGATGCGTGCAGGATTGTTCCGCCAGCCAACTGAGCTGTCCCAGCAAAGGCTGCAACGTCTCTTGTTTACCATCCCAGTTTCCCCAGGACGCGCCATATCCCATATCGAGACCGGTATTGTTCCAGTAAATTTTGCGACTGTTCAGTAAATCGAGCATATGCTGCAAACGGGCATCGGTCTCTGGCCCGCTGAGCACCAGCAATAACTCACTGCCCGGAAGCTGGAAGACTTTTTCATTCTCGTTCATCAGTGGTTGTAGCATACGATGGACTGTACGTTTGCAATGAACGCGCATCAACATACCGTAATGACGGCTGAGAAACTCGAGGTTATCCAGCCGCAGACAGCAGACATTCTGCCCGGTATCTTTATGCAGGAATTGTTCCAGCGCACGCAGGTTAGGTAAACGGGTTAAGGGGTCGGTAAGCGCCTGCAAATGCCAACGGCGGTTAAGCCACTCACTTCGCTGGTAAATACGTGTCATATAGAGCAGGCAAATGCTGAATGAGACGAGCACAGACAGAATGAATGCCAGAGAATACTCTGACTCCACGCCCTGCAAAAAGTTACGGTTGTAGGTCAGCAGAAACAGTGTTGTAACAGCCCAACTTAGATTCAAAAAGGGATAGGTAAGTTTACCCACGCCGGTCGTAAAAATAATGAAAAAAACAGGAACCAGATATCCGGCAATATATTCATTCTCCAGCGGAAAGCACATTG
Source organism: Citrobacter amalonaticus (assembly GCF_037053465.1). Lineage (GTDB taxonomy): Bacteria > Pseudomonadota > Gammaproteobacteria > Enterobacterales > Enterobacteriaceae > Citrobacter_A > Citrobacter_A amalonaticus_H. The sequence continues at coordinate 465,796 of NZ_JBALIF010000003.1, forward strand.
TGGCAATCAGGGCAGAAATACAGGCCAGCCAGCAGAAAGTAAATAACCGCTTATTCTTTTCAAAACAAGGGGCGATATCCCGGCGCCAGAACGTACGGGCATAGCGAGGGTTCACGACCATCCGCATCGGGTAGTAAAACAGCATGGTGAAGATGAGCGCTGCGGAGATCAAACTCAGAACATCCACAATCATAACAACCGCTGCTGTCGCGCTAAAGAACGTTGAGATTGCCACCGGAAAGGCAAAATAGTGTCCGGCGAGATACATGCTAATTTTCATGCCAACCGGAGTGACAAAGCCAAACCACATCACCCGACGCCAGATATTTCGATTGGGCAATCCGACGCGCCAGCGCGGCCCCAGATGCCAACGAACGAGCGTGCATGTTCCCAGCACGGCAAACATCTGACAAAAGAGCAAGACAACACCCTGCGTAAACGGCAGATGAAGATTCCAGTGATTGGTCAGATATAAACTCATCACAACAGGCAGAATGCCGCGCCAGCCAAAAATCAACATCACCGACAGCAGGACGCACAACGGGAGCCATGAAAGATAAATCGAGCTGGAATCGACGATAGCGAGAGGAGAAATATAGCGTGATAACTGGATAGCAACAATGGAGAGAACAATCGCAAGCGCGAATATTTTTATATTATTTATCAGGTTACGCTTGACTGGCATGGATTGACTGCTCTCATGGCACGCATTATTAATCACATAAATGATAAGTTTATTCGCATTGCGAATGCAAACTTATGCCCACCAGAAAAAGAGGTAAAATTCCGGAAAATTGTCTGGCTTACCAGAAACTGTATTACAAAACCAGAAGGAATGCAGAGATAAAAAAACCCCCGCTTTACAGCGAGGGTTCAGAATGTGGTGGAGCTAAGCGGGATCGAACCGCTGACCTCTTGCATGCCATGCAAGCGCTCTCCCAGCTGAGCTATAGCCCCACGAGACCTTTACGTACCAAAACTGTTGGGTTCAATTTTGGTGGAGCTAAGCGGGATCGAACCGCTGACCTCTTGCATGCCATGCAAGCGCTCTCCCAGCTGAGCTATAGCCCCATAACGTAAAGCTTGTCGAGTAGACGGGCCGCATCATATGAATTCCCTTCGCACGTGTCAACGGCAAAATGAAAACGCCAATTCTAATCGCTGAAAAAGCAGACAAATGAAGAACATTGCGTAACAACTCGCATTCAGTAGTTAAACACGTCACGGTTTCTACTAAAATGGTGCTATAAAATGAACCGCTAATTAACCACACGACCATTCAGGGAATCGTTATGTTCAAGGAACGGATGACGCCAGAAGAACTCGCCAATCTGACGGGTTATAGCCGCCAGACCATCAATAAATGGGTACGTAAAGAGGGCTGGGCGACATCGCCAAAACCCGGCGTCCAGGGTGGTAAAGCGCGTCTGGTGCATGTCAACGAACAGGTTCGTGAATATATCCGCAGCGCAGAGCGCTCAGCAGAAGGGGCATCTGACGCCTTCTCATCAGCGGGAGAGGCCTCTCTGGAGGCCTTATTGATCAAACTGGTGAAAGAAATGACGCCGGCGGAACAAAAAAACTTCACCTCCTTGCTTTTGCGGGAAGGGATTACTGGTTTGTTACAGCGTTTAGGGATTCGCGACAGCAAATAATATGAAAAGATTACACAGTAAAATGACCACCGAAGAGCTGGCAGAATGTCTCGGGGTCGCCAAACAAACCGTGAATCGCTGGATCCGCGAGCAAAAATGGGAAACAGAGAAATTTCCAGGCGTTAAAGGTGGTCGGGCAAGGCTGGTTCATGTGGATGCGCGCGTTCGGGAATTTATTCTGAACATCCCGGCGTTTCGTCATCATTCTGCATTTTATCAGGCAGAAGAATCACTTGCCGAATACAACCCCGTCGCACGCAGTCATGCATTTCGACAAATTATGGATGCCGTTGAAAATATGTCCCCGGCAGAGCAAGAGAAATTAGCCCTGTTTCTTTCGCGAGAAGGCATTCGCGGTTTCCTTGCGCGCCTTGGTCTGGACGAGTCCGAATAACGCGCATAAAAAAGGCAGGGTCTCCCCTGCCATTCTGTTAATCCTGCAATAGCTTATTTTATTGCTGCGCTTCCCGCTCAGCAATAAATGCCAGCGCTTTGTTGATACGTTCAATGCTACGCGTTTTACCAATCGCATGAACCGTCACGTCTAAGCCAGGAGATTGTCCCGCACCGGTTACCGCGACACGCAATGGCATACCGACTTTCCCCATGCCAACTTCCAGCTCATCGGCCGTCGCCTGAATCGCCTGATGTACGTTTTCAGCGCTCCACTCGGTGATGGCAGCCAGTTTATCGCGCACAACCTCAAGCGGCTGACGCGCAACCGGACGCAGATGTTTCTTCGCAGCCTCAGCGTCAAACTCAGCAAAGTCTTCGTAGAAGTAACGGCAGCTCTGCGCCATCTCTTTCAGTGTCTTGCAGCGCTCACCCAGCAGTTTCACCAGTTCAGCCAGTTGTGGACCATTGCGGGTATCGATATTTTCCTGCTCGATATGCCACTGCAGATGCGTCGCCACATATTCCGGTGCCAGCGCATTGATATAGTGGTGGTTCAGCCACTGCAACTTTTCGGTATTAAATGCACTGGCGGATTTGCTGACGGCGCTCAGAGAGAACAGTTTAATCATCTCTTCACGGGTAAAGATCTCCTGATCGCCGCTGGACCAGCCCAGACGCACCAGGTAGTTCAGCAATGCTTCCGGCAGATAACCGTCGTCACGATATTGCATAACGCTCACCGCACCATGACGTTTAGACAGTTTTTTGCCATCGTCGCCATTGATCATGGAAACGTGCGCATAAACCGGCACCGGTGCATTCAGCGCTTTCAGGATGTTAATCTGACGCGGCGTGTTGTTGATATGATCTTCACCACGAATCACGTGGGTGATTTCCATATCCCAGTCATCCACCACGACACAGAAATTGTAGGTTGGTGAACCGTCGGTGCGACGGATAATCAGATCGTCCAGCTCCTGGTTGCTGAATTCGATTGGCCCACGGATCTGGTCGTCAAAAATGACAGACCCTTCCTGCGGGTTGGCAAAACGGACCACGCAAGGCTCATCGTCGGCGTGATGTTCATGACCATGACGGCAGCGACCGTCGTAACGCGGCTTCTCGCCCTTCGCCATCTGCTCTTCACGCAATGCATCCAGACGCTCTTTAGAGCAGTAGCATTTATAGGCTGTACCGGCTTCCAGCATCTCATCAATCACCGCGTTATAGCGATCAAAACGCTTAGTCTGGTAGTACGGACCTTCATCCCATTCCAGACTCAGCCAATTCATACCGTCCATAATGGCTTCAATCGCTTCCGGCGTGGAACGTTCAAGATCGGTGTCTTCAATACGCAGCACAAACTCACCGCCGTGATTACGTGCAAAAAGCCAGGAATAGAGAGCAGTGCGCGCACCACCGACGTGCAAATAGCCTGTCGGGCTTGGCGCGAAGCGAGTTTTGATTTTCATGAAATGGCCTTACGTTGATAAAGATGCCGACAACCGGCAAATCCGGGACAATTTGGATGGGCGGTATTCTATCACTGTGAGGTAAATCCTCAATGTTGTTGCCCGGGAAACGCCGCGCTAAGACGTTTTTGTTTAGAAATCATGCGCCAGAGACCGTTTGACGATCGTTTTGTTTAAATTTACGACGAACGAACGATTTCTTTAGAAAATGCGTTGACTCATTTTCAACTCTCCCTATAATGCGACTCCACACAGCGGGGGTGATTAGCTCAGCTGGGAGAGCACCTCCCTTACAAGGAGGGGGTCGGCGGTTCGATCCCGTCATCACCCACCAACTACTTTTGTAGTCTCCGCCGTGTAGATAAGAAATTGAGAAGTGGGTGATTAGCTCAGCTGGGAGAGCACCTCCCTTACAAGGAGGGGGTCGGCGGTTCGATCCCGTCATCACCCACCACTTTCTCACCAGCTAAATTTCTTATTATGAAGTACCGAAGTGGGTGATTAGCTCAGCTGGGAGAGCACCTCCCTTACAAGGAGGGGGTCGGCGGTTCGATCCCGTCATCACCCACCACTTCGGGTCGTTAGCTCAGTTGGTAGAGCAGTTGACTTTTAATCAATTGGTCGCAGGTTCGAATCCTGCACGACCCACCAATGTAAAAAGGCGCCCTAAAGGCGCCTTTTTGCTATGCGCAGAAATTAACGATTCGAACCTGCAGCAGGTTGTGTCGAACGCAGTGATACAACGGAGCCGCTGGCGGCGACGGCCCGAAGGGCGAGCGAAGCGAGTCATCCTGCACGACCCACCAATGTAAAAAGGCGCCCTCACCCAGGTGACATTACCCCCTATGTCACTTACTAACGCGCGCATTATACGCCGAGCAGCTTTCCTTGCTGGTAAAAGGCATCGTTCCGACAAAACGAGAGCAAGTGGAAGCTGAACGAAACGGCTGACACAACGAATTAATGAAGTCATGAAGTTCGCCATTAATACAGGTCTGCTGGAACGATGTGGCGTGAGATTGATACTAATAAACGGTTATGGGCCATTCCGGCAGAAAAAATGAAGATGAAACGCGAGCACCAGGTATCGCTGTCACCACAGGCATTGACGGTACTGGTGCAGCTTAAGCTACCGAGTGAGTATTCACAGTATGCCTCTCCCGACAGGGTTAAGCGTAGTCAACCGATACAACGACCGAGAAAAACAGCAGGTCGTTTTACCGCAAACTCGATGGCAGCACTGAATATCAATATCATAATCTCGCAGATTAAACACAATGACCTCATGAATATTAAATAAACATCTATCTGCCCTTAAAATATATATCCGGGCATTCTGTTAATTCTTACTGAATATTCTGCTTGTTAATCTTATTCGTTGATATTTATCAAAAAAGTAAATTATGAAAAAGAGTATCCGTTATTATTCAATAACGGTGTTTATTATTTCCCCCTGCACATTCAGCTATGGACAGATGCACCACAATAAAAGGAATTGAGCCATGAGTGGAAAACCCGCGAGCCGGATAAGCGACGGCGTGGCGAATGGTCAGATTGTGCAGGGTTCACGTACCGTGCTGATCGGCAGCCAGGGCGGCATCGCCTGCTCCGTATGTCCCGGCGGCGTCACCGAAGGCGACCCGGTTAACCCCGTCCTTGGTGCCAAAGTCTTACCCGGTGAAGTGGATGTCGCGCTGCCCGGTCCCATGCCCTTCGTTATCAGCCGCAGTTATTCCA
>NZ_JBALIF010000004.1:0-414933 GCF_037053465.1 Citrobacter amalonaticus
GTGTCAGAATATAACTGTGAACGCCCTCATCAATCACTGAACAATATGACGCCGGAGGAATATCGGCAACACAATCATTTGGCCGGGATCTCAAAAAATGCCTGGAACTAAAACGGGTCTATTTACATGCCCTGCTCCCATAATCTCTCATAATAACTTTTGCTGAATTTCATTCCATCGACAGCATAAAAATCACCATCAAAGGATATCTTTTTCCCAACACCAAGGTAGCTTAATTTATTTGATGCAGCTTGCCCTATAAGAGGAGTTATCGAAGCTGCAATGATCTCCAGGCCCTGCTTCGTTTCGGTGTAGCTTTCTGCGGTCTGACGATCCACCCCTTGGGTGACCATGAAATAGGTAATCATGGCGTCTTTCACCTGCTGCTGATTCTGTGCATCAACACTGGTGATATTCAACAGGTTTACTATCTGACCATAAGCATCCGCATATTGTTGGCTTACCTTCGAGTTATACGGCCCGGTTTCATACTCACCTTTAGCCGCGATGACTTCCAGTCTCGCACTCGCGCAAGCCGCACTGCCTGCCGCACCATTTCCGCAGGCCTCGATCACCTTCTGGTCGCTGGCGATATCCTTTTCACGCAGTTCATTGATTTTCTGCTGTGCTTTCTCACGCTCTGTCGGGTCGTTGCTGTTGAGTTTGAGCTTCGCTAACTCAAGCTCTGTCTTCTCTGACACGCTCAGGTAGTTATTCTCAACAACAACTCTCTCTGAGGCGGATTCAGCAGCCTACGAAGAGTTTTTCCAGCACACTAAGCAGGTTAGAAGTACTTTCCCCACTGTATTTTGATGGAAAGGCACCAGTGCCCCGATACGCGGTTTTGCTCCCCGATTTCCATTTCTCTGTGCTATTAAAGAGCATGCTCTCAAAGGACTACGAACTATTCCTGCCACCCCAGTATGCATTTGAACAGTAACTGGCTGGAAGAGGCTGGATTCAGCACCAACACCCCGGTCACGGTCAGTGTGGAGCCGCGAAGGCTGGTGAGCGAGCCGGTTAAGGGTTGACTGTAAAAAAGGTCCCGGCGCGATTTAACCGGGATCTTTGTTTATTCAATGGGCGTTGCTACATATTCATCAAGGATATGAACATTTTCAACATGACAGTCAGGATAAATCCATTTAGCCCAATTGGTAATAACCCATTCTGTACTTAATGCTCTACCTTCGGTTGACGCACTTTCGATGGGTAAAGATATCAAAATCAAGCCAGCTTTATGACCAGAAGATACAACTAAACCATGAGTTTCAAATAAATCTATGACCATAAAATCAACCCATTCTTCATATGGCCAAACAGCAGGTAACCTAAAGACAGTTCCTCGTTTAATGGATTTGTTTTTATAATCAATAAGTTTCATTATTTCACCTTAAGATCATGACCACCTGACTTATCTATGCTGTTAGGGATTTTTTGCATAGAGAAATCAACTTCGCCCAAATGCTTACCTTTCGGGCTAACAGCCTCAAATCGCCCATGCTGAGTATCAAGCGCATATAAATTTCCATCAACTCCGCGATAGACATCTCGATTATTTAGTTTGGTCAACCTATTGTCTTTCACCATGCCTTGTTCAACGATAACTTTATTAACTGTTTCTTTTACAATAGCTACTCGTTCTCCTGGTGGAAGCTTGGACAGGCTCGCTTCGAAAGCACCAACAGTATTCCCAGTAGCAATTTTTACAGTTGGATCAACCAATTTTCCAGCATTTGGTAATTTCTTACCGGGCAATATAATCCCGGCCAGTAACCCACCTGTCGCTTCCAGCGCAGCCTGATTTCCGCCAGCCGCCTGTTTAACCGTATCCGCTATCGCCGACCAGGTTTCACTCTTCATCAGCGCAGTAACGGTATCCGCCACCGCCTGATTCTTCCCGGCAAGGTCGCTCATCGCTTTGCTGCAGTAACTGTCGCCCACTGCACAGGAAGCCAGCGTCATCGCCGCATCAGCAGCATAATCCGCTGAGCCTAGTGCTGCATCACCGGTATCAGCGAGGGCATTGATAATACCGTTCGCGATGGAAGAGGTTGTACCGTCACCCAGCTTTTCCCTGACCTGATTTTTCAGGGATTCAGCAGCCTGTTTTGCCGCTTCGCGGGCACGATCACCACTGAGCGAGTTATTCTCAACCGCATTCTTACCGCTCTGCGCGCCTGTAGCCGCTGACGCGGTACTGTCACCGGCAATGCCGCCTGCCATCCCTGCAGATATTGTTGCCAGGGTGCTTATCGTCTGTTTCTGCTCTTCGCTGAGCTCAGACTGCTTCACACCCGGATACAACATTCCGGCAATCGCTCTGGCGGCCAGTTCTCCCGTTGCAGCACCTGCTGCACCGGCAGCAACATTGTTTCCCTGCATTGCCGCGACCGCGCCGCCCAGAATTGCATGGGCGATGGCGTTTACTGCCGGATTACCCTCTGTGGATTTCAACAGATGAGCCAGCTCCGGTGCCGAAGCTCCCGCCAGTGCTGCGCCAACGTCACCGCCAGCCAGCCCCTGAAGCGCTGCTGTCGCGGCCTGAATACCCCGCTGGATATCGCTGCCGGTACCGTACTTCGCCATTTCATCCTTGTAGGCCTGAGAATTGCGTAACTCTGCAAGGTAATTCTGACGCTCTAGTTCAGTTGCATTCTCCGGAAGCGTGGCTTTAGAATCACTTTTGGCTTTCTCCAGCGCATTCAGCTCACCCATTGTGCGGGCGATATCCGCCACCTGGTTGCCGATGTCGCTAATCATCCCGATTTCTTTCAGGCGGTTCTGCTCCTTCTCCTTGTCAAAAATCGGGCTGATGCTGTCGTTGGCATGCTCCGTGTCGCGGCTCAGGTTCGCCACGTCCTGCTTCTGGTTAGCCTTGTCGCGGATGGTGATGGTGCCGTCTGCGACAGCCGCCTGCGTGGTGCCTTCCGCGTGGCCGCTGTTACCCGCCACCGAAATCATCCCGCCCGGCATGTTGCCCTCAAACTTATCGCCAAAGCTGCCGCCACCGCTGAGGCTGATGCCCGAGTGCCGGGTCTTGAAGTCGGCTTCGTTGTGGATATCCGTGAAGCCGAGCGTTCCGGTATCGAGGCTGTTTTTGTCCGCCGTGGCGGTGGAGGCGATAACTGCGCCATTGAGCTGCGTATGGTTGCCGACGCTGATATCGAAGCCGCCGTCACCGGCAAACATCCCGGTCTGCCCGGACACGGAGTCGAAGCGGCTCTTCATCTTGTCCTGACTGGCGCTGATGTAACCTGAGCCGCTCATAGAACCAAAGGTGAAGCTGCCGCCAGCGGCTACGCTGTTCTGTTTGCTGTCGTAGTCATTGTTATCCTGCTGGCTGCTCATCAGCAGGTCACGCCCCACGTCTGCGGTAATTTTATCGCCACTGACCTGCGCACCGTTCAGTACCGTATCGCGGCCACTGTTGATGGTGACGGTTTTCCCGCTGTCGATGGTGGTTTCAGTCCATTCGGTGCCGTTGCCTTTCTCGTTACCTTTTGAGGCGTTGACGTTGGCAAAGATGCTGATGCCGGCTCCGCTGCCACCGGCACCAATGCTGACCCCCACGCCGCCACCACTGCTGCTGTTCTTACCGGTGGTTTTTTGCGTGTTTGCAGCACCAAGGAGCAGAACATCATTCGCGGCATCCAGAGTTGTGTTGCCGCCAGCCTTAAGCTGACTTCCGGCAATCACAATATCCCCACTGTTGACGTCCTTGTTTTTACCGGTCGCGATAACCGACAGGTTATTCCCGGCATTGAGCGTGCTGCCGGATACCGTGTCACTCTCTGAATGCTGTTGTGATTTTGATTTCTGGGTAGTGAGCGACAGGCTGACACCCATCGCATTCGGATCACCGGTTGCGGAAGCCATTGCCGCTGCCTGTCCGGCCTGGACACCAGATAACGCTGTTTTAGTGGCCTGCAGTGCCCTGAGACGACGGTCACTTGTCTCTTTCGTCTCCTGCGCATTAGTGACAGCATTATTGATGGTGCTGCCCACTGTGCCGGAGAGGGCAACAGTCAGCCCGCTTTTCTTCTGCTCAAATGTCTCGTCCACAGTACGACGATCATGACCCGGGTCAATCACCACACTGTCACCGGTAATGCTGATATCCCGGTTCGCAATCACATCCGAACCGCTGATATGCGCCTGGTTACCCGCGATGATGCTGACGTTACCGCCCGTACTACCCACCGTGGAGGCGCTCTGGCTCTGGGTCGTTCCGGCCTCACGACGGTCATGGGTGGTTTTACTGCTACCGATGGTGAAGCCGATACCGCCTGTACCCATCAGGCCGGATTTTTTCACTTCCTTAAAGCGCCATGAAGTATCGGTGTTGGTGGCGGCGGATATATCCACATTATTACCCGCGCTGAGCGCCACATCACTGTCCGCCACCACATCAGAACCTTTCACGGCCAGGTTGTTACCGGCGTTTACCGTGACGCTGTTTCCAGACAACAGTGACCCGGCTTCACGGGTGGCGCTGTCTTCCTCAATCTTGTGCGTGGTTTTCTTGCTGAGGAAGCCACCACTTTTCTTCTTCGTCTCTTCGTAGTGATAATCGCTTTCTGTGGCGGTGGTCAGTGTAACGTCGCGCCCGGCGTTCAGCGCAATATCACCGGTTGTGGTCACGGATGAGGCCACCGATGAGATATCCCGTCCTGCGGTGATGGTAGTGTTGCCACCGCTGGCGATTTCCGTTCCCTGCTGGCGGACAGACTCGTTAATCTCTTTTTTGTTTTTTGAGATGTAGCTGTTGCCTTCGTTGCTGGCCTCGGCCATCAGGTTCACGTCACGGCCCGCCTGCAGGGCGACGTTGTTTTCCGCCGCAATCCCGGCAGCCTGACTGTTCACATCGCGCCCGGCGGCAAAGGTGAGGTTATCTCCGGCTGTCACCGTGGAGACTGCCGCATGGCTTTCGTGACTTTCTGATTTACCGTTACGACTGTTGTGGCTTTCCCGGGCCGTGTTCAGGTTAAGGTCGTTGCCCGCAGAGAGCAGGGCGCTGTTACCGGCAGATAGGGATGAGGCGGTAACATTCAGGTTATTGTCTGCCGTCATCAGCAGATTTCCGCCCGCGCTGACGGTACTGCCTTGATGAGTGGTGCGACTGTTGCTGGCTTCATACCGCCACCCGTGGCGGCTGTCGCTCTCACTTATCTGCCTGGAGGTAACGTTGATATCATTACCCGCAAACATCCCCAGTGAACCACCGGCGGTGATATTCGCGCCGGCAATGTTGATATCCTTTCCGGCATCCAGTGAGAGCGAGTCTGTAGCCTTAATGGTCGCCACGGTACCGGTGTCGGTACCGGTGAGTTGAGTTTGCCCGGCATTCACATCCCACTGTTGTGTGCGTGTGAGGTTATTGATACTGCCACCGATACTCTCCAGTGCCACCGTTTTACCGCTAATGGCTGAGCCGATGTTGTTAATATCCCCGATAGCGTTCAGGTCCAGACTGCCGCCGGCATTAATGAGTCCCGCGTTCAGGTTGCTGAGGCTATTGCTGCTGTCGATGGCCAACCCCTTCTGCGCGATGAGCGAGCTGCCGCTGTTGGTCACGCTGCCGCCTGCCAGCTGCACGTTGTTGCCGCTGATTACACTGCCGCTCTGCACCGTCACGTCTTTCGGCGACAGGTACACTTTCGGCACCATCACCGTCTGGCCGTTGATGGTTGCAGCTTCCCACCACAGGATGCTGTGGTCGAGGACCGCCACCTGGTCGGCGGTCAGCGCCACGCCAAACTTCAGGCCGAGCGCGCTCTGCGCCGCGGCGGCGTTGTCCATCAGGTAGCGCATCTGGTCGAGGTCGGAGCCCAGGCCATTGATGTAGCGCGTCCCGGTCTGGTTCAGGACATAGTTCGACACATAACGGGTATCAAACGCCGCATCGCCGAGGAAGCGATAGTCCTTGTCCGGGTTCAGGCTGAGGCGGTCCAGCATGTACGATGAACCTAGGAACTGATTTTTGTCCGTGTACTGGCTGCCCGTCTCGCGCGGGGCCACCCCCGGGTTCATGCCGAGCAGCTTGTACAGATCGCCAAACAGCGTAGGGTCTAGTTGACCAAGGCCGTCCAGTTTCGGGTTAACGGTGATGAGATATGGGCTGTCCGGATCGGTCGACTGTACGAAGTAGCCGTTGTTGCCGGAAGGCAGCGGGTAGTTGACGTCTATACCGCCCGGAGCCAGCCCGGTGCCGCCGCCGATGGCCTGGCTGGCGGTAGTGTCTTTCCAGTCCGGGCCAGTGATGGCCAGGGTTCCCGCGCCCGCCAGCGCCTGCTGGCTCGCGCCTCCGCCAATGCTTTGCACCGAAGGCGTGTTCAGGCTCGGGGCAACGATGGTGTTGCTGATGTGGCCCGCGTTGGCGGTGCTGTTGGTGTTGCTGATGTCCTGGCTGAAGTTCGCCGAGACGTTGCCGCCCGCCTGGATGACTGCCCTGACTGTCTGACCAGAGTTATCCGTTTCCAGCTCGCGTCCACTCAACACATAGCTGATCCCTCCAGACCCGACACTCGTCGCCGTATAAACAAGATATTCGGTCTGTGAGCCTGCCTGATAGCTCTGGTTGTTGAGGATTGTTCCTTTAAGGGCAATATCGCCACCAGCAAGCATTACGCTCCCGGTGTTCTCAAGCTGATCTGCCTGAACAGACATTCCAGCCCCGGATGCAATGCGCCCTGCCGCTGCTGCGCCACTGACATCTACCTCGGTCCGGTTTATCGCAAATCGTAGGGTCTTGCCTGCCTCATTCAGCTTGTAGCTTGTTTTAAAGAAGGGGTCATCCATAGTGCAGGCACCCGGATACATCGGAAAACTATTACAACTACCCACAAAAACACTGGTTCGGGTTTTAACGATGGAATAACTTCCAGCTGGTGCCTGAGCGAGCGTGAGAGAAAAATCGTCCTGACCAACATAATCTGGATTGTCGAGTTCTACCGTGTTTGTCGATGAAGAGACACTATCCCGCGTATTCAACAAATGCCCGGTCCTGATCGTGATATCGCCGTTCGTCGTCTCAATATTCCCGGAGGTGTTGATCACCTCGGCGTTCGCCGCGCCGCTGGCGTCCCGCTGCATCACCAGATTGTTACCCGCCAGGATGTCGCCGTGCAGGTTCTGGATGCTGTTGGCAAACAGCGACAGATTATTGCCCGCATACAGCAGGGCGGTGTTGATGATGGACCCGGTGGCGGTTAACGCCAGGCTGCCTGCCGTGCCGGTGAAGCCGTCGAGGGTGATATTGCCCTGGCTGGTGAGACTCACATCGCCGCCCGCCTGCAGCGAACCGCTGGCGTTCATCGCAATCTGGCTGCCGCTGAGCGTGGTGGTGCCGCTGCCTGCGGTCAGCTGGCCGTTGTTGGTCAACCGGCCTGCGGCGCTCAGCGTGATACCGTTGCCCTGCAGGGTGTTCGCGTTGGTGATATCGCCCTGGCTGCTGATGGTCAGCTGCTTGTTCGCCGCGATAACGCCCTCGGTGGTATAGCCGTTGGTGAGCTTCAGCGTCAGGTTGCCGAGCGCCACCAGCTGGCCTGCGCCGCTCAGCGAGACCAACCCGGCGAGCATATCGCCGCCGCTGAACGCCTTCCCGCCCGCATTGTTAAGGCTGTTGCCTTTGATGGTCAGGCCCTGGTTACCCAGCAGCGTGCCGCCGTTGGTGACGTTCTGCGCGTTGACGTTCAGCTGTGAAGCCTGGAAGGTGCCGCCGTTGTCCAGGCTGTTGCCGGTGAGCGTCGCCTGGTTCGCCGCCATCACGGTGCCGCTGCTGGCAAGCTTTGCCACGTTCAGCACCAGGTTGGTGGCCTGCAGCCAGCCGCTGCCGAGGTAGTCCGGCGTGGTCAACGTCAGGTCGCCACCGGAGAGAATGTTCCCGCCGTTGCGGGCCTGGGTTGCCGCGCTGAGCGTGGTATTGCCATTGCCCTGGATAGTGCCGTCGTTGGTCAGCACCGGCGCGGTAAGGCTCAGCGCGTTCTGGCTGAGCAGCACGCCGCTGGCTTGGTTGGTCAGGGCGTTCAGCAGGGAGAGCGTGAGGTTGCTGTCGCCCTGCACGCGCCCGCCGTTGGTGAGCGAGCTGGCGCTGAGGCGGGTGTCCGCCCCCTGCAGCTGCCCGCCGTTGCTGATGTCTTTCGCATTCACGCTGAGCAGGCCGCCGCTCAGCATTTTCCCCTGCTGCTGCAGGTCGCCGTTGAGCGCCACGTTCATGCCGTTAACGCCGCTGATTTCCCCGCCGTTGCTGAGCGAATCGCCCTTCATGTCCAGCGTGCTGGCGCTGATCAGGCCCTGGTTGCTCAGCGCTTTGCCGCTCACGCGGGCCTCGCCGAGGGCGGTGATTTTGCTGCCGGTGATGGCTGTTACGTCCCCGCTTAGGGTCAGGGCTAAATCGAGCGCGCTCTGAATGGCACCGCTGTTGGTTAGGTTGCTGCCGTCCAGGGTGATGTTCTGCCCCTGCAGGCGGCCGCCGTTGGTCACGTCTGCGGCACTCAACGTCAGCGCTTTCTGGCTCAGCAGGTCGCCGCCGTTGGTCAGGGCCCCGGTGCTGTTCAGCGTCAGGCCGTTGAGGCCAATCATCGAGCCCTGGTTGTCGATGCTGTTCTGGCGCAGCCGGAGGGTGTCGCCCTGAAGCCTGCCGTCGCTGGTGAAGGTGGTGCCGGTGAGCGACAGGTCGCCCGCCGAAAGGATGCTGCCGTGGTTGGTCAGCGTGGGCGCGGTCAGGCCGAAGTCGCCCTGGCTCATCAGCTCGCCGTTGTTCAGCAGGGAGCTGCCCAGCGTGGCGTTCAGGTTGCCGGTGGCCAGCACGGAGCCGCCGTGGGTCCAGCCATCTGCCTGAGCGGTGATGTTGCGCCCCTGCGTGGTTCCGGCGGTGTGCAGCGTGTTCCCACTCACGGAGAGATCGCCCGCCGTCAGCCAGCGCCCGCTGGCCCCCTGCGAAAGCGTGTCCCCGGCAAGCGCCAGCGCCCCGGTGCCCTGCAGCAGGCCGTCGCCGCTCAGCGTGGTGGCTTTGACGTCCAGCTCGTCCGCGATGATTTTGCCTGCGTTACCGAGCGAGCCTGAGTTCAGCTTCAGGCTGCCGTCGCTGGTGATAAGCCCGCCGTTGCGGATGTCCGGGATGTCCAGCGCCAGGTTCGCCGCGCTGTAGAGTGTGCCGGTCTGCTGGTTGTCCAGCATTTGGGTGCCGATCAGCAGGGCGCTGTCGCCCTGCATCAGCCCGCCGTTGGTCAGACGCTGTGACTGCGTGTTCAGGGTGGAAGCCACCAGCACGCCGCTGTTGGTCAGCTCCGGCGCGTTCAGGCTGAGCGATGTCGCGCTGCTTTTCCCGCTGTGGGTCAGCTTCTCGCGGGCGTTCACCGTCATGGCCTTCTGTGCCGCCTGCGTACCTGCCAGCGTCGCTTCCCGCGCGCTCAGGCTAAGCGTATTGCCGCTTTGCAGCTGGGCGGTGGAGGCGGTGCTGAGCCTGTCGCCCTGGAATTGCAGATCGCCGCCCGCGCTGGTTTCTCCGTCGAGCGTGGCCGTGGTGGCGTTCAGCGCCATAGTGGCGTCGCTGTGGGTTACCGAGTTTTTACCGGAGGTCAGGGATTGAGCCGCCACCGTCAGCCCTTTGCCGCCGGAGAGCGTGCCGTTCTGCGTGACGTCCCCGGCATTCAGGATGAGCGCATCGTCGCTCACCAGCGAGCCGGTGTTGTTGAGCTTCCCGCTGGCGGTGATGTCTGCCTTACCCTTCGCGCCGGCGCTGCCGCTTTGGGTAAAATCTTTGGCGTTAACGCTCAGGCTGCCGCCGCTCACCAGCGTTCCGCTGTTGCTGAGGGTGGTGCTGCCCACGCTCAGGGAGCTGCCCTGCACGGAGCCGCTGTTGTTCAGCGTGTCGGCCTTCAGCCGGGTGCTGCTCTGCGCCAGCAGCCTGCCGTCCTGCGTCAGGGTCGTGGCGCTGGCGGCCAGGTTCTGCCCGGCGGTTAGCTGGCCCTGCGTGTTCAGCGTATCGCGGGCGTTCGCCGTGATGTCGCGCGCGGCGTTAATCTTGCTGGCGGCATCCTGGCTGATGTTCTGCGCGCTGAGCGTCGCATCGCGCCCGGCGGTCAGCTTCTCGTTGGCGTGGGCGATCGTGCCGTCGGCGTTCAGCGCCAGGTCGCCGTCGCTGTTCAGAGAGCCATTGCTCAGGGCGATATCGCCCTGGCTGCTGAGCGTGATGTTGCCGCTGGCTTTGTGATCGCCCGTCAAGGCGAGGCTCTCCCCCTTGGCCGTCAGCGCCCCGCTGGCGAGGCTGTTGTGCACGGTAAGCCTGCCGTTCGCGTCCAGAGAAATATCGCCCTGGCGCGCGTTCAGATCGCCGAGGTTCACCCCGACGCCCTTCTCGCTGGAGACCAGATGAATGCGGTTGGCGTACATCCCGCCCAGTGCGCCGGTATCAATGGCGACTTTCGGCACCTCGCCTTCATCTTTCAGCGCACTGACACGACCGTCTGCAGTGACGCGGTTAGCCCCGGCAATCACCGTCAGGTCTTTCGCGTGCAGCGCGGCGTTCACTTCCGTTGCGCGGGCAATGATGGACACGGCATCCGACTGGCTGCCGTCCAGACCTGCGCCATTGATGGTGATGGAGCCTTTCGTGACCTCCAGCGCCTGCAGACTGCCGTCGGCGTTCATCACCGGTTTACCCGTGGTGAGTGTCGCCTGAGGAGTGTTGATAAAGCCGCAACCGTTACAGGTAATGCCGTAAGGGTTGGCAACCATCACGTTCGCCGCTTTGCCCGCCACTTCGGTATAACCCTGAAGCTGTGAACGGTTAGCGCCGGTGACTTCGTTGATAATGCCTTTCGCTTCCTGTCCGGCTTTCAGGTTCGGGTTACTCTGAATGAGCCCGCCCAGTTGCGTCTGGTTCAGCTTACCGGTGGCGTTATTGAGGATTAACCCCTCTTTACCGACGTTGTAGTCGTTGTATTTGTTATGCGAGATCCCCGCTCCGTTGGGCGTGGCGATATTCACCACCGGTACGCCGTTACCCGCCTTGTCCATGTGTGTGTTGCCGGTGGGGGTGATGGTCGCTGCCACCGCGGGCAGCAGCGGTTGCGTTGCCAGCAGAGTGCTCAGCAGCCAGCTCAATGCACGCTGAGAAAAACGGGTCTGATTGTTATCCATCGTTTTTGTCCCTTAAAACGCCACCGCCATGCGGTAATAAATAATGAGATGATCCGGAGCCAGCCAGTCCGGGTATTTCACGGGCGTTCCCACGGTAAACTGTGTCGAGAACCAGCGGTTCGCGCTGGTCAGCCCGACTACCGCCCCCCACAGCGTGCCGCTGGCGTACGGATCCTGGTCGTCGTGTTTCAGCCAGCCGCCGTCCAGCGCCGCCATCGCACTGATTTGCCCCATCCACGGCAGGGTAAACAGCGAGTAATTCAGCTCATTACGCAGATAACCGCCATTGTTGCCGGAGAGGTACTGTTCTTTAAAACCGCGGACGGAGCTTTCTCCACCCAGTGTGAGCTGTTCGGCGCCGTAAAGCCGGTCCGGTGACCACTGAAAGTAAACGCTGCTGAGCCACCAGAGATCGGCCGCGACGGGTCGCTGGAAGCTGCCGTTAAGGCTCCACTTGCGGAACTCCGCTTTCGGCACATCGCCATATTTGTCGTGATCGTCTTCCGCGCCCAGCCACGGTACGCCGTGGGTAAAAGACGGGTTGAGGGTCGCCACACCGCCGAACATTTTTTGCGTGTGATTAATGCCGAGCATCACGCTGGAGAGCTTGCGGCTGCTGGATTCCAGCAGCACGTCATCAAGATAATTGCGACTGATGCGGTGCGTTATGCCGGTGGTAAGACCGGTTTTGATATCGCCGTTGCGAAACACCACCCACGAGCCGGTAAGCCGGTGCGTTTCGCTGTCGCCGCTTGAGCGCCACGGCCAGCCGTTGTTATCAATGGTGTTGAGGTAATTGCTCCAGCTGTAGCTGTAATCGAGCAGACCGTAGCCATACGGCACGCTGACACCCGCGGCAAAATTCTGCGCATCATGCGAGTTTGAAAAATCGCTGCTGCGCCCACCGCTGATAAACCATTTATCCGCCAGCCCAAGCAGGTTATTGCCGGTTAGTGCGCCACTGAACTGGCCGGTGCCGGTGCTTTTCTGTCCGCTGTTATCAAAGCTTACCGAACCGCTAAGCGGAAATTCCGGGGCTGCGGTGAGATTGACAATCGACCAGCCCTGTTTGTCGCCCGGCTGGATTTCAATCTCCACCGGCACCTGCCGCACACGGTTTAATTGCTCCATACCCTGCTCGATGTCGCGCAGGTTAAGGATTTTTCCTTCCAGACCAGGGAACATCATGGCGAGCGTCCGCTGCGGTACACCTTCCAGGCGGATTTGCTGTAACCGGCCTTCCAGTACCGTGAGGGTCAGCACGCCGGAGGAGAGGTCCTGTTCGGTCAGAAACGCGCGGCTGGTGATATATCCCCGGCTGATATACCAGTCGGAGACGGCGTTAGTGACCTGCGTCAGCCGGGTCATATCCAGGCACTGGTTCAGCCAGGGGGCGGTCAGTTTTGTCGCCGCAGAGGTCGACAGTTTCGTTGCCCCCTCAAGGTCGATCCTGGCAATTGTAAAACAGGGACCTTCTGATCCAGATGGAATGGCAGGTGTAGCTGGCGTTGGAAGAGGGATGCTGCGCTCCAGATCTTCACGCTGGCGCTGGTTTTCATTCAGTAACTGTTGTTGTTGCTGCTGAATGATATTGCGATCGGCGGGTGACAATGGCGCAGCCAGAACGGCTGTCACGGGAAACAGCATCAGCCCCGCCAGTAAAACCATCCTGATTTCATCCCTGCCTTTCACCAATGCCTCCGGTAAATAGTCCTTTCATATTGAGGTATCAAAAAACACTCAATTTTTATAAAAAAACACAAAATGTAATAAAAAGTAAAGAAAATGCATCGCGGCCATGAATAATTCCCTGTCATTTTAAGAATTTTTCTATTTAATTTGAGCAAAAACACTGCTCAAGGGATAACTACAAAGATGAATGTGTTTTGTCACAATGTGATGTCAACGCTACAGAGAACAAAAGGGAAGAAGGACCAGAAGAGCGAAGGAACTATATATAGACCCATTTTAGTTCCATCCCGGCCAAATAATGGTGCTGTCGATATTCCTCCGGTGTCATATTGTTCAGTGATTCATGCGGGCAAAAACTGTTGATTCAAACGGTAATCCGTTATCCATAAACCGGGTAAATCAGGAGTGGCGAACAAGAGCGAACGCCACCCGTTATTTTTGCTACTCTGGCGCTATTTTTACGATGTCGCGTCTGCGGCTTCCACAATCAGTTGAGCAACACCCTCAGGTTGCGAAGCCAGGGAAGCATGACCTGTCTCAAGCGTAATAATCTTCCGGGGGGAGATACGTGCCGACATCGCCTTCTGGTTTTCAGGATTGATCATCCGATCCTTGCTGGAAATTTGATACCACGAGGGTTTCTTTTTCCATGCCGGTGCAGTAATGGCGCCAGCAAAGGTTGCCCCAAGCGGCGCTTTTTGCGTCACAGACATCACCCAGGCCTCTTCTTTATTAAGATCCTGACAGAAGCTTTCATGGTATTTGTCATAGTCTATCCAGAGATAGCCGTCGCTATCAGGCGCAATACTGGAAAATGCTTCAGGGGGGAGTTTCTCGGTTAGTGCTCCGGGGCTTTCCCCTGCGTCAGGCGCAAAAGCAGCAATATAAACAAGTCCCACCACGTTTGGCAGATCGCCTGCCTCGGTGATGACCGCTCCGCCATAGGAGTGACCGACAAGCAGGACATTCCCCTTCTGCTGACGTACCATTTTTTGTACACGGCTGACGTCATCAGCCAGCGATGTTAAAGAGAGTTCAACGGCGCGGACCTTGCGATATCCTTGCCGATTAAGCTCGAGAATGACTTTGCTCCAGTGTGCTGCGCCACCCCAGAAGCCATGAACGAGAACGATTGTGGTATCTTTTGACATTATGTATTTCCTCGTGTTGTGCAGGTTGCCATTAAAGCGTAGCCAAAATAAATAAGAGAATCTATGACGAATAGAAGCAAAAACATTGCACATACTCCTGATTTAATGGATGCCTTATCAGATGTTCTGACCTCGGTCCGTTTTAGCGGAGGGCATATTGAGGCGTATTCAACTGGCGCAGCGCATGAACTGACTTTTGAGCGGCATGAACGTTCACTGCTGATCGTCAGAAGCGGGACACTACTTTTTCATTGCCGGGACGCCGGGGCTGAACCTGTCGAATTGTATGAAGGCGACATCGTTCTGCTGGCGTATGGTTCAAATTTTTCTCTGTCGCTCCCGGAGCCGTTGCCAGAGACCGGTTGCGAATGGCTGAGGGGAACGTTTTACCTTGATGAGCGATTGTGCGAACGTCTTTTGTGCTGCCTGCCGAAAGTCATTATTTTACGGCGGGTATCGCAGGGAGCGATGGACTGGCTGGAAACGGCGTCGCGCTTCATTCTGAGTGAGATTCAGATGCCCGGTCCGGGTGGGGCGGTGATGGTATCTCGTCTTATGGAGCTGATGCTTATCAGGGTGTTACGCCTGTGGGCGCTGGAGCCGAAAGCGCAGGCGAGTTGGCTTTTGGGGGCCATGGATCCCGCGATTGCCCGCGCGTTGAATGTGATGCATTCAGCGCCGGACAAGGCGTGGTCAGTGGCAGGGTTGGCAAAAGCGGCGGGCCTTTCACGTTCCGTTTTTGCGGCCCGCTTTGTTGCGCTTGTTGGTCAGCCACCTTCACGATATCTCATCGGTCTGCGCCTCGATAAAGGTGCAGAGCTCTTACAAAGGACGAAACGGACAATTGCGCAGGTAGCTGACAACACCGGATACACATCAGAAGCGGCTTTCAGTCGGGCTTTCAAACTGAGGTTTGGCACCAGTCCCTCCCGCTGGCGTCAACAATAATTAACGCTGCCGGAACCATCCGAAATCACAGATTGGCTGAAATGGCGTTCTGGATTGCCGACAGCGATGATGGCGACATGCGGACTGCTCTTTATGTCGCCATTTGCGGCCCGGCACTGAGCATCACTGGGACATAATGACGTTAACAATCCATGCCTGCGTGTGGTTTTTTTCATTTATGAGGAGCAGAAGACTGAGCAAAATTATCATGGGAAGCAGACGCGATTTAGATATTGAGCCGTGATTTATAGTTATAAGCTTAATTTATTCGCATTCACAATTTTAACTTTTTTGCTCTGGTATGGCGAATTGGCAAAATTTGCGAGCATTTGGTGCAAAATATGCCCAGCGAGGTTGTACTTATTGAATTAGCATCGCCCCTGACGTAATCAGTCATTTCAATGTTGAGTAACAAAAATTAAAGAGGAAGGGCGCGTTTATTTGCGTCATTCAGGTTGGTGGTTGCTACTCATTTTAACTATGTTTAATCGTCATTATCAGGACTTTGATATGAATAAATTAATGGTATTGGCCGCAATGTCTTTATTGCTGGCATTTAATTCTTTTGCTTTTGATCATCACCCTGGTGAAGCTGATTTCAGACTGGAGCATAATTCCAGGGACTATTCAGTTGCAACGGGAGAGGACATCGCTAACTATTTAAATCAAGATTATAATAACGTACAGGATAATTGTGGTTCTAGTACTGAACCAGCCTTTCTTTGCACCGGGGTAATGATTCGTGCGGCATTACCAGGTGCCGGATATCATATATGGGATCCTAGTCCATCAGCTCTGTCGACGGGGGGTATTTCATTTTCATATTTACGTGCCGATGATAACTCGACCAGGTTTGTTCATAATGAAACCAGTGGGTTCATTTTTTATCCCTATTATTATGCGCCGGAAGATAAATATACTGATATTGATGTGATGTGTTCTTTTCCTTTAGATGCTGATACAGTTAATCGCGACCAGAATGGTTGTGGGAAGCATAGCGGCGACTATCCAAAAAGTTCACCTTGCCAGTCTCAGGGGATTATGACGGGACAGGCTTGGTATGAAAATGATACCTCGATGGATGGTCAGTGCGGATTTGATGTCAGCGATAATAGCCCATACAATACCGCCGATGGTTTTTTACAGTCGATTAAAGCCAGAACATATCTGAGTGAGTCAAGCCGTGAGGAGCAGAATGAAATCCGGTTGAAGACCTGGGCGTCAGGTATGGAACAAACGCTACCTATTGAGGCGTTCTGGTATATAGCGGGAGATGCTGAAGGATTATCTGATGCGCAATATAATCAGAAAGATATTGTCAATACGACAAATGGGGCCGTATGGGTTCCTGTGATTATGGTAACGCCGCCGGCTAACACCTCAGGGATCTATACCTTTACTTATCGGAAATCAGACCAGATAATTTTAGTTCATGAAGCAAAGTAAGACAGTAATTCTAAATATTATTATCTAAATTATATGTGATGATAAAGAGTTATTGTTACTCCTTACTTTTTACAAAATGTTTAGTAAGACAGGTGATGTTTCTGCAAGCCTCTTATCCATAAAAAAGTATAACTGTTTTGTGGATAAGAGGGCTAATAGAGCGGAATCATACGTTAAGGCGATAACTCATTGTTTAAATTTTATGTTCTCAGTTCTCCACTCAGAATATCTTCCGGTAGTATGAACGTGTAATGGTCGCATATTGATATGCCCGTGTATCAGTGGGGGGATAACCGGGCGATATCCTCTTCCCAGTTTTATTGACGACGGGGGCAGCACCGACACACCACGGTAGCCCATGTAATCCTGATTATCAAATATCTGTAAGATGAATAACTTAGTTGTGATGAACCATTAAATTTATCAGGCCCGAGAGTACGGATGCTTATCAGCATTAACCATCGAGAATATATTTTTGTGGCAGTGTGTTGATATAAGAAAAGCATATTATCTTGCCCGGAATATTGAAAATGAAAAATGAAAATTATATTTGCATATGAGTTCGTATCATGTATGGTTATTCCATGTCATCGCTTCAGTGATGATGAATATGTTAAGGCTAAATGATAATATCTTATTGTTTATAATACGTTACCTTCAGACAGCGAAGTCGCCCTGGATATACAATATATTTTATATGTATGGTGTTTACGTTAAAAACCATCAGCATTAATAAAATTTTTTGTGAGGGCTTATGAGTAAAGAAACCGCAGGCGAATCCTTTCTTCGGGCGCTTGGCCCGCTGGAAACCTACGCATGGCTAATCGATCCCATTAGCCCAAAACATTTCACGGTAACCGCCGAGGTCGTGGGCGCGACTTCTGTGGATGCCTGGGCCGCTGCGTTTCACGCAGTGCAGGCGCGCCATCCTTTAATTAACGCTCGTGTTAATACTGACCGCAGTCAGCCTCTTCATTTTGTCTATGACTCCTCAGCTAAAATTCCACTGCGTGTTGTGAGGCTGGATAAAATAACTGATATTGAACAAGAGATTAAACGAGAGTTCTCTGCGCCATTCGGCATTGGCGATATTCCTTTGCTCAGGGCGGCACTGCTTTATAGCGACACACGCTGCATCATTATCATTACTTCCCACCATTCAATTGCCGATGGTCTGTCACTGACCCATTTTATTCGTGACGTGCTGGACTCGCTGGCGGGTAAGGTGTTGGTCAACCTGTCCTTGCAGCCCACTGTCGAGGATATTTGCATTAAGGCTGATACGCCCGTAGCCAGTATTAATATGCCAACGGGGACCCAGACACCTGTTCCCTATACTGAACGTAGTCTGGCAAAACTGAACGTATTCAGACGCAGGCTCTCCACGGAGCTTTCTTCCGGCATTCGCCTGCGGGCAAAAAAAGAAAACACAACGGTGCATGGTGCCCTGTCTGCTGCCTTCGCGCTTGCGTTTGCTCATACATCACCATTAACCGATTCAAACAACCCCATCCGCATCTGTACACCAATTGATGCACGTAAGTTTTTTGCCCTGGATTACGGGCTGAGCTTTTCTGTCCTTTTCCCTACCTACGGCTACGATGTTCGTCCAACCACAAAATTCTGGAATCTTGCTCGCGCGGTGACGGATGACCTGCAGCCGATTCGCACCCAGCAGGGCATGGCGACATTTATCAACCATTTCCAGACCTTTATGAATAACCCTGAGCTTAATGAGATAATCAATTTTGATAAGCAAAGCTGTGCGCCAGATATTTTGATCTCAAATCTGGGTGTGCTTCCCTTTTCGTCCCGGTTCGGCGAGTTAACGTTAGAATCCGTTTGGGGGCCGAATGTATTAATAGGTACTGAAGGGGAGCAAACCATCGGTGTCGCCACATTGCATGATACTATCCATTTAATTCACACCAGCTACAAACCTTTACCTGAATTCTTAAATACTGCCGAAAAGATTTTAATTTCATCTTTAGAGGAGAATTCACTACTTTAATAAATAGCAGTACATGGTATTTAAATGTTAATAATCTGAGTTATTTATTCTTTCAGAGGTGGATACATGAGTCATTTAAACGAACGGGTTATTATTGTTACCGGAGCAAGCAGTGGAATTGGCGAAGCTATTGCTCTTTTTCTTGCCGAAAAAGGCGCGACTTTAGTACTTGTTGCGCGGCGTCTGGAACGTATTAACGCCCTGGTTGATAAAATTACGAAAACGAATGGGCGGGCCATTGCAATAAAAGCCGACGTAACAAAACTCAGTGAAGTCAAAAATGTAGTCAGTACCGCTATTTCAAAATTTAACCGAGTGGATGTACTTATTAATAACGCAGGTTATATGGCAATTGCTCCCTTGTCTGCACTGAAAACCGAGGAGTGGGAGCAAATGATTGATACCAATATTAAAGGCGTGCTTAACGGCATTGCCGCTGTCCTGCCTGTTTTCGAAAATCAAAAAGCGGGTCATTTTATTAACGTGGCTTCGGTCGCGGGTATTAAAGTACTGAGCCCGGGCGGTGCAGTATATAGTGCGACAAAATTTGCAGTCAGAGCGCTCAGCGAAGGTTTGCGATACGAAGCAGGCAGTCACATCCGCACCACAATTATTTCTCCCGGAGCCGTCGAAAGTGAATTGCTGCATGGCAGCTCAGATCCCGCCAGTAAAGCGTTTCTAAGTGAATTCTATCAGCAAGCTATCCCGGCTCAGGCTATAGCTAAAGCGGTCGCTTACGCCATAGAACAACCTGAAGATGTTGATGTGAATGAGATAGTTATTCGCCCCACGCGTGAAGAATACTGACGCGCTCTAACGCTCATCTGAATAAGGTAACCAGACCATGAAATCCATCAATACCCTGGTAGATTTCGCGCCGCGTTCGGGCGCAGATATTCTGCTTGAAGTCCTTGAAAGTGAAGGCGTTGAGTATATCTTTGGCAATCCGGGCACCACAGAATTACCGCTTATCGATGCGCTGCTTCGCCACGAAGATATCCATTACGTTCTGGCCCTACAGGAAAGCAGCGCGGTGGCTATTGCCGATGGGTATGCGAAAGCGTCAGGCAAAACAGGTTTTCTGAATTTACATACTGCAAGTGGGCTGGGCCACGGTATGGGCAATCTGATTAACTCAAGAATTATGAAAACGCCGCTCGTGGTGACCGTCGGGCAGCAGGACACTCGCCATTATGTCCGCGAGCCTTTGCTTTATGATGATGTCGTATCTATTGCCTCTCCGGTAGTGAAATGGACAAAAGAAGTGACCAGTGCCGCACAACTGCCAGTGCTGGTCAGGCGGGCCTTTCACGATGCCAGCTATCCCCCGGCGGGGCCGGTGCTGTTGTCACTCCCCATGGATGTTATGGAAGAGATGCACGACGCCAGTATTCTTGCCTCTTCACGGGTAAATTATCATACCGTAGCCAGTTCACTGGATGAGCTGGCGACAGAGTTAAGCAATGTGCAGCCTGGTAAGCTGATGATGATTGCTGGAGATGAGATCCACAGCAGCCAGTCTACTGAAGAAACTGTCCTGCTGGCAGAGATGCTGGGGGCCCACGTCTACGGTTCTTCATGGCCGCTAAACCTTCCTTTCCCGCCTCATCATCCTCTGTGGCGGGGGAATATGCCCACGACGTCAAGGGATATTGCAAAAATCATCATGAACTATGACGCCGTCTTTATTCTGGGCGGTAAAAGTTTAATTACCATTCTCTACAGCGAAGTCGATGCTATTCCGCAGGACTGCGTTGTTTATCAACTTTCGTCGGATACCAACGAGCTGGGCAGGACCTATCCGACAAGGCTGTCGTTGATGGGTGATATCAAAATCTCACTTGAGCAGCTATTACCCAGACTTGAACGCCTGACGTGGCGCAAGAAAGAGGTCTATCAGAAACGCGTTAACGAAGCGAAAAGCGAACGTGAAAAAGTCCAGCAGCAATTAGAGGATTACTTCACATCTGAATTTGTTCATCCCATCATTTCACCACTGGTCGCGGCACATGAGGTGCTTCGCGCGATCCCTGCGGGGGTCACCATTGTTGATGAAGCCATTGCAACAACAAATTACATCAGAAAATTCATTTCCGACCAGCAGTATCAACGGTATTACTTTATGCGCGGCGGTGGACTGGGATGGGGCATGCCTGCTGCGGTAGGTCATTCGTTGGGGCGGGGCCGCGAGCCGGTAGTATGCCTGGTGGGCGACGGCGCGGCGCTGTATTCCCCTCAGGCGTTGTGGACCGCCGCACATGAGAAAATGCCAGTTACTTTTATCGTCATGAATAATTTTGAGTACAATGTGCTGAAAAATTTCATGAAGAATCAGCCTGGCTACTCCTCCGTTGCATTGGGGAAATTCATCGGTATGGATCTGGTGAACCCTTGCATTGATTTTCAGTCGCTTGCGACGTCGATGGGCATCAGCGCCTGCCGTATCACCCAGGCTGCAGATATTGCAGCGGCAGTTAAAACCGGTATAGCCAGCGGGAAGACGAATCTGATTGAGGTGGTGATCTCCGCGGGCTAAATTTATTGCCTTTATATTGAACATCAGTCGCCGCGCCAGTTGCCGGCCTGCATCAACGCCACTCTGGCGCAACATCTGGCTGATGTGCCCGGTTACTGGCTGTGACACGGGTGAGAGCATGGAAAGCTCTCAGCCGACTTCGTAATTCAATTCTTTGCACATTAACAGGACGCTTCACTTGCGCGTAATAAGTGCTACGGTGAACACCGAATAAATGGCAAAGAACCTGCGCTGGTCCCTTTGCTTTGAGCCGTGTGATAAGCGCGATAGCTTGCCAGGGACTGATTTAGTATTTCTTTTCCCATCTGAAGGCGCTTTATCTGCGCTTTACGCTATTGAATTTCGTGTTGTTCAGAGGGATTAGCATTACCTGTGGTCTCATACCCTGAAGTTTCTGCTTATACAGTCGTATCGTTTTTGTTTTTTAATGATTAAATAACTTATGATTCCATGTTGCTCGTAAAATATGACTGCGAATACTGATATCGAAATCACTGAATTATTACAAGGTTATCGACAGTTTTCCTTTTTTTTGTCAGGTGATTAGGGGTATTTTATTTCCAGGAACTCGTGACAATAACAGGCAGTAAGGTCGTAGTAACTGATTATATTTTCAATATCCACCATGCAGGAAGCAGAAAACATCTAAAAAGCTCATTTCCTTCACCTTTTTTACACAGTGTTTGTTTACAAACTATCTATTCTGACAGAGACACCTAAAACTGCTGAAAATGTATTTCCGGTACCAGGAATGCAGGCTGGCTGTTTTCTTCATCCATTCAATTTATTAAGGATTGAAAATGGTCACAACATATTCTTTTACAACGGGCCGTATTTCATGTCCCTGCTGACAGCATCACGCCTGTGGGTAATGGCTATGGGGAAGGGGGATACCAGGTTCATGTATAAAAGCGGCGGTATCGCCTCATCCCGGTCTCCGGCTCCACCACGGCTTTCGTTAACGTCAGTACCCGCCACGCTGGTGGGTTTAATGTCACGGACACCGCGGCAGAAAGTGTCATGTTCACCCTGTCACTGTCGGACTTCGGCAATTATGTACAGGGGATTCTGGCTTTTAGCGGCCTGTCTCAGGCCTTTTGTTAATTCTCCTTTAGTAAGGAATATTCTATGTCAGACACCCTTTCAGCAGGCAGCAGCCTGATTTTTTATACCGGTAAAAATTATGCCGGTAACGCACAGCAGATCACCCATGGCGTGACTGGCGAACTGGCTGGCAGCTCCGCTACCTGGGACTACCAGTCTGTCGCCCTGTCCGCCATGGACGCGTATGTGTTCAGCGTTGTTAATACCGCTGACACCACTATGAACTATCTGGGCCACGTGGAGGCAGTTATCAGCGTCAGCCAGGCTGACCTGACTCTGTTGTATCCTTCCTCTGATCAGTTTCCGCTGAACTATCTGGGCCTCGACCCGGCACAAGCTGCGGTAGTGTGGCTGGATGTGGACGCGATCCAGGCGGCCCCGAATGCCGTGGCGTCCACGGCGCTGGTGGGAGGGGGGAGCAGCAGCATTACTACCCTGAGCCTGCCGGGGCGCCCGGGGGCGCTGGGTTTTGTGGCGAAAACCGAGGGCAGTTCGGTGGCGGCCAGTTGCCGGTACGGGGATTACAACACGGCGAACGGCACGGTGACCTGGAGCGGCACCGGCACGCTGGTACTGGAGTACACCGGCGGTATCGTCACGCTCATCAATGGCGGGGGCTTCCCGGCGGGGTGGACATTCAGCGCTCCGCAGTTACAGGGGGATGGCAGCTGGGCGGTGACGCTGAACGGCGGCGTTCCGGCAACGGACACCATCAGCAGCGTGACGGCGAACCCGGGCAGCATCGTGGACGATGGCGTGAGTAGCTCAGTCATTACGGCGACGGTGCTTAACGGCAGCGGCCAGCCAGCCAGTGGCGTAACCGTCACCTGGAGCACCAGCCTCGGGGCAGTGGCGCCGGCATCGTCGGTGACGGACACGAACGGTCTTGCCACCACGACGCTGACGGACAACGGCGCACCGGGAACGGCCACGGTCACTGCCTCCATTACTGGCAGCAGTAAATCCATCAGCGTGACGGTGAATACCGACGTTTCAGGGTTGACTCTGTACAGCGATGTGAACTGGGCTGGCAGCAGCGCTGTGCTGGCGGAGCATGACAGCACAGTGCTGCGCGACCCACTATACGCCTGGAACTGGGAATCCGTGAAGAGTGGCGGGGAGCATCTGATGGCCCGGACCCTGTTCACCGATTCCACGGCCTTCGATTTCCGTACTTACATGGATACCTACAGCGCTACAGACGTGACCGACCTGACTGTTGATTACCCGTTGCTTCTGACAGCACCGCTTGTACAGGGTACCGTGCTGGGCGAAAATGACGTAATCGTCCGGGTCCTGCTTCTGCCGACGGACAGCAGTCAGAAAGTGGTGGCTTGTGCGACACAGAGTTGGCCGCAGATCATGCAGACTGCCAGCGTGACGAACGGGGCAACATCGGTGGAGGGTATCTTGGTGGTGATGAACAAAATCTCGGGAACCACAGTGGTGCCGTTGCAGGTGGGAAGGATGGATGATAGCGGTGTGATAGACTGGCTGTATACGACGACCTTGGTTGCCAGTTGGGATGAAAGCAACCAGCTCCCGGTTATAGTGCTGGGGAGAGATGCGCCGGAAGGCTGGCTGCTGTTACCCTGCCAGCCAACAGCAAGAGCAGGAGAATTTAAAACGGCTCTCAGTGGTATTGTACTGACGCGTATATACTATGTAACAGATGCACCAGCTAAAAATAAACTCAACACTGATGAAACTTATACCTCGACGAATAAAATTATAATTTATGGCTCTGGTGGTGATATTGTTACGTGTACACTCAGTGGTGGCGCTATTTTTATGGATAATAATGCTAATTCAATTACAATAACACTTGGTAGTTCTACCCCCTACAGTCTCAATGTTGTAGATCAGGTTGTTGAGACTGTAAATGTAGTGACCACTATAAATGGTGTAAATATGCCAGCCGGCACCTTGAATTTTACTGATTTTATTTTTCAGGGAAATTTAAGATTAGCGGCAAATAATGGGGCTCCTTCGGATGGAGTATCTGTGAATAGTGTATACTTTGATACAAAAGAAATCACCCCGAACACGGTAAATGTTACTCTCGGAGGAAGTGCGGTATTTTTAAATACGACGCTGCAAAGCAAATCATTTAGTCTATCAGTGCCTCCTCAGGATTTAACTTTTGATATAACGGACACTGTTTCTGAAAGTATCACTGTTACATGCACTGTATTAAATCAGGAGCCTATCTATTGCCTATCAACGTTTAGTTGAGAGCGTTCAGAATTCTGTGTTACGTTAAAATTCTACAGCGTCATCACGTTATTCTTCCACCCTTCAACATAAATAGCTAACTGTGACAATGTCAAATTCCAGCTCTGGATGGGCATTGTCCATTTCTCCTGTGCGTTAATCAGCCTCAGATAATGGACTGATTCGATGGCATTCGTAGTGTAAATGATTTCGCGGATATTCAGCTCGCGACATACCAGCCCGACCCCGTGGGTACCACTAAAACAACCTCAGCGCTATTCTGACCTTGCCATCACGACTGTCCTCGTGATTAAACGTGTATTCCGGTTGTCCCTACGGGCCGCACAGGGTTTTATTGATTCCATTTTTGCCCTGACGGAACGTTGTTAACCCGCCTGTGACAGGGTAGGGTTAAGGAGGCAATGGTGCCTTTTTAACCGGGGAACGACGATGAAATTCACCACGTGTTTGTTAAATGCTTGCATGATTCTGCTGTGCGCAGGCAGTTTTGCCGCACACGCCAGCGATATCAGCACAGCAAACCAGTGCCTCGCTTACGGAAAGCGAGTCATGAAAGAGAATCCGCAGATGGTGAGCCTGCTCAGTCAGGCAAAAATCATCAGGGACAGTATTCAGGTAAACAACTATTCACAAGCGCTGGGTAAACAGTTTATTTCTACAGAGCTGGTGGCGAAAATTCACAGCGGCAAGGATCAGTCCGCGAATATTTTGTGCCTGTTTGAATCAGATGATAAGCCGCTTTATTTTCATCTGACATTAATGGACTAAGGCTTCACCAGGATGATCGTGGGTATTCATAACTTTCATTGCCGATAATGGTGTTTTTACTTCAGAAGCGGTAGTTAAAATCTGCATTCACGTTTCCGCCAGGTGCTGGCATAGCAAAAGGGAGCGCAATGGCTGGAAGAACTGAAAAGCGGTACAGTCCTTTCGGGCTGTACCGCTTGCTCTATGCTATCGTGCTATTAACGCAAACACGCCCCAGCCAAAGTATTCCCGGGTCCAGGTGACATGCCGTTTTGGCGCGATTGTCAGCTCTGCCCGGATCTCCGGTGCAAAATCATCGTCAGGGTTATTCTCCAGCCAGCGGCGCAGGGTCATCCATTTCGCCGCTTCATATCTGTCCCAGCCTTCCTGGTCTGCCAGCACCATTTCGACCAGGTCATAACCCTGTTCGCCGAATGAGGCGACAAGGTCAGGAAGCGTGAGAAAGTCTGCGATGGAGGAGACGCCGCAGGCCTGAGCAATCTCTTCCGTTGCGGGGACCTGACGCCAGTAAGGTTCGCCGATGAGGATCATACCGCCGGGTTTAAGACTCTGTGCCAGCAGCGCCATCGTCCCGGCGACACCGCCGGCAATCCAGGTGGCACCGACGCAGCCCGCGACATCATATTGTTCATCCGCGACGTATCCGGCCGCATCGTTATGAACAAATTGCACGCGATCGCTGACGCCGAGTTCCTCCGCACGCTGCTTTGCCTGAGAGGTGAACAGGGGGCTCATGTCGATACCGGTGCCGGTAATACCGTAGTCGCGTGCCCAGGTGCAGAGCATCTCTCCCGAGCCGCTGCCGAGGTCAAGAATTCGTGTTCCTGGCTGCATGCGTAACACGCGGCCCAGCGTGGCGTACTTTTCAGGCGTAAAGGGGTTATGAATGCGGTGTTCGCTTTCGCTAATAGTAAAAATGCGTGGGATATCCATGATCCTCTCCTTAACGGTTATCGGGCTGGGCGCGGACGTTATTCAGCCCGGTGGTGTTAATGCGATAAGGCTGACCGTTGACGGATTTGATCAGCTTTTTGGTTTTGAGTTTTTTGAAGACGGCGAGCGTGCAGTCGGCAAGCAGCAGCCCTTCGCGGCTGTAGCATTCAACGGCGGTGACGCGGCCTGAAGCATCGCGGACGTGTGCAATACGTCCACCTTTGGCGAGAACGTGTAAGGTACGTTGTTCCTGACGGGATAAATTCATACTGGAAAACCTGTTTCATCATCATGTGCAAAATGTGCAAACACACAGCGGTGTCCGCATTCGATTTCGGCGCATTGATAATCAGTCCGGCCTGTAAAGGTCGGGGGAACTGATTATCAGATGATGACATTCTCCAGCATCAAAGCCTCGGGTTGAGTTGAAAAAGTATTTACGGGGTGAATGATAACACCCGTTTATTATAAGTGAAAAGGCAGGGGGCAAAAATGTGATCCTGAACGGGCTCTCCTGGCGGCAGCGTGTCGTACTACCGACAGGATTGTCGCCAGGAGATGAAGGCGTCAGACAGTTTTGGCGTAATAGACAAAGGCCAGCTTGTTCCCATCCGGATCGCGCACGTACGCGCTGTGAAATCCTTGTCCGTAATGAGGGCGATGGCCCGGCGCGCCTTCATCCGTACCGCCCAGGCTGAGCGCGAGCGCATGGAGTTGCTGAATATGTTCAACGGAACGGGCATTCAGCGCCACCATTGTGCCGTTACCGACGCCCGCCGGTTGCTGGTTAAAGGGTTTACCTACGCACAGGCCAGTGGTGCGATTGTCACTGAAGGTTCCCCAGGATGCGCCTTCATCACTACGGCCCGCTTTCGGATGTCCAAGCTGTTCCATCAACGGATCATAGAATCGAATAGCGCGTGGCAGGTCATTTGTTCCTAACATGATGTAAGAAAACATAATCGTCCTTATTTTGCGGAATGAATGGCAGTAAGCCAGCGAGGGATGTTATCCGTCAGGGCATCATTCCTGAAAAGCGCGCTGCCGGATACCACGCGATCGACGCCGCTGGCGATGATCTCCGGAAGATCTTCCAGGGCGAGCGAACCGTCAACTGCCAGCAGAACGGAATCGCGTTTTCCGGCGGCGCTGAGCAGGGCGACAACCTGAGCGATACGTCTCAGTAAGGCCATTTTGCTGAGTTTACTCCCGTAACCCGGATTCACCGCCAGAATCTGCACGATTTCAACCTCTTCAATCACTGGCAGAATAGATTCCAGCGGCGTTGCCGGACACAAACTGATCCCACGCAGCACCGGCATAGCGCCGCCGGAAACATCCGCGTTTTGTTCACCCAGCCAGTGGAGCATATGGTGCAGGTGCGGTGTGTTTTCTGACTGCAACGTCACGCAGTGCGCACCCGCCTTTACGCTAGCCTGCACGACGGGCCAGGGATTCTCCACCATCAGGTGAACGTCCTTGATCCTCTGCTGGGGGAGTTGTGCGATAGCCCACGGGCCGACGGTGAACTGGGGACAAAAATGACCGTCCATCAGATCCAGATGAAGGATCGGTTGTTCAAGCGCTTGCAGCGTTTCCAGGTCTTTCGCGAGCCTGAGCCACTGGCCCGCGAGAATACCGATACTTAACGGATAACGCCGCATTTCCAGGACGCACTCTGCGCGGCTCAGACCGGCAAAAAGACGGTTCATGTTGAGATCCTTATGGCATCAATCCATTGAAGACACGCTTTTTGCGTGGGCCAGTCATTAATGATTCCAGCCTGGCGACGCAAGCCTGATAGTGTGGCGTGGTTTTATGAAACGCGACGGCTGCTTCATCTTTGTACGCTTCATAAATATAAAAGCGGCTTTGAATTTCCGGATCCTGCAAAACGTCGAAACGCAGGTTACCCTCCTCGCGTACCGACCCCAGATGATTCAGGCGAAACACCTCGATAAACTCGTCGATTTTGTCCTCATGGACATTTATTTCCACCAGCGTGACATGCATAGTTAACTCCTTGAAAAGCACGGGCCCGCATCAGGGGCCCGCGTTCGATCAGTTTTTCTCGCTCAGATAAAGTTCGTAGGCGCGCTCTGCGGTTTCATTGTGATGTACAACGGCGTGAACTGCTTTCATCATGGCGACCGGATGATCGGACTGGAAGATATTGCGGCCCATGTCCACACCGGACGCCCCCTGGTCGATTGCCTGCCAGCACATCTCAAGCGCATCGCGTTCCGGCAGTTTTTTGCCGCCAGCAATGACGATAGGCACAGGACAACCTGCCGCGATGCGCTCAAAACCCTTATCAACGTAATAGGTCTTGATGATCTGCGCGCCCATTTCCGCCGCGATACGGGTGGCGAGCGAGAAGTAACGTTGATCGCGCGCCATATCTTTCCCTACGCCCGTAACGGCCATAACGGGCATGCCCACTTTGATCCCGGCGTCGACAAGATTAATGATGTTTTTAATCGACTGATGCTCGTATTCACTGCCGATATAGACCTGCGCCGCGACGGCGCAACTGTTCAGGCGAACGGCGTCGTCGATTGACAGCGCCACTGCCTCGTTGCTCAGCTCCGTCAGAATGGAGTTCGCACCAGAGGCGCGAAGTACCACCGGCTTATTGGTGGCGGGTGGTACAACGCTACGCAGGATCCCGCGCGTACACATCAGGACATCGGCGAGCGGAAACAGGGGGGCGATATTGATATCAATTCGCTCCAGCCCCGTGGTCGGTCCCTGAAAATAGCCATGATCGAAGGCGAGCATGACCGTTTTCTCCGTGTCGGGATTAAAAATGCGCGACAGGCGGGACTGCATCCCCCAGTCAAGCGCGCCGCAGCCTTTCAGCGTAAACGGGGTGTTGCGTTGTGGCGTATCCGTATGGAAATCTTTGCCATCTTTAATGTCATCTAAATCAGCCATGATCTGCTCCACTGTGAGGGACTAAAAATCAGAAATCGTATTTGCCGATGTTCTCTTTGTTGAACACCACGCGTTCAGGCAGCAGAACAATGCCGTTGCCTTTGGCTTCGTAGCTGTACCCCTGAACGCTGTTAGGGGAAACCTCAACCTGGCCGACGCCCGGAATATCCAGCTTGTCGCCGGTATTCATCTCGCCTTTTTTCAGTAATGCGTCAGCGACATACACCGAAATCTTGCCCTGCTGGACCACATCCCACAGGCCAAACTCTTTCACCGTGCCGCGTTCCACATACGGGCGCATCACGTTAGGCGTACTGAATCCAACAATCGCCACATTGGTGTTCTTCAGGTTCTCAGCGGCCTGAGCGGCGGCGGGGAGGGCATTGGCATCCGGCGCGATAATGGCGTCGAGATCGGCGTAAGCTTTAATAATGCCTTCCGCGGTTTGCAGCGATTTTGTAGCGTCGTTATAGCCAAACTGGGTGGTGACAATCTCCCAGCCCGGATGATCCTTCGCGATTTTGTCTTTTGCCTCTTTCACCCATTGGTTCTGGTCGGTCACCGTTGGGCTGGAATAGAAGAAAGCGACTTTGGCTTTCTCTTTCTTCACCTGATTCGCCGCCATATCCACCAGCATGCTGCCTAGCTGGGCCGGTGTGCCCTGGTTGATGTAATACGAACGACACTCCGGTTTGGTATCGGAGTCCCAGGTGAGAACTTTCACGCCACGCTGCATCGCGCGTTTGAGCGCCGGACATAAACCGTCAGGCGAAACGGCGGAAACCACGATGGCGTTATAGCCCTGGTTGACGAAGTTATTGATGAGCTGAACCTGACCGGACACGCTGGGCTCGGTCGGTCCGTCGTAAGTGACATCGACGCCCAGCTCTTTACCGGCTTCCAGGGCGCCGTTACCGCCACTGGTAAAGAATCCCACGCCAACCAGTTTCGGGATAAACGCGATCCGCTCTACGGCGTAAGCGTTAAGGGTAAAGGCCGCCAGGCTAAGGGTACTGATTACGGCAATTTTTTTAATGCTCTGAATAGTCATGTACTTTTCCTTTAGGGCAATGGGTTTTCGAGCTGACGGCTGGCACGGCGACGCGCCAGCCAGTCCTTAATTTGTTGACGATGCAGGCTGACGGATCGACCTACGACGACGACAATAAGCAGCGCGCCGGAGAGGGCGCTGGATACCTGATTGGGCACACCAGCCATTTGCAGACCTTGCTGCAAATAGCCCACTAACAGCGCAGCGATAGCGGTTCCGAGAATCGATCCGGACCCCCCATAGATATTGGCCCCGCCCAGAACGACCGCGGTAATGGCCGGCATCAGGAAAGAGGCGCCGAGATCGGAACGCGCGGAGCCAAAATAAGAGACCAATAGCACCGCCGCGATCGCGGAGGCGAAACCTGTCATGGCATACAGCGCATAAAGCGTGCGGTTTACCGGAATGGCGCTGTACAGGGCGACGCGGGCGCTCTGTCCAATCAGGAAGACGTTACGTCCGGCATGGGTTCTGTGCATCAGCAGCCAGAAAAAGATCACGCAGACGAGGAAGAAGATCAGCGGCACAGGTAGCCCCAGCACGTCGAGATTGGCAAAATCGGTGAAGCCTTGTGGGAAACCGCCAATCCCTTCATAGCCGGTCGCTCCCGCCATCCCGGACAGTAATAAAGCGCTGCCGCCAAACAGGTACAGCGTCCCGAGGGTGATGACCAGCGGGTTTACCCCGGTGTAGATAATCAACCCGGCGTTGATCAATCCGCACAGCGCGCCGAGCGCAAGCGTCAGGATGATCGCCAGCGGGAGCGGAATTCCGCCCTGGAACATGACGCCTAACGCAATAGCGCACAGTCCCATCGTGGAGCCAAATGAGATATCAATCCCGCCGCTGACAATCACCATGGTTAAAGGCAGAGCGACAATACCGATGCAGATAAAGTCGCTGGTGCTGAACAGCAGTACGTTCAGATCCAACAGGCGTGGGTTCAGCGCGCCGAATCCCAGAATTTCAATCACCAGCAGCGCGGCAAGCGCCAGTTCCCAGCCATAACGATGTAAACGAGTCATCAGGCTACCTCACGTTTTTTGGCGGCGCCCACCGGGTCAGCATCCTTTTTGACTGACGGGTGCGGCGGTGACGGTGGAATAAAGCGGGCATATTTCTGGCGACGAAGGTTGCGTTCCAGCGCACAGCGCAGGCGACCGTCGAACACCAGGACCGCCAGCAAAACCAGACCGGCAATGAAATCATTCCACCAGGCCGGAATGCGCAGCAGGACCAGAACGCTGTCTATTTGGGTCAGGAACCAGGCGCCCAGAACCGCGCCAATAATCGTCCCTGAACCACCCAACAGGCTGATCCCGCCAAGAACGCAGGCGGCAATGGCTTTCATCTCCAGCCCGGTTCCGGTCTGATTGGGGATGAAACCAATTTGCGAGGCAAAGACGATACCGGCCAGCGCCGCCATACAGCCATTGAGCGAAAAGGCCAGAATCCGGATGGCTTCGGTACGCACGCCCAGTTGCCGCGCGCCCTGTAAATTATCGCCGGTAGCATAAAAACAGCGGCCAAAGGCGGTTTTTGCCAGCAGCCAGGCCATCAGCAGCATCAGCAGCAGAGTCAGCCAGCCAATGGCGGAGATCCCGAGGAAAACCGGCATCGACAATTGTTTTAGTTCTGCGGGTAAACCTTCAATCCATTTCCCACCGGTCCAGAGCAGCATCACGCCGCGATAGAGGCCAAGCGTCCCCAGCGTGGCGACAATCGCCGGAATTTTGAGCCACGCGACCAGCACGCCGTTGATCAATCCCGCCAGCAAACCCAACAGCAGTGTCGCCACACAGGCCAGCGCCAGAGGGTATCCCGCGTTGAGCAGTATCCCCAGCAGAACCGCGCACATCCCGGTGATCGAGCCAACCGAAACGTCGATATTGCGCGTCAGCATCACCAGCGTCGCCCCCATCGCCAGCAGCATGAGGATCTGGGCGCTGCTGAAGATCATCGTCAGCGTCTGAATACCCAGGTACTGGCTGTCGAGAAAGCCCGGCAGAAAGAACAGCAGCAGGACAGCCAGCAGCGCGGTCACCTCGCGGTTATTCTGGATAAATTTCAACATGGCGCCTCTCCTGTCTGTTGCGTGGTCCCTGAACCGTGGTCGCCAAAGGCAACGTGCATGATGGTGTCGACATTGATTTCGTCGCCCTGTAACGCTTTACTGCCGGTTTCTCCCTGGTGCATGACGAAAACGCGATCGGCCATCTGTTCGATCTCTTCCAGATCTGACGAGATAAACAGCACGGCGACATTCTGCGCCGCGATACTTCTGATGAGCTGATAGATGTCATTGCGGGCAGAAACGTCCACGCCGCGCGTGGGTTCATCCACAATCAGCACCTGCGGTGAGGCTTCGAGGCACTTGGCGATCAGGATCTTTTGTTGATTACCGCCTGAGAGCGTGCGGGCGGGTTGTTCTGCATCGTTCAGCTTGATATTGAGCGCGCGGCGGTAACGTTCGAGCGTGGCGCGATCTTTTTCCGGTTTAGCCCAGAAACCGCTGTGGTTGTGCGTTAATGCACAGACATTCCACGCCAGCGACGCGTCCAGATTCAGCCCTGACGATTGTCTGTCCTCAGGCAGGTAAACCAGCCCGTGCAGCAGGCGCTCGCGGGTGGACAGCGTCGAGATATCCTGCCCTGAGAGCAGTACGCGTCCGGCTCTCAGGGGACGTAGCCCGTAGAGGGTTTCTGCCAGTTCGGTACGTCCGGCGCCGACCAGCCCCGCGAGGCCTAAAATTTCCCCGGCGCGCACGTCGAAGCTGACGTTCATAAATCCTTCCCCGGTCAGATTCTCCAGGGTCAGAACCGGCGTCCCCGCTTCGTGCTGTGAGCGATTACCGGGCAATTCCAGCCACAGCTTTTGTGTTGCACTCAGGGCGTTCGTTCGGGATGCTGGCGTAATCGCCTGAATGATGTCGTCGGTGGTCAGGTCCGCCGTTTTCCCGGAAAGCGCAATGGTGCCGTCACGCATTACGCTGATACAGTCGGCAATCTGGCGTATTTCGGGCAGCTTATGGGAGATAAAGACGATCCCGACGCCCGTGCTCAACAATTCCCGCAGTCGGCTGAACAGGCGATCCGTTTCGGCGGGGGTGAGCGATGCGGTCGGTTCATCGAGAATTAAAATGCGGGAATCACGCATTAACCCACGCATGATTTCAACCATCTGTCGGTCGGCAACATCCAGTGAACCCGCGGGGCTATTGATATCAAACTGACACCCCAGCGCGACCAGCATGGCGGCCATTTTTTGCGTTGAGTTCTGATGTTTGGGCAGGCCAAAGAGAATATTCTCTTTTACCGTCAGGCTGGGGAAAAGGAGCGGTTCCTGCGGCACAAGATAAATCCCCAACTGATGCGCCAGCACCGGCGTCAGTTTTGTGCAGCGGGTTCCCTCGATCTCAATAATGCCGCTATCCGCAGGGGTGATCCCGGCGATGATTTTCATCAACGTCGATTTCCCGGCGCCATTTCCACCCAATAGCGCATGCACTTCACCTTTGTGCAACACAAAGTCAATGCCTTTCAGTACCTTGACACCGGAGTACTGTTTGTGAACCGATCGGGCGCTGAGCAGCGGTGCGATCTTTTCCTGACTCATTTGCATGTCACCTCCGTTCACCCGTATCGCTTTGGGTTGAACAAATGTATTGTGCTATTCGAATTGTTCATAACCTTATGGCCTAACTGCTCATAAAACCGACGAACAGATCACGTTTTATGCTAAAATGATCATCGTAATTTAATTTGTTCATGCATGCATAACTGAAATGTGCATTAAGTCACAGTTATTAACGAGTAATGAATGAACAATTGTGTTCAGAATTTAGATATGTTCAAAGTGAAGACAGAATGATGACAATGAATGACCCAATGATCTCCGAACAAGGAATGAGTGAAGAAGAGCTGGTGGCGCGCATCGCGTGGTTCTACTACCACGATGGTATGACGCAAAGCGACATCAGCGACAAACTGGGACTGACGCGTCTTAAAGTGTCGCGGCTGCTGGAAAAAGGCCATCAGTCCGGGATTATTCGCGTGCAGATTAATTCTCGTTTTGAGGGCTGTCTTGAATATGAAACCGAATTACGCAGCCGCTTTGGCCTGAACAATGTGCGCGTGATCCCTGGTCTGTCTGGTGCGGATGCGAGTGTTCGTCTGGGGATTGGCGCGGCGCACATGTTGATGGAGTCGTTACAGCCGCAGCAGATTCTGGCGGCGGGTTTCGGTGAAGCGACCATGAATACCTTAAAGCGGCTCAGCGGGTTTATCTCAGCCCAGCAAATTCGTCTGGTCACGTTGTCGGGCGGCGTTGGACCTTATATGACAGGGATTGGACAACTGAATGCCGCCTGCCCGGTGAGCATTATTCCGGCACCGCTTCGCGCCTCTTCGGCGGAGATTGCCCGTACCTTAAAAAATGAAAACAGCGTGCAGGATGTGCTGCTGGCAGCGCAGGCCGCTGACGCGGCGATTGTCGGCATCGGCGCAATCAACCAGAAAGAGGAGGCCACCATCATTCGCTCTGGCTATATCACTCAGGGGGAGCAACTGATGATTGGGCGCAAAGGCGCGGTGGGGGACATTCTGGGGTATTTCTTTGATGCCGAAGGGCAGGTAATCCCTGACATGAAAATCCACGATGAACTGATTGGATTAACCCTCAACACGCTGAAAACGATCCCGACGGTGATTGGTGTGGCGGGCGGCGTGAATAAAGCGGAAGCGATCGCTGCGGCGATGAAAGGGGGATATATCAACGCGCTGGTCACCGACCAGGACACTGCCGCCGCGATTGTCAGCGGCCAGTAAGCGAATCTGCTGCGCGCTGGCGCCGCAGGGCTGTAACCGAATTTCCGTTTGTACCGTGGAGAACGCATTGACGACCTGAAAGAAATAATAAGCCGAGGACTAAAACAATGGCCCGACTCTGTACCCCCTCTGAATCAGCACATTATCTGATGGCGCTGGACGCCGGAACCGGAAGCGTCCGGGCGGTGATTTTCGACCTGGAAGGCAAACAAATTGCCGTGGGACAAGCGGAATGGCGGCATCTTGCCGTTCCGGATGTTCCCGGTTCAATGGAATTTGATCTGGAAAAAAACTGGCAACTGGCCTGTGAATGCATCCGCCAGGCGCTGCATAACGCCGCCATAGCGCCAGAGGCGATTGCAGCCGTTGCGGCCTGTTCGATGCGCGAAGGTATTGTGGTCTATGACGCAGAGGGAACGCCTGTCTGGGCCTGCGCGAACGTGGATGCGAGAGCTGCAAGAGAGGTCAGCGAGCTGAAGGAGATCCACGATTACACTTTCGAAAATGATGTCTATCGCAGTACCGGACAGACGCTGGCGCTGAGTGCGATTCCTCGCCTGCTGTGGCTGGCTCACCATCGGTCGGATATCTATCGTCGCGCCTCGACGGTGACGATGATCAGCGACTGGATGGCGTATATGCTCAGTGGTGAACTGGCGGTGGACCCTTCCAATGCTGGTACAACGGGCCTGTTGGATCTCAAAACGCGCAACTGGAGGCCCGCTTTACTGGAAATGGCCGGGCTGCGCGCCGACATTCTTTCCCCGGTCAAAGAGACGGGAACGTTGCTGGGAAGCGTCACCGCCAAAGCCGCCGCACAGTGTGGGTTGCGGGCAGGCACGCCGGTGGTGGTCGGCGGTGGCGATGTTCAGTTGGGCTGTCTGGGGCTTGGGGTTGTGCGTCCTGCGCAAACTGCGGTGCTGGGAGGCACATTCTGGCAGCAGGTGGTCAATTTACCCGAGCCGATTGTCGATCCTGAGATGAACGTTCGCGTTAATCCGCACGTTATTCCTGGCATGGTACAAACCGAATCCATCAGCTTCTTTACCGGCCTGACGATGCGTTGGTTCCGCGATGCGTTTTGTGCCGAAGAGAAACTGATTGCCGAACGTCTGGGCGTTGACGCCTATACGCTACTTGAGGAGATGGCCTCCAGGGTGCCCGCCGGGGCGTGGGGCATCATGCCGATTTTCTCGGACAGGATGCGTTTTAAAAGCTGGTATCACGCGGCCCCTTCGTTTATCAACCTCTCCATAGACCCGGAAAAATGTAACAAAGCCACGCTGTTTCGCGCGCTGGAAGAGAATGCGGCGATTGTATCGGCCTGTAATTTACAACAAATAGCTGATTTTACTGGTATTCATCCGACTTCGCTGGTGTTTGCCGGAGGCGGTTCAAAAGGCAAACTCTGGAGCCAGATTCTGGCGGACGTATCCGGGCTGACCGTTAACGTTCCTGTGGTTAAAGAGGCAACGGCGCTGGGCTGTGCGATTGCGGCGGGCGTCGGGGCGGGGATCTGGTCGTCTATGGCGGAAACCGGGGAGCGACTGGTGTGCTGGGAACGGGAGCATGTGCCGGATATGGCGAAGCATGAGCTGTATCTGGCGTCTCGGGAAAAATGGCAGGCGGTGTATCAGGAGCAGCTAGGGCTGGTCGATCACGGGTTAACCACCTCTTTGTGGAAAGCGCCGGGTTTGTAAAAGGAGATCGCAATGATTAAAACCAATGAAGCGCAACATGAGTACCGTTTTGGCGACAATGGCCCTAAGTATCTCATTCGTGGTCCGGTATGCGATATGGGCGTCGTTGTGATCCAGCCGGGCCAGTCCTTCCCCAATCATCGTCATATTGAAGCCTGCGAAATTTTCTACACGCTGGCAGGTGAAGTGACGGTGTATCTGAACGGTGAGCCGCACACATTAGTGGCGGGGGATGTACTGCACTGCGATCCCGGTGAAGCCCATTTTCTGGTAAATAACGGGAAAATGCCCTGGAAAGGCGTTTTTGTTAAATCTCCGCACATACCAGGGGACAGCCACCCGGTGGAACCGTCAATGTATTAGTCTGCGGGCAATCAGAACAGATCGGGGAATTTCGGTAGCGCTGCACTTGCGGGTGCAGCGTCAACAAAGGATGTTCGCAAAGACCTTTATAATCACCTTTCAGACGCGAAGGGGACGAGTCATAAAGACCGCAAAATTTTCTCAAAGAAATGGTGAGCTTTTCAGAAGTTTTCCGGTAGATTGCTCATTCCGGTTAAAAATCCTCCCCAGGCAGTATTCACATAACCGCCACGTTGCAATTCAGAAATAATATGCATAACGGTACTGCGCGATAAAGGCGCACGATCAAGAATATAGCGTGGTGCTGACACCGTTTTTTTAATTTCTTCGGGCTGTTGGTTCAGGTCGATTAAGAGATTGCGAACGACTTGATAGGCTTTTGGGGGGGCGACCAATGCATTTTGTGCGACGGTACGGAACAGGGCATAGGCCAATATCACCGTAATGTTCTGCCAGAGGTGGGGGTTATTCTCCAGACAACGATTGAGGTCACTTTCCGTCACACGCTGGACTTTCGCAGGGACTTCAGCACGATGATACCCGGCGCTGCAATGCGAAAATATGTTCCCCAATCCAATAACGAGCGGGGGATATAAATAGGAGATAATCATTCCCGTGTCATGATAGCGATAGGAGAAGTATCCCTTATGCAATAAATAAATGACCTTCTCGTCTTTACAAGTCATTGCTAATTTATATTTGGCGGGAATACTCAGAACGTCTCCATACGGCTTTAGAGCATCAAAGAGTTGCTTAATTTCTTCATCAGGGCGAGGGAACGATACCCCAGCAAGCGTAAACGCTAATGATGGTCCTGAGCGTAATTCGGGTTCAGATTTAGTCATTGTTATACTCATGTAATTTTTCTGTTTTTCTTAACATTCATAATTTTATTCTTTTGCAACAACGTAGAAATCATCTTGAGATATTCACTGCGTTCCTGCAAATACACTGTATTATGCCTGAGATAATAAATGCAGATAGCCATGCTGTCATTGAAAACGAAAACTTCCATCCAAAATTGGACTCATTGATGATGCTAGTGCAGGAACAAGTAAAATATTCAGCTCTTTATTTGGGAATAATATGTATTGACTTATTTTATATGAAAGTCCAGGCATATAGCTAATTGAGTTTCAGATTTTATATTTTTCCTTAAGTGATTTCATGGTTAGCTGG
This sequence comes from Citrobacter amalonaticus, assembly GCF_037053465.1. GTDB lineage: Bacteria > Pseudomonadota > Gammaproteobacteria > Enterobacterales > Enterobacteriaceae > Citrobacter_A > Citrobacter_A amalonaticus_H. Next base: position 38,026 of record NZ_JBALIF010000004.1, read on the forward strand.
TTGTTTTTTAATTTAAAATCATATGGTTACAATCTTTTTTCTTGCTCGCCTTCTTCCGGAGTTCATCTGGGAGAGGGGGGTGAATTGTCCGAATTTGGATTGATTTCCAATTGTTAAGTTAACGGAGGAGGATTATTCTTACTTTCGCTTAATTTTAATTTTATTTTGATCCGACCCTATTATCCAAAAATGAAGCTGTTTATATATGTTGATTATGACGGCTGATGCTTTGGCGAAATTCCTGAATAGGGCTATTTTAAAATATTATTAAGCGGCAGTCGTTATATATTATATGTTTAATTTTAGGAAGAAATTTAATGGACATGAAAAAAATCGTTATTGCAGTTGCAATAACCTCCGGTATGGCTATGAGCGCGACGCAGGCGGCTGATCAGGGGCATGGCACTGTGACTTTCGTTGGCTCAATTATTGATGCGCCTTGCTCTATTTCTCCTGACACGGTTGATCAGACTGTGAAACTGGGTGAAGTTTCAAGCGTTGCGCTGAAAAACGGCGGTACGTCTCAACCCCAACCTTTTGATATCAAACTGGAACAGTGTGATACAGCCACGCTGAAAACCGTGCAGGCCACCTTCACGGGAGCACCTTCTGTGGGTAACCCAGACCTGTTAGGGATTACCGGTACCGCAAAAGGCGCGTCTATTGCGATCACTAACGGTTCTGGTGAAGTGATTACCCTGGGAACCCCGTCACCGGCTCAAAAACTGCAGAACGGCAATAACACGCTGGCATTTTCTGCTTATCTTCAGGGTGACGGTGCTTCTGCCACCATCGTCCCGGGCAGCTTCCAGTCTGTTGCCGATTTCACGCTTTCTTATCAGTAAAAATTCGTGCGGATGTCGCAAGACATCCGCATTCATCTTGCTGTGTCATCAGCGATGTGGCGGGTACGGCAATGGTCATTGGTTAAATACATTGAGCGTGAAGATGAAACGGCGTAATAAAACCATTGTTCTTCCTTTCATGATGATGATGTGCTCGGGAAAGCTAGTATGCGCCCAGTCTATTGAGCAGGGTCGCGTCAGCATGCAAGGAAGTATCATTGATACGCCCTGTGCCATCGTCACTGATGATCTTGAGCAAACCATTGATTTGGGTATCGCCACGATGGGCGATATTGTCCAGAATGGTGAAGGAGCAGAGCATACCTTTTCGCTTCACTTTGTGAATTGTGATTCAGGCGCTGATTCTGCTTCAGGGGCTGGCTTACATGAATTTCAGACCACTTTTGATGGCCCCGCTCAGGGAGATATTTTCAATTTAAGTGGCGCTTCAGGGATTGGATTGCAAATCAGTGATGCAGCCGGAAATATCGCCTTTCCCGGAAAGCCAATGCCGTCTATTCCCCTGACGACGGATAACCAGCGCGTAGATTATACCTTGCGCTTAATGGGTAATAATCACCGGCTTAAAGCGGGTAATTTCCACTCAGTGCTGCGTTTTAAAGTTGATTACTTTTGACGATACCAATTGTGAACACGATGAAAACTTCACAAGTGAAAAATGGACTTGTCAGGGTATCCCAAAAAGCATTGAACCCAATTGTAATAAGCCTGTATTTAAGTCTGGGGCTTGCGCATGTGGTATACGCTGACGACAGCATAGAGTTCAACACCGATGTATTAGATGTTAAAGAGCGTTCAAATATTGATTTGAGTCAGTTTTCAAAGGCTGGATATTTAATGCCGGGGAAATACCAGCTCATTATCCATGTTAATAAATCAGAATTACCAGAACAGACTATTGAGTTTCTGGCACCGGATGATGATCCCAAAGGGAGTGAGGCCTGCCTGACCCCTGACGTTGTTAAACTGCTGGGCCTGAAAGAGAGTTCATTAAAGGCGGCTACCTGGTGGCATAACAACCAATGTTTCGACATCAGTTCGCTAAAAGGCGTAGTAATCCAACCGGATTTAGGCAACGGAGCGCTGTATATCAGCGTCCCTCAGGCCTATCTCGAATATACCGCTGAGAACTGGGATCCACCTTCTCGCTGGGACAATGGTATCCCGGGTATTTTGTTTGATTACAACATGAATGCCATGTCGACACGTCAGAAAGAAGGCGGAAGGAGCCAAAATATCAGTGGTAACGGTACGGCCGGGGCCAATATCGGGCCATGGCGTCTTCGTGCCGACTGGCAGGCGCAATATCTGGCGGGACAAGGCTCTGGCAATCAACGTAACTGGGACTGGAGTCGCTATTACACCTACCGCGCGATTACTTCCCTTAAGGCACAGTTGATGATGGGCGAAAACTATCTGGATTCATCGCTGTTCGACAGTTTCCGTTTTAGCGGTGTGAGTCTGGCGACGGATGATAAACAACTGCCGCCAAATTTGCGAGGTTACGCGCCTGAAGTGACGGGTGTCGCTAAAACAAACGCCAAAGTGACAATTAGTCAGCAGGGGCGCGTCATCTATGAAACAACTGTCGCGTCCGGGCCGTTTCGTATTCAGGATTTGAACTCGGCGGTCTCCGGCACGCTGGATGTAAAAGTACAAGAGCAGGACGGTAGCGTGCGGACCTGGCAGGTGGATACGTCGAATGTCCCGTATTTAACCCGGCCCGGTCTTGTGCGGTACAAAATTGCGCTTGGTAAGCCTTCTGATTATGACCATCACATACAGGGGCCAGACTTTGTTACCGGTGAGTTTTCATGGGGGATTAACAGTGGTTGGTCAATTTACAGCGGAGGCGTCTTTGCCGGTGACTATAACTCTGTGGCATTTGGTATCGGACGCGATTTACTGAACTTTGGTGCAATCGCTGTTGATATTACGCGTTCACAGGCAGAGATACCAGGGCAACAAACTCAACGCGGCAACTCATATCGTGTGAGTTATTCCAAGCGATTTGAGGAGTACGACAGCCAGGTCACGTTCGCCGGATATCGGTTCTCTGAACGTAATTATATGAATATGAGCCAGTATCTTGAGCAGCGCTATCACGATGGTGAAGACTCTGGAGACAATAAAGAACTTTACACCATCACCATGAATAAGCAGTTTCGCTCTCTGAATATAAGTGCGTATTTGAACTATAGTCATCAGACCTATTGGGATCGTGCAGCTAGCGACACGTGGAATCTTTCAGTCTCCAGCTTTGTTGATATCGGGCGTTTTAAAAATATTAACCTGAACCTTTCTGCATTCCGCACGCAGTACGACGGAACCAACGATGACGGCATGTATCTGGGGGTGACGGTTCCCTGGGGTGAGAGCGGCACGTTGAGTTATAACGGTCAGGTGAATGGCAGTGATGCCAGCCACACGGTGGGTTTTTATGACCGCATTGATGACAACAACAATTATCGCCTGAATGTCGGCACAACAAGTGATGGCGAAGGGACAGGAAGCGGCTATTTCACTCATGACGGCGACGCAGCCAGCCTGTCGGCGAATGCCAGTATGACAGGACATTCCGATAGCGCGTTGGGTATGTCACTCCAGGGCGGAATGACGGCGACGGCACACGGAGTGGCGTTGCACCGTACCAACAGCGCTGGCGGGACGCGGATGTTAGTGGATACCGATGGCGTCAGCGGTGTGCCGATTCGGGGATACGGCGGCGTCGTTCACACCAACACTTTCGGTAAAGCCGTGGTCAGTGACATTAGTAGTTACTACCACAGCAGTATCAACGTGGATCTCGATGCCCTGCCAGAAAATGTGGACGCCACACGTTCCGTCGTGGAGGGCACATTAACCGAAGGGGCTATCGGCTATCGAAAATTTGGCATTCTTGCGGGAGAAAAAGCCATGGCGATTATCAAACTCGCAGATGGTAGTTCACCGCCGTTCGGTTCGGAAGTTCGCAACGATGACAACGCTCAGACAGGGATTATTGGCGATGGCGGTAGCGTCTGGCTCGCAGGGATTCGCCCTGGAGAAAAAATGAGTGTGAGCTGGAGTGACGATCAGCAGTGCAGGATTGTTCTGCCGTCGCCATTACCGGCGCTGGGCAAAGGGCTGTTATTGCCATGCCGCCCGGAATAGAAAATGTCACAGTGGGCAAGCGCATGATGCGGTGAATTTCCCACCTGTAACCCTTAATGTTCAAGACGTTAACTCTCACTACTTTTGGAAAAGCAAACTGAAATGACAACGATCCCAAAAACAGCCCGTATGGCGCTGTGTACATTAACTCTGATTCTCCTGGCGCAACAAGCGGATGCGGCTATCGCTCTCGATCGTACCCGTGTTGTCTTTGATGGCGGGAGAAGCTCAATGAGCGTCTCGATCTCAAACCAGAATAAAACGCTGCCCTATCTGGCGCAGTCCTGGGTTGAAGATGACAAAGGTAACAAAATTGAGTCACCACTGACCGCATTGCCCCCGCTTCAGCGTGTCGAGCCAGGTGCTAAGGGACAAATAAAAATACAGGCGACAGGCAATCTGGCCTCTTTGCCTGGCGATCGCGAAACGCTTTACTACTTCAATGTGCGGGAGATCCCACCGAAAAGTAATAAACCTAATACGCTCCAGTTGGCGCTGCAGACAAGGGTAAAAATGTTTTATCGCCCGGCAAGTCTGGCGCTGGCGAAGGGGAATGAGAATGAAGCCCAGAAAAAACTGACGTTAACTCGCCAGGGCGAAGGATATGTCCTGAATAATCCGACGCCCTATTACGTCACCATTGTGGAAGCGGCTGCAACGGCAAAAGCGGAAAATGTCAGCGGCTTTAAACCTGTTATGGTCGATCCTAAAGGCAGCGTCGCGTTGGGTGGCAGCGCTTCAGCATTAGGTTCTCATCCGGTTTTGACGTTTGTGAATGACTTTGGCGGACGTCCTGAACTCAACTTTACCTGCTCAGGTAGCACCTGCACGGTCAGCAGTGTGAAAGCTGGCTAAACGTTAGTCGTCAGGAGACAGAAATGGCATCCTTCGTTAAAACGGGCTTCCTGGCAGCATCTCTTGCGTCAATCGCCTTGCCCGGTTATGGCGAAAATACCGGGGGGCAGAATGGAGAGCTGCATTTCTATGGCTCGCTGCTTGAAGGTGCCTGTCGTCTGGATATGCGTTCAGACTTTCAGGAAGTGAAGATGCCTGCTATCCCTCTCGCTGCATTGCAAAAAACTGGCGATAGCGGCCCGTCGTCGACTTTCGTCCTGCGTTTACGCGCCTGCCAGCGCAGTGGCGGAAAGATCACGGATCTGACTCGCGGCATAGTCACCTGGGATGCCATACAGCCCGTCATCACTGTCAGTTTTACCGGAGTGCTTGACCCGGATAATCCGTCACTGCTGATGATGAAAGGGATTCGGGGGGCCGGACTATTGATTCGCGACAGCAGCGGTCATCAGATTTATCCCGGCGAACGCGGGCGGCCACAGTTCGTTTCACCTGGTGACGATCAGTTGATCTATACCGTCACCCCGGTTCGTACTCAGGCGCCGCTCATTGCCGGTGAGTTTCGGACTGTGCTTGATTTTAAGGTGAATTATGACTAGTCCTCTGTCTTTGACTGGTGGGAAGAACGGGTTAAAAAGCATGATAGTGCTTTCTGCGCTCGCGCTTAGTCCGTTAGCGCTGGCGGATAAGGGCGATCAATATTCTCTCAATATCAATATTTCTGGCACCCTGGTGGCGAACGGTTCCTGTACGTTCAATCAGGGGGGAACGCTAAATGTTGATTTCGGTCCCGTCACTCTTAAAAGTGTGGGAAACAATACGGTTCAGCTTGAAGGCAATTATCAACGCCCGTTAACCAGCGATTTTACCTGTTCAGGGGATACCGCAGGCTTACTGCAAATGCGATTTACGTCCACCAGTGGCAGTTACCAAACCTATAATGGTACGCAGGTGCTGAAGACCAATAAGGGGATTATAGCAATCCAGTTGCTGGTCAACGGTGCCGCACAGAGTATGGGGCAGTGGTTTAATGTGGACCAGGCCAACGCGCCGTCATTGCAGGCACAACTGGTACAAATCAGCACATCCAACAGCAGCAACGTAGCCAGCGGTGATACGTTTTCTGCATCGGGTACGCTGACGATGGCTTTTAATTAGGGTTAACGTCATGAATAAAATGACTTTCTCTCTCGTCTCTGTGTTCTTTCTGGTTCTCGGCGTCTCACTTTCTGTTTCGGCGGCGCAAACGGGGGATGCGGTTAATTTTGAATTCACTGGCTCTTTTATTGTTTCAACTCCCTGTACGGTCAATAACGATGATGTCATGAATATTCCCTTTGGCAATGTCGGGGTTAAGCGCGTTGACGGTGTGGAATATATGCAGTCGATACCGTATGTGGTTGACTGCCATGGCGCACCCGACAACTCTCCGTTAAAACTGACCGTCAGCGGTAATGCGACTGGTTTCGACCCGGCAGCCGTCGTCACCAGTGCCAATGGGCTGGGTATTGAAATTCAGGCAAACGGGCAACCGCTGCAACTGAATAAAGCGCTCCAGACCACATTGGGGGCATTGTCTACGTTGCAACTGACGGCGGTACCCGTCAAAGATCCGGCCATCGAACTGACTGAACAGGCATTTACCGCCACAGCAACCTTAACTGCGGATTACGAATAAGGCCAAAATATGAAACAACGTTGGGGCGTAATTTTCACCTTTGTTGCTGGCATAATGCTGGCAGGTCAGGCAATGGCGGTAGAAAACAATCTGAAATTCTCTGGCACGCTGGTCAGTGAGCCCTGTGATTTAGACCCTGCAACATCGGATCTAACCGTTGATTTTAAAACGGTGATTAAAAAGTATTTATACATAAACAACCGGACAGAAAGCATCCCGTTCACTATTAATCTTATTCATTGTGATATATCCCTGGGAAGCGCCGTTATCTTCACCTTTAAAGGTGCGGAGAGCCAGTCTTTACCTGGAACATTGAGCGTCAGCGGTTCCGCCAGTGGTATTGCCATCGGCATGGAAACGCAACAGGGGGTTGCTATTCCGTTTAATCAACCCGCGCCTGCGACAACGTTGGTTAATGGCAATAATACGCTAATATTTAACGCCTATGTTGCCGGTGAACCGGAAGCAATCAAGAACCAAACCATCACGGCGGGTAATTTTACCGCTATCGCTACGTTTGAAATGAATTATCAATAATGATCTGGTCAAAGAAATTATGATGATATCTCAACGCGCTATGCTGAGAGGCATATATGAATACGCTGGTGTCCTGTTAATTTTGCTTAGTGGGTTATGGCATATCTCTGCCAATGCAAAAATCACGGGGGCTCACGGAATGGAGTATGAACCATACGAAATACTGTGTGGTGGTTCCACAGGCCCTGGAGCGGATCAGCGAATACTATTCAAAGCCAATATTTGTACGCTCACTCCTGTTCCGGACCAATATGTTCCACATTCTGGTAACTACAGAGTTGAGATAAATGCAGCCATTCAGGGCACATTCTCAACCTGGAATTTTGCCTTGACGAGTGCCGCCTATTTTGATGAAAACATCCCCATTGATCAGCAGAATATTACGGTTCATGGACAGGATTACGACCCGGGATTGCAGCCTCCTCTTACGCTGTCAATATGTTATCGACTGATCGATGAATCGGGGCAAAAGTATTATCTGAAAACAGTAGAGACAATGTACTCAAACTGCACAGGAAGCCCTCCGTTGCCGCCCACACCGCCAGAACCGCCTACGTCATGTTCAATTAATAATGGCAATGCGTTGAATGTCACTCTTGACACACTTGATCGTGCGCAGCTTGCGACAACGCCCGGGACAGGCACAGCCCGGCATATTTCAGTTCCGGTACAATGTACGGGAGAAGTTGACAGTATTCCTGTCAATATGCAGCTTAATTACACACCGCTGACGGTAAATGGCATTCAGACCGTGAAGTCATCGGCTAATGGCGTGGGTGTAGCGATTATTTATAATAATGCCCCTCTTTCGAACAGCGATATTGTACCGATTTCATTTGTTCCAGGATCTAATCAAGTTGACCTGGCATTTGAGGCGGTGCGCGATCCTGCTGTGACCATTGGGGATGTGCCAACGGGCGCATTTACGGCCAGCGCAACCGTAATAATAACACAACAGTAACGTTTACTTGATGCAGTGCGTTAGTGTTCTGCGCGGGACGTTTTCTGTGAGCCAGTTGATAAAGCCACACTATGTTTAAAATTATCATTATTATTTGCTGCATTCTGACATCCTGGTATATCCCCTCATCCGGAGGGGCCGGGGTACGGCTTGCTTACAATTTACTGTTTTTACTGCTTCTTGGCAGTGGACTTGTTTTAAGTCCTCTTTTTGCGTCTGCGCAATCCCGGATACAACCTAATAATAACTGGCTCTATATCGGTTTTCTCTGCCTTTGTGTGCCGTGGCTTTTTTATATTAAAGACGACCGTGGAAGTTTTATTTTAATTCTGGCTTTTTTCTGCTGGTGGTTAACGCAGAAATGGTACATCAGTAGGCAGGCTAAAAATAACGTAGTCTTGTTAATTTTTTTTGTTGCGTTGGCACAGTGTGTGATTGCGCTCATCCAGGTATTTTGCCCGCAGTTGGCGATGCATGTGTATGAGTACGACTGGATTAGAAATCACGGGCGACCTTACGGCATATTTCAACAGGTCAATTTACTGGCCAGTTTTCTGGCGACCGGCATTGGGTGCGGTTTTTTCTTGTTGCTGCGTGAAACAAGGAAAATCCCGGTATGTTTATACTGCACAGGGTTATCAGCCCTGACGTTTACGCTGTCTATTATTCAATCAAGAGCCGGTATAATAGGCATGTTAACTGTTCTCGCAGGTTTATGGTTTATAGCCAGGTTCAAAAATAAACGCAAAGTGATTAGCGTTTTTGTCCTCATGTCTCTCAGTTTTACCGCTGGCGCCTGGGTTGTTTCACATACTCATATCATGATCAATGGTGAAATGATCTCAATGGCCAGAGAGTTCAGGCAATCGGATAAGGCGCGGTTTTTTATCTTAAAAGCGACGCTGGTGATGATCGCGCTAAAACCGTGGCTGGGCTGGGGATATGGTACCTATGAATACGCGTTTAGCCGTTTTATTATGACACACCCACAGCCTGAATATCAGTTTGGCGTTATCACTCACCCCCATAATGAGTTGCTGTATGCGTGGTTCCAGGGAGGCATGATTGCACTGGTGGGGGTGATATTTCTGGTCATCGGCTGGATAAAAAATGTCATCGCGGAAGGGAAACATAAGGCCGCGTCAGCGGGCTATTCTCTGCTGGTTCTCCCTTTTCTGGTTCATTTAAATCTGGAATATCCGTTTTATCAGTCCTTTATTCATTTAGCGGTTTTTGTCACTCTGCTGCGTCTTGGGGAGAGAGACATTCCTGCCGGAGAGATAAAACACGCCTATCGAAAAACGATGCTGGTGAGTCTTCTCGGTGTTGCTCTAATCTCCTATAGCCTGTTGGCGTTATATACCCATAGCCAGTTAACGCATTATGAACGGGCCGGGTATATTGGCTATCCTGATGCCACGCCCTGGTATTTTGACACGCAATACGAACGTGCAAAATATGATTCCATGGTGAGTTTGCTGATTAAGTTTAACGCAACACATGACGCTAACCTGTTAAATGAATTTATGTCGCAGGCGCAGAAGTACTCTTTGCACCACAACGACAGAAATATCTGGCTAAGTATGATTTCGATTGCGCAGTATCAGGGAGAGCCGGGCAAAGCGGAGGCTCTTACGAAAGAGTACCACCTGCTCTTTCCGCAGGAAGATGCTGAATAATGTCGGTAAATGACTCTCCTCAGAAGGTGCCATCACATCAAATCATCGTATGAAACGGCGCGCGCAGACTACAACTTTCCTGGTATGGAGTGTGGTCGCAGTGTTCATAAATATTATTGTTACTTTCCTTATCGTCTTCATCGTTTTATGAACGGCCAGCTGCGGCCTGTGTAACCTCGTTAACATAAAGGTGGATGATGTATGGCTGATCGAACGCACGTTCCTCCGCTGGCTTCACGGCTGGTGAAGCGAACATCAATCAGTTCACGCGATAAATGGGCTGAAACGGATCTGTTCGTTGAGCAGGGGGTCAGGTATTTCTTTCGCGTCACCGGTAAGTGGTGCGACATGAGCCATTGTTGTGATGCGAATGGTTACCGCGCCGATTATCTGAACTTCGCCAAAGCCTGGTTGCGCTGTCATCATGATTCGGCCACCTGGTTTACGCTCATTGGCGCAATAGATAAATCGACAGACACAATGTTTGTTATTGGCGATGGCAGCCGATTAAGCAACGGCTGGATTTCGCCTCGAAATGGTGCGCTGGTGGCTTTTGCGAATGATGTCTCCGGCATGTACTGGAATAACTTTGGCTCAGTTGTGCTGGAGGTCTGGCGATAAAATGAGGGGACTGAATGTCCCCTGAATACGCTGTCACACGAAGGTCAGAGTGACTTCTGGCGCATCTCTTTGAGACGGCATGCCAGCGTCCGTTTATGTATCACACATTGTCGCGCGCTGATACCTGCGGCGATAAACAGCGCCAGCGCGCCGCACAGCGTGGCCTCTGTGATCGCCTGTGTGCCGCTGCCTAAAAGGGTGGTTAACAGCGGTCCCAGAATTTGCCCGATACCATAGGTCAGCGTCACAAACCCCAGCAGATTGATATTGCCCGGAACGCTGAGCTGGCGGGCAAGCGTCATCACCAGCGATGTGGTGCCCATAAACGTCGCGCCAAACCCAATGCTGCTCAGTACCAGTAACCAGGGTGAACCACTGGCAAGCGTCAGGATCACGCAGGCGGCCTGAATCACCAGATTCGCCGTCAGACATTGCAACACGCCCCAGCGCTTCGCCGCCCACAGCCAGGCGAAACAACCCGGAACAATCGAGACGCCGACCAACGTCCACAGATGCACCGTCAGCAGCGGAGAGCCTGCGCCTTTCGCCATGAGCGGCAAATAGGTGGCGACAATAATGTAGCCAAAACCGGCCAGGCCATAGAGAAGCGCCAACAGCCACCAGCGCATAGTCTGTTGTTCCTGTTTTGCCAGCGTCGCGGCAGGCAATGTGTGGTCGCGCGACGGGAGCAGCAGCGCCAGCAGAACTACCAGCACGCCTGAAAACGCCGCCGCCCAGCGCCATAACGCATGGGAGGTGAGGGCAAAATGTAGCCCTGCGATCACATACTCGTTACCCAGCGCAATGCCGACGCCAACGCCTGAGAACAGCGACGCAATCACGAACGGGTTACGGGTATGTTGCAATACCAGAGTGGAGCCAAAAATCAGCATCCCCGCGCTGGCTATTCCCGCCAGAAAACGCACCAGCATAATCATCGCAGGCCCGGAGAACAGCGCCATCGCAAGAATCAACGCCCCGGTTGCCACTGCCGCACTCAGAAGCATCGGGCGCAAGCGGCCAGGCAGATGAAATAGACCGAAGGAGAACAGCAGGCTGCCGACCAGATAGCCCGCGTAGTTAACGCTGGCTATCCACGACAGTTGCGTAAAAGTGAAACGTCCCTCCGCGAGCAATACCGGCAACATGGGCGTATAGAGAAAGCGGCCAATTCCCATGCCAAGCGTAAGGACCATCATCCCGAAAAGGGCCGTACTGAATGAATACCGATCTGCGCTGTGCTGCTGCTGGCTCATGCCTTACCCAGGGTTATTCTGCGAGTGATTATTTTGAGAGTAACAAATTTATAACAAATGGGTAGGGCGGGTGAAAAAATTTACCAGTGACTTTCCGCAAGGTCGGTCACTCTATTATTTTCTTCAGATCGATCTCTTCCTGAATGCGTTCGCTCCACGCAAGATGCGTACGGATTGCCTCTTCTATGCCCGCGTTATAGTACGCGGGGCCCAGTTTTTCGCTGATAAAATCGATAAAAAACTCGGCGTCAAACTGCTCAAGCTCCAGTTCGAAATGGTCGCGGCAATAGTCCGTAAGCGCATTGCGCAGACGTTCACGTTCAGCGGGTGATAAGGTGATTTCAGCCATTTTTTCTCCTTAAAAATGGGCCAGAACGGGCAACAGGGAAGGGATTTGCGACAACAGATATAACACCAGCCCGATGCTCCCGCCAACCAGCGTGCCGTTGACGCGGATAAACTGCAAATCTTTGCCGATGTTCAGTTCGATTTGGCGGGACATATCGCGGGCATCCCAACTTTTCACCGTATCGCTGATATGGCGGGTCAGAAAGGTGGCGAAGTCCGGCGCGACCCGATGCGCGGCTTGCTCCAGGTGACCGTTAAGTGAAGCGCGGAGCGCCTCATCGGCGATCAGCGTTTCGCCAAACCACTGCCCGGCGTGGGCAATTCGCTGTTTGACGCGGGAATCGTCAGCATTGATGTCGTTTTTCAGCCACTGACGTAAATCTCCCCACAGTTCGCCCAGATAACGGTTAAAGGCTTCATCCTCTTTCAGGTAATCCTTGATGCTTTCCGCCCGGTTCGCCATTTCCGGATCGTTTTTCAGTTTGTCGATAAGCCTGAATGTCGCGCGATCAAAGGCATGGCGGATCTGATGGGCGCGATCGTGGCTGATATCATCCAGCAGAGAATTGACGGCATCGGAGACCAGTTCGGCGCTGTGCTCCCCCAGCCACTCGGTGGGCAAAACCTTCGCCTTTAGCGGATGCTCGGTTTCCAGCCAGCGCACGATTTGCTGAGCGATAAAGGTTCGCGAACTGTCGCGCTGCAACAGGGCGATCAACTGCGCGATCAGCGTATCGAGCAGCACCTGGTGGCGATCGTTTTTGGTCATGCTTTCCAGCATCAGGGCGCTGGTGCCCGAAAGGTCAACCTTATCAATCGCCTTATGCACGGCGCGCTTGAGCAAACGCTGGATACGCGTATCGTCGGTCAGTTCCAGAAAACCACTCATGATCTGCAACAGATGCTGTCCAACCCGCTGCGCGTTTTCCGGTTGGCTGAACCAGTTACCGATAAGCCGTGCTGGTTCGTGGCGGCGGATCAGCGCGACCAGGGATTGCGTATCGAGGAATTTCTCCTGGACAAACTGCCCGAGATTTTCGCCGATCCGGTCTTTATTACGTGGGATAATCGCCGTATGGCGCGAAATGAAGGGGATCGGGACGCGACGAAACAGCGCCACCACCGCGAACCAGTCCGCCAGCGCACCGACCATCGCTGCTTCGGCAATGGCTTTGATTCCATTCACCCAAAAGCCGGGCGGCAGGAAAAGGGTGACGACGAATGTGGTTGCCGCGATCAGCAGTAACGAAAGCGCCAGCAGTTTGGCGCGTTTGAGTTCAGCAATTTTATCCATAGGCTTAAGGATAGAGCCAGACGGGGGGATCGTGCAAAAACAAGCGCAGATCAGTCCGGGATCCAGTTATCCCATGCGGGGAGTGTCCCCAGTTCGGCTACCAGAAAATCAATAAACGAGCGCACCTTCGGATTGCTGTATTTGCTGGGAAAATAGAGCGCGTACAGGGTGTGCGTTTCGCAGGTGATCGTACCGTCGAGCATCAGCGGGGTGATCTCCTCTTTCTGGATATGATCGCCTATCAGATAGGTGGGGAGATAGGCCACCCCCTGATCTTCAAGCACGGATTTCAGCAACACCAGACTGCTGTTCGCCTGGATCGGCATCGGTACTTTCAACTGGTGCAGGCGCTCCTGCTCATCCGCCACCTTCAGCACTGGCGTCAGGCCGGGATAGACCAGACAGTCATGATTCACCAGGTCGGCGCGGCGCTGAGGCATCCCTTTTTTCGCCAGATATCCCGGCGAGGCGCAATATGCCCAGCGGATGGGGACCAGCTTGCGCATGGCATAGTTTTGTGGTGGCGCGGTGGAAATTCGCAGGGCGATATCAAAATCGGTATCGTTGAGATTGACGAAGCCATCATTGAGATCGATATACAGATTCACATCCGGATACTGAGTGCGATATTTATCCACCAGATTGACCAGTCGGGAATAGCCGAAGGCAATCGAGCAGGTAATGCGTAATTCACCCTGCGGATTGTGATAATACCCGGACGTCGTATTTAACGTTTCATCGAATTCTTTCAGCAGTTTATTGGCGCGGTTAAATAAATATTGCCCGGCGTCGGTCAATGTAATACTGCGGGTCGTCCGTTTTATTAATGTCGTCCCCAGCGTATCTTCCATCGCCGCCAGACTTTTGCTCACCGCCGACGGTGAGACGTTGAGCTGCGCGGCGGCTTCCGATAATCCTCCGCAGTCCACAATCCGGACAAAAAACTCTAAGTGCTTGAGAGAGATGGGGGTGCTCATTGTTTCCTTTTGCTCACAAGTGATTTGCAAAAACGGTACGAATAGGCCGTTACATTCGCTTTTGAAACATGCAACTATTGAATCACAGGAAACAACGAAGTGACAAAATGAAAAAATAACAACTTAAGTGAGTTGCGTCACAAAATAATAAGGAGGAAAACCGGAACGTCATCAAATTGTGAATTTAATCTCATTTAATTTCATTCTTATAAAAAGGTACCGATTATGTGGTCACGACTCGAACCCTACAGATCGTCGATTATTTTATTACTTGCTCTGGTTGCTGGTGGCTTATTAGGCATATATGCGCCGACGTTTGCCAGTAAACTCCAGCCAATAGGTCAGATTTTCCTGAACCTGTTATTTATGATTATTGTTCCGCTGGTGGGGATCAGCGTAATGTCGTCCATCGCCAGTATGACCGACCTGAAACGCCTGGGCCGGATAATGGCGATTATCTTTATCGTCTCGATTGCAATGGCGTTTATTCCCGCTGCCGGTATTGTGGCGCTTGCCCTCTGGTACAACCCGGCGCAGGGCGTCACCATCGATCTTTCCCAGTCCGTACAGGCGGGTAGCGGCAAGATGGACTTCGTCAGTATGATCACCACCAATGATTTTATTGGCCTGTTTTCGAAGTCCAATATTCTGGCGCTGATTGTGATGGCGATTATTGCCGGTGTCGCGATTGGTCAGTCAGAGCAGGCGGGTAAACGTATTGCGTCGCTGCTGGAAGATGCCAACACCGTGATTATGAAGATCGTGTCGATCATCATGAAGGTCGCGCCGGTGGGGCTGGGTTGCTATTTTGCCGCAACGATGGCCAGCCAGGACTCCGGGCTGTTGCTCACGTTCGCCCGTGCCATTGGCCTGTTTATGGTCGCGACGCTGGCTTACTATATTTTCGGCTCCATTCTCTACTCGTACATCGGCGGGGGGATGCCGGCGGTGAAAGCGTTCTGGCGACACGCCATTGAACCGTCCGTGACGGCGCTGGGCACCTGTTCCTCATTGGGAACGCTGCCAGTCACCCTGCGCGCAGGCAAGGCGATGGGGATCAACCCGGAGATTGTGGACGTCTCGATCCCGCTGCTGGTCAACCTGAATAAAGGCGGCGTGGCGATGATCGCAGCACTGAAAATCGTCTTTATCTATTCGGTTCTGGGAATGGAATTCACCACCGAGACGTTTTTCCTGACCATGCTGATCGCCGTTCTCTCCGCGATCATTGTGGGCGGCGTGCCGGGTGGCGCCTTCCTCGGTGAGATCTTTATCGTCACCACGCTGGGGCTGCCGATGGAAGCCATCCCGATGCTGGTGGTACTGGGCACGATAACCGATGCGCCAGCGACGCTGATAAACGTGATCCATGATTTGAATGCAGCACAAATTGTCGAACGCTTTGCCGGGAAAACGTCGGTGAAGACAGAGATGAATGCGACGGCTACGGTAGCCGGGGTTTAACGCACGGACAAAGGATAAGAAAGGTTATGAAAGATTCAGTAAAACTCGAAACCCAGTTGATCATCGCCGGACGCGATAAACGCTATACCCAGGGCGCGGTAAACCCGATAATCCAGCGGGCCTCTTCGCTGGTGTTTGATACCGTCAAGGACAAAAAATTCGCCACGGCGAACCGGGCAAACGGTGAGTTATTTTACGGTCGCCGTGGCACTTACACCCACTTTGCATTCCAGAAAGCGATGAGCGAACTGGAGAATGGCGTGGGCTGCGCGCTCTACCCGTGCGGTGCGGCGGCGGTAACCAATGCGATCCTGGCGTTTGTTAAGAGCGGCGACCATCTGCTAATGACCGGTGCGGCCTACGAACCGACGCAGGATTTCTGCAATAAGATCCTGAGTAAGTTCAACGTCGAAACCACGTATTATGATCCGATGATTGGCGCGGGGATCGCCTCACTGATCCGCCCGGAGACCAAAGTGGTGTTCCTCGAATCACCGAGTTCGATCACCATGGAGGTCCAGGATGTACCGGGCATGGTGAAAGCGATCCGTGCGGTAAATCCGGAGATAGTCATTATGATCGACAACACCTGGGCGGCAGGTGTGTTGTTTAAAGCACTGGACTACGGGGTGGATATCTCCATTCAGGCTGGCACCAAGTACACGATTGGTCATTCGGATGGCATGCTGGGAACGGCGGTGTCCAATGCACGCTGCTGGGATCAATTACGTGAGAATTCCTATCTGATGGGGCAAACGCTGGATGCGGATACCGCGTACAACGGCAGTCGTGGGCTGCGTACGCTGTCGGTTCGTCTGAAGCAGCACCAGGAGAGCAGTATTGAAATTGCGCGCTGGCTGTCGGAAAGGCCGGAAGTGGCGCGCGTAAACCATCCGGCGCTGCCGGAGTGTCCGGGACACGCGTATTTCGCCCGTGATTTTACCGGCAGTTCAGGTCTGTTCTCGTTTGTGCTGAAAAAGCGGCTGACGGATGAGCAGTTAGCGAATTTCCTTGATAACTTCTCGCTGTTCCACATGGCGTATTCATGGGGAGGCTTTGAGTCACTGATTCTGGCGAACCAGCCGGAAGAGTTGAACAGCATCCGCCCGGCCGGGGAGGTCGATTTCAGCGGAACGCTGGTCAGGGTACATATTGGTCTGGAAGATGTTGGCGACCTGATTGCCGATCTTGAAGCGGGTTTTGCCCGCATTGCGTAATCCCTGTCTTGTAGGCTGCCATCCGGCGATATCGCAATGCCCGATGGCGCTGCGCTGATCGGGCCTGTGTTTTCAGGACTCGCCGATGCACCTGGCAGGTAATGATTTGTAGGCCGGATAAGGCGCAAGCCGCCATCCGGCAAGGCCCCGCATGGCGGGGCCTGTGTTCATTTCTCCGTTGCCAGTTCCGTTGCGTCATACTGGCGCACACGCGTTAACAACCCTTTCAGGGTAAATACCACCGCCACGCCGGCAATCACCGCCAGCAGGTGAAACGGGATCCGCCCACCGTTAAACCACAGTCCGCGACCGATTTCGACGGAAACGGCCATCACCGCCAGGATCACCATGTTCAGCGAGGCCGACACGGTGCCTTTCGGCAGGTTGTTGGTGAATAGCGTGAAGCGGAACAGCGTCGGGAAGATAAGCCCAATGCCAAACGCATACAGGCTGGTGCCCAACACCGACCACAGCCACACGTGAGGCCACAGCAGATTCCCGGCAATCAACACAAACAGGCCGCTGAGTTGTATCGGCGCTGCGCGCCAGATAAAGCGCGGCGCGGTGGGATCTTTCACAAAGCGAGCGACGATCATGTTTGCCACGATCACCGCGCCAAAGACCGGAACCTGCGCCCAGGCAAACTGTGAGGTGGTCATACCGCCCGCGTCAATCAGGATCACCGGTGAAACGGCAACCCAGCTCATCATCGGGATGTAACTTAATGACAGCGTCGCCGCACCAAAGAGGAACACGCGGTTGCGAAAGACATCGCGGAAATCGCGCAGCACACTGATTGCGCTAAACGGCACCGCGCCACGCTTCACCGTTTCCGGCATCGCCAGTAACAGGCCGATAAAGGCGATAAATCCCATGACCGCAATAATGCCAAACAGCACCTTCCAGTGGACGAAATGCATGAGTGCTGCGCCGGAAAGGGGGCCAATAATCGGCGCCACCAGCACGATAGAGGTGATAATTGCCATCAGTTTGATGGCTTTCGTCTGCCCGAACGCCTCCTGCACCGTCACGTAACCTACCGTCGCGATAAAACAGATACTGGTGCCCTGCACCACGCGCGCCAGCAGAAACTGCGTCATTGAGGTGGTGAAAAGCGTGGCGGTACAGGCGAGGGCAAAAATGAGCGTTCCTGTAATCAGTACCGGACGACGGCCGATTCGGTCGGAAAGCGGCCCCAGCAGCCATTGCAGCGCCATGCCCCCGGCAAGATAAAGGCTGACTGCCGCCGGTGCCAGGCTGACATCGGCATTAAACTCACGGACGACGTTGATGATGCCGGGCTGTATCAGGTCCGTCGACAGGTAGGCGGCAAAATCGTACAAAATCAGCGCCATCGGAAAGAACAACGTCGTGGCGTGCCGCGAGAAAAAACCAGAAATCCGTTGCATATAAAACGCACTCCATGTGGAGAATCCCGAAACGGGAACCGTGAAATTCAATACCGTCGCATGGACGTCAGGCAGAAGACGGGAATAAAACAAACTGCGGATGTACCGAATTTCATGTCATCAATAGCGCTGTCCGCGAATCAACACAGACAGAGAAACACACTCTGATATTCGTCAGAATGTGTGACGATTACACATGAGAATCAGCACATTACACCTCGGGAACAATAAGTCGAATAGAAAATATACACGTTAAGTATCATTAAATTTTGATATTCATCAAGAAAAATGGCCTGATTCATTCAGTATGGAAATGAGAAAAGCGTAGCAAAAACGTCCGATGATCCCGCAACCAAAAGCGATCAACACGGCACCGGCAATACGCTCGATCCAGACAATCCCTCGGCTTAAACGACGCTGAACCACGGGCAGCCCAATCCCCATCACGATCAACAGATCCCAGAACAGCACTATGCTGGTCATCCAGACGCCGCTGACGGTTTGTTGTACCAGCGTCACTGAAGGGCCTAACAAGGCGGTCATCAACGCCAGGTAAAAGAGCGCATTCTTCGGGTTAAGCAATGACGAACCAAGCCCCAACAGAATCTGTCTACCTGGACCTGGGCGTGTCGGCTGGGCTTCTTTACCCGTTAACGCCTGCGGACGACTGCGTACCAGCAGGCTGCCAATCCACAGCAAATAGAGCGCGCCAGGCAGCTCTATCAGGGTAAACAGCAGCGGAAGCTCGCGCAGGATCCCCCAGCCAACGATAGCCAGCAGGATATAGATGCCGTTTCCGGCAGCGATACCCAGGCACAGTCCGGCGCTGCCGCGCAGTCGGTAGCGTACCGCATAACCCACCAGTAAAAAGAAATCCGGTCCGGGGCTGAGCAGCGCCACAAAATGCGCTAACGCCAGCGCGGGAAATGCAGGGGGAAAGAGTACAGACAACCGTTCCATAGTGACCTCAGTGTGTAAATCTGACGTCACGTTACGCCGGATGAAACGCTATTTATTGTCTGATATTGATCGCCCCAGCGCATACTGCCGCGGCGTGGCGGCGGTATAGCTGACAAAGGTGCGGTGAAAATGGCTCTGATCGGCAAAACCACTCTGATAGCCAACGTCAGCGAGATCGTCCCCGGCGCGCAAACGGGCTCTGGCAAAATCAATCCGTGCGATGTTCAGATAACTGCCCGGCGTCAGGCCGGTATCCTGTTTAAAGGTGCGGATCAGCGTCTCTTTACGTATGCCGCAGGCGCGTGCGAAGTCATCAAGCGACGGTGGAGAAAGCAAGTGGGTTTGCAATTGCTCTTGCAGATACTGACTGGTCGCGCGCGGCGTGTCTGGCCTGGTGAACTGTAAGGGAAGCGAGCGTAGCAAACGCTGGGTTGCCTCGACCAGTTGCGCGTTTTGCCGTTTTTCCATCAGCGCCACAAGAGAGAGAAAATGCTGATAAAGATGTGGATTGCGGATGACCGGCCTGGGCGCGGACAGCAGCGTATTGGGCGTGTCTACGGGGAGATGGCTCAGGCACCACTGCGCATCCAGATAAAGCATATGGTAGCTGCGAAACTGTCCGCCGACGGGATTACAGCTATGCGATACCTGTGGTGGGATCACAATCAGATCGCCCACCTGAAGCCGATATTCCTTGCCAGCGCTGATACAGCGGGTCTCTCCCTCCACAATAGCCCCAATGGAGAGTTGCTGATGATGGTGACGCTTGTATGCCTGATGGCTGCGCCAGGTGCTGCGCAACTCCAGCCACGGAAGCCGTTCATCGCGCCAGAACGATTGTGGAATATCTCGGGTATGGGTCACGCTCACGCCTCCTGCACAGTGAGGATTTGTTATATCACAGGTTAAGAGGCCCTGGTGTCGCGATTTCCTCCATCGCCACCCTGATCGCCTCGCCCAGCTTTTGCATCACGTCCCGATGCTTTTCGTTGGGCGGTAGTGCGCAATTAATGCGCACGCAGTTGCGATACTTGCCGGAGGCAGAGAACAGTGAGCCAGGCGCTACCTGAATTTTCAGGCGGCAAAGCTGTCTGGCAACACAAACCATATCCACCTGTTCCGGCAATTCGACCCACAGCATAAAGCCGCCTTTTGGACGCGTGACGCAGATCCCGCAGGGAAAATATTCCCTCGCCCAGCAGGTATATATCTCTCTGTTACGCTGATAAATCTGGCGCATACGCCGGACGTGACGATGATAATGCCCTTCCCGGACGAACGCCGCTGCCGCCAGTTGCGTGGCGGGCACGTTGGTGCCAATGACGGCATACTTCATGTGCAGCAGTTTGTCATGGTATCGACCCGGAGCGACCCAGCCGACGCGCAGACCCGGGGCGACCGATTTGGTGAACGAACTGCACAGAATGACCCGACCGTCGATATCCCAGGAATGAAGGGTTCTGGGGCGAGGATACTCTGTCGCCAGTTCGCCGTAGACATCATCCTCGAAAATCACAATGTCGTGGCGTTGGGCGAGCGCCAGAACAGCCCGCTTGCGGGCATCCGGCATGATAAACCCGAGTGGATTATTGCAATTGGGTACCAGGATAACCCCTTTGATCAGCCACTGTTCGAGCGCCAGTTCCAGGGCTTCGATACTGATGCCGGTATCCGGATCGGTTGGGATCTCAATCACTTTGATCCCTAGACCGCGCAGCAGTTGCATGGTGCCGTAATACGCCGGGGATTCCACGGCGACAATATCGCCGGGCTGGCAGACGGCAAGCAATGCCAGCGACATCCCGCTTTGGCTGCCGCTGGTGATTACCAGATCGTCGGCATTAACCACCGAGCCGCCATCCAACATCAGCCGGGCGATTTGCTGGCGTAGCGCGAGGCTGCCGGCCAGTTCATCGTAGCCCAGAATCGCACTCAGATTGTGTTGCACGACGCGACTGAGTTCGCGCCAGAGGGGTTTCAGGCTGGGTTGGCTGACATCAGGGACACCGCTACTCAGTGGGATAACCGAGGCGTCGTGATGGCCTTCAAGCATGTTCAACACCTGCTCCCATTGCGTGATCTCAACCGGACGCTGTACCGGTCGCGACATCGGCGGAACGGGGGGCTGCGCTTTTCGCGGCGCCACAAAGTAGCCTGAGCGAGGTTGTGGTGTAATGAGCTGTTGCGTTTCCAGCGTCTGATAGGCCTGCTGTACGGTGCTGATGCTGACCCCATGTTCCTGGCTCAGGCTACGGACTGACGGTAATTTCTCTCCGTGGCGATACAGCCCCTGCTCAATACGCTCGGCCAGCAGGTTAGCCAGATGTTGATAACGCGTCATGCTGTATCCCTCATGGGTGCCATACAGATTTGAAAACCAGTACAGACAGGTGAAAATTATGCTGTGCAGATATCGTTTTAGCGAATCTGTATGTTAAATAAAAGTGTTTTTTGAATCTGTATTGTACGTCGCGATACCCGCCAGAATAGAGCCTTCTGGTTACGAGGAGGCGGGTATGGAATTTCACGAGAACAGAGCGAAGCAACCGTTTACAGGTTTTGTCCTGCTTTGGCGGGCGTTCAAAAAATGGCGTATTCAGGCGGAAACCCGACGTATTCTGCAACAAATGAGTGATGAACGCTTAAAGGATCTGGGGTTACGGCGGGATCAGATCGAATAGTGAGTATTTAAAAGGCAGAGGCTGGATGTCAGATGCACCCGGACAGCGACCTGGTGTTCAGCGATCTGTATCGCATCACTTCGGTGACCGTGGCGCTGGTGGCGACGTGGTTTGTGGTGGAGGGATGAGCACAGTGTGCTATTTAAGCGATGTATTCAGAAATACCTTAAATAAGAAATACCCCACATGATGATGTTGGGGTACGAGGTAAATTTAATCTAATTTTAGGTTTTTAATAATATTTTCAATGTATATCTCTGGCTTTGTTTTAGTTTTTTCTTTTATTTCGTAATATTTATACTTGTCAATTTTTAAGGTGATTTCCTCTTTCCCATTGTTAATGAAAGGAGTTATGAAAAAGGCGACAAGAATTATTACGGCAATTTCTTTAAATTGTGGTTTACTTTTGAGAAAATGAGGTATTTTGATAAATAAGTTGGATAGGGCTATCATTGCTAAAAAAACTATAGCCAGAAAAGAGAAGTTCACTGCGTATTTTTTATAGTATTCACCACTTCCAAAAATGTCGCCTATAAATCCTGTTGTTGCGCATAATAATACGGTGCCTGCCATAATAAAAAACGCAGGAGAGCATAATTGCTCAATTCTGGTATGTAAGTCGTTTAGAGCATTGATGAAATATTTACCATACTTTGAATTTATTAAAAAATAAGAAAATATGGCTAAAGCATACTCTATGAATAATATAAAACTGGCAGGTTTATATGTAAGAAAACTAATCTCGGTGGAATAAAATATATCCAACTGTATATAATAGGGTAGTAATGAATTTATCTCCATAAGTGCGGAACAGAAGAAACCTAAGAGAATATAAAATGCGTAACCATCAGTATTTATTGGGATAAGCTTTCTTATTATTTTGTTCATCATTTATTTTCCTTTCAATTATGTTCAAATTTCAAAATGTTCTTGTCGTGCAATTTGTATCAATTAACTCTGAAATTAGAAAGTCCATAGCTAACTATAATTTTATACAGGCAGCAATATTTTCCCCGTGATCATATCAAACATCAGACGGGCGAAACCTTGCGCCCGTGCTGGATCCGATAAGTACTGCATCATAAATTCCTGTTGCGCATCGTTACTGTCCATTACTGCATCGTCCACTGCCTGATAAAAATCGCCAAGAATGGCCTGTTCGGGGGCATTATTTTTTATTTGCATCATCACGGTCTTATTTTCCGAAATTTTATTTTGGATAGTTATCACGCTACTGATCAAATCCTTTTCGGTCAGATGATCGGTAATGAACAGTTCATTCATTCGTGAGAGCACTTGAGAGAGATATTCTTCTTTTTTGTCTTTGGGTTTCGCCGTACCAACAGCACTGTTGGGATCGAGCGTATAATCGGGTGCATTTTCCTGCAATTTCAGATGCTGTTCGTGAATTTTCGATAAACGGTAGTGGCTCATCTCGACACTGGTGAGATCGATCTCATCTTCTTCCAGTGGTTGCTCACGCAGCAAAGGGCGCAAATGGCGCGCGAACAGACTGAGTTTTTCCAGTGAGGGATCGTCATACTCTACAATCTGCGAGATAAACTCATAAAAGCGTACAAAGCTGCCCAGATCTTTTCTGAAGATCTCCAGCCGATCTTTCTCCTGTTTACAGCTTTTAAAACTGTTTTCCGCATTGGTGATCAGTACCGTATCGCCGGTTTTCTTCGTACGTTCAAACATCTCTTTTGCCGTCAGATACGCATCGATCGCGAGGGCATAACGCTTTTGCCAGCGTTCGACGGCAGGACGGCAAAGATTACTGATTGCCGCGTTGGAGCGGTTTTTGGCAAAGAACGCCTCGCAAAGTTGTTCCACTTCATTCCACTGGAAGATTTGACTCGCGCGTAATTTTTCGAAGAGATCGAATACCAGCGCAGGATCGCTGACATCGGTGAGTTCAGCGGTCTGATAATAGGGCTGAAATGCGTCGAGGATATCCTGAGGTTCATTATAAAAATCAAGCACGAACGTGCCGGATTCTGCTTTTCCTGGATAGGTGCGATTCAGTCGTGAAAGGGTTTGTACGCATTCGACACCGCCGAGCGCTTTGTCGACGTACATCGCACACAGTTTAGGCTGATCGAAACCCGTCTGGAACTTGTTCGCAACCAGCATGACCTGATAGTTATCACTATCAAACGCTTTGCGCATCTCCCGGCCATTCAGACCGGGGTTCATGTTGGTTTCGGTAAATTTATGATGGAGGAGCGCCTGATCGTGTTGTTCACTCTCGTCAAATTCAACCTCGCCTGAGAACGCCACCATGGCGCTGATCTTATGATAGTTGTTATCAGCGATGTACCGATCAAAGGCCAGCTTGTAACGAACCGCCGCCTTACGTGAACTGGTGACAACCATCGCTTTTGCCTGTCCGCCAAGCAGATTCATCACATGCTTACGGAAGTGTTCAACAATGACCTTCACCTTTTGCGACACGTTATGATCGTGGAGTGTCACCCACTGATTCAGCTTCACCTTCGCGCGTTTGCTGTCGACTTCCCTGTCACCATTTTCCAGTTTTTGCAGTAGCTGATATGCCACTTTGTAATTAGTGTAGTTTTTAAGAACGTCGAGAATAAAACCCTCCTCAATCGCCTGTCGCATGGTATAGACGTGAAATGCCGCAGGTTTATTTGTTCGGGAAGGCGGCTCATCAGGATGCGGAAGGCGACCAAACAGCTCCAGGGTTTTCGATTTTGGTGTGGCGGTAAAGGCGTAATAATTCAGATTACGGCTACTGCGCCGCGACGCTATCGTAGCATTCAGGCTGTCCTCCGCAGAGGGCACCGTATCGTCATCTTTATCTTCAAGCATCAATACTTCTTTTAACTGGCGCGCAGTGCTGCCACTTTGTGATGAGTGCGCTTCATCAGCAATCACGGCATATCTGCGCTGCCGGAGGCTGACGCTGTTTTCGATGGCTTTAAGCACAAACGGGAAGGTCTGGATAGTGACGATGATAATGGGCTGTGAGTGTTCTAACGCACTGGCCAGTTTCTCTGATTTGGACCCATCACCTTCTTTGTTGTTGATTCGCCCAACCACGCCATCCGCGTGTTCAAACTGATAAATTGTGTCCTGGAGCTGATCGTCGAGAACGGTACGGTCGGTGACGACAATGACCGAGTGGAACCATTTCTCACCGTGCGGATCGTACAGACGGGAAAGCTGATGCGCAGTCCACGCGATGGAGTTGGATTTACCGGAACCAGCGCTGTGCTGAATCAGATACTTATTGCCCGTGCCTTCGACAGCAACCGCTTTTACCAGTGCGTTAACCACATCCCATTGATGATAACGGGGGAAAATCAGGCTCTCTTTTTTATAGCGGATCCCGTTCCAGTCCTCTTTTTCAGTAATGTGCAGGTGGACAAAGTTCGCCAGAATTTTCAATAAATTATCTGGACGCAGGATGTCATTCCACAAGTAATCTGTGGCGTAGCGTCCCGCATCCAGCGGAATATCGTTACCCGCGCCACCTTCATGTGTCCCTTTGTTAAACGGCAGGAAGAGTGTTTGATCGCCTTCGAGTTTCGTCGCCATATACACCTCGAACTGGCTGACGGCAAAGTGCACCAGCGCCCCGCGTTTGAAGGTCAGTAGCGGTTCCGGTTTATGCGTGATCGGATCGTGAGGAAGACGGGTTTTCTTATACTGTGTGATGGCGTTTTGCACCGCTTGCTTAAATTCAGACTTCAGTTCCAGCGTTGCGATGGGTAGGCCGTTGATAAACAGTACCAGGTCAATACGCCAGCGTTTCGCTTTGATACCGTTTTCCTCCACGGCACTGGCGTAAGGGCTGTAAACCAGTTCCGGCACGAGACGACAGCGATTCTGCTGATAGCGCGCCAGGGTATCCGGATTCAGATTGTGCTCCGGCTTAAACTGGCAGAGGAAGAAGCGCGCATTGCGAATTTTCAAACCGTGACGCAGCACGCCGAGCGTACCCCAGCAACGCGACTGCCTGTCGGTGGCATTGCTATCGGCTTTTTTGAGTTGTGAAACCAGAGCGTCGAGAAAATGGCGTTCAGTATCGTTGGGATAGACTCTGGCAAATTTCTCCCATTCCCGCGGCTGCGTGGATTGCACAAACTGTAGCGTATCCTGTGCATACAGCGCACGTTCACGGTCATAGCCATCGCTTTTACCGATAACCCAACCGCTGGCGGACATCTGGGCAATAATGTCGTTTTGCAGGTTGATTTCGCGGGTGATGTCGTGATTCATACCATGGCCTCCGCGATGGCTTCTGCCTGGGGTTGATCCGTTGGCGCGCGCCAGTTGCGGACGTCAATTTTGCCAGTGACAGCGGCGGAGATCAGGGCGGTACGGCGTTCCTGAAGGAGTTCGATTTGCTGGTGTTGTTTTTCGATTAGGGTGTCGATTTTTGTAATCTTCTGATCAAGATATTTTGCAATATGGTTTTGTTCGTCAGACGAAGGGAGCCAGCATGAAATATTTCGAAGAATAGCTTGGGTTATACTATATACTTTAACACCTTTAACAGAATATCGTATTTGTGCTCTTAACTCTTGAGAGTTTAAAAGGTAAGCATAATAACGATAGTTTTCTCTATTGTATAAACGTGCAATTATTGTATGGTAACCAGCAAATACAATATCACTGCTTACTAATTGAGAAAAATTACCGGCCCCTTCGATGTCTTCAGATGTGTCTGCAAAAATTATATCTCCCTTATAGAGTAAGGAGTTCTTGTTATTTTTTATATATGATTCATTAACACATTTCAGTTTGTGAATTTTGGTATCTACTTCAAAGTGGTATTTAGAGTGTATTTCTCCATAGTTTATGCAAGGAATACCTTCATCCTGAAGGTTCTCTTTTGTAATTGTTAACCCTTTATCAAAATTGAACATATAGCGAAATTTGTTTAAAGTCCAATGTAAGGGTTTTTTCTGCTGGTACTCCACCCCAGAATCTTTCATCGGCACATCAGGATTTAGCCCTTTGGTTACTGCATGGCTAATCACTGCCTCGCGCTTCTCTTTCAGCAGTTCAATCAGTTGTTGCTGTTTTTCGATAAGGTTATCGATTTTTGCGGTTTCGTGATCAAGAAAACTGAATATTTTGCTCTGTTCACTCTTCCTTGGTAATAGAATTTCAATATTCCTGAATTCATCAGGGTCTAAGTCCCATTGATTGACACGAATCCCCTTGGAACGGCTTAAATATTGAGTAACGTAAATCGGGTTACGAAGTAAATAATGTATGTACTTTGGATATGCCTGCTTGAAAAGCATTTCATTTGGCTGGTAAATAAAGTATGCAGGGCTGACGATACCTTCATACTCTGAAATTGCGATAGATCCCTGCCACGCTTTCATCTTGTTCATTACTAAATCATCTGGTTTAACCAATTGATAAGATGACAAATCCTCTGAGGGCTTGTTATTATTATCATCTCTACTAGATTTGGGGATAACACCATAATCCCTATAAACGGAAAGTAATTCCTTTCCCGTATATCCGGTTCGTTTATTTCGGGAAAACAATCTAGCTATAGATATTGTTCTCCAATGTGCCGGAATCTCCCCCAACCACTCCACCCCAGAATCCTTATACTCTGGATATGCCTTATATTTAGCCATCAGGAGTGTACCTCCCGCAGCAGTTGCATAATCTCGACGCTTACCGCATCGAGATCGGCATCAATCTCCTCCAGCGATCGTGGTGGCGTATAGACGTAAAAGTGACGGTTAAAGGGGATTTCATAGCCGACAATGCCGATCTCACCGTCGAGGGCGTCACGCTTGTCGGCGTTGATCCACGCATCGGGAACGTGGGGCAACACTTCCGCTTTTACGTAGTTCTCAATGAGTACGCTGGTCGCGACGGCGGGATTAAGCGGCACGTTTTCGTTGTCGCGGAGTTCCCCGTCCTGCTCAAATTCGACGACCTGTCCACGATAATTAAACGCGCCGTAAAGCGGCTGTGGGTCTTCTTTTAAGACCTTTTTCACCACCGGCTCCGCATCCGGGTTACGGGTGGTGATGGCATCAATAAACTGCTTTTGCTCTCTGCTATCCAGCTTTACGCCAGCGGCTTTCAGCGCACTTTTTAAATCGTTCTGGAACTGATTAAAGTCATTGCTGGCAGCGTGGCATCCCCCCTCGGTTGTGCCAAACGCAGCCTGTAAAACGCGCGCTTTCGTCATCAGCTCGTGCTGGGTCAGCCACAGTTTTCTGTCGAGCAGATCTATCATCTGCTTCTCTTTCAGCTCGCTGAATTCCGCCTTCAGGATCGCACGCGCTTGCGTTTCCTGCGTTGAGAAATCACCGTAGTTGTTTTCCTGCCACTGTGCGCCAAAGGCGTCATACAGGCATTCCATAGGGGCATTGAGGGGTTTCGGCGCAAAACGCAGCGTAGCGATAGCGTCATTGCTGATTTGTGTGGTCAGACGCAGCGGGCGCTCGATGGTCAGGCGGCGATAGCCGAAATCGGTGCCGCGAAAGAGCTTACTGGCGAAGGTTTTTGGCGCGTCTTTTTTGCTGGTCGCCTGGCGACCCCGGCCCGATTTTTGCTCCGGCGCCTTCTCCAGGCCAAGCGCCTCCAGCGTGACGGTATCGATGGCCTCAACATCGCCAAAGGTGCGGGTGAGCAGACGGATGTGCGCCTCTTCCATCTGATTACGCTTAGAACCCAGCGATTTGCGCATTTTGCCGTACAGGTTGCTGCCATCAACAAGCTGAACTTTCCCTTTGCGTTCAGGTGCTTTGTTATTGCTGAGCACCCAGACGTAAGTGGCGATACCGGTGTTGTAAAACATGTCCGTCGGCAGCGCGATAATCCCTTCCAGCAGATCGGCTTCCAGAATGTAGCGGCGGATTTCGCTTTCTCCGCTGCCCGCACCGCCGGTAAACAGCGGGGAACCGTTGAGGATAATACCGATGCGCCCACCGCCGCTTTTCGCGTCGCGCAGTTTGCTGATCAGATGCAGCAGAAAAAGCAGTGAACCGTCTGAAACACGCGGGAGTCCCGGGCCGAAACGCCCATCAAACCCTTTTTGCTGGTGCTCGTTGTTGATGTCCCCTTCAATCTTTTTCCAGTCCACGCCAAACGGCGGGTTAGAGAGCATGTAGTCAAATTTCTCCCCCGGTAACTGATCGTTCGAGAGGGTATTACCGAGCTTGATACGGCTGACGTCCTGACCTTTGATAAGCATGTCTGCTTTACAGATGGCCCAGGACTCCGGATTGAGTTCCTGACCGTAGGCCCGCATCACCGCGTTGGGGTTCAGTTCATGCAGGTATTCCATACCGGAAGAGAGAAAGCCGCCCGTACCGGCTGTGGGGTCATAAAGCGTGCGAATGATGCCGTCTTTCGTCAGAACCTCGTCGTCGCCGATAAAGACGAGAGAAGTGGTCAGGCGAACGATGTCGCGCGGGGTGAAGTGTTCACCCGCCGTCTCGTTTGAACTTTCCGCGAAACGGCGGATGAGTTCTTCAAAGATCAACCCCATTTCATGATTCGAAATGGCTTGCGGGCTCAGGTCCGTTGTCGCGAATTTTTGTACGACTTTATAGAGCAGGTTAGCCTCTTCCAGTTGGCCGACAAACTCGCTGAATTTGAAGTGTTCGAAAATCTCACGGGCATCGGTGGAGAACGACTGCACGTACTTCTCCAGATTGGCCTTAATGCCGTTTTGCCCCATTTTGCTCAGATCCATGGGGGATGCGTTGTAGAAGGTAAGCCCGTCCGCTGCGCGCAGGATCATTTTCTCTTGCGCCTCTTCTGGCAGCTTCATCCCGTAGACTTTTTGCGCCTGTTCAAGTACCGCTGGCTTGCTGCTTTCCAGCACACATTCCAGTCGACGCAGAAGTGTAAAGGGGAGGATGATGCGACCGTATTGCGACTGTTTGAAATCGCCACGCAATAAATCGGCAACGGACCAAAGAAAAGCGGCCACCTGGGAGAAATTACTCGAAGTCATAAATGCATTCCTTGCCCTAATGAATAAGCTTTTTATTGTCTGGGGTAAACGCCTCCTATTTTTAGTGTAAAAACAGACTAAGTCGATCTTTTTATTGGGAAAAATTCATTTGCGCTATTGATCTTTTTGGCTGATATATATTTTGATTCTATAAATGAAGCATAAATAAAAGTAATTGAATGGGGAGTGTATTGAATAAACGCAGGTTGGAATATGACAGTCGGAAGAGAGGAAAATGTGTAGGCCCGATAAGCTTGCGCCATCGGGCATGAAACGTTACTTCTTCAGCCCCGCAAAGGCGGCTCTGATGTCGTCTTCGGGCAACTGAATGCCGATAAACACCAGCGTGCTGTGCGGTGGCTCGTCGCCCCACGGGCGGTCCCAGTCGGCGCTGTAGAGGCGCTGAACGCCCTGGAACAGCAGGCGGTTTGGTTCGCCGTCAATCCACAGCATCCCTTTGTAGCGCAGCAGTTTTTCCGCAGATTCCAGTAGCAGATTTTCCATCACGCGGGAAACCTCGCTGATATCTACCGGGTAATCCAGTTCCACCACAATGGAATTGATATCGTTCTGTTTGTCGGCGATAAAGTGAAAACGCGGCCGGGCGCTGACGACGTTCTCTTCCAGCATAAAACCGTTGGTATCGAACAGCAGGGAGAGCTCGATATCGCCGTGCGTGACGGTATACACCGGGGCGCGGGCGTTGATGCGCGCCAGACGTTCGCGCAGCTTTTCGCTTTCGCCAGCGACGTCGGTTTTGGTCAGCAGAATGCGATCGGCATAGCCAACCTGCGACTGAGCAATGGTGAACTGGTTCATCTGCTCGTCGGCATGAACCGCATCGACCAGCGCAATGACACCGTCCAGCAGATAGCGCTGGCAAATAATCTCGTGGGAGAAAAAGGTCTGAATAATTGGGCCGGGATCGGCCATCCCGGTGCATTCAATCACCAGGCGGTCAAAATGAATAGTGCCCTTGTCGAGGTTATCGAGCAGATCCAGCAGGGCATCTTCCAGTTCGTTCGAACGGGTACAGCAAATACAACCGTTGGTCAGGGTTTTGATCTGCGTGGCGCGATCGCCAATCAACTGATCGTCCACGGATACTTCGCCGAACTCGTTTTCGATAACGGCAATTTTGTAACCGTGCTCTTCGTTGAGGATGTGGCGCAGCAGGGTGGTTTTACCTGCGCCCAGAAAACCGGTGAGTAGGGTGACTGCAATCGGGGTCATTCACTTCTCCTTCTAACAGCAGCGCATGCCGCCTTTACCGTCGCCGCCGTAGCGTGCCTGCTGGCGCTCGCGGAAGAATTCTTCATAGCTCATGTACGGCTTGTCCGGATGGTTGGTTTGCATATGTTCGACATAGTTGTCGTAGTCTGGAATGCCAATCAACATCTTTGCCGCCTGGCCGAGATATTTTTTTGCCTGACCTAAGTTACCAAACATTGTGCCGCCTCGTGAATGATTAAAGCCGGATAGCGACTTTCGCCTTATCCGGCCTACATACTGCACATTTTGTAGGCCGGATAAGCGTAGCGCCATCCGGCAATTACGGTTTAATGATGTGAAGAGGTTTTAATACCGCCTTCAGGAACCGGAACGTACGGGGTTTCTTTGTCGGTACGTTTGTCCACGTTGCGCACATTCATCCAGGTTTTGAAACCGTAGAAAATGATGCTGTATACCACCACCAGGAACAGAATACTCAGACCGGCGTTGGTGTAGTTGTTGACCACGATGTGGTTCATGTTGGCAATCTGCTGCGCGGTCAGTTCGCCGCCGTTGGCAATCTTCTCTTTGTACTGGTTAGCCATGTAGAAGAAGCCTTCCATCTGCGGATTGGAGCTGAACAGTTTCAGACCCAGCGCCCAGGTGGTGCAGATCAGCAGCCATACAGCCGGGATAACGGTCACCCAGATGTATTTGGTGCGTTTCATTTTAATCAGTACCACGGTGCCCAGAACCAGCGCCACGGCTGCCAGCATCTGGTTAGAGATACCGAACAGCGGCCACAGGCTCTTCACGCCGCCCAGCGGATCGACCACGCCCTGATACAGCAGGTAACCCCACAGGCCTACGCAGCCAGCCGTACCGACGATACCCGCCACCAGAGAGTCCGTTTTCTTCAGGAACGGCACGAAGTTGCCCAGCAGGTCCTGGAGCATAAAGCGACCAGAACGGGTACCGGCATCCAGTGCGGTAAGGATGAACAGCGCTTCAAACAGAATACCGAAGTGATACCAGAAGCCCATGTCCGCCATTGGCAGCACTTTATGGAACACGTGCGCGATACCTACCGCCAGCGTCGGTGCGCCACCTGCACGGTTCAGCACGGACGGTTCACCGATGTCTTTCGCCGTTTGCAGGATCTGCTCAGGTGAAATCACGAAGCCCCAGGAGCTGACGGTCGCCGCTGCGTGCGCGGTTACGTCTTTCAGTTGCGCCATAATCAACGGCGCGTTCTCGCCACCCATTTCATGCAGGTTCGGCATGGTAATGCCCAGGCCTGCCGGCGGGGTGTTCATCGCGAAGTAGAGACCCGGTTCGATGATGGATGCTGCAACCAGCGCCATGATCGCCACGAAGGATTCCATCAGCATCGCGCCATAACCGATGAAACGCGCATCCGTTTCACAGGCCAGCAGTTTCGGCGTCGTACCGGATGAGATCAGCGCGTGGAAGCCAGAGACAGCGCCACAGGCGATGGTAATGAACAGGAACGGGAACAGCGCGCCTTTCCACAGCGGACCGGTACCGTCGATGTACTGCGTCATGGCCGGCATTTTCAGCTCAGGGTTCAGGATAACGATACCCAGCGCCAGGCCGACGATAACGCCGATTTTCAGGAAGGTCGCCAGATAGTCGCGCGGCGCGAGGATCAACCATACCGGCAGCAGCGCGGAAACGAACGCGTAGCCGATCAGCGCAAAGGTAATGGTGGTGTCTTTAAAGGTCAGCGCCGGGCCCCAGTACGGGTCGTGCGCAATCACGCCGCCGAAGTAAATGGATGCCACCAGCAGAACGATACCAATGATGGAGACTTCACCCACACGTCCTGGACGCAGGAAGCGCATGTAGATACCCATAAACAGCGCGATAGGTACGGTGGAGCAAACGGTGAAGACACCCCACGGGCTTTCTGCCAGCGCTTTAACCACGATCAGCGCCAGTACCGCAAGGATGATGATCATAATTAAGAAGCAGCCAAACAGCGCAATGGTTCCTGGAACGGAACCCATCTCTTCTTTAATCATCTCGCCAAGCGAAGCACCGTTACGGCGAGAAGAGATAAACAGCACCATGAAGTCCTGCACTGCGCCTGCCAGCACCACGCCCGCCAGCAGCCAGAGCGTACCCGGCAGGTAACCCATCTGCGCGGCGAGAACCGGACCGACCAGCGGACCCGCGCCCGCGATAGCGGCAAAGTGGTGACCGAACAGCACGTAGCGGTTAGTCGGAACATAGTTCAGGCCATCGTTATTGATGACCGCAGGAGTCGAACGTGTAGGGTCAAGCTTCATCACCTTTTGGGCGATGTACAGGCTGTAGTAGCGGTAAGCCACCAGATATACCGACACGGAAGCGACCACGATCCACAGGGCGCTAACGTGTTCACCCCGACGTAGGGCGACTACCGAGAGGCAAAATGCCCCGATGATCCCGAGGATCACCCAGGGTATGTGCTTGAATATCTTTTTAGTATCCATAGTAAAACCTGGTTTTCTAAGATTAATAATTGGCCGAAGCCGTTGAGTTTTGGTTGCGTTTGAGGAGGTAAATTGACTGCTATGCTGGAGGCGATCATGCCAGACGTACGCGCGCGTAAAGTAAGGTAAATAAGTGAGCGGTCAAATGGTGAGTTAAGCGGTCAGAAGTGTCAGTGAGCGGTAAAGAAGTGTGTGAACGGAGGATATTATGTGATTGAGATCACAAAGAAAAATTCAACAAGGAATGGCGATTAGCGACTACGCTTATTGCCACAACGTTATAAGGAGAACACCATGGAAACCGTTACTCTCACTTTATCTGAGGCTTACGCGCTGTCGCGTGAGGTGCTGCTCCGCAATGGGTTCAGCGCTGAACATGCGGATGCCATCGCGCGAAACGTCACGGCGGGCGAGCGCGACGGCTGTGCGTCTCATGGATTATGGCGATTGCTGGGGATCGTCGAGACCCTGCGTAAGGGGAAAGTCTCTGCCGATGCGCGGCCACAGATTATCGACCAGGCGCCAGCCATCGTTAAAGCCGATGCCGGCGGCGCGTTCTCGCTGGTGGCGTATGAGCAGGCGCTTCCGTTGCTTATCAGTAAAGCGAATACCTGCGGGATAGCGGCGCTGGCCATTAACCGCTGTGTTCACTTTTCTGCGCTGTTTGCCGATATTGAACCGCTTACAGACGCCGGGCTGGTGGGCTACGCCTGTACGCCGAGCCATGCCTGGGTTGCGCCTGCCGGGGGAACGCGTCCCTTATTCGGCACCAATCCCATTGCCTTTGGCTGGCCGCGCAAAGGCAAGCCGCCCTATATTTTTGATATGGCGACCAGTGCGGCAGCGCGCGGTGAAATCCAGTTGCATCTGCGCGCCGGAAAACCGATCCCACAAGGATGGGGCATCGACAGTGAAGGACAACCGTCAACCGATCCACAGGCGGTGCTGGATGGCGCGATGCTGACCTTTGGCGGTCATAAAGGTTCGGCGTTCGCGGCGATGGTGGAACTGCTGGCCGGGCCGCTCATCGGCGATATGACCAGCGCTGAATCGCTGGACTGGGATGACGGCGCGGGCGGTCTGCCTTATGGCGGCGAGCTGATTCTGGCGCTCGATCCGTCTCGTTTTCTCGGCGAGGAGGCGCACGTTCACCTGGCGCGGGCGGAAACCCTGTTTGCATCAATGCAAGAACAGGGGGCGCGGCTGCCGGGGGAAAGGCGCTTTAGCTCCAGAGAGAAAGCGCGC
The DNA here is from genome assembly GCF_037053465.1 of Citrobacter amalonaticus. Classification (GTDB taxonomy): domain Bacteria; phylum Pseudomonadota; class Gammaproteobacteria; order Enterobacterales; family Enterobacteriaceae; genus Citrobacter_A; species Citrobacter_A amalonaticus_H. The sequence continues at coordinate 72,909 of NZ_JBALIF010000004.1, forward strand.
CAGGAAGGGGTGATGATTACGCGTTCGCTGTTTGATGACATTTCCGCGCTGAGGTAAAGCCAAATCGGTGAGGGATCCTCGCCGGATCCCTGTGCGCGTAGTGTGTCATCGCTTTTATTGCCAGTTCATTGAACACATTTCCTGTGATATCCCTCGCGTTTGCATAAAGTTTTCTCATTTCAGGCCGAAAACCAGAGTATCTGTCTAGCGGAAAGAGAAAACATGTTAAAACGTATCAAGATCGTGACCAGCCTCTTGCTGGTTCTGTTTTTATTTGGCCTTTTACAACTCACATCAGGCGGTTTGTTCTTTAACGCATTGAAAAATGACAAAGAGAATTTCACCGTTCTGCAAACCATTCGTCAGCAGCAATCTACGCTGAACGGCAGTTGGGTCGCGCTGCTACAGACGCGTAACACCCTGAACCGTGCGGGTATCCGCTACATGATGGATCAGAATAATATCGGTAGCGGCGCGACCGTTGCCGATCTGATGCAGATTGCCAGCGCTTCCCTCAAACAGGCGGAAAAAAACTGGGCGGATTACGAAGCGCTGCCGCGTGACCCACGCCAGAGCGAAGCCGCGTCTGCGGAAATTAAACGTAATTACGATATCTACCACAACGCGCTGGCCGAACTGATCCAGTTGCTGGGAGCCGGGAAGATCAATGAATTTTTTGATCAGCCCACCCAGGGATACCAGGACGGTTTTGAGAAGCAGTACGTGAGCTACCTGCAGCAAAACGATCGTCTGTATGATCTGGCCGTTGAAGACAATAACCGTTCTTACAGCCAGGCGATGTGGGTTCTGGGCTGCGTACTGTTCGCGGTGCTGGTGGTGATTATCGCGGTCTGGTTTGGTATCAAGCTGTCGCTGATCGCGCCGATGAACCGCCTGATCGCGAGCATTCGTCATATTGCCAGCGGCGATCTGGTGAAGCGGATTGATGTGGAAGGCACCAATGAAATGGGCCAACTGGCGGAAAGCCTGCGCCACATGCAGGGTGAACTGGTCCGTACCGTGGGCGACGTGCGTAACGGCGCGAACGCCATTTACAGCGGCGCCAGCGAAATCGCGATGGGTAATAACGATCTCTCTTCCCGTACCGAGCAGCAGGCGGCATCTCTGGAAGAGACGGCGGCGAGCATGGAAGAGCTGACGGCTACCGTTAAGCAGAACGCCGAAAACGCCCGTCAGGCCAGCCATCTGGCGCTAAGCGCCTCTGAAACCGCGCAGAAAGGCGGGAAAGTGGTGGATAACGTGGTGCAAACCATGCGCGACATCGCGTCCAGTTCGCAGAAAATCGCTGACATCATCAGCGTCATCGACGGCATTGCGTTTCAGACCAATATACTGGCGCTGAACGCGGCGGTGGAAGCGGCACGCGCAGGCGAGCAGGGCCGTGGCTTTGCGGTGGTCGCCGGTGAAGTGCGTAACCTCGCACAGCGCAGCGCTCAGGCGGCGCGCGAGATCAAGAGCCTGATTGAAGACTCGGTGAGCCGTGTTGATGTCGGTTCTGCGCTGGTCGAAAGCGCCGGTGAAACCATGGACGAGATCGTTAATGCGGTAACCCGCGTAACCGACATTATGGGCGAAATCGCCTCTGCCTCTGATGAGCAGAGCCGTGGTATTGACCAGGTTGGTCTGGCTGTGGCGGAGATGGATCGCGTAACCCAGCAGAACGCCTCGCTGGTTGAAGAGTCTGCCGCCGCCGCCGCCGCGCTGGAAGAGCAGGCCAGTCGCCTGACGCAGGCCGTTGCGGTGTTCCGTATTCAGCAGGAACAGCAGCGCGCGCGTGAAGCGGCGAGTGTGAAATCCGTTGCTGCCCCGGTTCAGCCGCGTAAAGCTGCCGTCGCCGATACGGGTGATAACTGGGAAACGTTCTGACCGGTGATGCGTGTGGTGAAGGGATAGCGGATAGTCTGAACCTTCCTGGTGCGGGCCCGATGCGGCGTTGCCGCCATCGGGCAATCAGCGCAGCATCAGGCGCATGGCGCAGCGGGATTCATACGCGATGCCATGCGCCGCTTCTTCTTCTCGCTTCTGGCGCAAGGCTGCCGGAAGCGCGTTATCTTCCAGCATGTCAAATCCCAGATGCGCATACAGTGGCGCATTCCAGACCACATGACGAAACGTTGTTAACGTCAAAGACGTATAGCCCTGCTCACGTGCCCATTGCGTGACGACGTTCATCAACCGGCGACCCACGCCTTTTCCCTGCCAGTCCAGATGCAGTGAAAATTCAGCGATATGCAACGATGACGCCATTGCTTCACCGAGCAAAAAGCCAACGGGCCGATCGTCAACCAGCGCCAGCCAGCTCATTCCTGCGCGGACATAGTGCTGATGTTCTTCGGCGCTGACGATACGATCGTCCGCGATCCAGGCCAGTTCGGGTATCGCTAAAAAGCGTTGTCCTGCCGAGCGTTCAATGGCGGGCAGGACGGCGGTATCAGCCAGTGTGGTAGGGCGAATGCGTATTTTCATGCAGGGAGTATATCGCGCGAACGCCCGCGTTTCTGCGCGTTGCGCGCGGTTTTCACCCCGCGCAGACCAGCAGTGGCGAGTAGTCATTACTGATGACCACGGCGTTGTCCGGCGTTCGTTGGATGTTCACCAGCCGTTTCTGGTCGGTGGTGATCCCCTGCGTGTATTTTTCGAAAACGCCTTCAGGAACATTATCATGGCCGTATTTTTCCACTTCCCGGATATGCAACTGGTAAAAGGCGTCATGCACATGTTGCCAGGTGAAGTTCTGCTGCCGGGAGACGGTCCAGTGGTTTTTAGTGCCCTCGATGTCGCCATTCAGATTAAGGTAGCCGCTGCCATCCGGGGTGAAATGCATGACCACCATTCCTTCGAATGTGAACGGATTATTCACCCGGCGATCCTTAAAGGTCAGACTGCCCTGACAGGTGAGTGCGAGGCGTTCACTGTGCTTCATCCAGAGCCATGTCCCCACGATAATCAGCAGGTTGCAAGCGATAAGGCATAAGAGTCGTTGTTTCTGTGTCATTGCTCACCACGCATAGTAATAGAGGGTCTGACAGCTACTGACATGCCCGTGAAAGCGCGAGCATTGCGACAGGACCAGCCGCCCTTCTTCGCCATACAGCAATGGATCCTGAATATGGAGGTAAAAAAGCGAATCCGGTAAACAGCGAAATGTCCCCTCTTTCTGGATTTGCGTCATCAGGGCTTCGGCCTGCTGGTGTAAACCCTCAGCGAGAGGGGAGAAGGTATAGACCGGGCACGTACCGATATGGCTGAGTAAATACGGCTCAGTGTGCTGACGCTGCTGCTGCCAGAACAACAGCGATACGCACAGCAGGGCGACAAGAAGCGTTATAACCAGAGCGCGTCGACCAGTGCGGCGTGTCTGAACGGGCTTGCTGTCAGCGGTTGCCACGCTCAGTGGCACGACGGGCATTTCCGCATTAAGCATGAAACCGACTTTCGGGACGGTGACGATAAACAGACTGTCCGGCACCAGTGCGGCGAGCATTTTTCGCAGAATACTGATGTACTGATTCAGTGAATTGCTTGAGCCCTGCAATCCCCGGTTATCCCACACTTCCTGGAAAAATGTTTCACGTTCCACCACCATCCCGTGGTGGGTGATGAGCAGATTCAGAATGGTTTGCGCCGTGGAGGTTAGCGACTGACTCTCTGTCTCAGCGCCATTCTGTAAGGTCAGCGTACCATCCTCGTTGTCATAGACGAGCAGGTCCGCAAGCAGGTATTTCATGGGATTATCAGCAGTCCAGTCAGAAAATAGCGCTGTATTAAGCGGAAGTGCGAATAATCTTATCTTTAAATGTTATCGGTAACATTGATCCAGACCGCTTTTGGACAGAGTCGGCAGTGAGTGGGGTTGAACAATGGGGGCGGGGGATGAAGTGAGGAGAACAGGCGGAGCTCACTCCGCCAGAGAAAGCCACTCGTTACGGTGGCTCATTAAATGCATTTTACGATGCAGTTCAGCGAGCGTATGACAATGAAATTTTGTCATCGCATTTCGTCGATGAGTGTAAACCGTTTTCGGCGATTTGTTCATTATTTCGGCGATTTTAACAGTCGAAAACCCCTTAATAATCAAACGACAAACATGCGCTTCGGTCTGCGTTAGCGGGGCGTCTTTTTCAATACGGCGATGAAAATCCGGGTGCCGTAAATGGCTTGCAAGCTGTTTTAAGGAAACGTTATCGCGAATCAGGCAGACCTTTTCGGGTGGCAGTAGCTGTTGCATTTCCCGCATCCGCTTGTGGCCGGTGACGATCAGCCATTTTTTACCGCTCGTGTCCTGGATAATTTTCTCGCGGAGCAGAAAAAGGTCTCCACCGGGGCGATCTTTCTGCCATGACAGTGTCAGGTGTGGCTCAATCATAAAGGGAATGCAGTGGCGCAACCCGGACCAAAGGTAATAATTGTCGCTTAACACGACGAGTTGATAACGTGAAAGCACGATATTTCCCGATTAAATGTATGTCAGGAAAGCGTAGAGGATATTTTTTCTACAGGATATTTATAAATATAATTTTTATTTATAAGGTGTTTATTACTGGTTTTTATTCTATTTATAGATTTATATTTTGTGTTTTTAGGGTAAAGGTGGCGAAAATAACCACCTTTATCTTCGGGTGTCAGCCCTGGGCGTTGTTAACCACTTTTATCTCCACCATCCCAATCCCCAGCTTACGCGGCGAGTGGCCGAGGATGTTACCTTCGTTAGTGGATACCGGCTCGGGCGGCACTATCACCAGCGTATCCGCATCTGCCGGATTGTCGAAGTGCAGCGTGGTGGTGGTGACCTCATTACTTAAAACCAGCGTCTGCTCTTCGTTACCCACCCGCACCGGAATCGGGCGATTGGCATTGTTGCCGAAGGCCTTTGCGGTAATCACCAGGTCGAATTTTTTCGGCAGCGGCTGTTTATATTCAATCTTCACTTCTTCGGCGAGCTGGGCATTGGACCAGCGTCCCCAGGATTCGGGGCGGGAAATTCCGCTGAATTGCTTCACTTCTTCCGGTGCGCCCGCGACGTTAAAGACAAAACTGTCGGCCTTATAGCGGATATCGTTGTCGACAATCTTCAGGGTATCGACATTGCCCTTATAGCGTTCCATGTCGATTACCGTCTCTTTAAAGGCGGTTTTACCTTTCCATTGCGCTTTATCGACGTGCTGAACGATCTGCTGCCCGCCAAGCTGGCCCTGTGAGACGCACCAGTCGGTAGAGAGCGCCAGCTCCGGCGACCACAACTGGCCCATCTTGTAGCAGCGATCGACCCAGACGAAGTTATCGCGCGGGGCGAAATCGGCAAGCTGGAAGCGCAGGGGCGCGGAATATTCGCTTTCCGGCAGCGGTTCGACCCGTTTGTCTGACACCCGCAGCAGTAATGGCAGACGGAAGTGGCTGCCGGAGAAGGCGATCATATTTTTATCCCGATCGATGGTGAACGCCTTCATCTCTTTCGGGAAGTTCCACAGGCGAATGATGTCCGGCTTCATGGCCAGGATTTTTTCTTTGCTGTTGAGGAACACTTCCGACATCGACTGACCGGACAGGCTGCTGCGCCCCAGACCGATATAGTTGTCCCCGCCGAGGATATCCAGCACCGTCGCGCCGTTGTCCATCGTGTTGCGCTTGACCGCCAGCGTCTCCTGTTGCGGCTTGTCGCCACGTATCACGAAGAACAGATTGTTGCGTTCTTGCTTGTTCAGGTACTTCCATGCGGTGTTGTTCATCGCCAGATGGTCTGAGGAGACCACGATCACGGTATCTTTAAACCACGGTGACGCTTTGATTTTATTGATAAACGCCGCGATATTTTCCTGACTGCAACTGACGGCGCTGAAGGACTGGTTGGACTTACCGTCAACGTCGTAGCGTTTGCGGTTACAGGTGTGCGAGATAAAACCATCTGGGTGATGGGTATCAACCGTCAGTGTAAACAAAGAGAAACGTTGACCCGAGCGGGAGAGCGCTTCGAACTTTTTCCACGCTTCTTCCAGCACGGTATCATCGTAGAAACCCCAGTCGTTGCGGTAATTCGGATCGGCGACGACGCTTTTTAACTCTTCAGCGCCATACAGATAATCAAAACCGTGGGATTTCAGGAACACGTCTTTACCGGCGAAACGCAGGTTTGCGCCCTGGACAAAGTAGTTCTGATAACCGGAGTTTTTCAGGATATCGCCGAGACAAATATTCTGCGGGAAGAAGCTGGAAACGGATGCCGAGGCGTTACCTTCAAACGGTGCAAACAGCGGAATGCCGCACTGGGAGGCGACCATACCAGCAATCGTGTAATCCGTCCCCGGCAGTTGCTGGGTATGGCTGAAATCGATGCCCTCATTTTTCAACGCGCCCAGTTCTGGCGTGAGATCCGGGAAGGCATCGTTATCGAAATAGGTGCGCTCAAGACTTTCGCCATAGATGTACACCAGATTCAGTTTCGGATTGGGAATGCTTTTTGCCGGTTCTTTATAGTAAGCCGTAAAGTCCGGATCGCCATCGCGCGTCTGTGACTTCACCAGTTCAGTGATTTGACGAAATGCCGGGCTCGCATCCACAGAACCTAACGCCAGTAGCAGAGCGAGCAGACTATAACCGAAATGATGCGGATGGTGACGGCGACGACGCAACACCCAGCCGAGCGAGCCAAAAACGGCAACCAGCGCCAGCGCAATTCCGACACCTGGCAGGATGTATTTGCCTACACCAGCGCCCGTCAGGCTGTTTGTTAGCGTGTAGAGCACTGCATCGTTGATACCATCACCCGTAAAATAGTCGCTGGCGTACAAGGTGATATTTAAGACCACAAACAGTCCCAGCACCGTGAGTATGGCGGCAAACCACCAGGTGTTGCGACCCGCTTTCCAGGCATAAATCAGCACTGAAGCGAGAAACAGGGCGATGGAAAGAAACTCAGACAACAGACGATCCTCATGAGTAACCTTTGCAGCAAGGCTCTAAACCAGGCGTTCGACTGGCAATTAATCTATTTTCAGGGCATACAATGTAATGGGGTTGTCACGTAGCTGCAATTCTAGTGACATTTAATTACCTTGTTATTCAGAATTGGTTTAGATATGGACTTTCATGATCGTCATCACGACCTGCGGACAGGCGAATGGGCGAGGGGGACGGGGAAAAAGAGAGAGAAAATGCCGCGTCTGCCGGAGAACGGCCAAAACGCGGCATCTCAGGTCAGGAAATGAAGTTCATCCCCTGTTTCAGAACCAGATCGCAGGCCTTGGTTTTCACTTTCTCGGCGAGGGGAGTGGTGCCGATATTATTCAGATTCAACTGCTGCCCGTCTTTGGTGTTGAGCAGACCCTGAATCCCGTCCAGATAGTTGGTGTCCTGCTTTTGCTCCGTCGCGCCCAGCCCCAGTTTATCCAGCACCTGGTTTTTTACGTTTTCCGCATCCGTGACGGACGCCAGTTTCTGCTTTGCGCAGTACTGCAAAATACCGGCTGCGTTGTTCATATTGTTGGCGCTCAGTGCCTGATTGCCGCCATTGAGCAGGCTGGTCAGGGAAGAGAGTGAGGTGCCGCTCTGCGACGAGGTGGCGCTTTGCTGACTGAGCTCGCTGGCGGCGCTGGAGAGAGAATCCTGCCAGGACGCGGCGAAGGCGCTGGTGGCGAGCAGGGCGCTCGCGGTTATTACACCGCACAAAATACGTTTGGTTGTATTCATCATCATTACTCGTAAAGAGGACTTTCGTTGCAGTATAGCGTTGCAAAGTCTAAGAATGGTCTTAATACTCTTTGCCGGTCACCCGACTGCGAAAACTGTCCCAGTTAAAGATCACCCATAAACTGTTGCCGAGTCGCATCCTGTCCATCACCCGTTCCCCCAGCAGTTTGGTCATTTCGTCCATATTGCTGTTGGTGAGCATACCGGTTGGGCGCTTCGAGGAGGAACGGCGATCGACGATCTGGTTGATAATCACCTTTTCATAGCGTGATTCGGTTTGTACGCCGATCTCGTCGATAACCAGTAAATCAACATTGCTGAGATCGTTAAGCAACTGTTCTTCGCTGGTTTCGCGGTTGCTGAAGGTCTCTTTCATCGCCGACATGATATCGGCCACGGTGATAATCAGCACCGACTTCCCGCGCAGCAACAGCTCGTTGCAAATCGCGGCGGCAAGATGGTTTTTCCCCGTTCCTGGCTTACCGGAAAAGATAAAGCTGGCGATGTTGCCATCGAACTCTTCCACGTACTGACGCGCTTTGCTCAGCGCGTTCATCTGGCCTTCGCATTCAATGTGATAGTTGTCGAACGAGCAGTTTTGGTGCAACGGGCGGATACCGGAACGGTTAAAGGTACGCTGCATTTTCATCGCCCGGTTTTCACGCGCCAGCGCCGCGGCACGGATTTCACCTTGCTCTTTCTGCCATGCCAGCAACTCTTCGCCCGTTTTGAACTTCGGTTCGATATGGGCTGGCATCATTTTTTGCAGACGTTTCATCAGATCGCCAACGTTTTTCATGCTTAACCTCTAAAACCCGGTGGAATTTGATTATCCGGTTCGCTGACCGTATTCACATCGCGCTTCGGCTGGCCGCCGTTGCTGGCCCGGCTGATTTGAACGCTACGCGCCAGTTTTTGCTGCCATTGCACGTGGTGAAAAACTTTCCCTTCTGCTTGCCAGTAGGTGACGAACGAGGCCAGTTCTTCGGGGGTGACAGGTTCACTCAACGCCACGCCCCAGAGCGCGGCCTGACGCTGAAAGTCGGCATCTGGCTGCCAGGCGGGGTACATGGCGAATTTCCCCAGCGGTACAGCGACGGGGACGGGCTGCGGTTCTTCATAAAATTGCGCATCCAGCGTCACATCGCTACCCGGCCGGGCGAGCTTTTCTTCAAGCGCCAGCAGTTGTGCCAGGCGTGCGGGGGTCACCGCGTAAAAAGCCGGGGCGTTGTTGGCAAACACCGCGACCGCGCCGCCGTCAGACTTCGCCAGTACGGTCTGGTGATCGTGTAATAAGGCGTCAATACCAATGACGTCCGGGGTCAAAATTCTGGATGACATAACGTTTCTCAATACCGACTACAACCGAGAAGGGACTCTGCTTCTATAGTAACACACCGCTAAGGATGAGCGGCAGGGATGCGCCTGCCGCAGAGATTAAACCCGGGGGCGCTTGCGGTAGAACCATAATCCGGGCACGGAAAGGCCAATAGACAGCGCACCCACAATCGACGAGGCTTTAAGAAAATTGGTCAGCAGCGTAATCATTAATGGTTCGCTGTAACCGAAATGGCTGATCTTGACCGCGGAGATCATCGCGGTGTAGGCCGAAATTCCCGGAAACATGGGAATAACTGCTGCGACGGTAAACACTTTAGGGTGCGCCAGATACCAGCGCGACCATTGAATTCCAATACTGCCCACAAGCATAGACGCGACAAACGTGGACCATTCAATATTAAAACCAGCCGTCATCATCACCATGCGTGAGCCGTGCCCGACGGCGCCGAGCAAAGCGCACCAGGGCAGCGCACGGTGCGGGACGTTAAAGACCATCGCAAACCCAACGGCAGGGATGGCGGAAAGTAACATGTCCTGTATCAGCGCGAGAATAAAATCGATTATACCCATCCGCGAAGCCCCCAAAGCGTAAGTGCCATCACCACGCCCACACAGGTGGCGAGCGTCAGCAAACTGGCGATAGCCCAGCGCGCCAGACCCGTATTAATGTGGCCTTTAAACATATCCGCTACGGCGTTGATCAGGGGAAAGCCCGGAACCAGTAGCAGCACGCTGGCGGCCATCGCCACCGTCGGCGTCTGGTCAAAGGTGGGGAGATGCAGTAAAAGGCCGGAAATCGTGGTGGCAACAAACGCGGTGATGCAGAAATTAATCTGCGGATGCATTTGCCGGTGGGCCAGTAGCTGGCGAATATACATCGCTACCATGCTGGCGAAGAAAGTAATGACTGCGCCATCCCACCCGCCATTATTCAGCTTACAAAAGCAGGCGCAGGAAAGCCCGACCATCAGCGCGACTAACCAGCGCGGGTAGCGGAGTGGCTTAACCTGGCTAAAGCGCTTTTCGACGCCTTTGTAATCCAGCAGTTTGTGTTCTGCAAGAATGACAATGTGTTGAACTTCGGTGACCACGTGCATGTTAATCCCACGATCCTGGTTTTTCCGCGTGGAGGTGAGGCATTGCCCGTCTTTTATGGTGGTGAGAACGATAGCATTGGAAGAGATAGCGCTTTCCACGCTGTCCATTCCTAATGCCAGCCCCAGACGGGTTGAGAGTTCATCGACCAGCGCGCTCTCCGCGCCGTGTTGCAATAAAAAAAGCCCGCACTGAATACACAACCGTGTAACTGTTCGCTGAAATGACTGCTCTGCTTGCATGACTCGCCCTGACTGAAAGACGTGTTGCGTAGAATCGGATGACGAAAGACCTCTTTGTATCATGAAGTTCGCATTTTTTGGTTGTGGCTGAGATCAATCTTTTTGTTGAAAAAAGAGTCAGCTGGTGTGGAATCAGAATTTGAACTGCTCCACATTTTTATCAAATGGGTGAAAAGTGCAAATATTGTCCGCATTTTGACCTTCTTTTTCGCTGTCTGCTTATCAAAAATGCAATTGAAACTTTTGTTAAACATTATTTAAACAAATAATCAACGATGCAGACAGGAGACGCGATGAAAACGCAGGTCGTCATTATTGGCGCAGGACCTTCCGGGTTATTGCTGGGACAATTGCTACATAAGGCGGGGATCCGCACGCTGATTATTGAGCGTCAGACGCCAGAGTATGTGCTTGGCCGGATCCGGGCCGGGATACTGGAGAGTGGAACCGTCGATCTCCTTCGTGAAGCAAATGTTGCACAGCGTATGGACAAAGAGGGTCTGGTTCATCACGGCGTTGAGTTTATTTTTGACGGTCAACGCATCCCCGTGGCGTTAAGCGAATTAACGGGGGGTAAAAGCGTGATGGTGTATGGGCAGACAGAAGTCACACGTGATCTGATGCGGGCGCGCAGCGACTGTGGCGCCCCCACGATTTATGGCGTCCGTCAGGTACAAATTCATGATGCCAAAAGTGACCATCCTTTTGTCACGTTCGAAAAAGAGGGCGAACGATGCCGCATTGATTGTGATTTTATCGCCGGATGTGACGGATTCCATGGCGTTTCCCGTCAAAGTATTCCGCGTGATGTGATTCGCGAGTACGAAAGTGTCTGGCCATTTGGCTGGTTGGGGTTGCTTGCAGATACGCCGCCGGTCAATCCTGAATTGATTTATGCGCACCATGAGCGGGGTTTTGTACTTTGTAGTCAGCGCTCACTAACAAGAAGTCGTTACTATTTGCAGGTGCCACTTAGCGAGCAGGTTGAATCCTGGAGTGATGAACGCTTCTGGAGCGAGCTGAAACGGCGTCTTCCGGATGAACTTAGTACTAAGTTAGTGACTGGTCACTCACTGGAAAAGAGTATCGCGCCGTTACGCAGCTATGTGGTGGAGCCGATGCAGTACGGCAAGCTTTTCCTGGTCGGCGATGCTGCACACATCGTTCCGCCTACCGGAGCGAAAGGGTTGAATCTTGCCGCATCTGATGTGAATTACCTGTGGCGTATTTTGGCGCAGTTCTATCAACGCGGACGTAGCGACCTGCTGGAAACCTATTCCCGACTGGCGTTAAACCGGGTATGGAAGGGAGAGCGGTTCAGTTGGTTTATGACCCATCTGCTGCACGATTTTCAGGATAAGAGCGACTTTGATCGCAAGATGCAGGAAGCCGATCGTCAGTATTATCTGGGGTCCGAGGCAGGATTGACGACCATCGCGGAAAACTATGTTGGACTGCCTTACGAGGCGGTGGGTGAGTGATGAGGAAGAAGAATGCGTTCTGGTGAGGCGATACCTGTTTTCAAGCTGTACGGCGAGCTTCAGGGATGGCCTACGCCTGAATTGCTGCACTGCGAATCGATTCATGAGCGCAGCAGTTTGTATGAATGGCATATTCAGGTTCACCAGCATGCAGAAATCGTCCAGTTGCTTTATCTGCACCGGGGAGAGGCGACCATTGAAATGGAGGGACAAACAATCCTGATGCGTGATGCCTGTATTCAGGTCGTCCCTTCACTTTACGTTCATGGTTTCCGTTTTTCGCCCGGCACACAGGGCTATGTACTCTCTCTGGCATTGCCGTTGATTGCCCAACTCGAATCTCAGTTCCCGCAGCCACTGTCACTGCTGGATACCCCGCAGTGCGTACCCGTTGGGCAATCACGACGCCATATCCATACGCTTTTTTCAGCGTTGCAAAAGGAGTATCAGACGGATAATGAGGCACGGGAAATGATGTTGTTCTCTTTACTGGGTGCGCTGCTGGTCTGGCTTCGTCGACAATATCGGACGGAAAATCAGCAAAGCGATATCTTCGCGCGGCGGCAGAGCGCAATGCGCCTTTTTACCCGACAGATAGAGAGTCATTATCGTGAGTATCTTCCTGTGTCAGAATATGCCCGCAGGATCGGACTCTCTGCGAATTATCTGAATCAATTGTGCCGTGAATTTCATCATTGCAGTGCATTACTTGTATTACATCAACGACTAATGCTCGAAGCCAAACGCAGCCTGCAATATACCCGCATGACCGTGAGTCAAGTTTCTGATTATTTGGGGTTTAATGATGTAACTTATTTTTCTCGTTTTTTTAAAAAACATTCAACGATGTCGCCAAAATCATATCGGGAGTTTATTAAGAAGAGCTAAATTGTCTAATTTTGGACGGGTAACGCCATGCAATATAATAGGATTATTTAAAGCTCCGGTTCTGGAGCTATGGTTGATTATTGACAAAGGTCGGCTGCAATATACTATATACGAGCTGTATACCGCCTCGTTCGGAATCTACATTAAAAACATCAAGGATAAATCATTCATATAATCTATCGTTTCTTGTTTTTGTATTTCGCCGACGTATGTATGAGTTGCTAAGCGATATATGAATAACAGACTGATATATGAGGTGTGGAGAATATATGCTGCCAGGACGCTGCAAAAACGGAATTATCATCAGTAAAGTCCCTGTAATGCAATCAGGTCTGTATGGGATTATGCATCTGCATTTCCCGGATTATGAGTTGACGTCTTGTCATTCTGTCAATGAACTCACGCCAGTACTGCTGCGTAGGGCGGACTCCATCGTCGTGGACCTCACCGGGGACTGCCAGAATCCGCGTAGTGTCTGCGAGCGATTTAATGCCTTGCTTGTTCAATACCGTGAAATCCACTGGGTTTTTCTGGTGTCGCGCTCTTATTACGCGCAGGCTGTCGAATTGCTGATGTGTCCGTCCAGTACGCTACTTTCTGACGTTGAGCCCATTGAGAGCCTGGTGAACACCATTCGCTCGGGATACAACAGCCCTGATAAAATCAGCAGTATGTTGTTAGCGCCAGTGCATATCGAGCCGATGGGAATCATGAGTACCCTGACATTGTCAGAGAGAAAAGTCCTTCGACTGCTAGGGAAAGGCTGGGGAATCAACCAGATTGCGGCATTACTGAAGAAAAGTAATAAAACCATTAGCGCTCAAAAAAACAGTGCAATGCGTCGGTTAGCAATACACAGCAATGCTGAGATGTATGCCTGGATTAACAGTTCTCAAGGATTAAGAGAGTTGAACTTACCTTCTGTATATGGAGAGACCACGGAATGGAAAACCGAGACTATACACGAAATGTCGCACTCGTAGAAAAATGTGTCATGAGTGGTATTGGTATTCAGAGTTTATTTAATACAAGCCCTGATAACCGCTATAAATTACACCTTTATTTGACTAAGGATGATTTTCAGGAGGCGTTAACCACGACTACTTTTTCTGCCGTGATTTTTTCTCTCTCCTCAAACAGAAAAGATCGGCGGGTCGGTTTACTGTGCCTGAGTGAACTGGCGGAAAACCATCCTGGCATGCGTCGTCTGGTTATTGCGGATGACGATGTTGAAGCGCGTTTAATCGGCGCGTTGTCTCCTTCTCCCTTAGATGGTGTGCTGAGTAAGACCACGACGCTGGATGCATTGCAGGAGGCACTATTTGATGCCCTCAATGGAATACGTCGAATCAACGAAACGAACAGCAATCTCTGGTATCTCAATCAGAGTCGGATGCTGAGTCCGACAGAGCGTGAAATTTTGCGTTTCATGTCACATGGATATTCCATGCCGCAAATAGCCATTGAGCTGGAACGAAACATTAAAACCATCCGTGCGCACAAATTTAATGTAATGTCGAAACTGGGCGTTAGTTCAGACGCCGGTTTACTGAATGCGGCTGATATTTTTCTCTAGCTGCCAGAAAATTATCTGGCAACCATACCTTAAGCGATATTTACTGACAGACATCAACCCAGGTTGCAGAGGTGAGTTCTGCCATGCGTTCTGGCGAGATGCGTATCGCACTGTGGATGGCTCCTGCTGCCGGTAAGACTTCCGTATAGGATTTCAGCGAAATATCGCAATAAACCGGTAGCGGTGTTTCCAGTCCAAATGGGCATACGCCGCCGACAGGATGTCCCGTCGCATTGACGACTTCATCACTACTGAGCATACGAGCTTTTGCGCCAAATGTGTTTTTGAGTTTTTTATTGTCAAGACGAGCATCGCCTTTTGCAACGACCAAAATAATGGTGTCTTTTATCTTCAGCGAAAGGGTTTTCGCTATCTGCCCAGGTTGTACATTATGCGCTTTTGCTGCCAGGTCTACCGTTGCGGTACTTTGATTTAATTCAATGATTTTAATATCAGGGGCATGTTCAGCAAGAAATTGCCGTACAGATTGCAGACTCATTTTTATTCTCCTGAATACGGGCTCTCATAATCTCATTGAGAGAAAACGGTTAGCGTAATTTGGCATAAGTTACACAATGCGGTAAATATTTTAATATAACAAGCATGTAACATCAGTGATTTTACGATCCTCTTCACAATCACAGAAACCGGTTGCTGTAACCGGTTGCAGTCATGGGCTACGCGATTGATACTGACGTTGTCACTTCCTTTGTATCACATAAAAAGAGCCAATTATGAAATCCACTAACCATGCAGTCTTTAATGTGATTTTCCGGTTTGTCGAGAACTATGTCAGTCCTGTTGCCGGGCGCATTTCGTCACAGCGACATGTTATGGCGATCCGTGATGGTTTTATCTCCGCCATGCCTTTTATGATTGTCGGATCGTTTTTGTTAGTTTTTGCTTATCCCCCATTTTCACCTGATACCACCTGGGGATTCGCCAGGGCATGGCTGGATCTGGCAAAACAATTTGAAGGACAGATCCTGACACCGTTTGATATGACGATGGGGATAATGTCTATCTACATTTGTGCTGCCATCGCTTATAACCTTGGAAAGCATTATGTGAAAACGCATCAATTGGATCCGTTCATGTGCGCCATGCTTTCTGTTATGGCTTTCTTACTGGTGGCTGCGCCCAAAACGAAAGGCACTTTGCCTGTGGATAGCCTTGGGGGGACCGGGATTTTTACAGCGATTCTGGTGGCCATTTACTGCGTTGAAATGATGCGCTTTTTAAAGACGCATAATATCGGCATACGGTTACCCGACCAGGTACCGCCGATGATCAAAAACTCGTTTGATCTGCTGATTCCTGTACTGGTGGTTGTGCTGACATTATATCCGCTGAGTCTGCTGATTCAGGCTCAGTTCGATATGCTCATCCCACAAGCTATTATGGCTATCTTTAAACCCTTGGTATCAGCCGCGGATTCTCTGCCCGCTATTTTATTGGCAGTGCTAATAGGCCATCTGCTGTGGTTTGCAGGGATTCACGGTGCGGCGATCGTCTCTGGAATGTTGCAAATGTTCTGGTTGACCAATCTTGGCATGAACCAGATGGCGCTGGCGCAGGGCGCCCCATTGCCGCATATTTTCATGGAAGCCTTCTGGACGTTCTTCATTGTGATCGGTGGATCCGGTGCGACAATGGGGCTGGTGATTTGCTATCTGCGTAGTCGCTCCGTGCATCTGCGTTCCATCGGCCGATTGAGTGTGGTGCCGAGTATCTTCAATATTAACGAGCCGGTGATTTTCGGCACGCCTATCGTTATGAATCCGGTATTCTTTATTCCTTTCCTGCTGGCACCGATGGTGAATGCTGTGCTGGCGTGGGCGGCAATGAAATTGGATCTGATTGGTCGCGTGATTTCGGTTGTGCCGTGGACTGCACCGGCGCCCGTAGGCGCGGCGTGGGCATTGGGTTGGGATTATCGTGCCGCCATTCTGGTTGTCCTCTTGGCGCTGGTTTCAGCAGTCATCTATTTCCCGTTCTTTAAGGTTTACGAGAAGCAACTGCTGGAGCAGGAAGCAAATGAGGCACAGCGTTCAGAAACCGAAAACGAGCAGATTGCGCTCTGACAGGCAGGGGGCGAAAGCTCCCTGTTTACTTTAACGTACAGTCACCGCACTGTTGAACGTCTGGTAGACGATAACGCTGACAGCATGTTCTGCGCACCAGAATGCCTTCGCGAGAAACAACGGTGCGCCAGAGCGGATTATCTGCACCACAAGAAAGCTGCTTTTCAAAAAAACAACGCTGGCGCAACGTATTCAATAACGCTTCTCCCAACAAGGGTTTCATCTCGGTGAGATACCAGTTAATCAAATAGCCGGTATTGCTCCAGATAAGTTTGCCATTTATCTCTCCCGTTGCTTCAAGCGCCTGAATGACGGGAAGCAGCGCCTGTTTAACCAGTGTCTCCATTCGTGCTTGTGGTGACTGAATGGTGAGCCGGCAATCTTGCTGAACATCAATCCAGAAGCAGGCTGCACGTCCCGTTTCATGGAACTCAACATGGATGTGTTCGGGGGAAACATCGATGGCCGTCTCCTGCGTCAGCAGGGCGAGCATTAGCGGGGGAACCATCAGACCGATATACCACTGCGCCCATAGTGAGATCAGCGGTTTATTTTCGCGTGGCTGAGTGGGGTGGTGGCGATAGATATGGTCGGAATAAATTGCCAGCAACGACTTAAGTTCACTGGGACGGCTCCACTGTGCCAGCGTCATTGCGCGTTGTGGCGCAGGTTCATCCAGACGGATGAAGTCAAGAAGATGCTCACGCGTTTGGGCGATGGTTACTCGCACGGCTTCAGCCAGCGAAGGCATCTGTGGCTGTAGATGCGTTTGCCAGATGACATCATTAATGCGGGGCGCGGAGCGATGGGCCATAGTATGGATAGCAATCTAAATGATAATGATTGCCAATCCTATCGAGAGGTCAGGATGATAGCAAGATCTTTATCATTGTTGCGCTTGCCCCGGCCTCAATGTGCTGCGACGTATCAGGCGATGCCGGGGTCGCCACTGACCAGAGTATGATTTCGGCCCAGATGCTTGGCTTTGTAGAGGGCTTTATCCGCGCGGATAATGGCCTCTTCAATATCCTGATCGATCAGAGGGGCAATTCCGATACTGATTGTGACATTGTTGGCGACGCTTTCATTAAACATATGTGGAATTTCAAGATCGTAAACATTTTTGCGGATACGTTCCGCCGCTTCGCGTGCATGCTGCGGGTCGCCAGCCGTCAACAAAACCATAAATTCTTCACCACCGAATCGGGCGACAACATCATGTGAACGGACTGCGTCACGAATAGCCGCGGAGACACGGATCAACACCTGATCGCCCATCATATGGCCATAATGATCGTTATAGGCTTTGAAATGGTCGATATCGATCAGCAAGATGTAATAATCATGCATGTCCAGTTCCCGCAGCGTTTTCAGCTTATGCTGGAGTCCTCGGCGATTGTACAAACCCGTCAATGGATCAAGCATGCTCAGGTCGTTCAGGGTCTCTTTTTCCGCGAGCAGTTTAAACATCAACTGTTGAGCAAAGCCGTCGTAGCGTTTTTGAATCACATGCTGAATTGCAATTCCTACCATTGGCAGCGCCATAAAATAGAGAATTCGTAGCGCGTGTTCGCTTCCGTTTAGCCACAAACAGGCCAGTACAGACGGCAACGAATGCAACGTGAAGGCGACAATGTTGTTGGCAAAAGCGATTGAGCCAATAAACAACACAGTGAGCAGTGCCACCAGCAGAAAAGATGAATCAGGATCGTGAATTTCATGATACTTCAACAGGATATGCGCTGCCCACATCCCGCCAAAGACCACGGAAATGACCGGAAGGTTAATCCGTTTTTTCGCGAATTTGACATGCCATGTCAGTAGCATCGTGCTCAGTGCAAGAATGATGAATCCCGGGAGGGAAACGGTTTTGCTGGGATAGATTGGAAAGACAACAGCAAACAATGCAGATATGGCGTTGAGGATCAGAAACAGCCGCAATGAGAGTTGATATTTTTTAGTGCGCAGGGTTTGCCAGGATTGTGCTGTCATATCATTAACTAATTACTTATCAATCAATTACACTGTTCGGATTGCAAGGTGGTGGGGCAGAAACTGCTCGCGTAGGATATCTCATTATCATCTTTATCCGTTTACTGCTGCGCAATTTATCACCTTAAATAATTCATGTCATCAATGCTTAAATAAAGCTAATGGAATAGCGCTATCGCTTACTGACAAATGAGAAATTTTATCATATGATATTGGTTATCATTATTGGTGTGAGAGGGATAATCATGTTGCAACGGGCGCTGGGCAGTGGTTGGGGCGTCTTACTGCCAGTGATTGTGATCGTCGGGCTGGTGTTTGCCGATCTTTCTCTTGAAGCATGGAAAGCCATTATCGTATCAGGATTACTACTGACCCCGGCCATGCTCTACCACAAACAGTTGCGGCACTTTGTACTGTTACCATCGTGCGTGGCATTGTTCGGTGGAATGATGCTGGTGATGATGAACTGGAATCAAGGGTGAGAATCAGAAGTGCTGCAAAGAAGGATGCAAGATAATTGGTGCGAGGGGGGGGACTTGAACCCCCACGTCCGTAAGGACACTAACACCTGAAGCTAGCGCGTCTACCAATTCCGCCACCTTCGCACAGTTATCTTACTTTTTGATATCGCCTCGTTGGTGCGAGGGGGGGGACTTGAACCCCCACGTCCGTAAGAACACTAACACCTGAAGCTAGCGCGTCTACCAATTCCGCCACCTTCGCCCAGTGCGAGCAATATCAACGTGGTTTATGGTGCGAGGGGGGGGACTTGAACCCCCACGTCCGTAAGGACACTAACACCTGAAGCTAGCGCGTCTACCAATTCCGCCACCTTCGCATACCATCGATTCTTAAAAAGAATCGCTACCACGGAGGCGCATTCTAGTGGTTTTCAGCTATTCGTCAATAGTTAATTACGCGGTGTGACGGTGATTGCTGCAAAAACGGCCACTCACATAGCCGTCATTGTGTATCACATTTTTTTGGCCTGACGGGTCATGATCGAGCGATAAACCTTAAAGCGTCCGGTCTGGGCGATCACTTCATGAAAACCAAACGTATCATCCAGTACCTGCGGATACGGCAGGAAGGCGTTAGCGACGATACGCAGTTCGCCGCCACTGTTAAGGTGGCGCACCGCACCGCGAATCAAGCTCTGCGCGGCGTCGAGGCTGGTTTGCATACCGTCGTGGAAGGGGGGGTTGGAGATGATCATATCAAAGCGACCCGTCACTTCAGAGAAGACGTTGCTGGCAAAAACATCACCTTCAATACCGTTTGCGGCAAGCGTCGCACGGCTGGCTTCAACAGCAGGAGCCGCAACGTCACAGAGCGTTAAACGCACTTTTGGAGAGTGACTGGCAAGTGCGACAGAAAGCACGCCTGCACCACAGCCGACATCCAGCACTTTACCTTTGGTATGTGGAGTCAAAGTGGAGAGCAGCAACTGGCTACCCACATCGAGACCATCACGGCTGAACACGCCTGGCAACGTTTTGATCGTCAGGCCGTCAACGTGGTACTCATCCCAATATTTTTCTGCATCGAAAGTGGGTTGTTTTTCCAGACGACCGTGATACAAGCCACAACGACGCGCGCTGTCGACTTTGTTCAATGGGGCAAATTCGGCCAGCATCTGCTCAGCGCTACGCACGCCACTGCGGTTTTCACCAACGACGAAAATGTCAGTGCCAACGGGCAGTAGCGACAAAATATTCATCAACTGGAACTGGGCTTCCGGTTTATTTTTCGGCCAGTAGTAGATAAAGGTGTCGCACCCGGCAACGTCTTCCGCTTGTGCGACAAGACTAAAACGCGCATTGTCACCCATCTGGCGGCTCAGCACCTGCCAGTGGTGGAACTGTTGGGTATGCACGTGGCTGGCCGCGCTTTCAAAGCGCGCGGGCAGGTCATCCTGCAAGTCTCCGGCAAACAGAATACGGCTTTGTTCGAAATCATCACTGTGGCGCAGCAAGACTTCACTTGCCGGGGTAAAAGCAGACATGGAAAACTCCTTAATTCATACAGCGGGCGATTATAGACGTTTGATGGCGTCTATTCGACTAATTTGCTATATTTGCGCCCCTGAATACAGGAGCGATTCGCTATGACAACCCGACGAGACTGGCAGTTACAGCAACTGGGTATAACCCAGTGGTCGCTGCGTCGCCCCGGCGCGTTGCAGGGAGAGATCGCGATTTCCATTCCTGCACATGTTCGTCTGGTGATGGTAGGTGAAACACTGCCACCGCTGACCGATCCGTTGGTCAATGATATTCTGCGTGCGTTAACCCTGAGTCCTGATCAGGTATTGCAGGTGACGCCAGAGCGCGTTGCCATGCTACCAGAGGGGAGCCGTTGCAATAGCTGGCGAGTAGGTTCTGATGAACCGCTGGCACTTGAAGGCGCGCAGGTTACAACACCGGCATTTGATGAATTGCGGGCAAACCCTGCGGCACGCGCCGCACTATGGCAACAAATCTGCACACATGAACACGATTTCTTTCCTCACTCAGCGTGATTTACCCGCCGCTTTTCAAATTGAAAAGCGCGCCCATGCGTTTCCCTGGAGTGAACAGACTTTTGCCAGTAATCAGGGAGAACGCTATCTCAACTATCAACTGACGGTTGAAGGGAGAATGGCGGCGTTCGCGATTACGCAGGTCGTGCTGGATGAAGCTACGCTGTTCAACATTGCCGTTGATCCCGATTTTCAGCGCCGGGGGCTTGGGAGAGCGCTGTTAGAACATCTCATTGATGAGTTAGAAAAACGCGGCGTCCTGACGCTGTGGCTGGAGGTTCGCGCTTCCAACGTTGCTGCCATCGCACTGTACGAAAGTTTAGGCTTTAACGAGGCAACGATTCGCCGCAATTACTATCCGACCGCTGACGGTCGTGAGGACGCCATCATAATGGCACTGCCAATCAGTATGTAAGAGAAGGTGTAAGATGAAGTGGGACTGGATTTTCTTTGATGCCGACGAAACGCTGTTCACATTTGACTCGTTTACCGGCCTACAGCGGATGTTTCTCGACTATAGCATTACCTTTACCGCTGAAGATTTTCAGGACTACCAGGCCGTCAATAAGCCACTGTGGGTGGATTATCAAAACGGCGCGATTACATCATTACAGCTTCAACACGCCCGCTTTCAGAGTTGGGCTGAACGGTTAAACGTGGAGCCGGGTCTGCTGAACGATGCTTTTATGAATGCGATGGCTGAAATTTGCGCGCCGCTGCCTGGCGCCGTTTCGCTACTCAATGCGATTCGCGAGAAAACCAAAATCGGCATTATTACCAACGGTTTCACCTCATTGCAGCAGATCCGTCTGGAGCGCACGGGACTTCGTGACTACTTTGATTTACTGGTGATTTCCGAAGAGGTCGGCGTGGCCAAGCCGGATCCGAAGATTTTTGATTACGCGCTTGCGCAGGCGGGCAACCCGGATCGTTCTCGCGTGCTTATGGTCGGGGATACTGCGGCATCGGATATTCTCGGCGGCATTAACGCGGGGCTATCTACCTGCTGGCTGAACGCTCATCATCGTGAGCGGCCTGAAGGCATCGAACCCACCTGGACTGTCACGTCATTACACGAACTGGAGCAGCTCCTGTGTAAACACTGATTGCCTCCCCCCTATTGATGGGTAAAATAGCCGCAATTTTTCGTATTCAACATGCGCGGCGTGATGCCGCGTTTACTCAAGAAGAATGAACTATGACGTTGTCTCCTTATTTGCAGGAGGTGGCCAAGCGCCGCACTTTTGCCATTATTTCTCACCCGGATGCCGGTAAAACCACTATTACTGAGAAGGTGCTGCTGTTCGGACAGGCGATTCAGACCGCAGGTACGGTAAAAGGCCGTGGCTCCAGCCAGCATGCAAAATCTGACTGGATGGAGATGGAAAAACAGCGTGGTATCTCCATCACCACCTCCGTAATGCAGTTTCCGTATCATGACTGCCTGGTTAACCTGCTGGATACCCCGGGGCACGAAGACTTCTCCGAGGATACCTATCGTACTCTGACGGCGGTGGACTGCTGTCTGATGGTGATTGATGCCGCAAAAGGGGTTGAAGATCGTACACGTAAGCTGATGGAAGTTACCCGTCTGCGTGATACGCCGATCCTCACCTTTATGAACAAACTCGACCGCGATATCCGTGATCCGATGGAGTTGCTGGACGAAGTGGAGAACGAGCTGAAAATCGGCTGTGCGCCGATTACCTGGCCGATTGGCTGCGGCAAGTTGTTCAAAGGGGTTTACCATCTCTACAAAGATGAAACCTATCTGTATCAGACAGGTAAAGGTCATACCATCCAGGAAGTGCGGATCGTTAAAGGTCTGGATAACCCGGATCTCGATGCGGCTGTGGGCGAGGATTTGGCGCAGCAACTGCGTGATGAGCTCGAACTGGTCAAAGGCGCTTCCAACGAATTTGACAAAGATCTCTTCCTTGCTGGCGAAATCACTCCGGTCTTCTTTGGTACCGCACTGGGTAACTTTGGCGTGGACCATATGCTGGATGGCCTGGTGGAGTGGGCGCCTGCGCCGATGCCGCGCAAGACAGACACCCGCGTAGTGGAAGCGAAAGAAGAGAAATTCACCGGTTTCGTCTTCAAAATTCAGGCCAACATGGACCCGAAACACCGTGACCGTGTGGCATTTATGCGTGTGGTTTCCGGTAAGTATGAAAAAGGCATGAAGATGCGCCAGGTGCGTATCGGCAAAGACGTGGTCATCTCAGACGCGCTAACCTTTATGGCCGGCGACCGTTCGCATGTGGAAGAAGCTTACCCTGGTGATATCCTCGGCCTGCATAACCACGGCACGATCCAGATTGGTGATACCTTTACCCAGGGCGAAATGATGAAGTTCACAGGTATTCCGAACTTTGCCCCGGAACTGTTCCGCCGTATTCGCCTGAAAGATCCGCTGAAGCAGAAACAACTGCTGAAAGGCCTGGTTCAGCTTTCGGAAGAAGGTGCTGTGCAGGTGTTCCGTCCTGTCGCCAACAACGATCTGATTGTGGGCGCGGTTGGGGTTCTGCAATTTGACGTGGTCGTTGCCCGCCTGAAGAGTGAATACAACGTCGAGGCGATTTATGAGTCCGTCAACGTGGCGACCGCACGCTGGGTGGAATGCGCAGACGCGAAGAAATTCGAAGAGTTTAAGCGTAAGAACGAAGTTCAACTGGCGCTAGATGGTGGGGATAACCTCACCTACATCGCGCCAACGATGGTGAACCTCAACCTGACGCAAGAGCGTTATCCTGACGTACAGTTCCGCAAGACACGCGAGCATTGATCCCTTTCAGGGCGCGGCATCCGCTGCGCCTTGTCACTTTTCCTGCCTTTTTAATCCCTTGCGGAATGTTCTTAAATCCCTCTGTTTTGCTTATGGTTGGTTGTTTTTTGTTCACTCAGCCGCGCTTTTTCAAAATTGTGATCTATATTTAACAAAGTGATGACATAAATATCGGCTTTAAATACCGTTCAATGCGTAAAGTAAAGTGCTTAAAGCTGATGTTTATTGTAGTCGCGATATTAATAACTGAGTCAGAGGCGCTTTCGGCAAACCTTCATTCTCACAGGTCATGACCGTGATTGTGATCGCTGCCATTGACTTCTGAACTAGGTGAACTTTTTTCGCCGTATTCAGCAATGCAACCTCGTGTTGCCTGAGCTCAAATTACGAGCAAACCATACAGGAATAAATCGATGACTATGACAAGACTGAAGATTTCTAAAACTCTGCTGGCCGTGATGTTGACCTCCGCTGTGGCAACGGGTTCTGCATACGCAGAAAACACCGCAATGGATAAAGCGCAATCTGGCGCCGAAAGTGCAGGGCAGAAAGTCGATAGCTCTATGAATAAAGTCGGTAATTTCATGGATGACAGCGCCATTACTGCGAAAGTGAAAGCCGCACTGGTGGATCATGAAAATATTAAGAGCACCGATATTTCCGTCAAAACCGATCAGAAAGTGGTCACGCTGAGTGGCTTCGTTGAAAGCCAGGCGCAGGCGGAAGAGGCTGTGAAAGTGGCGAAAGGCGTTGAAGGCGTGACCTCCGTCAGCGATAAACTCCACGTGCGTGACAGTAAAGAAAGCTCAGTGAAAGGGTATGCCGGTGATACTGCAACGACCAGTGAGATCAAAGCAAAACTGCTGGCTGATGACATTGTCCCTTCCCGCAAAGTGAAAGTTGAAACGACCGATGGTGTGGTTCAGCTTTCCGGCACCGTCGATTCCCAGGCGCAAATTGAGCGTGCTGAGAGTATCGCAAAAGCCGTTGATGGCGTGAAAAGCGTCAAAAACGATCTGAAAGCTCAGTAATTTTTCGTATTTCTCCCCCCGATATTTGTCGGGGGGCGTAATGTGCACCACACTAAAAATATCGTAAAAGAGACGCCTGAGCGCTCATATCTGGCGGTCGACATTAACTATGGTAAAGGAGAAGCGTATGTTTCGTTGGGGCATTATATTTCTGGTTATCGCGTTAATTGCCGCCGCTCTGGGATTTGGTGGACTGGCTGGTACTGCGGCATGGGCGGCAAAAATTGTGTTTGTCGTCGGGATTATTCTCTTCCTGGTCAGCCTGTTTACAGGTCGTAAGCGGCCCTAGCAGTTAAACCGAAAAGCGTTGTTACTTTTAAGCCAGTCCAGCGGACTGGCTTTTTCGGTTTTAGCCGCCCAGAATGTGCGTTACCTTGAGTGATAACACATCAAAAACAGGAAGGCAGAGGTGGGGCAGCGTATACCCGTCACGCTCGGCAATATTGCGCCGTTATCATTGAGAAAGTTCAAACCGGGTCGCCTGGCGTTGGTCTGCGAAGGCGGCGGGCAGCGCGGGATATTCACCGCTGGCGTGCTGGATGAATTTATGCGCGCGCAATTTAATCCCTTCGATCTCTACTATGGCACCTCTGCGGGGGCGCAAAATCTCTCTGCCTATCTCTGTAACCAGCCGGGGTATGGGCGCAAAGTCATCATGCGCTACACCACCAAACGTGAATTTTTTGACCCGGTGCGCTTTGTACGCGGCGGAAATCTCATCGATCTTGACTGGCTGGTGGATTCCACATCCAGCCAGATGCCGTTGCAAATGGACACAGCGGTGCGTTTGTTTGAAAGCGGGAAGCATTTCTATATGTGCGCCTGTCGGGGTGATGACTACACGCCGGGTTACTTCTCGCCGACGAAGCAAAACTGGCTCGATATTATTCGCGCGTCGAGCGCGATCCCGGGCTTTTATCGCAGCGGTGTGTCGCTGGAAGGGATCAATTATCTGGATGGCGGGATCAGCGATGCTATTCCGGTGCGCGAGGCGGTGAAGCAAGGGGCGAAAACGCTGGTGGTTATTCGCACCGTACCTTCGCAAATGTATTACACCCCGCAGTGGTTTAAACGGATGGAACGCTGGCTGGGCGAAAGTAGCCTGCAACCGCTGGTGAATCTGGTTCAGCATCACGAAGCCAGCTATACGGAAATTCAGCGCTTTATTGAACAACCGCCGGGTAAGCTGAGGATCTTTGAAATCTACCCGCCGAAACCGCTGCAAAGCATGGCCCTGGGAAGTCGTATTCCTGCGCTGCGTGAAGACTATAAAGTAGGGCGGCTCTGCGGTCGCTATTTCCTGGCGACTGTCGGAAAACTGCTGGCAGAAGAACCGCCGTTATTGCGTCATCTGCCGTCGGTTGTTATGCCAACGCCTGTGGTTGTCCCTCCGGCTCCGGTTGCGAATGATACCCATGTGGCGGCGGTGAGCGATGCGCCGCAGGCCAACGACACCACGTTCAGTCATGAGGATTTGGCGTGAGTTTCCGGTTTATTGATACCCATTGTCACTTTGATTTTCCCCCCTTCACCGGAGATGAAATCCGCAGTCTGGAACGTGCGGGCGAGGCGGGTATAGAGAAGATTATTGTTCCGGCCACGGCAGCGGAAAATTTCGACCGGGTGCTGTTGTTAGCGACACGCTATTCGCCGCTGTATGCTGCGCTGGGATTGCATCCTATCGTGATTGAACAACATAGCCATGCGGATCTTGACCGTTTGCAGCAGTCGCTGGCCGCTCGCCCGGCAAAAGTTGTCGCAGTAGGTGAGATAGGCCTGGATCTTTATCGCGATGATCCGCAGTTCGCAAAACAGGAACAGTTTCTTGAGGCGCAGTTGCAACTGGCAAAGCGCTACGATTTACCCGTGATCCTCCATTCCCGCCGCACTCACGACAAACTGGCGATGTATTTAAAGCGTCAGGATCTGCCGCGTACCGGTGTGGTTCACGGTTTCGCGGGAAGCCTGCAACAGGCGGAACGTTTTGTACAACTGGGATACAAAATCGGTGTGGGCGGCACCATTACCTATCCTCGCGCCAGTAAAACCCGTGAGGTGATGGCGCGACTGCCGCTGGACGCCCTGCTACTGGAAACTGATGCCCCGGATATGCCGCTGAATGGTTTTCAGGGACAGCCGAATCGCCCGGAACAGGCTGCCAGCGTGTTTCGCGTGTTGTGTGAACTGCGTTCGGAATCGGCAGATGTGATTGCCGGGGCGCTGTATCACAATACGACCACATTGTTTGATGTATAAGCGATCATACGATTGATTGGCCGGATAAGGCGATGCCACCATCCGGTAGTGCATGCCTGATGGCGCTTCGCTTATCAGGCCTACGGTCTGTATATGTAGCATTTGTAGGCCGGATAAGGCGTCAGCCGCCATCCGGTGGTGCATGCCTGATGGCGCTTCGTTTATCAGGTCTACGGTCTGTATATGTAGCATTTGTAGGCCGGATAAGGCGTCAGCCGCCATCCGGCAGGTCATAAATACAACGCCGGAAAGATCAGATTATCCACGCCGCGATCCCGCAACGCCTTTGCCAGCGTCTCTACCTCTTGCGGCGTCGCGCCCGGCCAGGTTTTTGCTTCACCGTATACCCCGTGGGCATGAAACGCATTCAGCCGTACCGGGATGTCTCCCAGTTTTTTGATAAATGCTGCGAGCGCGTCACTGTGTTGCAGATAATCCACCTTGCCTGGAATCACCAACAGGCGCAGTTCCGCCAGTTTCCCGCGCTGCGCCAGCAGCGTGATACTGTGCTTGATCTGTGTGTTATCTCGTCCGGTAAGCGTTTTGTGGGTTGCGCTATCCCAGGCTTTGAGATCGAGCATCACGCCATCGCACACGGGTAACAATTTCTCCCAGCCGGTTTCGCTCATCAGCCCGTTGCTGTCGACCAGGCAGGTGAGCGACTGTAACTGCGGATCGGTTTTGATGGCGGTAAATAGCGCCACAATAAAGGGTAATTGCGTTGTGGCTTCGCCGCCGCTGACGGTAATGCCTTCAATAAACAAGAAGGCTTTACGGATCTGACGCAGCACATCATCCACGCTCAGGGTTTGCGCCATCGGCGTCGCCTGTTGAGGACACATTTGCAAACAGGTATCGCACTGTTCGCAGATATCGGCCTGCCAGATGACGTTGCCGTCACGCATGCTCAGCGCCTGGTGCGGGCAGTGGGGAACGCATTCGCCGCAGTTATTGCAGCGCCCCATTGTCCAGGGGTTGTGGCAATTCTTGCAGCGCAGATTGCACCCCTGTAAAAACAGGGCCAGACGACTGCCTGGCCCGTCCACACAGGAGAAAGGGATAATTTTACTGACTAAAGCGCATCTGCTGTTCATGACCGATCACACGCGGTTGTCGTTCGAGGATACGCGTATTGCGCGCGGCTTCTTCACCCAGCCAGGTGGTATTGGTTCGCGAACCTTCGGCACGAAACTTTTCCAGGTCTGACAGTCGCACCATATATCCTGTGACACGCACCAGATCGTTGCCGCTGACGTTGGCGGTAAATTCCCGCATTCCTGCTTTAAACGCCCCAAGGCAAAGCTGGACCAGCGCCTGTGGGTTGCGCTTGATGGTTTCATCAAGCGTCAGGATATCGCTAATGCCGGAATGATAGTGAGCGTGATGGGGCGCGACTGTCTGTAGATGGGTAATCGGATCGGGTTCATCACCATACGGCAAACGCGCACCCGGCGTGGTGCCGATATCTGAGCTGATCCCCGATTGAGCATGCAGCATCGCGCGCTGTTGCCAGCCATATTTTACCGGCGTGTTTTCAACAAAATCCGCTAACCGGGCGCTGATGCGATACCCCAAATCGTTTGCCGATTCATCTTTTCCATAGCGTGCGTTCATGCCTGCTTTTTCACACAGCAGGTTTACCGCTTCTGCCAGACCGTACATCCCGAACATCGGCACAAAACGTTGCGGATCGATCAGACCTTCCTGCACCAGGAAGCTATTCTCAAAGAAATGTGATTGTTGATAGAGGAACTCACATCGCGCATCAATGATGGCAATTTGTTGCTGGCAGTAGTGCGGTAGCGTGCGGCTAAAGAAGTCATCGACAGAGGTGCTGCGCTCTGCGATGGCTTTCAGGTTAAGGCGAACCAACGTACTACCGCCGCCCGCAAGCGGCAGAGAGTTGTAACAACTGACGATGCCATACTGTCCTTTTGTGAAAATTTTATCATTTATTGGGCCGTTGGAAATATGTGGCTTACTGCATTCACAGATGTTTTTTGCCACTTCCAGCAATAAATCATCAGGCGTGATTTCCGGATCGTAGATAAACGTCAGGTTAGGCGCCACCTGCTTTAGTTCGGCATCGGCACGCAGAATTGCCCGGGTTACAGGGGTATCAGCAGGGCCAATATTGGCGTGCATAAAGGCGTCTGGCAGGGTGCTGTCGAGATAGCGCCAGAAACGTTTTATTCGCTCATCGATCGCCTCTTGTGTTAGAATTCTAACATAAGGTTGCAGCAACGAATCCAGTTGCCCCAGGTAAACCGGCATCGAGGTCACGGAAGGTACGTGGTGGTAGAGGATGGTCAGCAGAGACAAGGCATCGTCCAGATCCTTTGCTCCTTCCAGTTCCAGCCATGCTGAACCGTTAGCCAGAAAACGGGCGTAATCGGGAAGAACATAGCGCGGCTTATACGGCGCATGACCTTCAAACATATCGCAGATAACCCCGTCGTCCAGCGCCTGGCGCGCGTCGGCGGGAAGTGCCGGGTAGGGCAGATTGTTCTCTGCTTCCAGTGCGAGAAAATGGCGTTTCTGTTCCGGACTCAGGACCGGGCTGGTGACGATATGCTGGCAACGTTGTTGCAGCGCGGATTCATTTGTCGTGGTCATCGGGCTTCCTTTATCGGCCGAAGGTCATGACGGAATTGTAGGAAGATGTTGTTGCGCTACCTTTGATCCTGATGCGCCTGAGTGGTGAAGAAGGCAGCAGAAAAGGGTGATTATTTGAAGTTGATCTCATTACAGTAATGCAAATTTGTACGTAGTTTTCATTAACTGTGATGTATATCGAAGTGTAATGGCGAGTGAATGTTAGAATACTAACAGACTCGCAAGGTGAAAATTTTTACGGCGATGCCGTTGGAGAATGTTATGACCGATTTAACTGCAAGCAGCCTGCGCGCACTGAAACTGATGGACCTGACCACCCTGAATGACGACGACACCAATGAAAAAGTGATTGCATTGTGTCATCAGGCGAAAACCCCGGTTGGCAACACCGCAGCCATCTGTATCTATCCGCGTTTCATTCCGATTGCGCGTAAGACGCTGAAAGCGCAGGGTACGCCGGAAATTCGTATTGCAACCGTCACTAACTTCCCGCACGGCAACGACGACATTGAAATTGCGCTGGCGGAAACCCGCGCGGCGATTGCCTACGGCGCAGATGAAGTCGATGTGGTATTCCCGTACCGCGCGCTGATCGCCGGTAACGAACAGGTTGGTTTTGATCTGGTTAAAGCGTGTAAAGACGCATGTGCAGCGGCAAATGTCCTGCTGAAAGTGATCATCGAAACCGGTGAGCTGAAAGAAGAGCGGCTTATCCGTAAAGCGTCTGAAATCTCTATCAAAGCCGGAGCCGACTTCATTAAAACCTCAACCGGTAAAGTGCCGGTGAACGCCACGCCGGAAAGCGCGCGCATTATGATGGAAGTGATCCGTGATATGGGCGTGTCCAAAACCGTTGGTTTCAAACCGGCTGGTGGTGTGCGTACTGCGGAAGATGCACAGCAGTTCCTTGCGATCGCCGATGAACTGTTCGGCGCTGACTGGGCGGATTCTCGCCACTATCGCTTTGGTGCCTCCAGCCTGCTGGCGAGCCTGCTGAAAGCGCTGGGCCACGGCGACGGTAAGAGCGCAAGCAGCTACTAAGCCAGACATTGCCGGATGACGCTTCGCTTATCCGGCCTACAGGATCGTAAGGCGGGTAAGCGTAGCGCCACCCGCCACCATTCACCGATTCCCCACGGAGGTTCCCTTGTTTCTCGCACAAGAAATTATTCGTAAAAAACGTGATGGTCACGCGCTGAGTGATGAAGAAATTCGCTTCTTTATCAATGGCATTCGCGATAACACTGTCTCTGAAGGGCAGATTGCCGCTCTGGCGATGACCATTTTCTTCCACGATATGACGATGCCAGAACGCGTTTCGCTCACCATGGCAATGCGGGATTCAGGAACCGTACTGGACTGGAAGAGCCTGAATCTGAACGGCCCCATCGTCGATAAACACTCCACCGGCGGCGTGGGTGACGTAACGTCGCTGATGCTTGGCCCAATGGTGGCGGCCTGCGGCGGCTACATTCCAATGATCTCCGGGCGCGGCCTGGGTCATACCGGCGGCACGCTCGACAAACTGGAAGCGATCCCGGGGTTCGATATCTTCCCGGACGACAACCGTTTCCGCGAAATTATTAAAGACGTGGGGGTGGCGATTATTGGGCAGACCAGTTCGCTTGCCCCGGCGGACAAACGTTTTTATGCCACCCGAGATATCACCGCGACGGTGGATTCCATCCCGCTGATTACTGGCTCCATTCTCGCTAAAAAACTGGCGGAAGGTCTGGATGCGTTAGTCATGGATGTGAAAGTGGGCAGCGGCGCGTTTATGCCGACCTACGAACTCTCTGAAGCGCTTGCAGAAGCGATAGTCGGCGTTGCGAACGGTGCCGGCGTGCGCACGACTGCACTGCTGACCGATATGAACCAGGTGCTGGCGTCCAGCGCGGGTAATGCGGTGGAAGTACGCGAAGCGGTGCAGTTCCTGACAGGTGAATACCGTAACCCGCGCCTGTTTGATGTCACCATGGCGCTGTGCGTTGAAATGCTGATCTCCGGCAAGCTGGCGAAAGATGATGCTGACGCGCGCGCCAAACTGCAGGCAGTGCTGGATAACGGCAAAGCGGCAGAGGTCTTTGGCCGTATGGTTGCCGCACAGAAAGGACCAACCGATTTCGTTGAGAACTACGCGAAGTACCTGCCGACGGCAATGCTCAGCAAAGCGGTTTATGCTGATAGTGAAGGTTTCGTCAGTGCGATGGACACCCGTGCGCTGGGTATGGCGGTGGTCTCGATGGGCGGCGGTCGTCGCCAGGCATCAGATACCATTGATTACAGCGTCGGCTTTACCGATATGGCGCGTCTGGGCGACAGCGTAGACGGGAAGCAGCCGCTGGCGGTGATTCATGCGAAAGATGAAGCCAGCTGGCAGGAGGCGGCGAAAGCGGTCAAAGCGGCAATTATCCTTGACGACAACGCGCCTGAAATAACACCAACGGTCTATCGTCGTATTACCGAATAACGGTATACTGATCTGATCGCTTTTTTGCAGCGCAGATGAATGGAGAACAAGATGAAACGTGCATTTATTATGGTGCTGGACTCCTTTGGTATTGGGGCAACGGAAGACGCGGATCGCTTTGGCGACGTTGGCGCCGACACCCTGGGTCACATCGCAGAAGCCTGTGCCAAAGGCGAGGCTGACAAAGGTCGTAAAGGCCCACTGAATCTGCCAAACCTGACTCGTCTGGGTCTAGTGAAAGCGCATGAAGGTTCCACCGGTAAAATCGCAGCCGGTATGGACGGCAACGCAGACGTGATTGGCGCCTATGGCTGGGCGCATGAGCTCTCTTCCGGTAAAGATACGCCGTCAGGTCACTGGGAAATCGCCGGTGTGCCGGTTCTGTTCGACTGGGGTTATTTCAGCGACCACGAAAACAGCTTCCCGCAGGAGCTGTTAGATAAACTGGTTAAACGTGCAAACCTGCCGGGTTATCTCGGTAACTGCCACTCTTCCGGTACGGTGATTCTGGATGAGCTGGGCGAAGAACATATGAAAACCGGTAAGCCGATTTTCTATACCTCCGCGGACTCCGTATTCCAGATTGCCTGTCACGAAGAGACTTTTGGTCTGGACAGACTGTACGAGCTGTGTGAAATCGCCCGTGAAGAGCTGACGGAAGGCGGCTACAACATCGGTCGTGTCATCGCGCGTCCGTTTATTGGCGACAAGGCGGGGAATTTCCAGCGTACCGGTAACCGTCACGATCTGGCCGTTGAACCGCCTGCGCCGACCATATTGCAGAAACTGGTTGATGAAAAAGACGGTCATGTTGTCTCTGTCGGTAAAATCGCGGACATCTACGCCAACTGCGGGATCACTAAGAAAGTGAAGGCCACCGGTCTGGATGCGCTGTTTGATGCCACCCTCAAAGAGATGAAAGAAGCCGGAGACAAGACGATTGTCTTCACGAACTTCGTTGATTTCGACTCTTCCTGGGGCCACCGTCGTGATATCGCCGGTTATGCCGCGGGTCTGGAACTGTTCGATCGCCGCCTGCCGGAGCTGATGAAGCTGGTGGGCGAGGATGATATCCTGATCCTGACCGCTGACCACGGTTGTGACCCGAGCTGGTCGGGCACAGACCACACACGTGAACATATTCCGGTGCTGGTGTACGGGCCGAAAGTAAAACCGGGTTCGTTAGGCCACCGTGAAACCTTTGCGGATATCGGCCAGACGCTGGCGAAATACTTTGGTACGTCTGACATGGAATATGGCAAGGCCATGTTCTAAACGGATTGGGTGCGGCCTGATGCCCTCACCCCGGCCCTCTCCCACAGGGAGAGGGAGAACAGAATGTAGGCCGGGTAAGGCGTAGCCGCCACCCGGCAAAAACAACAATGTAAAAGGAACTGAAGATGGCAACTCCTCACATTAATGCAGAAATGGGTGATTTCGCTGACGTCGTATTGATGCCGGGCGACCCGCTGCGCGCAAAGCATATCGCGGAAACGTTCCTCGAAGACGTGCGTGAAGTGAATAACGTTCGCGGCATGTTAGGTTTCACCGGGACTTACAAAGGCCGTAAGATCTCCGTGATGGGTCACGGTATGGGTATCCCGTCCTGCTCCATCTACACCAAAGAGCTGATCACCGATTTCGGCGTGAAGAAAATCATTCGCGTTGGATCCTGTGGTGCCGTTCGCGCCGATGTGAAACTGCGTGACGTGGTGATTGGTATGGGTGCCTGCACCGATTCCAAAGTGAACCGCATTCGTTTCAAAGACCATGATTTTGCCGCTATTGCTGATTTCGGCATGGTACGCGACGCGGTTGAAGCGGCAAAAGCACTGGGTGTGGACGCGCGCGTCGGCAACCTGTTCTCTGCGGATCTGTTCTACTCTCCGGACGGCGAAATGTTCGACGTGATGGAAAAATACGGCATCCTGGGCGTGGAAATGGAAGCCGCGGGTATCTACGGCGTGGCGGCAGAATTTGGTGCGAAAGCGCTGACTATCTGCACCGTGTCTGACCACATCCGTACTCACGAGCAGACCACTGCCGCTGAGCGTCAGACCACGTTCAATGACATGATCAAAATCGCGCTGGAGTCCGTTCTGCTGGGCGACAAAGCGTAATTTTCGTTCAGGACAGTGTAGGCCCGGTAAGCAGTAACGCCACCGGGCAAAAAAGCCGGGTGGCGGCTTCGCCTTACCCGGCCTACAGACCGCATTGCTATTATCGAACCGCTTTCATAATCCACGCTGACAGTTCCCGCATCTCTTTTCCCTGTTCCGGGAAATCGGCTATCACTGCTTCGCACGCCTGTTGCAGACTGTCCGCGCGATACAAACCGCCCTGTAAACGTTCTGCCAGTGCTTCTAATGGCGCCGGATTCAGACTGTCGGTAAAGACCTGCGTACGGGTGATATGGCCTTTCTCGACGTCAAAGTGCAGCTCAACGCCTCCCCAGGTAAATCGTTCATCAAGCAGATGCGAAAAAGCCGGCGCCTGACCAAAGTTCCACTCCCAACTGCTTTGACGCGCGAAGGTTTCGGCGAAGTTGGGCAGATCCGGCGTGTTGTCCGGGGAGATTACTTCGGCTTCCACGCGCTCGCCATAATGGGTGAAAAAGGCTTCTGTCACCGCCGCACATACCTGTTGATGCGTAATGCCTGGCAGCAGTTCGGTAAGATTGGCGACACGGGAACGGACGGAGGTGATGCCTTTTGCGGCCAGCTTCTTTTTATCCGGATTCAGGTAGTTTGCCAGTCGACTCAGATCCGCATTCAACAACAGTGTGCCGTGATGGAAACCGCGATCTTTGGTTTCGCGATAGGCGGAACCAGAAACTTTACGATCGCCATCAGGCGTTTTCACCACCAGATCGTTACGTCCGGAAGCCTCTGCCGTCACGCCCAGCGCATGAAGCGCATTCGGGACAATCGCGGTCGATATGGTCTTATCGTATTCCGGTTTCCCGGCCATAAAGGTAAAACAGGTATTACCGAGATCGTGGAACACCGCGCCACCGCCGCTGCTGCGGCGCGCCAGACGCACGTTGTCCTCCTCCATCCGTCGGGTATTACACTCTTTCCACGGGTTTTGCGCGCGACCAATCACCACCGTATCGGCATTGCGCCACAAAAACAGCACGCGCTGTGTGGCGGGCATCTGGCGGAAAATGCACTCTTCGACCGCCAGGTTAAACCAGGGATCGTAAGAGTCAGAAATAAGCAGGCGAAGTGTCGACATGTCAGTTTTCCTTTCCTGTAAAAATTTACTCTTTTTTCTCGCTTTCATCCTCTTCCGGCACCGACTTGCTGGCGGTTAACAGGAAGGGCGATTGCTGCCAGCGGGTACGTTTCCCCTGCAACAGCGTGCGGGTCAGCACCACGCCGATAGCCAGTGAAAGCAGCAGCATCAGACGTAGAATGTTAGTGGTGTTATCCACCTGCTTTGCCTCGGTGGCTAATGTGTGTGTATCCAGCGTCAGACGCAGATAACCCAGCGGGCCATTTTTTCCCTCAATGGGTTCGACGATCTGCTGGTTGAAGTAGCCGCCAGCTTTTTTACCGTCCAGCGCCAGACGGTCGCGAACATTTACGCTTTCTCCCGCCCGGGCGATCATATCGCCTTGTTCATCGTAAACACCGGCGTCGAGGATCCGGCTTTCATGGGTCAACTGGAGCAGGATGTTTTGGATCCGCTTTTCATCGGGCGTTTCAGTGCGCATCAGCGGCGCGATGTTCAATGTCACCTGTCGCGCCAGCGTGCGGGCCAGTTCTTCAAGCTGAGGATTGCGCTGCCGTTGGTGATTTTGACTAAACCATGAGGCGCCCTGCATAAGCACAACCAGCAGTGCGAGACAGAACAATACAATCACTGCACGATGAAGTCGGAATTTCAGTTTTGCGCGAGCCATATTCCACCTGCTGAAAATTTGAGGCTTAATGTTGCCAGAAGCGATGGTTACAAGGTAGCCTCATGCGTTATTTTCCCCAGGAACCTTCCCGGCCCGAACGATTTTACAGGAGCTTTAATGCCTAACATTACCTGGTGCGATTTGCCTGAAGATGTCTCTTTATGGCCAGGTTTGCCCCTCTCTTTAAGTGGTGACGAGGTGATGCCACTGGATTATCACGCAGGACGTAGCGGCTGGCTTCTGTACGGACGCGGGCTGGATAAACAACGCCTGACCCAGTATCAAAGCAAACTGGGCGCGGCGATGGTGATTGTCGCCGCGTGGTGCGTTGAAGATTATCAGGTCATTCGTCTGGCCGGTTCATTGACGTCTCGCGCCACAAAGCTGGCGCACGATGCGCAACTGGACGTCGCCCCGCTGGGAAAAATTCCGCATCTGCGCACCCCGGGCCTGTTGGTGATGGACATGGATTCTACCGCGATTCAGATCGAGTGCATTGATGAAATTGCTAAACTGGCAGGCACTGGCGACATGGTAGCGGAAGTGACGGAACGCGCGATGCGCGGCGAACTCGACTTCACCGCCAGCCTGCGTAGCCGCGTGGCGACGCTAAAAGGCGCGGATGCCCATATTTTGCATCAGGTGCGCGAGAGTTTGCCGCTGATGCCGGGCCTGACGCAACTGGTACTTAAGCTGGAAACGCTCGGCTGGAAGGTGGCGATTGCTTCCGGTGGCTTTACCTTCTTTGCTGAATACCTGCGCGAGAAGCTACGTCTGACCGCCGTTGTGGCAAATGAACTGGAGATAGTAGACGGTAAATTAACCGGCAATGTGATTGGCG
Organism: Citrobacter amalonaticus; assembly: GCF_037053465.1. Taxonomy (GTDB): domain Bacteria; phylum Pseudomonadota; class Gammaproteobacteria; order Enterobacterales; family Enterobacteriaceae; genus Citrobacter_A; species Citrobacter_A amalonaticus_H. The sequence goes on from NZ_JBALIF010000004.1 coordinate 109,742, forward strand.
ATATTGTTGACGCCCAGTACAAGGCCAACACCCTGACGCGTCTGGCGCAGGAATACGAAATTCCTCTGGCGCAGACGGTGGCGATTGGCGATGGCGCCAACGATCTGCCGATGATCAAAACGGCGGGTCTGGGGATTGCGTACCATGCCAAGCCGAAAGTGAATGAAAAGACGGAAATTACGATCCGTCACGCTGATCTGATGGGGGTGTTCTGCATTCTCTCGGGCAGCTTGAACCAGAAATAAGTGAGATACCGGCTGGTATTAGGGTGTAGGCCGGAGAAGGCGCAGCCGCCATCCGGCACACAGGCAGTACAGAGATAACGAGGTAAACCGTGGCAAAAGCTCCAAAACGCGCCTTTGTGTGTAACGAATGCGGGGCGGATTATCCGCGCTGGCAGGGCCAGTGCAGCGCCTGTCATGCCTGGAACACCATTACTGAGGTGCGCCTGGCCGCCTCGCCAACGGTGGCGCGTAATGAGCGGCTGAGTGGCTATGCCGGGAGCGCGGGCGTCGCGAAAGTGCAGAAGCTTTCCGATATCAGCCTTGAGGAACTGCCGCGTTTTTCCACTGGTTTTAAAGAGTTTGACCGCGTGTTGGGCGGCGGCGTTGTTCCCGGCAGCGCCATTCTGATCGGCGGTAACCCCGGGGCGGGGAAATCGACGCTGTTGTTACAGACGCTGTGTAAGCTCGCCGAGCAGATGAAAACCCTGTATGTCACCGGTGAGGAATCCCTGCAACAGGTGGCAATGCGTGCGCACCGTCTGGGACTTCCGACCAACAACCTCAATATGCTCTCGGAAACCAGTATTGAGCAGATTTGCCTGATTGCGGAAGAAGAGCAGCCGAAGCTGATGGTTATTGACTCCATCCAGGTGATGCACATGGCGGATATCCAGTCATCGCCCGGTAGCGTGGCGCAGGTGCGAGAGACGGCGGCCTACCTGACGCGCTTTGCCAAGACGCGTGGCGTGGCGATTGTGATGGTCGGTCACGTTACCAAAGACGGCTCGCTGGCCGGGCCAAAAGTGCTTGAGCACTGCATCGACTGCTCGGTCTTGCTGGATGGCGATGCTGACTCCCGTTTTCGTACTCTGCGCAGCCACAAGAACCGTTTTGGCGCGGTGAATGAACTCGGTGTTTTTGCCATGACCGAACAGGGATTGCGCGAAGTGAGCAACCCGTCGGCAATCTTCCTGAGCCGTGGCGATGAAGTCACCTCTGGCAGTTCAGTGATGGTGGTCTGGGAAGGGACGCGGCCGCTATTAGTGGAGATTCAGGCGCTGGTCGATCACTCGATGATGGCCAACCCGCGGCGCGTGGCTGTCGGTCTGGAACAGAACCGTCTGGCGATTCTGCTGGCCGTGCTCCATCGCCACGGTGGTCTGCAAATGGCGGATCAGGACGTGTTCGTCAACGTGGTGGGCGGCGTTAAAGTCACAGAAACCAGTGCCGATCTCGCACTGCTGTTGGCGATGGTCTCCAGTCTGCGCGACAGGCCGCTGCCGCAGGATTTGGTGGTCTTTGGCGAAGTAGGTCTGGCGGGAGAAATTCGTCCGGTGCCAAGCGGTCAGGAGCGGATTTCAGAAGCTGCGAAACACGGTTTTCGCCGCGCGATTGTCCCGGCGGCCAACGTGCCGAAAAAACCGCCAGAAGGGATGCAGGTCTTTGGCGTTAAGAAGCTGGCGGATGCGTTAAACGTATTTGACGACTTATAATAAGTGAAACGGAGGTTACCCATGTCGTCATTTGATTATCTCAAAACCGCGATTAAGCAAAAGGGCTGTACCCTGCAACAAGTGGCGGATGCCAGTGGAATGACCAAGGGCTATCTCAGTCAGCTTCTCAATGCCAAGATCAAAAGTCCCAGCGCGCAAAAGCTGGAAGCGCTGCATCGTTTTCTCGGGCTGGAGTTTCCCCGCCAGCAGAAAAATATTGGCGTGGTGTTCGGCAAATTTTATCCGCTGCATACCGGTCATATCTATCTGATCCAGCGCGCCTGTAGCCAGGTGGACGAGCTGCACATCATCATGGGGTATGACGATACCCGTGACCGTGCGCTGTTTGAAGACAGTGCGATGTCGCAACAACCGACCGTTTCAGATCGCCTGCGCTGGCTGCTACAGACGTTCAAATACCAGAAAAATATCCGCATTCATGCGTTCAACGAAGAGGGCATGGAACCTTATCCGCACGGCTGGGACGTCTGGAGCGAGGGAATCAAATCGTTTATGGCGGAAAAGGGCATTCAGCCCAACTGGATCTATACCTCGGAAGAAGCCGATGCGCCGCAATATCTGGAGCATCTGGGCATTGAGACGATACTTATCGATCCCAGACGGACATTCATGAGCATCAGCGGTGCGCAAATTCGTGAAAATCCTTTCCGCTACTGGGAATACATCCCGACGGAAGTGAAGCCGTTTTTCGTGCGTACTGTGGCGGTGCTGGGGGGCGAGTCGAGCGGGAAATCGACGCTGGTTAACAAGCTGGCGAATATCTTCAATACCACCAGCGCCTGGGAGTATGGCCGCGACTATGTCTTCTCTCACCTCGGGGGCGATGAGATGGCGTTGCAATATTCCGATTACGACAAAATCGCGCTGGGTCACGCGCAATATATTGATTTCGCAGTGAAATACGCCAATAAAGTGGCGTTTATTGATACCGACTTCGTCACCACGCAGGCCTTCTGCAAAAAGTATGAAGGGCGGGAGCATCCGTTTGTGCAGGCGCTGATCGACGAGTACCGCTTTGATCTGGTGATCCTGCTGGAAAACAACACGCCGTGGGTGGCTGACGGCTTGCGCAGCCTCGGCAGCTCCGTGGATCGCAAAGAGTTTCAGACGCTGCTGGTGGAGATGCTGCGCGAGAATAATATCGATTTTGTGCATGTCGAAGAGGCGGATTACGACGGTCGCTTCCTGCGCTGCGTCGAACTGGTCAAAGAGATGATGGGCGAACAGGGGTAACTGATTCCCCGGGGTGAACGCGATGTTTAAGCATTTGCAGGATATGGCGCTGTTTGCCCTGGTCGCTGAACACGGCAGTTTTACCGTCGCCGCGCAAAAGGCGGGGCTGCCGAAATCAAGCGTCAGCCAGCGCATCAGCCAGCTTGAACAGCATGTCGGGATTCGCCTGATCAATCGCACCACCCGCAAACTTAACCTGACATACGCGGGTGAACACTATCTGGTGCACTGCCGTGAAATTCTCGCCGCCAGCGAACGTGCGGAGTATGCGGTGCAGCGGCTGCGCGATAATCCCAGCGGACGCCTGCGTATTACCTCTCCGGCGGGTATCGGCGCGACCTTGCTGGCGCGCCTGAACACCCGGTTCCAGCAGCATTACCCTGACGTCTCGCTTGAGGTCAGTATTTCTGATGAAATGCTGGATTTAGTTGATAGTGGCTTCGATGTTGCGCTGCGTACCGGCAAACCGCAGGATTCGTCGTTGATTGGACGTATGATTGGTCACTGCCCGCGCTATCTTCTGGCCTCGCCACACTACCTGTCACGATTTGCGCCGCTTAACCATCCCCGCCAGTTGGTCGACCATCACTGTATTGCGCACAAAGCCTGGTCGGAGTGGTTATTCCACCGTGGCGATGAAGATTACCAGCACATGCCAGAGCGCGTTCATCTGACGGATAATCTGGTGTATGCCCGTGAAAGCGCCGCAGCGGGCGCGGGGATTACGCTGCTGCCGGCGTTTATGCTGGAAGACCATATTGAGAAGGGCAATCTGGTATCGGTATTGCCGGACTGGACGGTGGCAGGAAACGATCTCTGGCTGGTCTACCCCAGCCGAAAACTGAACTCCCCCGCGCTGATGAGCTACATTGAATTCGCCCTGCAATTCGATGAGCTCCGGCATTTTTACTCAGAGAAACCTGGGCGCGCTCAGTCCTGACGTAGCACTTTGTGACCATAGGCTAACAGCGCGTCGGTAACGTTGCGCATCATACGGCTTTCTGGCGCAAACCGATGCCAGTAGAGCATCCGGCGCTGGAACAGGCCTGGCGTCAGGTCAATCAGTTCGCCGCTTTCCAGCTCTTTCTCAATTTGCAGATGCGGGATCATACAGCAGGTGGTCCCCTGACGCGCCAGTTGGACGAAGGCTTCCGATGAGTTCACGATATGGCACGGCACGCTGCCTGGCGGTAAATCAAAGTTCTGTTGCAGGAAAGCCTGATGCATGTCATCGAGGTGATCAAATGCCACCGCGGGGGCTTTCAGCAGCGCCGAGCGGGTAACGCCATTCGGAAAATAGCGGTCCGCAAACGCTTTTGACCCGACAAACAGATAGTCAAGAGCGCCGAGTTTATCCACCAGACAGCTTGGCAGCGCCTGATGCTGAATACTCACGGCCCCCACCACTTCACCGCGGCGCAGTCTTTCCTGAGTTCGCGTTTCATCTTCCACCTGTAGATTCAGGCGAATGGGGGAATCCGCCAGCACGGGTGCAAGCGCAGGCAGCAGCCAGGTCGCGAGACTGTCGGCGTTGACCGCCAGCGACAGCAGCAGCGGCGTAGAACCAGTTTGCTCATCGCCCAGCCACTCTTCTTCCAGTAGTTCCACCTGACGAAGTAGCGCCAGCAGTTTTTGTCCTTGCTCGGTCGGACGGGGCGGAACGGTACGGACCAGCAGGGGTTGTCCGAACATATTCTCAAGCTGCTTGATGCGTTGTGAAACGGCGGATTGGGTGATGCACAGCTTCTGCGCCGCGCGTTCAAACCCGCGTTCACGTATCACTGCATCCAGTGCTTGTAATGTTCTGTAGTCCGGACGTTTCATTGCTCTTCCATCCTCCTGAAAATGTTGTGTGTTCTGCACTATGACATAAATTTGCTTTGGGTAAATACGAAATCCGCAGCCTGAGAGTGCGCGGGAAGATTTTTCCACACGATGGTCTATAATGCGCCTGAATTTTTCTCTACACAGGCGAGACGATCATGACGCAGGATGAACTGAAAAAAGCAGTAGGATGGGCAGCGCTTCAGTATGTACAACCGGGCACCATTGTGGGCGTGGGAACGGGGTCAACCGCCGCGCACTTTATTGACGCGCTGGGCACCATGAAAGGTCAGATTGAAGGGGCGGTTTCCAGCTCAGATGCTTCAACCGAAAAACTCAAAAGCCTCGGCATTCCTGTGTTTGACCTCAACGAAGTGGATAGCCTCGGCGTTTATGTCGATGGCGCGGACGAAATCAACGGCCACATGCAGATGATCAAAGGTGGCGGTGCGGCGCTGACCCGTGAAAAAATCATCGCCTCCGTCGCGAAAAAATTCATTTGCATCGCCGATGCGTCCAAAGAAGTGGATATTCTGGGTAACTTCCCGCTGCCGGTAGAAGTTATTCCGATGGCGCGTAGCGCAGTGGCCCGTCAGTTAGTCAAGCTGGGCGGTCGTCCGGAATACCGCCAGGGTGTGGTCACCGATAACGGTAACGTTATCCTGGATGTACACGGCATGGAGATTCTTGATCCGATCGCGATGGAAAATGCCATTAACGCTATTCCGGGCGTCGTTACCGTTGGTCTGTTCGCCAACCGTGGCGCAGACGTTGCGCTAATCGGGACTGCTGATGGCGTCAAAACCATCGTAAAATGATCTGAAGCGCGGAGCGCTTCCTCCGTTAAAATTTTTTTGCAGGGCAAATTCGGTGACATGTGTCACGTTTTTGATGTTGCCCTGCTGATTTCTCCAAAGAAAAACTTATCTCCAGCATTTTCCTCTGGCATTTCCTTCTGAATGATATTTCCTCAGCAGTGCGACGCAAACGTTCATATTGCCGCAATAATTTTTTTTGATATGTTGAAGGGCGGATGCAAATCCACACACACAACATCAGATTGCATAAAAAGACAGGGTCGGGGAAATGGCAAAGGTATCGCTGGAGAAAGACAAGATTAAATTTCTGCTGGTTGAAGGCGTCCATCAAAAGGCGCTGGATAGCCTTCGTGCGGCAGGTTATACCAACATCGAATTTCACAAAGGGGCGCTGGATGCAGAACAGCTGAAAGAGTCCATCCGTGATGCCCATTTCATTGGCCTGCGATCCCGTACCCATCTGACTGCAGACGTGATCAACGCGGCGGAAAAGCTGGTGGCTATCGGCTGTTTCTGTATTGGTACTAACCAGGTTGATCTGGCTGCTGCCGCAAAACGCGGTATTCCGGTGTTCAACGCGCCGTTTTCAAATACCCGTTCCGTTGCGGAACTGGTGATTGGCGAACTGCTGCTGCTGTTACGCGGCGTACCGGAAGCTAACGCCAAGGCGCACCGTGGCGTGTGGAATAAAGTGGCGGCGGGCTCATTTGAAGCGCGTGGTAAACGTCTCGGGATTGTGGGTTACGGCCACATTGGGACGCAACTGGGTATCCTGGCGGAATCGCTCGGGATGCATGTCTACTTCTACGACATTGAGAACAAACTCCCGCTGGGTAACGCCACTCAGGTACAGCACCTCTCCGAACTGCTCAACATGAGCGACGTGGTGAGCCTGCACGTACCGGAAAACGCCTCGACCAAAAATATGATGGGCGCGAAGGAGATCTCCCTGATGAAGCCGGGGTCTCTGCTGATCAACGCCGCGCGCGGAACGGTAGTGGATATTCCTGCACTTTGTGATGCGCTGGCAACCAAACATCTGGCTGGGGCGGCTATCGACGTCTTCCCGACCGAACCGGCGACCAACAGCGATCCGTTTACCTCTCCGCTGTGCGACTTTGATAACGTGATCCTGACGCCGCATATCGGCGGCTCCACTCAGGAAGCACAGGAGAACATCGGTCTGGAAGTGGCGGGTAAACTGATCAAGTATTCCGATAACGGCTCCACGCTTTCTGCGGTCAACTTCCCGGAAGTGTCGCTCCCGCTGCACGGTGGGCGTCGCCTGATGCACATCCACGAAAATCGTCCTGGCGTACTGACCGCGCTGAACCAGATTTTTGCTGAGCAGGGGGTGAACATCGCCGCGCAGTATCTGCAAACGTCGGCGCAGATGGGCTATGTCGTTATCGATATTGAAGCTGATGAAGATGTGGCGGAAAAAGCGCTGCTGGCGATGAAGGCCATTCCGGGCACCATTCGCGCACGTCTGCTGTACTGATTGAAACGGGAGTGGCTACCACTCCCACACTTTTGATGGCGTCACAACTGCTGGTAAGGGGATGTCCCACTCCTCTACTGGCAGTTTTTCCACCCGCTGGCAATCGTGAGCGTATCCCACGGGGGCCAGTCCATGTTGTTGCCAGTTTTGTAACGTCCGGTCATAGAACCCTCCGCCCATACCCAGACGCTGACCCTGCTCATCAAACGCCACTAACGGCGTGACCAGCACGTCCAGTTGCGAAAGGGGCAGAACATCGCGCACATCCAGTTTAGGCTCCTGAATTTTCAGGTGATTGGTGATGAGCTCGCTCTGTGGATGATAGTGCAGAAATAGCAGGTTTCCAGGGCTGAACGGATGAAGAACCGGGAGATAAACACGCTTGCCCGCGCGCCAGAGCTGATCTATCAGCGGCTGAGTATCCAGTTCGCCATCAAACGACAAAAAAACAGCGACTGTCTGCGCCATCACAACGGGCGGATAGGCAAGCATACGTGCTGCGGCTTGTTGGCCGAAAGCGGCTTGCTGTGAAGGGGAGAGCGCACGACGACGTTGCCGGATTATCTGGCGGATTTCTTGTCGTGAAAAAGGGAGTTCGGAAAGTAACGTCATGGCTGTTGCCAGGTAGAAGGAGAATCTCCGAGATGCCGCCGCAGGCTGTAACCCTTGAACCCTTGGTTCAAGGTGAATGCGTCGTCACAGTTTTAAGGCTTCTCGGACGGACCGAGCATGCTCACCAACCATGGATCGCCACATTCTTGTGGTATGAAATATCGGCTCAGGGGACTGGCCCGCTTGCAAACATCTCAGAGAAATTTTTGTCTTCACGGTCACTCTACCATAGTAAACCGAAAAGTGTTATTCAAAGTTTTGGTTCGTTTTTTCGGTTATGCGACCCTGATCAAGCAGTGCCTGTTCAATGGTCTGTTGCAGCATCCGAATACGTTGTTCCATGCTCGCCGCGTAGTCGCGGGTCTTCGCTTTTTCCTGAGTCAGTTCATAGCTAATATTCAGTGCGGCTATGAATACCAGTTGCTCAGTATTTGTGACTCTAGTGCGAACTTTCAGATCTTGCAACCGCTGATTCAGATCGTCCGCAGCTTGATTCAACGCATCCCTTTGTTCAGGCGGGCAATTCACTCGTAGTGAACGGCCAAAAATTTGGATATCGACGGGTTGTGCAGACATGCCACCTTCCTGCTGATTGACTGCGCTGCCTTCGTCTCAAGACCCTGGGTCCGCGAAGGGGCGACACTATAGCTACCCTGGTGTGAAGTTACAAGCCCTATTCTGGTTCACCAGGGTCCAAAGTGGTAGCATACCATGAATATCCTCCCTTTGATGACGAATGCGTATGTCTATACAGAACGAAATGCCTGGTTACACCGAAATGAACCAGTATTTGAACCAACAAGGAACCGGCCTGACCCCGGCCGAAATTCACGGTTTGATCAGCGGGATGATTTGTGGCGGTAATAACGACAGCTCATGGCAGCCGCTGCTTCACGACCTGACGAACGAAGGGTTAGCCTTCGGTCATGAACTGGCGCAGGCGCTGCGCAAAATGCATGCCGCGACCAGCGATGCGCTTGAAGATGATGGTTTCCTTTTTCAGCTTTATCTGCCTGAGGGCGATGACGTCAGCGTCTTCGATCGCGCGGATGCGCTGGCGGGATGGGTGAACCACTTCCTGCTGGGCCTCGGCGTCACGCAGCCGAAGCTGGATAAAGTGACCGGTGAAACCGGAGAAGCCATCGACGATCTTCGCAACATCGCGCAGCTCGGATACGACGAAGAAGAAGATCAGGAAGAGCTGGAGATGTCGCTTGAAGAGATCATTGAGTACGTGCGTGTCGCTGCGCTGCTGTGCCACGACACCTTCACTCGACAGCAGCCGACCGCGCCGGAAGTGCGTAAACCGACCCTACACTAATAAGTAAAAACAATAACAGAGGCCATGTCATGACACAGCAGGAATATCAACGTCGTCGTCAGGAATTACTTGCGCAAATGCGGCCCGGTAGCGCCGCGCTGATTTTTGCCGCGCCGGAAGCAACGCGCAGCGCGGACAGCGAATATCCCTATCGCCAGAGCAGCGATTTCTGGTATTTCACCGGCTTTAACGAGCCGGAAGCCGTACTGGTACTGATTAAAAGCGACGATACGCACAATCACAGCGTTCTGTTTAACCGTGTTCGCGATCTGACGGCAGAAATCTGGTTTGGTCGTCGTTTAGGGCAGGATGCCGCACCGGAAAAGCTGGCAGTGGATCGCGCGCTGGCCTTCAGCGAGATTAACCAGCATTTATTTCAGTTACTTAACGGCCTGGATGTGGTTTACCACGCCCAGGGGGAATATGCATACGCGGATGAGATAGTTTTCGCCGCGCTCGAAAAACTGCGCAAAGGGTCTCGCCAGAATCTGAAAGCACCGTCAACGCTCACCGACTGGCGTCCGATGGTGCATGAAATGCGCCTGATTAAATCGCCGGAAGAGATTGCTGTGATGCGTCGGGCCGGTGAAATCACCGCGCTGGCACATACCCGGGCGATGGAAAAGTGCCGTCCGGGGATGTTTGAATATCATCTGGAAGGCGAAATTCATCACGAGTTCAATCGTCATGGCGCACGTTATCCGTCCTATAACACCATTGTCGGCAGTGGTGAAAATGGCTGCATTCTGCATTACACCGAAAACGAATGTGAATTGCGCGACGGCTCCCTGGTGTTGATTGATGCGGGCTGTGAATACAAAGGTTATGCGGGCGATATCACGCGAACCTTCCCGGTAAATGGCAAATTTACCCCCGCGCAGCGTGAAATTTATGACATCGTACTGGAGTCGCTGGAAACCAGTTTGCGTCTGTACCGTCCGGGAACCTCAATTCAGGAAGTCACCGGCGAAGTGGTGCGCATTATGATTACCGGTCTGGTGAAGCTGGGGGTTTTGCAGGGTGACGTGGACCAACTGATTGCCGACAACGCGCATCGTCCGTTCTTTATGCACGGGCTGAGCCACTGGCTGGGGCTGGATGTGCATGATGTCGGTGAATACGAACAGGATCGTTCCCGCATCCTTAAACCAGGCATGGTGATTACCGTTGAGCCCGGACTGTATATCGCGCCTGATGCCGACGTGCCAGAGGCTTATCGCGGTATCGGGATCCGCATCGAAGATGACATTTTGATAACGGAAAACGGTAACGAAAATCTGACCGCGGGGGTAGTGAAAAAAGCGGATGAAATTGAAGCGTTGATGGCAGCGGCAAGAAAGCCATGAGCGTAATCATTGTTGGCGGTGGCATGGTGGGCGCGACGCTGGCGCTGGTCATTTCCCGGTTGAGTCAGGGAACATTGCCTGTTCATCTGATTGAAGCGACCGCGCCCGAGGCGGACACGCATCCGGGGTTTGATGCCCGGGCGATTGCGCTCGCGGCGGGAACCTGCCAACAACTGGCGCGAATTGGCGTATGGCAGGCCATTGCCGATTGCGCCACCGCAATTAATACGGTCCATGTCAGCGATCGGGGGCATGCCGGATTTGTGACGCTCGATGCTGAGGATTATCGCATTCCGGCGCTGGGTCAGGTGGTTGAGTTGCACGACGTAGGGCTGCGGCTTTTTGCTTTATTGCGAAAAGCGCCGGGCGTCACGCTGCATTGCCCGGCCAGGGTTTCCAGCGTGTCGCGCTCACTGGAACAGGTGGACGTGACGCTGGAAACGGGCGAATCGATCAGCGGGCGTGTGCTGGTCGCCGCAGATGGGACGCGTTCTGCGCTGGCAAGCGCCTGTGGCGTTGACTGGCAGCAGGAGCCTTATGATCAACTGGCGGTGATTGCCAACGTTTCAACCGCAGTTGCACATAATGGCCGCGCGTTTGAACGGTTCACGGCGCATGGGCCACTGGCGATGCTGCCGATGTCCGAAGGACGTTGTTCTCTGGTATGGTGTCATCCGTTGGAACAACGCGATGCGATTCTGGCCTGGTCTGACGAACGCTTTTGCCATGAGCTCCAGACGGCGTTTGGCTGGCGGTTGGGACGAATTACTCAGGCGGGCAAACGCAGCGCGTATCCGCTTTCGCTCACCACGGCGGCGAAGCCGTTTACGCACCGTACCGTACTGGTGGGCAACGCCGCGCAGACGTTACACCCGATTGCGGGGCAGGGGTTTAACCTCGGACTGCGCGATGTTATGAGCCTCGCCGAAACGTTGACGACTGCACAGGCGACGGGTCTGGACATCGGTGACTATGGCGTGCTTGCGCGCTACCAACAGCGTCGTCAGGACGATCGTCATACCACCGTCGGCGTGACGGACAGTCTGGTTCATCTGTTTGCCAACCGCTGGGCGCCACTGGTGGTGGGTCGCAATGTGGGACTCATGGCGATGGAACTCTTTCCGCCCGCCCGTGATGCGCTGGCGCAGCGAACCCTGGGCTGGATCGCGCGATAAATTCACCCGTAGGACGGATACGCGGAGCCGTCATCCGGCCTATATGCGGGTAACCTTGCCGGATGGCGCCTGGCGTATCCGGCCTACGAATAACAGCTTCCGATTTCCAGGAGTAAACAGTGCAAAGTGTTGATGTAGCAATCGTGGGCGGAGGTATGGTGGGTCTGGCCGTCGCGTGTGGACTGCTGGGTAGCGGATTACGTGTCGCTGTGATCGAGCAGCGCGAACCGCAACCGCTGGCGGCAGATGACGATCCCGCGCTTCGTGTGTCAGCCATTAATGCTGCCAGTGAAAAGCTGCTGACGCGCCTGGGCGTCTGGTCTGATATTGTGGCCCGCCGCGCCAGTTGTTATCACGGGATGGAAGTGTGGGACAAAGACAGCTTTGGTCGTATTGAATTTGATGACAAAAGCATGGGCTACAGCCATCTCGGACATATTGTCGAAAATGAGGTCATCCACTTCGCGTTGTGGCAAAAGGCGAAGCAATCCGCCGATATTACGCTGCTGGCACCCGCCGAATTGCAGCAGGTAGCATGGGGCGAAAACGAAGCCTTCCTGACGTTGAAAGATGGCGCAATGCTGACCGCTCGTCTGGTAGTTGGCGCTGATGGGGCGAACTCGTGGTTACGCAATAAAGCGGATATTCCGCTGACCTTCTGGGATTACCGCCACCATGCGCTGGTTGCGACCATTCGTACTGAAGAAACGCATGGTGCCGTTGCCCGCCAGGTATTTCATGGGGAAGGCATCCTGGCGTTTTTGCCACTTCACGATCCGCATCTGTGCTCCATCGTCTGGTCACTTTCCCCCGAAGAAGCTGAACGCATGCAGCAGGCCAGCGCAGAGATCTTTAATCAGGCGCTGAACATCGCCTTTGATAATCGCCTGGGGCTTTGCAGTGTGGAAAGCGAACGACAGGTGTTCCCGCTCACGGGGCGCTATGCGCGTCAGTTTGCTGCACATCGTCTGGCGCTGGTGGGCGACGCCGCACATACCATCCATCCGCTCGCCGGTCAGGGAGTGAACCTTGGCTTTATGGACGCGGCTGAGCTGGTGGAAGAACTTAAGCGTCTGCATCGCCAGGGCAAAGATATCGGGCAACATCTCTATTTGCGTCGTTACGAGCGTAGTCGCAAGCACAGCGCCGCCATGATGCTGGCCGGAATGCAGGGGTTCCGCGAACTGTTTGCGGGCAACCATCCGGCGAAAAAACTGTTCCGTGATATTGGTCTTAAGCTGGCAGATACCCTCCCGGGCGTGAAGCCGCAACTTATTCGCCAGGCGATGGGATTGAACGATCTCCCCGCATGGCTTCGCTAAATAATCGCCCTCCAGAAAGAATTTGAAACCCGTCACATTTCCTTCTCCCGGCGTGATTGCCGGGAGGCTTTTCTCATTTGAAATAAACTAATTTCACCTTCCTTTTCGCATTATATTTTCTAATGTAGCGTTTTTTCCATAATGTGAATTTTGACATTTTTTTAGCGTTTAATATGGCTATGTGCTTCATAAATACCATTATGGTTGTGTTGCAGGGAGGTTAATTGCGCTTTAAGTGGTTTTTTATACTGTCGTGGTTTTAGCGCTTTTTGGGCATAAGCTAATGTGATGGTTAATTTTGCCTTATGGTTTAGCGTCTGTTTCAGTGGTAAGTTCAGGGGAAAAGAGAACGTTTGCGTCGGGGCCCTGGCGTGGTCCCGATGCCGGGTTTCGTGGTGACCATTTTGCCGCGAAACGGTTGTCAGCCCCGCTTATTCAATGAGGACAAGATGGCTCAACAGACTCCTTTGTACGAACAACATACGCTTTACGGCGCGCGCATGGTCGATTTTCATGGCTGGATGATGCCGCTGCATTATGGTTCTCAACTTGATGAGCACCACGCGGTCCGCACCGACGCCGGGATGTTTGATGTGTCGCACATGACCATTGTCGATCTGCACGGCAGCCGCACCCGGGAGTTCTTGCGTTATCTGCTGGCAAATGACGTCGCGAAGCTCACGAAAACCGGTAAAGCCCTCTATTCCGGTATGCTCAACGCGTCGGGGGGCGTAATTGATGACCTGATTGTCTATTACTTTACCGAAGATTACTTCCGCCTCGTTGTAAACTCCGCCACCCGCGAAAAAGACCTCTCCTGGATTACCCAACACGCTGAACCTTATGCCATCGACATTACCGTGCGTGACGATTTGTCACTGATTGCGGTGCAAGGGCCAAATGCCCAGGCGAAGGCCGCCTCACTGTTCACTGATGAACAGCGCAAGGCCGTGGAAGGTATGAAGCCGTTCTTCGGTGTACAGGCGGGCGATCTGTTCATCGCCACCACCGGTTATACCGGTGAAGCGGGCTACGAAATTGCGATGCCAAATGAGAAGGCCGCGGATTTCTGGCGTGCATTGGTGGAAGCTGGCGTTAAACCATGTGGTCTGGGCGCGCGCGATACGCTGCGTCTGGAAGCTGGTATGAACCTCTATGGCCAGGAGATGGACGAAGGGATCTCTCCGCTGGCGGCGAATATGGGCTGGACCATTGCCTGGGAACCGGCGGATCGTGATTTTATCGGTCGTGAAGCACTGGAAGCCCAGCGTGAAAAAGGCCACGAGCAGTTGGTGGGTCTGGTGATGACCGAAAAAGGCGTACTGCGTAATGAACTGCCGGTTCGTTTCACTGACGCGCAGGGTAATCAGCAGGAAGGCATTATCACCAGCGGCACGTTCTCACCGACGCTGGGTTACAGCATTGCGCTGGCGCGTGTGCCGGAGGGCATTGGCGAGACGGCGATTGTGCAGATTCGTAACCGTGAAATGCCGGTAAAAGTGACTAAACCTGTTTTTGTACGTAACGGCAAAGCCGTTGCGTGATTCATCCTTTCTGGAGATTAATTGATGAGCAACGTACCTGCAGAACTGAAATACAGCAAAGAACACGAATGGCTGCGCAAAGAAGCTGACGGCTCCTACACCGTTGGTATCACCGAACACGCTCAGGAACTGCTGGGCGACATGGTTTTCGTTGATCTGCCGGAGGTGGGAGCGACCGTTAGCGCGGGCGACGACTGCGCGGTGGCGGAATCAGTAAAAGCTGCTTCTGACATCTACGCGCCGGTAAGCGGTGAGATCGTGGCCGTTAACGACGCGCTGAGCGACTCGCCAGAACTGGTGAACAGCGAGCCGTATGCCGGGGGCTGGATCTTCAAAATCAAAGCCAGCGATGAGAGTGAACTGGACTCTTTGCTGGATGCCACTGCGTACGAGGCCCTGCTCGAAGACGAATAAATACGCTTATGCCGGATGGCGCTTACGCTTATCCGGCCTACAGATCGCGCGTAGGCCCGGTAAGAGCTAGCGCCACCGGGCAAACCAGACAGACAATCACGATTCACTGCACGTTTCAGGAACCATCGCCCATGACACAGACGTTAAGCCAGCTTGAAAACAGCGGCGCTTTCATTGAACGCCACATCGGACCGGACGCCGCGCAGCAGCAAGAGATGCTGAATGCAGTTGGCGCCGAGTCGTTAAACGCGCTGATAGGCCAGATTGTGCCGAAAGACATTCAGCTCGCGACCCCGCCGCAGGTCGGTGAGGCGGCGACCGAATACGCTGCGCTGGCTGAATTAAAAGTCATCGCCGGGCGTAATAAGCGCTTCACGTCGTACATTGGTATGGGCTATACCCCCGTGCAGTTGCCGCCGGTTATCCTGCGTAACATGCTGGAAAACCCGGGCTGGTATACCGCGTATACGCCGTATCAACCAGAAGTGTCCCAGGGGCGTCTGGAAGCACTGCTGAACTTCCAGCAGGTGACGCTGGATCTGACCGGGCTGGATATGGCCTCCGCATCGCTACTTGATGAAGCCACCGCCGCCGCAGAAGCGATGGCGATGGCGAAGCGCGTCAGCAAACTGAAGAACGCTAACCGTTTCTTCGTCGCAGCCGATGTACACCCGCAGACGCTGGATGTGGTTCGCACACGTGCGGAAACCTTTGGTTTTGATGTGATTGTGGATGAGGCGGCGAAAGTTCTCGATCACCAGGATGTGTTCGGCGTGCTGTTACAGCAGGTGGGAACCACCGGTGAAGTCCACGACTACAGCGCGCTGATTGGCGAACTGAAGTCCCGCAAAGTGATCGTCAGCGTTGCTGCCGACTTTATGGCGCTGGTGTTGTTGACCGCGCCGGGCAAACAGGGCGCGGACATTGTTTTCGGCTCAGCGCAGCGCTTTGGCGTTCCGATGGGTTACGGCGGCCCGCACGCGGCCTTCTTCGCCGCAAAAGATGAATTCAAACGCTCCATGCCGGGCCGTATTATCGGCGTATCAAAAGATGCCGCAGGTAATACCGCGCTGCGCATGGCAATGCAGACGCGCGAGCAGCATATCCGTCGTGAGAAAGCGAACTCCAATATTTGTACCTCGCAGGTGCTGCTGGCCAATATCGCCAGCCTGTATGCCGTTTATCACGGGCCTGTGGGTCTGAAACGCATTGCGAGCCGTATTCACCGTCTGACCGACATCCTGGCAGCGGGTCTGCAACAGAAAGGAATGAAGCTGCGCCATGCCCATTACTTCGACACGCTGTGCGTAGACGTGGCGGATAAAGCGGCGGTACTGGCGCGTGCGCAAGCGGCAGAAATCAACCTGCGTAGCGATATCCACAACGCGGTGGGTATTACTCTGGATGAAACCACCACCCGTGAAAATGTACAGCAATTATTCGCGGTACTGCTCGGTGACAACCACGGTCTGAATATCGATGCGCTGGACAAAGAGGTGGCGTACGACAGCCGTTCTA
The DNA here is from genome assembly GCF_037053465.1 of Citrobacter amalonaticus. Taxonomy (GTDB): domain Bacteria; phylum Pseudomonadota; class Gammaproteobacteria; order Enterobacterales; family Enterobacteriaceae; genus Citrobacter_A; species Citrobacter_A amalonaticus_H. The sequence goes on from NZ_JBALIF010000004.1 coordinate 126,108, forward strand.
TTCAGGAAAGCATGCTGCGTGATGACGCCATCCTCAGCCATCCGGTGTTTAATCGCTATCACAGCGAAACCGAAATGATGCGCTATATGCACGGGCTTGAGCGTAAAGATCTGGCGCTGAACCAGGCGATGATCCCGCTGGGTTCCTGCACCATGAAGCTGAACGCCGCAGCGGAAATGATCCCCATCACCTGGCCGGAATTCGCCGAACTGCATCCGTTCTGCCCGCCGGAACAGGCTGAAGGTTATCATCAGATGATCGCTCAACTTTCTGACTGGCTGGTTAAACTGACCGGTTACGACGCCGTCTGTATGCAGCCGAACTCTGGCGCACAGGGGGAATACGCGGGTCTGCTGGCGATTCGCCATTATCACGAAAGCCGTAACGAAGGTCATCGTGATATCTGTCTGATCCCGGCGTCTGCTCACGGGACCAACCCGGCTTCGGCACAGATGGCGGGTATGCAGGTTGTCGTTGTCGCCTGTGATAAGAACGGCAACATCGATCTCGGCGATCTGCGTGAAAAAGCCGGACAAGCAGGCGAAAATCTCTCCTGCATTATGGTGACTTATCCGTCCACACACGGCGTGTATGAAGAAACCATCCGCGAAGTGTGCGAGATTGTGCATCAGTTTGGCGGTCAGGTTTATCTCGACGGCGCGAACATGAACGCGCAGGTGGGCATCACCTCTCCTGGCTTTATCGGCGCTGACGTTTCGCACCTTAACCTGCACAAAACGTTCTGTATTCCGCATGGCGGCGGCGGTCCAGGTATGGGGCCGATCGGCGTGAAATCCCATCTGGCGCCGTTTGTTCCGGGGCACAGCGTGGTACAGATTGAAGGAATGTTGACCCGTCAGGGTGCGGTTTCTGCGGCGCCGTTTGGTAGCGCGTCGATCCTGCCGATAAGCTGGATGTACATCCGTATGATGGGCGCGGAAGGGCTGAAGCAGGCAAGCCAGGTGGCGATTCTGAATGCCAACTACATTGCCAGCCGTCTGAAAGAGGCTTTCCCGGTGCTGTACACCGGTCGCGATGGTCGCGTGGCGCACGAGTGTATTCTTGATATTCGTTCGCTGAAAGAAGAGACCGGCATCAGTGAACTGGACATTGCCAAGCGTCTGATCGACTACGGTTTCCATGCGCCGACCATGTCCTTCCCGGTTGCCGGTACGCTGATGGTTGAACCGACCGAATCGGAAAGTAAAGTGGAACTGGATCGCTTTATTAATGCGATGCTCGCCATTCGTGCGGAAATTGACAGTGTGAAAGCGGGCGTCTGGTCGCTGGACGATAACCCGCTGGTTAACGCGCCGCATACCCAGAATGAGCTGGTGGCCGAGTGGAATCACAGTTACAGCCGTGAAGTTGCCGTCTTCCCGGCCGGTGTCGCGAACAAATACTGGCCAACCGTGAAGCGTCTGGATGACGTTTACGGTGACCGTAACCTGTTCTGCTCCTGCGTGCCAATGAGCGAATACCAGTAATTTCCCACGGTAGTAAATCATTTACAGGCCGGGTAAGGCGAAGCCGCCACCCGGCTTTTTCATATTGGGGGAACGCTATGGGAATCGCACTGGTTACCGGCGGCAGTCGTGGCATTGGGCGGGCGACCGCGTTGCAACTGGCAGATGAGGGTTACACGGTTGCCGTTAATTTTCATCATAATATTCGGGCTGCCACCGAGGTGGTGAATAAGATAGTCGCCGCTGGCGGGAACGCGTTTACCCTGCGCGCAGATATCAGTGACGAAGCGCAGGTCGTGGCGATGTTCGAATCGATCGACCGTGAAAATGAGCCGCTGGTGGCGCTGGTCAATAATGCCGGAATTTTGTTTGAACAAAGTACGATCGAAAACCTCTCTGCCGAGCGGATTAACCGCGTGTTGGCGACCAACGTGACGGGTTATTTCCTCTGCTGTCGCGAAGCGGTCAAGCGGATGTCGCACAAACACGGCGGTCACGGCGGGGCGATTGTGAACGTGTCGTCAGCGGCGTCGCGTCTGGGCGCGCCGGGGGAATATGTTGACTATGCGGCGTCGAAAGGGGCCGTCGATTCTCTGACGACGGGACTGGCGCTGGAGGTGGCGGCGCAGGGTATACGGGTCAACGGTGTGCGTCCGGGTCTCATTTACACCGAAATCCACGCCTCCGGCGGCGAGCCTGGACGGGTGGATCGCGTGAAGTCGATGTTACCTATGCAGCGCGGCGGACAGCCGGAAGAGGTGGCGCAGGCCATTGCCTGGCTGCTGAGCGAGAAAGCGTCGTATGTCACGGGCAGTTTTCTGGAACTGGCGGGCGGGAAGTAAAATCTTGCCGGGTGGCGGCTCTGCCTTACCCGACCTACACGCTCTGGCTCGTAGGCCGGATAAGCGTAAGCGCCATCCGGCAATCCCTTAGAGATCCTCGCCGTTGCTGGCGATAACCGCTTTATACCAGTCGAAGCTCTTCTTACGTGAACGGGACATGTCGCCTGTACCGTCGTCATGCTTGTTCACATAGATAAAGCCATAGCGCTTGCTGTACTGACCGGTGGTAAAGGAGACGCAGTCGATGCAGCCCCAGGGGGTATAGCCCATCAGATCCACTCCATCATACGTTACCGCTTTCATCATCTCTTCCACATGCGCGCGAAGATAGTCAATTCGGTAGTCATCGTTGATGCTGCCGTCTTCTTCCACGTTGTCGTAAGCCCCAAAGCCATTTTCAACGATAAACAGCGGCTTCTGATAGCGCTCGTAAAGTTCGCACAGCGAGTAGCGCAGGCCGACTGGATCAATCTGCCATCCCCAGTCAGAGGCCTTAACGTGCGGGTTCGGTACGCTGCCTTCGAAGCCCGAAATGGCATCGCCGCTGCCGCCTTCGGCCTTCACCGCGTTAGTCATGTAGTAGCTGAAGCCGAGGTAATCGCAGGTACCTTCACGCAGAATCGCGGCATCGCCGTCTTCCATTTTAATGTTAAAGCCGCGACGCTCCCACTCGTTGAGGACATAGGACGGGTAGTAACCGCGCAACTGAACGTCGGTGAATACATAGCGCTCGCGCATGGACTCCTGTGCAAACATCACGTCTTCTGGTTTGCAGGAGAAGGGATACAGCGCGACCATCGCCAGCATACAGCCCACTTTCATTTCCGGGTTGATGCGACGGGCGGCTTTTACGGCTAACGCGCTGGCGACAAACTGGTGATGCAGCACCTGATACATGGTTTCTTCCGGGTTTTCATACCCGGTATACACCACCCCGGAACAGCAGTAGCCAAACAGCGGCGCGCGCCAGTTGCGCTGGTTGTTGATCTCGTTGAAGGTCATCCAGTATTTGACCTTATGCTTGTAGCGTTCAAACACCACTTCGGAAAAATGCACAAAGAAATCAACGAGTTTACGATTAGTCCAGCCGCCGTACTGTTGAACCAGGTACAACGGCATTTCAAAGTGAGACAGGGTAATGACCGGCTCGATGTTGTATTTCAGCAGCTCATCGAACATATCGTCGTAGAATTTAAGCCCTTCTTCGTTTGGCTGCGTTTCGTCACCTTGCGGAAAGATTCGGGTCCAGGCAATCGAGGTGCGAAAGCATTTGAAACCCATCTCGGCAAACAGTTTGATGTCATCCTTATAGCGACTATAAAAGTCGACGGCTTCATGGTTTGGATAGTATTTACCCGGCTCCACTTGCTGCGTGATTTGACGTGGTACCCCATGAGCGCCGCCGGTCAGCACGTCACAAATGCTGGGTCCCTTGCCGCCTTTGTTCCAGCCGCCTTCCACCTGATGTGCTGCGACCGCGCCGCCCCAGAGAAAATCTTTCGGTAAAGTGAGTTTTTTCATCGTTGCGTTATCTCAAATTAAAACAAACTGATTTGAGTCTAACAAAGGAAAGGTAAATGTCACGATATAACAAAATAACGAAACGGTAATTTGTTACCGGCAAAAAACAGTCTGTTTTTTTACGCTAATTTTTTCGCCAGCTTTCTTCCCAGTGATTCCAGAATATAAATAACGGGAATTTGGGTGGTGATATCGTAGACGCCGGCGATACGGGTTTGTGGAACATGCCAGGAGAGATTAAAGTCTGCCAGTTTAGCGAGGCGCGAGTGCTCATGACTGGTTATCGAAAGCACCTTGCAGTTGTGCAGGCTGAACTGGCCTGCAAACCTCAGGATCTCTTCGGTTTCGCCAGAGACGGATAACACAATCGCCAGCGCATTACGCGCCATATCGTTTGTCACCGGGAAATAAGGATCGTCGATATGATTACTGAATTTTCCGACATTAGAGAAAAAGCGCGCGCCATATTTCGCTAACGCACCAGAGGTTCCGGCGCCGACAAATATAATGCGCTCGGAGGCGAGAATAATTTCTACCGCCCGATCGAGTAATTGATCAAATTCATCGTTATTTACGCCTCGAAAGAAACTCATTATTTCGCTGGCGCCAAAATTAGCCTGTTGCGGTTCATTCTGCTCTAAATATAATTTAAACCGTACGCGAAATTCAGAGTAGCCTTCGCAGTGAAGCTTGCGACAAAAGCGCAGCACGGTGGTGGTTGAAACTCCCGCCGCTTCAGCCAGTTCGCGGATGGTCATGTACATGACTTTGTCACGGTTCTTAATGACATAGTTGTAGACCAACATCTCAATGTTGTTGAGACTGGCGATGGCGGCGTGGGAGAACATACTCACAATGGCAAAACTCACTCATCAGATTTTATCGACAGGGAATAATACCATGCAGCCAAATGACATCACTTTTTTTCAACGTTTCCAGGAAGACATTCTGGCAGGACGTAAAACGATCACTATTCGTGATGAGTCTGAATCTCACTTTAAAACCGGTGACATTTTGCGAGTCGGGCGTTTCGAAGACGATGGCTATTTTTGCACGATTGAAGTGTTGTCCACATCGACCGTTACGCTTGACACGCTGACCGAAAAGCACGCGCAGCAGGAAAATATGACGCTGGATGAACTCAGACATGTGATTAGCGAGATTTACCCCAATCAGTCACAATTTTATGTGATTGATTTTAAATGTCTTTGATTTAAATGAACATCTGTTAGTTGAAATTTTCACTTCAACGCCATGATTTATATATATTAATTAAAAAATGATAATTATTTTAGCTAACAGGTGTTCACTGGAACTATTCTCAGTTACGCTAGAGGCGCAATCACGAGTGTGTTCGTTTCTTCGGAGTTAAGCTATGGTCCAGAAACTCTCCATCGCCCAGGGATATTCACTGGCGGAGGAAATTGCTAACAGCATCAGCCACGGCATCGGGCTGGTGTTTGGTATTGTCGGTCTGGTGCTGTTGCTGGTTCAGGCGGTGGATATGAATGCCAGCGCGACGGCAATCACCAGTTACAGTCTGTACGGCGGCAGCATGATATTGCTGTTTCTGGCCTCGACGCTGTATCACGCCATTCCTCATCAGCGGGCGAAAATCTGGCTGAAAAAATTCGACCACTGCGCGATCTACCTGCTGATTGCCGGAACCTATACGCCGTTTCTGTTGGTGGGGCTGGATTCCGCTCTGGCGCGTGGGCTGATGATTGTGATCTGGAGTCTGGCGCTGCTCGGGATTTTATTCAAACTCACTATCGCGCATCGGTTTAAGGTGTTGTCGCTGGTGACTTACCTGACGATGGGCTGGCTATCGCTGATTGTGGTGTATCAACTGGCCATCAAGCTGGCGGCGGGAGGGGTAACGCTACTGGCCGTCGGCGGGGTGGTCTATTCACTGGGCGTGATTTTCTACGTCTGCAAACGCATTCCCTACAACCACGCTATCTGGCACGGATTTGTGCTGGGCGGCAGCGTGTGCCACTTTCTGGCGATCTATCTGTACGTTGGGCCAGCGTAAACGCCTTATCCGGCCTACAGGACTTGAGCGCAGAAGCGCCATCAAACGCCTTATCCAGCCTGCAGAGTTACTCTTCCAGTGAATAGGGCAGCGGTTCGATGCGCAAGGTATTGGCATCATCGCGTACGCGGAAAACGCTGTCGGTTTCCATATCGTTATTCATCACAACCTGCACCAGTACCTGGCCGTCATCCAGTTGCACAGCGGCGAGCACAGTACCTGTCCTGCGCCAGTTTTCGCCCATCTGTAACTCAAGATCCTCACCCGCTTCTGGTACCCGGCTCGCTTTCCCGGACAGATACCATAGCGCGCGTTTGTTCGCCCCACGGAATTTCGCCCGCGCCACCATCTCTTGCCCGGTATAGCAGCCTTTTTTAAAGCTGATCCCGCCCAGCGCCTGAAGATTGGTCGCCTGCGGAATAAATTGCGCACTATTGACTGAGTCAATCACCGGAATACCGGCTTCGATATCCAGCGCCAGCCACTGTTGACTGTTGTTCAGCTCGGCTTCACCGCGTAGTTTTTCCGTCACGGTTTCTGCGGTGGCAACATCCGTAATGAGCAGGAAACGCTCTGCCGGATATTCAAACCACAGCAGCGCCGTCGCGCCTTCGCGCGTGACGGGATTATCGCTACCCGGCAGTTCACTGAACACATTCGCTAGCGCGGCGCGTGCCTGAAAACCCGCGACGGCAAGCAATACGCGTTCGTTGTTCGGGGCAATCGTCACTTTCGAGAACACGGCGTATTTTTTCAGTTCGGTCACCTGCGCGTCACGCAGGCTACGGCGTTCAATCCAGGCAAAGCCGTCGCCATCGCGGAACAGACGCAGGTTGCTCCACATTTTACCTTTGGCATCGCAATGGGCTGCCAGCACGTGCTGGTGCTCTGTCAGTTGACTGACATCGGCAGTCACCTGACCCTGGATATACTTCTCGCTGTCAGCACCGGTAATTGTCGCCAGCGCCCAGTCATCTAACGTCATCAGCGTCAGAGGCAAACGCGAAGACGCTGACGGCTGACGAGGTGGAAATGGAGTAAATGCCATAATAATGTCCTGATTTGCTTAACGCAGGGATAATGACTAATGGTAAAAGAGCTATTGTCCAATGCAAGCGCTTTGATAACCCCATTTGTGCCTTATCGTTTACATTGCGAGGCGACATCCGGAAATGATGAAACCATTGACTTTATAGGGATTTAATCCGCGATCTCGCTTCTTATTATGGATATTCCCGTAAAACAGGTTGAAAAACACGTTACAATAGCCAGGGCGTTCATTTCGTGAGACAGGAAAAAGAACATGGATATTACCAATAAAGCACGTATTCACTGGGCATGCCGTCGCGGTATGCGTGAGCTCGATATTTCCATCATGCCGTTTTTCGAACATGAGTACGATGCGTTGAGTGATGATGAAAAACGTATTTTTGTCCGTCTGCTGGAGTGCGATGACCCGGATTTATTCAACTGGTTGATGAATCACGGTAAACCGGCAGATGCTGAACTTGAGCAGATGGTACGACTCATCCAGACACGGAATCGGGATCGTGGTCCTGTGGCAATCTGATCTTCGCGTCTCATGGCGCGCACAGTGGTTATCACTGCTCTTGCATGGGGTGGTGGCTGCTGCAATCTTATTAATGCCGTGGCCGCTGAGCTACACACCGCTGTGGTTGATACTGCTGTCACTGGTTGTATTTGACTGCGTGCGCAGTCAGCGCCGAATCAATGCCCGACAGGGCGAAGTGAAACTCCTGATGGATGGACGTCTGCGCTGGCAGGGACAGGACTGGTATGTCGTCACTGCGCCGTGGATGATAGAAACCGGGATGATGCTTCGGCTGCGTTCAGAATCTGGAAAGCGCCAGCATCTCTGGCTCGCGGAAGACAGTATGGATGACGCGGAGTGGCGGGATTTACGTCGCCTGATGTTGCAGTCGTCAATGCGGAAATAAGCGGAGTCAACCAAGGGTAAGGCTGACGGCAAACACCGTCAGTCCGGCAGGATGAGTTGAACGGCTCAGGAATAGTGTCCGGCCATTTCGCCGAGAATTTGTTCGCACCATGACTGAATGCGCTCATCGCTGAGATCGTATTGATTGGTTTCATCAAGGGCGAGGCCGACAAACAACTGGCCGTCAGCAATAACCGGTTTAGGGCTGGTGAACTCATAGCCTTCTGTTGGCCAGTAGCCGACAAATTTGACGCCTTTTGTCGCCAGTTTGTCATGCAGCATGCCCAGCGCGTCGAGGAACCATTCGCCGTAGCCTAGCTGATCGCCCATACCATAAAGTGCGACAATTTTGCCCTCAAGGTTAAGGTCGTCGAGTTGATCCCAGACGGCTTCCCAGTCTTCCTGAATTTCGCCGAAATCCCAGGTGGGGATCCCTAAGATCAGCACATCGTACTGTTCCATCAGGGCCGGGGCATCATCTTTAAGATTGTGCAGCGTAACCAGTTCCGGGCCGATGATGTCGCGAATTTTCTCCGCAGCCATCTCGGTATAGCAGGTGCTGGAACCGTAAAAAAGACCAATATTCATCGCGTAAACGTCTCAATACTTGCTATGACTTAACGCGTAGTGTACCAGAAAGCCATACCATTGAGTCATAATGGCGGATTGCAGAATCAAAGAGGCAGATGTGGAAAAGGATCTCGCTCGCATCGAACAATTCCTGGATGCGCTTTGGCTGGAGAAAAACCTGGCGGAAAACACGTTGAGCGCTTATCGACGCGACCTGACCATGTTGGTTGAATGGCTCGCGCATCGCAATGTGACGCTGGAAACGGTGCAAAGCGATGATTTGCAGGCATTGCTTGCCGAGCGCATGGAGGGGGGATATAAAGCGACCAGTACGGCGAGAATGCTGAGCGCGGTGCGTCGGTTCTTCCAGTACCTTTATCGTGAGAAACTCCGTACTGACGATCCCAGTGCGACGCTGGCGTCGCCAAAACTCCCGCAGCGCCTGCCGAAAGATCTCAGTGAAGCGCAAGTTGAGAGATTATTACAGGCGCCAGTGGTTGACCAACCGCTGGAGTTACGCGATAAAGCCATGCTTGAAATTTTGTATGCCACCGGCCTGCGTGTGTCTGAGCTTGTCGGGCTGACGATGAGCGATATTAGCCTGCGTCAGGGCGTGGTCCGCGTCATCGGTAAAGGCAACAAAGAGCGCCTCGTGCCATTGGGCGAGGAGGCGGTGTACTGGATGGAGACCTATCTGGAACACGGGCGTCCGTGGTTGCTAAACGGTGTGTCAATTGACGTGCTGTTTCCCAGCCAGCGCGCGCAACAGATGACGCGTCAGACCTTCTGGCATCGCATTAAGCACTATGCCGTACTGGCGGGAATCGACAGCGAAAAGCTGTCACCGCACGTTTTACGCCACGCATTTGCCACGCATTTGCTCAATCATGGTGCTGATTTACGTGTAGTGCAGATGTTGCTGGGTCACAGCGATCTCTCCACTACGCAGATTTATACACATGTCGCGACAGAGCGCTTGCGTCAACTTCATCAACAGCATCACCCAAGAGCGTGAATGCTGAGCGAACAGGAAAGATTATGAAAAAAGGTTTAATGATGTTTACCCTGCTGGCCGCCGCTTTTTCTGGCGTGGCAAATGCAGATGATGCGGCGATCCGCCAGTCACTGACCAAACTGGGTGTACAGAGCACAGATATTCAATCTGCTCCCGTGGCCGGGATGAAAACGGTGCTGACTAACAGCGGCGTACTGTACGTGACAGAAGACGGTAAACATATCATTCAGGGGCCGATGTATGACGTCAGTGGCGCGAGCCCGGTTAACGTGACCAATCAGTTGCTGATGAAGCAGATGAATGCGCTGGAAAAGGAAATGATCGTCTACAAAGCGCCGCAGGAAAAACACGTCATTACCGTCTTTACGGACATCACCTGTGGCTATTGCCATAAATTGCATGAAGAGATGAAAGACTACAACGCGCTGGGCATTACCGTGCGTTACCTCGCGTTCCCTCGCCAGGGCGTGGAGAGCCAGGCAGAGCAGGATATGAAGTCCATCTGGTGTGCAAAAGATAAGAAAAAAGCGTTTGATGACGCGATGGCGGGTAAAGGTGTGCAAGCGGCGGCTTGTGATGTGGATATCGCCAGCCATTACGCGCTGGGCGTGCAGTTCGGCGTGAGCGGTACACCGGCCATTGTGTTGAGTAACGGCTACGTGGTGCCGGGTTATCAGGGGCCAAAAGAGATGAAAGCGTTCCTTGACGCGCACCAGAAACAGACCAGCGGTAAATAATTCGCGTGAAACAACCGATACAACTTCGTCGGCGTGAAGTCGATGAATCGGCAGAACTGCCAGCCGATCTTCCTCCGCTGCTACGCCGTTTGTATGCCAGTCGTGGCGTACGCAGCGCAGAGGATCTGGAGCGCAGCGTAAAAGGCATGTTGCCCTGGCAGCAGCTAAGCGGTATCGAAAAAGCCGTCGACATCCTCTACAACGCTTTTCGTGAGAGGACGCGTATCATCGTGGTCGGTGATTTCGACGCGGATGGCGCGACCAGCACAGCGCTGAGCGTACTCGGCATGCGCTCGCTTGGGTGCGAGAACATCAGCTATCTGGTGCCTAATCGCTTCGAGGACGGCTATGGTTTAAGTCCGGAAGTGGTTGACCAGGCCCATGCACGCGGCGCGCAACTGATTGTGACGGTCGATAACGGCATCTCCTCACATGCTGGTGTCGATCACGCAAAAGCGCTGGGCATTCCGGTGGTGGTCACCGATCACCACTTACCGGGTGAAACGCTGCCTGCTGCTGAAGCCATCATCAACCCGAATTTACATGACTGTGATTTCCCGTCTAAATCGCTGGCGGGCGTAGGCGTAGCGTTTTATCTGATGCTTGCTCTGCGCACCTTCCTGCGTGATAAGGGCTGGTTTGATGAACGCGGTATCGCGCCGCCGAACCTCGCGGATCTGCTCGATCTCGTGGCGCTGGGAACGGTGGCGGACGTGGTGCCACTGGATGCCAATAACCGCATTCTGACCTGGCAGGGCTTAAGCCGTATTCGCGCCGGGAAATGCCGCCCGGGGATTAAAGCGCTGCTGGAAGTGTCCAATCGCGATCCGCAAAAGCTCACCGCCAGCGATTTAGGGTTTGCGCTGGGTCCGCGACTGAATGCCGCAGGCCGTCTGGATGACATGTCCGTCGGTGTGGCGCTGTTGCTGTGCGATAACATTGGTGAAGCGCGCGTACTGGCCAATGAACTGGATGCGCTAAACCAGACGCGTAAAGAGATAGAACAGGGAATGCAAGCTGAAGCGCTGACGCTTTGCGAGAAACTGGAACGCAGCCGCGAGACGCTGCCGGGCGGGCTGGCAATGTATCATCCTGAGTGGCATCAGGGGGTGGTTGGGATCCTCGCTTCACGCATTAAAGAACGTTTTCACCGCCCGGTGATCGCCTTTGCGCCAGCCGGAGACGGTACGTTAAAAGGCTCAGGACGCTCTATCCAGGGGCTGCATATGCGGGACGCGCTGGAGCGACTGGATACGCTGCATCCAGGGCTGATGATTAAATTTGGCGGTCACGCGATGGCGGCGGGGTTGTCGCTGGAGGAAGCGAAATTTGAGCTCTTCCAGCAGCGTTTTGGCGAACTGGTGACCGAATGGCTGGATCCGTCTTTGTTACAGGGCGAAGTGGTCTCTGATGGCCCGTTAAGCGCGGCAGAGATGACAATGGAGATTGCGCAACTGTTGCGGGATGCCGGCCCCTGGGGACAGATGTTCCCGGAACCGCTGTTTGACGGGCGTTTTCGCCTGCTCCAGCAGCGTCTGGTTGGTGAGCGCCATCTGAAGGTCATGGTCGAACCCGTCGGCGGCGGCCCGCTGCTGGATGGCATTGCGTTTAATGTTGATACCGCCTGCTGGCCGGATAATGGCGTGCGTGAAGTCGAGTTAGCCTACAAACTGGATATCAACGAGTTTCGCGGCAACCGCAGTTTGCAGATCATCATTGATAATATCTGGCCAATTTAGCGTCATCCTCTCTGTAAAAAAGAGCGCGGATTCGGTACAATCCCGCTCTTATCACCGCATATTGACAAGCCCAATAAAAGAAATCAGACCATGTTTGAAATTAATCCGGTAAAAAACCGCATTCAGGACCTCACGGAGCGCTCTGACGTTCTTAGGGGGTATCTTTGACTACGATGCCAAGAAAGAGCGTCTGGAAGAAGTAAACGCCGAGCTGGAACAGCCGGACGTCTGGAATGAGCCCGAACGCGCTCAGGCGCTGGGTAAAGAACGTTCCTCGCTGGAAGCAATTGTCGACACCCTCGATCAAATGTCTCAGGGTCTGGAAGATGTGTCCGGCCTGCTGGAGCTGGCTGTCGAAGCCGACGACGAAGAGACCTTTAACGAAGCCGTTGCAGAACTCGATACCCTGGAAGAAAAACTGGCGCAACTGGAATTCCGTCGTATGTTCTCCGGTGAGTATGACAGCGCCGATTGCTACCTCGATATCCAGGCCGGTTCCGGCGGTACTGAAGCGCAGGACTGGGCAAGCATGCTGGAGCGTATGTATCTGCGTTGGGCGGAAGCGCGCGGCTTCAAGACTGAAATTATTGAAGAGTCAGAAGGCGAAGTGGCAGGAATCAAATCCGTGACCATTAAGATTTCTGGTGAATATGCTTACGGCTGGTTGCGTACGGAAACCGGCGTTCATCGTCTGGTGCGTAAAAGTCCGTTTGACTCCGGCGGTCGCCGCCACACCTCGTTCAGTTCTGCGTTCGTTTACCCGGAAGTGGATGACGATATTGATATCGAAATTAACCCGGCTGACCTGCGTATCGACGTGTATCGCGCGTCGGGTGCGGGTGGTCAGCACGTTAACCGTACCGAATCTGCTGTGCGTATTACCCATATCCCGACCGGGATTGTGACGCAGTGCCAGAATGACCGCTCCCAGCACAAGAACAAAGACCAGGCCATGAAGCAGATGAAAGCGAAGCTTTATGAGCTGGAAATGCAGAAGAAGAATGCAGAGAAACAGGCGATGGAAGATAATAAATCCGACATCGGCTGGGGAAGCCAGATTCGTTCTTATGTCCTTGATGACTCCCGCATTAAAGACTTGCGTACCGGGGTGGAAACCCGCAATACGCAAGCCGTGCTGGACGGCAGCCTGGATCAATTTATCGAAGCAAGTTTGAAAGCAGGGTTATGAGGAACCAACATGTCTGAACAACACGCACAGGGCGCTGACGCGGTAACCGATCTTAACAATGAACTGAAAACGCGCCGTGAGAAGCTGGCTGGCCTGCGCGAGCAGGGTATCGCTTTCCCGAACGATTTCCGTCGCGATCACACCTCAGACCAACTGCACGCTGACTTCGATGCGAAAGAGAACGAAGAGCTGGAAGCGCTGAACATCGAAGTGACCGTTGCGGGCCGTATGATGACCCGTCGTATCATGGGTAAAGCGTCCTTTGTTACGCTGCAGGACGTGGGGGGCCGTATTCAGTTATACGTTGCCCGTGACGATCTGCCGGAAGGCGTTTACAACGAGCAGTTCAAGAAGTGGGATCTGGGCGATATTCTTGGTGCGAAAGGGAAACTGTTCAAGACCAAAACCGGTGAACTGTCTATCCACTGTACCGAACTGCGTCTGTTGACCAAAGCTTTGCGTCCTCTGCCGGATAAATTCCACGGTCTGCAGGATCAGGAAGCGCGTTACCGCCAGCGTTATCTGGATCTCATCTCTAACGATGAATCCCGTAACACCTTTAAAGTGCGTTCGCAGATCCTGGCGGGCATTCGTCAGTTCATGGTTGGTCGCGGCTTTATGGAAGTTGAAACGCCGATGATGCAGGTGATTCCAGGCGGCGCGTCTGCGCGTCCGTTTATCACCCACCACAACGCGCTGGATCTGGACATGTACCTGCGTATCGCGCCGGAATTGTACCTGAAACGTCTGGTGGTTGGCGGCTTCGAGCGTGTGTTCGAAATCAACCGTAACTTCCGCAACGAAGGGATCTCCGTGCGTCATAACCCAGAGTTCACCATGATGGAACTCTATATGGCATATGCGGATTACAAAGATCTGATTGAACTGACCGAATCGCTGTTCCGCACCTTAGCCCAGGACGTACTGGGTAAAACGCAAGTGCCTTACGGTGATGAAGTTTTCGATTTCGGCAAGCCGTTCGAAAAACTGACCATGCGCGAGGCTATCAAGAAATACCGTCCGGAAACGGAAATGGCCTCCCTGGATAACTTTGACTCCGCCAAAGCGATTGCTGAATCTCTTGGTATCAAGGTCGAGAAGAGCTGGGGTCTGGGTCGCATCGTGACGGAAATTTTCGAAGAAGTCGCCGAAGCGCATCTGATTCAGCCAACCTTCATTACCGAGTACCCGGCGGAAGTCTCACCGCTGGCGCGTCGTAATGATGTGAACCCGGAAATCACCGATCGCTTTGAGTTCTTCATCGGTGGTCGTGAGATCGGTAACGGCTTTAGCGAGCTGAACGATGCAGAAGATCAGGCGCAGCGCTTCCAGGATCAGGTTAATGCGAAAGCGGCGGGTGATGACGAAGCGATGTTCTTCGACGAAGACTATGTTACCGCGCTGGAACACGGTCTGCCGCCGACAGCGGGTCTGGGTATTGGTATCGACCGTATGGTTATGCTGTTTACCAACAGCCATACCATTCGTGACGTCATTCTGTTCCCGGCGATGCGTCCGGTAAAATAAGCTCCCCGGCGAATGACATTAACGAAAACCCCGGCTCGTATGCCGGGGTTTTTTACTTCTGGCGGCTAACGTTCAGCAATGAACCCCGTGCCGTTTCGTTTGACGCCTGCATCACCATCCACGGACTGAACGCCCAGGGCGTCGCGTCTATTGCCTGTAAAACCCGCTCCAGTTCGCACCACTGGAAATCCATCACCTCGTCGCGGTTAAGTCGTAACTCACTGGTTACCCGCGCGGCAAAAACCGGGCACACTTCATTCTCGACGATGCCATTGGGATCGACAGCGCGATAGCGGAATTCAGGGTAAACGGGGGAAAGAGCGGCAATTTCGACACCCAACTCATAACGGCAGCGGCGGATAATCGCCTCTTCGTTGCTTTCTCCTTGTTGCGGATGACCACACACTGAGTTCGTCCATACGCCCGGCCATGCCTTTTTGACCAGCGAGCGGCGGGTCACCAGGAGTTCGCCCTCTGGATTAAACAGCCAGCAGGAGAAGGCGAGATGCAAGGGGGTGTGAAAAGTGTGTGCCGCGTATTTTTCCAGCGTGCCGGAAGGCGTGTCCTGTGCATCCAGCAAAATGACGTGTTCCTGTCGCATAATTTCTCACTGTCAATCCTAATCATCGCCAGTATAAGGGATATCGCGACGTAATAATTAACGCTGTGAGTGTTCGAAAATGGATTTCGACATCCATAGCTGAAGGCTACGGATGTCGGGACAGGAAAATCATTCAGAAAAACAGCAGCATAAAATGGAATCGACTTTCGATACCCAGCGCAATACCGTCAGAAACCGCGGGGATAGATATCAACATGAGCAGCAGGGTAGCGATCAGGCAGCGTAAAAAAAGATTCATGCTATTCATCCTGTTGGCTTTTTTTCAGTTTGCGCATGAGCAACCACATTCGCACCGTCCTGACTTTCAGGTTTTTATCGGAAATGGATTCCTGTACCAGTCCGGTATGGTGGTGATAACCATTGAAAAACAGGTTCAGCACAACAGCGCTGGAGGTGGCTAACATAATGCCACTGTGCAGCAGCGGCTGGAGAACAGCGGGTAACTGTGAAAAAAAGTCATGTGATAAGGTCGGTGTCATGCCGACGCCGAGGCTGATTGCGACAATGTAGAGGTTGTAGCGGTTGGTGGTGTAATTGCAGCGGGACAGAATGCGGATCCCGGTCGCCAGCACCATGCCAAACATCACCAGACCCGCGCCACCGAGGACGAACTGAGGAATAGAGGCAACCAAAACCGCCATTTTAGGCACCATGCCAAACACAATGAGAATGGCGCCTGAGGCAATGCAGACCCAACGACTGTGAACACGCGTGACGCTCACCAGCCCCACATTTTGTGAAAAAGAGGTATGCGGAAAGCTATTAAACAGCCCGCCAATCATGGTTCCGACGCCGTCAACGCGCAGACCGCGAATGATATCCTGGGAAGACAATTTGCGACCGACAATTTCGCCAAGCGCCAGAAACATCCCCATCGATTCAATAAAAACGATAATCAACACCGCCGTCATGGTCAGAATCGACACCGGGTCAAAAACGGGGACACCAAAGGCCATTGGGGTGACAACCGCGAACCATGACGCATCGTGCAGGCCTGACAAATTAACTTCATTCATCATCCATGACAGCGCGAAACCGAATATGATGCCTAACAGGACAGCGACATTTGACAGAAAGCCTTTGGCATAACGCGTAATGAGTAAAATGAAAATTAAAACAGCAAACGAAATCCCCAAATAGACCGGATTCCCATACTCCGGATTACCTTTTCCACCTGCAGCCCAGTCAACTCCTACCTGAATAATACTCAGCCCGATTGAGGTGATAACCACGCCCGTCACCAGAGGGGGAAATAACGGCATTAAGCGGCCGATAAGCGGTGCCAGAAGCGTGGTGATCGCTCCTGCGGCGATGGTCGCGCCAAAAATACCCAACAGGCCGATATCCGGATTGATGCCAATGGCAATCATTGGCGTCACGGCGGCAAACGTGACGGACATGATCACCGGCAGGCGAATGCCCATGAAACGGCCAATGCCGATACATTGCAACAGGGTCACAATACCGCAGCAAAAGAGATCGGAACTGATTAACAGCGCAATGGCCTCTTTACCCAGTCCGAGCCTATCGCCAATCATTAGGGGAACAGCGACCGCGCCAGCGTACATGACCAGCACATGTTGCAAACCGAGTATCACCAGCTTTCCTGGCGGTAACAGACGGTCGACCTCATCGGTGGCGCGGTCGTGCCCCGAAGAGGGGGAGAACTGCGGATCTACGGCGCTCATGCGTTTCCTCCTTTATCTCGCCAGCGTAATCGGACTACGTCAAACCACTCCGCGCAGCATTGCGCGGAGTGGTGTTTAAATCGCCCATCCGCCCGCGTAAAACGCCACCAGGGCGATGGTAATGATGACGGTGCCAATATTCAGTTTCTGCCATTCCCGGGCAAAAATACGGCCAACAACCAGGCTTACAAAACCGAGCATAATGCCGGTGACAATATTGCATGTCAGAACGATAAAGACCGCGCAAACCAGGCCGGCCATCGCATCGATAAAGTCATCAAAATTCAGTTTTGAAACGTTACTCAGCATCAACAAGCCGACGTACATCAGCGCCGGTGCGGTCGCGTAACCTGGAATCAGGTAAGAGAGGGGGGATAAAAACAGGATCAGCAGGAACAAAATACCAACCACCGTGGCGGTAAGCCCTGTTTTTCCTCCGGCGGCAGTCCCCGCAGCGGATTCAATATAGACGGCGGCGGGTGCAGCCCCAACCAGCCCGGAAAACAGGGAACTGACGGAGTCACTGGCCAGCGCTTTACCGCCGTTGATTATCTGGTTGTCTTTATCCAGCAGATTTGCCTGGCCCGCGACGGCGCGGATTGTTCCGGTCGCATCAAATACAGCCGTCATGACCAGCGCCAGGACGCTGGGCAGGACGACGGGTTGTAATGCGCCCATAATATCGAGGCTGAAAATCAGCGAATTACCATCTTCTCCACTCAGACTCGGCATTGCCACCAGCCCGTGAAATTTGACGGCGGGATCAAATATCAAACCGATAATGGAGATAGCGATAATCACCAGCAGGATCCCGCCGGGCACACGACATTTCTCCAGACCGAAGATCACCGCCAGTCCCAGCAGGCTCATCAGCACGGGGAAAGAGGTAAATGCGCCGAGCGCCACCGGCAATCCTTCCAGCGGGTTTTTGATCACCATGCCGACGCCGTTTGCCGCAATCAGCAGCAGAAACAGGCCAATGCCAATCCCGGTACCGTGCGCGATACCTATAGGTAAATTACGCAGGATCCAGGTGCGCACGCCGGTGACCGAAATGGCGGTAAAAATAACCCCCATCAGGAACACGGCGCCGAGCGCGACAGGAATACTGATCTGCTGTCCCAGCACCAGGCTGAATGCGGTAAAGGCGGTTAGCGAAATCGCACAGCCGATCGCCATCGGCAGATTGGCCCATAGCCCCATCAGCAGCGATCCGAATCCTGCGACGAGGCAGGTTGCGACAAACACAGCGGCGGGAGGAAATCCCGCTTTGCCCAGCATTCCGGGCACAACAATGACCGAATAGACCATCGCCAGAAAGGTGGTTAATCCGGCGACTACCTCCCGGCGCACAGTGCTGCCACGCGCCGAAATTTGAAAGTAATTATCGAGCGCGCCGCGTGGTTTTGACGCGCCAGGGGTTTGCAGAATATCTCCAGACATAATGATGTCCTCAGCAGGATGTTAGCGTTCTGTCAGGTCCGTTCATATACCAGGCGACCATCGACGTACGTGCGATAAATCGAGCGATCGTCGCCCAACGTCATCATCACGAACAATTTGTCGACCAGGGATGTTGAGTTGTCATAGCGCAACTGTTGCAGCGGCGTCGCCGTTGGTTCCAGCACAACGAAATCTGCCTCTTTGCCGGGCGTAAAGTTGCCTATCAGATGATCCAGGCCCAGCGCCTTTGCGCCGCCGAGCGTCGCCAGATAAAAGGCTTCATATGCCGAGAGTCGATCGCCTTGCAGTTGCACCACTTTGTAGGCTTCATTCAGCGTCTGTAGCATGTTGAACGTGGTGCCCGCGCCGATATCCGTCCCCATACCGACGTTGATTTTCTTGCGCCAGGCTTTTTTCAGATTGAATAAGCCGCTGCCGAGGTAAAGGTTGGAGGTCGGACAAAAGGCGATGCTGGAGTGGGTCTCGCTCAGGCGATCCCACTCTTTTTCTTCCAGATGGACGCAGTGGGCAAAGACGCAGTTTTTGCCCGTTAGTCCGTATTGGTGGTACACGTCCAGATAGCCGTCATGATCGGGATAAAGTGCGTTGACCCAGGCGATTTCATCTTTGTTTTCACAAAGATGGGTATGCACCCAGGTATCGGGGTACTCTTCCCGCAGACGTTGCGCCATCGCCATCTGCTGCGGGGAGGAGGTCGGCGCGAAGCGCGGCGTGATGGCATACAGCAGCCGGCCATTTTTATGCCAGCGTTCAATGAGCGCCTTGCTTTGCAGATAACTGCTTTCGGCGTCATCCAGGAGATAATCCGGCGCGTTACGATCCATCATCACTTTGCCGGCGATCATCCGCATATTGATATGGCTTGCGGCTTCAAATAGCGCATCCACCGACTGCGGGTGGACTGTGCCAAACACCAGCGCGCTGGTGGTGCCATTACGCAACAGTTGTTTGATGAAAAAGGAGGACATCTCGCGCGCGTAATCCCGATCTTCGTAGCGTTTTTCGGTGGGGAAGGTGTGTTTATTCAGCCATTCCAATAGCTGTTCACCGTAGGCGCCGACCATTTCGCTCTGCGGGTAGTGGATATGCGTATCGACAAATCCCGGCACCACCAGTTTTCCGCGATAGTCGCGAATACGAATGGAATCCGGGATCTGATGCTTCCCTTCTTCCCATTCGCCAAACCACGCCACTTTTCCCTCGCGAATCAGGAGCAGGCCGTCTTCGACAAAACGGAGCGCGGCGGCGATCTCTTCGGGATCTTCAACAGTACGGGATAGATCAATAAAGCTGCCCCGTATCGCTTTCAATGTATGTTCTCCTGACATGGTAAAACTCCTTTATGATTAATTCGTTTCTTCTACAGAGGCGATACCCGGCAGCACTTCTTCTGGGCGGTAGCTTCCGGGGAGAATGATGTTCAGCAGAATGGCCGTCAGGCCGCCGGCGCAGATGGGGTTTTCCACCAGCACATAGATTGAAGCAGGTAAGATTTTGAAAATTTCAGGGTCGTAGGAAACGCCCAGTCCAAGCCCCAAAGAGGTGGCGACAATGAGCGTTTCACGCCGTTTAAGTCCGTTAGTGATGATGATGCGGATCCCGGCAATCGCAATCATCGAGAACATCAGCGTCATCGCGCCACCCAGCACGGCCGAAGGGATCGTGGTAAAAAATCCGCCAATCATTGGAAAGAGTCCAAGCAGGACCAACATGACGGCAATCGCGCGACCAATATAGCGAGAGGCGACGCCGGTCATCTGAATGACGCCGTTGTTTTGCGCAAAGGTTGTTAATGGCAGTGACCCCATCGCAGAGGCAATAACGGAGACCAGTCCATCTGCCAGCACGCCCCCTTTCAGACGTGACTGATATTCTTCTCCCTGAATGGGGCGTCGGGAGACCATGGCAGTCGCCGTAATGTCGCCCACCGCTTCCAGCACGCTGAGCAAATAGATGGTGCCGACGACGAGGAAATGATGGAAATTGAACTGGAAGCCGTACTTAAAGGGGAGCGGAATGGTCACCAGCGGCAGGTTACGCAGACTGCTGAAGTCCACCATGCCAAGACAAAGCGCGACGATGTAGCCAACGCACAGACCGATCGCGATACCGCCCATTCTCAGCAATGGACTGCGGCAACAGTTGAAGCCGATCACCACAATCAACACCAGCAACCCGACGCCGATGTTCTCATAGTTCCCATAAGTGCCGCTGCTTTTAGCCGCAAATCCGCCGCCAAAATCGATGATGCCAACTTTGATTAGGCTCAGGCCGATCATCAGTACCACAATACCGCTGACGGTAGGGGTAATGACTCTGCGCAAATAAGGCAGAATGAAAGAGGATCCCACCACCAGAAACGCGCCGACAAAGGAGACGCCAAGCAGTGACGACATAATGAGTTCTTCGTGAAAACCGTCGCTTTTCATACTGCTGCCAAGGGCGATCATCACCGTGACAAACGAAAAATTCACCGACTGAATCGACAACAAGCCGGAGCCGACCATGCCATAGCGATTAACCTGTAACCAGGTGCCAATGCCGGAGGCAATCATCGCCATAGAAACCAGATAGGCGGTGGTTTCTGCGGAGAGTTGCAGCGCGGTGCCGACGATTAACGCGGGTGTGACCATGGGGACAAAAATGGCCAGCAGATGGGTGATCGCGCCAATCAGGGTCTGGCTAAAAGGGGGGCGATCTTCCAGTTCGTAAATCAGATCTGAGCCTGCACGTGATAGATCAGACATCCCTTCACTCCTTAATAAGTAAATTTGATCATCTGAATCAGCAGAATTAAATTCTGCGAAATTGAGGCGCAGGTTGCCCTGAGAACGGCTTATCTCATTTCCGCAGACGGCATTTAATCATTATTGAGTCATGGAAGTGGGCCGCTCGCGCGGCCCACGCACGTCGTTACACTTTTTCCAGGGCGGTGAGTATTTTCTCCGGTGTGAAATGCCATTCCCGCAACCACACGCCGCATGCATCATGAATGGCGGTGGCAATCGCAGGCGCTGCGCCGTTAACGCCAATTTCAGAGATGGATTTGGCGCCAAAAGGCCCAACCTTGTCATCGCTTGGCACCAGTACGGCACGAAAGTCTCGTGGAATATCGCCGATTTTTGGCGCGCCATAGCTGCGTAAATCGCGGGTCAACGGATGGCCTTCTGCGTCATAGAGGATCTCTTCGGTCAGGCTATGGCCGATGGCCCGCATCGACGCACCATAAATTTGCCCCAGCGCTAATTCCGGGTTAACGGGAGTGCCGCAGTCCAGTAACGCGTAGAACTTGTCGAGACGAATTTCGCCAGTGCGGGTATTCACGGCCACCTCGACGAAGTTTGCGCCATACGGGAACGCGAAATCCGCGGTGATATAGCTTGCTGTGGCGACCAGTGTTCCAAACCCCGTTCCTGTCTCTGCTTTATGGGCGATGTCGGCGTAACTCACTTCTCCCCGTTTGCCGCGAACGACGCCAGGGGAGACCAGTTGAACGTCATCGACAGGTTCGCCCAGCATCTGCGCGCCATGAAAGCGAATTTTCTCATGCAGGTTCTCTGCGGCTTTTCGTGCCGCATTGCCTGAGAAGCAGGTGCCGGAAGAGGCATAAGCGCCTTTGTCGAATAGCGCATGATCGGTGTCGCCAGAGATGACATGCACCTCCTCGGGGGCGCAATGCAGCACCTCTGCCGTCAGTTTGGTCACCACGGTATCCAGTCCGGTGCCGATATCCGCGCCGCCAGAGTGGACGATAAAAGTGCCGTCGGATTCCAGTTTGATCATGCAGTTCGCCTGATCGATATCCGGGATCCCCGATTTCTGCATGATAATGGCGACCCCGCGACCGGTGCGCCAGTCACCGTTCTGTGGTTTGGGCGATGACCAGTCAATCATCTCGCGCCCCTTACGCAGAATGGCTTCCAGCGCACAACTGGCGGCGGAAGGAACGGAAGTCGGCGCTTTGCCTTCGCCGATCGCGCCGAGTATTTTCAGTGCCTGACCTTCATGAACGCGGTTGCGCTCGATCATGTCCAGTAGGTCGATTTTCAGTTGTCCGGCAAGTTCGGCTAACGCCATGGTCATCGCGAATGTGCCTTTGGGCGCGCCATAGCCCTGATACGCACCGGTAGGACAAATATTGCTGTAGTACGTGGTGACCTGAAAATCGACATTGTCGCAAGGGTAGAGCGGCAGGGAGAGCGCCGGACCGTTGCACGGCACGGTGAGCGAATGGTTACCGTAAGGCCCGGTATTGGCGCGGAAATCCATTTTTACCGCCGTCAGCCGACCGTCTTTCTTCGCGCCAAGTTTAACCGTAACTTTCGCGACATGACGGGAGGTATTGGCAATAAACTCCTCTTCACGGGTATAGCGGAAGTAGACCGCACGCCCGGTGACGCAGGTGGCCCAGGCACAAACCTCTTCCAGCAGGATATCCTGTTTGGAACCAAAGCCGCCGCCGACGCGTTCTTTGATGACGTGGACCTTGTGCTGCTTCATGCCGACGAGTCGGGCGACCTGACGGCGAAGATGCCACGGCACCTGGGTTGAGGCATGAATAATCAGACGATCGCCGTCCATACGGGTAAAACAGATGTGAGGTTCCGCCGGGCACTGCTGAGCCTGGGTGGACGTGTAGGTACGTTCAATGATCACATCCGCGTCGGCAAACCCTTTTTCCATGTCGCCGATATGTCCGTGAATACTGGCGGCAATATTTTTCCGGGGGCGCGCGCCAATCGGGAAGTTGATGATCATGTGTTCGCCACGCCGGGCGGCGTGACGGTTATCGTCTTCCAGCGTATCGGGCGCGCCGGCAACATAAATGACCGGTTCATCGTGAACGATCGGCGCATCTTCCGCCATCGCCTCGTCAATCGACATGACCGGTTTTAACACCTCATATTGCACATCGATGAGCTTAAGCGCTGCCAGGGCGATCTCTTCGCTTTCCGCCACCACCGCCGCAACGCGATCGCCAACGTGACGCAGCTTTTTACTGAACATCCGCCGGTCAAGCGGAGAGGGCTCCGGCGCGCTCTGACCGCCGGGCGTATAGTACACATCGGGACAGTTGCGATGGGTGATAACGTGAACCACGCCGGGCAGCGCCTCGGCTTTACTCACGTCAAGAGAGGTAATTAGCGCGTGAGGATGTGGGCTGCGCAGCATTTTAATCACGCAGGCGTCAGGCGTGATGCGGTCTTCCACATAGCAGGGTTTGGCCTGGACCATTTTGGCGGCATCGGTTTTCGGCCAGGGTTTGCCGATGACCGCCAGGTCATCGCGAAAAGAGGGGGCGACGGCAAGGCTGGCCTGTGGATTATTTTTGCGCGCCACCGCCAGTTCAACCACCTGATAATACTGCTGCCAGCCGGCATCGCGGCTGAAAAGACCAGACAACGCATCGTCGATATCTTCACGGCTGGGAAGCGCAATACGTTCAAGGAGATCGGTGATAATCAGGGCGGCGGCCGGATCGTTATAACCTGATTGCACGACACCGACATCGACCATTGCCTGCTGGACCAGGCTCAATTCATTCCATTTGCCTAACGATTCGCTGGTGCGGATCTCCGCGTTGTCCAGTTGGGCGGCTATCAATAATGACGCATTGACGATACGGCCATTAAACACAATTGCGTCTGAACCTGCGAAACCGAATCCGTCGTCACTGTTGCGTACCGAGTGCATTCCCAGGCTAAACAGCAGTTTCTGAACGTTTTCGCCTGGGTTAATCTTCATTTCCTGGACAGTACCGTTCAATGTGAAGTGAATCATCATACAACCTCCTCCCCGCTCATCAGGCAGTCGGCGTACAGATCGGCCACCACCACACCTGTGATATAGCGTTTATAGGCAGCGCTGCCCCGAATATCGTCCTGTGGGAAAATTGCGCCAGCGATGGCTTTTTCCAGTTCAGCGCCTTCCAGCCGCCGTATTTCCACATCACGCAGGCGTTGCGCTTTACCTGTCACGCCATCAACCGCAATACAAGGCCCACTGTGCTCTGTTAATGCGACAGCCGCCGTGACAACGGTTAATCCAGCCTGTGAGCGACTCACTTTGCGGGTGGCACAAGACCGGAAAGGGTCTTTAATGATAATTTCAGTCAGCAGGCGATCGCACGGATCGGCGAGGTAACTTTCCAGCGACAGCGTTTCACCATCACCAAAAACCAGTTGGGCATCCAGTGCCAGCAGTACGGGGAGTAAAACGGACTCTTCCTGTTGCGCCGCAATTTCTCCACCAAGCGTTGACTGATTGCGTAAATGGCGGGAGTAGATAAAACCGATGGCGTCCCGAAGTGCCGCCGGGAGGTAGCGCGCGTCATGTAACGGTTGCAGACGGGTCATCGCCCCAATGCGTAAAGCGCCATTGTCCCAGTCTATCCAGTCGAGTTCCAGATCCTGCAATGAAATGGCAATCTGTTTCCCGGTACGCGAAGGCGTAGCGTTAAGTTTGCTGCCCCCGGCAAACCAGACGGCGTCATCCCGGTAACGACGCTTCAGCTCCAGCGCCTGGTCAACGGAGTCGGGTCTGAAAAATTGTTCAATCATCATTCATTCCTCATCATTCCCTTTCTGCTCAGAAGAGGGCAGGCGTTATGCCAGTGCATCCATCCGACGCCACATACTGGCGGCGGCTTTCCTGGCCTGCGCATAAATTGACTCACAATCGAAAGTGAACTGGCGATCCTCATAGACCATCACGCCGTTCACCATCACGCTATGCACGCTGCCTGACCCGAGGCCGAAAGCGATATGCCCGGCCACGTTCTCCGCGATCAATGGGGTAGGTGAGACATAGTCGAAGAAAGTGAGATCAGCCTTATAGCCCGCCTCCAGTCGGCCAAAGTTTTCGCCGAAATTGCGCTGTAACAGTTCATTGCCGTTCGCTAACGCTTTCGCAAAACTGTCCGGCCAGAGCGGGCCGCCAGCATCACGATGTTTGAAGAAGGCAAATTTCATCTCTTCAAGCATGTCAGAGCCAATACCGTCCGTTCCCAGCGCCAGATTACGAATCTGGGTCAGGTGGTGGTTGTAACCCACGTGGTTATTCATATTGGAGCGGGCGTTGTGGACCAGGAAAGCGTCCTGCTGATTCAGTGTCGCGACATCCTCAGCAGAGAGGTACAGGCCGTGGGCCACGAGTGTTTTGCGATCGATAAGATCGTACTCTGCCAGCCGGAGCAGCAAATCTTTACCGTACCAGTGATGGCTATGGGAGACGTCGTAGCGATCTTCCGCAGCATGAATGTGTAACCCGCGCCCGGTGGAACGGATCGCTTCATGCAGCATCTCCAGCCCCACGTCGGGCACTGTAAACGGCGCGTGGGCGCCAATATGCGCTTCCACCAGATAAGGCTCAGCGCCTTCTTTTCGCGCATTATCTATCTGGCGAGCGAAGCGGATATTCTCTTCAACACCTTCCTGTAACTCTTTGATTCCCGTATTGCGATCGGTCGTTTCAAAGCAGGTCATTGCCCGCAGACCCACTTTTAAAAACGCGGAGCGCAGCGTGGAGAGCGAGCCCTGTATGTAGCCTGGAGAGGCATGATGATCGATGACCGCAGTACATCCGCTTTTAATCGCCTCCATTGAGCAAATCAGCCCGCTGTAGTAGAGCGACTCTTCATCCAGCGCCCGATCCAGACGCCACCACAGGTTTTTCAGCGTTGAGATAAAGTCAGGGCAGGGGGCGATCTTTGCCTGAATGCCGCGTGATAAGCCGGAGTAAAAATGGTTGTGCGCACAGACCAGCCCTGGCATCACAATCCGACCGTGCATCTCTTTCCATTGTGCCTGCGGATAGCGCTGCGTCAGGCTGTCGCCAACGTCAACAATCACATCTTTATCAATCGCGATATCCACGCCTTCCAATACGCTGGCCGGATGGAGTTGTACAGCGGTGACATTTTTCAGAATCAACATGGTTACACCTCCACGCGGCCTAACAGGTAATAGTGATGCTGGTGGACATAGCTGATGATGCGGCACATATCGTCCAGTTCCGGTGGAACACTGGCGAACGCCCCATCACTGCTGATGGTTAATTCCCAGCGCTGGCCATTGAGCCGAACGTGGACGCGCTCGTTTTCGACCAGGAAACCCGGATTCCTGCTGTTGTCGAAATCCTGGGGCAGACTAAACAGCGTCACTTTGTCCTGATACGGCTTACCTTGCCATGGGCAGAACTGGGCGCAGTTGCCGCATTCGTTGCAGTAAGCGTCCAGATGCAGCGTCTGGAAACGGTTCTGGAAACCCGGAACGGGAATGGAGACATTGGCGCGGTTCGGACAGACGTCCACGCACTTGCTGCAAACGTAGTTGCATTCCAGACAACGGGCCGCCTCCTGCGCGACAAAGGCATCGCGGTTGTCTTTATCCACCATCGCGACGGAAATATCCCCTTTACGCTGGTAGATTTCTGCGGGGCTGACATTATTCCAGTGCTTCCCGGCATGGTGGCTGCGGATATTTTCCCGGTAGAGAATGGTATCCGTTGCCCGACGGGCAGAGTTTATTGCCGCGACAATAGACGACGGGCCTCGTTGAACGTCGCCAATCATGAAGACGTTACTGAGACGGGTTTCTCCTCCGCTGTTCACTTCTGGCCAGCCGTGGCTATCAAGCGGTACGCCCATGCCGTTTAAGGCGTCAGTATCCTGCTGTTCACCAATAGCGGTTATCAGACTATCCGCGTGCAGAGTCACCGTTTCTTGCGTTTCAACTGGACGGCGACGTCCTTTCTCATCCGGTTCGCCGAGCGTCATGACGCGCAGGGTTAACGAGCCGTCAGCATCAAAGCGTTCCGGATTGTTCAGGAAGCGGAACTGGACGCCTTCGTGCAGGGCTTCTTCATACTCTTCACGCCATGCGGGCATCTCGTGCAGCGAACGACGGTAAACCACCGTGACATTTTCCACGCCGGGTACGCGCAACGCAGCGCGGGCGCAGTCCATGGCGGTGTTGCCAGCGCCGACGATAACCACCTCTTTACCCAGCGTCAGAGTGGTTCCCTGGTTGTATTCGCGCAGAAAAGGGAGTGATTTCCAGATATTTGGGTTGTCGCCGGAAAGGGGGACGCCGCTGTTTTTATCCGTACCGGTCGCAATCAGAACGTAATGGAACCCCTGATCTTTTAAGCGCTGTACGGTCAGATCAGGCGCGCAGCCATATTCGAACTTCACGCCATGATCGGCGACAAAATCGATATCGTGCTGGATGAGTTCTGCCGGAATACGAAACTGTGGAATGATATTTTTCACCACGCCGCCAGCGTTGGCTTCACGCTCAAAGAGCGTCACCGGATGTCCGGCCCGGGCCAGGAAATACCCCGCCGCCAGTCCGGCAGGACCTGCGCCGATGACGGCAACAGGGTGGCGTGAGCCCGAGCCAGCCGGTTTATGCCAGCGTCGTTTGTACTCTTCCCAACCTTTTTCCAGCGCCACTTTTTTCAGTTCGCGGATATTAAGGGCGCTGTCGTAATCAAGACGGGTACAGTTGTACTGGCATTGATGATCGCAGATATGACCGGTAATCGCCGGAAGGGCGTTTCGCTGATAAATCAGCTCCAGCGCGTCGGCGTAACGCTGTTCACCCAGCAGACGAATATACTCCGGAATGTCCTGTTTGATGGCGCAAGCGGTCACACAGGGTGCGACGTAGCAGTCAGTCAGAGGCAGGCCGCCCGCGACCTCGATCCTTTCTTCGGGTTTCCAGTGCTTCTGGGTGTAAGCCATCGTGATCGCGTCGTCTGCGAGTCGATTCAGACGCGCAACGTCCACTTGCGTCATATTCCAGGCATCGGAGGATTCCAGTTCGCGCATGCAGGCGCTAAGACGCAGGTATCCCCCCGGTTTCAGCAGGTCGGTCGCCATGGTAATCGGGCGAATTCCGGTATCAAAGATGTCGCGGATGGTCATCTGGCTGGCGCCGCCGGAATAGGAAATGGGTAATTTGCCGTCAAACGCGCGGGAAAGCACCGCTGCCACATTGATCGAGAGCGGGAATAATGCTCTGCCGGACATGTACATCTCTTCGCCAGGGAGCGCGCCTTTATTATTTATGGTGCCCAGGGTGTTGGTAAGTTTGACGCCGAAACCGAGCGATTTTTCTTTTGCCAGCGTCATCAACCGTTGCAACATCTCCAGCGCCTGATCGAGTTTCAGGTCATGATCAAACGATTCTTCTTTCAATCCGACATAATCAAACCCGCAACTATCCAGAATGTCGCGGACTCGCTGATAACCCAACAGCGTTGGATTAAGTTTCACAAAAGTATTCAGCCCTTTTTCTTCCAGCATATAGCGGCAGATGGCTTCGATTTCATGTGGCGGACAGCCGTGCATGGTGGAAAGCGTAACGCCCTGTACCATTTTCGCGGGAATTCGGTCGGGGAGAGCTTGTAGACGTTCCCGGTGCAGGGTGAGTCCGTGGCGGGCCAGCAGGGTTTCATCCGCCAGCCATTGCTGAAGCGTGGCGCGATATTGTGCAAACTTAGGATGTGCCGACGCGTCCATCATATTGTCGATAAACTGCTGCATCGGCGGTTGTTTAATCCCGTCAAGATTGTAGCCAACGCTCATGTTAAAAATGAACGATTTGCCTGCGCCGGAAGTCGTGGGGTGCAGCAGTTGTTCCAGTAAGTGCAGAACGAACCAGGCTTTGAGGTACTCATCCCAGGCTTTTAACAGGGTGAATTCAGTGGACCACTCGGTGTTAAAGCACTCATCCTCCGCATCAATGCAGGGCTTTTCCAGTTCCAGGCGATCGAGAATTTGTACGGTTTTAAGTTCGATGAATCGCCCGCCCGCCAGCCAGGATGTGATGATATTTTGTGCCAGTTGGGTGTGCGGACCCGCGGCGGGACCGACGGGGGTGGCACAGGTTTCACCGAATACGTTGAGTGATTTCCCTTTCTGTGGTGAATAAAATTGCTGTTCCGGGATACCAAAGATTGAGCGTTGCTGTTGGTATTCCTCAAATACGCGCGTCAGTAGCTCCTCAAACGGAATCGGACGCATTATATCCCCCATAACCCTCTCCTTAACGTTTACATGTCGTCCTTCAGTTCGCATCAATGCAATGTGAAGGATGTCGTGTATATCAATGTCATTGGTTGACCGGGATCGATTAAAACCGGCGGTTTAGAGAGACAGAGCAACATTCGCACCACTCTGACAAAGTGATGCGATGAAAATAAAATTTTGTGAGGGGGTTCTAAAGTTAACGCCACTTTGTGAAATATCTCACAGCGGCTAAATGAGAATTATAATCAGCCGAAGGAGTTGTGGTTTTTGGGTATTTCACTGTTGCCTTTTATTTTCTCAAAATTGCTCTCTTCTTATCATTATGATAAGGGCGATAGGATGGCAGTGAATATTTGAACGCAATCGTTTAACCTTGTCAGAAATAATCAGGGTTGCCGATTTTGTGCATGAAAAAAATCCTCCGGGGTGTCGATATCCAACGTAATTCTGGGATCGTTTATTTCAACGATACGGTGCTTTCCACGTAATAATGCCGCGCGCATTGTGTTGACATCGGGCCCGGATATCGCCTGCATCAGACATTTTCTTGAGAGTAAAATGGGGTGTCCGGGTTGGCCTTTGTAGCAAGGGATAATGGCGTTTTCATCGCGTAACGCCCAGATTTTACGGAAAATATCGACATGCACCTCCGGCATGTCGCCGTGTGTAATAAAGCAATGTTCACTGCGAACGGCGGTAGCGGCGACGTTTATCGACGAATATAATCCCTGGGCATAATTTGGGTTGTAGGTAATAATGATATTGCGCTGATTAGCATAGCGGCTTTGCAATTCGCTGGCGCGATATCCGGTGACTAATATAACTCTGTGACAGAATTGCAGCGCATTTTTGATACTTGCATCAAGAATTGTCCCCCCCTGCCAGGGTAACATCATTTTCCATTTTCCCATTCTGGATGATAATCCTGCAGCGGTAATTATACAGTCAATAACAGGCATAACGATTTCATTCCGTCCGTCAGATATGGTGTCGCTTATGAGAGGCTTATGAGTATACCGGATGATGCTTCTTTAATTTTTGATTTGGGCGCACAGAAACGGCCAGCCGTTATTTCCGTTGTGGGGGCGGGGGGGAAAACCAGTACGCTTTTTTGGCTTGCTCGCCGCTTTCATTTATCCGGTCGGCGGGTATTCATCACCACCACTACGCATATGTTTTTGCCTGACACATCCTGGCCAACATTGTTTTGTCGGCAACCTGCCGGATTGCCACATCATTGGCTAACCCAGCCCATCATCACCTGTTTTCATTCGTGGAAAGCTCCCCTGGGGAAAGCGCGGGGATTCGCGCCAGCGGCAATCGATGCGTTAGCCAGACGACAGGAATGTGACGTAATTCTCGTCGAAGCCGATGGCGCGCATGGAATGCCGTTAAAAGCGCCAGATGAGCACGAACCTTGCATACCTGAAAGCAGTTGCTGCGTGATTGCCATCATGGGGGGACATCTTCTCGGGGAATATCCGGGACCAGATAATGTGCATCGCTGGCCGCTGTTTGCCGGCATCACTGGCCTGACAGAGGGAAACCGACTACGCCCCCGGCATCTTATCCGGTTGGTTCAGCATCCGCAGGGGGCGTTCAAAAACGCGCCGCCAGCCAGTCGGCGAATCTGGTTCATCAATCGTTTTTCTCAATCTGAGAATACGAAGGATGAAAGAGAGTGGCGGCTTCCGTTGTTACAGGGAGATGTGGATGCCATCTGGCTGGGAAATGCTCAGGAGTCCCCCGCAATCATGCGCAGATTTGTGAGATAGCGACGCCGGAAAACGGGCTGACTGAAAGGATATCCATCGAGGTTCTTATGAATATTTTCACAGAGGCTGCAAAACTTGAAGAGCAAAACTGCCCCTTTGCGCTGGCGCAGATTGTCGATAGCCGGGGCTCTACGCCTCGCCATTCGGCACAGATGCTAGTGCATCAGGATGGATCTGTCATTGGAACGATTGGCGGTGGAATGGTGGAGCGTAAGGTGATCGAGGAAGCGCAACAGGCGCTACGTGAAAGAAAACCGCGCATGTTTCATGGTCGAATGGCCCGCAATGGCGCCGATGCCGTGGGGTCAGATTGCGGCGGCGCAATGTCGGTCTTCATCAGCGTTCATGGTCTGCGCCCGCGACTGGTGCTCATCGGTGCCGGGCATGTGAACCGGGCGATTGCCCAGAGCGCAGCGCTGTTAGGCTTTGATATTGCCGTGGCGGACATTTATCGCGATAGCCTGAATCCGGATAATTTTCCTCCTTCGGTACACCTCTTACATGCTGATTCTTTTGCTGCTGCGGTGGATGCACTGGAGATCCGGTCAGACAACTTTGTGCTTATCGCGACGAATAATCAGGATCGGGAAGCGCTGGACAGGTTAATCGAACAGCCTATTGCGTGGCTTGGTTTATTAGCCAGCCGACGTAAGGTGCAACTGTTCCTGCGCCAGTTGCGTGAAAAAGGTGTCGGTGAAGAGCATATCGCCCGTCTGCATGCCCCCGTAGGCTATAACATTGGTGCCGAAACACCGCAGGAGATTGCGGTGAGCGTATTGGCGGAGATCCTGCAGGTTAAAAATAATGCCCCCGGTGGATTGATGATGCGAGCGGCGCACCCATCGGGCCATCAACGCGTCGTGATCCGGGGGGCGGGGGATATCGCCAGTGGTGTGGCGTTGCGCCTGTTCCATGCAGGTTTCAAAGTGATCATGCTGGACGTGGAAAAACCGACGGTTATTCGCCGCAGTGTGGCGTTTGCCCAGGCGGTTTTTGACGGTGAAATGATCGTCGAAGGCGTGACGGCGCGTCTGGCAACGACATCGGCAGAGGCGGCGGCCTTAGCCGATCGCGGTTTTATACCGGTCCTTATTGATCCTGCCGGTTCACTGATTGACGCGTTGAAACCGGTCTGCGTCGTTGATGCCATTCTGGCAAAACAAAATCTGGGAACGCGCAGAGAGATGGCGCCGGTGACCATTGCGCTGGGGCCGGGGTTTACCGCGGGCCAGGACTGCCATGCGGTGATTGAAACGAATCGCGGACACTGGCTGGGGAAGGTGATCTACTCTGGCTGCGCGCAAGAGAATACCGGCATTCCCGGTAATATCATGGGGCATACCGCACGACGGGTGATCCGTGCGCCTACCGCAGGTATTATGCGCGCCAGGGTGAAATTAGGCGATCTGGTGGAAGAGGGAGAGGTGATCGCCTGGATCGGAGAAAGCGAAATTAAAGCGCCTCTGTCTGGCATGGTGCGCGGCCTGTTAAGCGATGGACTGGCTGTGGTGGGGGGCTTTAAGATTGGAGATATCGATCCGCGTGGTGAGACGGCTGATTTTACCAGCGTTTCTGATAAGGCGAGAGCCATTGGCGGCGGTGTGCTGGAAGCGCTGATGATGTTGATGCATCAGGGGGTAAAATCGACGAGCGAGGTGCTTGAGGTCGCGTAAAGCGCGTTGCCGGAGACGCTTGCAGTGTCATCCGGCAACTTACGGGATAAACGCATCCATTACTGGCAAATCACGGTTCCCGTTTTTCCTTCAATCCCTTCTTTCGCTTTGCTCAAT
Source organism: Citrobacter amalonaticus (assembly GCF_037053465.1). Classification (GTDB taxonomy): domain Bacteria; phylum Pseudomonadota; class Gammaproteobacteria; order Enterobacterales; family Enterobacteriaceae; genus Citrobacter_A; species Citrobacter_A amalonaticus_H. The sequence goes on from NZ_JBALIF010000004.1 coordinate 159,080, forward strand.
ACCGTAATGAGCGCTTCCCGACCCTGGCGGGAGCGGGCAAACGACGCGGCGGCTTCCACTTTTGGCAGCATAGAGCCTTTGGCAAAATGGCCTTCGTTGATAAAGCGCTCTGCATCGTTCAACGACAGGCGGTCCAGCCATTGCTCATTTTCTTTACCAAAGTTAATCGCCACTTTTTCGACGGCAGTCAGGATGATGAGCATATCGGCGTCGATCATTTCTGCCAGACGGGCGCTGGCCCAGTCCTTGTCGATCACCGCACTGGCGCCGCGCAAGTGGTTGCCTTCACGAATTACCGGAATGCCCCCGCCGCCAACGGTAATCACCACCTGTCCGGCGTCAACCAGCGCTTTGACGGACGCTTTCTCGATGATGTCCACGGGTCTGGGGGATGCGACAACGCGACGATAGCCGCGACCAGCATCCTCTTTGAGCGTATAGCCTTGCTTCTCCAGTTGTTCTGCCTCCTGCCTGGTGAAGAATGAACCGATGGGTTTGGTGGGATTGAGGAACGCGGGATCGTTGGCGTCGACTTCTACCTGTGTCACCAGCGTCACCACGGGTTTGTGCATGCCGCGTGAGAGCAATTCTTCGCGCAGCGCGTTTTGCAGATCGTAACCGATATAACCCTGACTTAATGCCACACAGACGGACATGGGCAACATGGGCGAGTGCGCTTGCGTTTTTGACGCCGCCTCAAATGCCTGATTAATCATTCCTACCTGCGGTCCATTGCCATGAGTCACTACCACTTCATGGCCTTGCGCAATTAAGTCGACGATGGCCTGGGCCGTGATTTTGACGGCCTTCATTTGTCCGGCCAGATCGTCACCCAGCGCATTTCCCCCCAGGGCGAGAACTATTTTTTTCCTCATTTTTCCTCACTTATCCTGCTTACTTATCTGTTTCACGAATGTCGGGCGGCGTAAACGGTTTACGACGTAAGAAGCGACCCCGACCCGCTTTCCCTGTAAAAACGCCATCACAGTAGAGCGTTTCACCACGCGACAGCGTTCTGACAATCGTTCCCTGGCAGCAGAAACCCTCCCACGGAGAATAGTCGGCGTTGTCGTGCAGCCCGGCATGGTGGATCTCGTGTGGCTGGCGGGGATCGATAATGACGACATCGCCATCCGATCCAGGCGCAAGCCGTCCCTTTTGCGGCCACAGGCCGAACAGCCTGGCGGGCATCGCACTGGTTAAATCAACAAAGCGTTCTGGCGTTATGCGTCCACTCATGACGCCGTGCGAAAAGAGCAGTGACAGGCGGTTTTCCACGCCCGGTAACCCATTTGGGCAGCGGCTAAAATCACCGCCGGAGATCTGTTGTCGTTGCGCCATTGAGAACGTGCAGTGATCGGTCGCCACCACATCGATTGTTCCATCGCTGATGCCACACCAGAGCTTGTCCTGTTCGCGAACGTTGCGTAACGGCGGGCTAAGAATGAAATTCAGGCCATCTTCTGCGTCATATCGGCGTTCATCCAGTAACAGATATTGCGGACAGGTCTCTATCCACACCGACTGGTGATTCGCTTTTGCCAGTCGTAAATACTCCAGCCCCAGGCCATTGGATAAGTGGACGATATACAGCGGCGCGTTGCCGGCGATTTGTGCGAGGTTAATCATTCGCCCGATGGCCTCGGCTTCGCACTCCAGCGGTCTGCTCAGGGCGTGATAGCGCGGCGCGGTTAACCCTGCGGCGATAAAATCAGCCCGTTTACTGGCGATTGCCGCGTCGTTTTCCGGGTGAACCGTCGTCAGCGCGCCGGAGTGATGCAGACGACGCAGTACCCGTAATGTTTCATCATCATTGAGTTTGTACTGATAGGTCAGATAGAGCTTAAAGCTGCTAATGCCGTCTTCCACCATCATCGGGATTTCGTCAAGAATGGCGTGATTGACGTGTTGGATGACGCCGTGAAAGCTGTAGTCAATGACGGCTTTATGGGCGGCGTACTCCCGGTAGACCTCCAGTTGATGGCGTAACCGACAGCCCGTTGGGCCAAATCCCATATGGTCGATAATGGTTGTTGTACCGCCACACGCCGCAGCGCGGGTGCCGGTAAAAAAATCATCACAGCTACGGGCCAGCCCGACGTCAATATTGAAATGCGTATGTACATCTACCCCGCCGGGGAAAACGTAACAGCCCGCCGCGTTGATGACTTCACAAGAGGGCGGTGGTGTAATCTCCGTATCCAGTTGGCGAACAATGCCGCTTTCAATCAGCAGATCCTGTTTTGCCTGTCCGTCAGCGTTAACGACAATGCCATTTTTAATCAACACACGCATAGCAAGCTCCAGAAATCCCCCGGCAGGCCGGGGGAGATTGATCGTTATTTCGTTGCCAGCCAGGATAATGGGATCGCCGCGTACATGGCGGCGCAGGTCACCAGATGCGATTTCCAGGTCTTCTCGTTTGGCGCATGGGCCTCCGGCTCTTTACCCGGGCCAAAGCCGATCACTGGAATACCGTGACGCCCCATGATCGATACGCCGTTGGTGGAGAAGGTCCACTTATCGACCACTGGCGCTTTGCCGAACAGTCCCTCGTAGGCGTTGACCAGTGCTTTGACGGTGAAGTGATCTTCTTCCACTTTCCAGGTTGGGAAATAGCACTCGGTTGGATACACCAGCCCGGTCCAGGAGGGGCGGTCATAGTTGTACATTGAGACTACCGCGTTGGCTTTCTTCACGGCGGGCAGGGCGCGGATCTCTTCCAGCGCGCCTTCCCAGGTCTCTCCCCAGGTCAGACGACGGTCAATGGAGACCGCGCAACTGTCCGCCACGGCGCAGCGGCTTGGCGAGGTGAAGAAGATTTCAGAAACGGTTAGGGTGCCTTTGCCGAGGAATTCGTCATATGACAGATGGTGTGACAGTTCCTGCAACTCGTTGAGAATCGGGCCCATTTTGAAGATGGCGTTATCACCGCGTTCCGGAGCGGAGCCGTGACAACTGACCCCCTGGACATCAATGCGGATTTCCATGCGCCCGCGCTGCCCGCGGTAGATCTGGCAGTCGGTTGGCTCGGTGCTGACGACAAATTCCGGACGGATGCCCGATTGCTCAATGATGTACTGCCAGCACAGCCCGTCACAATCTTCTTCCTGTACCGTTCCTGTCACCAGCAGCGTGTACTCATCTTCCAGACCGAGATCTTTAATGATTTTCCCGGCATAGACCATTGAGGCCATACCGCCTTCCTGGTCGGATGTACCGCGCCCGCCAATCAGTTCATCAGTCTCCATCCCTTCATAGGGATCGAAGTTCCAGTTCTTGATATTACCGATACCAACCGTATCAATATGCGCATCCATCGCGACAAGGCGCGGGCCGTGGCCGATGTATCCCAAAATGTTACCCATAGGATCGATCTCGACTTTATCGAATCCCACTTTCTCCATTTCCTGTTTGATACGATGGACAACGCGTTTTTCATCGCAGCTTTCGCTGGGAATGGCAACCATGTCGCGCAGGAAGCGCGTCATGTCTTCTTTGTAGTCGTGTGCTTTTTCCAGAATCAGTTTAAAGGGAATGTGCTTAGCCATTTCTTTTCTCCAGTGTGCGCTCCCGTCTCTCCTGGGGAGCCTGTTCCAATAGGGGTTACGGTGCGACCGGATGTTTGCCTTCCCAAACCACTTCACGGTAGTGCTTAACATCGGTATCGCCTTCGGTACTGATGACCAGCACAACGGCGTCTTTATCCAGCGCCAGTTTGTCCATAAGGGCCTGACGTTGCGGGTGATAATGAACAGCGGCCAGAACGCCCAGACCGACTGCGCCTGACTCACCGGAGATCACGCGCGGATCGGTGCCGCAGGGATTGCCGAGCACGCGCATGCCCAGCGCTGCGACGCTGTCCTGGCAGGAGATGAATTGTGTGGCGCAGTTGCGCAGGATTTCCCAACCGAGCGGGTTCGGTTCGCCACAGGCCAGACCGGCCATGATGGTCGCCATATCCCCGCCGACGTTGACGATTTCGCCTTTCACGCCGGAACGATAAATACAGTCGGCTTTGTCCGGTTCGACGATAATGCTGTGCAGATTTTGTGGACCATAGACATCAACCAGATAGCCCAGCACCCCGCCCGCCATCGCGCCAACGCCTGCCTGTAACAGCACGTGAGTGGGCGTGACGCCGATTGCGCGCATTTGCTCCACGGCCTCATCGGCCAGCGTGGCGTAGCCTTGCATAATCCAGGTGGGAATTTTTGTGTAGCCTTCCCAGGCGGTATCCTGCACCACTTCCCAGCCGTTCTGTTGGGCATGTTGCAGGGTCAGGCGGACGGTATCGTCATAGTTCATATCCGTGACGATGCACTCTGCGCCGAGCTTGAGAATGGCGTCCACACGTTCCTGGGCGGAACCTTTCGGCATGTAAATCACGGCATGCTGTCCGAGCTGCTGTGCAGCCCAGGCGATACCGCGACCGTGGTTGCCGTCAGTGGTAGTGGCAAACGTCATTTTCTCGCCAATAGCGTTTCTGAGGTGTTCGAACGAGAGCGTTTCAATATCAAGATGATATTTCTCGCACAGCAGTTGGGCGATGGCATATGCGCCACCGAGCATTTTGAAAGCGTTCAGCCCAAAGCGTTTTGATTCATCTTTGACGACTATTTTTTTCACGCCGAGCAGATTGGCAAGGCAGTCGAGCGCGCACAGAGGGGTAGGCTGATAGCCGGTGATTTTTTGGTGGAACTGGCGCGCGGTTTTAGCCTGTTTTTGTGAAAAGAGGGGCGACGTTTCACCGTTATAAAACTGATTATCGGCAACATCGATCTTCAATGAGAAAACGGACATATCCTATCCTTTTGGCCTCCGAAAAGGAGAGCCGACCGGCGGGTCGGCTCAGGGGTTATTTGATGCGCGGTTGCGCGGCTTTCAACAGTTGCTCCAGCACCACGCCAGGCTTCGGATATTTGCGGGAGAGGATCATCGCGGCGATGATATAGGGCTTCCAACTGGCTTCTTTGTAAGTGGCGATGCGGTATTTTTCGAATACCGTTTCGGCAACTTCCCCCTCTTTGCAGGAGACGCCGCTGATATCCGCAGGCAGGCAGTGCATATACAGCGCGTCGCCATCGCGGGTGAGTTGCATCATTTCTTCGGTGCAGTGCCAGTCTTTATGCTTCGCATTCTGCTCAAGGCACTGTCTTTCCAGCTCTTTCAGGGCGGCATGATCGTTGGCGCGTAGCAGTTCGGTACGTTCTTCCATCACTTTGTACGGCGCCCATGACTTCGGATAGACGATATCGGCGTCTTTGAACGCTTCTTCCATACTGGTGACCTGGCGGAAGCTGCCGCCGGAGGCATGAGCATTGTTTTTCGCCACTTCAATCACGTCCGGGATCAGGTCGTAGCCTTCCGGATGCGCGAGGGTGACATCCATGCCAAAGCGGGTCATCAGGCCGATAATCCCCTGCGGTACGGAGAGGGGCTTACCGTAACTGGGGGAGTAAGCCCAGGTCATGGCGATTTTTTTGCCCTTGAGGTTTTCCAGTGAGCCAAAGTGCTCACGCAACCAGGCCAGATCGGCCATCGCCTGCGTCGGGTGGTCAATATCACATTGCAGGTTGACTAACGCCGGGCGCTGCGGCAACACGCCCTGCTTGTAGCCGTCGTCGAGCGCGGCGCCGACTTCACGCATATAGGCATTGCCTGCGCCAAGGTACATGTCGTCGCGAATACCAATTGCGTCAGCGCAGAAAGAGATCATATTGGCCGTCTCGCGGACAGTTTCACCGTGGGCGATTTGCGATTTCCCTTCATCAAGATCCTGCTGAGCGAGACCGAGCAGGTTAAGGGCGGAGGCATAAGAGAAGCGGGTACGAGTGGAGTTATCACGGAATACAGAGATTCCTAAACCACTATTGAAGACTTTCGTCGCGATATTTTCAGCTCGCAGCATCTTCAGCGCAGCGGCGACGTCCAGGACTTGTCTGAGTTCATCCGGCGTCTGTTCCCACGTTAACAAAAAATCCTTCTCGTGGAGGTTTGAGGTCAGCGAATTGATATCCTTTATCAGCTCATTAACAGTTTTCATTGTAAGGTCCCGGTAGTGGAGTGACGGCAAGGTAGCTTTTTCGTGGTAAGGGCGAAGGCATTACCGCGATACCAGGGACTAACAATAAACATGCCAAAATGAGTCTGACGGTCAATAAACGTGAATTAATAAAGCAATCTGTGGTCTTTATCACAGATATTGTGCGCTTTAAATTGGGATGAAATATACGAAAACGTTTGGCTTCATAACCAGAATAATTTACCTCTTCTCCTGTTGACAGATTAATCCCTTAAAAAAGAGCCAATGCCACCAGTTTGATAAATTTGCCTTGAGGATTCTCATATTGATATGGAAATGTGATTTCTCTTCCATATTTTTATTATAAAATGATAAACATCCTGTGTTTTTATCAAAGCAAATTGGGGCTGAGTTAGTATCCTTATATTCTACGAACCATCAATGTCTTCAACGATCAATTAGTTAAGTGATTCCGGAAGGTAATACTATGGTGCTTGCAACAACGCAATCCGTTTTGATGCAGATTCAACCGACAATTCAGCGCTTTGCCAGAATGCTTGCCAGCGTATTACAGCTTGAAGTTGAGATTGTCGATGAGAGCCTCTGTCGCGTGGCGGGAACCGGCGCGTATGGAAAATTCCTTGGCCGGCCGCTGAGCGGTAACTCGAGGTTGCTGAAATATGTGCTTGAAACAAAGAAAGAAAAGGTGGTAACACACTCCCGCTTCGATCCGCTTTGTGAGGGATGTGACAACAAGGAGAATTGTCGTGAGAAAGCGTTTCTTGGCACGCCAGTGATTCTTCAGGATCGTTGTGTGGGCGTGATCAGTTTGATTGCCGTGACGCATGAGCAGCAGGAGCATATCAATGATAACCTGCACGAGTTTTCCGATTATGTGCGTCATATATCCACCATTTTTGTGTCGAAACTTCTTGAAGATCAGAGTGGCAGTGACAGCATCAGTAAAATATTTTCGACAATGATTGAGAATATGGATCAAGGTGTATTGGTCATTGACGAAGATAATCGTGTTCAGTTCGCTAATCAGACGGCGCTGAAAATTCTTGGCGTCGTACAGAATAATATGGTGGGAAAATCCGTCCGGTTCCGGCCATTAACCTATGAGAGTCATTTCACCCACGGACATATGCAGCATATTGTCTCCTGGGATGATAAAAACGAATTGATTATTGGCCAGTTGCATCACGTTCAGGGACGGCAATTATTTCTGATGGCCTTTCATCAGTCGCATACCAGTTCCGCCGTATCGATTGCCCCGGATGAGCCGCATATTGAGCAACTGGTGGGCGAGTGTCGGGTCATGCGTCAGCTTAAGCAGTTGATTGCTCGTATTGCGCCCAGCCCGTCCAGCGTCATGATTGTGGGGGAAAGCGGCACCGGGAAAGAGGTGGTTGCCCGGGCGATTCACAAACTGAGTGAGCGTCGCAATAAGCCCTTTATTGCCATTAACTGCGCCGCAATCCCCGAACCACTGTTGGAAAGTGAGCTGTTTGGCTATGTTAAAGGCGCATTTACGGGGGCTTCTGCTAATGGGAAAACCGGCCTGATCCAGGCGGCAAACAGCGGCACGTTATTTCTCGATGAAATCGGCGATATGCCGTTGATGCTCCAGGCGAAACTATTAAGGGCCATTGAAGCAAGAGAGGTTTTGCCCATTGGCGCGAGCTGTCCGGTTCAGGTCGATATTCGCATTATTTCAGCGACCAACCAAAATCTTGGGCAGTTCATCGCTGAAGGTAAATTCCGCGAAGATCTTTTCTACCGGCTGAATGTCATCCCGGTGACCTTGCCGCCATTGCGTGAACGGCAGGATGATATTGAGCTGCTGATTCACTATTTTCTGCATCTGCATACGCGTCGTTTGGGATTGGTTTATCCGGGGATTGCGCCTGATGTTGTGGCGCTGCTCAGACACCATCAATGGCCGGGTAACCTTCGTGAATTAAGCAATCTGATGGAGTATCTGGTAAACGTTGTCCCCTCAGGTGAAGTGATTGACAGTACGCTGCTACCGCCGAATCTTATCAATAATGGTAAAGCGCCGGTGTCTGCTGGCATTGCCACTCACATGGCGCATCCGCTCGCGGAGGAAGCAGGCGGCACTGCGCTGGAAGAGATGGAAAAGCAGATGATCCGCGATGCCTTATCTCGCCACTCGAATAAAAAACAGGTGGCGGATGAGTTGGGCATCGGTATCGCAACGCTTTATCGTAAGATCAAAAAGTATGAGTTGCTGAACGCTTAACGCGGTTCCTCTGGTGCGAGGCAGTGCTGTACGGTATCAACGATCATTTGGTATCCGGTGCAGCGGCACAGATTTCCCGCCAGTCCGCGCCGGATCTCCAGAATGGTCAAGGGCTTATCTCGCGGTTTGTTCAGCATTGCGGTGGTCGCCATGATCAATCCTGGGGTGCAAAAACCGCATTGAACGGCGCCGGAAGTGGCATAAGCCTTCTGCACCCGGGAAAGTTGACCGTCGACGGATTCCCCTTCCAGCGTGCGGATCTGTTTTCCCGCTGCCCACACCGCGAGATAGAGGCAACTGTCAACGGCCGTGCCGTCAACCAGGACCGTGCAGGCGCCGCATTCACCCACGCCACAGCCCTGTTTTACGCTCAGTAATCCCTGTTCGCGCAGTAATTCAGAGAGCGGCATGCCGGGCTTGATGCTGAGTTGAAAAGGGATGCCATTGATTTCGCACTCCAGCGTGATTCGGTTGGTGTCATTCATTGCCACTTTCCTCCCGCCGCGATAACGGCTTCGTTAATGACTTTCTTCGTCATTGTCTGAATGAGATGCAGACGAAATTCCTTACTTGCTCGCCAGGAAGAGCGCGGCGCGACGTCCTGGAGGACGGATTCGGCAATCGCGTCCAGCGTTTGTTGAGTCAATGGTGCATGTTGCGCCGTGCGTTCGGCATGCTGGCAGCGGACTGGCGTGGGGGCCGCGACGCCGAAAGCCAGCCGGAGTTCTTTCAGACTGCCGTTATCCAGGTGACACAGAGTCGCACAGCCAATGGTTGAGATATCCATTGCCTCCCGCATCGCATATTTAAAATGCGCACTGCCTGTATGAGCTGTAGGCTGTGGTGGAAAATGAAAGGCGACGAGAATTTCATTCTGCTCAAGAGCGACTTTACCAGGGCCGGTATGAAAACCGTTTATGCTGACGAATCGCACGCCTTTCGGGGAGCGAATCTCAAGCAAGGCGTCATAAATTAAGGTTGGCGTCGCGGAGTCTGCGCTGGTTGCGCCGTTACAGATATTCCCGCCGTAGGTTGCGACGTTACGGATTTGCGGCCCCGCGATGGACGCGGCGGCAGCGCACAAGGCAGGCAAATATTGTTGCGTTAGCGGGTGCTCGATCAGTTCAGTGAAGGTGGTCGCCGAGCCGATGCGTAATCCCTTCTCTTTTGTCAGTGTGATTCCCTGCAGTTCTGGCAAACGATGGATATCGACAATATGCCGGTAATGCGCATTGTGATGATGCAGTTGAATCAACACGTCGGTTCCGCCTGCGAGCAACGTCGCCTGTGGATGGCGCGACAGCAGGTGGAGCGCATCGGCAATGTCAGCAGCACGGTGGTAAGAAGCAAAGTCAAACATGGTGTTATCCTCAAATCAGACCTGCCAGATGGAATTCCTCAAACAGACGTTTTGGTGTCAGAGGCAACGTATTAACAGCCACGCCTGTCGCCATTTTCACCGCGTTACGAATGGCGGCGGCAACCGGGATAATCGGCGGTTCGCCAAGAGATTTATGTCCATAGGCGGATTGCGGTTCATACGTTTCGACAAAGGCGCTTTCCAGCGGCGGCAGATCGGGCATTGTGGGCATTTTGTAATCGAGGAGATTGGGATTACGGACCATGCCGCTTTCAGCATCAATAATCATCTCTTCAAAGAGCGACCAGCCGATCCCCATTCCCATTCCACCATGAACCTGCCCCTCAGCCAGGAGAGGATTCAGAATATGACCGGAATCATGAACATTAAGAATTCGGTTGATCGTAACCTTGCACAGCGCAAGATCGACGCTCAGATCGACGAAGGTACAACCAAATGCCGGTGGGTTAGTGGTTGTTTTCACTGAGCATTCTGCTGACAGTTGACCACCGCGCTCCGGGTGGTAAAAGGTATCCATCGCCACGTCTTTTAACGACAGCAAAGGCGCGTCCGGGCGTTCGGTCAGTACAATGTTTCCTCCGGTTAGCGTCAGCGCCATCGCTGACTGATGCAACATGTCTGCGGCATGGCTGAGGATTTTATCTCTGAGTTGTAATGCCGCTTTGCGTAAGGCTGGCGCGGCGACATAGCTTTGGCGCGAGGCAAATGCGCCAGGGTCAAAAGGCGTAATATCCGTATCCTGTGTTGAAATGACGTGTACATCGCGAACCGGTACGCCGACCGTTTCGGCCACCATCTGCGAGAATACGGTATCGGCTCCCTGACCAATTTCCGTGGCCCCGCTCTGAACATGGAGAGTTCCATCCTGATTCATGAGCAGACGAGCGCCAGCAATCTCCACGCCGACCGGCCAGGTATTAGAGGTGTAGCTGAAACAGGCGACGCCAACTCCGCGACGGATAGCGCCCTGTTGATGCTGGCACGCCGCGCGGCGAGCATCCCAGTCAAACAACTCGCGGCCTTTTTGCAGACACGCCGGGAGACCGGCACTGTAGATACGTTTCCCGGTAATAGGGTTTATGTCGCCTTCGCGGGCTGCATTACGCAGCCGAATCTCTACCGGATCGAGCCCCAGCGCTGTTGCCGCATCATCCAGTAGCGACTCCACGGCAAAGATAACCTGCGGGGCGCCGTAGCCACGCATCGCGCCTGCGGAGGGGAGGTTGGTGTAGCAGGTTGTGGATCGGTATGCGTAAGCGCTGCGTGGATAGAGATATGCGACTTTGTTGCCGCCAGCAGAAGCGATCGAATGTCCGTGAGAGGCATAGGCGCCGGTGTTAGACAGAACATCCAGACTGTAGCCTTTCAACGTACCATCACGGTTCACCCCCATCCGACCCTCAATGGTAAACGCATGGCGGGTGCGGGAGGCGAGGAAACACTCTTCGCGACTGAGGGAAACTTTCACCGGAATACCACCCAGTTTGCGGGTCAGGAAGGCTGCCATCGGTTCTTCCAGCACATCTTGTTTGTTGCCAAATCCACCGCCGATGTACGGTTTGATGACCCGCACGCATGACCATGGAATGTCGAGCGCTTGCCCTACAATCCGGCGGACAATATGTGGGATCTGGGTGCTTGAGACGATGGAAATACGGGTGTCATCTTCCATCCAGGCCAAGGAGGTGATGCTTTCCATGTGGCAATGTTGAACAACCGGTGTCTGGTAATGTCCCTGGATCTGGAAATCTGCAGCGTCAATGGCCTGTTGGACATCACCTGTATTCATTTCACTGCGATTTAGCACGTTACCGCGAGAGTGAATCTGGACGGCATCCGGAGCCTGTGCCGCTTCCGGGGTGGTAATCACCGGGAATTTTTCCCATTCCACACGCACCAGGCGTGCTGCTTTTTCTGCGGTGAGTTCATCCCTTGCGACCGCAATCGCAATCGCATCGCCATGATGGCGAACATGACGGGTCAGCAGGAAACGATCGGCAATATCGCGTTTGTTTTCATCAAGCGTCCACGCGTGCCCCGCCGTTGCGAAGGGAATATCAGGGACATCTTCCCAGGTAAAAATCGCCAGCACGCCGGGCAGATTTTTCGCCTCGTCACAGTGAATACTGGCGACATAACCATGAGCTATTGGGCTGCGAACGTATTTGGCGTAACACATCCCTGCCATCATGTAATCATCGGTATATCGAGCCCGCCCGGTCACTTTCGCGATGGCATCTACGCGCATACATGATTCACCGGTTGCGGTTGCTTCCCGTGCATTCATAAATGTCCCCTCGGTTTGACAATTTGGTTCCTGAACAACCGTAAAATCAGGCAAGAAATACGCCAGATACGCAAAGTAGGGCCGTGAGAGCAGGGAAGTGTGACGAGGGTAAAAGTATGGTCTGATAAGAGGCAAGATAAGCCAGTGGAAACGGAGTGCCTGCGTATCATTATGAGTTTAATCAACTCATTGTGATACACCGTTAGAGAGGGTGATAGCCTTTTTCAGGCTGCCTGCTCCCTTCTTATACCGACGCAATAAATTTGGCATCCGGATTAGGGCTGCTATCATATGACGTCTGTGAATGTTGCGAGGAACGGTTTTGAGCGCAGGACGCCTGAAGAAAAATAGCCTGGGTATTGCGATGCTGCTTTGTGCGGGACTGTTAATGGCAGGCTGCTCGGGGAGCAAATCGTCGGATTCCGGATCGTATTCTGGCGCCGTTTACACGGTGAAACGGGGGGATACGCTTTACCGGATTTCACGTACCACCGGTACAAGCGTCAAAGACCTTGCGCGTCTGAACGGCATTTCGCCGCCGTATACCATTGAAGTGGGCCAAAAGCTGAAGCTCGGTGGATCGAAAACCGCCTCAACCAAAACCAGTAAAAAATCCTCCACGAAAACGGTCACGGCAAGCTCCTCTTCTTCTGTACCGCAATCCTCCTGGCCGCCTGTTGGTCAGCGTTGTTGGGTGTGGCCTGCCAGCGGGAAGGTAATTTTGCCTTACTCGACGGCAGATGGCGGAAATAAAGGGATCGATATTTCTGCCGCCCGTGGCACGCCAGTTTATGCCGCAGGTGCCGGGAAGGTGGTCTACGTTGGCAATCAACTGCGCGGCTACGGTAATCTCATCATGATTAAACACAGTGAAGATTACATTACCGCTTATGCGCACAATGACACCATGCTGGTGAATAACGGACAAAGCGTGAAGGCGGGGCAGAAGATCGCCACGATGGGCAGCACGGATGCGGCATCCGTGCGGTTGCATTTCCAGATTCGTTATCGTGCGACGGCCATAGATCCCCTGCGCTATTTGCCGCCGCAGGGCAGTAAGCCAAAATGCTGACGGCGAATTAATCGCCAGTCAGCAGGTCTCTCCCTTGCCATCAAGAGCGTAAGGTTTATAATGCCTCACGCACTCCAAAGCGGGCGTAGTTCAATGGTAGAACGAGAGCTTCCCAAGCTCTATACGAGGGTTCGATTCCCTTCGCCCGCTCCAGACACACCTTTCTCAAGTTCTCTTAACTCCTACAAAACCCAGTAAACATAAACATCTCAGGCTGATTTGATATTTTCAAGCTCTACATGGTTCTAGGGAAATCTATGCATACAAATTGATGGCAATGGCCTGTCACTGCTTGTTGAGTCGAACGGCTCGAAAGGGTGGCGCTTCCGGTACCGTTTCGACGGAAAGCCCAAAATGCTATCGCTCGGTACGTACCCGTTAATATCTTTGACTGATGCCAGACAAAAACGTGATGAAGCCAAAAAGCTGGTGGTCACCGGTATAAACTCCAGTGAGGTGCGAAAGCGGGAAAAGCAAGACCGGCAGACCGAGATCGGCAATACTTTCGAGGCGATTGCCCGCGAGTGGTATTAAGCGATTTGACCGCTGGTCTGCATCCTACGCAGAAGAGATGATTAAAACGTTCGAAATTGACGTGTTCCCATATATTGGCAATCGGCCTATTGCTGAAATTAAGCCAATGGAGCTAATGGGGGTGCTCTCTTTGCTCGATGGGAGAGGGGCTACAGAGAAACTGCGCAAAGTCCGCCAGCGCTGTGGTGAGGTCTGGCGCTATGCCATTGTGACTGGAAGGGCTGAGTATAATCCTGCGCCTGATTTAGTGAGCGCGTTTGCACCGCACAAAAAAGAGCATTACGCCTTTTTGAAATCAGACGAGTTGGCGGAGTTTTTCCGTGTCCTCAATACGTACAGTGATAGCTTTCTTGTCAAAACAGTAATGAGGTTACAGGTTCTGACAGGTTTACGTCCCGGTGAGCTGCGGCGGGCGCAGGAACAACGACCAGCAGCAGACTTCGATGATTTCGACCAGACACCGCCAAACGATGAAATCCCGTTCTGATGGTGGGGGGAGTGGTGAAACAGGCCCGCTACAGGTATGCGGGCTTTTATTTAATTACCAGTGGCGGCTTCGTGCGCTGAACTGGCGATTTCTTTACAGAGAGATTCACCTGAGGAAGGACATTGGGAAGTTGCCAGTTTTTCTACGTTGAACAAATCATCCGTATCAAGCGTGGTGTTTATGTGGTCTAACACCCAACCTTTCAGCGGAGGATTTTTTGCAATAATCTTATCCAGATTAGGTAATGTTTCCCATTTATCTGCCAGTAACCGAATAACCGCCTCGGAACTCCCTTCCGCAATATCTCCATCATCACACTGACGATAATGATTAAAATAATCGTTAACTGTCTGCCATGTTGTGAGGTGGTCAACGGCAAGATCGGCCGCTTCCGCGTCTTTGGGCGAACACTCCGCTGCTACTGCGTTACCTGCAATCAGGATAAAAACGGAAAGCAGTGAAGCTAATACCTTCATAAAAAATAAGTCCTCACGCCATGATAGATTTTATTTTCGTTACGGTGTGTTGAGCCTACAGCTGACGGGCCGCTGTTATTCAGCACTTCAATCGTACTAAGCGATGATGTCGCCATGTAGTCTTTTATTTTACTCATGGCTTCATCTGTTGTGCGGATGCAGCCCATAGTCGCATGTGGTGGGCCGGGTCTAAAACGTGCATTAGCTCTCCCGGAATGAACACCAATACCGGGATGTCCCGGGACGTTAAACCGAATAATTCCGTATGACCCATAAGGGCCGTTTGGATCTGGTGTGTGTCGGTGTGGTGAACTTCGGTCCTGAATTTCATACGTTCCATTATGAATATGGCGGATCGTCGCATGAGAATCGACATTGTTATAGGCCGACCACTTACCAATCACAGATCCGTCACTACCCAAAAGAGTTATTTCGTGCGTTGCAGCGTCAAAAGAAAGCCGTGACATCGGTCATCTCCGTCTTAAGCGGTTGTCCGTTCGTTCCAGGCGTCTGAGTACACCAGATTGCCATCACAGAACTTCCAGGTGATTTTTTCATAGCGGAGATCGACGTATTCCATATGATTCAGGTGCTGCATACTCGGATCTTTGCAGTGATTCATTACCGGAGTGATTGCCACAACCTTCACATTCTCCAGCAGCATGTTGAAGTATTCCACTTCTTGTCCTGCGTCGTTAATTCTGTACCATTTCATCTCAGCAGATTTAAGCGTCTGGCCAGTGGCTGCAGCTTTGTACAGATAGGTTGATGAGCTGTCGAACTCTTTACCAATAGTGAACGCACCATGTACACGTGTACCCGTTTGTTTTCCTGTGTTCCCATCTACAGGGATATGCAGGCCATGAGTAAAGCTCAGAACTTCAATACTTCCTTCACGATCCCGTACGTCGGATGAACCCTTAATCAGTGCACCACCGTCGTCCTTAAGAAACAGGTGTGCGGGAATAGCCATTTTGATAACTCCTTGTTGATGCGTGAATTTCCATAACCATACCGCTCAACAAGTTGTGTAAATGTAATGATTGATTGGAATGAATTAACCATCATCCACATAACTGATATCTTCGCGTAAATCATTCAGGTGAACGGTGAAAAGTTGGTGAGGGAGGGGGCGGAAAATCTCTGGAAGCCATAGCCAGTGTAATGGCCCGCTTGGTCGAATTTTTACACCCGCGAAATTAAAAAATTCCACTGCACAAAAAACAGAAAATCTTTGCGCAAAATTGGGGGAGGGGGGGGACATAGATTTATTAAGGTTTCAGGCGTTGCCGATGCTAAGAAATCCTAAGGTTTTGGCATGCGTACCTGATGACATTTGATAAGGTTCTCGGAGTCCAGCATGTATAGATTTGTTCAGGTTGCCAGCCAGGCGAATGGTGTTCTGGCCACCAGCCGTATCACCGATAATTGGCCGGTGATATCGATTAGCGAGAACAGTGAAGCGAAGGGTGCGTGTGTATAGAAATATAACTCACTACATCGCCTTGTTTGCTGGTTTATCTGTGATTTGTACTATGCCCTTCGCCCGCTCCAGACACACTCCCCTGAAATCTACCAAACTCAACTTTTCCTTGATAAATAATCAGTTATAGCGTTCTGTTAGTCTATTTACAGAAATGATTTCTGATTTGGCGCTTCTTGACCCATAAAGTGGACATACAAACACCTGTATAAATAACCGGCAATAGTCACTTCTGGCTTGGCATAATAAAACATGCCATACAATTAAATAGCGTTATCTCATTTTATATGGGGGACGATGTTAATTAGATATTTAACGATTTGTGAATATTCATTTTATTAATGATGCCATAGTCTCATTTGAGACTAAAAACAAATGCCAATCATTACCTGGCTCATATATTGTTACCTTCTGGTAGTGTCTTTTAACAACAGAAAGGGAGATGAGTCTGTGAGTGAATTAAATATGAATATCTTAAATGATTCAATCAAAAATCAACCCGGCAGAGTGCTGAATTCTTTTGATGAATACTGTGACTGGTACCTTGATTTATATGACTTTAGCATCTTTTCAGAAGATGAAGTTGTACTTGCTCTGGAGGAGGGGAAGCCAAATGTGTATCCTTGCATACCTTTGGTTATTAACAATTCTCCCGACATAGTTTTTGTGGATGTTAATTTAGTGGAGTTTTTATATGATAGTATTAATAGCGTAAGAATCTAAATGAAGAATTGCTTATTTTAATAAATGTATATTTATCAAAATAAATATAATGTCACTATATATCTTATGACTTTCTCAGATGGAATTTATTGATATCATCTTAAAGTGTAGCAATTTAATTTCATTCTATAAATTAAAAATACTCTTTAAATCATAAAGTACATAAGGCAGTGGTAATATTTGCCTTGCGCTGATTTGATATGTTGCATTCATGTTATCAATAAACAGATTTAAAATTTCTGATTTAACATTAATAAATCTAACGCGTCACTTTGTAAAAAATAGCGAATTGAATCTAATCTGCATTCAAATATGGTATTGCCATAATGATTTTAAATTTTTTAAAACTAATGGTTATTGAAATGTAAAATCAAGTCTAAAAAGAGACATCTGCACTGTAAACCATCTCTTAAAAGAGAATGCGCTGATTCCTTAGTGCCTATTAAATCATCTAAACTGTGGCAATGAGAACGTGTAAATCTCATTTTAATATTATCTAAAGACAAATTATCGCCTGGAGTTTTTATGAATTTTAAATTCAACAAAACACTGATCGTTAGTGTTTTATTTCTATCTGTCCCATTTACAGTTAATGCAGACAATAAAATAATATTTACTGGTAAGGTTATCGATTCCGCCTGTACTGTTTCTGTTAATGGTGGTGTAGCAACACTGGACCTTGGGGATACTGCAGCGACAGATATTGCAATCAAGGGGCAAACAGGTGCGCCGAAAATTTTTAATATTTCACTGACTTCTTGCCCGGCAGCGGGTGCAGGTGTCCCGACGAAAGCATTTATTAAATTTAGTGGAACAACGGATGGTGACGAAACTTATTTCAAAAACGATTTGACGGATACTAATGCGGCAAAAAACGTTGCTGTAATAATTAAAGACAGTAAAAATACGGCCATCATTAATAATGACGGGAATACTGCTATTGATTTACCTGCGGCGGGGGGGGATTTGGATATTGATTACACCGCAAGCCTTGTTGCCAGTGCGGCAACCCCGACAAAAGGTGATGTCTCTACAACCGTTACCTATACCGTTAGCTACGAATAATCTTACGAAGTGTCAGAGTGTTCTGGCACTTTTTAAATGCAGAGAATCTTGATGAAAGTTTTAAAAATTTCGTTAGCTATGCTGATAATGTCAGCATCTGCTTTTGATGCTATTGCCAGTGTGACAGTGGGCGGTACCCGTGTCGTCTTTGAAGGAACAAAGAAAGAGACAGCATTATCGGTTGAAAATAAGGATAAAGTCGCGAACCTGGTTCAGTCATGGATCACCCCTGCAGATTCAACAACGCCAGGTAAAGAAGCCATCATTATTACACCGCCTTTGTTTCGCCTGGATTCCGGAGATAAAAATGTTCTTCGTATTGCGCGTTCAGGCCTTCCGATGCCGGAAGATCATGAAAGTATGTATTGGCTCAACGTCAAAGGCATTGCCGCCACAAATGATGATACGGTCAGTAATAGCATTCAAATTGCTGTTAATTCGCGCCTGAAGCTTATTTATCGACCCGCAAAACTGGTAGGAACTTATCCTGAGCAATTTACACAAAAGCTAAACTGGCGGATAGTCGACCACAAATTACAGGTGATGAATCCAACACCTTACTATATGAATTTTGCCGTGGTCAAAATCAATAATAAAAACGTAGAGAGTGCAACATGGGTGGGACCGAATGCTACGGTGAGTTTTAATTTGCCTGCGGGGGTGAGTGGAGGAAAGCTAAGCTGGAAGATTTATAATGATTTTGGAATGGGTGGAGATGAGCATCAAACATCCATTTAATATTGATGATAATCAATATCACACCCGAGCCATTTACTCTGTATCATGGATGGTGCCACTTTGCCTGATTTACAGCGGATATTCCTTTGGCAGAGAGCATTTTAACCCTGCCTTGCTGGAAATGACGGATAGCGCTATATCCGCGGTAGATTTGTCGATTTTCGAAAAAGGGCATCAGGCTCCAGGGATGTACCGTGTTGACGTTTTTGTCAATAATCAGCAGGTAGACTCTTTGGAAATTAAGTTTGTACACAGCCAGCCTCCCGAGGAATCCGATACTCTGATGCCATGCTTAACTGTTGAACAACTTAACAGTTGGGGAGTCAATACCGCCAGGTATCCCGCACTGACCGCTGAAGGAAGCCAGTGTGCGGACTTATCCGCAATAGCTGATGCCCGCGCCGAGTTTAAATTTAATGTTCAGAGATTAAATTTAAGCATACCGCAATCTGCATTGGCGAATCAGATTCGTGACTATATTCCTCCTGAAAAGTGGGATGAGGGTATCAATGCATTTTTACTTAACTATAGTATGACCGGCTCAACAACGATGCAGCGAGGTACGGGCCAGCAAACCAATACAAATCAGTATGGGAACTTTCGCCCTGGTGTAAATATCGGTCCATGGCGCATTCGTAATTACTCCACATGGAATCATGACAACCAGGGTAAAAACGAATGGGATTCGGTTTATAACTATATCTCGCGGGATATTAAATCACTGCGCAGTCAGTTGACGCTGGGAGACAGTAATACGTCAAACGATGTTTTCGATAGCATTACTTTTCGTGGCGTCCAATTGGCTTCAGATGAGAACATGATACCGGATAGCCTGAAAGGTTATGCGCCGGTGATCCGCGGTATTGCCCGGACCAATGCTGAAGTGACGGTTAATCAGAACGGTCACAGTATTTATAAGACCACGGTGGCACCGGGGGCTTTTGTGATTAATGATCTCTACCCGACAGGTAGCGGTGGGGATATGGATGTCACGATCAAAGAGTCCGATGGTTCTGAACAACATATGGTGGTCCCATATGCATCGTTGCCTGTTTTACACCGGGAAGGAAGTATTAATTACAGTCTGACCGGCGGGCAAACCCGAAATGGCGGTAATAAAGAGGCGAGTTTTAGCCAGATAAGCGGTATTTATGGCTTGCCCTGGGGGATGACAGCTTATGGCGGGGTGCAACAAACCAACATCGGCTATTCCTCTGTTGTGGTGGGACTCGGTCTTAACATGGGAGATATTGGTGCAATATCGGCTGATGTTACTCATGCCAGGGCCAGGGTAAATATCACGGATGCCTCCACAGGCACAGAAAAGTTGTCAGATGAAAACGGTCAGTCATTACGTGTGCGCTACAGTAAGAACTTTTTGCTTACGGGGACAAACCTCGCTGTTGCGGGATATCGCTATTCTACCAGTGGATATTATTCCTTATCTGAGGCGCTGGATTCGTACCAGGAAGATGAAACGAATGACCGACGCCGTAATCGTACGGAGTTATCACTGACACAGGATATTGTGTATGGCTCTGTATCAGCCAGCTATATAAATGAAAACTATTGGGATCATAGCCGGACCACCTCTCTGAGTCTGAGCTATAACAATAGCTGGAACGGTATAAGCTACGGTTTTAACTATGTTTATAACCTGAATAAAAACGATGACGGCCCGTCTAATAGCCGAAATGACGATCGTCAGGTCTCGTTCAATATCAGCATTCCACTGGATAAATACCTGCCGGGTTCGAGTGTCAGCTATAGCATGAACAGTGAAAAAAATGGCCCGACAACATATAACGTCAATGCTTCAGGCTCGGCATTTTACGACCATTCACTGAACTGGAGTGTGCAGGAAGGGTACTCAGACGCCGATCATAAAACTAACGGTAGCATTGCCGCTGGCTATAAAAGTCGTTATGCCGATATGAGCGGTGGATATTCGTATGATAATAACGCCCAGCGAGTGAACTACGGTATTCAAGGTGGCGTAGTGGTACATCAACATGGCATTACGCTTTCTCAGCCTTTTAATGACACGGTGGTATTAGTTAATGCTAACGGTGCGGCCAACGTTCCTGTCGCCAGCCAGTCCGGCATTAAAACGGATAAGCAGGGCTTTGCCATCGTGCCTTATGCCAACCCCTATCATAAAAACAACATATCGCTGGATACCGAACATCTGGAAAGCACGGATGTTGAATTAGAAGAAACCAGTAAGAATGTGATCCCCACTCGTGGCGCAGTGGTTGAAGCGGGTTACAACACCAGCGTCGGCAATCGTGTCCTTTTTACGTTGGTTCAGGAAAACAATAAACCGGTACCGTTTGGAACAACGGTGAGCACTTCAGATAACAAGGATGACCTTTCCCAGACTCGCAGTGCCATTGTTGGAGATGAAGGACTGGTCTATTTAACCGGGTTAAACGAACGAGGCACATTAATTGCGGCCTGGGGCAACGGTAACCAGAATCGTTGCGCTGTTAGCTACGTTTTGCCGAAAGAGAAAACTGTATCCGGAGTCGCGATTCTGCATGAAAAATGTCACTAACCGCGTAAACCTGGCCAGTGCCGTTGCTTTGATGGCCTTGTGCGTTATCCCTTCGGGTAAATTACTGGCTTTCGATGCTTCAAGTGTGGTTCAGGTGCAGGTCACCGGGACGATCATCGCCTCTTCCTGTCAGGTTGAGGTGCCGCAGGAGGTCAGTCTGGGGCAAATATCACGTCAGGATCTGTCGGTTCCTGGTGGGAACAGCAGTACGATGGTCGTGGCGTTGAAGTTGTCGCAATGTTCTCCCCAGTTGACTCGGGCAACGGTGAGTTTTACCGGTATGCCCTATACCGACGATCCGGCTTATGCCAATGCGATTTATGCTAACGAAATGGCTGATGGGGCAAAAGATATTGGGTTACAACTTTTTAATATCGATGGTAAAGCGCTGGTGAATCTGGCCAACGGCGTGAGTTATTCTTTCCCGGTTCAGACGGAGACTCATGCCGGTTTGTTATCAATTGGGGCAAGAATGTACTCACCCCATGGTACGCCAACGGCCGGTGATTTTAAGAGCGCCGTCACGGTGAATTTCACATACCAGTAATATTGCCTGTCGGGAGACGTGTTCTTTACGCCTCTCGTCATTATTCTCGTTTTGTTATCCATTGATTATCATTATGAATATTAAAAAATTATTTCTGCTTGCATCTCTGTTTTTTTTCTCACATTTGAGTCTTGCAGACTGTCAGCGCGGCACCGGGCTTTTTGATGATAAAAGTATTTCTACAAGTTATATTTCGCTGCCGGGAAATATTGTTGTGGAAAATAGTGATTATTCAGCGGGAACCGTTCTCTATTCCTCTGGCTGGGTAGCGGGTTCCAATGACGATCTGACAATGTCAGGTTGTGGCAGATCCTATGTTGTCGGTTATTTTTATCTCAACACTCCACAGGTTGAAGCGCCAGGGGGAACACAGTTGATGCCAACAAACCTCTCCGGTATAGGTGTTCGAGTGACAGCTATGAATCAGGCAGGTCCGAATGATTCGCCGACACCCGTAGATAACGACTGGCATGCGGGTAGCGGCACCAGGGATGACCACACGCTGAGAAATTCGCAGTATATGGTCGAACTGGTTGCCACTGGCGGCCCGATTTCGGCCGGGACGTTGTCCTTTGGAAGCCCGCTGGCGCAGGTAGATTTCCGTGAAGATCCCAGTCATAGCGCTGCTGGCGACATTGCCTCGAATGTCGTTCTGAATAACACGCAGGTGGTGATTAAAGCGATGGGGTGTAATGCAGATACGTCAAGCCTCCGCTTTAATTTCGACACTATCAATGTGACGGAGTTTGATACACAAAACGTTATTCGGGCGCCTGAGGATCAGACGGTGAATCTCACCTGCGAAGTGGGCACGAATGTCTCACTCTCAGTGGCTGCGGCTGAAGCATCAGGGGACAATGCCAACCATACGGTGATTGCGTTAACGGGAGCAGGTAGCGAAGGGGTAGCGACAGGTCTCGGTGTTCAGTTAGGGCTTAAAGCGAGAACCTATGACAGTGGCACTCAGGGTCTTCCTCTCAATCAATTGCTTACCATAATCTCCTCTCAGCGTAACGGCAATCTTTATACCAGCGGCGGAGCTCAGGCTCAGGAGCCACTCACGTTCAGCGCAAGCTATTATAAAACGGCTGGCACGGTGATCGCAGGTACTGCAAATGCCACTGCCACATTAACGCTGACTTATAACTAACGTAAATGTGAGGCAATTAATTTCAATGGCTAAAATAAAAATCCGGAAGTGATTTTTTTTAAGGATAGTTTATAATTGGTTTAACATTAAATTCTAAAACCATTAGGTCTGACTCCGTTCAGAACTAAATTATTGAGCTTATTATGCAAGTTAATTTCTCTGCCTTTCCCCAGTCAGAATTACTAAAAAAACCTGTTCATGATATTCAGGTTCTTATGGATTCATTGATTCCTGCGGCCCGATTGCTTGATTGCAAGAAAAATAAAAAGCTCAATTTTGTTCGTTCCGGGAAGCCCGTCTGCTATCTGGTATTTGAAGGGCGAGGGCTGATCTGTCGAAGTCGGGATAATCTTGTTATCGCCACTTCCCGTGCTCCCAGTATCATTGGCGTTACCAGCGTCTTATTCCCTCTCAGTGAAGAATATTACTGGCGTCCGGAAACTGATGCACTGGTGATGTGTGTGGAAACCGATACTGTTAATCAGGTCATCGCTGAGAAAAATTTATGGAAAAATTTATCATTTGTATTAGGTTTTATAAATTATCGGCTCAACGAATATAATGTTAAATCGACCGCACGAACAGGTAGCAGTCTGATTAACAAACAAATTCACGCTCTGATGCTTGAACCTATTGAATTGAGAATGAAAACGGGTCTGGCTAACTACATCCTGGATCGCACGTTATTATCCCGAAGTTATGTCATGAAAATTGTGGCAGAACTTAAGGCGAAGAATAAAATTGTACTGGACGGAAAAATTCTTATTCAGGTAAATAATTTGGACGATGATGAATAAAGTGCCACAAGGTTTATGTGGTATATTATCAAAAATAAAGTTATCAAAAATAAAGATTCCGGAATGATGTTCATCGATCCGGAACCTTTTACTTTACGATATTTGGGGCAACATAACGGAGAAGCGTCGATCCAGACATCGCAATCAGGATGACATTCAGATATGTCAGCCTGTTATCGGACCTTAACCACCAATCTGATTGGTGTAGTTATCAACGAAAGTAGTGACATCATCTTTGCCAAAGAGGAAACCACCAACACCACCAACAACAGTACCGACAACGCTACCCACTACTGCGCCAACACCCTGTGCAATAACGCCAAAACCCAGCCCATCAGACTTTGTATTGATGCCACCCAGTGCCAGACCAGTACAGAAACCTGCACCTGCGCCATAAACGGCCCCTTCGATAGCGTCACCTAAAGAGCTTGCCCAGGCACCGTTCACCATCTCGATTTCAGTTTGATTTAATTCACGCATTTTATTCCATATCCTTATTAGATGTCTTGGTTGCTTATACCAGCTAACGTGTATTTAGCTGTGAATAACATTATCGATAATTAAAAAACGCTGTATAGGCATATTCATATTTATTTATGTTCCGGATTGCAATATCTGAATATTTCGGCGAGGCCTTTTTAGAAATCTAAGTAATCAATATAAAGTTAATTTACCTACTGCAGATAAAAGTGAAAGCCGCTGCAGATACCAGGCTATACGAATATTCGCCTCGTCGATTTCCGTGGCGGAAAGTTGCTGCTGGGTATTCAACAATTCAATGATTGAGCCAACGCCTGTGAGATAGCGACCATTGGCAATTTCATACGCTCGTTGGGCGGTTTCCAGTCGTTGCGAGATCAGTCGTAAGTTACGGCTGGTGGTATTGAGTTGCTGCCAGGCATTCCAGGTTTTCAGCCCTACGTCGTTGACCACTTTCTGATAATCCTGCTCAGAGAGTTCTTTCTGCACATGCGCGTCCTGAAGCTGGTTGTAACGGCGAAAGCCTGAAAACAGCGGTACGGTGACGTTCAGGCCAACGTATAATGTGTCTGTTTTATCAATCGGGGCATAGCGATGCTGATCCAGCGAAGAGGTCTCTCTGTTCATCCCGGCTTGCAGAGAGATGCTTGGCATAAAGTCTCGCTGCGCCTGCGTCAGTTGCTGATCTGCCGCCTCAATGTTTTTCTTTGCCGCCAGTATCAGAGGATGCTGCTTAATCGCTTCATCCAGCAATGGCTTAAGCGCCTGAATTTGCACCTCCGTCGGAACCTTTAAATCCTCTTCGGGCTGGACGGGGGTATCGACAGGCACATTTAGCGCACTCGCCAGTTGTCCCGTTGCCTGTTGATAGTCGCCTTCGCTCTGGATCCTCTGTTGCGTTGCGGAAAGCAGGACGTTTTCTGCCTGCAGCGCATCTGCCAGCACGCCCACGCCCGAGCGGTATTTGTTTTGCGTGATATCCCACGTCTTACGGGCAATGGTCTCATTTTGTCGGGCAGCTAAGAGAATGGTGCGTTTGGCCTGAACGTTGTACCAGGTCTGGGCGAATGCGATTACGTAATCCTGCAATCCGGAGAGCGCCTGGTAGCGGTTACTGAGCCACAGATCTTTTTTCATATCGATCAGGGCTTCGCGTTTGCCGAAATCGAACAGCAGCCAGTTAAGCTCCAGCCCCGAATCGACGGTACGATTGGTCTGGGTTTGCGTCCCGCCGTGACGCAGGTCATAACTATCGCTTTCGCTGGCGCGGCTGAATATGGCGTTAATGTCGGGCATCCAGCTCGCCTGGCTTTTTTTATAGTCATAAAGATAGTGACGAATATTCAGGGCCAGGCTACGCATTTCAGGATCTTTGCACAGCGCGAGGAGCAGGGCCGCAGAAAAGTGTTTCACACGGGTGGCTGACGCCAGATTGCAATTTTCCTCAATGCTGCTGTTTTCATCCATAATCCATTCAGGCGCTTTTACCGGTGCGGGTAATGGCTCCACGTTTGCCGGATTGGGTTTTTCTGGCGCGGCATCCTCGGCCTGTAATTTGTCGAGTAACGCCAGCGTTTCTGGCGATGTCGTCACGCGGCTTGTCTCCGTCTTCCCGGTGTTGTTCTCTTCAAGTAACTGGTCGAGGTTGCTTCGCGGGGATGCGATAGTGGCAACTGAAACAAAAAGCGTCAGCCACAGTGCAAAGCGTGAAAACTGGCGCATCATACTGCTTCCTTTCTCTTTGGTGTAAATAGCTCCGCGGGGGTCTTCTCTCCGGCAACCCGGCCACTTTCCATCACAATCACCTTGTCAGCCATCATCAACGTTTGTGGACGATGAGCAATCATCAACCGGGTGATGCGTAGCTCGCGTAAAGCGTCGTTAACTTTTTTCTCAAGGAAGATATCCAGATGACTGGTGGCCTCATCGAGCAGTAAAAAAAACGGTTTACGGTACAGTGCGCGCGCTAAAAACAGGCGCTGTTTTTGCCCGCCAGAAAGCGCTGCGCCCATATCGCCTACAAGGGTGTCATATTTCATCGGCATGGCCATGATATCCTGATGAATCGCGGCGATTTCGGCGCAACGGAAGGCGAAACTTGTGTCGTCCCCAACGTCGCCAAAGGTAATGTTGTCGAGAATTGTGCCGGCAAACAGCACGTCATCCTGAAGCACTGCGGCACTTATGGCGCGCAGCGACTCCACGCCAAATTTCTCCAGCGGCTGGCCGTTGATCAGAATTTCGCCTTGTGTCGGCTGCAAACAGCCCAGAGAGAGCTGTCCCAACGTGGTTTTACCGCAACCGGACATCCCCATGATCGCGACGCATTCCCCTGCGGCGACGTTGAAGGAAACATCCTTCAGGGCGAAGGGCTCAAGAGGGGCATACTGAAATGAGATAGCCTTAAACTCCACGTCAGGTGCTGTTGTGAGCGAGGGCTGTCCGGTCGTATTTATTTCGCTCCCTTCCGGTTCGCTGAGCACGATATCGGCCAGGCGTTCAGTCTGGATCGACAACATTCGCAGCGCAAAAATGTTATCAACCAGGTTACGGACGCGCTCAAGAAACTGCCCTTTGTAGGAGATGAATGCCATCAGCAGACCGACGGTAAACGCCTGATCGATAACCATTGATGCGCCAATACCCAGCACCAGCAGGTTATCAATCGAAAACAAAAGACTGTTCAGTTGCTGATAGTAAATCTGAAGTTTCTGGGTTCTGACGCTGGCATTGAGCTGATTTACCAGCAGAGTCAGCCATTCATCTGAACGCAGGCTGGTTTTTTGATATAGCTTGAGGGTTTTTACCCCGCGTAGCGTTTCGAGAAAGTGAGTATTCTGCTTTGCTGCATGAATAATCTGTTCATGCGACGCGTTTCGCAGCGGAAGATACCAACAGACGCGACCTGCCAAATAAACGACAAGTACCGTGACGGGAATGAGCGTCAGAATAGGGCTATAGAGCAGCATCATGACCAGCGTGATGACGCTCAACAGCCCGTCGAGAGAAGCCACCAGAAATGAAGAGGAAAGCGTGCTCTGAATGGTATCGACCGCACCGAAGCGTGACACCAGATCTCCCAAATGGCGGCGCTCGAAAAAGGCGACAGGCAGTCTCAGAAGATGGTGCAACACGCTGCCTTGCCACTGGATACGAATCGCGGTGGTAATGTAGATCATTACCCAGGCGCGGATCATCGACATTAATTGTTTGATCAATAACGTCAAACCATAGCCCAGCATGAGCACCAGCAGCAGATGTCGGTCGCTGGAAACGATCGCGTCATCAATCGTCCACTGCGAAAAAAGAGGCAGCAGTAGCGTGATGAACTCAATCGCGAGCCCCAAAGCAATGACATAGCCCGCACTGGATTTCAGGCCGATAACCCGACCAATCAACTGTCTGAGTTTTATCTTGATGGGCGCAGGCGCGGGGGTGAAATCTTTATCCGGCCAAAGTTCCAGCGCAACGCCTGTGAATGACGCAGAAACTTCCGCCATTGACAGCACCCGGCGGCCAATAGCCGGATCGTGGATCACGCACTGTTTACTTCCGACCTCTTTGAGCACCACGAAATGGACCATGTCCCAGTGCAAAATGCAGGGTAACCGGAGTTTGCCGAGTTCGGATAATTCGAGGCGCAGTGAGCGGCTCGCCAGTTGATGGTGGCGTGCGACATTCATCAGTTGATTAAGGGTCAACCCTTTTTGAGAAACCCCGTGTTCGCGGCGCATCTGACGCAAATCAAGCACGTTCTGATACCAGGCGGATACCATTGAAACACATGCCAGTCCGCACTCAGCGGCTTCATTTTGTAATACCACTGGCAGGGATTTTCCGCGAAAGCCGAAATTGATGGCCTGTAATTTACTGAGCATTCCCTCTCCCTTGATTTCCCGTCTGCGAAGGCGTCATTTTGATCAACGGTTCAAAAATCCATTCATATAACCGGCGGCTTTCCCGCACCACATCGGCTTCCAGTTGCATACCCGCCTGAAGTTCAACTTTCTGACCATACACATTCACATAGTGCGAGTCGGGCTGGACGACGATGCGATACAGCGGTGTGTCAGCGCCTTTATTGTCAAACAGGTCCATCTCGTTTTGCGTCAGGGCAACCCTGGAGATGCTGACCACAACGCCGTGATACTGACCAAATTTCTGCCAGGGCCAGGCGGGGTAGCGCAGCCAGACGTCGCTGTGTGGGCGAATAAAGCCGACAGCGTAGCCTGGTGCGTAGAGATAAGCCTGAAGCTGAGAACCTTCAGGAATGATGCTCAGTAGCGGGGCGTGACCATCAAAATATTGACCGGCGGTGGCAGTCAGGGCGGTGACTGTGCCTGGTTTAGTCGCGCGAATGATAATTTCCCGTTTTGATTCGCTCTCCGTCAGTTCCTGCTCGGTCGTGGCGATTTTGCTGGCAATATCATTGCGTTGCTTCAGGTAATTGCTTTCAAGCTGGAGCAGCTCATTGTTGCGCTGAGCCAGCTCGCGGCGGCTGTTAATGAGCGTGCTGCGACTGGTCTCCAGCGCGCCATCCTGTCGCAGACTTTCTTCCTTTATGCGCTGGAATTGTTCCAGGGAGACATACTCTTTTTTCCATAACTCCTGATATTGCATAACGCGTTTATTCAGGAGTTGAGAGAGTTGCAACTGATTATTGCTCTCTTGCTCTTGTAATTTTACCTGCTCGGTTAATTGCTGGATTTGGTGCCGGGAGGCCGATTTATCAGTCAGCCAGCCGCTATCAACCTGTTTCAGAGTATCATTGTAAAGTTTCAGTCGCGTGCGAATCTGTTCGCTGATGGTTTCCTGAGTGGCGTCCTTTCCTTCCAGAGAGCGATCGCTCGACAGAACAAATAGCGGTTGGCCGAGCGTGACTTTTTCACCCTCTTTAACATAGACATTTTTGACCGAACCGGGCTGCGGGCTGTAAATGCGTATAATGCCTTTGTCGGGCATTAAGACTCCCGATACCTGTTGCTTACGGGTATAGGAGAAAAAATAAATAAACACAATCAATATAAATACAATGCCCAGGGCCATAAAGGCACTCAGACGCAAGGAGGGCGGGGAGACAACAATGACCTCTCCCAACCACTGTTGCCTCCGGGCAGCAGTCACTTCCTGACGAAATAATCCCATACGATCTTCTTTGACATAAAGGTGGTAAATAATGGTCTAAACGTTCTTCACAATGTTTTACTTATTGATGGTATCGCTTTTCTGGTTTAGATATTGCCGACAGCTTATCTACCTTCAGTTTGTACATGATGTTATAACGGTGAACACAAACTGTTTTATAGCTGACGCCAAGAAAGTCAGCGATAGTTTTATTCGGTAACCCTTGAGAGACATAATCAAGAACTTCCCGCTCACGTTGAGTTAATAACGAGAGTTGAGAGGAATGATTTTCGTCTGCAAGAGGGACTTTAGGCAGGCATTGAAAACCTTTCATTACCGCAGTGATAATCATCACAATGGCATCCATTTCAAAAGTGCAGTCAATCATCCCGTCCGCATGGCTGTTAATAATTTGTCGCAGACCGTAATCCACTTCACCATTAACTAATATGATTGCTTTCAAATCACTACGTGAATGAAGCTCCTTTCTGAATTGCAGATCAAACAATAGTGATGAATCAAAAATAATTACATCACAGGTCTCATGCCTGAGAATATCCACTACATTGTCTTTCGGGACAGGCAAAAAAATTGCATCGCAGTCAAAACTTTTCGCTAATATCTCCTTAATTGTAAAAGTGATGAAGTTATTCGATGAATAAACGTAGATATTCTTTTTCGGCAATTCCATTTTCTCACATCTCCTGGTATAAGAGGCTTCAGCTATATTTAAGGGGCTAATAGCGCCAAAGGATCTTCAATATCATTAGGTTGTGCATGGCTGGCAGCAGAGTTCTTATTCGTATTATTGACTGGTTGAGCCGTTTCAACGGCAGGCTCCATTGTCTCTGCGGACACAGAAGTGGGTGAGAGGGTGGTCGCTTCAGGCAGAGGCAACGGCTCGTTGGCAACGATGTTTTCAGGAATAGTTGTTGGCATGGCATTCTTATCGACAATGTCGGGCTGTTTATCCAGCGAAGACTCAATTTCCTGATCTTTATCGATCGCCAGATCAATCCCGAACACCTGGTTAATTTTGCCTAACTTAGCAACGGCCCTGATAGTGGTAATATCGTAGCTTGAGAGGCTGTTAATCTGGCTGTCAATCGTTTGATAATATTCCTGGGCGGCATTGAGTAAATCCAGCACAGAACGGCGATTAACACGATACTGATCGTTATACAGAGACATAACCTGCCGGGACTGCGTTTCGCGGATCTTATAGATTGTCACTTCTTGCTTATATCCCAAAGCCTGCTGGAAATTTTGCGCAACATCACTGGCGTTATCTTCCATTGATTTCTGGACGTTCCAGCGTGCGGACTCTACCTGCTTCGCCGCATTTTCGGCCTGAAAGTAGGAATTACCGCCATCAAACAGATTGCTGGTGACGTTCAGCATGACCTGGGTGTCATTCTCCCCGTAAATGGAGGTTTTCCCCTGAGAAACAGAGACCGACAACTGAGGCAGCCAGTTTTTACGGACATACTGATATTCAGAGCCTGCGGCGGCCTGTTCCATTTGCAGGGCGCGGATCTGCGGGGAACTTCTGATTAATTCCTGGAGATCTTTATTGATTTCCTTTTCAAGGAATGTCAGATCGGTCTCCTGCAGTTCGCCTGGCGGTGTACCGACCAGGATCTGATATTCATTCTCTGCCGCCTGTAGCTGGGCGCGAATACTCTCCGCGCTGGCCTCAAGACCACGGATCCTGACTTCGACCTGGCGGACGTCGCCCTGGTTATCCACCCCGCCTTCCGCACGGGCGACGGCGAGATCGAGGATCCGTTTATGTTCCCCCATTTCCGCACGGTTATTTTGCAGCAGACGCTGGCCTTTCAGGATATTGAAATAGCTCTCCGCAATTTTCGCGGAGAGCGTTTCCGCATCGTCAATCGCTTTCCAGATTTGCGAGCCTTTTTTATATTTCGCGTTGTCGACGCGGTCACCCGTCCGGCCAAAGTCAAATACGTTTTGTTGTACGGTAACCGCATATTGATTATCGCCCGTATCAGAAGACTGCCCCATAGCTTGTTGACCGGCGGAGACGCTGATATTCGGCAACCAGCCACTGCGGGCTTGATTGACCGAACTTTCACTGGCGGCAATCTGACTTAACGAGTACTGCAGTGATGGCGAGCGCGATATACCCTGTTGTAGCGCCTGGACCAGGGTTTCGGCGGAAAGAGGCAGTGACGTGACGCCAGAAATCAGACTGCACAGTGAGAAAAACATTTTTTTCATTAACGTTCCCTTAAGGCCTCTTTCGCTTTGTTTAAGGGCTTAACCAGATAGTCAAAAACGGTTTTTTTGCCCGTGGAGATATCCACCGTTGCGATCATGCCCGGAGAGATCTCATGGGCTTTTCCATCTTTACTAAACAAGGATGATTGTTGGGTCCGGACATCGATCTGGTAGAAAAATTGATCCCGGTGCGTTTCATCCGCCAGCGTATCTGGCGAGATGCGCTCAACCACAGCTTTCATCGTGCCGTAAATTGACGACTCATAGGCGCTGATTTTCACCACCGCCTGTTGGCCTGGGTGAATAAAGGCGATATCCCGTGGGTTGATTTTCACCTCAATCAGCAACTGATCTTCAGAAGGCACAACTTCGAGTAATTTCCCGCCGGGTTCGAGTACGCCGCCGACGGTGGTGATCTGCATGTCTTTCACCACGCCTTTCACGGGGGAATAAATGGTCGTTCCGGAAAGCTGATCGCCGCGCTGAAGTAGCTGATAATAAAGTGAATCAAGCTCGGTTTTTTGCTTCACCAGCTCCGCTTTGGTCTGTTCATACCAGTTATTGCGGGTCTCGTTAATTTTGTTCGCCAGATCGGTGACTTCGCGACGCAGACGAAGTTCTTCAACCTCCGAGACGGCACCTCTCGCCACCAGGGGTTGTGTCATATTCAATTCGTTCTGGGCGAGCTGACGGCTTTTTTCCATGCCGGAGATCGATTCGAGCAGCGCTTTATGGCGCATGGTGTACAGCGACGACTCGTGGTTGATGATCTCTTTATTGGTCGTCAGAATGTCAGCGTCCGTCAGGGCCTGATGATTCTTTTCCGCCACGTTATACTGGCGCAGCATACCGATATAGTCGGGCGGAGTGGCCTGGCCGTCGATGCCTGAAATTTCGGCCTGAAGACGAGCCACTGCAACGGCCAGGGCTTTAACGCGTGAGCCAATTTCATCAAATCCGGCCTGAAAACGGGTGGAGTCCATTACCGCGATACGCTGGCCGGCATCGACGTGATCGCCCTCGCGTACCAGCAGCGCGCGGATCACACCGCCGTCCCGTGACTGAATGACCTGCGAGCGACTCCAGGTGATCACCTTGCCTTGTCCGGTCGTCACTTCATCCAGTAGCGCGAATTTGCTCCAGATAAGCAGTGCGGTTATCGTCAGCACGATGAGCGCAATCACCAGAATGCTACCCTTAATCTGAGTGTGATAGCTGTCTCGTAAGTGGGTTTGGGAAGAAAACATACTCAGGCAATCCTTTTATTGGCATTCAACTGATGGAGAACGCTGTCTTTGGGGCCATCCGCGACCACCTTTCCCTGATCCATTACAATAATCCGGTCGACAAGTTTTAACGGCGCCTGGCGATGGGTCACGATAATCAGGGTTTTTCCCTGACAATGCGTTCGCAGAGCGTTCACGACATGCATCTCGGTGACTTCATCCATCGACGCCGTCGGCTCATCCAGCAACAGAATATTGCCGTTCTGGATGAGGGTTCTTGCCAGCAACAGAGCCTGGCGCTGGCCGCCGGATAACCCTTTTCCGCCTTCAGCGATCGGCAGATCGAGTCCACGCTCGTTGCGCAGAACGCCTGCGGCGCCAGACAGATTCAGGCAGTTGATGATCTCTTCTGCACTGGCGTGCGGGTTACCCAGCAAAATATTGTCCCTGACTGTTCCCCGAAAGAGCTGCGCATCCTGTTGCAGATAACTCATACCGTGACGCAAGTCCTGGACTGAGAGATTGGTCATGGAGACACCGTCAAGCACGATCTCGCCCTCGGCGTTGTCCGCCATGCCAGAAAGGACCCGCAACAGCGTCGATTTTCCTGCGCCGATGCTGCCGATGATGGCGATCCTCTCCCCGGCCCGGATAGTGACGTTTTCGATATCCACGGACCATTTGGAATCCGGCTGGAAACGGAATCGGGCATTCGCTAATGCATAATTGCCGCGCAGGGTTGTCAGGTGCGAAGAATCACTGAACTCACGGTGTTCGAGAGGGCGTTCGAGAAAATCGTTCAGGCCGTGCAGCGAGACCCTTGCCTGTTGCAGACGCGTCAGCACGCCCGCGATTTGCCCTAACGGACCGACGGTGCGCGAGGAAAGGATCGAACAGGCCACCAGCGTACCGGTGGTGATGCTGTTATCAATGACCAGATAAACGCCGAGTGCAATCACGCAGGAATAAACACTCTGTTGCACAAACTGGCACCAGTTGTTCAGGCGATGTCCCCAGCAGCGCTGTTCGACAGAAATTTGCGATGCGCTGCTGATGCAATGCTCCCAGAGGCGGACGAAACGATCTTCTGATTGCGTCAGCTTGATGTCTTCCAGGCCCTGAATGGTTTCCACCAGCATGGCGTTTCGCTGAGCGCTCTCCTCATGGCCTTTTCCTGACAGGCGCGCCAATGGCCACTGGATGATGAGACCCGGGATCACGATCAACGGAATAGCCAGTAGCGTAGGCAACACCAGCCAGCCGCCAATCGACCAGATGAGTGCCAGAAACAACGTAATAAACGGGATGTCGACCACTGCCAGAACGGTCGTGGAGGTCAGCAGCTCGCGCACGTGTTCAATATCGCGGATTTGAGCAATAAACGCGCCTGTCGATTCTGGCCTCGCGCTATTCTTAATGCCCAGCGCCCGGGAATAGAACATGGAGGACATTGAAATATCGGCTCGTTTGCCGATCGCGTCAGCAAGTTTACTTCGCGCCAGGCGTAGCAGCATATCGCAGAGCATAGCGAGAATAACGCCACTAAATAAAACCCAAAGCGTTGAAAACGATTGCGCGGGAATCACCCGATCGTAAACCTGCATCGAAAATAACGAGCTTCCGAGGGTCAATAAATTACCGAAAAGGGCGCTGACGGTGATCAGTAAATAATATCGCAGATCGTTGCGAATGAGTTTCCACAGCCAGTGCTTATTATCGGAATGATAAGCGCTGCGCAGTTTGCGTCCCTGAAAGACGGTTTTCCGTTTTATAATCCAGTAGCCTCCTTCTTGCTGAGCACTCAGCATAGCAAGGGAGATTTTGGTTTTAATAGCTGGCGTTTCAACAAACGTCACCAGAGCGGATTCTGGATCAATACTGTGGACCACCACCATCTTATTATTCTGTAGCGGAACGCAGAGAGGAAATAACGATTCGGGCAAACTTGATATCTGCAGATGACATTCCTGATATTGCAGCCCGAGGTAATCCGCCATTGTTTTAAAAAGTGAAACGTCGTCATGCCCTTGTTTCACTAAATGGACAAGATTATCTTCGTTAACATTAATGCCCAGTTCCCGTGCGGCGATCGTCAGCCCGGCACTCCATCGAGAGAGTAACATCCTGTTTTACCTGTAAAAAGGAGAGTAGAGAACACAGTTCTCTACTCTCGCGCGCTATTTTACGACGTTATGCAATTTGTACTGTGTTCTGCACCCAAAGCTGGGTGTGATGATCGTCATCATAGGTATAAAGATTATAAGCCTGGCCATCTTTACAGCCTGAAGCTGTCATCGTCCATTTACTATGGTCGAATTCAACGGTGTCGTCTGAACCGCCGGTAATAAATAATTTATCGCCGCCGGAGGTGGTTTTCAGAACGTCATCAATTGTCAGAGTCAGGGTGTTAGCACCATTGCTGGCATTCAGATCGATATGTTCAATATGATTGAATTTTGCCAGCGAATCGCTATTTACCGCGCCGTCGTTAGTGATAACGACCGTGTCATTGCCCTGGCCACCGTCAACGGAAGTAATCATGTTGCTGTCGACAAGAATACGATCGTCACCATTGCCGCCGCTGACTGCCGCTGCAGCCAGATGCGCATCAATCACGTCGGAACCGTCGCTACCGGTGTAGCTTGTCATATCCGGTGTGAGCGTATTTTCCGTGCCGTTATCCGGTGTGGCGCTTTCTTCTCCGGTAGTACGAAGAGAACCATCATCATTGAAAATCGCGTACATCACCGAACTGGTGCCGTCAGTCAGATTGGTTTCACTCCAGTTGACCACATAGCCACCGTCGTCCAGAGCCGTCACGCTGGAGTCATTGATGTCGTTGCCGTGACCGGAATCGATCTGCACTTCGGTACCCATCTTCACGCCGTCCATGTCAAAGCGCTGGGCTTCGAGATGCTCGGTGCCGTCCGCTGCGGTAGAGGTCCAGGTGACAACAAAACCACCGTTATCCAGTGCTGAGACGTCATAAGCTTCTTTAAAGGTTCCGTCGATCAGACCCTGAGTGCCTTCGGTCACGCTGTTGACCATCTGCGCATTGCCAAGGGCAACAAACTGACCGTCCACAACGCTCATGTGCTGCGCATAGATATTGCCATGATCTTCCGGGCTCAAACTGACGTAGGTCGCCACCAGGGTGCCGTCGTCGAGGGTGATAATTTTAGGATCGAGACCGGTGTGGGTCAGCACCACATCATTGGTGATGTGCTCACCCGTCTTCGCGTCAACCAGCGTCATTTTAATGGTGGGGGTTGTGGTATCCGACATTTCGGCATTTTTCCCCATCGACTGCCAGACTACCGCGTAGGTGCTGTCGCCGCATTGGGTACCGTCCAGGCCGATGCTTGCGCCCACGGAGTCGCCATTAGTGCCAAAGATCCACTGGGCAATCTGATTGATAGTGCCATTATGATCGCTTCCGGAAATGAAGCCGTTTTCATCGCAACCGGAGAAAATATTACGCACCTGGTCATACTGGAAGTCGGTGGTCTGTACCAGATTGCCATTTTCATCCGGCGAAAACTCCACGCCCCACACCAGGCTGCCAGCGCTACCGGTACTGATGTCTACCCATTCAAGAATGTTATCCACCACGCCTTCGATTGGCTCAACCAGCACATTGCATAAGAAGTCTCCCAACTTGCTCATGCCCATGTTGTCACAAAAATCCTGAATAAAGCCGCTGATATCCAGGCGATCAACCAGCGTGGCGGTATCCAGGCCTTCTGAGTAACGGGAGCCGATGAACACGACGCTTCCGTCATCCATCTGGATAATGTTGGCACCGAAGGTACCGGAGCCATAGAGCAGGCTGGCGATGCGATCGCTGATACCATCGACGAGCAGTTTTTCCATGCCGTCGAGGTCAACGCCAAAGATCTCGCCAATCGGTTGTAACACGGTATCGATAGCATTCCAGGCGACATCCACCACGCTGTTGATGGCATCGGCGATATGCTGACCGACAATGGAGTCGAGCAAACCATTGAGGCCGCCTTGTTCGCCAGTACCGACAACCATCTGTGGGCCATCAGTAATAGGCGTACCGTCTGCGGTGAAGCGTTCGTAAACGGCATTGGTGCCGGTATAACCTAAATCACCCGGCGTCCCTTCGGTATAAAACACCGTGATGGAGCCATCTACCGGAGAGACAGAGACGTCGAAGTTGTTCAACCCCTGCAAGCCGTCGATGGTGGTATAACCGTCCATCGTATTTTCCTGACCGACGGTCAGGGTGTTGATAATTTGGCCGTCTTTATCGTAGATATTAATTTTAATATCGTAATAGGCGGAACCCGTGCTTTCCGGCTGAGCCCAGGCAATGAGATATCCGCCGCCAGGCATGGCTCGCGTAATACTTTGCGTCGTGTTAAGGGCATTATCCGTTTCAACGGTATGAATCGCATCGTCCGGGGTAATGACATTGAGAGTGCCCTGGCCGCTAATAAAGTTCACGGCAATGGGCGTGGTCGTGCCATCACAGGAGGAGGTTGAATCCGCCACCGTATGGGTCACCGCTGAGAAGGTGTTCGCCCCCATCGCTAAGTTAGTGAGGCTAACCTGCCATTGCCCATTTTCGTCCACTTTGGTGGTGGCAACGATATTGCCATTGCTGTCCAGGACATCAATTTCACTGCCAGGCTCGCCCATACCATGAACCGTCGGGGAAGTGCTGAATGTGGTATTGGTCATTTCGATCGTGCCGTCAGGGGTATCACTGATCCCCAAAACAGCTGGCGCAGCGTTCTCCGGGATACGCACCGTGGTGGTATTACCGGCTGTATCGGTAATGATCAGCGCAGAGGTACCCGGGATCAGCAGCTGATCGGTTAATGTAAACGCATATTTACCGTTGGCATCAGCCTTCACGGTGTAGTCCACTTTGCCGTCGCCATCTACATCAAGTCCGACCATGGCATTGGCTTCCGTCACGCCGGTCAGTGACGTCAGATCGGTCGTGACATCCAGAGACGTGACGTCTGGCGCGTGGAAGTCAATGATGATAGAGGTCTGGTTTTTATTGCCTTGTTCATCCGTTACCCATGCCGTGACGTTTTGATTGTCGGCCAGATGCGGAGAAAGGCTGTCGACGCTCCAGTTACCTTGTGCGTCGCTGGTGGTTTGGTAATCCGCCTGGCCGTCACCGTTGGTGTCAATCATCACCAGGGCATTGGCGGCATCCGTCGTGCCATGGAGCGATGCGCCATTAGACACGTCCATGGAAATGGCATGTGCATAGCCGCCATTATCCGGAACTGGATTTGGATCCGGCGTCGGATCCGGGTTCGGCGGAGTAGGAGTATCGCCACCGTCGCTGTGGTGATGGTGATCATCATCGTTATTATGGGCGATGAGCGCGATAGCACCCGCAACCAGCGCTACGCCCCCTAATCCCAACGCCACCCACAATGGGTCGACTTCAGATTGCTCCTCTTCGCCGCCTGCAGATGCCGCTGCTGCTTCATTCGCCTGGTGTGAGTAAAATTCCTCGCCGGAAACGATCTGTTTTAACTGTTCAGGCGGATAGGAAATAACCTGTTGACCGTTAGCATAGATATGTTCATCACCGAGTACATATTCTTTGTGGCCCGTAGACATATCATTCAATGTCAGAGATTTCATATCTTTGCTGGCGGGACCAAAAAAATGGTCAATTACTACGGACTTACCGTCGCCACTATTGATAATTAGTTGCTGACCATTACGGCTCATGCTCTGAATATCACCAGCGTGTTTTTCAATTGAAAAACGCGTACCTGGTAAAGCTGAAACATACGTATTAACACCTGATAGCGTTACTTCACTTGCATGTTTCCCGGTTTGTTGCATCAACAGTTTGAACGTCATTTTCTTTTCCATCCCTTTATTTTTTTCTGTCGGTTTACTTTATTCTTACAGTGAGTGTCGCTTAACCAGCGATTGCCAGGACATTCTTTCTGACGGACGCAACTATAAACTCAAGATGTAAATGAGAATAGTGTGATTTATTGGCTAAATCATGCTTTCCTATTATCTAAATGGCTAAGAATAGTTTTTTAACGAGTGGAAAATAAGTAACGCACAGCTTTTTTAATATTACGTACTCAATAAGATAGTTCCAATTTAAATTAAAAAATATAAAGGATAATTCTCTTGTCATTTCGCATTTAAATGGACTTAAAAGACATTGAATTATTTTCTTTGATGTGGTAAGTAAATTTCAAAATTTAATGATTTAGGGTGGATTTATTTGTGCAATGAATGAAAAATGACACTTCACTATATGCCTATAATAATGTGTCTGTCTCTCATATTTTTGCTGCAAATTAGACCTGATACATAAAATAGCTTGACGTAACGAGGAACAATTAAACATTACGATACAAAAAACAATAACGCACAGGAGAGACCTGTTACGTCAAACCAGACGATGCCGGCAGGTCTATTAATGAATGAAGGTGTTTACTCGCCGTCGTAAGTTATCGCGGGTGGCACCATCCTCAAAATGCGTCAATAACCTGCCTGTTCCGGGAAACGCAACGTGCAACAAATGCAACCAGCTCTTTGCCTTCAAGAGGTTGCGATATGAGATAACCCTGAAAGCGGTCAATTCCTGATGCTTTTAGTAGGGCAAATTTATCTGTACTGTCCACGCCTTCAGCAATACATTCGCTGCCTGTCAGTTGGCAGTAATAATGCAGGGCTTTGACCAGCGCCAGCGCGTGTGGATCGTGCTGTATGTCATTAATAATACTTATATCCAGTTTATAGTCGTTAAATTGAATCTGCCTGACTGGAAACATCACGCTGTCGTGTGAAAAGCAGTCATCCAGCATAATACGGAAACCAAGTTGTTTTAATTTAGTGACATTTTCGGCAGCTTTTCCTGTTTGCCGGAAATTAGTTGTTTCAGAAAATTCCAGTACCAGTCTGTTTGTTCTCTGATGCGGATGCAGTTGCTGCCTGGCGGTTTCCAGCATTCGCGTCAGGTTCTTGTGGCAGGCGAGGGCGGAAGGAATGTTAAGCGAGAAATAAAACCTCCCCGGAAACTGATGAATTTTCTGCACTGCCTCCTGCAAAACAAATGCCGTCAGGGTCAGCCATGCATATTCCGCGCGTAGCTGGGGCAAAAAAGCCCCTGGATGCAAAACGGTGCCATCGCGACGCCAGCGGGCCAGTACTTCGAAACCCTGTAATTGCTGTTTGCCATCCACGATGGGTTGAAAGACTGCGAAGATGTGTCGGCAATGGATGGCATGTACAAACTCGCGTTCAAAGGCGGTAAGTCCCTTGCCGCCCGTTTTATTCCCTTGTGGCAGGGGATTACCAGGAAAGTGTGCGGCTAACTGTGGGTAATGCTGCGCCATCTTTTTCAGCCCTGAGGTCCTCTGGTTATAAAGCGTTTTTTGGCTCAAGCCGCGTAGCGGCGCCTGTTCTGACGGGGCGTTTCCGCGCAGTAAATCCACAATGGCGTTTAGCTCTGACTTACTGAGACCGGCTGTCGGTATGCCCTGAATCCGCTTTTCTCTTTCCGCCCGTTGCGCCAGAAGCGGCGCATTATGCCAGCCATCGCCGCGCAATAGCGTCGCCATGCAGCGCGTCGGCAAATCAGAAGCGATGGCCCGAACGTGTGTCAGGAGGCCACGATGAGTGACCTGATGCCCAAGTGTGTGCCATAACCAGCGGTCAGGGCAGCGACTGAGGATCAGCATCGGCAGGGGGATTGCGGCCTGCGTCAGCAAAGAGGCCGCTTGTTGCAAAGTGGTGAGCAGCAAAAAGGGATCCTCAGGCAAAAACACCACGATACGCCGTGCAGGATGTGTCGGGAGGGCCTGTAACAGCGGATGCAACGTCGCCATCGGGTGGCCTTCAGGTGCCATCAGCCGCGCAATCCCTGCAGCGGCATAAGGGCAGGGAGCAAGTATGTAGTCCATCGCCGGTACATCCGCGTCACTGATAAACAAACGTCACCCCGATAATAGACTGTACGTTGCCTGCCGTTACCTGCCCGCTGGTGCGTGCATAGTTGGCCGTTAACCCGAGACTGACCGCTGAGGTGCCTACCGTGCCTAACGACACGTTACTGTTAGCGGGCACGACAGTGCCGTTTCGCGTTAACTGAACACCCACACCTTTCGCCGGAGAGGCGGATGCGGTATTGGTGAAAATTGAATTCGCGGAATCCGCCGTGGTGCCAGAGAGGTAATAGGTCAGGTTTTGGTTCTGAGCGCAGTAAACCGTCAGCGGGATAGCGGTGGAGCCTGGATAATCAGGGAGTGTCACCGTGACATTGCGGGATGAGACGTCGCAGCCGCCTGTAGGAACCACCACGTTGTTATTGGCATAGATATTCCAGATAAACTGAAAATCGTCGCTGTTTTTGTTGTTGGTCTGGCGAAGAATGAGCCTGGCGATGAGTGTGCCGGCGCTTATCGCCACACCGCCAGCAGAACTGATTGGCGTCAGATAAAGTACAGTTGGCCACGGTTTATCAATTTTTGAGTCATAAATCATTCTCGCCGTTTCGCTGGTCGTGGGAAACGGATAGCTGGAGCCGTTGTATCTTACGGTGCCGGAGAAACTCGACAACACGCCGCCGTATGCAGAACCTTGCTGGAGGGTGACATAGTCGGTCATGCTTTCGGGATAATCGTTATGACAAAAAATCTGCGTCGAAAGATCGACCACCAGATTTTGTCCGACGTTAACCGCAGGGGAAAGATTAACGTAGACGTTAGCGCTGCCGCCGCCGATCGGGATTGTCGCGCCGCCAGCCGTTTTGCAGGCAAAAGACCAGGCATTGACTGACCAGCCCATCAATAGCAGCGTCGTCAGCAGGGTGATTATTTTTTTCATTAACATATTCTCCTGATCAGGCATAGGTATAGGTCACGTTGATGACCGCCTGAATCGTTCCCTGGGTTGCGCCGCCGTTTACCGACAACGCTCTGACCTGTAAAGGAAAATGGGCAGATTGCGACGCCTCATCCACCTGTACTGACTTTGTCGCCCCGGTGTTTAGCCTGTTGCCGCTGTCATCCTGGAGTTCAAGCTGGATATTTCCGGCAGTCCCCTGGTTTTTGTAATAGCCCGTGCCGTCTGCTGTGCCGCTGAAACTGGCGGTCACCCGGGAGGTGCCAACAGGACAATTGCTCAGCTCAAGCGCC
The DNA here is from genome assembly GCF_037053465.1 of Citrobacter amalonaticus. Taxonomy (GTDB): domain Bacteria; phylum Pseudomonadota; class Gammaproteobacteria; order Enterobacterales; family Enterobacteriaceae; genus Citrobacter_A; species Citrobacter_A amalonaticus_H. The sequence goes on from NZ_JBALIF010000004.1 coordinate 200,906, forward strand.
ACGGTATGCCACGCCGAGGAGGACCCGGCAGAGACCAGACTAAAGGTGTAGAGATCGCCCAGTTCGACGGTGGCGTTGGGGGTCGATACGGTGCACGGTTTCGCCACTACTTTGCCGTTTACCGTAATGGTCACGTCTGCCGCCTGTAGCGCAGAGGAGGCGGTCAGCATTACCGCCAGCAACCACCGGAGTTGAAACCATTTCATCAGAGCCTCCGCTTACTGAAATTCAAGAGTGAATGTCGCTGTTGCATTAACATGCCCTGGCGTGACGGGGAGCTGTGTCGCCATCAGGCGGGCGTAAAAATTCAGTGTGTTGGTTTGCCCCGGCGTCAGCGTGGTCCACGGAATGGCGGCTGAACCCGCGTTAAGGGGCAGTTCGGTTTGTTGCCCGTTGAGGATCTGAACTCCCATTCCAGCCGCCGCCGATGTGCCGCTGTCGAGCTTCAGTAAGTGGGTATTGTCGTTGTCAGCAATGCCGATAAAACCGATTTTCACCGCGGTAACGGAACTGCCGCAGGGGGAGAGCACAATACGAAACGGGACGGCGGGGGTGGTTGCCCCCACGCTACTGAACTGCTTTGCGGCGTTGTCCAGCAGATCGACGGTAAAATCTTTCGACTCTCCCGCCACGGCGCAGGCGTTATCCCTGACATATCCGCTGATCGTAATCGTGCTGTCAGCGGCGAACGTACTGGCGCTGACCAGTGAAAAGGCGGCGCCCAGCAGATAAAGACGTTTATTCATCATCATGTCCTTAGCGGCACTCCGCTGTGAGCTGACTGAGCAACTGTTGTGGGTTTTCTGCGGCGACGCGATAGTCCGCCACACAACTGGCGTTTGCGGCGTCGCCCCATTTTGCCCGTATCTTTCCTGTCAGCGGCATACCGCTCAGATAGACCTGGCCGTTATCGGCGACGATGCTGCTGTTCTGGCTGCCGTCGGCGGTGACCATCGCGCCAAACGGAACCGGCTTACCGTTGTGGACGAGCGTCATCAGCAGTTTCATCCCGACGTGGGCGTTAAATTCAGCGCGGACAATTGCGCCGTGCGTGGGAACGACATTGACCACCGCATCATCCAGATCCACGTTATCTGCCAGCGTGTTGGTATCCAGCGCAACCCGGTTTTCGCGGTATTCTGTGGCGTAAGGCAGCACTGCATAGCCGCGCCAGTCCGTGCGTACGCCGGTCTGGTTTTCCACTTTCGCCCCTTCGGCGCCAGGCGCTTTAATCAGTACCACCGTGTCATTGAGGGGTTGACTCAACGTGACGCCGTTGGCATGTGCCAGCACGCCGCCGCTCATCCCGTAATAAAGTTGTTTAATTCCGTCGCTACGGCTGTAGCCAACATTGGCGTTGCCATAGCCACCGCGATAATTCAGCGCCGCATAGCCTGTATCGCCGCTATTCCCTTGTCCGCCGCCCGCATAGCCGGTCTGTACGCTATAGCTGAGGTTGTTGTCTTCCAGCACGGTGCCGTACAGTCCTGCCAGGTTGGTCATCCGCCCATTGAGATCGTTCGACATGCTGTAGCTGGCGCTGGCGTGTCGCCAGACAGACTGGCTATCCGAGCGCAGCCAGTGGCTGAAGGGGATATTGACGTTAATGGCCAGCATCTGATCGCGTCCGTCCTGCCATGCGTTTTTGGTCAGGCTGTAGCTCAGCGTCCAGTTGATATCATTGATGGCGGTGTTTAACCCAGCCTGGAGTTGCTCATCGGCGTTGTCGGTTCCCCAGTAAGTCTGATGGCTACCGCTCAGATAGAGCGTGGCGGTGCGTCCCAGTTGCTGGGTTACGCTCACCTGTACTTTGCCGCGCTTGTTATAGGCGAGGTTGTAGTAATCCGTGAATTTTGGCTCTACCTGAATAACGCCATCCTGCGTTTCGATGGTGTAGCCGCTCATCCGACGATAAGTGGTATCAGCAAAGCTAAAATAGCCGCGTGTGGAGTAGCGATAGCCGACCAACTGGATATTCGTGCCAGTGTCGGTCAACGATTTGTTATAGAGGAAACGGAGCGACTGTCCCTGATGTTTACTGTCATCGGGCAGCGTGGCATTGGCCTGCGTGACATCGACTGACAACGCGCCCAGCATGCCCATATTTTTTCCCACTCCCAGATTGAAGGCGCGGTAACGATCGGCCAGTTGCGTCCCGCCGTACAGCGTCCAGCCAGCCGGGAAGCCGTGGAGTACCGTGCTCTGGAAGAATGTCGGCTCCTCCTGCTGATTGTTACCGCTACGATATTCCCCGGCGGTGAGGGCATAACGCGTATGGCCCTCGCGTTGCAGAAAGGGGACGGAAGAGTAGGGAACGGTGAAGTTCTGGCTGCTGCCGTCAGCTTCCTTTATGGTGACCTGTAAATCACCGCTGTTACCGGCCGCATAGAGATCGGTGATGCTAAAAGGGCCGGGCGGAACGGTGCTGTGATAGATCTCATAGCCATTTTGTTTGATGGAGACCTGCGCCGTGCCGCGGGCAATACCGTGGATCACCGGCGCGAAACCTTTCTGGCTGTCCGGTAGCATATTGTCATCGGTGGCTAACTGCGCGCCGCGAAAGTTAATGCCGTCAAAGATGTCGCCGTTGGTATAGCTGTCGCCAAGCGTCAGGCGCGAGCGCAACGGGATGATGTCTCTTTCCAGCCAGGTATTCACGTGCTGCCATCTGTTTTCGTTCGTCGAAGAATCGCCGCCGCTGCTGTAGCTCCAGGTGGTATTATCGCGCAGACGCCACGCGCCGAGATTGAGCCCGCTTTGCAGGTTCAGATACGCATAGTTACTGCTGCCGCCAACGTTATTTTGGACATTGTTGCCGGTGAAGTTGTAATTCAGTAGCCCGGCGGTAATCCCATGATCCCACTGCTCAGGCGGGATATATCCCCGGGCCTGCGTTCCCATAACAGCCTGAGGAATGGTCAGATAAAGTCGCTGTTGCCCCACGTCTAAATGGGTAGTGGCGTCAGGGATCATCTCTGTCAGCGGGACACAGGCATCCGTTGCCAGCGCCCCCATTCCACTGACGGCGGCGGTGTTTACGCCCATCGCGGTGAGTTGCCCACGCGACAGGCAGGGGGCCAACTCGCGGCCGCTTTCGCTGGCATGAAAGGTGACGTCGCGGGTGGTCATATACCCGTCGTTCAGCCAGATATCGACACGGTATGTGCCAGGCGGCAGCTCATGCCCTTTCTCAAAACCGGAAAGATCGGCGACAGCCGCCGGATCATCCGCCAAAAAGCGTGGGTTAAAATAGAGCTCCGCCTGCGCGGAAAATGTCTGTGAGGCAAGCAAAAAGGCAAAGGAAAGCTGCGCCATTGCGCCAGCTAAATGCGGCGCAAAATGTCGCATACGGACGAGTCCTGGTTTCAGATATGACATAGTCCCTCCGGTTCGAAATCGCCCGGCTGTCAGTACTTTTTTATTCAGGGTTTACGTTGGGTTACCCTGTTCGTTATTGCATTGCGCCTTTCATGCGCGGCGTCAGCGCGCCATAGTCATTAATGGTCTTATAGGTAATCTTGCTTCCCGCATCGGCTGGCAACTTCACGCGGGTTTCGCCCAGAGGAGGCACAAGCGCATTTTCCAGTACCCGGGTGCCGGCATTAAGCTCAGTGACTGTCAGGTAATACGGGGTGGGATTTTTCAGGGTAAGCGTACCCGCGCTGCGGTGGAAAGTGAGCTTTTCTGCCGCCTGATCCGGTGACAGCGCCAGTCCGGCGGGACGGTAATAAAGCTTGATCCGGCTGATAATAGCCAGTTGCAGGGTGTTATCGCTGAGCTTTGATTTGTCCATCGACGGGATGGCTTTGACGTTCATCCAGAACAGGCTTTCGCGGTCCTGTGGCAACTGGTTGTTGGTCGCGTCGAGAATGCGCAAGGTGTTCTCTTTTTTCCCTTGCATGGCAAATAAGGGCGGTGTTACGACAAAGCGCCCGTCTTTGACGCCATCGGCGTTTTCCACCCATGACTGGATCAGATAAGTGCTGCTGTCATCATTATTGGTGACCGCCAGTTGCACCTGCTTTTGGCCCGCCGGATAAATAACCCGGGTAGCGCCAAGCGCCACGCCCGCTTCGGCCTGACTGAAAAATCCTGTGGCGGCTATCATCAGTACTCCTGCCAGCAGGTTGTGCATCATGGTGCGTGTTTTTTTCATGTTTACCCTTGTTGTACTCACCGTCATTTCCTGTATTCGGTATCTCTGCTGGTTCATTACTGGTAGGTCAAAGAGAACCAGGCTTGCGCATTCGCGGCGCCGCCGGTGACCTGCCGTCCGGTAGCCCGGTATTTGGCAACGAAATGCAATGTGGTTGGCCCGGCATAGAGTCGCGACCAGCTCACCGGAGGGCGGTTCAGAGGTAGCAGGCTGCCTTCTTTATCAAATAACGCTATGCCGATCCCGCTGGCGATCCCCGGTCCTTCCCCGACAGAAAGAACATCCGGATTTTTGCCATCAGCAACGCCATGAAAGGCGATACCGACGCGTTGGCTTACGGCTGTGTTGCATTCCTCAAGATGAATATCGAAAGGCACGGGATGGGTATCTTCACCTGTGGCATGAAATCGATTGCTGCTGACTTGCCCCATTTGCACGGTCATCTGGCGATCGCCGGCTTCCACACGGCAAGATTCGGCAATAATGACACCCTGGAAACGCATGTTTCCGCCGGGTAATGTGACGTTCCACTTGTTCCCGGCCAGCGCACAGGCGGGAAGTAAGAGCATCAGCAGACCTGATTTCATCCTTTTCATCGTTATCACCTCAGTCCCATTGCGGATAACGGGCCTTCCTGGCCCCGGGCGCATCCTTGCGTGATGAATTACTGGTATTGAACTTTGAAGGTGGCGTCTGCGTTAGCGGTACCGGCAGTTGCAGCACCCGTTGCGTAGTAACGAGCCTGGAACGGAATGATGTTGGTGCCATCGTTCAGGGTTGTCGCTGCACTAAAGGTCGCGCCGTCCAGTGCCAACGGGGTGCCTTTATTGTCGAGGATCTGGACGCCGACATTGGTGGCGCTACCGGCTGCTGAACTCTGCAGAGCCAACACGGTGGTGTTGGTGGTATCAATGGCGGTGCCGGAGAATGCGACAGACGCTTTGGTTGATACGCTGGTATCACAGTCATCAAGCTGAATGTTGAAACCGACTGAAGAACTGGTACTGCCAGCGGTCGCCAGTTTTGCAGAGCGAACCTGGCCAAGCTGTACGGTTTGTTCGACAGAACCGGCATCAACTGCGCAGGCTGCGTTAACCACTTCCCCTTTAAAATGCACTGTTCCGCCATTTACCATGGTGGTATCGGCCAGAGCCGCCGCGGAAGTCAGGGACAGGGCTGACATAGCAACGATAGCCAGTGTTTTAATTTTCATGCTGTTTTCCTTTAAACAATATCGATATCACGAACCGAAATGGCGAGTCGATGTGCCTTCCAGGCATTCCATGTTTCAGCCGAATGGTGCGACTGCCGGTTCTGCACAGTTTTTGCCCAATTAATGAGACAATTGGGGCCATTTTGACTCATTGGGATAAATGGCTACCAATGTCGGTTTTTTGAGCTGGTGATTGGATGTATATTTTTATTTTTTGTATTTTATTGATATAAAAAACCATTGAGGTCGGGTGTGAAAACGAAACGAAAATGCGTGGGGGGTTAAGATGATAACGTTCTGAACGTGTAAAAAAGGAAGGAAGATGTAAAAAAAATCAAATGTAATCTCATTTAAATCAATAGGATAATTGTTGTTTTTAGAAAAATCCCAACTTGTTAGTTGCAAAGCTTTACTAAATTTTTTTATGATATAAACAGTTTGGCCCCAATTGACCTATTCACATATAGACTTTCTTTTCTGTTTCAACGAGTTAAGTTATTTCTTTTCCCCTTGTGAAATGACTTCTAACAGACTGTTCCTCTCCCATAAACCGACAAAACGCGCGGCATTGCTGGCGGTATAACGCACGGTATGGCGAATATTTCGGTGCCCCAGATAATCCTGTATCAGACGCGTATCTGTCCCTCTTTCAGCGAGTTCATAGCCGCAGGCATGGCGCAGCATATGCGGATGAGTATGGGTGACGGTGCCGGCATCGATTCCTGCCGTCCGGATGATGCGCCAGGCCTGCTGGCGCGAAAGCGGCGTCCCCCGACGTGAGATAAATACGGCATCCGTTCGATCCGCGCCTCGCCAGTTTGCGCGCTCAAGGCTCCAGCGCTCGACGGCTTCACGTTCATCGAAACGCAGGGGATGGATGGTTGAAAAGCCATTTTTCAGGCGACGGATGTTGATGCGCCCCTCGTTAAGATCGAGATCGCGGTAATGCAGATCGAGGAGTTCACTGATGCGCATACCGTGACGGAATGCTAACAGGATAAGACAATAATCACGTTCTCCGGCAGGGCCATGACGAGCGGCCTGCATCATCGCCTGTACTTCTTTACCGGTAAGATAACGACGTCGATTCACAATGCATTACTCCTGAAATTAGTTTCTGAAAATAAACGCCCGAAAAAACACCCTGCGACTAAACGTTAATCGGTGATGTTAAAGGCGTATTATATGAGGGGGATTAATCACAAAAATGTGATTACATAATCTTTACACATGGGGATATTATTGCCACATGATAAGTCTTATTTTTATTGATTTTAGCGTACCCGACAATAGAGCCAGTTGTCGTCATTGTCAGGTATTTAAATTTAAAAGAAAAAAAGTTAAAGGTGGTGATATTTTCAACGGGATGAGGCGTGACGGGTGAAAATCTGATAGAAATGATATCCAGAGTTATTGCAGGGATATAATAATGTTGTTTAATTTGAACACAGCTTAGAACATGTGTGAACAATAATCATAGTTAATTTATGGTTAAGTTTAATTAATGATTTGCAGCACCCACTATTTTTTACACCGTCCATGGTGTTGCACAATCACAGTGAAATAGCATTACGTTGTTTGAGCTTTGCATCATCCCAGATGCCGTAAAATCGACCAGCATTACTGGCGGTGTACCATACGGTGTGACGAATGTTACGGTGACCGAGATAGTCCTGAATAAGGCGGGTGTCAATTCCCATATTGGCTAAAGCGAAACCGCATGAGTGACGAAGCATGTGTGGATGAATCTCCAGCGACAATCCGGCATTATATCCTGAGGCTGAAATGATGTGATAAAACTGCTGGCGAGAAAGTGGATTCCCTTTTCGTGATAAAAATAACCACTCGCTGTTGGCATGTGGATAAGAAGTGCGAATAGTCAGCCATTTCTTCAGGGCCGTAATTTCTTCAGTTAATAAAGGATGCATGGTCGAAAATCCTTTTTTCAGTCGATGGATATAAATGCATCTTGATTTAATATCAATATCCGAAATTTGCAGGCGACAGATTTCACTGGCACGAAATCCATGAATAAAACACAATAATGTCAGGCAGTAATTGCGGGCAGCATGTGGTCCTGTGTTTGCTGCTTTGAGAAGTGACTCAATTTCATTTTGAGTCAGGAAGTTTCTCTTTTTATCATCGGCTCTGTTTTTCATTCGATTCCCTTTTTGAAGCAGGTGTGCAAGTGTTCTGCTGATTACCATTAATCCAATGGAATGGTTTGAGCCGGGTTTAATGCATTATCGAATAGCACCATGCACCAGGTGTTAATCATTAGCAACGCGTTACAGCCCCTGAAGTGCTCAACCGTGTCGTGAAAACGGTGATATATTGATGCACCATGACAGAGTGCCATTTCTGACGACAAGTCTCCTTGTCCTCAGTGCAATCATGACGTATCTTGCTAAAATAAAAGAAGTTTTATTTGTCGTAGTAGCATTTTTATTCTTCCCTCTTCAAATGAGGAACTCAAACGTTCCTGCGGTCGACTTCACAAAATGGATTATGTAGAAAGAGTTTTGATCTCATTGTTATCGTGTGCTCCACTATGAAAATGGATGAATGCCCGGGATATAGTGTAAGAAGCAGGCAAGGTATACGAAAAACAATAAGAACCTCGCTAGCATTCACTGTGAAACTACAACAATGATTAAACCATACTGCAAAAATCATCATGAGAATAGCAATAATAAATAAAATAACTGATTTTGGGTACGGGAAACCTATTTCAAAGGAACCAGGATGATTCCTGGTTACACTCAGGGAGCGGTATGTTGTGGGTATATTTTGCGCAGGGGAAAGTTAAGCCTGAAATTAGATTACGAATATGAGTGGATGTTTTGCAACATACGCACGAAAATGAGGAAATAATAACGCTGGAAACTAATATGCTGAGTAAAAAGTGTCATAAATGCGCGGTTCTTGAGAATGTACGCTTTTTTGTCCACATACCTGTTATATGCTTCTGGTATTTTCTTGTATTTACTGGAACTCACCGGTGATTCTGTTTTCCAGTTTCAGAGAGTGAAATACATACCTTTGAATAATGCTGTCCCGGTGTTAACTCAATGAAGAGCAAGGCGTCCACTCATCGGCATTAAAGATGATAGGCCGTCACGGTTCTGACCGTCCCCGTTAACGAATCGTACACCTCGACATCCGATGCCTGAACAGACATTCCCGCGGCGCGCAATCGCTGAATATCAGCGGCAATACGCTGGAGCCCAAACCAGAACAGCCCATCCAGGGCGTTGACCTGCAAGCCACTCTCCAGCGCCATCCGTAAACGCTCCTCAGGGTGCTTTACCTGGCTGGCGACATGTTGATAGGCTGCTGTGGTGATCGTTTGTTCATCCATGCGGCGAATACGTGATGACAGACGATAGCGGAAGGCGTCGGGAACATGACTGAGGTCAGCACTGATGCTGTATACCTGGCCGCGTCGCTTTTCATTGATCAGGACATTTTTCTGCGTCAGCGAAAATTCTTTACGCAGTTTATCTATCAATTGCGGCGTACGGGTCAGGAGTAAACGAAAAGGAAGTTCGAAGCTGGTGACGTAATCGACATTAAGCAAAGCGATGCGGAGTCTTTCTTCAACACCGGCCTTTTCTTGCTGGCACTCAGCCAGCACATCAATCCATTGTCCGGTAATTCGTGGCGACTCGTTGATTTCGGTGAACTGATATTTCTCAATCAGATAATCGATACGCCTGGCCATTTATCTTCCTTTCTCATCCGCCGCGCATGTTCGCTTGTGGCACAACATAGCATAGAGTAAGACGCAGAATACAGAGGGAAACGCCCCATTTCAGGCTTAAAACCGCTTAAGAACTTTATTTAACTTCATTATTTTCAGATGGTTATAGACATCATGCCAGTTAAGACTATTTCATTACGTTATTTATTTGCTGGCAAATAGAATTTTACCCTGTCTTGTTCTGCGGCAGTTTAACAAGGCAATACGCGAGATGAAAAATAAATTATTAATACGGCAATGATATCATGGCTATATATATTATAAGCAATAATAATTACTTGAAAAAAGGGATCGTCTTATTAGCAAAAGACGTAAACATAGAGATCAAGAAAGAAACCATTCATCAGCTGCCTGTTGAAAAATTAACTTTCGACGATACGGTCATTTTACATCTCCATTTGAATAATAAATGCTGCGCGCGCCAGATTTCAAAACTCAATAGCAAATGCAAGCTTATGATTTTACTAAATTAATACAGAGGTAATCTTATTTGTGATGCTGATATGATTATCAATGCGCGACAGTCATTATCAAAACTAATGTCGACTATTATGCGTCTGGTTGACATGAAAAAGCGTAAGGCAACGATAAATCAAGTACTGAGTCGCGTTGAGAAAATTATTATCCAGGAATCTCTTGAGGGTAAAGATATTAATTTGATCGCTAAATCGTTGTCATTGCCACCGAAGCGTGTTTACACCTATCGTAATATTGCCTGTAAGAAGCTGGGAGGCATTAAAATTAACGATCTGTTATTAATTAAAGAGAATTTATTGGAAGAAAATGTACGCGTTTGAACGTTTCAGCCCTGAAAACGTCAGGGCTGAAGAGGTAATGAACCCTGGCGAGCACAGTAGAAAAGCGGGCGTGTACCAATTGTAAATAAAAAACCGTGGATACCCTGATTGAGAATGGTGTAACTGACCTCTTCATTAGGATAAACATAAAAGTCAGGCAGAATGTTTGCCAGCAACGCATCAGGTAAGGTCTCAATAATGTCGAACTTATTGATTCGGGTTGAGTGCAAGTGATATGAGTCCTGATTTTCAGTCCAGTCGTAGGCGACATCTCTTCTGATCCGTCCCTTCAGCTTATTATCTTCAAGATACGTTCCGCTAACGGCGACGATGCCGTTTTTATTTTCAAGGGAATACATGAAATTCAGGGTGATATTGGCGCGCACGTTGTTGTTGTAGACGACAAGTGAAGTCGAACACTCCTGCTTATCGTAATATTTATACATAAATATGTTGTAAATCGCACCAACGACTGCACCTGCGAATAAACATAGTGTACTGATGGTGATTATTGTTTTTTTATTCACTGTCTACCCCACGAAAAGAGAGGGTGATGCAACCCGCAACCTGAGACGTCAGGTAATTCTTGCGGCAGACCAGAACCGCTAAACCCGGCGCGGTTTTCGACATCGGGAAGTACACCCAGGGGTATTTTTTGCAGTCAAGACCGGATCCCAGTATTAAGGACTTAAAGCGGGAAAAGTTGTTTTTGTTATCATGGCTGTCGTCCTTAGTATAAAAGCGACAACCTTGATCCTGTTCGATAAAGGTATAATCAGCGAAGAATGGGTGTGTATCCATAATGTGCCAGAAAAAGTGTACGCCGGTTGCGCCAATAATGAACGCCGCAACCATCGCAAAGATCATCCCGAAATGGGACAGTTTGCTTTTGTGGGGGGATGCCGGGCTTTGTGCAGGAGGCGTGACGACCGATGTAAACGGCTTCTCGATTGCCGCTTTGTACTCAACGTCCAGTTCATCTTCGCCTTGCAGAGTCGCAGTGTGAGTATCGGTCACCTGATTGGCTGCAACCCGGGTTATTTTGACGCTTTTATCGATTTGAAACCCTTTACGCGGAACCGTGGCGACCAGAATCTGGTCCGTCTCACCCACGGCGCGTAAACCGCGGCGAACGATAGAGATATTCTGGTATAGCGTATTCGCCGGAACCAGCATGCCTTCGTCTTCCCACACCTTTTTAAAGAATTCTTGTTGCGTGACCACGTCCGGGGAGGCGTCGAGCAGCAGCAACAGACACCGGCTGGCAGGCGTGGTCAGCACGACGTTAAGTTCAGGGTTAGTGACTGAAATTAACCTTTTACTGTCAGGTCTGAACTCTATATTGTCGTTAATTATCCAGTACATATATGTTTCATGGTGCGCGAAGGTTATTAAAACAGATACTTAAGTGTAGATAAAATTTGAACACAGCCTTGCATATCATATATATGAATACAGTGTGACATTTAATGTATGAAACTCATGGTCTTTATCCAAAGGTTTCACATAACCGCATATTTATTAATGCAATTCATTAACAAATCGGGTTCTTCTGATATCCCGGTTGCGTTAATGGCAGACTAGCAACAGAGTGCAGAAGACGGAATTGACGATCTGTTTCTAAAAGCGTCATTTAAGATGAGTTAAAGAACCGATTTTCCCGTTATTCATTAAAACGTTATCTTTGTGAATTTATTTGACTGCTTTTACGTTTCTTTAAATCAATTTTTTGAATAATGTCTTATCTCTACATAAGAAAAATCATTTGCTTGGATTTTAATTCCTTAATTATAATTAATTTTGGGATAAAAATCCGTAAATGTTCTTATATCAAATTTTTTCAGCTTAAGAAGGTACGAATACTGAGGGCTTACTCATTCAATATTCATGTGGAGAAGGGGAAGACTCACGCGCTATGCTTAGTGCATAAATGTAAAAACGAGGCAATGTCATGGATAAGCAACTTGAAGAAGCGGGTTACCGTGTTTATACCGGCGAGAAGATTGATGTTTACTTCAATACCGCAATCTGTAAGCACTCCGGAAATTGTGTGCGCGGCAGCGCCAAACTTTTCAATCTGAAGCGTAAGCCCTGGATTATGCCTGATGAAGTGGACGTTTCAACGGTTATCAAGGTTATCGATACTTGCCCCAGTGGGGCGCTGCAATATCGTCATAAATAAGTGAGGCAAAGATGGAAATACTCGAAGGTCACAATAAATTTTATGTGAACGATGCAGAGGGTAATCAGGTCGCCGAAATCGTATTCGTTCCGACAGGTGAGCATTTAAGCATCATCGAACATACCGATGTGGATGAAAGTCTGAAAGGGCAGGGCGTGGGAAAACAACTGGTCGCGAAAGTTGTGGAAAAGATGCGCAGTGAGAATCGAAAGATTATTCCGCTCTGTCCCTTCGCCAAACACGAGTTTGATAAAACCCGTGGGTATGACGATATCCGTGCCTGATAGTACCAGCTCACGCTACGGCATGCGCGATACCCTTTTTTCATATGCCCAGTGGTTGCCGTGATCGTTGATGACCTCATAGCGCACCGACGTACAGGTCGCGCCACTGCCCTCCAGCGCAATCGACAAGGTGGAAAGCGGTGCGATCATCACACCGCTTGCGCTGCCCGCCTCACAGCTTATCCCGGCAAGCGTGATATGCCTGGGCCCGGAATTGTTGATTCGTAGTTGTTTCTGCGATTCACGATATGCAATGTGAAGTTTTTCCGCATCGCTTTCCTGCAAAGGACCGACACCCATTGGGCGAACAAAAACCTTCATCCGGATGCGTAATGGCAGTACGACTTTTTGCGCGATCTGTGAGTCGTTCCGGGTCATGGGAGGGATCTGATAGACATTCAGCCAGTAGAGCGTTTCACGATCGCGCGGCAGCGCTGACGTGTCGGTCAGTTGCAGCTTAACGCTGCGCAGTTCGCCGGGCTGCATTTTAAATACCGGCGGCAGGACGACGATGGGGGTTACCACGTCATTAGGCTGGCTGGACGGATTTCCCTTATCGGTCCAGACCTGCACCAGCGCCGGTTGCCGTTGCGAATTGATCAGCGCCAGCGAGTTGCTTTTCTCACCGGCGTTAAAGATTACGCGAGTCACTTCGGTATTCACCACCGCGTAAGCGGGGAATACCAGAATACTCAGCAGCCAGGTACTACTGAAAACTAACCACCACCTGAAGTTGCGCATAAACCGTTCCTGCTGTGATCGCTTCGCCGGAGATCGCTTCCAGCGAGGCGATGAATTCACCCGTGTAAAATTCAGTCGAGCCGCTTGACGTTTTGGTCGTTAAATCGGTGTAGCCGTACCATCCTCCGGCATTGCCCGTCGCGGTTGTCGTCAGGTTTGGCAACAGATTGATGGCTGTGCCTCCCAGCTTTTCGCTGTAAATGCGAATGCCCACGCCGGAGGCGACGCCAGGGGTGCCGTAATGGTTATCAAGCAGCCAGGTCAATGCGCCTGAACCGGTATTCAGACCCAATTGATTTGCGGCACTGACGGCCGTTGGGTTATTGACCAGAAAACCCATTGCCACATTTGCTTTGGTCGTGGTTGAGGCTGCGGTGCCAGACGTTGCGCCAGTTTCGCATTCGACAGTGATGTTAAAGGGGGTCTGCGCTGTGCCGCCACCGCTCAGTTCACCGACGCTAACCGGCGGCAGGCGAACGATGGCGGGATAGTCGTCGATCCGACAGGTGGCGCCGCGAACAAAGTAACTCTGGCTGGTGAGCGTCCATCCGCCAGGCCACTGCATTGAGCCCCAGCCGCTGTAGTTGGTTTTACTGTCCGCGCCATCGAACAGCCCTGAACTCATGCCTCCGCCGTGAAAAGCGATATAGCCCGCCGGTCCTGCATAGGTGTAGCCGTAGCGATTCGAACCGTTTACCCCCATCGAACTGTCATCGACCCGTATCAATTCGACAAAAACATCACTAAAGGCGCTTCCCGGGATGTAAATATAGGTGCCGTCGTTGAACATCTCACTTTCGGGGATGAGGCGCGTTTTCCAGAAGCGCGAATAGTATTGCCCGGTTTTCAGGTTGGTCAGTCGCACCGCGACGTTTTTAACGTAAGTGTAGTAGGCGCCGTCAATACCCGGTACCGCTTCTCTTCCGCCCCAGGCATCATCACCGTTGGTGGCGTAATACTCATACACTTTGCCTATTTCTGAGACATCACAGCGAAAGTAAATCTGGTTGGCGTTGACGCCCTGAGTACGTCCGTTGGGCACAAAACTGGCCGTTGAACTGGCGAGCAGCGTGCCTTCACTTTGAAACCCGGTACCGTTGCTTAAGGTGATGACGCCGGGTAATCCCAGTTTGCCTTTGACTTCAGCATCACCGACCCCGCCCCAACTGGCACCGATATAGCCCGCGTCTTTCGCCGCCTGGGAAAGGTCGCTGGCAACAGTTACCCTTTTACAGGCAGACCATGCAGGCATCGCCAGCAGACTACCGATCGCCAGCAACGGGAGAAAGAGAGTACATTTCATAAGTCATCACTCCTGGCGGCAAGGTAGCGTGAGTTGATAAAGCGGGGCGTCAGTGTTCGCGGGCAACTGGTACCAGACCTGGCACTGTTGTGTGGCTGCGTTCCCCCATTTCACGAACAGCACGCCAGACTGGGCGGCAATGCGGGCGTAGATTTGTCCGCCTTGCCCCATGATGCCCACGACTTCGCCGTTGCTGTCTGTGACATCCGCGCCCATCGGCGGCAGGCTGCCGTCACGCAACGTTGTATTGATTAATGTCGCTTTGCCGCGTGTTGTTGCAAACGTCACGCGAGAAATGGCCCCTGCATAGGGAACAAGGCGTTTACTGCCGCCCTGAAGTTCAACGTCATCGTCCATGTTCTGGCTGTCGAGACTGACGGTGTTGTAGCGATAAGGGGTTAATGAAGGCAGGATAGCGTAGCCAAAACTATCCACTGTCGCACCCTGGCCGTTACGCACTGTCGCTCCGCGTGCGCCGACGGCCTCCACCAGTGCAAAGGTGTCGCTGGTATAAGGACCTGCGGTGAGTCCGCCACGATGCGCCACCAGTGTGCCGGACATGCCCAGTCCAACCTGTTGATAACCTTCGCCTCTTGAGGCATACCCGCGAAATGCGCCAACAGAGGTGCGATGTTCAATGTTCCCGCCCCAGGTGGAACTGTCGCCACTGTCATTATTGTGTTCAATACCGCTATAGACTGCCCATGAGGTGGTGCTTTTTTCCCCCGTCGCACCGCTCATGCCGATTGTCGCCATCCGGCTATCGCGACTGCGGTTCATGTCCAGATTGATTTGCGAGCGGCTGGAGCTGAAATCGAAGGGAATTGAGATCCCCAGTGAAACGGTGTTTTCGGTGTATTTACGTTGGCTTGCATTATCAAAATCACGGTCATTCACGCTGTTGAAATAGCGGCTGGAATAGGTGCTCCGCTGGCGCGCGGCGCTGATATTAACGCTGATATCGCGCCAGCTATTGCTGTAGCCGAGTTGCAATTGCGTGATGCGTGAGGCGTTGTTGTAGTAATCCGACGTACTGCCCGTCATGCTCAACATGCCCCAGTTGCCCATGGGCTGGCTGATGGTCGCCGAAAAATTATTCCGTTGATTGAGGGTGTCGGAGTAGTACGCCGTACCGTTTTTCTCCTGACGGCGCACACCGAGCACGTCCTGAAGATCGCGATAACCGCTGGTGGAATAGCGATACGCCGCCAGCACCAGGTTGGTGCCGGTGGTGAAGGTTTTGCTGTAACTAGCTTCGACGCGCCAGCCTTGTTGTTTCTCGTCATTCTCCACGTGCGCGCTGGAAAACACGGTGTTTAAACCGAAGGCGCCCACGGACGTAGCCAGCACCCCACCGGCGAGAATGGCCTGATAATCGTCCGCCAGTCGCGCCCCCATATTCGCCGTTAACAGGTTATTCATGCCACGTTGCAGAACGCCTTCGGCAAATTTGTTTTCCACACTGTAGTACTGGCGGACATAGCCCATCGCCAGTTCGTAGTTCCAGTTACCGGGGCGTATCGAGTCCGGCACGGCGGAGTAGGGGACGGTGAAACGCGAGATTTGCCCGTTTGCCTCCACGACATCCACCGTCAGATCGCCCTGACCGCGAGTGTTATACAGGTCGTTAATCACAAAGGCGCCGGGCGCGACGGTGGTCTCATAGATGACTTTTCTCTGCTGGCGCACCACTACATGAGCCGTTGTCGCTGCGACTCCCCGTACTTCTGGCGCGTAACCCCGTTTACCCTGCGGCCACATCCGCTGATCGGTACTGAGTTTGACGCCGTTAAAAGACAGGCTGCCAAACAGACTGCTGTTGGTATAGTTATCACCAAAGGCAATAATGCTGTCTATCTGTGGCAGAGGCCGTTGCACCGAGGTGGCAACCGCATTGTATTTGTAGTGACTGCCCGTTTGGTTGTCATCGGCGTAGCGCAGATTTCCCTGGTGGCGAACCTGCCACAGGCCCAGGTTGATTCCACCGTTAATGTTGCTCCACAGATAGTCATAGCGCAGATGACTGTCTGTATTTTCCGTATGGTAGAAGTTGGTGTTATGACGCAGATACAGCGCCGTTTCTCCGGCATCCCATTCAGAAACCGGAATGTACCCTCGCGGTGAGTGCAGCAGACCGGCCTGGGGAACAACCAAGTTCAGGCGTAGCGTGGTTACATCCACATCCCAACTGATTTTCTGCCCCAGGTCATCGATGGGCAAACAACGGGCCGAAATTACCTTCTGCATTGTACGAATAGCGCTGGCAGCGATTAGCTCAGGCGACAGGCACGGCTGGATCCTGGCGTTTTCACTTTCCGGTTTAACCAGCGTGATGGATTCCTGACGGCGAATCAGTTGGTTGTTGAGATAGACATCAAGCACATACTTACCAGCCGGCAGCATATTGTCCTGCTGATTAAAGCGGCTCAGATCCAGTGATTTGCCAACATCGGAACCCTGTAAAAGCGCCGGATCAAAATAGTACTCTGCACGCGCCGCTGCCGGGACGAATACCAGACTAATCAGGGGCGCGACGAAGAGGTTAAAGCGGATAGTCAGCACTGATGCGTGCTCCCTGATCGTTGATCAAGGTGATGCGTACGCGCTGTTTGTCAGCGTCAGTGGTGCGTGGGAAATGAAAGGTTTCGCTGGCAAAAGGCGAAATCATGTCATTTTTTGGGCGCAACGTTTCTGTCGAACCGTTAAGTTGTAGTGCTGCGACCGTGACATACCAGGGCTGATTGTTTTTGACAGTGATACCAAATCCCTTACCCTCGCTAATACGTTGGACCTGCAGGTTCTCCAGCATTTTTTGTGGGTCACCCGCTAATCCTGCTGGACGATAAAAAAGTTTGACGCGATTGCGTAGCATAATGAGCAGGCTGTTCTGCTTTGCCGTGTTGCTGGTGGATTGCCCGCTATTGGCGGGGGGGATCTGCATGAAATTAAAATAGAATAATGACTCTCTGTCCTGCGGTAATGCTTTCCCCTGGGTATAAACAATACGGATAATTTGTCCTTCGCCGGGTTGAATCCGAAATGCCGGAGGCGTGGCGATAAAAGGGACCTGCGCAGACTTTTCCGGCCCATCGGCCATATTGCCGCTATCGAACCAGCTTTGTACGACATAAGGAATTGCATCTTTATTTTTTAAATGCACATCTGTCGATTTCGCTGAACCATTATAAATAATGCGCGTTCCTGTCATCGTAATACTGGCATTCACGTAGCCACACCAGGCGAAAAAAAAGAGAAGCAGGCAGCCGGAAAAAAGACGGCGATGATGATGAACAGTACGCATAATATTTTCCCTGAATGTGGATGGCGGGAGTACATTCCCGCCAGGACTGCTTTTACTGGTAAGACACCGCATATTGCATGGAGGCCAGAACCGTACCGGTGGTGGCAGCACCACTGGTGAAATACTGGGCTTTATAAGTTGCGCTCGCCGAGGTTTCGTTCGCCTTGAGAGAGAGGTCGCCAGTGCCGGTAAAGGCATTGCGGAAGTCAATTTCAGTTCCGCTGGTGCTGAGGATTTGGATCTCAACATCCTGCGCGGAGCCTGTGCTGGTGAGGTTTCCGCTGGAGCTGACATTGTTACCAACGAAAACCGTTGAAATTTCCACCCCGGACGCCGAACCAGTACAACCGCTCACCCCGACATCAAACGTCGTTGCGCCCGCGACCTGATTGTCTTTCAGCTCCGTAGCAGTTACGGTCGGCAGGAGCACGACCGGCGAGGCATCTGAACCGTTCACTGAAATTGAACAGGTCTCGTCACTCACTTCCCCCATAAAAGTAATGGTATTGTCAGAGGCAAGCGCATTTGTTGAAAAAAGCGCAGAGGCTACCAGCGCCGAAAGAAAGGCACGATTTAAGGTCATCATTCAAACTCCATTTTTATCAGTTATGTTGATTTACCTTGCCAGTACAAGGTTCTTCCATGCGCAGGGACATTTGTGGTGATGACTCTGTGCTGGAATCGGGACAAAATAGTGCAGGCGTAATTATTGGTAATTTTCTTATAAAGAAAAGAATACCTGTATCAGGCATACCGTTAGGGTGCCTGTCATATTTTGAGGTAAGACGTAAAGTCTTCCCTTATTTATCCATTTATTTTTCATCCCGGATATTACCGACAATATTTGCAAAGAGGAAAATCGTTTAAAACGAACAGATATAATGTTCGTGATAGCCCGCGCCTATTGAATTCTGGAAATAGATCGATGTTAACTTTATTAGGAATTTTAGATAATTACGTTATTAATATTGATATATTAAAAAAGCACGGTCCCTTATTTTTGTTTAACTGATTGTTGAACTATAGAAATGCGCATTAAAAAGATAAGTAAAATTGGATAGTTCGTCAGGTTAACGTTTTCACGAGAGCGCATCGGTCTAAGAACATTCCTTCATTACTCTTTCTCTTTTGGAAACTTAGTGGTCTTGTTTCCAATAAATTCAGGCCGATCGATATCAAAAAACAGGCAAAAAAAATTTCATCTGCAATTGATACTCTTCATTTTTTGGTATTTTTCTGCCTGCTCACAACCTTTTCTTCTGAGAAAAAGCGCCTCTGGCGGCGAGATCTCTCCACATTTTTTCCTGAACAATGACGGTGCCGGTCAGCCTATGATTTCAAGTTACGTATATTTAACATTGAAATCGGGAAGGAAAGGGATTTCTGGAAAGATTAATGAGCACAGCGGCGTGCGCTGTGCATCAACAACGCATTTTCAGGAGGCGTGGACGATTCCCATATAGCCATGGATGCCCATGTAGACGCCAACCAGCGCGATCAGCAGACTGGAAAAATAGGGTGCTCTGCGTGCAAGCGTATGAAACCCGCTCCAGCGCTTAGCAACCTGATTGACGCTGACGGCGGCACCGACACCTACGGTGACCAGGGTAATGGCCAGACCGAGACTAAAGCAGAGTACCATAGTTGCGCCCAGGGTAAATGCTTTTAACTGAAGACAAATCAGCAGAACGGTGATGGCGGCCGGACAGGGAATAAGCCCACCGGTCAAGCCAAACAACAGGATTTGTCCATTGGTCACCGCTTTGCCGTTAAAGCGGCGCTCGATGTCACGGGCGTGTGCTTGCTCATGCGCGTCCTGGTACTCGTTGGCGTCTTCGCTCAGACCTTCCTGCATAGGGTGATCGTGGTGATGGTCGTGATCATGATGGTGATGGTGATGGTGATGATCATGATGGTGATGATCATGATGCTGGCCATGGTGATGGTCATGGTCGTGATGTTGCATATCGGTGAGCCAGTTACGCTCACCCTGCCATGTGCGCCAGAACATCCAGGTTGCGGTGCCCAGGATGATGAAGGCGGAGATCAGCTGTAGCCAGGGCTCAACGGATTGTGCGGTGAACGCGCGGCTGAGGTACATCCCTCCCAGCGCGATGAGCCAGACCACCGCTGTGTGCGAGAGTGTTGCCGCCAGACCTAACATCACAGCCTGCTTAACCGTTCCTTTAATGGCAATAATGAAAGCCGCCATCATCGTTTTAGAATGACCTGGCTCAAGCCCGTGCAGCACGCCGAGCAGAATGGCGCTGGGAATGAAAAACCAGGCGTTACCCTGCTGAAGAAGCGTAGAAAATTCACCCATGATAATGATTCTTAGTTGTGCAATTTTTGCCGATTCTACTCCCCCCCAGTACTGAATACTACCCCCCAGTAGATACGTAATGCTATAATTCACAGAGATTTGTGTTAATGAGGTGTTGTGATGTCACACACAATTCGGGATAAACAAAAACTCAAAGCCCGTACCAGCAAAATTCAGGGGCAGGTTGTGGCACTGAAAAAAATGCTCGACGAACCCCATGAATGTGCTGCTGTTTTGCAGCAAATCGCCGCGATACGTGGAGCGGTGAACGGGCTAATGCGGGAAGTGATAAAAGGGCATCTGACTGAGCACATTGTTCATCAGGGCGATGAAGTGAAGCGGGAAGAGGATCTGGATGTGATCCTGAAAGTACTGGATTCGTATATAAAATAGCCGGGAACGGTGTCCCGACCTGGAATTCTTAGCAATACACTGTGGCGAGGTTTCGCTGGGCAATGTAACGTTCGATGTGCTTGTAACCGCTGATGGATTCCAGCGCATGCAACAGGCAGCATACCGCCCTTGCATAAGTTCGATCGGTTTCGTCGTCGCAGTAGCTTTGCAGTGCTTCTTCGCACAGCCTGCGAACCGCAGGCGGGAACGCAAGTTTTTGCAAAGAGCGCTCCAGTTCATTGAAAGCTAACTCTTTTCGTGCCGTAAAGAGCGAGAGCAGTACCGCACTCAACGCCCGTGTTTCTTCTTCGTAATATCCTGGTGAATATATCTTGTCCATGTCGTTCCCTGTTATTGGACTCATCTGCGTCTTTGCAAATGTACTGCGTTACCATCCGCCTCTTTTATCAACAGCGAATAAGATGACATATCGCTGGAGACTGGATGTGAATGAATAAATAGCGAATTTATTCGTCCACCCATTCGTTTTTCGATGCGCTGTTTGTAGGCATAAACGCTGCGGATATCCATGTCCTGCGTCTGAGCGATTTGGTGCGGGTTACTGCCTGCGACCATATGCCCCAGAATCGTGAACTCCATCTGCGTCAATGTATTGCCTTTAGTAAACGACAAATGTCGTCCGATAAAGACCTGACGGATCTTCTCATTCGCGATGTCCAGGCCATCATCATGGTAAATGATGGCGGAAACCGCAGGATGATTTTTACGCCAGTAGTTTGCCAGCGACTGCATATTGCGATCGCTAATCAAAATAATCCCCATACGGGTACTGGCGAGATAATCTATCCACTCTTTATCCAAAAACAGGCGTAAAAAGCTGATAGAGAAATCCACAAAAATATAACCACTCAGTCTGGCGTTGTGATTGTTATTTAAAATACCTTCAATAACCCCTTTATTGAAATAAACGCTTTCTTCTGGCCACATGCAAAAACAGGCATTGGCACAGTACTGTAAGCGGGGGGATTTTTCTGGCATTATTTTGCAATGCAAAGTGCAACTGCTGCATGTCAAATTCTTTAATTTAACGTCCAGCCCCATATTGAGAGCCTCCCTATCCGTAGATGATTTCATAATTTCATCCGTTTTAAAACATGTCAATACTCAACAAAATGCAACTTTGATAGAGAGGAAATCTTAAAAATTCACTATTGCTATTATTCTTAATAGCCCTTTTTCAGGAACATTTCCTTTCTATCAATTTAGGTTATTTTCAGTGATGTTGTTCACGATTCGACGCTTAAAAAAAATACCTCCAGGATTTTTGTAACAACCACCAGGAAAATCTATATTGCAAAAATGTTTAAGTTTTATCTGTAAATAGCATTAATGGCAAAAAGTTGTGCTTATGTTAAATCGTCTGAGATGTTTGTAACAATGCTTTGTCTTTTATTGAGTAATACTATTTATCTGTTTGGTCGTTTATTCGACGTGGAGCAATAATAATAAGAGTGGAGGGATGAGGCACCTTAAATGGTCTTAATTAAGAATATGAGATCTTTGTTGATTGAAAATCTATTGATTTATAAGAACTTTTGTTTTTGCGATTTGATCGCGCTGACATAATCTCTATATATTTAGTGATCTCTGTTTAAGATTTTTGTAGCATAACATTCATCATTTTAATGCGAGAATGCACCCAGTGCCTGAGAAGTACCCACACACCACAATATACACAATTAATAACCTGGTTGACTTTCACCCGAGTGACCGAACATTAAAGAATAAAATTACCGAAAAAAGTGTAATACTTCAAAACCCTGCGAGTTTTATTCTGTTATATCTCATTACAAATTGTGGGGTTGTTATTCCTCAAGCCCGCCTTGTGGAAGCCGGGTGGGGAGAGAAAAATAATATCACTTCCATCAATACGTTATACCAGACAGTGTTGATGCTGAGAAATGCGTTAACAGAAGTCGGTTTGCCGCGAGATTTGATTAGAACAGTGGCCCGCCGCGGTATGGTGATAACGGCTGATATTCAACGTGTTGAAACTAACACGGTGAATGAGATTGAAAAGGAGCCAGAAGCACGTGATGACATGGCTCAAACGCGGCCCAAAACACGGTTTTCGCGAAAAATGCTCATGGCGGGAATGCTTGTTTTGTCGATATTACTGATCGGTGCCGGGGCTTCTTTTGGGCTGTTTTATCCAACAGCGGAATCCCTTTTTTCAGCATACACGATTATTGATGCGACTTCTTTTTCATCCTGTACTATTCTTTTGAAAGGCCAGAAGACATTAAATAAACACTATGCGGTTTTTCTCACCCGACATAAAACTATTTGTCAGAATAATAATTATGTCTTTCTCTCTGGAATGAGTAGCGCGAAGAATATTGCAGCGGTAGCTTGTCAGTTGGATATAAGAAAGAATCCTTCCACAAAATGTACAACCTGGTATTCCATTAATGATAAAAATTAAAATAGTAGCGGCCGTTTTATTCATTGTGATAATAGCCGGGGGAGGGTATTGGTATTCCCATAAGAACAAGGGCGGAATTGATTGCCAGGGACGAGTGGTATGGGAAATTAATAATGAGATGTTCAGCGGCGATGTGGCGTATCAGATGCTCAATAATCAGGGGATAGCTACTATTACTGGCGATCTGGTTACGCCAAATGATCAGAGATATAAAATTAGCCGGATAATTTACTTTCGTTACCATCCGATGCGGGACAATTATATTATTGATTCAAGTCGCCTTGTGCGATTTCCTTCCGATAACTTAGACGATAAGCAAGGACATCGGTCGTTACCGACAATTTATCTTTCCGAGAACGCCTCTTTCTCGTTACTGATTAAGCGGTATCAGGAGGGGTGGGCATTTACGACCGTTGGCGCGCCGTCGCTGTTGTGCAGAAACAGCGAGTAGCCGTTTGAGACAGCTTACAAACGATGAAATGCCCGATGGCGCAAGCTTATCGGGCCTACAAGAACGTGTGATCGCCTGTAGGCCGGATAAGGCGACAGCCGCATCCGGCAAAACCTGACAAACGATGAAATGCCCGATGGCGCAAGCTTATCGGGCCTACAAAGAGGTGTGATCGCCTGTAGGCCGGATAAGGCGTCAGCCGCCATCCGGCAAAACCTGACAAACGTGAAATGCCCGATGGCGCAAGCTTATCGGGCCTACAAAGAGGTGTGATCGCCTGTAGGCCGGATAAGGCGTCAGCCGCCATCCGGCAAAACCCTCACACTGTTTAACCGAAGAACATCACGGATACGCAGAGCAGACCAACAATCAGGGTGATCAGATTCCCGACAGAACGATGCGGCTTTAACGCGGGGATCAGATACGTTGACAGCGTTGGCATGATGAACAGAATCATCGCGATAAGCGGTCCGCTGATGGCGTAAATCATGGATATCGCATTCGGGTTGATGCAGCAGATGATAAAGGTGATTGCAGACACTAACATGATGGACAGGGCGCGGTTAAAGGCCCGGCTTTTCTTCACGCCAACCTGCTGCAATCCGGTTTTGACCACCTCTGTCGCACCTTCGATCACGCCAAAATAGGTACCCAGAAAGGATTTTGACATTGCGACCACGGCAACGACGATACCTGATATGGAGAGCCATGCCGGGGCGGCTGGCATCATAGAGAGCGCGGAAAGGATCGTTACTCCCTCGTTTTTAGCGGCGTCAATGTAGGACGGTGGGATGGATAGCAGACAGCTAAAGACGAAAAACAGCACGCTTAAGCTGATGATCAGATAGGCGACCTTCATGATTTTTTTGCATTTACCCATGGCCTGCTCGCCATATTTCTCACGCCTGTCGATAGCAAACGTAGAGATAATAGGCGTATGGCTAAAAGCAAAAACCATCACGGGAATGGAGATCCATACCTGATGCAGCGTGTGCTGATCGAACGCCATCTGCCCGGTGAGCAATGAGGGTTGCCAGCTTCCGGTCAGGTACAGTGAAAGAAATAAAAAGTAGGCGATAAGCGGGAAGACCAGAAAACCCATTACCCGGATAGTCGCATGGCGGCCCATCAGAAAGATCAGATTCAGGATTAACACCACGCCAAGACTGACCGCCATCCGGATGCCAGGGTTAATTTCAATATGTTTGGAGAGCTGCTCGGTCAGAGAGTTAGTAATCGCAACGGCATAAATCAGCACTACCACAAAAAAGGCAATAAAGTAGAGGGTGGTGATGAGGCTACCGATCTTCTTACCGTAGTAATGCGTGACCGCGCCAGTAATGCCTTCGCCTGCAGAGGTTTTAGAGGAGAGGATAAACTGACATAGGGCTCTGTGCGGCCAGTATGTCAGAGGCCAGGCAACCAGCGCGGTGATGAACAACACAATGGCCCCCGCTGAGCCTAACTGAATAGGGAGAAACAAGGTTCCTGCGCCTACGGCGGTGCCATATAACGCAAAGCTCCAGAGTGTCTCTTCTTTTGACCAAATTTTCGACATTTCTTGAACGTATCAACTATAAAATAAACAAAAAGAAGCGCAATTTACCATAAATGAGCGGGTGGGGGTGAGGGATGAAAGGGAGTAGCGGTGGCAACAGGCGGTGCCGGAACCGTATCGATCCCGGCAAATATTCGCATTATCAGACAGTAACACGCTGTTCGCGACGTCTTATAACCCGTACGCGCAGAGTGTCATAAGCCCAGTTATAGAACATCGTGTAGGGTAGGAAGAACAGGAAGAACCCGATTTCCAGCGTAAAGGCCTGCAACAGGCTGACGCTCAGAACCCAGGAGACGATGCTCACGCCAATCACGATAAACCCGCTTTCAAAACCCAGCGCGTGAAACGCCCGGACTTTTGCTGTTCGTTTCACCAGATGGGTTGGCCATAAACGATCAAACAGCGCGTTATAGATGATGTTCCAGATCATTGCCGTGGTTGCCAGCACTATTGTCAGCCCGCCCATTTCCAGTACGGAACGCTGCATCAACCACGCCGCGGTCGGCGCCAGAATCGCTGTGGCAATCCCTTCAAAGCAAACGGCGTGAAAGAGGCGCTCAAGTAACGAGCGGCGTTGAACTGTGTTGTATTGCATAACTTACCTTTTTTACTGTTGTGCCCGGATGATGGAATGGGGAGAATTTTATCGGTTTATGTGATATCTAAAAGATAGAATCCATCGATAAAGTAGATAGTTCATGCGTTATTCTCCTGAAGCACTCACCGCATTTGTCGAAACCGTCTCCAGCGGTTCCTTTTCGGCGGCGGCGCGCAGACTGCGTAAAAGTCAGTCCACAATCAGCACGTCCATCGCCCACCTGGAAGCCGATCTGGGGATTCAGTTGTTTGATCGCTCGTCGCGGCAGCCGGTGCTGACGGAAGAGGGGAAAAAAGTGCTGGGGTACGTCCAGGCGATCTTGTCGGCCAGCGATCGTCTTGATGAGGCGGCGCTTTCACTGGCCGGAGAAACCGAAGCGCGACTGACGTTTGTGCTTTCCGATACGCTGCACCCTGACGTACTGGAAGAGCTTATGGTGCAGTTCGATCATCAGTTTCCCCATACTGAGTTTGAGTGTCTGATTGGCGAAGATGTGGACGTTATCGATCTGCTGCAAAAAGAGCGGGCGCAGGTCGGCTTAATTGAAGCGAGGGAAAGCTACCCCACCGATATCGGCGCGACGCGCTTGCCAATGCAAACGTGGATGGGGCTGTACGTTGCGGCGTCACATCCTCTGGCTGTAGAAAAAGCCCTCCGGTGGGATCAGCTACATAGCTGGCGAGAGCTTCGTCTGAATACCTATCTCGATAACCGGGATCAGCTTGCCCGTGGGCCGGTCTGGTCTGCGCCAAACTATTTGCTGCTGCTCAGCATGGCCGTACAGGGATTTGGCTGGTGTGCGTTGCCCTGTGCGCTGGTGGAGGAGTTTGCGGCGGAAAAACCATTGGTTCAACTGGATGTTCCAGGCTGGCCAAAGGCGATCTCTATTGATTTACTCTGGAACAGAAAATCGCCGCCCGGCGTTGCAGGAAACTGGTTGAGGTATCATTTACAGCAGGGGCGCACCCCACCAGGCGGGCAGTAATAACGATTTCCTTTGTGATAAAACTCACCTTTTTTAAACAACTGAGATAACTATTTTTAACAATCCTCTACTATTGCGATGTTATTTTGCGCAGAGGTCGTAATGAAAGAGGTGGTGATCGTCGGGGCGTTACGTACGCCAATTGGGTGCTTCCAGGGAACACTGGCGCGCCATTCTGCTGTCGAGCTGGGCAGCATCGTGGTCAAAGCGTTGATTGACGGGAGTGGTGTAAGTGCCCACGCCGTTGATGAAGTGATCCTCGGTCAGGTGCTGACCGCAGGCGCTGGGCAAAACCCGGCGCGTCAGTCTGCGATTAAAGGCGGGTTACCCAACACCGTTTCGGCTATCACCATCAACGACGTCTGCGGCTCCGGGCTGAAAGCGCTACATTTGGCCACTCAGGCGATCCAGTGCGGTGAAGCGGATATTGTGATTGCCGGAGGGCAGGAGAATATGAGCCGCGCGCCGCATGTGTTAACCGACAGTCGAACCGGCGCACAGTTGGGAAACAGCCAGCTTGTGGACAGTCTGGTACATGACGGGTTATGGGATGCCTTCAATGATTACCATATGGGAGTGACCGCCGAGAACCTGGCGCGTGAATATGGCATTAGCCGGGAATTGCAGGATGCCTATGCGCTCAGTTCGCAGCAAAAAGCGCGAGCCGCTATCGATGCTGGTCGCTTTAAAGCGGAAATTGTTCCGGTCGCCACCCAGCGCAACGGGCAAACCGTGATGATCGACACCGATGAGCAACCGCGAACTGATGCCAGCGCCGAAGGTCTGGCCCGGCTCGATCCGGCTTTCGAATTGTCGGGGTCGGTGACTGCGGGGAATGCGTCTTCAATCAATGATGGCGCAGCGGCGGTGATGATGATGAGCGAAGCGAAAGCGCAGGAGCTGAATTTGCCTGTGCTGGCGCGGATCCGCGCGTTTGCCAGCGTTGGGGTGGATCCTGCGTTAATGGGCATCGCACCGGTTTATGCAACCCGTCGCTGTCTGGAACGGGTCGGCTGGCAACTGGCTGATGTCGATCTTATTGAAGCGAACGAGGCGTTTGCAGCGCAGGCGCTTTCGGTTGGAAAAATGCTGGAATGGGATGAGCGACGCGTGAATGTCAACGGCGGCGCGATTGCCCTGGGACATCCTATTGGTGCGTCCGGCTGCCGTATTCTGGTTTCGCTGGTTCACGAAATGGTCAAGCGCAATGCGCGAAAAGGTCTGGCGACGCTCTGTATTGGCGGTGGACAAGGCGTGGCATTAGCCATCGAGCGCGATTAATTTTTCTTCTCTCTTTCTCACATCCCTTCATGCCGTGATCTGATCGATAGCGGCATTTAAGTCTCTTGCGCGTAAGCGAAATCACTATTTCCTTGTTTTTAAATGGGATTTTATTCATACGTTTGGTCATGAAATGGCGTGTTCGTGATCGGAATTACACTTTTGATAATAATGTGCATAAAAAATGAAACGTCGTTTTATTTATTATTGAAAATGCGTTCCCTGGGGGATATCATGCCCGCATACCGTAAAACGGAACAGCGTTTCGCTCTTCGTTTAAGAATTCCCG
This sequence comes from Citrobacter amalonaticus, assembly GCF_037053465.1. Classification (GTDB taxonomy): domain Bacteria; phylum Pseudomonadota; class Gammaproteobacteria; order Enterobacterales; family Enterobacteriaceae; genus Citrobacter_A; species Citrobacter_A amalonaticus_H. Next base: position 228,973 of record NZ_JBALIF010000004.1, read on the forward strand.
CTCAGTACATCACTGGAGGTAAATGTGGACGTAAGACAAAGTATTCACAGCGCGCACGCCAAAACACTGGATACCCAGGGGCTACGCAAGGAGTTTTTGGTTGAGAAAGTGTTCGTGGCTGACGAATACACCATGGTTTACAGCCACATTGACCGCATCATCGTCGGCGGCATTATGCCGGTGGCAAAAACGGTCTCCGTGGGTGGCGAAGTGGGCAAGCAGCTTGGCGTTACCTACTTTCTGGAACGTCGCGAACTGGGTGTGATCAACATCGGCGGCGCAGGCACCATTACGGTCGATGGACAGTGCTATGAAATCGGTCATCGTGATGCGCTGTATGTCGGCAAAGGGGCAAAAGAAGTGGTTTTCGCCAGTGTGGATAGCGCCACGCCAGCGAAGTTCTATTACAACTGCGCGCCAGCGCACACCACCTATCCAACCAAAAAAGTGACGCCTGCTGACGTCGCTCCAGTGACGTTAGGTGACAACCTCACCAGTAACCGTCGCACAATCAATAAATATTTCGTCCCGGACGTGCTGGAAACCTGTCAGCTCAGTATGGGGCTCACCGAACTGGCGCCCGGTAATCTGTGGAACACCATGCCGTGCCACACTCATGAACGCCGCATGGAAGTCTATTTTTACTTCAATATGGAAGAAGATGCCTGTGTCTTCCATATGATGGGGCAGCCCCAGGAAACGCGCCATATCGTTATGCACAACGAACAGGCGGTGATTTCACCAAGCTGGTCGATTCATTCCGGGGTGGGGACGAAAGCCTATACCTTCATTTGGGGAATGGTCGGTGAAAACCAGGTCTTTGATGATATGGACCATGTTGCGGTGAAAGATCTGCGCTAGTCGCGGGCGCTCAACACCTGTCCGTGACAGGCATGAAAAACTAAGGATTTACAATGATTTTGAATGCATTTTCTCTCGAAGGTAAAGTCGCAGTCGTATCCGGTTGCGATACCGGCTTAGGCCAGGGTATGGCGCTGGGCCTGGCGGAAGCGGGTTGTGATATCGTCGGGATTAACATCGTTGAACCGACAGAAACCATCGAGCGTGTCACCGCGCTGGGGCGTCGCTTTTTAAGCCTGACCGCCGATCTGCGCCAGATAGACGGCATCCCGGCACTGCTGGAGCGTGCTGTTGCTGAGTTCGGCCATATCGATATCCTGGTCAACAACGCTGGTTTGATCCGCCGTGAAGATGCGATCGATTTCAGCGAAAAAGACTGGGACGATGTGATGAACCTGAACATTAAGAGTGTGTTCTTTATGTCTCAGGCTGCAGCAAAGCACTTCATCGCCCAGGGCAACGGCGGCAAAATCATTAACATCGCGTCGATGCTCTCTTTCCAGGGCGGCATTCGCGTGCCGTCCTACACGGCATCTAAAAGCGGCGTTATGGGTATTACCCGTCTGATGGCGAACGAATGGGCGAAGCACAATATTAACGTTAACGCCATTGCGCCGGGCTATATGGCCACCAACAACACCCAGCAACTGCGTGCGGATGAACAGCGCAGTGCTGAAATCCTGGAGCGTATCCCGGCAGGTCGTTGGGGGCTGCCGAGTGACCTGATGGGACCCGTTGTCTTCCTGGCTTCCAGCGCGTCCGATTACATCAACGGCTACACGGTGGCGGTTGACGGCGGCTGGCTGGCGCGTTGATTCACCCGCTTGCCGACAAACCCTGCCTTCGGCTTAATGCCAGTTTGTTAAGCTCTGCAGGTTGTTCCATTCAACCTTATGACCTGTTGTTTCTGTCACTTCACATCCTGTGAACGGGATAAGGGGGCCACCACGACCCCCTTATCAATCTCCGTGGCCCATTCAGGCAACGAAGAAGCCGGACCGATTGCACTGGAAACTTGATCACAAGTTTGCTTCACTGCGGTAAATCACTTACGAAGGAAAAGGTCATGAAGACGATTGGATTGTTAGGCGGCATGAGCTGGGAATCGACGATTCCATACTATCGGTTAATCAACGAAGGGATTAAGCAGCGTCTGGGCGGTCTTCATTCAGCCCGTCTGTTGTTGCACAGCGTCGATTTTCAGGAGATCGAAGCCTGTCAGAGCCGGGGGGAATGGGATAAAGCGGGCGATATTCTTGCTGAGGCGGCGATTGGCCTGCAACAGGCTGGCGCTGAAGGGATCGTCTTATGCACCAATACCATGCATAAAGTGGCGGATGCGATTGAATCGCGCTGCTCACTGCCATTTTTGCATATCGCCGATGCGACAGGGCGCGTCATTACCGCGCAGGGCATGCGTAAAGTCGCGCTGCTCGGCACGCGTTACACTATGGAGCAGGATTTCTATCGTGGTCGCCTGGCGCAGCAGTTTTCCATTGAATGTCTGGTGCCAGACGCGAACGAGCGGGCGAAGATCAATCAAATAATCTTTGATGAGCTTTGCCTGGGGCAATTTAGCGAAGCGTCGCGCCAGTACTATGTGCAGGTGATCGACCATCTGGCAGCCCAGGGCGCGGAAGGCGTTATTTTTGGCTGCACGGAAATTGGCCTGCTGGTGCCGGTGGAGAGAAGCCCGATTCCGGTGTTCGATACCACAGCTATCCATGCCGCGGACGCGGTGGCGTTTATGCTGTCGTAACCGGCCCCAGGCTCTGCTCCAGTGCGCTCTCCAGCACCTGACGGCAGCTTCGCAGATGAGTACTGAAAGCCTCAACCAGCGCGGAAGAAGGGCGGTGGATGGGCCGAATCAGGCTGACGGTGAACGGAACCGCAATGCTGAAACGGCGTACCATCACGCCGCGTTCAGCGTAATCCAGCGCGGTCAGCGGGTTAACAACTGACAGGCCCGCACCGGCGCGCACCATCGCGCATACGGACGCCGCGCTGTGCGTTTCCACCACCATGCGGCGTTTAACGTCGTGCTCAGTAAACAGGGCGTCGAGTAACTGCCGGTAGCTGTCTGTGCGTGACAGACTGATGTAATTCTCCCCGTGAAAATCCTGAGGCGTTAATACCTGCTTTTCAGCCAACGGATGTCCCGGTGGCAGCACGCAGACTTCATCAAGTGAGAATAGCTCTGTACGCTCGGTTCCTGCCGGGGTATGCAGTGTTTCCGTTAATCCCAGATCGTGACGCTGGGCCGAGAGCCACTCTTCGAGCAGCGGTGATTCCTGCGGCACAATATTCAGGCTAACGTCCGGATAACGAGCGAGAAAAGGCTGAATCAGCGCGGGCAGCAGCGACTGGGAAAAGACCGGCAGACAGACGATGGACAACTCCCCCTGGCGAAATTCCCGCAGGCTTTCCGCCGCGCTGACAATGCGATCCAGCCCGTACCAGGAACGCTGGACCTCTTCAAACAAACGTAACCCCTGAACTGTCGGATGCAGGCGGCCACGCGTACGTTCGAACAGTTTCAGTCCCAGCACTTTTTCAAAACGTGCCAGTTCCCGGCTGACGGTCGGCTGCGAAGTATGCAGCAACCGTGCGGCTTCAGTCAGGTTTCCGGCGGTCATCACCGCATGGAAGATCTCAATGTGACGTAAGTTAACGGTAGCCATCATCACCTCGCTGGATAAAATCCATATCATTTTTGCATAGAGTCGGCATAAAACGATATTTTTTATTCTCTTCGTGATGTGGCGTAATCATCAAAAATCGTCATGTCCGGAGTCCGTTATGCCACATTCACTGTATTGCACCGATACCGATCTTACCGCTGAGAACCTGCTCCGGCAGCCAGCCGAGTTTGGCTGCCCGGTATGGGTTTATGACGCGCAAGTCGTTCGTCGGCAGATTGCGGCGCTGCAACAGTTTGATGTGGTGCGTTTCGCGCAGAAGGCCTGCTCCAACATTCACATTCTGCGCCTGATGCGTGAGCAGGGCGTTAAAGTTGATTCTGTGTCGTTGGGGGAGATCGAGCGCGCACTGGCTGCCGGTTACGATCCGCAAACGCATCCGGATGACATCGTTTTTACCGCCGATGTGATTGATAACGCGACGCTGGCGCGCGTCAGCGAACTGCGTATCCCGGTGAATGCGGGTTCCATGGATATGCTGGACCAGCTTGGTCGGGTATCGCCTGGCCATCGCGTCTGGCTGCGTGTGAACCCAGGATTCGGTCACGGACACAGCCAAAAAACCAATACCGGTGGTGAAAACAGCAAACACGGGATCTGGCATTCCGATCTGCCGCTGGCGCTGGCGGTGATGCAGCGGCATCACCTGAAGTTGGTGGGTATTCACATGCACATTGGTTCAGGCGTTGACTATGGTCATCTGGAACAGGTGTGCGGTGCGATGGTACGGCAGGTGGTTGATTTTGGCCAGGATCTGGAGGCGATCTCCGCCGGCGGCGGACTCTCTATTCCATATCATGATGATGAAGAGGCGGTCGACACACAGCACTATTTTGGCCTGTGGAATACCGCGCGTGAGCAGATCGCCCGTCATCTGGGGCATCACGTGAAACTGGAGATTGAGCCAGGACGTTTTCTCGTCGCCCAGTCTGGCGTGCTGGTGACGCAGGTACGCAGCGTGAAGCAAATGGGCAGCCGCCATTTTGTGCTGGTGGATGCCGGTTTTAACGATCTGATGCGCCCGGCGATGTACGGCAGTTATCACCACATCACCGCGCTGGCGGCGGACGGACGCTCTCTTGAAAATGCGCCACGGGTTGATACGGTTGTTGCCGGGCCGCTGTGCGAATCCGGCGATGTCTTCACCCAGCAGGAAGGGGGGAAGGTTGAAACCCGATCGCTGCCTGTCGTTGCGCCGGGGGATTATCTGGTGTTGCATGATACCGGTGCTTATGGCGCATCAATGTCATCCAACTACAATAGCCGCCCGTTGCTACCGGAAGTGTTATTCGATAACGGTCAGGCGCGGCTAATTCGCCGTCGCCAGACCATTGAAGAGCTGTTGGCGCTGGAATTACTTTGAGCCGCAGCAGTTTGTAGGCCTGATAAGCGAAGCGCCATCAGGCATTGTGTCGCGCAGATAGCATTACGATTTATGCGTTAAAGTACGGTCCAGTGGTCACCGACTCCCGCAAGACCAGCGTGCCGGTAAAGGGGGGGATCGGTTCGATCTCCTCGCCGTTGACCATACGGATAGCCTGGTCGATGGCCGTCGTGATCATGGTGTCGATGGGCAGATAAACTGTCGACAAAGCCGGTTCCAGCCATTTCGCGCTTGGCGCATCGTCAAACCCGAACAGCGACACATCCTGTGGGATCCGCAGCCCCGCCTGATGCAGCGCTTTTGACGCGCCCAGCGCCATATCATCGTTACAGGCGAACAGGGCGCTGAACGTCACGCCTTCCTGCAACAGCTCATTACAGGCGTCATAGCCGCGCGTCATGCTGGAATCGCCGTCCTTCACCTTCGCCGGATCCCAGGCGATACCGTTTTTCTCCAGCGCTTTCCGGTAGCCCATCAGACGCGATTTCCCGGTTGGCGTGTGTCCGGGAACCGTAATACAGGCAATCTCGCGGTGTCCCTGCGAGATCAGGTAATCCACCGCCTGAAACGCGGCATCTTCCTGCTCGAAGAAAATGGCGCGCTCACGGGCAAGGGTCACATCGCGGTTAATAATGACAAGCGGCATCGTAATCGAATCCGCCAGCGCCAGGATCGCTTTTTCACTCATGTAACGGGTGTAGAGGATGATGGCGTCGCACTGTCTGTCTGCCAGCATCTGTACGGCTTCTTGTTCGCGCTCTGGCGTATCGTGCCCATCGGTGACAATCAACTGTTTACCGTGGGATTCCGTCTGCCGCGAGGCCTGTTGTAACAGACGGCCAAAGTAGAACCCATCAAACGTAGACACCACCAGACCAATGCTATTGCTGGTGCGATTCGCCAGCGACCGGGCCAGAAAATTCGGGCGATAGTCCAGCGCCTGCATCGCCTTAAATACTTTCTGGCGGGTGCTCTCTTTGACCTGGCCCGTGCCGTTCAGCACGCGAGAAACGGTGGCTTTTGAGACGCCTGCACGACGGGAAACATCCAGCATTGTTATCATGACGCTATCCTGGTTACTCGTTTGATGATGCCATACCCGACTCCGCGGGCGTCGTTACGGAATGGCGGCGTACCAGCGTTGGGCTGAAAACATGGGTAATATCGGGTACGGGCTGCTTTTCCGCCAGTGCGAGCGCCAGCTCAGCCGCCTGAGTGGCCATAGTCACAATGGGATAACGCACGGTAGTCAGGCGTGGGCGAACGTAGCGAGAAACCAGCACATCATCAAACCCGATCAGCGAGATTTCCGCTGGCACATCCACGCCGTTATCATTCAGAACGCCCATCGCACCGGCGGCCATTGAGTCGTTGTAACAGGCTACGGCAGTGAAGTTTCTGCCGCGGCCCAACAGCTCGGTCATTGCCTGTTCACCGCCGCTTTCATCGGGTTCGCCAAACGTAACAAGCCGATCGTTAACTGGAATATGGCTCTCTTCAAGCGCATCGTAATACCCTTTGAGCCGATCTTCCGCGTCCGAGATGGTGTGATTCGAACACAGATACCCAATGCGGGTATGCCCCTGCTGGATCAAATGGCGAGTGGCTAACCAGGCACCATAGCGATCGTCCAGCGCCACGCAGCGCTGCTCAAAACCTGGCAGGATCCGGTTGATAAGCACCATGCCCGGAATTTGCTTCATTAAAGATGCCAGCTCGTCATCCGGGATCATCTTAGCGTGAACCACTAGCGCCGCGCAGCGGTGGCGAATGAGCTGTTCGATCGCCTGACGCTCTTTTTGTTCATTATGGTAGCCGTTGCCGATCAGCAAAAAATTGCCGGTGTTATAGGCCACCTGTTCAACGGCTTTCACCATAGCGCCGAAGAAGGGATCGGAAACATCTCCCACCACCAGTCCTACAGTCTCTGTGGACTGTTGCGCCAGCGCGCGTGCATTCGCATTGGGGTGATAACTGAGAGATTCCATTGCGCTGGTCACCGCGAGGCGCGAAGCTTCGCTGGCTTTGGGAGATTCATTGATAACACGAGAAACGGTGGCGACTGAAACACCAGCCAGTCGGGCTACATCCTTTATGGTCGCCATGACAGTACCTATTGTGGGTAAACGCTTACATTCTGTCAGTGTTACGGAAAACGCCTGGCGGTTCAAGCAGATTGCCTTTTACGACACGGCAAATGTGAGCAACCCCCTGCGAATGAAGACGAAAAGTGAAGTAAGCAAACCTTTCGTTACATTTTACGCAAGGCTGTTGCGTTTGTTCGCTGGCGACCCTTGTTAGTGGCTTGCTAAAGTTGTGGTCCCAGAGGTATTGATAGGTGAAGTCAACTTTCGGGTTGAACACTTGAATTGCACCAGCCTGCGCAGATGCGCAGGTTTTTTTTTGCTGTTACATCAATCTGTAACAGTACACGATAATTTACACACCTCGTTGCATTTCCCTTCATTCCTTTGCGTTTTCTCGCTGGCGCAGCGGCCTCGTACCGACCACAATCAAGATCCCAGAGGTATTGATTGGTGAGATTATTCGGTACGCTCTTCGTACTCTGTCTCTTGCACCAACCTGCGCGGATGCGCAGGTTTTTTTTCGCCCCGACTTTGCTGTCGCTCCTGTTGTCTGAATCGTGTAATCTGCCACCATTATTTTACCGAATCGTGCGCAAAGGGAGTTGAAATGTTATTTGGCTTTTTCCGTAACCTGTGCCGTGTGCTCTATCGGGTACGCGTGACGGGTGATATGAAGGCGTTGCAGGGAGAGCGCGTCTTAATCACCCCCAACCATGTCTCGTTTATTGACGGCATCCTGCTGGCGCTGTTTCTGCCGGTTCGCCCGGTATTTGCGGTGTACACATCAATAAGCCAGCAGTGGTATATGCGTTGGTTAACCGTGCTGATTGATTTTGTGCCGCTCGACCCGACGAAACCGATGGCGATCAAACATCTGGTGCGGCTAATCGAACAGGGACGTCCTGTCGTCATTTTCCCTGAAGGACGTATTTCGGTAAGCGGCTCGTTGATGAAAATCTACGATGGCGCTGGGTTTGTCGCGGCAAAGTCCGGGGCGACAGTGGTGCCAGTCCGTATTGAGGGCGCGGAACTGACCCATTTCAGCCGCCTGAAGGGGCTGGTGAAGCGCCGCTTTTTCCCGCGCATCCATCTGCACATTCTGCCACCGACGTCTTTGCCTATGCCGGATGCGCCACGCGCGCGTGACCGCCGTAAAATCGCTGGCGAGATGCTGCATCAGAAAATGATGGAAGCGCGGATGGCCGTGCGCCCTCGCGAAACATTGTATGAATCGCTGCTGGCGGCGAAATATCGCTTTGGCGCAGGTAAACACTGCATTGAAGACATTAACTTCAAGCCGGACAGCTATCGACAACTGCTCACCAAAACGCTGTTTGTTGGCCGTATTCTGGAAAAGTACAGCGCAGAAGGTGAGAAAATCGGTCTGATGTTGCCGAATGCCGCCATCAGCGCGGCGGTGATTTTCGGCGCGGTTTCCCGGCGTCGTATCCCGGCAATGATGAACTACACCGCCGGCGTCAAAGGGCTAACCAGCGCCATCACTGCGGCGGAAATCAAAACCATTTTTACCTCCCGCCAGTTTCTGGATAAAGGCAAACTCTGGCATCTGCCGGAACAACTGACGCAGGTTCGCTGGGTTTATCTGGAAGATCTCAAAGCCGATGTGACCACCGCCGACAAGTTGTGGATCTTTGCCCACCTGCTGATGCCGCACCTGGCGCAAGTCAAACAGCAGCCAGAAGAGGCCGCGCTTATTCTCTTTACTTCCGGCTCTGAAGGCCACCCAAAGGGGGTGGTACATAGCCACAAAAGTCTGTTGGCCAACGTCGAGCAGATAAAAACCATTGCTGATTTCACCGCCAACGATCGCTTTATGTCGGCGTTACCGCTGTTTCACTCCTTCGGTTTAACGGTGGGACTGTTCACGCCGTTACTGACGGGCGCAGACGTGTTTCTTTACCCCAGCCCATTGCATTATCGTATTGTGCCGGAACTGGTTTATGACCGAAATTGCACCGTGCTGTTTGGCACCTCGACGTTCCTCGGAAATTACGCGCGCTTCGCCAATCCGTATGATTTCTATCGTCTGCGCTATGTCGTCGCCGGTGCAGAGAAATTACAGGAGAGCACAAAACAACTCTGGCAGGACAAGTTTGGTCTGCGCATTCTGGAAGGCTACGGCGTGACGGAATGTGCGCCCGTGGTGTCGATCAATGTTCCGATGGCTGCAAAACCGGGCACGGTTGGACGGATTTTGCCCGGCATGGATGCCCGTCTTCTGGCCATTCCCGGCATTGAAGAGGGCGGACGCCTGCAACTGAAAGGGCCAAACATCATGAACGGCTATCTGCGCGTTGAAAAGCCGGGGGTACTGGAAGTTCCTGCGGCTGAGAACGCCAGCGGTGAGCTGGAGCGTGGCTGGTATGATACCGGCGATATCGTTCGTTTTGATGAACAGGGATTTGTCCAGATTCAGGGACGTGCCAAACGCTTTGCCAAAATCGCCGGTGAAATGGTTTCGCTGGAGATGGTGGAGCAACTGGCGCTTGGCGCATCGCCAGACAAAATGCACGCGACGGCGATCAAAAGTGATGCCAGTAAAGGTGAGGCGCTGGTGCTCTTCACCACCGATAGTGAACTGACGCGTGATACCTTGTTGCAATATGCCCGTGCGCACGGGGTACCGGAACTGGCGGTGCCGCGTGATATCCGCTATCTGAAGCAGCTTCCGTTGCTTGGCAGCGGTAAGCCGGATTTTGTCACGCTGAAAAGCTGGGTCGATGAACCGGAAAAACACCATGCCTGAGTCAATATCTGCTAACACCTCAATCTGGTCGAAAGGAATGATGTCGGTTATCGCCGCGCAGTTTCTCTCTGCGTTTGGCGATAACGCCCTACTGTTCGCCACGCTGGCGCTGCTGAAAGCACAGTTCTATCCGGACTGGAGCCAGCCGATTTTGCAAATGGTATTTGTGGGCGCTTACATCCTGTTTGCACCGTTTGTTGGACAGGTTGCGGACAGCTTTGCAAAAGGCCGTGTGATGATGTTCGCCAACGGTCTGAAGCTGTTAGGCGCGGCGAGCATCTGCTTTGGCTTCAATCCGTTTGTCGGTTACACGCTGGTGGGCATTGGCGCTGCGGCGTACTCACCGGCTAAGTATGGCATTCTGGGAGAGCTAACCACCGGCGATAAGCTGGTGAAAGCCAATGGCCTGATGGAAGCATCGACTATCGCGGCTATCCTGCTTGGATCGGTCGCCGGAGGCGTACTGGCTGACTGGCATGTCATTGTCGCGCTGGTCGCCTGTGCGCTGGCCTACGCCGGGGCAGTGGTGGCGAACCTGTTCATTCCTAAACTGGCCGCCGCGCGTCCGGGCCAGTCGTGGCATCTGGCGAAGATGACCCGCAGCTTCTTCTGCGCGTGTGTCTCCCTCTGGCGCAACGGCGAAACGCGTTTTTCACTGGTTGGCACCAGCCTGTTCTGGGGCGCTGGTGTGACGCTGCGTTTTTTATTGGTGCTGTGGGTGCCGGTAGCGTTAGGCATTACCGATAACGCCACCCCCACGTATCTCAACGCGATGGTTGCTATCGGTATTGTCGCTGGTGCCGGAGCCGCAGCCAGACTGGTGACGCTGGAAACTGTCGCACGCTGTATGCCGGCGGGGATCCTGATCGGCGTCGTCGTGCTGATTTTCTCACTGCAACATGCGCTGCTGCCGGCTTATGCATTGCTGATGCTGATTGGTGTGCTGGGCGGGTTTTTTGTCGTCCCGCTGAACGCGCTATTGCAGGAGCGCGGTAAGAAGAGCGTCGGTGCCGGTAATGCGATTGCGGTACAAAATCTCGGTGAAAACAGCGCGATGCTATTGATGCTGGGGCTTTACTCGCTGGCGGTATGGGTAGGGATCCCGGTCGTTGCGGTGGGGATCGGTTTCGGTGGGCTGTTTGCGCTGGCGATTGCTGCGCTGTGGGTCTGGCAGCGCCGCCAGGCATAATCAATGCGCCGGATCCCCTCCGGCGCACGTTCATCACGGTGCAGGATAAGTATAAACCTGATGCACCGCGTCAATTTCGGCCAGCACCTCTTCACTTAATTCCAGATGCAGGCTTTCGACGTTAGTTTTTAGCTGTTCCATCGTGGTTGCGCCGAGCAGAGTGCTGGCGACAAACGGCTGACGACGAACGAAGGCCAGCGCCATCTGCGCCGGATCAAGGTTGTGGCGCCTGGCGATATCCACATATGCTGCCACGGCTTTTTGCGTTTGCTCGCCGCTGTAACGGGTAAAACGGCTGAATAACGTATTGCGCGCCCCGGCAGGTTTCGCGCCGTTCAGGTATTTACCGGTTAAGGTGCCAAAGGCCAGGCAGGAATAGGCCAGTAACTCGACCCCTTCATACTGGCTCACTTCTGCCAGTCCCACTTCAAAACTACGGTTAACCAGGCTGTACGGGTTCTGAATGGTGACAATGCGCGGCAGGTCATGTTTATCCGCCAGGTGCAGGTAACGCATCACGCCAAACGCCGTTTCATTCGACACGCCGATATAGCGAATTTTGCCCGCGCGCTGGAACTCTGCCAGTGCATCCAGCGTATCCAAAAGCGAGACTACCGGTGCGGAGTCGGTCCAGGTGTATCCGAGTTTGCCAAAGCAATTTGTCGGGCGTTGTGGCCAGTGAACCTGATAGAGGTCCAGATAGTCGGTCTGCAAGCGCTTAAGGCTGTCGTGCAGCGCTTCGCGGATGTTTTTGCGATCCAGAGCCTGATTTGGGCGAATGCCGCTGTCGTTGTTGCGCGTCGGGCCGCTCACTTTTGAGGCAATGATCAGCTTTTCACGGTTGCCGTATTTAGCCAACCAGTTTCCAACGTAAGTCTCAGTGAGTCCTTGTGTTTCCGGGCGCGGGGGGACCGGGTACATCTCGGCCACATCGATCAGATTAATGCCGTTTGCGACGGCATAGTCGAGCTGTGCATGGGCGTCGGCTTCGCTATTTTGTTCACCAAACGTCATAGTGCCCAGCCCCAGCGTACTAACTTCAAGCGAGCTGTGGGGTATACGGTGATATTGCATAGCCGTTTCCTTTTTATAATCACGACATAAGGATTATAAAAATGGCTGAGGGAAGGGAAAAAGGGAAGAAAAAATTGTTAAGGCCAGCAGCGTTGCTGACCTCAGGCATCAACGCTCAATGATTTGAGAAACCTCGTCGCGATTAATTTGCATGGCGTTACCCTGCTGGTCGTGGTAGCTCACCAGACCGGTGTCATCGTCAATCTCGGGTTTTCCGTCGGTCAGGATCATACGTCCATCTTTCGTCGCCATGACATAATCACTGCTGCAACCGGAAACCGCAAAAGCCAGTCCGACTGCGGAAATTACAACTGCCCATTTTTTCATCCATTTATCCTCACGTGGCCTGCGTCTGATAATAGTCTAGTAATAACGCGAAGTTATGCGCGGGGAAAGCAGGAAAATCTTAATCTGTGCAGAGAAAAGGCGAGCAATTCGCTCCCGGTAGGGAGCGAAAAGGTGATTAGAGCGGGTTCTTTTTGTTCCGCAACAGATTCAGACTCTCAACGGCAATTGAGAAGAACATGGCGAAGTAGATGTAACCTTTCGGCACGTGAACGTCGAAACTTTCCAGAATCAGGGTGAAGCCCACCAGAATCAAAAATGACAGCGCCAGCATTTTCACAGACGGGTGTCGGTCGACAAACTCACCAATTGGGCGTGCCGCAAACATCATCACACCCACGGCAATCACGACCGCCGCCATCATAATGAACAAGTGATCGGACAGCCCGACCGCCGTTATAACCGAATCCAGACTAAAGATGATGTCGAGCAGCATGATCTGCACGATGGCCCCCAGAAAGGAGGTGACGCGCATGTTCATCCCTTCTTCATCCCCTTCAATGGATTCGTGGATCTCTTTACTCGCCTTCCAGATCAGGAACAAGCCACCGAGCAAGAGGATCAGATCGCGAGCGGAGATGGCCTCGCCAAACACCTCAAACAGCGGATTGGTCAGACGGGTCACCCAGGCGATAGACGCCAGCAGTGCGAGTCGCATAACCATTGCCGCTGCCAGTCCCAGACGTCTGGCGTGAGCGCGTTGTGCTGTTGGGAGTTTTGCGACTACAAGAGAGAGGAAAATAATATTATCGATCCCAAGTACGATCTCCAGCAGCGTCAGCGTACCGAGCGCAAGCCAGGCATTAGGATCGGTTATCCATGCAAATAACATTGAAAAGTCCTGCCAAATATAGAAACGGTAATTATATGCTTCCCACGCGGCAGGTGAAAGTCTGTTGCGGCTATAACAAAAAATGGCGTTCCAGCAGCGCCCGGGTGAAGTTCTTCTTCAGATAAAAACCGCGCGGTAACGTCAGTATTGGCTGGCCCTGGGCGCCGATCGCCTCGGTGAGCGCTTTGGCGTTTGCGGCCTTCGGGCGCAGTTGTAAAAATTCGCCATGGCGGGCGGTGATCCGCTCAACCTGGCCGAGGACAATCAAATCCATCAACTCTTCCCAGTCCAGACGCAACTGACGGTCTTCCTCCGCGCTGGGACTCCACAGCACGGGTGAACCGACACGACGCTGTGACAGCGGAATGGCGCGTTCACCTTCCACCGGGATCCACAGTACTCGCTTCAGTTTATGTCGCACATGGCTGGTTTCCCAGGTTACGCCGCTGTTGCCCGTCAGTGGCGCGACGCAGACAAAGGTCGTTTCAAGCGGTCGGCCCAGGCTGTCTACAGGAATGGTTTTCAACTCGACGCCTAAGGTCGCGAAATCCTGCTCGGGCTTACTGCCTGCGCTGGCTCCCAGCCAAAGTTCAAGCAAAACCCCGATCCAGCCTTTATCCCGCTTGAGATCCTTTGGCGCAACAATGCCTGCCAGCGCCGCCAGCTCACCCAGTGAATAACCTGAAAGCTGCTGCGCCTGGCGGAGCAAAAGGTCTTCTGATTCAGGCGGAAAGCGTAAAGGTTGCAGTCCTGGCATGACGTCTCGCTTTAGATGAAAAAATGAACAATGATTTTATACCCCAGGCAAGAAGTTTATCGTTTTCCACAGGTCATATTCAATCTCATGATTTATATTGCTTTTTAGTTTGCAGATTTCGAACCAGCGCAACGTCAAAACGGGTTTTCCAATTCTGGTCACTGACAATAAACAGGATCTTACACCATGTTATCCACAGAAAGATGGGATAACTGTGAAAAACCCTGACTACTGTTTCCATTTACAGCCTTGACGTGCGACGAAAATCGAATTTTCGCACAATTTGTGCCTAACTTATTGGCACAATCTGTGGATAAAACCAACGCTGTTCGATCTTTCGTCAGCCTGATGATCCTCAATGTGATGATCATCACTTTATGACGTGCAATCTTGTTGAATAGCGTAGTAACTGCATGAATAAAAGAAATTATTTTTCCAGGGGGAAATGGCCTAAATTAAGACTGTTCCGGGTTTTCCCGTGGTAATTCCGTACTTCTTCACAACTCTATCCACAGAAAAGGTGAATAAAATCGCCCATATGGGTGAGCTTCTGTATATAACTTTGCTTTTAACTGTGAGTTATTCAATTGTTATTAGATTCGCACAGCGCTAACTCAGTGGTTTACCGCCTGTCAGGAGTGTGAAACAATCATTCATATATAAGGTTTATGTTGAGGTAGTCCGGTGATTGATGACGATGGCTACCGCCCAAATGTAGGTATCGTAATTTGTAATCGTCAGGGCCAGGTCATGTGGGCCCGGCGGTTTGGTCAGCACTCCTGGCAATTCCCACAGGGTGGGATAAATCCAGGAGAATCAGCAGAACAGGCGATGTACCGGGAACTGTTTGAAGAAGTAGGGTTAAGCCGTAAAGATGTGCGGATCCTTGCCTCGACTCGCAACTGGTTGCGTTACAAGTTACCGAAACGTTTGGTGCGTTGGGACACAAAGCCGGTATGTATCGGCCAGAAACAAAAGTGGTTTCTCTTGCAGTTGATGAGCGCAGACGCGGAAATCAACATGCAAACCAGCAGCACGCCTGAGTTTGATGGGTGGCGCTGGGTCAGTTACTGGTACCCGGTTCGGCAAGTGGTTTCATTTAAACGCGATGTCTACCGCAGGGTGATGAAAGAGTTCGCAAGTGTTGTGATGGCGCTTCAGGAAGCGACGCCGAAGCCGCAAAGCGCACCTGCTTATCGACGTAAAAGAGGTTAAGCCACGCAAATTATGCTCACCCGCCTGCGCGAAATAGTCGAAAAGGTGGCCAGTGCTCCGCGTCTTAATGAAGCGCTGAATATCCTGGTCACTGACATCTGTCTTGCGATGGATACGGAGGTCTGTTCGGTTTACCTGGCCGACCATGACCGGCGTTGTTATTACCTGATGGCGACGCGGGGGCTTAAAAAACCGCGCGGTCGCACCGTCGCACTCGCATTTGATGAAGGGATCGTCGGCCTGGTTGGCAGGCTGGCGGAACCGATCAACCTCGCTGATGCGCAGAAACATCCCAGCTTTAAGTACATCCCCTCAGTCAAAGAAGAGCGCTTCCGCGCCTTTCTTGGCGTGCCCATCATTCAGCGTCGTCAATTGCTGGGCGTTCTGGTTGTTCAACAACGTGAGTTG
The DNA here is from genome assembly GCF_037053465.1 of Citrobacter amalonaticus. GTDB lineage: Bacteria > Pseudomonadota > Gammaproteobacteria > Enterobacterales > Enterobacteriaceae > Citrobacter_A > Citrobacter_A amalonaticus_H. Next base: position 244,591 of record NZ_JBALIF010000004.1, read on the forward strand.
CGTCAGTACGACGAGAGCGAAGAATCTTTCCTGGTGACGCTCGCCACGCAGATGGCGGCAATTCTTTCTCAGTCCCAACTTACCGCGCTGTTTGGACAATATCGCCAGACGCGAATTCGTGCGCTGCCTGCAGCACCAGGCGTGGCGATAGCGGAAGGCTGGCAGGATGCGACGCTGCCGCTGATGGAGCAGGTGTACCAGGCTTCAACGCTGGATCCCGCTCTGGAGCGCGAGCGCCTGACCGGTGCGCTGGAAGAAGCGGCAAACGAGTTTCGTCGTTACAGTAAGCGCTTTGCCGCTGGCGCGCAGAAAGAGACGGCCGCGATCTTCGATCTCTATTCGCACCTGCTCTCCGATGCCCGCTTGCGACGCGAACTGTTTACCGAAGTGGATAATGGCTCCGTGGCGGAGTGGGCAGTCAAAACGGTCATCGAAAAGTTTGCTGAACAGTTTGCTGCACTGAGTGACAACTATCTCAAAGAACGGGCGGGCGATTTGCGCGCGCTCGGGCAGCGTCTGTTGTTCCATCTTGATGATTCGGTTCAGGGGCCGAACGCCTGGCCGGAACGATTCGTGCTGGTAGCTGACGAACTTTCCGCCACCACCCTGGCGGAGCTGCCGCAGGACCGGCTGGCAGGCGTTGTCGTGCGCGACGGTGCCGCCAACTCGCATGCCGCGATCATGGTTCGTGCAATGGGTATTCCCACGGTAATGGGCGCTGATATCCAGCCGTCGGTATTGCATCGGCGTACGCTGGTGGTGGATGGTTATCGCGGCGAAGTGTTAGTCGATCCCGAACCGGTGTTGATTCAGGAATACCAACGGCTTATCAGCGAAGAGAACGAACTGAGCCGCCTGGCGGAAGATGATGTCAATTTGCCCGCACAGCTAAAAAGTGGTGAACGGGTAAAAGTCATGCTCAATGCTGGTCTCAGCCCGGAACACGAAGAAAAGCTGGGTAGTCGCATCGATGGCATCGGTCTCTACCGCACCGAAATTCCCTTTATGCTGCAAAGCGGTTTCCCCTCTGAAGAGGAGCAGGTGGCGCAGTATCAGGGCATGTTACAGATGTTCAATGACAAACCAGTGACGCTGCGAACGCTGGATGTCGGCGCGGACAAACAGTTGCCGTACATGCCGATCAGCGAAGAGAATCCCTGTCTTGGCTGGCGGGGGATCCGCATTACGCTCGATCAGCCTGAGATCTTCCTGATCCAGGTGCGCGCCATGCTGCGCGCCAATGCGGCGACGGGCAACCTGAGTATTTTACTGCCGATGGTGACCAGTATTGATGAGGTGGATGAAGCGCGTCGCCTGATTGAACGTGCCGGGCGCGAAGTGGAAGAGATGATCGGTTACGCCATCCCGAAACCGCGCATTGGCATCATGCTCGAAGTCCCGTCGATGGTCTTTATGCTGCCGCATCTGGCGAACCGGATCGATTTTGTCTCCGTCGGCACTAACGATTTAACGCAGTACATTCTGGCGGTGGATCGCAACAACACGCGTGTTGCCAGCATCTATGACAGTCTGCACCCGGGCATGCTTCGTGCGCTGTCGATGATTGCGCAAGAAGCGGAACGCAGCGGTATTGATCTGCGCCTTTGTGGTGAAATGGCCGGCGATCCGATGTGTGTGACCATTCTGATTGGCCTGGGTTTCCGCCATCTTTCCATGAATGGACGCTCCGTGGCGCGCGTAAAATATCTGTTGCGCCATGTTGATTATGAAGAGGCAAAAACGCTGGCCCAGCGCAGCCTTGAGGCTCAACTGGCGACGGAGGTACGTCATCAGGTGGCGGCATTTATGGAGCGCCGTGGCATGGGAGGCCTGATTCGCGGGGGGTTGTAAAAGCGCTATACAGATCTTTTACATCTTCCGACAGCCTCACAGAACCTCGTATGCTATTATTCGCTCCTTTGGAGCGCCTGTAAGCAGTGGGTGCGCATATCGCTCGCTGAGCCTTTTCAGCTAAATAACAAGAAATTGTGGTGACAGATGACCAGTAGCTATCTGCATTTTCCGGAGTTTGATCCGGTCATTTTTTCAATTGGACCCGTCGCACTTCACTGGTACGGCTTAATGTATCTGGTGGGCTTTATTTTTGCGATGTGGCTGGCAACGCGCCGGGCCAATCGTCCGGGCAGTGGCTGGACCAAAAATGAAGTCGAAAACTTACTCTATGCCGGTTTCCTTGGCGTATTCCTCGGCGGTCGTATTGGCTACGTACTGTTCTACAACTTCCCGCTGTTTCTGGATAATCCGCTGTACCTGTTCCGCGTCTGGGACGGGGGGATGTCCTTCCACGGTGGCCTGATTGGTGTGATTTTGGTGATGATTATCTTCGCCAGACGCACGAAGCGCAGCTTCTTCCAGGTTTCTGATTTTATTGCCCCATTGATCCCCTTTGGTCTCGGAGCCGGGCGTCTGGGTAACTTTATCAACGGTGAACTGTGGGGACGTGTCGACCCGAATTTCTCGTATGCCATGCTGTTCCCCGGCTCGCGCACTGAAGATATTTTACTGCTGCAAACGAACCCGCAATGGCAATCCCTCTTCGATACCTACGGCTCGCTGCCGCGTCATGCGTCTCAACTCTACGAGATGGCGCTGGAAGGGGTTGTGCTGTTTATCATTCTTAATCTGTTTATTCGTAAACCGCGGCCAATGGGGTCCGTTTCGGGGCTGTTTTTAATTGGCTATGGCGCGTTTCGTATCATCGTTGAATTCTTCCGTCAGCCGGATCAGCAGTTCACCGGTGAATGGGTACAGTACATCAGCATGGGACAGATCCTCTCAATTCCGATGATTGTCGCTGGTGTAATCATGATGGTCTGGGCCTATCGCCGTCGCCCACAGCAACACGTTTCCTGAGGAACCATGAAACAGTATTTAGAACTGATGCAAAAAGTGCTGGATGAAGGCACACAGAAAAACGACCGTACCGGAACCGGAACGCTTTCCATTTTTGGTCATCAGATGCGTTTTAACCTGCAGGAAGGATTCCCGCTGATGACAACGAAACGCTGCCATCTGCGCTCGATTATCCATGAGCTGCTGTGGTTCCTGCAAGGTGACACCAACGTGGCCTATCTGCACGAAAACAACGTCACCATCTGGGACGAATGGGCGGATGAAAATGGCAACCTGGGCCCGGTGTATGGCAAACAGTGGCGCGCCTGGCCGACGCCAGATGGTCGTCATATTGATCAGATTACAACCGTCCTGAACCAACTGAAAAACGATCCGGATTCACGCCGTATCATCGTGTCAGCGTGGAACGTCGGTGAGCTGGATAAAATGGCGCTGGCACCCTGCCATGCCTTCTTCCAGTTCTATGTCGCGGACGGCAAGCTCTCCTGCCAGCTCTATCAGCGTTCCTGTGATGTGTTCCTCGGCCTGCCGTTTAACATCGCCAGTTACGCCCTGCTGGTGCATATGATGGCGCAGCAGTGCGATCTGGACGTGGGGGATTTCGTCTGGACCGGTGGTGACACGCATCTGTACAGTAACCACATGGAACAGACGCACCTCCAGTTAACCCGCGAGCCGCGCGCGCTGCCGAAACTGGTTATCAAGCGTAAACCGGATTCTCTCTTCGACTACCGCTTCGAAGATTTTGAAATCGAAGGCTACGATCCCCATCCAGGAATTAAAGCGCCAGTGGCTATCTGAACTGACGCTATCCTGTCACAGCCGACGCCCTGGTGCGTCGGTTTTTTTTACGCTGATGCCGGTTTTTCGGCGTGGGTTCCTGAAATAGTGCAACCCTCTGCAACCCGCTAGATTGTTCTCGTACCCCGCCGAAAAAACGAAAAGCTGGCCTCGTTTTTACCTCCCCGTTCGACATACTGCCGTTATGAAAACACAGCAGGGCTATACGCTCATCGAAACGCTGGTCGCCATGCTTATGATTATCAGCCTGAGCGCAACAGGACTTTACGGCTGGCAGCAATGGCTGCAACAACAGCATCTGTGGCAGACCGCCAGCCAGGTGCGTGATTACATGCTGCAGCTTCGGGAAGACGCTAACTGGCATAATCGCGACCACATTATCACCGCTATCAGGGAGGACGCGTCATGGTGTCTCGTCAGTTCATTCAACTCCCAAAAGACCTGTACGTCGCGTTCCGGGCAGGTCTTTTCGCCACGTTGGGGCGATGTCGACCTGGCAGAAGTTACCCCGTCGCTGGCGTTCTATGGGCTGCGCAACACGGCATGGCCGGGACATATCCGTCTAAAAAACGCGACAGGCGAGTGGCGGGTGGTGATTTCCCCGTGGGGGAGAATCCGCCTGTGCGAGAGCGACGATATTCAGGGGTGCCGATAAGGGAGAGAGGGTTCTCTTTGCCTGAAGTCCTGATTGCGATGGCTATCAGCAGCGTACTGTTACTGGGGGCCGCCCGGTTTATGCCGGCGTTACAGCGCGATATTTTGCAGCAAACGCGCAAACTGGCACTGGAAGCCGAGGTGTGGCAGCGAATCTACGCCGTCGCAAAGCACCTTCAGCGTGCAGGGTACTGTCGCGGCAGTTGTTCCGGCGAAGGGCTTAGCATTACCGATTCGGGAAAATGCGTCATCGTCCAGTGGGATGCTAACAATAACGGTGTCTGGGACAATGAGCCAACAAAGGACGCTGAACAAACCGGGTTTCGCCTGAATAATAACGTACTGGAGACGCTGCGCGGCGCAAAAAACTGCTCAGGAAAAGGATGGGATAAAATGACGGATTCTGACGTGGTAAAAATCATGGCATTTGAGGTCGAGCGTCAGGAAATTATTGGGTTTGCGCCTGAACTGAAAGTGCATCTGCGCGGTGTCAGTAAAGTGGATCCTCAGATGATGGCTGAGGCGCTTTACAGCGTCACTGGATTTAATTTATGAACCGGGAGCGGGGAGCTTCTTCTCTGGCGCTGGTGTTGATGCTGTTGGTCTTCGGGGGGCTCCTGCTGCAAGGAGCAGATCAACAACTGGAGAGTTTTGCCACCCGCGTAGCGATAGAAAGCCAGGCGTTGCAGCGGCAGGTTATCACCCTTTCGGCAATGGAATGGGGCAGAAAGCAGCGGTGGCAGGTGCGTTATGAAAAACAGTGCCAGTACTATGGCGCAGAAAATGTTCCTGTTTGCCTGCGGGTTCTCGGCGACAATCGAATTCTGCTTATCGCAAATTATCAGGGGACATCCGTATGGCGGCAGGGCGAGCAACAAGGGGAGGCAATAGTCTTTTCTCCCCATGGCTGGAGCGATTACTGCCCGCTACGGGAGGTGGCATTATGCCAGATCCCCTGAATCAACAGCGCGGGTTTAGTTTGCCGGAGGTGGTGCTGGCTATGGTTCTGATGATGATGATCGTGTTGGCGCTTTCCGGATATCAACGTGCGCTGATGAGTCGTTATGTTACCCAAAGCCAGTATCTTCAGTTATGGCGACAGGCCTGGCAGCAGACGCAACTGCGTCCCTTTTCGCCGCCTGTTAACTGGCAGGTTAACCGAATGCAGACAACACAAGCAGGATGTGTCAGCATCAGCGTTAAACTCTCTTCACCACAGGGCAGGCAGGGCCAAATGATGCAACTGCACTGTCCGAACCGTTAGTTGTCAGGAGTCTCTATGCTAAGGGTCTACCACTCAAACCGTCTGGACGTGCTGGAAGCGTTGATGGAATTTATCGTTGAGCGCGATCGACTGGACGATCCCTTTGAGCCGGAGATGATTCTGGTGCAGAGCACCGGTATGGCGCAGTGGCTACAGATGACCCTTTCGCAGAAGTTTGGTATTGCCGCCAACATAGAATTCCCGCTCCCGGCGAGCTTTATCTGGGACATGTTTGTACGCGTGCTGCCAGAGATCCCAAAAGAGAGCGCTTTTAACAAACAGAGCATGAGCTGGAAGCTGATGACGCTGTTACCGCAACTGCTGGAAAACGACGACTTCGCGTTATTACGCCACTATCTGACGGATGACACCGACAAGCGCAAGCTGTTTCAGCTTTCGTCGCGCGCGGCAGACCTTTTCGACCAGTATCTGGTTTATCGACCAGAATGGCTGACGCAGTGGGAGGCTGGGCGAACGGTAGAAGGGCTGGGAGAGGCGCAAATCTGGCAGGCACCGCTTTGGAAAGCGTTGGTGGAGTATACTGACGCGCTGGGACAACCACGCTGGCATCGTGCCAACCTCTATCAACGGTTTATTCAGACTCTGGAAAATGCCAGCGCGTGCCCGCCCGGTCTGCCCTCCCGCGTGTTTATCTGCGGTATTTCCGCGCTTCCGCCGGTGTATTTACAGGCACTACAGGCGCTGGGAAAACATATTGATATACATCTGCTTTTCACCAATCCCTGCCGTTACTACTGGGGCGATATTAAAGACCCTGCCTATCTGGCAAAGCTGCTGGCGCGTCAGCGGCGGCATAGCTTTGAAGAGCGCCATTTACCGCTGTTCCGTGATATGTCGAATGCGGAAAGTTTATTTAACAGCGATGGCGAACAGGATGTCGGCAACCCAATGCTGGCGTCGTGGGGGAAACTGGGGCGCGATTATATTTATCTGCTCTCTGAACTGGAAAACAGCCAGGAGCTGGATGCGTTTGTCGATGTTACGCCGGATAACCTGTTGCATAACATTCAGGCCGATATTCTGGAACTGGAAAACCGCGCCGTCGCGGGCGTCAATCTGGAAGAGTATTCACGCAGCGACAATAAGCGACGCCTCGATCCGAATGATACCAGTGTGACTTTCCACATCTGTCATAGCCCTCAGCGAGAGGTGGAGGTTCTGCACGACAGGCTGCTAGCCATGCTGGAGGCGGATCCGACACTCACGGCGCGGGACATCATCGTGATGGTCGCGGATATCGACAGCTACAGCCCCTTTATTCAGGCCGTATTTGGTAGCGCCCCTGCGGAACGCTATCTGCCATATGCCATCTCCGATCGCCGGGCGCGTCAGTCGCATCCTGTGCTACAGGCGTTTATTAGCCTGCTGTCTTTGCCTGATAGCCGATTTGTCTCTGAAGATGTACTCGCATTGCTGGATGTACCTGTGCTGGCGGCGCGTTTCAATATCAGTGAAGAAGGGTTGCGCTATCTGCGGTTGTGGGTCAATGAATCGGGTATTCGCTGGGGCATTGATGATGACAATGTGCGGGAGCTGGCGCTTCCGGCTACAGGTCAACACACATGGCAATTTGGCCTGACGCGTATGCTGCTGGGGTATGCCATGGAAAGCGCACAGGGCGAGTGGCAGTCCGTACTGCCTTACGATGAATCCAGTGGATTAATTGCCGAGCTGGTCGGCCATCTGGCGTCGCTCCTGATGCAACTTAATCTCTGGCGTCGCGGCCTGGCGCAGGAGCGTCCGCTGGAAGAGTGGTTCCCTGTCTGCCGTGACATGCTTAACGATTTCTTCCTGCCGGATACTGAAACCGAAGCCGCAATGACGTTAATTGAACAGCAGTGGCAGAAGATGATTGCGGAAGGGCTGGACGCTGAGTATAGCGACGCCGTGCCGTTGTCGCTGCTGCGTGACGAACTGGCGCAGAGACTGGATCAGGAGCGGATAAGCCAGCGCTTCTTAGCGGGGCCGGTGAATATCTGTACCCTGATGCCAATGCGCTCAATTCCTTTCAAAGTGGTCTGTCTGTTGGGCATGAACGACGGGGTTTACCCGCGTCAGCTTTCCCCGCTAGGCTTTGATCTTATGAGCCAGAAAGCGATGCGCGGGGATCGCAGTCGTCGCGATGATGACCGTTATCTTTTCCTTGAAGCCCTGATTTCTGCGCAGCAATCGCTTTATATCAGCTATATCGGACGCTCGATTCAGGATAACAGCGAACGCTTCCCTTCAGTGCTGGTTCAGGAATTGCTGGATTACATCGGACAAAGCCATTATCTGCCCGGAGATGAAGCGTTAACCTGCGACGAGAGCGAAAAGCGGGTCAAAGCGCATGTTGCCAGGCTGCATACCCGTATGCCTTTCGATGCGCAAAATTTCCGGCCAGGCGAGCAGCAGAGCTATGCCCGCGAGTGGCTACCGGCGGCGGCCCGAAGTGGCGAGGCGCATACCGATTTTGTTCAGTCGTTGACTTTCGATATGCCGGAAACCCTGAGTCTGGAAACGCTGCAACGCTTCTGGGCCCATCCGGTGAGGGCGTTTTTCCAGATGCGGCTACAGGTGAGTTTCCGCTCTGAAGAGAGCGATATCCCTGACACAGAACCTTTTACGCTGGAAGGGTTAACCCGTTATCAGATTAACCAGCAGTTACTCAATGCGCTGGTTGAGCAGGAGGATGACGAGCGTCTGTTCCGCCGTTTCCGGGCGGCGGGCGATCTGCCCTACGGCGCTTATGGCGAAATCCTCTGGGAAGCGCAGCATCAGGAAATGCAGGCGCTGGCGGATAAAATCGTCGCCTGTCGGCAGTCAAGCCAGAGCCTGGAAGTCGATCTTCACTGTAACGGTGTGCAGTTAACGGGCTGGTTGCCACAAGTTCAGGACGACGGTTTACTGCGCTGGCGGCCTTCACTCATCAGCATTTCTCAGGGCGTGCAACTTTGGCTGGAACATCTTGTCTATTGTGCCAGTGGGGGAAAGGGTGAAAGCCGATTGTTTCTGCGAAAAGACGGCGAGTGGCGCTTCCCTCCCTTAGAAAAAGACCAGGCATTGGGTTATCTGGCGCAACTGATTGACGGATATCGTGAAGGGATGTCAGCACCGCTTCTGGTCTTACCGGAAAGTGGTGGCGCATGGATAAAAACCTGTTATGACGCGGTAAATGATGCCATGTTAGATGACGATGACACACGACAAAAAGCCCGCATGAAGTTTTTACAGGCCTATGAAGGCAACATGGTAATGCGCGGCGAGGGCGACGATATCTGGTATCAACGCCTGTGGCGGCAACTGGATTCAGCGACCCTGGAGACCATTGTATTGCAGTCTCAACGTTATCTGCTTCCGCTTTTCAGATTTAATCAGTCGTGACAATTATGGATTGTATAAAAATTGCGCAATTTTGACGCTTCCTTTATGATGCGTTGCCCTGCTCAGAGAAGCATCCAACGTCTCTTTGCGCAGAAAGAAAGTTAATGATGAGGTTCTTGAATGCCCCGCAGCACCTGGTTCAAAGCGTTACTGTTGTTGATCGCCTTTTGGGCACCCTTAAGTCAGGCAGACACCGGTTGGCAACCCATTGCGGAAACCATCCGTAAAAGCGACAAAGATATCCGCCAGTATCAGGCCGTTCGTCTGGATAATGGCATGGTGGTATTGCTGGTTTCCGACCCGCAGGCGGTGAAATCCCTGTCTGCGTTGGTGGTTCCGGTCGGCTCCCTGGAAGATCCGGATGCCCATCAGGGGCTGGCGCACTATCTTGAACACATGTGTCTGATGGGCTCTAAAAAGTACCCGCAGGCTGACAGTCTTGCTGAATACCTTAAACTGCATGGCGGCAGCCACAACGCCAGTACGGCTCCCTACCGTACGGCTTTCTATCTGGAAGTGGAAAACAACGCGCTAACCGGCGCTGTTGACCGGCTGGCTGATGCCATTGCTGAGCCGCTGCTGGATAAAAAATATGCCGAGCGTGAGCGCAATGCCGTAAACGCGGAATTGACGATGGCGCGTACCCGGGATGGGATGCGCATGGCGCAGGTGAGTGCCGAAACCATCAACCCGGCGCACCCGGGATCACGCTTTTCCGGCGGCAACCTGGAAACCTTAAGCGACAAACCGGGTAATCCGGTGCAGCAGGCATTACGCGATTTTCACAGCCAGTATTACTCCGCTAACCTGATGAAAGCGGTTATCTACAGCAATAAACCGTTGCCTGAACTGGCAAAAATTGCGGCAGAAACCTTTGGTCGGGTGCCAAATAAAAATATCGAAAAACCAGAAATTACCGTACCGGTTGTCACCGATGTGCAAAAGGGAATCATCATCCATTATGTTCCGGCGCTGCCGCGCAAAGTGCTGCGCGTGGAGTTTCGAATCGACAACAACAGCGCGCAGTTTCGCAGTAAAACCGATGAGCTTATCACCTATCTGATGGGTAACCGCAGCCCAGGAACGCTGTCCGACTGGCTGCAAAAACAAGGACTGGTGGAAGGTATTCGCGCGGACTCCGATCCGGTGGTTAACGGCAACAGCGGTGTGTTAGCGATCTCTGCCACGCTGACGGATAAGGGACTGGCTAACCGCGAAGAAGTAGTCGCTGCGATTTTCAGCTATCTCAATCTGTTACGTGAAAAGGGCGTTGATAAACGTTATTTCGACGAACTGTCTCATGTGCTGGACCTCGATTTCCGTTATCCGTCGATTACCCGTGATATGGACTATGTCGAGTGGCTGGCAGATACCATGATTCGTGTACCGGTGGCGCATACGCTGGATGCCGTCAACATTGCCGATCAATATGATGCGAAAGCGATTAAGGCGCGTCTGGATATGATGACGCCGCAAAACGCCCGTATCTGGTACATCAGCCCGAAAGAGCCGCACAACAAAACGGCTTACTTTGTTGATGCGCCTTATCAGGTAAATAAAATCAGTGAGCAGACGTTTGCCGAATGGCAGAAAAAAGCGCAGGGTATCGCGCTGTCGCTGCCAGAGCTGAACCCGTATATTCCTGACGATTTCACGCTGATTAAACCAGAGAAAAAATATGACCGTCCGGCGTTGATTGTGGATGAGCCTAATCTGCGCGTGGTTTACGCGCCGAGCCAGTATTTTGCCAGCGAACCAAAGGCGGACGTGAGCGTCATTCTACGTAATCCACGGGCGATGGACAGTGCTAAAAACCAGGTGATATTTGCACTGAACGACTATCTGGCGGGCATTGCGCTCGACCAGTTAAGTAATCAGGCGGCGGTAGGCGGCATCAGTTTTTCTACCAATGCCAACAATGGGTTAATGCTGAATGCTGATGGTTATACTCAGCGTTTGCCTCAACTTTTCCAGGCGCTGCTTGAGGGATATTTTAGCTATACCGCAACGGAAGAACAGCTTGAGCAAGCCAAATCCTGGTATAGCCAGATGATGGACTCTGCCGAGAAAGGGAAAGCCTACGAACAGGCCATTATGCCGGTGCAGATGATTTCTCAGGTGCCTTATTTTTCTCGCGACGAGCGCCGTGCCTTGCTGCCGTCCATTACTCTGAAAGAGGTGATGGCATACCGGGAAGCCTTAAAAATGGGGGCGCGTCTGGAATTCCTTGCTGTTGGCAACATGAGCGAAGCGCAGGTTACCACCATGGCGCGTGATATCCAGAAACAACTGGCGGCGAACGGTTCCGAATGGTGCCGAAACAAAGATGTATTGGTGGACAAAAAGCAGTCGGTTATTTTTGAAAAAGCGGGGAGTAGCACCGACTCCGCACTGGCGGCGGTCTTTGTTCCCACTGGCTATGATGAATACGCCAGTTCAGCCTACAGCGCCATGCTGGGCCAGATTGTGCAGCCGTGGTTCTACAATCAACTGCGAACGGAAGAGCAGTTAGGTTATGCGGTTTTCGCCTTCCCGATAAGCGTTGGACGCCAGTGGGGGATGGGTTTCCTGTTGCAGAGTAGCGATAAACAACCGTCTTATCTCTGGGATCGCTATCAGGCATTTTTCCCAACGGCGGAGGCAAAATTGCGGGCGATGAAACCGGAAGAGTTCGGCCAGATTCAACAGGCCGTTATTACCCAGATGTTGCAGGCGCCGCAGACGCTGGGGGAAGAGGCCTCTAAATTAAGCAAAGATTTCGATCGCGGTAATATGCGTTTTGATTCACGTGATAAAATCGTGGCACAGATAAAACTGCTGACGCCGCAAAAACTTGCTGATTTCTTCCATCAGGCGGTGGTTGAGCCGCAAGGCATGGCGATACTGTCGCAGATTTCCGGCGGTCAAAAAGGGAAAGCACACTATGTGCACCCTGAAGGCTGGAAAGTGTGGGACAACGTCAGCGCGTTGCAGCAAACTTTGCCCCTGGTGAATGAAAAGAATGAATGATGTCGCTGAGCCTCTTGATCCCCTGCGCTTGCCCCTGAGGGGTGAGCGCCTGATAGAAGCCTCCGCCGGCACCGGCAAAACCTTTACTATCGCAGCGCTCTATCTGCGTCTGCTGCTGGGACTTGGCGGTTCCGCCGCCTTTCCACGTCCTCTAACCGTTGAAGAGCTCCTGGTGGTGACCTTTACCGAGGCCGCCACTGAAGAGTTGCGCGGTCGTATCCGCAGCAATATTCATGAGCTACGCATCGCCTGCCTGCGCGAATCGACCGATAATCCCCTTTATGCCCGTTTGCTGGATGAAATCGACGATAAAAAACAGGCGGCTCAATGGCTGCTGCTTGCCGAACGGCAGATGGATGAAGCGGCGGTCTTCACCATCCACGGTTTTTGCCAGCGCATGCTGAGCCTGAATGCCTTCGAGTCCGGCATGCTGTTTGAACAACAGCTTATTGAAGATGAATCGCTGCTGCGTTTTCAGGCCTGTGCGGATTTCTGGCGTCGTCACTGTTATCCCTTGCCCCGTGAAATCGCCCAGGTGGTGTTTGATACATGGAAGGGGCCGCAGGCGCTGCTCGCGGATATCAACCGCTACCTGCAAGGGGAAGCGCCGGTCATCAAGGCTCCTCCGCCGGAAGAGGAAACGCTGGCTTCTCGCCATGAACGTATTATTCAACGGATCAACACGCTCAAACAGCAGTGGTGTGAATCGGTCGGTGAGCTTGAGAGTCTGTTGGAAGCTTCCGGGATTGATCGGCGTAAATTTAACCGAGGCAACCAGGGCAAGTGGATCGAAAAGATCAGCGCCTGGGCTCAGGCCGAGACGCAAAGCTACCAGTTGCCTGAGGCGCTGGAGAAATTCTCTCAGCGTTTTCTTGCGGATCGAACTAAAGAAGGCGGCGCTGTCCCACAGCATCCGCTGTTTGTGGCTATTGACGACTTACTGGCGCAACCGCTGACCATCAGAGATCTGGTGATCACTCGCGCGCTGGTGGAGATACGCGAGACCGTTGCCAGAGAAAAACGTCGCCGGGGGGAACTCGGGTTTGACGACATGCTCAGTCGGCTCGATGGCGCACTGCGCAGTGAAAGTGGTGATGCGCTGGCTGCGGCGATTCGCGCTCGTTTTCCGGTGGCGATGATCGATGAATTCCAGGATACCGACCCTCAGCAGTACCGTATTTTTCGGCGTATCTGGCAACATCAGCCAGAGACCGCGCTGTTGTTGATAGGCGATCCGAAACAGGCAATTTACGCGTTTCGCGGGGCAGACATTTTTACCTATATGAAAGCCCGAAGCGAGGTTAGCGCTCACTATACCCTCGACACCAACTGGCGCTCGGCGCCGGGCATGGTGAACAGCGTCAATCGGCTTTTCAGCCAGATGGACGACGCTTTTATGTTCCGCGAGATCCCGTTCCAGCCAGTGAAATACGCCGATAAAAATCAGGCGCTGCGCTTTACGTTTCATGGGGAAAACCAGCCCGCGATGACGCTGTGGCTGATGGAGGGGGAAAGTTGCGGAGTTGGGGACTATCAAAGCTATATGGCGCAGGTATGTGCCGCGCAGATCCGCGACTGGTTGAAAGCAGGGCAAAACGGCGAGGCGACGCTCATTGGCGGTGGCAAGTCGCGTCCTGTGAGCGCCTCGGACATCAGCGTGTTGGTGCGAAGCCGCCAGGAAGCCACGCTGGTGCGCGATGCCCTGACGCAATTAGCGATCCCCTCCGTTTATCTTTCCAATCGCGACAGCGTGTTTGAAACCCTCGAAGCTCAGGAGATGCTTTGGGTATTGCAGGCCGTGATGACGCCAGAGAAGGAGACTACCCTGCGCAGCGCGCTGGCAACCTCCATGATGGGGCTGAACGCGCGCGACATTGAAACGCTCAACGACAATGAAATTGCCTGGGATCGGGTGGTCGAAGAGTTTGTCGGTTACCGGCAGATCTGGCAAAAACGTGGCGTGATGCCGATGCTTCGCGCGTTAATGTCGTCGCGTCATATTGCTGAGAACCTGCTGGCCACGGCAGGCGGTGAACGCCGCCTGACCGATATTTTGCACATCAGCGAGCTATTGCAGGGGGCGGCTTCTCAACTGGAAAGCGAGCACGCGCTGGTTCGCTGGCTGTCACAGCATATTCTTGAACCCGACAGTAACGCCGCCAGCCAGCAAATGCGTCTGGAAAGCGACAAACATCTTGTACAGATTGTCACCATCCACAAGTCGAAAGGGCTGGAATATCCGCTGGTGTGGTTGCCGTTTATTACCAATTTCCGCGTACAGGATCAGGCGTTTTATCACGATCGCCGTTCGTTTGAGGCGGTCCTGGATCTGAGTGAGGCGGACGAAAGCGTGGCGCTTGCTGAAGCGGAGCGTCTGGCGGAAGACTTGCGTTTACTGTACGTGGCGCTGACCCGCTCAGTCTGGCATTGCAGTCTGGGCGTGGCCCCGCTGGTGCGTCGCCGGGGTGATAAAAAAGGTGACACCGATGTTCATCAAAGCGCGCTGGGACGTTTGCTGCAAAAGGGCGAGCCACAGGATGCTGCCGGACTCCGCGCGGCCATCGACGCGATTTGTGACGAGAACATCGTCTGTCGTGTTCCGGATGTTGCCAACATGGAACCGCTGTCGGTCTCAGCCGAAAGCGAAGCGTTGTTGAGTGCGCGGCAGGTGAAACGTCTGCCGGGAGACACCTGGCGAGTGACCAGTTATTCGGGGTTGCAACAGCGCGGACAGAGTATTGCTCAGGATCTCATGCCACGGCTGGACATTGATGCCACAGGCGTCGGTGAGGTGACTGATGAACCAGCATTGACGCCGCACCAGTTTCCTCGCGGCGCATCACCGGGAACGTTTCTGCACAGCCTGTTTGAAGATCTTGATTTTACCCAACCCGTGAAGCCGGAATGGGTGCAGGAAAAACTCACACTTGGTGGCTATGACGCCCACTGGGAACCGGTTATCACTGCCTGGGTGACGGCCATTTTGCACGCGCCGCTCAATGAGACTGGCATCAGTCTGAGCCAGCTTTCAGCGCGCGAAAAACAGGTTGAGATGGCGTTTTATCTGCCGATTGCGCAGCCGCTTATCGCCGGGGAACTGGATGCGCTGGTCCGGCGGTTTGATCCACTCTCGGCAGGTTGTCCGCCGCTGGAATTTGCCCAGGTTCGCGGCATGTTAAAAGGCTTTATCGATCTGGTGTTTCGTCATGATGGTCGCTACTACCTGCTCGATTACAAATCGAACTGGCTGGGTGAAAACAGCACCGCTTACACGCCGGAAGCGATGGCGGCGGCAATGCAGGCGCATCGTTACGATTTGCAGTACCAACTCTATACGCTGGCGCTGCATCGCTATCTGCGTCATCGCATTGCCGATTACGACTATGAACGCCATTTTGGTGGCGTGATTTATCTGTTTTTGCGCGGTGTGGACAGCGAACAGCCGCAGCAAGGGATTTATACCACCCGCCCGGACTGCGAGTTGATTGCCCAAATGGATGAGCTGTTTGCGGGTGTGGCACTGGAGGACGCATCATGACGCTTCAGAAACGATTGCTTGAAGCCGTCGAGCAGAAGCAACTGCGTCCGCTGGATGCGCAGTTTGCGCTCGCCGTGACCGCTGAAAATGAGCCCGCAGTCACCCTGGCGGCGGCGATACTCAGTCGGGATGCGGGGGAAGGGCACGTCTGTTTACCGCTCTCCCGCCTGGCACTCGCGGCCGACTGGCCTCCTCTGCTTGCCGCCAGCCTGAGTGAAATGGGGGAGCCAGCCAGTTGGACTGAGTGTCTGCTCGCCTCAGAAGCGGTGAGCGGCGGAGAGCGACCATCGCCGATGATCCTCCATGAGGATCGTCTGTATCTGAACCGCATGTGGCGCAATGAACGTACCGTCGCCCGTTTTTTTAGTGAGGTAAATCAGCCTGTTGATGTTGATGAAACCTTACTGACCCATACGCTGGAAGCACTGTTCCCGTCTTCAAATGACGTCAACTGGCAAAAAGTCGCGGCGGCGGTGGCGCTGACACGGCGTATTTCGGTGATTTCTGGTGGGCCGGGGACGGGGAAAACCACAACAGTAGCGAAACTGCTGGCAGCGTTGATTCAGATGGCAGAAGGCGAGCGTTGCCGTATTCGCCTGGCGGCACCCACGGGTAAAGCCGCGGCGCGACTGACGGAGTCACTGGGTAAGGCGTTACGCCAGTTGCCACTGACGGATGAACAAAAGAAACGTATTCCGGATGATGCCAGTACGTTACACCGGCTGCTGGGCGCTCAACCGGGCAGTCAACGCCTGCGTCACCATGCGGGCAATCCGCTGCATCTCGATGTGCTGGTGGTGGATGAGGCGTCGATGATTGACCTGCCGATGATGGCTCGCTTAATCGAGGCGCTCCCCCCGCAGGGGCGGGTGATTTTCCTCGGCGATCGCGATCAGCTTGCTTCCGTTGAAGCGGGAGCTGTACTGGGCGATATCTGTGCCTGGGTCAATGCAGGTTATACGCCCGAGCGCGCCCAACAACTGACCCGCCTGACGGGAACCCCCGTACCGGCAGGTGTGGGTAATGAGGCTGCGGCGCTGAGAGACAGTCTTTGTCTGTTGCAAAAAAGCTACCGCTTTGGCAGTGAGTCAGGTATCGGACAACTGGCGGCGGCAATCAACCGTGGTGATAAAGGGGCAATCGCTGGTGTCTTCCGGCAGGGCTTTCGCGATATTGAAAAGCGAACGCTTGCGACCAGTGACGATTACAGCGCGATGCTTAATGAAACGCTGACAGGCTATGAAAACTATTTACAACTACTTGGCGCGCGCGCAGAGCCGGCTTTAATCATTCAGGCATTCAATGAGTTTCAATTGCTGTGCGCGCTGCGTGAAGGGCCGTTTGGGGTCGCCGGACTGAATGAACGCATCGAACTGGCTATGCAGCAAAAGCGGAAGATTCATCGTCAGACGCACACCCGTTGGTATGAAGGACGACCCGTGATGATTGCCCGTAACGACAGTGCGCTGGGGTTATTTAATGGTGATATCGGGATTGCCCTCGACCGTGGACAGGGGCTGAGGGTCTGGTTTGCGATGCCGGATGGCAGTATTAAATCCGTTCAGCCCAGCCGCCTGCCGGAGCATGAAACGACATGGGCGATGACCGTACACAAATCGCAGGGGTCAGAGTTCGATCATGCCGCGCTGGTTTTACCTACCCAACGCTCGCCGGTTGTCACCAGAGAGCTGGTCTATACGGCGGTAACCCGCGCGCGAAGCCGTCTGTCGTTGTATGCCGATGAACGCATTCTCAGCAGTGCGGTGGGGACCCGAACCGAGCGGCGCAGCGGGCTGTCGACATTGTTTAAATGAGATGTTGCCCGATGACGCTACGCTTATCAGGCCTACGTTGCGTGTGTGATTGCAGGCCGGATAAGGCGTTAGCCGTCATCCGGCAATTCGAGAACCGCTAACCCAGATCCGCCATCAGCACTTTCGATTTGCGCTGATAGTTGTACATCTCTTTTTTGCTTTCCGGCAGCAGGTCGATATCCACTGGCGTAAAGCCGCGCTCCTGAAACCAGTGAATACTGCGGGTCGTCAGCACGAACAGCTTGCTCAGGCCAATCTGTTTTGCCTGGGCGGCGATCCGTTCCAGCAGCACTTCACCGCGCGATGAGCTGCGATAGTCCGGATGTACCGCCACGCAGGCCATCTCGCCGATCTTCTCTTCCGGGAAGGGATACAGCGCTGCGCAGGCGATGGTCATGTTATCGCGCTGAATAATGGTGAATTTGTCGATCTCCATCTCCAGTTGTTCGCGTGAACGGCGCACCAGAATGCCCTGTTGTTCCAGCGGGCGAATGAGTTCCAGGATGCCACCGATATCATTAATGGTCGCGCGGCGAATTTGCTCGGCGCTCTCCATTACGATTTGTGTCCCGATACCGTCACGGGAGAACAGTTCCTGCAACAGCGCGCCATCCTCCTGGTAGCTGATCAGATGGCAGCGACGCACGCCGCTGCGACAGGCTTTTACCGCGCCCCGCAGAAACCGCACCGTACCCGAGTTGTAATCGCCTTTTTCTTCCTGTGCCTCAACGCGCGCCTGCGCTTCGTTGGGGAACAGTTCAGAGACGATATCTCCCTCATCGTTAGTCACCCCTTGCGAGGAGCAAAAGCCGATCATTTTTTCGGCTTTCAGCTTGATAGCAAGCTGGGTGGCGATCTCTTCCGAGGTCAGATTAAAGCTTTCACCGGTGACTGACACCGCGACCGGCCCTATCAGCACAATCGCGCCGCTATCGAGTTGGCGATGGATCGCCTCTTCATCGATACGACGGATACGCCCGCTGTGGCAGTAATCCACGCCATCATCGACGCCCAGCGGTTGCGCGATGATAAAGTTACCGCTGACCACGTTGATATGCGCGCCCTGCAATGGCGTATTGTTGAGGCTCATCGACAATCGTGCGGTGATATCCAGTTGTAATGTCCCCGCCGCCTGTTTAACCAGCTCCAGCGTTTTGGCGTCGGTGACGCGGGTATTTTTGTGATACATCGGCTCATGGTGATGTATCGCAAGATTGGCATCAATTTGCGGACGCGCGCCATAGACCACCACCAGGCGGATACCGAGGCTGTGAAGCAGGCCAATGTCGTTGACGATACTGGAAAAGTTTTCATGCTCAATGGCTTCACCGCCGAGCATAATGACAAACGTTTTTCCCCGATGGGTATTGATATAGGGAACTGAATGGCGGAATCCCTGTACCAGTTCGGTTCTACGTTCCTTCACCACGGCATACCCTCGCTGCATGATTATTCGTAATTAATGTATTTTTATTCTGTTTTCGCGTCGCGTGCAAGTGTAAATTTTGACCCCGACAAAGTTTTTTCTCAGTAATACCGTGAATGCAATAAGAATGTTTACCCTTTTATAGATGACAGATTATGCGTCATTCGCTAAAGTTCCCGGTCAAATTAGTCGTTTACTATCTCAACACCGTTACGTTTTATTTTGCTCGGGAGAAGCATGTCGGGATCCAATCCACCTATTAGCCGCCGTCGTTTATTGCAAGGGGCGGGCGCCATGTGGCTATTGAGCGTCAGTCAGGTCGGGCTGGCTGCCGCCAGTCAGGTCGTTGCCGTCCGTGTCTGGCCTGCATCAAGTTACACTCGTGTTACGGTGGAATCGAATAACGAGCTGAAATACAAACAATTTGCGTTGAGCAATCCTGAACGCGTGGTGGTGGATATTGAAGGTGTGAACCTGAATTCCGTGCTGAAAGGCATGGCGGCGCAAATACGCGCCGACGATCCCTACATCAAGTCGGCACGCGTTGGACAGTTTGATCCGCAGACTGTGCGCATGGTGTTTGAACTGAAACAAAACGTGAAACCGCAGTTGTTTGCGCTGGCGCCCGTGGCAGGATTTAAAGAGCGCCTGGTGATGGATCTTTATCCGGCCAATGCCCAGGATATGCAGGATCCGCTGCTGGCACTGCTGGAAGACTACAACAAAGGCGATCTCGATAAGCAGGTTCCACCCGCGCAAAGTGGACCGCAACCGGGCAAAGCCGGACGCGATCGCCCGATTGTGATCATGCTTGATCCGGGGCACGGCGGTGAGGACTCCGGCGCGGTAGGGAAATACAATACGCGCGAGAAAGATGTGGTGTTGCAGATTGCCCGCCGTTTGCGTGCGCTGATTGAGAAAGAAAGTAACATGAAGGTCTACATGACGCGAAATGAAGATATCTTCATTCCGCTGAAGGTGCGTGTGGCAAAGGCTCAAAAGCAGCGCGCCGACCTGTTCGTTTCAATTCACGCTGACGCCTTCACCAGTCGGCAACCCAGCGGTTCTTCCGTGTTTGCTCTGTCAACCAAAGGGGCGACCAGTACGGCGGCTAAATATCTGGCGCAGACTCAGAACGCCTCGGATTTGATTGGTGGCGTAAGCAAAAGTGGCGACCGCTATGTCGACCATACGATGTTCGATATGGTGCAGTCGCTGACCATTGCCGACAGTTTGAAGTTTGGGAAAGCGGTACTGAACAAGCTGGGTAAGATTAACAATCTGCATAAAAACCAGGTTGAACAGGCCGGGTTTGCCGTACTGAAAGCGCCGGATATTCCGTCGATTCTCGTTGAAACCGCTTTTATCAGTAATATCGAAGAAGAACGGAAGCTGAAAACCGCAACCTTCCAGCAGGAGGTGGCAGAATCAATACTGGCGGGAATTAAAGCGTATTTCGCCGATGGAGCAACGCTGGCGAGAAGAGGATAATAAAAAAGCGCTGAAAGGCGCTTTTTTTACGGACCGCAGATATGAAAAAACACCCGTTAAGGTGTTTGATAGTGGTTGCGGGGGCCGGATTTGAACCGACGACCTTCGGGTTATGAGCCCGACGAGCTACCAGGCTGCTCCACCCCGCGTCCGTCTTTCTGCTCCGCATTTCAAACTGCTATGCAGAAGCGTTATTGCATCAAAATTTGATTGGTTGCGGGGGCCGGATTTGAACCGACGACCTTCGGGTTATGAGCCCGACGAGCTACCAGGCTGCTCCACCCCGCGTCCGCCATTCTGCTGCGCATTTCTGATTGCTGTGCAGAAGCTTTACTGCATCAAATTTTAATTGGTTGCGGGGGCCGGATTTGAACCGACGACCTTCGGGTTATGAGCCCGACGAGCTACCAGGCTGCTCCACCCCGCGTCCGTGGATGCGCACTATACTCTGCTAACATTTTCATGCAACCCTTTTTTCACCTCGATCACGGTTTTGGCATGAAAATGAACAAAAACAAGGCATTTCAGTTTAATTATTGTGCAAAATTTGCGAAGGGGCATTTGTGCTCGTTTCATTAGGGGGCGGGGTTTGTTATCTTCATTGCGCATAATTTTCAGCTAAAAGAAGAGAACAATGAAAGGACGTTGGGTCAGTTACCTTCTCATGGGCGCGGTGGCGGCAATGCTCGCAGCCTGTAGTTCCAAACCTACCGATCGCGGACAGCAGTATAAAGACGGGAAGTTTACCCAGCCTTTCTCACTGGTGAACCAGCCGGATGCCGTTGGCGCACCGATCAACGCGGGCGATTTTGCCGAGCAGGTTAATCAGATTCGTAGTGCTTCTCCACGTTTGTATAGCAATCAGAGTAGCGTCTATAACGCCGTCCAGGATTGGCTGCGCTCTGGCGGTGACACGCGCACGATGCGTCAGTTCGGCCTTGATGCCTGGCAGATGGAAGGCGCGGATAACTACGGCAACGTGCAGTTTACCGGTTACTACACCCCGGTGATTCAGGCGCGCCATACCCGACAGGGCGAGTTTCAGTATCCTATCTATCGCATGCCGCCAAAGCGGGGACGGCTGCCGTCTCGCGCGGAGATCTATTCCGGCGCACTGAGTGATAGCTATATTCTGGCTTACAGTAACTCCCTGATGGATAACTTCATTATGGATGTGCAGGGCAGTGGCTATATCGACTTTGGCGACGGCTCCCCGTTGAACTTCTTTAGCTATGGCGGAAAAAACGGCCACGCGTATCGCAGTATTGGCAAGGTGCTTATCGATCGTGGCGAAGTGAAGAAAGAGGATATGTCGATGCAGGCGATTCGCCACTGGGGTGAAACGCACAGTGAAGCGGAAGTGCGTGAACTGCTGGAACAGAATCCCTCCTTTGTCTTCTTTAAACCGCAGTCTTTTGCCCCGGTTAAAGGCGCCAGCGCGGTTCCATTGATTGGCCGCGCGTCCGTGGCATCCGATCGCAGTATTATCCCGGCGGGCACCACCTTACTCGCAGAAGTACCGCAACTGGATAACAACGGTAAGTTTAACGGCCAGTACGAGCTACGTCTGATGGTGGCTCTGGACGTTGGTGGGGCCATTAAAGGCCAGCACTTTGATATTTACCAGGGAATTGGTCCGGATGCCGGGCACCGTGCGGGCTGGTATAATCACTATGGCCGCGTATGGGTCCTGAAGAGTGCGCCAGGCGCGGGTAACGTGTTTAGCGGCTAGTTGTCGGATGGCGGCGAAAACGCCTTATCCGACCTGTGTTCGAATTGCGTTGCAGGCCTGATAAGCGTAGCGCCATCAGGCAATAGCATCGCGATACCTGTGTCGGATGGCGGCGAAAACGCCTTATCCGACCTGCGTTCGAATTGCGTTGTAGGCCTGATAAGCGTAGCGCCATCAGGCAATAGCATCTTGATACCCGTGCCGGATGGCGGCGTAAACGCCTTATCCGACCTGCGTTCGAATTGCCCTTTTTATTTCTGAGGTGGTATGGCTGTTGTAATAAATGATGCCTGGCGTCAGCGTTTTGGCGGCACCGCGCGTCTGTATGGTGAGAAATCATTGCAATTGTTTGCCAATGCGCATATCTGCGTGGTCGGCATCGGCGGCGTCGGCTCCTGGGCTGCGGAAGCGCTGGCGCGAACCGGTATCGGCGCGATCACGCTTATCGATATGGATGATGTCTGCGTGACCAACACCAACCGCCAGATTCATGCCCTGCGCGACAATGTCGGTCTGGCGAAAGCGGAAGTGATGGCCGAACGTATTCGCCAAATTAACCCCGACTGCCGGGTGACCGTGGTGGATGACTTTGTGACGCCGGATAACGTTGCCGAGTATATGAGCGCAGGTTTTAGCTACGTCATTGACGCAATTGACAGCGTGCGCCCAAAGGCGGCGTTGATTGCGTATTGTCGCCGCAATAAGATCCCGTTGGTTACCACGGGCGGCGCTGGCGGACAGGTAGACCCCACCCAGATTCAGGTCGTCGATCTCGCCAAAACCATTCAGGATCCGCTGGCGGCAAAACTGCGCGAACGGCTGAAAAGCGATTTTGGCGTGGTGAAAAACAGCAAAGGAAAACTGGGAGTGGACTGTGTGTTCTCAACGGAAGCGCTGGTTTACCCACAGTCTGACGGTAGCGTGTGCGCCATGAAAGCGACGGCAGAAGGCCCTAAACGGATGGACTGTGCGTCGGGTTTCGGCGCGGCAACCATGGTCACCGCCACGTTCGGTTTTGTGGCGGTCTCTCATGCGTTGAAAAAGATGATGGCAAAAGCGGCACGTCAGGGGCCAGCGGTATGAGCCGCCTTAATAATTGCCTCATTCAGCGCCGTCAGCCCCTGGCTGCGCGAGGCACTAAGCTGGGTGCGTAACCCCAGTTCATCGAACAGTGCCAACGGCGAGTGGGCCAGCAGTTCCGCCGCCGTTTTGCCTTCCACGGCAGTCAACAGTACAGCCAGTAGCCCACGCACGATGCGCCCCTCACTGTCACCGAAAAAATGCAGCGTGCCTTTTTCAGATAATGTATACCCCAGCCAGACGCGGTTTTCGCAGCCAGCAATCTCACTGGCTTGCGCTTTAAACGCTTCCGGCAGTGCCGGCAGTTGTTTTCCGAGCAGGATCAGTTGACGATATTTATCTTCCCATTGGGTCAGCGGGAGAAACATATCGCGTAAGGTTTCTTCGGTTATGGTTGTGCCGAACGGGTGTCCGGCAGGTATTGGACTTGTCATTAATCCACCAGTATTTCCAGCGCGCGATCAACGGCGTTGACCAGCGCATCCACATCGCCTTTGGTATTATAGGGCGCAAATGAGGCGCGTAGCGTACCCGCTACGCCAAGTTCCGCCAGCAGCGGCTGCGCGCAGTGCTGTCCGGCGCGTAGCGCAATGCCATACTCTGCAAGCAGTGTCACCATATCGCTGTGATGCACTCCGGCAAAATCAAAGGCCAGCAGACTGGCGTCCTGACAGCGAAACGAACGGAATCCCGGTCGCTGCGCCAGCGCGTCTTCCGCCAGCGTTGCCAGACCGCGACTCCAGCTTTCTGCCTGGATGATATCTACGTCGGCCAGCCACTCCAGCGCGGTACTCATGCCGATCACACCTGCGACGTTGGGTGTTCCGGCTTCCAGTTTCCACGGTGCCGCCTGCGTCGTGAACCCTGCGAAACTGACCTCGTTGATCATCTTTCCGCCGCCAAGCCAGGGAGACATGGCTTCCAGTAATTCTGGCTTGCCATACAGCACGCCGATCCCCGTAGGACCGTACAGTTTATGCCCGGAAAAGGCGTAAAAATCGATGTCGAGTGTCTGAACGTCTGCCGGGAAATGGACCACGCCCTGCGCGCCATCCACCATCACGACCATATCTGCCGCATGGGCGAGCGTTATGGCACGGGCTAAGTCCGGACAGCCGCCAGTAACGTTCGACATTTGTCCCAGGGCGAGGATTTTACTGCGCGGAGTGATGAATTCCGGTAAGCGTTCAACATCCGGCAGATGTTGGGCGTTAAGCGGCAGTTTGACCACTTTTGCGCCGGTCTGCTCCGCGACCATCAGCCACGGCACGAGGTTGGCGTGATGTTCCGCGACGCTGACGATAATCTCATCACCGGGTTGCAGGCGAGGGCGGGCGTAACTTTGCGCCACCATATTGATGGCCTCTGTGGTGCCACGCGTCCAGACGATGGTTTTGTCGTCTGGCGTATTCAACAGGCGGGCCACTTTCTCCCTGGCGGCTTCATAACGAGCCGTCAGGCGCTGAGCTTGCGCGAACTGGCTACGGTGAACGTTGCCGGCGCTCAGGCTATAGTACTGTTGGGTCGCCTCAATCACGGCCTGTGGTTTGAGGGCCGTCGCGGCGCTATCAAGATAGACGCCCGCATCGGCTAATGCAGGAAATTGCGCGCGAAACTGCGCGGGATTGAAAGCGTTCATGATTTTCCTCACTTCAGTCAGCCGATCGTGGCGCAATTCTGGCGTTGATTCAAGGTTTGCTTAACGCCAGGAATCCTCTGGATATCCTCGATATTCTGGCGAAATCAGACCAGTGTCTTATGCTGAATAATGTTAGGCAAATCTTTCTGCCTGTTACGAAGTCCGTTTTTAATAGCATAAACAGCTTTAAGGAGAAGAAGATGAAAAAGACTGCCGCAATTATCTCTGCATGTATGCTGACTTTTGCCCTGAGCGCCTGTTCCGGTTCGAACTATGTGATGCACACCAATGATGGACGGAGCATCGTCTCTGACGGGAAGCCGAAAACTGATGATGAGACCGGGATGATTTCGTACAAGGACGCTAACGGCAACAAACAGCAGATTAACCGTACTGATGTCAAAGAGATGGTCGAACTGGAAAAATAACCGGTCGCTGTCGGGCAAAAAAAAAGCACCGCAAGTTGGCGGTGCTACATTAATCACTATGGACAGACAGGGTAAATGTACAGGAAGTGAAAAAGGGTAGCCTCGCTACCGTGGTCTGAATCGCAGACCAATTGCAAACACAACAACACAACATCACAACCGTAAGCCAAAAGCTCACCAGAACACGCATTCCGATAAAACTTTTCGTTCCGGCTCAGGAAGTGCCGCCACTATAGGTATTTGCTGGTAGTTCCTCAATGGACAAATTATAATGGCTCAGATTAAAAAAACTAATAGGTTACACAGTGTAGCTTAATTGTTAAATTCTTTTAACATCAAAGTCTAAAAGCCATGTCAAAACGACTTCCCCCCCTGAACGCATTACGTGTTTTTGATGCCGCCGCACGGCACTTAAGCTTCACTCGCGCAGCAGAAGAGCTTTTTGTGACGCAGGCCGCAGTAAGTCACCAAATCAAGTCACTTGAGGATTTTCTGGGGCTTAAACTGTTCCGTCGACGCAACCGTTCTCTTCTTCTTACCGAAGAAGGCCAAAGCTACTTTCTCGACATCAAAGAGATTTTTTCGCAATTAACCGATGCGACGCGTAAACTTCAGGCGCGGAGTGCGAAAGGGGCGCTGACGGTCAGTTTATTGCCCAGTTTTGCCATTCAATGGTTAGTGCCGAGGCTCTCAAGCTTTAATTCAGCTTATCCGGGAATTGACGTCCGGATCCAGGCTGTCGACCGTCAGGAAGACAAGCTGGCGGACGATGTTGACGTGGCGATTTTTTATGGCCGTGGCAACTGGCCGGGGCTGCGCGTTGAAAAATTGTACGCCGAATATCTGTTACCGGTGTGCTCGCCGCTGCTGTTGACGGGTGATAAGCCGTTGAAGTCACCAGATGATTTAGCCAAACATACGTTGCTTCACGATGCCTCGCGTCGTGACTGGCAAACCTACACGCGCCAACTGGGTCTGAATCACATCAATGTGCAGCAGGGGCCTATCTTTAGCCACAGTGCGATGGTGCTTCAGGCCGCTATCCACGGACAGGGCGTTGCGCTGGCGAACAACGTGATGGCGCAATCA
Source organism: Citrobacter amalonaticus (assembly GCF_037053465.1). Classification (GTDB taxonomy): domain Bacteria; phylum Pseudomonadota; class Gammaproteobacteria; order Enterobacterales; family Enterobacteriaceae; genus Citrobacter_A; species Citrobacter_A amalonaticus_H. The sequence continues at coordinate 270,814 of NZ_JBALIF010000004.1, forward strand.
GAAATCGAGGCGGGGCGACTCGTCTGTCCGTTTAATGATGTGTTAGTCAGTAAGAACGCCTTTTATCTGGTTTGTCATGACAGTCAGGCAGAACTGGGTAAAATAGCTGCCTTCCGTCAGTGGATTCTGGCAAAAGCGGCGACAGAGCAAGAAAAATTCCGCTTTCGTTATGAACAATAACTTACTTAGGGTATTACGATGACCAGCCGATTTATGCTGATTTTTGCCGCTGTCAGTGGCTTTATCTATGTCGCTCTGGGGGCTTTTGGCGCCCACGTCCTGAGCAAAACCCTCGGTGTGGATGAAATGGGCTGGATCCAGACCGGCCTGCAGTACCAGGCGTTTCATACGCTGGCTATTTTTGGGCTGGCGGTTGCGATGCAGCGCCGCATCAGCATCTGGTTTTACTGGAGCAGCGTCTTCCTGGCGTTAGGCACGGTACTGTTTAGCGGCAGCCTGTATTGCCTGGCACTCTCTCATTTGCGCCTGTGGGCGTTTGTTACCCCTGTCGGCGGCGTCAGCTTCCTGGCGGGTTGGGTGCTGATGTTAATTGGCGCCATTCGTTTAAAGCGTAAGAGCGTAGTTCATGAATAAGGTTGTGTTGTTGTGTCGCCCGGGTTTTGAAAAAGAGTGTGCGGCAGAGATTACCGATAAGGCAGGGCGTCGGGAGCTGTTTGGTTTTGCGCGCGTCAAAGAGAACGCGGGTTATGTCATCTATGAATGCTACCAGGCCGACGATGCTGAAAAAATCATCAGCGAACTGCCCTTCAGTTCGCTGATTTTTGCCCGTCAGTGGTTTGTCGTCGGCGAGTTACTCCAGCATTTACCGCCGGAAGACCGCATTACGCCGATTGTCGGCATGTTGCAGGGCGTGGTGGAGAAGGGGGGCGATCTGCGCGTGGAAGTCGCAGATACCAACGAAAGCAAAGAGCTGATGAAGTTCTGCCGCAAATTCACCGTACCGCTGCGCGCCGCGCTGCGTGATGCAGGTATTCTGACAAACTATGAAACGCCGAAGCGCCCGGTTGTCCATGTCTTCTTTATTGCGCCAGGCTGCTGCTATACCGGCTACTCTTACGCCAGTAACAACTCGCCATACTATATGGGTATTCCGCGCCTGAAGTTCCCGGCCGATGCGCCCAGCCGTTCAACGCTGAAACTGGAAGAAGCCCTGCACGTGTTTATTCCGGAAGATGAGTGGGATGAACGCCTGGCGAACGGTATGTACGCAGTGGATTTGGGGGCCTGTCCCGGCGGCTGGACATATCAACTGGTCAAACGCAACATGTGGGTGTATTCCGTCGATAACGGACCGATGGCGCAAAGCCTGATGGATACCGGACAGGTGACCTGGCTGCGTGAAGATGGCTTTAAGTATCGCCCGAATCGTAACAACATTTCGTGGATGGTTTGTGACATGGTCGAGAAACCGGCGAAGGTCGCCGCGCTGATGGCGCAGTGGCTGGTTAACGGCTGGTGCCGGGAGACTATTTTCAACCTCAAATTACCGATGAAAAAACGCTATGAAGAGGTCTCGCAGAACCTGGCGTATATTCAGGCGCAGCTTGATGAACACGGTGTGAATGCACAGATTCAGGCGCGTCAGTTGTACCACGATCGTGAAGAGGTGACGGTGCATGTGCGTCGCCTGTGGGCGGCGGTGGGTGGTCGTCGCGACGAGCGGTAGTCACTCTTCTCCCTGGCCTGAAAGCGGGGACGTTTTCAGGCCAGTCATGTTTTCTCTTTCCACTACGGTTGTGACGCATCTGAAATAATATGCGTCACATCATCCAGATGCCCGAGCCGGGCTTCCCCTGAGCGGTTAAATTTGCTTTTGTCGATCAGTAACAGCGATTGCGACGCGCGTTTTAGCAAAATAGATTTAAAGCCGGCGTTGATGGCATTGGAGTCCCACAGCGCGCCGCTGCTGTCGATTCCCTCGCAGGAAAAAATAAACAGATCGATGTCGAGCGATTTGAGCTGTGAGATCAGGGAAGGATTAACATAGCACCCGTATTTACGTTCCAGTTGGCCGCCGGAGCTAATGAGCTGGATCTGCTCACGTTTGCCCAGCTCCTGGCAGATGGGATGGCTGTTGGTGAAAACGTGAATATTGATATCCGGCAGTTGGCGCGCCAGATACCAGCAGGTGGAGCTGGCATCCAGCGCAATCACCATGCCTTCTTCAATCCAGGTTAATGCTTCCCGGGCAATATCTGCCTTATGCGCATAATGACTCTTCAGCCGGATGTGAAAGGGATCTCCGCTGTCCTGGTTTTCCCGATGGATATATTTAGCACGACCGTGGTTACGCAGGATTTTACCCTGCGCCTGCAGTTCGCTGAGATCGCGGCGAATGGTCTCTTTGCTGACATTAAGCTCAACGGACAACGCGTCGGTTGTCAGGCTGTTATGGTTCATCAGCAGGTCTACTATCGCTTGCTGGCGTGCCGCTTTCATCTTTTCCCGTCCCTTCATTCGATAAACGCCCGCACCCGACGGGCGTACCGGCTTGAGGTTACGGCGTTACCCCTTTTTTTAAAAGAATATTCCCGTACTTCGCGCGCTCACCTGTGATAACGATCGCAAAGGCTTTTTGCGCACATTCATAAAACGCGTACCGGTCGATGCGCGTGATTTCCGGGCACGGTTGCTGTTGCGAAAGCGCCTCGCGATAACGTGTTTCAACGCCTGGATCGAGAGAATCGCCAGCGACCGCCGCCATCATGACCAGCGGCGGGGCGTAGCTGTCGAGTTCAAACAGCGGAATGATGGCGCGCAGCAAATCGCTCACCGACAAACCGTCGGCGCGTATAACCTGGGGGCCCAGACTGTGCGCAGGGAAGTGAGCATCAGAAAAGATGATCTCGTCGCCGTGCCCCATTTCCGCCAGGGTCTTCAGCAGTTCCGGGGAAATGAGTGGTGAAATTGTTTTTAGCATTTTAAACGCCCTCAATGAATTCGGGTTCGGTGTGTGGATAAAAATAGCGGTAGTGGTAATTCACTTGCGATCTGGCCTGTTCCGGCGTGGTAAACGCGCCCACGCCAAACCAGCCGTACATTGCCGCGCCAGCTACCGTGGTTTCCGCGTCATCCAGCACCTTAATGGGAAGATCGAGCATATCGGCTTTAATTTGATTCCAGAGCGCATTCCGGCTTCCTCCACCGACCAGCAGCAGTTCGCTTGCCTGGAAATGGGCGATTTTTTCCAGGGTATGCAAATTTCGCGCAAGTTGCTCTGTCAGGCCTTCCAGGGCCGCGCGATAAAAATGGCCCCGGGTGGTATTGAGCGTCACGCCTTGCCAACCCGCGTTCTGGCAGGCAAGCAGATCGCAGTGCATTTTCACCCCCTGGGCGCCAGCGGGGATTGCCCGGGCTTCTTCAATCAGCGTTTGCCAGGGGGTATCTGCTGTCCAGAACAGTTTGCGCACCCATTCGAGTACGCCTGATGCGAGCCACTGCATACCGGGGTTGTACAGTCCGGCGTGGCTGTCCAGTTCGCAGGTCGATCCGGCATAGTGGCTCAGCAGCGGGGTATTCACCTCAGCGCTGCGTACCATCAGAATCTCCCACGTGCCGGAAGAGAGCACCGGTTCGTTCTGCGCGGCGCCTGCGCCAAACAGAGCAAACTGCGTGTCATGTCCGGCCGAGATGACCGGAATTCCGGCGGGAAGCCCCAGCAGTGCGGCGGCATCGGCTTGCAGAGTACCAACCTGCTCACCGGCCTCGACCAGACGAGGAAAAAGACGGCGTGGTAAACCCGCAGCCTGCAAAATGTCGTCGCTGAAATCGCGTTGGGCAATGTCCAGCATCTGGCTGGTTCCGGCCATCGTGATGTCGGTGGTGAATTCACCGGTTAAACGGTGGTTGATCAATGAGGAGATGAACAGCCAGGCGTGAGCCTGTTCCAGCAACTGTGGGTGGTTTTCTTTCAGCCAGACCAGCTTATACAGTGTATTGAAGCTGAAAGCGCCGACGCCCGAAATCGCCTGGAGCTGCTGCGGGCGCATGATTCGGCTGATGTTTTCCATGACCGCTGCGGTACGTGGGCATTTCCAGCTAATCACCGGATAGAGCAACTGGCCCTGTTTATCGACCAGCGCGCCGTCAACACCGAAGGTGGTGACCGTAATACCGCGGATCTGCCGGGTGGATAACGCCGTCGCTACTCTCTGGCAGCAGTCGGCAAAACGTTGAAGAATGGCATCCAGCGACCACTGGTGCCAGGCGCTATTTTCGACGGCAATATCGCTGGCATTGGGCGTTGCGGCGCGGGCGACAATGTTACCCTGACGATCAACGGCAATCGCCCGGACGTTGGTAGCGCCGCAGTCAAGGACCAGGATGACGTCTTGATTCATAATGACTCCCTGAACATAGCCGGAGGGCGTGACGCTTCTCCGGCCTGAAATGGTGCATTTTGTCAGCCCGGTAAGCATGCGCTACCGGGCAAAAAACCTTAGCGTTTGTACAGCGGTCCGTAGTTCTGGCACGCGCGATAATCCTGGCCTTCGCTATCCATACCGTGTGCTGCCCAGGCGGAAGGGCGGTAGATCTTCGCTTCTTCTACGTTATGCATACAGACGGGAATGCGCAGCATGGATGCCAGGGTGATAAAGTCAGCGCCAACGTGGCCGATGGTCAGTACGCCGTGGTTCGCCCCCCAGTTCGCCATAACGGAATAGACGTCGGAGAACGGGCCTTTGCCGGTGAGACGCGGTGCGAACCAGGTTGTCGGCCAGGTCGAGTTGGTGCGGGCATCAAGCTGATCGTGCATCTCTTTGGGTAATTCGACGCTCCAGCCTTCGGCGATTTGCAGAACCGGACCCAGGCCTTTAATGATATTCACGCGAGTCATGGTAAACGGCACGCCGCCTTCGGTCAGGAAGCGGGAAGAGAAACCGCCCCCACGAAAGTATTCATGAATCGCCGGACACCATTCGGTCGCCGCCAGACAGGCATCCGCTTCCTGCGAAGTTATTTCCCAGTGCGGTTTCATGGTCGGCTTGCCGTTGTCGTCTCGCTGCTTACAGGAGCCGTCGAGGGCCGCAGAACCGGAGTTGATCAAGTGGATGATCCCATGCTCCGCCAGGCCGGTAAGCGGTTTACCGGTCACGCGCTCTACGGCTTGTGGCGACCAGTAGGTGCGCACGTCGGCGAAGATCTGGGCCGTACCGGTTAACTGATGGCCCATCAGCATCGCAACACCGTTCAGGCTGTCGTTTTCGGTGGCGACCACAAACGGTTCGCGGACGCCGTTCCAGTCAAAAGAGCTGTTCAGTAGCGCTTCTGCGGTATCGCCGTTGGGGTATTGATCGGTCCAGTGACGTTGACCCTGGAAACCTGCCGCAATCGCGTTGTAACCGAGGGATTCTTCGACCAGCCCTTTCTCCGCCAGCTTTTTGTTACCTTGCATCATGTCGCGAATACACATTGCCATCAGCAGGCTCTCTTTCAGCACCGCGCGGCTCTGCGCTTCATTGCGCTTATATTGTTGGGCGTTTTGATCTTCGCCATAACGGAAGTTTTTATCTGCCCACGCCAGCGCCATTTCCAGCTCGGCTTCGTCATAAATTTTCTGGTCAATGCGACGGCGCAGCTCCGTCATATCCACGGCCTGAACTTTCATACCCAGCCAGGATTCGAAGAAATTATGGTCAACGATGGAACCGGCGATCCCCATTGATACGCCACCGACGGAGAGATAGCTTTTACCTTTCAGGGTGGCAACGGCGAGGCCAGCTCGCGCAAAGCGCAGCAGTTTTTCTTCCACATCGGCTGGAATGGAGGTGTCATCTGCATCCTGCACGTCATGACCGTAAATGGAGAACGCCGGAATGCCTTTCTGACTGTGAGCAGCCAGTGCCGCCGCCAGATACACCGCGCCAGGACGCTCTGTACCGTTGAAGCCCCAGATCGCTTTTGGACGCATCGGATCCATATCGATGGTTTCACTGCCATAGCACCAGCACGGAGTGACCGTTATCGTCACGCCCACGTTCTGGCTGCTGAATTTCTCTTCACAGGCGGCAGATTCCGCCATTCCTGCGATGCAGCTATCGGCAATCACACACTCAACCTGCGCGCCGCAGGCGTGGCGGAGTTTCTCGCTGATAAGCGCCGCCGTCGCTTTTGCCATATTCATGGTCTGCTCTTCCAGCGACTCGCGTACGCCCATACGACGCCCATCAATCACCGGGCGGATACCTATCTTCGGTAAGCTGATTTTTTTCATTACAGGTTCCTCACGTTATTCGGAAAATGTTCAGTTTGTTGCCGTTTGAGAACGGAAACGAGCAAAAATAAAGATGACGGCAAAGCAGAGCGCCGGGACCAGTTCCGCCGTGGGGATGTTACCCGCCGCATCGCTGACGAAACCCATCACCGGCGTGACGATGCCGCCGCCAATGATGGTCATGACGATGAAGGACGAACCGTACTTCGTGTCCTGGCCGAGATTTTTGATGCCCAGAGAGAAAATGGTCGGATACTGAATAGACATAAACGCGCTGCACAGCGTCAGTGCCAGCAGACCAATATGACCACCGCTAAAGGCTGAAATCAGACACAAAAGCATGGCGAGCAGGGCATACGCTGCCAGCACTTTATGCGGTGCGAAGCGACTGATAAGCCAGGTGCCGGAGAAGCGACCAATAAAGAAGCACACCATCGTGCCGGTCAGATAGTTAGCCGCAAAACCGGGCGTCATGCCGGGGATCTCTTCGATTGCGTAACGAATCAGATAGCTCCAGCAGGCCGTTTGCGCGCCAACATAGCAGAACTGTGCCAGTACGGCCCAGCGCCAGTGGCGGATGCGTACGAGGCGAGCCAGTGAAGCGGAAAAGGTACTTTGTTCAGTGTCACTGTGATCGTCACTCTGCAGGGCCGGGAATCGGGTCAACATGATAAGAAGGGCGACAACGAGCACGATAGCCACGATTATCATGTAAGGCGTTTGCACCGATAACACCAGACTGTGTTTATAGGCGCTGAGTTGTTCCGGCGACATTTTATCGAGCACATCCTGCGATTGATGTGGCACGTTAGACAAAATAAGGCTTTGCCCAAAGACGACGGCGATAATAGCGCCAAAAGAGTTAAATGTTTGCGCCAGATTCAGCCGGAAATGCCCGCCGCTCTCTGGTCCTAATACGGTCACGAAGGGGTTTGCTGCTGTTTCAAGGCAACCTAAACCTGCGGCGATAATAAAAAGGCCGATCAAAAATAAGGTGTAATTCATGATTTCGGCTGCGGGCCAGAATAACGCCGCGCCAAAAGCATATAAGAATAGCCCGGTAATAATCCCTGCTTTGTAACTCAGTTTTTTCATTAATATCCCGGCAGGAATGGGAATAACGAAATAACCGAAATAAAAAGCTGACTGAATCAGCCCAGCCTGGAAATTGGTTAACGTAAAAGCTTGTTGAAACTGAGGTAATAATATGTCGTTCAGGTTATTCGCGACAGCCCAAAGAAAAAATAGCGAACAAAGTAAGGCGAACGGAATGATGTAGCGCTGACTTTGCCCGCTGGCCGCAGCACGAAAGCTCTGCGTTTGTATTGTTGTATTTCCCATAGCATCCTCATCGGTTCAGAAGCGTCAGAGTGTGGTTGGTCTTTCCCGCCAGACCGTAAAAATCCGGAGAGTTCTTGTTTGTAACCCGTATTCAGGGGCGACCTGGAAGGAACTCATGAATTCATTTTCAAATAAAAAGGGGCGTTTAATATGATAGCGGTCACATTTAGGGGATGAAGAAGAACTTTATGTGATTATCGTCACTTTAATTTATAAAAAACAATGCCCGTTTGAGAAAATAAAGTTTAAAACCCACAGCCTGAATGACCGAATTAATTTATTACCACGAAAACGGGCATTTGTTACAACGTTGAAGGAAAATGCCCGTTTTAAAAAAACTTATTAAGAGCGGTCATTTTTTATGGGAAGAGAGAGCGAAACAGAGAATGATTTTGCGTAATTAATAGAGATGCGTCACAAAATATAACGTTTCAAATTCCTTATTTAGTAATCGATATGATGATGGTGAACAAATACGCGATTAATTCAACAGAATGATAAGGATTGTTCTGTTGGTGCTTTTGAATCATCGAGAGAGGTAAGTAATGGAACGAAACACACTGGCCCGGCAGATCATCGATACCTGCCTGGAAATGACCCGGCTGGGGTTAAATCAGGGAACGGCTGGCAACGTAAGCGTGCGTTTCGAAGGGGGGATGTTAATCACCCCGACGGGGGTTCCTTACGAGAAACTCACTGAATCCCACATTGTTTACATTGATGCCGATGGAAAACATGAACAGGGGAAACTCCCCTCCAGCGAGTGGCGTTTTCATATGGCCGCATACCAGACGCGCCCGGATGCGCATGCCGTCGTCCATAATCATGCCGTGCATTGTACGGCGGTTTCGATCCTCAACCGACCTATCCCGGCCATCCATTATATGATTGCCGCCGCAGGGGGAAATTCGATTCCCTGCGCCCCTTATGCCACGTTTGGCACGCAGGCATTGTCAGAATTTGTTGCCGTAGCCCTCAAAAATCGCAAGGCAACATTGCTTCAGCATCATGGGCTGATAGCGTGTGAAGCTAATTTAGAAAAAGCGCTGTGGCTGGCGCATGAAGTGGAAGTGCTGGCGCAACTGTACCTGACCACGCTGGCAATCACCGACCCGGTGCCAATTCTGGATGATGATGAAATTGCAGTCGTACTGGAAAAATTCAAGACCTACGGATTACGTATCGAAGAGTAATTTCGCAACCGAAAAGGAGATGGACGATGGCGAACAGAATGATTCTGAACGAAACGGCGTGGTTTGGCCGGGGAGCGGTAGAGGCATTAACTGACGAGGTTAAGCGCAGGGGGTATCGTAAGGCGCTGATTGTGACTGATAAAACGCTGCTGGAATGCGGCGTGGTCGCGAAGGTGACGGATAAGATGGATGCGGCGGGTCTGGCCTGGGAGATCTACGACGGGGTGATCCCGAATCCTACTATCGCTGTGGTGAAAGAGGGGCTGGGCGTATTTGCGCAAAGCGGTGCTGATTACCTCATTGCGATTGGCGGAGGCTCTCCGCAGGATACCTGTAAAGCGATTGGCATTATCAGCAACAACCCCGAATTCGCGGATGTGCGCAGCCTGGAAGGATTGTCTCCTACCCGTAAAGCCAGTGTGCCGGTGATGGCGATTCCAACCACGGCGGGAACGGCGGCGGAAGTAACCATCAACTATGTGATTACCGATGAGGAAAAACGCCGCAAATTTGTGTGTGTCGATCCCCATGACATTCCGCAGGTGGCGTTTATTGATGCGGATATGATGGACGGCATGCCCCCTGCGTTAAAAGCGGCGACGGGCGTGGATGCGCTGACGCACGCCATTGAAGGCTATATCACCCGTGGCGCATGGGCGCTGACGGATGCATTGCATATCAAGGCGATCGAGATCATTGCCGGCGCACTACGCGGTTCCGTGGCTGGTGAACGTGATGCTGGAGAAGCGATGGCGCTCGGACAGTATGTTGCCGGAATGGGCTTCTCCAATGTAGGACTCGGTCTGGTTCATGGTATGGCACACCCATTGGGGGCGTTTTACAACACTCCCCACGGTGTGGCTAACGCCATTCTGTTGCCGCATATCATGCGCTATAACGCCGAATACACGGGCGAGAAGTTCCGTGACATTGCCCGGGCGATGGGCGTGAAGGTGGAAACACTAAGCCTGGCGCAAGTGCGTGACGCCGCGGTAGAGGCAGTATTTGCGCTTAACCGTGATGTGGGTATTCCGCTACACCTGCGTGATGTCGGTGTACGTAAAGAGGATATTCCGGCACTGGCGCAGGCGGCGTTTGACGACGTTTGTACCGGGGGCAACCCGCGTGAAGCCAGTATCGCCGAGATCGTCGAGTTGTATCACACCGCCTGGTGATGATGCGTAAAATGGCGGCTTCGGGTCGCCATTTTTATCGTGTCAGCCGCAATTGCTGCAGGTTGCCGTCGATATGCAAATCTGTTTGCAGACGCGCAATATCACGGCATAAGAATGCCATCTCTTTGTGGGTTTCCAGTTTTTTACGCCACTTTTCCGGCACCTCATCCAGATGGGCATAGATACCTTCAAGCGTCTGGAACTGTAACAGCAGTTGCGTGGCGCTTTTTGGGCCAATACCGGCGACGCCGGGCACTTTTGAACTGCTGATCCCTGCCAGTCCCCAGTAGTCTGGTAACTGCTCTGGCTGTACGCCAAACTCTTTTTCAATGAACGGCGCATCCAGCCAGCGTTTCTGAAAGTAATCGCGAATGCGTAAGGTGGGGGAAAGGAGCTGGCAATAGCCTTTGTCGGTGGAGACAATCGTGGCCTGATGGCCCGCCAGTGTGACTTTCACCGCAAGCGTTGCTGCCAGATCGTCAGCTTCATTTCCGCTGGAGACCCAGCATGCGACGCCGCGCTGCTCAAAGGCCGCGCGCAGAGCGGGCATTTCAGTGTGCAGTTCGTCAGGCATGGGGGGACGCCCCGCTTTATAGTCCGGAAGACGCTGATGGCGCCAGCCACTGTTACGCGCTTCGTCGTCAAACACCGCCACGGCGTGAGTGGGTTGGCTGTGAACGATGAGCTGATCAAGCGCGTGCTGGCAGGTCTCCACGCAGGGAGAGCCCTGAACGGCGTGGATACGGCGAATGAGATTGAGCGCGTCGACAATAAGCAGATGGACAGCCACGGAGTTCTCCCTTACAAACCCGCGGCTAGGGTAACATTCATGGCGACAGGAGGGTAGGCCCGGTAAGCGAAGCGCCACCGGGCAATAAGTTCGATTAATCGCAGGTGACAATCTTCATCGCCAGACCGCCGCGAGAAGTTTCGCGGTACTTGGCGTTCATGTCTTTACCGGTTTCGTACATGGTTTCGATCACTTTATCGAGGCAGACTCGCGGTTCGCTGGTGCGACGCAGCGCCATACGTGCGGCATTGACCGCTTTTACCGAAGCGATGGCGTTACGCTCGATGCAGGGCACCTGAACCTGTCCTGCAACCGGGTCGCAGGTGAGCCCCAGGTTGTGCTCCATGCCGATTTCCGCGGCAATACAAACCTGTGTCGGACTGCCGCCCAGCAGTTCCGCCAGACCCGCCGCTGCCATGGAACAGGCCACGCCGACTTCACCCTGACAGCCCACTTCCGCACCAGAAATCGAAGCGTTCATTTTGTACAGAGAACCAATCGCACTGGCGACCAGCATGTAGCGTGCCAGTGAGTTTGCGTTCACTTCGCGGATGAATTTGTCGTAGTAAGCCAGCACCGCCGGAACGATACCACATGCGCCGTTAGTCGGAGCGGTGACCACACGGCCGCCCGCGGCGTTCTCTTCGTTCACCGCCAGTGCGAACATGTTGATCCAGTCAACCACCGCCATCGGATCGGTCGTGGTTTTATCGCTGCTGACCAGCATACGGCGCAGCGCTGCCGCACGGCGGGGCACGCGCAGTTTACCTGGCAGCACGCCTTCGGTGGTGATACCGCGCTCAATGCCGCTGCGCATCACGTCCCAGACGTTGGCAAAGTGCTGTTCCAGCTCTTCTTTGCTGTGCAGCGCCAGTTCGTTTTGCATCATCAGGCCGGAGAGGGAAAGCCCGGTTTCCTGGCAGTGTCTTTGCAGATCGGCGGCGGATTTGTACGGATACGGTACGTTTACCGGCGCACTGTTCGGTAAGCCGAAGTGTTCTTCATCAACGATGAAACCACCGCCAATGGAGTAGTAAGTCTGGCTGTAGAGGACGTTATCGCCGGCCAGCGCGGTAATGCGCATCCCGTTCTCGTGCAGAGACAGGTTATCTGCATGGAAATTCATGCATTTATCCACCGGGAACTCGACCTCATGCTGACCGTTTGCCAGCAGCAGGCGTCCGTGGGTGTTCACATCCTGGATGAAACCCGGGATGGCATCGATGTCGACGGTGTCCGGCAGATTCCCTGCCAGGCCCATGATAATCGCGATATCGGTGTGGTGGCCTTTACCCGTCAGCGACAGGGAGCCATACACATCCACCACGACACGGGTGACATCGGTCAGAATAGTGCGTGCAATCAGATCGTCCGTGAATTGTTTGCCTGCTTTCATTGGTCCAACGGTGTGTGAACTGGAAGGGCCAATGCCGATTTTGAAAATATCGAATACGCTAATCATAGGGCATCCATTGCGGTTATATCAGGGAGGAAGCGCCGCCCGAAAGCGGCGCTATAAAACTTAGCTGAACAGAGAGTAGAAAATTGCGGAGATAGCAATCAGACCCATCACAACAACGAACACGTTGCTGATGTGGCCGCTGTACTTACGCATTGCCGGTACTTTGTGGATAGCGTACATCGGCATCAGGAACAGAATCATCGCGATGATTGGACCACCCAGGGTTTCGATCATACCGAGGATGCTTGGGTTCAGGGTTGCCACAATCCAGGTCGTTACCAGCATGAACAGCGCCGTGATGCGGTTCAGCTTGTTGATTTCGATGCTTTTGCCTTTGCCGCGCAGAGACTTGATCACCATCCCGTTGAAGCCTTCGCGAGCGCCCAGATAGTGGCCGAGGAAGGATTTGGTGATGGCAATCATCGCGATGATCGGAGCCATCCAGGCGATGATCGGCGCGTTAAAGTGGTTTGCCAGGTAAGACAGAATCGAGATGTTCTGTTCTTTAGCTGCCGCCAGATCCGCCGGCGTCAGGCTCAGTACGCAACTGAAGACGAAGAACATCACGGTCAATACCATCATGATGTGCGCGAATGCCAGAATCTTCGAGCATTTTTTCTCAGCGGCGTCGCCGTACTCTTCACGCTTCGCAACGGCGAAGGAAGAGATGATCGGGGAGTGGTTGAACGAGAATACCATCACCGGAATTGCCAGCCACAGCGTCATCCACAGGCCGTCACCCGTAGCGGCAGCAGAGTCAAAGGACAGGGTTTCCAGCGCGGCACCGCTCCACTGTGGGATCAGGTACAGCGCCAGCAGCATCAGCGCGGCAACAAACGGGAAAACCAGAATACTCATCGCCTTCACGATCATCTGCTCGCCAAAGCGAACGATGGTCATCATACCGACGATCAGAATCAGGGACAGAATCGCGCGCGGCGGTGGATTGATGGCTAACTGGTGAGTCAGGAAGCTTTCAACCGTGTTGGTGATTGCCACGCTATAAACCAACAGAATCGGGTAAATCGCGAAGAAGTAGAGCAGAGTAATCAACTTACCTGCGCCGATACCAAAGTGCTCTTCAACCACTTCAGTGATGTCTTCGCCCGGATTTTTACCGGACAGCACAAAACGGGTCAGACCGCGGTGTGCGAAGAAGGTCATTGGGAAAGCGATAATGGCCATGATGATCAGCGGAATCATTCCGCCGACGCCTGCGTTGATTGGCAGGAACAGTACGCCCGCACCGATAGCCGTGCCGTAAAGGCCCAGCATCCACATGGTGTCTGTCTTGCGCCATGCGCTTCGTGAATCAACCGAAGCAATAGTGCTGGTTTGAGTGGTTTCCATCTGGTTCTCCTGGAGGAAGCTAAAAATCAGGAAAAAGTTCCTGACCATAAAACGAAATTCTTGCAATGACGATTTTTATATAATTTTTAACCGTAATATTTTGCGGGCGGAAAGATACATTTTACTAATGAATCTATCAGTGATCGGGATCTCAAATGCAATAATCCACTTCTAATGTGGATAATCCTGGATCATTAATCTGTTAAAAAATCATCAAAGCGAATTTACGTGCGCGAAGGCTAACATTAACGACATATGGTCAGAAAGGAATCTCAGGAACTTTCGGAGGTTGAACCATAAAAAGCGCTCTTTTTAGTGGTTTATGGCGACTAACAGAAATTTAGACTCATAAAACACGGTTGTACCAGGCAGGTAATCGTTTGCGTGGTCACACTTTTTGTATGATGTATTAGTGGCCTTTATTATCCTCTTCAACTATCTCATTGGAATCCATAAAAAAACCGGGAGGGTAATCAACCGCTCCCGGTGTGCGATGTGCTTTGTGCGTCAGGCGCAAATTTCGTAGCAAGGAATGTAGGCGCTGCCGGGGAGCTTCATACGATGCTGCGCAACAAAACCCTGCAGGAGATCGTCCATCCGCCGCATCATTTCGCTGTCGCCGTGGATCTTATATGGCCCGAACTGTTCAATGGCGCGGATACCGACTTCCTTCACATTACCCGCCACAATGCCGGAGAAGGCACGACGCAGGTCTGCCGCCAGCACTTCAACGGGTTGGTCCGGGTAAAGTTTCAGGTTCGCCATGTTTTCGTGAGAAGGTTCGAACGGCATCTGGAGATCCGGCGCAATACGAATCGACCAGTTAAAGCTGTAGGCATCACCGGTATCACGACGGTTCTCTTTCACCAGCGGCATCGCTTTTTTCATCAGGCGCGCGACTTCTGCGGCGTCGTCAATGATAATGCGATAGTGTTTGCGTGCGGCTTCTCCCAGCGTATGGACGATGAACTCATCCAGCACGCGGAAATAATCTGCACTCTCTTTCGGGCCGGTCAGGATCAGCGGCAGAACCTGATCTTTGTTCGCCGGGTTCATCAGGATCCCCAGCAAATACAACAGCTCTTCCGCCGTTCCCACGCCACCCGGGAAAATGATGATACCGTGGGCGATACGCACGAAGGCTTCCAGACGCTTTTCAATGTCCGGCATGATGATCAGTTCGTTAACCAGCGGGTTAGGGGGTTCAGCGGCGATGATTGACGGTTCCGTCATCCCAATAAAACGACTGTCTTTGTAACGCTGCTGGGCGTGGCCTACCGCGGCGCCTTTCATTGGCGCTTCCATAGCACCTGGTCCACAGCCGGTACAGATATTCAGCTCGCGAAGACCCAACTGCGTTCCGACGCGCCGGGCGTACAGGTACTCATTTTCATTGATCGAGTGACCGCCCCAGCAGACCACCATGTTCGGCGCTTCGCCAACGTGTAGCGCTCTGGCGTTACGCAAAATGGAGAACACCAGGTTGGTGATATGCACTGAGCTTTCAAGATTCAGATGCTGGAAACGACCCGCGTTATGAATCTGACCGTTTACAAAGAGGATGTCGCGCAGCACGGCGAACAGGTTGGCCTGGAGCGCACGAATGATCCGACCGTCGACAAAGGCGTCTTCAGGTGGGTTGATAAGCTCCAGCTTCACGCCACGTTCGCGGCGCAGCACGTTAATGTCGAAACTTTCAAAGCGGGACAACAACTCTTTGCTGTTGTCGGTCAGACTGCCGGAGTTTAAAACGGCAAGCGAACAGTTACGAAACAGTTGATACAGGTCGCTGCTGGCCGTGCGTTTAAGCATATCGACTTCCAGTTGCGACAGCATGTCCATTGAGCCCAGGGGGCTAATATGTGTAATCAAGTAAACTCCTTACGGGACGCAAAAGGTCATTCCCTGTTGATTACAATAGCGCTGGCTTATGATCTTTCACAACCTTGCGCGTGGAATCCGACGCGCAAAATTGTGAAATAATTTACTGACGAACCAATCTGCCGGTTGCCGGCACAAAATCGGTATTACTACGCCACGGGTTAATATCGAGTCCACCCCGTCGCGTGTAGCGCGCATAAACGCTCAGTTTTTCCGGCTGGCAGAAGCGCAGCAGATCATTGAAGATGCGTTCGACGCACTGCTCGTGAAACTCGTTGTGATGGCGGAAAGAGACCAGATAACGGAGCAGCTTTTCGCGATCGATTTTACGCCCACGATACTGAATTTGTATGGAGCCCCAGTCTGGCTGATGGGTGATCAGGCAGTTTGATTTCAACAGATGGCTCACCAGCGTTTCTTCTATCACTTTTTCACCACTGGCGGCGTGCTGCAGATAATCGGTGGTGAACTGATAGTTGTCGATCTCTATCGGCTGCTCATCAATACAGGTGCCGTGAAAATGGGCAATGGGTTGTCCTTCCAGTTCGTCGAGGCGGTACAATGCGACGGTAACCTCACCTTGTGCGCAGGCGCGCAGATCGCTTTCCAGCGTCTTTTGTACGGCTTCCCAGGAATCAAATCGCGTCTGGTTAAAGCTGTTCAGATACAGCTTAAAGCTTTTGGATTCAATGAGATTGAGGCTGGTGTAATCCAGTTCCACATGACCGACGGCCACCTGAGGCAACCCTTTGGCATTCAGCCACGACAGTTCATACAGCGTCCAGATATCGGCACCGTGAAACGGCAGATTGTCTGCCTTTAACCCCAGCGGGTCACGATTCAGACTGCGGGGAACGCCCTGTAGCAAACTGGGATCGTAATTATCCCGGTAATCCGTTGATTTACCGAGCGTCAGGCCGTCGAGTGCCTGATGGTTTTCATAAGAAGACATGTTTCACCGTCATAAACCAGATACACTATCTGCCCAGTGTATCCTGGCTTTTATGAAGAGAGAAACCGGTGGACGAACAGACAGTTCTGGCCCTGAAGGCCTTTACGACGCGTTACTGTGACGCATGGCATGAAAAACACGATAGTTGGCCAATGAGCGAAGAGCTGTATGGCGTGCCTTCTCCCTGCATTATTTCAACCACCAGTGATGCCGTTTACTGGCAGCCGCAGCCCTTTGAAGGTGAACAGAATATCAGCGCGGTTGAACGTGCCTTTGATATTGTGATACAACCAGCGTTGCATGCATTTTATACCGCGCAGTTTGCCGGGGATATGCCCGCACAGTACGCGGATGAAACGCTGACGTTACTGCAAACCTGGAGCGCCGATGACTTCAGGCGTGTTCAGGAAAACCTGATCGGTCATCTGGTCACGCAAAAACGTTTGAAGCTGTCTCCGACACTGTTTATCGCCACTCAGGAGTCAGAACTGGATGTCATTTCAGTCTGTAATCTGTCGGGTGAAGTGATCAAAGAAACGCTGGGCACCCGTAAACGAGCTGTACTGGCTCCCACTCTTGCGGATTTCCTGAATCAACTTAAGCCTCTTCTGTAGTCTCTTTATCCCTGAATCCTGTGAGAGATCTCTTACAAGCCGTGTAGGAGATCGCCAGGAGATAAGTAAAGACTTATAGTGACGAATATTATCAATATTCCAATAAATCAATGAGTTAATGATTTCTTAATCACTTTCATATGAAATTTTCCTTAAGGTATTGTCTGTACGCACCTTGTAAGACGGCGTGAAAAAGGCGATTCTATGCGTGTCGACAAGGAGTCGTACAACGAAGTGAACATCAGGATGATGGCACTTCCGCAGGACACACCAGGAGGGTGTTGCAAGGAAAGGCTTCAGGATGGAGTAAAAAGGAAAACGCGGGATTGCGTTAAAGGACACCTCCAGGAGGGAGAACGAGAGCCGGTCGGGATGTTCGGTGGGTCAGGATGGCCAGGACGCTTCAGGATGAAGTAATCACATCGGGGGTGATGTGAGCAGGATGCATAAGTTCAGGAAGAACAACAGGTCGTAAGACCGCTGGAAAAGTTGTCATGGATGAGCAGGGAGCACTTTAAGTAGCTGGAATGCTGCGAAACGAACCGGGAGCACTGTTTTTACAGTGCTCCCTTTTTTTATTTCTTTTTTACTGGTGGTATTCTTCGCGCCAGATTTTTCATCATTGAGGTGACTTTCATGACGGCTCATGACCGTGTGCGCCAGCAGCTTCACGCGCTTGAAGCACTGCTGCGCGAGCATCAACACTGGCGGATGGATGAACCCGAAGCCCATCTGTTTTCCAGCACTCAGCCTTTTTGCATGGATACCATGGAGCCGCTTGAGTGGTTGCAGTGGGTGCTGCTCCCCCGGATGCATGCTCTTTTGGACAGTGCGCAGCCGTTGCCTGACGCTTTTGCCGTCGCACCCTACTATGAAATGGCGTTGAGCGCCGATCATCCACAGCGCGAAATCCTGCTGGAGACGCTGCAGGCACTGGATGCGCTTTTCGCGCAAGATGAATCCTGATGCTGGAAATTTTGTATCAGGACGAGTGGCTGGTGGCGGTCAATAAACCTTCCGGTTGGCTGGTCCACAGGAGCTGGCTGGATCGCGACGAAAAAGTGGTGGTGATGCAGACGGTGCGCGATCAGATTGGTCAGCATGTCTTTACCGCGCATCGTCTCGACAGGCCGACATCTGGCGTGCTGTTGATGGGGCTTTCCAGCGAAGCTGGTCGCCGTCTCGCACAACAGTTTGAGCAGCATCAGATCCAAAAGCGCTATCACGCTGTTGTCCGCGGCTGGTTAATGGATGACGCCGTGCTCGATTATCCTCTTGTCGAAGAGCTCGATAAAATCGCCGATAAGTTTGCCCGTGAGAATAAGGACCCGCAGCCTGCGGTGACCCATTATCGCGGTCTTGCCACCGTTGAGATGCCGGTGGCAACCGGTCGCTATCCGACGACGCGCTATGGACTGGTTGAGCTGGATCCGCAAACGGGACGAAAACATCAACTGAGACGCCATCTGGCCCATCTGCGTCATCCGATTATAGGTGACAGCAAGCACGGCGATTTGCGGCAAAACCGTAGCGCGGCGAACCATTTTGGCTGTAACCGACTGATGCTGCACGCAAGCCAGCTTTCGCTGACGCATCCATTCACCGGTGAACCGTTGACGATTCACGCGGGGCTGGATGCGGTATGGATGCAGGCGCTATCACAGTTTGGCTGGTTGGGACATCTCCCTGATAATGAAAGGGTTGAGTTAAGCGAGCCAGCAGGTCAGGATGAAGACATCTGTTCTTTATTCAGGGAGTAAGTCAGCATGGCGGAAATTGGGATTTTTGTCGGTACGATGTACGGAAACGCGCTGTTGGTTGCCGAGGAAGCTGAAGCGATCCTGACGGCGCAGGGGCATAAAGCGACCGTTTTTGAAGACCCTGAACTGTCGGACTGGCAGGAATATCAGGATAAAGTCGCGCTGGTAGTCACTTCTACCACCGGGCAGGGCGATTTACCGGACAGCATTGTGCCATTGTTTCAGGGCATAAAAGACACGCTCGGCTTCCAGCCTAATCTGCGTTACGGCGTAATTGCGCTCGGCGACAGCAGCTACGTCAATTTCTGCAACGGTGGGAAACAATTCGATGCCCTGTTGCAGGAGCAAAGCGCCCAACGTGTTGGGGAAATGTTGCTGATTGATGCCAGCGAGCATCCGGAACCTGAAAGTGAATCCAATCCCTGGGTTGAACGCTGGGGAACGCTCTTATCCTGAGCGGTAACCTTCTCAGCAAGAAAACGGTCTGTTTTAAGTTTCATAACACGAAATCGTGTTAGTTTCAGGCAAACGCCAGTAAAACCCTTTCACTATTAACGGTTTTTACTGGCGTTTTCATAGGGTCAAGCGACCTGTTTCACACTCCTGCCTTTTCTGCGCTTGCACTGCGCTATTTCTGTTGGCGGTTTTCATTTCCGTGAAGTCGATTCCATTCCCTTGGGCTTTTGCCACAAACATACGTGATACGCCGGTTAAATGTTGTGTTGTTGCACGGTGAGCAAGAACCTGGTGCTTTTTATACTTCTCCTGCCAGTTATAAAAAATGCAGTAAGTAAGGCGAACGACCCTATAAAAGCTGCCAAAAAACACGAAACGTCATCTCTGATCCCTACCGGTTGTGCTGTTCAGAGTGAGCGTGGCTAACGCGAAAATTCAGGAGTGCAACAATGAGTTCATTAAGTCAGGCTGCGAGCAGTGCGGAAAAACGCACTAATGCCCGCTACTGGATAGTGGTGATGCTGTTTATCGTCACCTCATTCAACTACGGCGACCGTGCCACCTTATCCATTGCGGGTTCGGAAATGGCCAAAGACATTGGTCTGGATCCCGTCGGCATGGGTTACGTTTTCTCCGCGTTCTCATGGGCCTACGTTATCGGGCAGATCCCGGGCGGTTGGCTGCTGGACCGTTTTGGTTCCAAACGCGTTTACTTCTGGTCCATCTTCATCTGGTCTATGTTTACCCTGTTACAGGGCTTCGTCGATATCTTCAGCGGATTCGGCATTATCGTCGCGCTGTTTACCCTGCGTTTCCTCGTCGGTCTGGCAGAAGCGCCGTCCTTCCCCGGCAACAGTCGTATTGTTGCGGCCTGGTTCCCGGCGCAGGAGAGGGGGACGGCGGTCGCGATCTTTAACTCTGCACAGTACTTTGCCACCGTTATTTTTGCGCCGATCATGGGCTGGCTGACGCACGAAGTGGGTTGGTCGCATGTGTTCTTCTTTATGGGCGGCCTCGGAATTGTTATCAGCTTTATCTGGCTGAAAGTGATCCACGAACCAAATCAGCATCCGGGTGTGAACAAGAAAGAGCTGGAATACATTGCAGAAGGCGGGGCGCTGATCAACATGGATCAGAAAGACGCCAAAGCCAAAGTGCCGTTTAGCGTGAAATGGGGACAGATCAAGCAATTGCTGGGTTCCCGCATGATGATTGGTGTCTACATCGGGCAGTACTGTATCAACGCGCTGACCTACTTCTTTATCACCTGGTTCCCGGTTTATCTGGTGCAGGCGCGCGGGATGTCGATTCTGAAAGCGGGCTTTGTTGCCTCTGTCCCGGCGGTATGCGGATTTATCGGCGGCGTGCTGGGGGGAATTATTTCCGACTGGCTGATGCGTCGTACCGGCTCGCTGAACATCGCGCGTAAAACGCCGATCGTGATGGGGATGCTGCTGTCGATGGTGATGGTGTTCTGTAACTACGTCAATATTGAGTGGATGATCATTGGCTTCATGGCGCTGGCGTTCTTTGGTAAGGGCATTGGCGCGCTGGGCTGGGCGGTAATGGCGGATACCGCGCCGAAAGAGATCAGCGGCCTGAGCGGTGGGCTGTTCAATATGTTTGGCAATATCTCCGGTATCGTAACGCCGATTGCGATTGGTTACATCGTCGGGACCACCGGCTCGTTCAACGGTGCGCTGATCTACGTGGGTGTGCACGCGCTGGTGGCGGTACTGAGTTATCTGGTGTTGGTGGGCGATATTAAACGTATCGAACTGAAACCTGTCGCGGGGCAACGCTCATGACGACACAATCCAGTTGCCATTTGCACAACCACGTTGATATTTACCTGGCGATATTTTCGACCGTCACTGATTTTGCATAAGGACTAAATGATGAGCACACAATTCACTACCCCTGTTGTGACTGCAATGCAGGTTATCCCGGTGGCGGGCCACGACAGTATGTTGATGAACCTGAGCGGCGCACATGCTCCGTTCTTCACACGTAATATTGTGATTATCAAAGATAATTCAGGCCATACGGGGGTGGGTGAAATCCCCGGAGGCGAGAAAATCCGTAAGACGCTGGAAGATGCCATTCCGCTGGTGGTGGGCAAAACTCTGGGCGAGTACAAAAACGTGCTGAACGCCGTACGCAATGAATTTGCTGACCGTGACGCCGGAGGACGCGGCCTGCAGACGTTCGATCTGCGTACCACTATCCACGTGGTGACCGGGATCGAGGCGGCGCTGCTGGATTTGCTCGGCCAGCATTTGGGGGTGAACGTAGCCTCTCTGCTGGGCGATGGTCAGCAGCGTAGCGAAGTCGAAATGCTCGGCTATCTGTTCTTCGTCGGTAACCGTAAAGCCACGCCGCTGCCGTATCAGAGCCAGCCGGATGAAAAATGTGACTGGTATCGTCTGCGCCATGATGAAGCGATGACGCCAGATGCCGTCGTTCGCCTGGCGGAAGCGGCCTATGAAAAATACGGTTTTAATGACTTCAAACTGAAAGGCGGCGTGCTGGCTGGGGAAGAAGAGGCCGAGTCCATTGTTGCGCTGGCAAAACGTTTTCCACAGGCGCGTGTCACCCTGGATCCGAATGGCGCATGGTCACTGAATGAAGCGATCAAGATTGGTAAATACCTGAAGGGGGTGCTGGCCTATGCGGAAGATCCGTGTGGGGCAGAACAGGGCTTCTCGGGCCGTGAGGTAATGGCGGAGTTCCGTCGCGCGACGGGTCTGCCAACGGCGACGAACATGATAGCCACCGACTGGCGTCAGATGGGACATACGTTGTCACTGCAATCGGTGGATATTCCTCTGGCCGATCCGCACTTCTGGACCATGCAGGGCTCGGTTCGCGTCGCGCAAATGTGCCATGAATTTGGCCTGACCTGGGGTTCACACTCCAACAACCACTTTGATATTTCGCTGGCGATGTTCACGCATGTGGCAGCGGCCGCGCCGGGCACGATCACGGCGATCGACACCCACTGGATTTGGCAGGAAGGTAACCAGCGCCTGACCAAAGCGCCGTTTGAAATTAAAGGCGGTATGGTACAGGTGCCGTCGAAACCGGGTCTGGGTGTTGAGCTGGATATGGACCAGGTGATGAAAGCGCATGAGCTGTATCAGAAGCACGGTCTGGGCGCGCGTGACGACGCAATGGGGATGCAGTATCTGATCCCGAACTGGACCTTCGATAATAAACGCCCCTGCATGGTACGTTGAGGTGCAAGCCGGTTCTGAAAGGGACCGGTTATTTTTTATCGGCAAACCGGGTGTATGCTTAACAGAGTCAACATGCGTAAGGACGGCTTATGAAAATAGTGATCGCACCGGACTCGTATAAGGAAAGTTTGAGTGCGCTTGAGGTGGCGAGCGCCATTGAGCAGGGTTTTCGGGAAATCTGGCCCGATGCGGATTACGTAAAATTGCCGGTTGCTGATGGGGGAGAAGGAACCGTCGAAGCGATGGTCGCCGCGACGGCTGGACGCATTGTTGAGGTCAACGTCACGGGTCCGCTGGGGGAGCCTGTTTCAGGATTCTATGGTTTATCCGGCGACGAGCGCACCGCGTTCATTGAAATGGCAGCGGCGAGCGGCCTGGAGCGGGTTCCGGTCTCTTTACGCGATCCGTTAAAAACAACCTCCTGGGGAACCGGAGAGCTGATTCGTCACGCGCTGGATACCGGTGTTGACCACATCATAATCGGCCTCGGCGGTAGTGCCACTAATGATGGCGGTGCGGGCATGGTGCAGGCGCTGGGGGCAAAATTGCTCGATGCGCATCATCGTGAGATTGGCCTGGGCGGTGCGGCCCTTGAGACGCTTGAGCAGATAGACATTAGCCAACTGGATAAACGTCTGGCGGCCTGCCGGATTGAAGTGGCCTGCGATGTCACTAATCCGTTGACCGGTAAGGAAGGGGCATCTGCGGTGTTCGGTCCTCAGAAGGGGGCAACGCCAGAGATGATTACACGTCTTGATAACGCGCTAGCGCACTATGCGAAGCTTATCGCCCGCGATCTGGCTGTGGACGTTCTGGCGCTGGCGGGCGGCGGAGCGGCAGGAGGGATGGGGGCAGCGCTGTATGCCTTTTGTGGCGCCCAGTTGCGGCGTGGCATTGAGATTGTGACTGACGCCCTGCATCTGGATGATTGTGTCGCCGACGCTGACCTGGTGGTCACCGGTGAAGGGCGTATCGACAGCCAGACCATTCACGGTAAAGTGCCGTTCGGGGTGGCGAAGGTCGCGAAGCGCTATAACAAACCGGTTATTGGTATTGCCGGAAGCCTGACGGCAGATGTTGGCGTGGTTCATGATCATGGACTGGATGCTGTTTTCAGCGTGATCTATAGCGTCTGTACGCTGGAAGAGGCGCTGCAAAATGCGGCAGAGAATGTGCGTATGACCGCGCGCAACGTCGCGGCAACGCTCAAAATGGGACAATCAATAATGTAGTCTCCCGAGACCCGATAAGCGACTTCGTGTCGCTATCGGGCCTACAGGTATGATTAGCCTAATACGCGTTTCGCTTCGCGCGCCACGTTATCCATTTCGTCGAGCAGTTCCAGAAACTCGGGTTCCAGATCCTCTTCCAATGTTCCTTCACGGAGCTGACTTTCCAGTAACTGACAAAGATTCTTCAAGCGTGGAACGCCGCTATAGCTGCAACTGCCATGCAGTTTATGCAGCAGGTCAATGACACCTTCCGGATTTTCTCCAACCAGTTGTTCTTCAATTTTATTACGAACTTCCGGCAGGAAATCGATCAGCATTTGCAGCAGATCGCGCGCCAGATCCGGTTTACCTGCAGCCTGGCGCAGCGCCAGTTGCCAGTCCAGGGTCGCGTTGGGGTTAATGACTGGTTCGATCGATTCCGCCATGAGCAAACGTGTGGACACCCCGCTGCCGGGTTTATAGCGCAGCAACAGGTTGTGCAGTTTCTCTTCCTCGATCGGTTTTGCCAGATAGTCGTTCATCCCGGCGCTCAACAACTTCTCTTTCTGACCCGCCATGGCGTGCGCAGTGACGGCGATGACGGGCGTTTGTTGCTGATGAGGGAGCTGATGGATTAACTCACAGGCCCGGATGCCATCCATATCCGGCATCTGGATATCCATCAGGATCAGATCAAACTGCATTTGTTTTGCGCGATCAACGGCCTGGTGACCGCTCTCGCAAAGTTCAACGTGCTGCACCTGATCTTCCAGTAGTGCGCCGATCAGCTTCAGGTTGGCAGGGTTATCATCCACGGCCATTACCGTCATGGCGATCTTACTGTTGTCTGACAACAGTAAATCATCATGGCAGTTCTGGCTGCATAAATCGACGAGCGCCGGAAGCAAGCGGGTGGAGGTAAGCGGTTTCAATAAACAGCTCGCCACGCCATCTTGTTTGAGTTTTTCAGCGTTGATTTGAGCATGGCAGGGCAGGGCCAGCATCAGGACATCGGACATTTTGGTTGCCTGAATCAATCGCTCATGCTGCATCGTCAGCGGCTCTTTGAAGGTGACGGCAACCCCCACCAGCATAATGTCGTAATGCTCAACCGACAGCGCGGAAAATGAGGGGCTATAAACCACCTCCAGCGGCGTTTCACTGAGGATATCCAGTGTACATTGCGCGGCGGCGGCATTTGGCTCGATGTAAGCAATACGTTTACCCGCCAGACATCCCGTGTCAGGACCGTCGATAATCACATTGGGGTTCAGGTCAAGATTGATGTGGAACCAGAAGGTCGAACCGCGGTTTGGCTGGCTGTGGAAAGAGATATCGCCGCCCATTTCATTGACCAGTTTCTGCGTAATCACCAGCCCCAGCCCGGTTCCGCCGTGGCGGCGGGAAATACTGGCGTCGGCCTGGCGGAAGGCCTGGAACAGGCGCGACTGATCGCGCTCCGGGATGCCGATACCGGTATCGCGGATCTGCACTTCAATCTGTACTTTGGTGTTACTCAGCGAGCGCTTCTCTACCAGGATGTCGATGTTGCCATTCTCGGTGAACTTAATCGCGTTACCCACCAGATTGGTGATCACCTGCTGCAAACGCAGGGGATCGCCAATGACGTTATCCGGGACATCGTTTTTAATATTGAGCGTCAGCTCCAGGCCTTTGTCATGCGATGAATGCGCCAGAAGCGTCACCACTTCATCCAGCGTATTACGCAGCGCGAAAGGAATACTTTCCAGAATCAGTTTGCCGGCTTCCAGCTTCGAGAAATCCAGCACGTCGTTGATGATCGCCAGCAGGTTATTGGCTGACCGCTCAATGGTATTCAGGTGGTCGCGTTGTGTGGTATTAAGCTCGGTTTTCAGCGTCAGGCGGGTAAAGCCGATCACGCCGTTGAGCGGTGTACGCAGCTCATGGGACATATTCGCCAGAAACTCGGATTTAATACGTGCCGCTTCCTGAGCGCGTTTTTTTGCCAGATCCAGCTCGACGTTCTGAATTTCCATCTGTTCGAGCGTTTCGCGCAAATCAGAGGTCGCCTGATCGATATTATGCTGCATCTCTTCGTGATAAGCGGCGAGCGACATGGCCATAGCGTTAATGCCGTTTTTCAGCATATCCAGTTCACCGAGCATAAAGCCCTCAACGCGGCTGTCGAGCTGCCCGCGTCGAATACGGTCAACGGTATTCACCATGTTGCGAATCGGACCCGTTACGTCGCGCATTAAACGCCAGCCAAAAATCAGCGCGATGCCGATACAAAACAGCATCATCACCGTAGAAATGAAGATTTCTTTGTACTGTTGCAGGCGCACTGACTTGAGATCCAGTTCAAGCGCCACATATCCCAACATATTATGTTCATTTTTGGCTTCGCTGATGGCGGATTCATCCGGCGAATAGCTTTCCGAAATAATGGGCGTGCGCAGAACGAGAGTGTCACCGTGGTGCTCAACGCTCAGTCGACGCGGAAAGGATGAACCTGACGGAAGTTGCGTCGCCGCCGGATCGAGGTGGAAATTGGAGGTGACGAAAAGTCGATTATTCTCGTCGTACACCGAAATTGCCCGCACAATATCGGAATGGCGGCGATGCAAAACGCTGATGAGTTGACCTATGGATTCGCGGTTTTGCAGGCTCATGCCATATTCGGTGGAGACGGCGAGCGGCTCGATAATACTGGCTCCGGCATCTTCCAGTTGACGCTGCAAGTCGTGGTAGCGATGCACAACAAAAAAGATACTGAGCAGTAAACCGATAAGCACGGTCGGAGCCAGAATCAGAATCATCATGCGAGCGCGCAGGCTGTAGTTGGTCATGGAGTTCCGTTATGGGACAATTAGGGTCACACTGTTAAATTGAGAATAATCTCGTCGATGGCGCAATTCTACTCTGCAAAACGGCGCGTGACGACGCGCCAGATCATAACCGTTACTGTCAATGACCTCGACGCTTTTGGCCAGGGGGTAGCGCGGCATAACGGAAAGACGCTGTTTATCCCCGGATTGCTGCCCCAGGAAAGTGCGGACGTGACGATCACCGAAGATAAAAAGCAGTATGCGAAAGCGCAGGTGAAGCGCCGTTTGAATGATAGTCCGGATCGGGTGACGCCGCGTTGCCCGCATTTTGGCGTCTGCGGTGGATGTCAGCAGCAACATGCCAGTATCGAACTACAGCAGCGCAGCAAACGCGCTGCGTTGTCGCGTTTAATGAAAAACGAGGTCGCTGAAGTGATCGCCGATACGCCGTGGGGCTATCGCCGGCGGGCGCGTCTGAGTCTTCACTATCAGCCGAAAACTCAGCAGTTGCAGATGGGGTTTCGCAAGTCAGCCTCCAGCGACATTGTTGATGTAAAGCAATGCCCTGTTTTGGTGCCCCAACTTGAAGCATTGCTGCCCGATCTCAGGGCGTGTCTCAGCAGCCTGCAGGAAATTCGCCATCTGGGACATGTTGAACTGGTGCAGGCGAGCAGCGGCACGCTGATGATTTTGCGCCATACCGCGCCATTAAGTCGCGAGGATAACGAAAAACTGGAACGCTTTTCGCATTCAAAAGGGCTGTCTCTTTATCTGGCTCCGCAAAGCGAGAGACTGGAAGCGGTTTCGGGTCAAACCCCCTGGTATGAGTCAAACGGGCTACGCTTAAACTTCAGTCCGCGAGATTTCATTCAGGTGAATGAAGGGGTGAACCAGAAAATGGTGGCCCGCGCGCTGGAGTGGCTGGACGTACAGCCAGACGATCGCGTACTGGATCTGTTTTGCGGGATGGGCAACTTTACGCTTCCGCTGGCAACCCGGGCGGCAAGCGTCGTCGGTGTGGAGGGCGTCCCCGAACTGGTGGAGAAAGGACGTGAAAACGCACGGCAAAATGCATTACAGAATGTGACATTCTTTCATGAAAATCTGGAAGAGGATGTCACACGACAGCCGTGGGCGAAGAATGGTTTTGATAAAGTATTGCTCGATCCCGCACGCGCAGGGGCTGCCGGTGTGATGCAACATATTATAAAATTGCAGCCTGGCCGTATTGTTTATGTATCCTGTAATCCAGCCACGCTGGCGCGTGATAGCGAGGCGCTGTTACGCGCAGGGTACCACATTCAGCGGCTGGCGATGCTCGATATGTTCCCCCACACGGGGCATCTGGAATCAATGGTGTTGTTTGAGCATTCATAATGAATCACGACTTGTCGACTTCGACAGGTCACGTCCCTTAAGGAGAGGACAATGGTTGCGGTAAGAAGTGCACATCTAAACAAAGCTGGGGAATTTGACCCGAAAAAGTGGATCGAAAGCCTTGGGATCACCAGCCAGCAGTCATGTGAACGCTTAGCCGAAACCTGGGCGTATTGCCTGCAACAGACGCAAGGGCATCCGGATGCGGAACTCCTGCTGTGGCGTGGCGTGGAGATGGTGGAAATCCTCTCGACGCTGAGTATGGATATCGACACGCTGCGGGCTGCGTTGCTGTTCCCTCTGGCTGATGCCAATGTTGTCAGCGAGGAAACCTTGCAGGAAAGCGTGGGTAAATCCATCGTCAACCTCATCCACGGTGTGCGTGACATGGCGGCGATTCGCCAGTTGAAAGCGACCCATACCGACTCCGTTTCCTCTGAGCAGGTCGATAACGTGCGGCGAATGCTGCTGGCGATGGTCGACGACTTCCGCTGCGTGGTAATTAAACTTGCCGAACGTATTGCTCATTTGCGTGAAGTGAAAGATGCGCCGGAAGACGAGCGCGTACTGGCGGCGAAAGAGTGCACCAACATTTACGCCCCGCTGGCAAACCGGCTGGGTATCGGGCAACTGAAGTGGGAGCTGGAAGATTATTGCTTCCGCTATCTGCATCCTGCTGAATACAAACGTATTGCCAAACTGTTGCACGAACGCCGTATCGACAGGGAGCATTACATTGAAGAGTTCGTGGGGCATCTGCGCGCTGAGATGAAAACCGAAGGCGTGAAGGCGGAAGTATACGGACGCCCGAAACACATCTACAGCATCTGGCGCAAAATGCAGAAAAAGCATCTGGCCTTTGATGAGCTGTTTGATGTGCGCGCCGTGCGAATTGTGGCCGAGCGTTTACAGGACTGCTACGCCGCGCTGGGGATTGTGCATACGCATTATCGTCACTTGCCGGATGAGTTTGATGACTACGTTGCCAACCCGAAGCCCAACGGCTATCAGTCGATTCACACCGTGGTGTTAGGGCCGGGCGGTAAAACGGTCGAAATTCAGATCCGCACCCGACAGATGCATGAAGATGCTGAACTGGGTGTGGCTGCGCACTGGAAGTACAAAGAAGGTGCGGCGGCGGGTGGAACACGTTCTGGTCATGAAGATCGCATCGCCTGGCTGCGTAAACTCATCGCCTGGCAGGAAGAGATGGCGGATTCGGGTGAAATGCTCGATGAAGTGCGCAGCCAGGTCTTTGATGATCGGGTTTACGTCTTTACGCCGAAAGGGGATGTGGTGGATCTGCCCGCAGGTTCCACGCCGCTCGACTTTGCCTATCACATTCACAGTGATGTCGGACATCGCTGCATTGGGGCGAAAATCGGCGGACGCATTGTGCCGTTTACCTATCAATTGCAGATGGGCGATCAGATTGAAATTATCACCCAGAAGCAACCTAACCCGAGCCGTGACTGGTTGAACCCGAACCTGGGCTATGTGACGACCAGCCGTGGCCGCTCGAAAATTCACGCCTGGTTCCGTAAACAGGACCGGGACAAAAATATCCTCGCCGGACGACAGATTCTGGATGACGAGCTGTCCCATCTGGGTATCAGCCTGAAAGAGGCGGAAAAGCATCTTCTGCCGCGCTACAACTTCAATGAGCTTGAAGAGCTGCTAGCGGCCATTGGCGGCGGCGATATCCGTCTGAATCAGATGGTGAATTTCCTGCAATCGCAGTTCAACAAGCCGAGCGCCGCTGAAGAAGATGCTGCGGCGCTGAAACAGCTTCAGCAGAAAACCCACGCACCGCAGAATCGTCGTAAAGATGATGGACGTGTGGTTGTGGAAGGGGTCGGGAACCTGATGCACCACATTGCCCGATGCTGCCAGCCGATTCCTGGTGACGAGATCGTTGGGTTTATCACCCAGGGGCGAGGGATTTCTGTCCATCGTGCGGACTGTGAACAACTGGTAGAACTGCGTTCCCATGCGCCAGAGCGTATTGTGGATGCCGTCTGGGGAGAAAGCTACTCGGCGGGCTATTCGCTGGTGGTGCGCGTTCAGGCCAACGATCGCAGTGGTTTATTGCGTGATATCACCACGATCCTGGCGAACGAAAAGGTCAATGTGCTCGGGGTTGCCAGCCGTAGCGATACCAAACAGCAGCTCGCCACCATCGACATGACCATTGAGATTTATAATCTGCAGGTGTTGGGACGCGTCCTCGGCAAGCTGAATCAGGTGCCCGATGTGATTGACGCCCGTCGTCTGCAGGGCAATTAATGATTTCCAGGCCGGATAAGGCGTCAGCCGTCATCCGGCAAAATCGCAATGCCCGATGACGCTTTGCTTATCGGGCCTACGTATTCGGGACTTAGCCGTTTATTATTTGTAGGCCGGATAAGGCGTCAGCCGTCATCCGGCAAAATCGCAATGCCCGATGGCGCTTTGCTTATCGGGCCTACGTATTCGGGGCTTAGCCGTTTATTATTTGTAGGCCGGATAAGGCGTCAGCCGTCATCCGGCAAAATCGCAATGCCCGATGGCGCTTTGCTTATCGGGCCTACGTATTCAGGACTTAGCCGTTTATTATTTGTAGGCCGGATAAGGCGTCAGCCGTCATCCGGCAAAATCGCAATGCCCGATGACGCTTTGCTTATCGGGCCTACGTATTCAGGACTCACCAATGAACCAGATTGACCGTCTGCTCGGCATTATGCAGCGCCTGCGAGACCCGGAAAACGGCTGCCCGTGGGATAAAGAGCAGACCTTCGCCACCATTGCTCCTTACACCCTTGAAGAAACCTATGAAGTGCTTGATGCGATTGCGCGGGAAGATTTTGACGATCTTCGCGGTGAGCTTGGCGACCTGCTTTTTCAGGTGGTGTTTTACGCGCAGATGGCCCAGGAAGAGGGGCGCTTTGATTTCAATGATATTTGCGCGGCAATCAGCGACAAACTGGAGCGCCGCCATCCGCATGTCTTTGCAGAGGTTTCTGCCAGCAACAGCACTGAGGTACTGGCCCGTTGGGAGCAAATCAAAACGGAAGAACGTGCGCAAAAGGCGCAGCACTCCGCGCTGGATGATATCCCCCGCAGTTTGCCCGCGTTAATGCGGGCACAGAAAATTCAAAAGCGCTGCTCAAACGTGGGTTTTGACTGGACGACGCTGGGGCCGGTGGTCGACAAGGTGTACGAAGAGATTGACGAAGTCATGTATGAGGCCCGGCAGGCCGTAGTCAACCAGGCTAAACTGGAAGAGGAAATGGGCGATTTGCTGTTTGCCACAGTAAATATGGCGCGACATTTAGGCACCAAAGCCGAAATCGCTCTGCAAAAAGCCAACGAAAAGTTCGAGCGTCGTTTTCGCGAGGTCGAGCGGATTGTCGCCGCGCGAGGCCTCGAAATGACAGGTGTTGATCTGGAAACCATGGAAGAGGTCTGGCAACAGGTAAAACGCCAGGAAATTGATCTCTAAGGAAATTGAGCGGTCAAGGGCGTTTTGTGTGATTTTTTAAATAACAAGCGCTTGATTTGCGTCAAAAACATTTGCCCCAAAGGGGCTATTTTCTCACTCCCGATGTTAAATGTGAGCTGACGAAGAGGAGGGATAATGAAAGTTTGTGGCGTACGTCATGTTCGGGTATACTACTTTCCCGTCCTGGTTATTCCATCGTTTCACCCTAACTTCTCAGGTTCAGCATGACAACGAACTATATTTTTGTGACCGGCGGGGTCGTATCCTCTCTGGGTAAAGGCATTGCCGCAGCCTCCCTCGCAGCCATTCTTGAAGCCCGTGGCCTCAATGTGACCATCATGAAACTGGATCCGTACATCAACGTCGATCCGGGCACCATGAGCCCAATCCAGCACGGGGAAGTGTTCGTTACTGAAGACGGCGCTGAAACCGACCTGGACCTGGGTCACTACGAGCGTTTCATTCGCACCAAAATGAGCCGCCGCAACAACTTCACCACGGGTCGTATCTACTCTGACGTTCTGCGCAAAGAGCGTCGTGGTGACTATCTGGGCGCGACCGTACAGGTTATCCCGCACATCACCAATGCCATCAAAGAACGCGTGCTGGAAGGCGGCGAAGGCCATGACGTGGTGCTGGTTGAAATCGGCGGTACCGTCGGTGATATTGAATCATTGCCGTTCCTTGAAGCGATTCGTCAACTGGCGGTTGATATCGGTCGTGAACACGCCCTGTTCATGCACCTGACGCTGGTGCCTTACCTGGCGGCTGCGGGTGAAGTGAAAACGAAACCAACCCAGCACTCGGTGAAAGAACTGCTGTCTATCGGGATTCAGCCTGATGTTCTGATTTGCCGTTCCGATCGCGCTGTTCCGGCCAATGAGCGCGCAAAAATTGCATTATTCTGTAACGTGCCGGAAAAAGCCGTTATTTCAATGAAAGATGTCGATTCCATTTATAAAATTCCAGGGCTGTTGAAATCCCAGGGCCTGGACGATTATATTTGTAAACGATTCAGCTTAGAGTGTCCGGAAGCTAACCTGGCCGAATGGGAACAGGTCATCTTCGAAGAAGCGAATCCGGCAGGCGAAGTCACTATCGGTATGGTCGGCAAGTACATTGAACTGCCGGATGCCTATAAATCGGTGATTGAAGCGCTGAAACATGGCGGTCTGAAAAATCGCGTTACCGTCAACATCAAGCTGATTGATTCACAGGATGTTGAAACGCGCGGCGTCGAAATCCTGAAGGATTTGGACGCTATCCTGATCCCGGGCGGCTTCGGCTACCGCGGTGTGGAAGGTAAAATCGCCACTGCACGCTATGCGCGTGAGAACAATATTCCTTATCTGGGCATTTGCCTGGGTATGCAGGTTGCGTTGATCGAGTTTGCACGTAACGTCGCAGGTATGGACAACGCCAACTCGACGGAATTTGTGCCAGACTGTAAGTACCCGGTTGTGGCGCTGATTACCGAATGGCGTGACGAAGACGGTAACGTTGAAGTCCGTACCGAGAAGAGCGATCTGGGTGGCACCATGCGTCTTGGCGCGCAGCAGTGTCAGCTTAGCGACGACAGTCTGGTGCGTCAGTTGTATGGCACACCGACGATTGTTGAGCGTCATCGCCATCGTTATGAAGTCAACAATATGCTGTTGAAACAGATTGAAGCTGCGGGTCTGCGCGTTGCAGGCCGTTCCGGTGATGATCAGTTGGTCGAGATCATTGAGGTACCGAATCATCCGTGGTTCGTGGCCTGTCAGTTCCATCCGGAATTTACTTCCACGCCACGTGATGGACATCCGCTGTTTGCTGGCTTTGTAAAAGCCGCCAGTGAGCATCAGAAGCGTCAGGCGAAGTATTAGAACGGCAACGCGTACCAAAGGTACGCGTTGTTTGTCTGGAGTTTTAGTTTAACTTGTACTGAGGAAAACCTAATGTCCAAAATCGTTAAAGTCATCGGTCGTGAAATCATCGACTCCCGTGGTAACCCGACTGTTGAAGCCGAAGTACACCTGGAAGGTGGTTTCGTCGGTATGGCAGCAGCCCCGTCAGGTGCTTCTACGGGTTCCCGCGAAGCGCTGGAACTGCGCGATGGCGACAAATCCCGTTTCATGGGTAAAGGCGTACTGAAAGCTGTTGGCGCGGTTAACGGCCCGATCACTCAGGCTATCCTTGGCAAAGATGCCAAAGATCAGGCTGGCATCGACAAGATCATGATCGATCTGGACGGTACTGAAAACAAATCCAACTTCGGTGCGAACGCTATTCTGGCTGTGTCTCTGGCAAACGCCAAAGCAGCAGCTGCCGCTAAAGGCATGCCGCTGTACGAGCACATCGCTGAGCTGAACGGTACTCCGGGCAAATACTCCATGCCGGTTCCGATGATGAACATCATCAACGGTGGTGAGCACGCTGACAACAACGTCGACATCCAGGAATTCATGATTCAGCCGGTTGGCGCGAAGACCCTGAAAGAAGCTGTACGTATGGGTTCTGAAGTGTTCCACAACCTGGCTAAAGTGCTGAAAGCGAAAGGCATGAACACGGCTGTGGGTGACGAAGGTGGCTATGCGCCGAACCTGGGTTCCAACGCAGAAGCGCTGGCTGTTATCGCTGAAGCGGTTAAAGCAGCAGGCTATGAGCTGGGCAAAGACATCACTCTGGCGATGGACTGCGCAGCGTCTGAATTCTACAAAGACGGTAAATACGTTCTGGCTGGCGAAGGCAACAAAGCGTTCACCTCTGAAGAATTCACGCACTTCCTGGAAGACCTGACCAAACAGTATCCGATCGTTTCTATCGAAGACGGTCTGGACGAGTCTGACTGGGACGGTTTTGCTTACCAGACCAAAGTTCTGGGCGACAAAATCCAGCTGGTTGGTGACGATCTGTTCGTAACCAACACCAAGATCCTGAAAGAAGGCATCGAGAAAGGCATCGTTAACTCCATCCTGATTAAATTCAACCAGATCGGTTCTCTGACCGAAACGCTGGCTGCAATCAAGATGGCGAAAGACGCTGGCTACACCGCTGTCATTTCTCACCGTTCAGGTGAAACTGAAGATGCGACCATTGCTGACCTGGCTGTGGGTACCGCTGCAGGCCAGATCAAAACCGGTTCTATGAGCCGTTCTGACCGCGTTGCTAAATACAATCAGCTGATTCGTATCGAAGAAGCGCTGGGTGAAAAAGCACCGTATAACGGTCGTAAAGAGATCAAAGGCCAGTAATTCTTACTGTCTCTTTACTCTCCTGAAAACCCGCTTCGGCGGGTTTTTTTATGTCTTTCTTTAGCGCAGCCGCTGCGCATGACCAGAAAGGCGAAATCTGCGATAATTAACGATTATCCCCTGAACAGAGAACGCTATGCAGTACCCGATTAACGAGATGTTCCAGACCCTGCAAGGTGAGGGTTATTTTACCGGCGTCCCCGCCATTTTTATTCGTTTACAGGGATGCCCGGTTGGCTGTGCCTGGTGCGACACCAAACACACATGGGATAAGCTTGAGGATCGGGAAGTTTCCCTGTACAGCATTCTGGCGAAAACCAAAGAAAGCGATAAATGGGGAGCGGCGAGCAGCGAAGATCTGCTGGCCGTGATTGGCCGACAGGGATACACCGCGCGTCATGTCGTCATTACCGGCGGCGAACCCTGCATTCATGACCTGATGCCCCTCACTGACCTGCTCGAAAAGAACGGCTTTAGCTGCCAGATTGAGACCAGCGGTACGCACGAAGTACGTTGTACGCCAAACACCTGGGTGACGGTTTCTCCGAAGGTGAGTATGCGTGGTGGTTATGAGGTTCTGTCTCAGGCGCTGGAACGTGCGAATGAGATCAAACATCCGGTCGGTCGCGTGCGCGATATTGAAGCGCTGGATGAACTGCTCGCTACGCTGAGTGATGAAAAGCCCCGAGTGATTGCCCTGCAACCCATCAGCCAGAAAGAAGACGCCACGCGTCTGTGCATTGAAACCTGCATTGCACGCAACTGGCGTCTGTCAATGCAGACGCACAAGTATCTGAATATCGCCTGAGCTGAATTACTGTCAGTCGCGATTTAATCGGTGGAAATTGGGTGCTGGTAAAAATACAGTGCATTCAATTGGTTATATTTAGAGGTATGTTCCCCGCGTCAGCGGGGATAAACCGTCCCGTTTTATCCTGGGTAACTGCGTCGATATGTGTTCCCCGCGTCAGCGGGGAACCGACAACAGAGAAAGATGCGTTGAAGAAAAATACACAGAAAAAAAGGATTACCGGTTAATCCACTAGAAAAAACGCGCTTATTCCCCGCGATAGACACAGCCCGCCGTACAGGTCTCTTTCACCATTACCGCGCTCAGCAGAGGGACAACCGGTTTAACCTGATCCCAAATCCATTTCGCCAGTACTTCGCTGGTCGGGTTTTCAAGACCGGGAATGTCATTCAGGTAGTAATGGTCAAGCCTGTCATAAGTTGGCTTAAACGCCGCTTTGAGCTCGGCGAAATCGATAATCCAACCCGTATGTGGGCAGACTTCACCGGTGACTTCAAGGCGCACCATAAAAGAGTGTCCGTGCAGACGGCCACATTTATGCCCTTGCGGAACATGAGGCAAACGGTGGGCGGCTTCGAAGGTGAAATCTTTAAACAGGGTGGTGGTCATCTTTATATTCTCAGTCAGGCAAAAACCGCTGTAGGGTAGCGGAAAGCTCATTTTTTATCATTAACTAAAACGACTTTTGGTCGCCGACGCGGACATTTTCTACCTTTATATTAAATAACTGTTTATATATCATTGAGTTATTTAATCACTTTTGTCGTTAATAACAATAGCTAAAACAGGTTAGTCCATTTGGTTATTTGTTATTTCCAACCCTTCTTTAATTGTTACTATCAGCGCCGTTACCCTTATCATCAGTTTGGGTTTTATGACTGAAATCCGCTTTGCTTACTGGAACATAACGACGCATGACGACACAGGCCCCACCTTCCGCTTTGCTTCCGCTGAACCCGGAGCAACTGGCACGCCTCCAGGCGGCTACAACCGATCTTACTCCTACGCAGCTTGCATGGGTTTCTGGCTATTTCTGGGGCGTGCTGAATCAGCAGCCTGGCGCGGCCGTCTCGACGCCAGCCCCTGTGGTTGAAATGCCGGGTATCACGCTGATTTCCGCGTCGCAAACGGGCAATGCGCGCCGTGTGGCGGAAGCATTACGTGATGACCTGCTGGCGGCAAAACTCAGCGTCACGCTGGTGAACGCGGGCGACTATAAATTCAAACAGATCGCCAATGAGAAACTGCTGGTTATCGTGACCTCCACGCAGGGAGAAGGCGAACCGCCGGAAGAAGCCGTCGCGTTGCACAAGTTCCTGTTCTCTAAAAAAGCCCCGGCACTGAACAACACTGCGTTTGCCATATTTGGCCTGGGCGACACGTCATACGAATTTTTCTGCCAGTCGGGTAAGGATTTTGACAGCAAGCTGGCGGAACTTGGCGCTGAGCGTTTGTTAGATCGCGTTGACGCCGATGTGGAATATCAGGCTGCGGCCGTCGAGTGGCGTGCCCGTGTGGTTGACGTATTGAAAGCACGTGCGCCGGTTGCGACACAGGCTCAGGCGGTTGCCAGTGGCGCGGTGAACGAGATCCACTCCAGTCCGTACAGCAAAGAAGCGCCTCTGAGCGCTACGCTTTCGGTGAATCAAAAAATCACCGGACGTGATTCTGAAAAAGATGTGCGCCATATCGAAATCGACCTCGGTGATTCGGGCCTGCGCTACCAGCCAGGCGATGCGCTGGGCGTCTGGTATCAAAACGATCCTGCCCTGGTAAAAGAGATTGTTGAACTGGTCTGGCTGAAAGGTGATGAGTTGGTGACGGTCGAGGGCAAGTCACTCCCGCTGTCCGAAGCGTTGCAGTGGCATTTTGAACTGACGGTCAACACCGCCAATATCGTTGAAAATTATGCCACCTTAACGCGCAGTGAGTCGTTGCTGCCGCTGGTCGGCGACAAAGCAAAGTTACAGCATTACGCCACCACGACACCTGTCGTTGATATGTTGCGCTTTTCCCCGGCGCAACTCGATGCGCAAGCGTTGGTGGATCTGTTACGCCCGTTGACGCCGCGCCTGTATTCCATTGCCTCGTCACAGGCCGAAGTGGAGAGCGAAGTGCATATCACCGTGGGCGCGGTGCGTTATGAAGTCGAAGGCCGCGCGCGTGCCGGCGGCGCATCCAGTTTCCTCGCCGATCGCATTGAAGAGGATGGCGAAGTACGTGTGTTCATCGAACATAACGATAACTTCCGCCTGCCGACGAATCCTGAAACTCCGGTGATTATGATTGGGCCGGGGACCGGCATCGCTCCGTTTCGCGCCTTTATGCAGCAGCGCGCCGCCGAGGAAGCCACGGGTAAAAACTGGCTGTTCTTTGGCAATCCCCACTTTACTGAAGATTTTCTCTACCAGGTGGAATGGCAACGTTACGTCAAAGAGGGCGTACTGAACCGTATCGATCTCGCCTGGTCACGGGACCAGAAAGAAAAAGTTTACGTACAAGACAAACTGCGCGAACAGGGCGCAGAACTGTGGCGCTGGATTAATGACGGTGCGCACATTTATGTCTGTGGCGACGCTAATCGCATGGCGAAAGACGTTGAGCAGGCACTGCTGGACGTGATTGCTGAATTCGGCGGGATGGACGCGGAATCAGCGGATGAATTTTTAAGTGAGCTGCGCGTTGAGCGCCGTTATCAGCGAGATGTCTACTAATGAGCGAAAAACATCCAGGACCCCTGGTGGTCGAAGGTAAACTGACCGACGCCGAGCGCATGAAGCTGGAGAGCAACTATCTGCGCGGCACCATTGCTGAAGATCTGAATGATGGGCTCACCGGCGGTTTCAACGGTGATAACTTTCTGCTGATCCGTTTTCACGGCATGTATCAGCAGGATGACCGTGATATCCGCGCGGAACGCGCCGAGCAGAAGCTGGAGCCGCGTCATGCGATGCTGCTGCGTTGCCGCCTGCCGGGAGGCGTTATCACCACTAAACAGTGGCAGGCGATTGATAAATTTGCCGGTGAAAATACGATTTACGGCAGCATTCGTCTCACCAACCGTCAGACGTTCCAGTTCCACGGTATTCTGAAAAAGAACGTAAAGCCGGCTCATCAGATGCTGCATTCCGTAGGGCTGGACGCGCTGGCGACCGCCAACGACATGAACCGTAACGTGTTGTGTACTTCGAACCCGTATGAATCTGAGCTGCACGCTGAGGCGTACGAGTGGGCGAAAAAGATCTCCGAGCATCTGCTGCCGCGCACCCGCGCCTATGCGGAAATCTGGCTTGATCAGGAAAAAGTGGCGACCACTGACGAAGAACCGATCCTCGGTCAGACCTATCTGCCACGTAAGTTTAAAACCACGGTGGTGATCCCGCCGCAGAATGACATCGATCTGCATGCCAACGACATGAATTTTGTCGCAATAGCGGAAAACGGCAAACTGGTGGGATTCAACCTGCTGGTGGGTGGTGGACTTTCTATTGAGCACGGGAACAAGAAAACCTATGCGCGCACGGCGAGTGAGTTTGGTTATCTGCCGTTGGAGCACACTCTGGCCGTTGCTGAAGCGGTGGTGACGACCCAACGCGACTGGGGTAACCGTACCGATCGTAAGAACGCGAAAACCAAATACACTCTGGAGCGCGTCGGCGTGGAGACGTTCAAAGCGGAAGTGGAACGTCGCGCAGGGATCAAATTTGAACCGATTCGGCCATACGAGTTTACCGGTCGCGGCGATCGCATTGGCTGGGTGAAGGGCATCGACAATAAATGGCACCTGACGCTGTTTATCGAAAATGGCCGCATCCTTGACTATCCGGGACGTCCGCTGAAAACGGGCCTGCTGGAGATCGCGAAAATCCATAAAGGCGAGTTCCGGATCACCGCCAATCAGAATCTGATCATTGCGGGCGTTCCGGAAGATCAAAAGGTGAAGATTGAGAAGATTGCGCAGGAAAGCGGGTTGATGAACACCGTGACGCCGCAGCGTGAAAACTCCATGGCCTGCGTGTCGTTCCCGACCTGTCCGCTGGCGATGGCGGAGGCCGAGCGCTTCCTGCCGACGTTTATCGATAAGATTGACGGGCTGATGGCGAAACATAACGTTAGCGATGAGCATATCGTCATGCGCGTCACAGGCTGCCCGAATGGTTGTGGCCGCGCGATGTTGGCGGAAGTGGGGCTGGTGGGTAAAGCACCGGGTCGTTATAACCTGCACCTGGGCGGTAACCGTATCGGCACGCGTATCCCGCGCATGTTCAAAGAGAACATCACGGAACCGGAAATCCTTGATTCGCTCGATGAACTGATTGGGCGCTGGGCGAAAGAGCGCGAAGCGGGTGAAGGCTTCGGCGACTTTACGGTGCGTGCGGGCATTATTCGTCCGGTGCTCGATCCCGCGCGGGATTTCTGGGAGTAACGTCTTATTGCCGGATGGCGTCGTGAACGCCTTATCCGGCCTACCAATTTTGTAGACCTGATAAGCGAGCACCATCAGACAAAGCCGTTGTAGGCCTGATAAGCGAAGCGCCATCAGGCAAGGCAAACAGTGAGGAATCTATGTCCAGACTCGATCTACACGCTCTTAACGCTCTGCCGAAAGTCGAGCGCGTGATGGCGCTGGCTGAAATCAACAGCCAACTGGAAAAACGTGATGCCGAAGGCCGCGTAGCATGGGCGCTGGAGAATTTGCCTGGCGAATACGTCCTCTCATCAAGCTTTGGGATTCAGGCTGCGGTTAGCCTGCATCTGGTTAATCAGATCCGCCCGGATATTCCGGTGATCCTCACCGATACCGGCTACCTGTTCCCGGAAACCTACCAGTTTATCGATGAGTTGACGGACAAACTCAAGCTGAATCTGAAAGTCTATCGCGCCACCGAGAGCGCCGCCTGGCAGGAAGCGCGTTACGGTAAACTGTGGGAGCAGGGTGTTGAGGGCATTGAGAAATACAATGAGATCAACAAAGTCGAACCGAT
The DNA here is from genome assembly GCF_037053465.1 of Citrobacter amalonaticus. Classification (GTDB taxonomy): domain Bacteria; phylum Pseudomonadota; class Gammaproteobacteria; order Enterobacterales; family Enterobacteriaceae; genus Citrobacter_A; species Citrobacter_A amalonaticus_H. The sequence continues at coordinate 311,170 of NZ_JBALIF010000004.1, forward strand.
GAACCGGGCGTTGCAGGAACTCAACGCGCAAACCTGGTTTGCGGGACTGCGACGCGAACAGTCCGGCAGCCGTGCGCATCTGCCTGTGCTGGCTATCCAGCGCGGGGTTTTTAAAGTGCTGCCGATTATCGACTGGGATAACCGCACGGTTTACCAGTACCTGCAACAGCACGGATTGAAATACCATCCGCTGTGGGAGCAGGGGTATCTTTCGGTCGGCGATACGCATACCACGCGTAAATGGGAACCCGGCATGGCGGAAGAAGAGACGCGCTTCTTTGGCCTGAAACGGGAATGCGGATTGCACGAAGGTTAACTGTAACTGGATTACGTACATTCCATCTTTGATGGGTGGAATGTATTTTTGACTCTCACTCTCTCCCCACCTTTTCAACGTTTAAAATAACAATCTTCCCCTCTGTATTAATTACTCTTTTTGTGAATAACTTTTACCACTAATATTTATACCATTGATATTTAATAACAAAAAAGTCTTCAATCGGACTTTTTTGTTCCTGCCATCATTAATGTTGCGACTTACGTCACTCTCTGCCCTCTTTGGACATGTAAAGCTAATTATTAGAACGTTAATTATTATGCTGTTGGAATGAAAGGGAGTTCGTCGGGTTATGTTCCACTATTGGGGAAAAAGTAATAGCCGTGAAAAAGAGGGCGGCGATGATTATCACCTGTTGTGCTGGCACTCTCTGGATGTCGCAGCGTGTGGATACTGGATGGTGCAGCATAATTCATTTGGCCTTGCCGATCTCTTTTTACAGTCAGGTATTGACGATCGCGAACGCGCCGCACAATTTTTCGCGTGGTTATTATGCTGGCATGATATCGGGAAATTCGCCCATTCATTTCAACAACTCTATCGTCATGCCGGGTTGAATACCCTGGATGATAAAATCCGCCATTACGAAAAAATACCCCATGCCACCCTGGGGTATTGGTTATGGAAAAACGTGCTGCGGGAGCGAGACGCCTTATTTCCCGCCTCCTTGTTACCCCCGCGTAAGCTGCGGCAAATCACAGGACGCTGGATGCCTGCGGTCACGGGGCATCATGGTCAGCCGCCTGATTCTCCGGATGAAATCGCCAATTTTCGCCCGCAGGATAAAGAGGCCGCGTATCAATTTCTCCTGAACATAAAAGCGCTCTTCCCACAGCTTGCAGTGCCGGAGTGCTGGGCGGAAGACGACGAAAACGCTCGTTTTAACTCGCTTTCATGGATTTACTCCGCCGCGATTGTTCTGGCTGACTGGAGCGGATCCGCTACGCGCTATTTTCCGCGCATCGCGTCTGAAATGCCGCTGGAAACTTACTGGCAGCAGACGCTGGAGAAAGCGAAACGTGCGGTTTCCGCTTTACCGCCTGCGGCAAGCGTTGCGCCATTTCGCGGGATAAAGGCGCTTTTTCCTTTTATCGAGCATCCAACGCCATTACAGCAGAAGGCGCTGGAAGTCGATATCACCACTCCTGGCGCGCAGTTGTTCATTCTGGAAGACATCACCGGTGCAGGCAAAACGGAAGCGGCGCTGATCCTGACGCACCGGCTGATGGCGGCCGGAAAAGCGCAGGGGATCTACTTCGGCCTGCCGACGATGGCGACCGCCAATGCTATGTTTCGGCGAATGTCTGACACATGTCTGGCGTTGTATCAACCCGGCTCGCGGCCCGGTCTGATACTGGCGCATAGCGCCCGCCATCTGGTGCCGGAATTTAGCCAGTCGGTGTGGATAGCTGACGCCGCAGGGTCGGAAGAGGCGGATGACAGGCACTCCTACAGCCAGGGCTGCGCCGCCTGGTTTACCGACAGTAATAAAAAGGCGCTGCTCGCGGACGTCGGTGTGGGCACCCTCGACCAGGCCATGATGGCTGTGATGCCGTTTAAACATAACAACCTGCGTCTCCTGGGGTTAAAAAACAAGGTGTTACTGGCTGATGAGATCCATGCCTGTGACGCTTATATGTCGTTCATTCTGGAAGGCCTGATTGAAAAGCAGGCTCGTGATGGCAATCCGACAATCTTACTTTCCGCAACGTTATCCCAGCAGCAGCGCGATCGGCTGATCGCCGCCTTTCATCGTGGCATTGGCGGCACGGGTGAAGCGCCGCTGTTAGGTTATGACGATTATCCCTGGCTAACGCAGGTCAGCGCCGCGGAGGTCATCTCGGTGCGTGTTGGCGCGCGCAAAGAGGTGGAGCGCAGCGTTGGCATCAACTGGCTGTACAGCGAGCAGTCGTGCGTTGCGCATATTCTGGAGGCGGTCAGCCAGGGGAAATGCGTCGCGTGGGTGCGCAATTCGGTGGATGACGCCATTCGTAGCTGGCGTCAACTGATTGCCGGGGGCGCGGACACTGAGAATACGCTGCTGTTTCATAGCCGTTTTGCCTTTCACGATCGCCAAAGGATTGAGGATCAGACGCTGGCGTTCTTTGGCAAACAGAGCGCCACCCAGCGCGCAGGCAAAATCATTATCGCGACTCAGGTGATCGAGCAGAGTCTGGATATTGATGTCGACCTGATGCTTTCAGATTTAGCGCCTGTGGATTTACTGATTCAGCGGGCCGGGCGGTTGCAGCGACATGTGCGCGACATTCACGGTCAGGCAAAGGCGTCTGGCTGCGAGGAGCGTTGTCCGCCGGAGCTGATTATTCTTGCGCCCGAGTGGGAGGAAAACCCTGATGAAACATGGCTTTCCGGCGCAATGCGTAACAGCGCCTTTGTCTATCCCGATCACGGGAAGCTGTGGCTGACCCAGCGAGTCCTGCGGGAACAGGGGGAGATCCGTATGCCACAGTCGGCCCGCTTGCTGATTGAAGCGGTGTACGGCGAAGACATTCCCGTCCCTGCGGGGCTTGCGAAATCCAGCGAACAGCAGTTGGGGAAATATTACTGCGATCGGGCTATCGCAGACCACAACACGCTTAACCTCAACGCGGGGTATCAGCCCTGCGTGCATAACTATCTCCCGGACAGTCTGTCCACTCGTCTTGCTGAAGAGTCTGTTCCCCTGTGGCTGGCAAAAAACACGGCTGACGGTGTAGCGCCTTATGCGCCGGGTGATAACGCCTGGGAGATGAGTGCGTTGAAGGTTCGAAGGAGTTGGTGGAATAAACACCGCGACGAATTCACTTTGCTGGAAGGAGAGCCTTTCCAGAGGTGGTGCATTGAACAACGCAAAGACAGTGAATTTGCCATTGTGATACTGGTGACTGAATCGCCCGGCTGCGGCTATTCGGCACAGGAAGGATTGACCGGGAAAATGGAGGTTTGACGAATACCTGTATGGAATCTTTTTCACTCTTAACGACGCCCTGGCTTCCCGTCTGTTTTAAGGACGGTTCCACGGGAAAGCTTGCGCCAGTCGATCTGGCGGATGAAAACGTCACGGATATTGTCGCCACACGGCCGGATTTACAGGGGGCCGCCTGGCAGTTTCTGCTGGGGTTGCTACAGAGCACGCTGGCCCCGAAAACCTGTGATGACTGGGAAGCGATCTGGGAAGATGGATTGCGAAACGAAGCGGTTCGCCGCGCTTTGGCGCCTCTGGAGGCCGCATTTCAGTTTGGCGATGTATTTCCCTCGTTTATGCAGGATTTTGAGCCGCTAAGCGGGGAAAAGGTTGCTATTGCGTCCCTCTTGCCGGAAATACCCGGCGCGCAAACAATCAAACTTAACAAAGACCTGTTTATTAAGCGCGACGTGACCCGACACTTCTGTCCGCACTGCGCCGCGCTGGCGCTTTTCTCGTTGCAGTTGAATGCCCCTTCCGGCGGGAAAGGCTACCGCACCGGCTTGCGTGGCGGCGGGCCGATGACCACGCTGGTGGAACTGCACTCGTTTCAGGGCGAGAGGAAAACACCGCTGTGGCGCAAGTTGTGGCTGAACGTGATGCCGCAACAGGAATCTGGGCTGGCGTTGCCCGCGCAGTACGATGACGCGATTTTCCCGTGGCTTGCCCCCACGCGTACCAGCGAACGGGCTGACGCGGTGGTTACCAAAGAGCAGGTGAACAAGCTTCAGGCCTACTGGGGAATGCCACGGCGCATTCGCCTTGATTTCAAGGTCGTGCAGTCGGGACGTTGCGATCTCTGTGGCGCTCACAGTGACGAGTTGCTTAGTGCGATGACCGTTAAAAACTACGGCATCAATTATGCCGCGTGGGAACACCCGCTAACGGCATATCGGTTGGCGTCAAAAGAAGCTGAAGAGAACGAAAAAGCGGAAAAGTACTCCGTCAAGCCGCAACCCGGCGGGCTTATCTGGCGTGACTGGCTGGGGCTGTCTCAGAAGACAACGGGCGGCGGAAATAACGAACATCCTGCTCAGGTGGTGCGTCTGTTTTCACTCTATCGCCCGGCGAATGCTGTGACTGGGATGTGGGGCTTCGGCTTTGACTTCGACAATATGAAAGCGCGCTGCTGGTATGAACACCACCTTCCGTTGCTGTTAACACCGGAAATTAAGTCTGATTTGCGCCAGGCCGCGGATACCGCCTCCCGCATCCTGAGCCTGTTGCGCAGTGCGCTGAAAGAGGCCTGGTTTTCCGAGGCGCGGGGCGATTACAGCTTTATCGATATCGACTTCTGGCATCTGACCCAGGGACGATTCCTCGAACTGATCCGCCAGCTTGAGGATGGCAGAGACAGCAGCGACACGTTAAGTGAATGGAACCGATGGCTGTGGCGATTTGCCCGGGACTATTTTGATAACCACGTTTTTACCAACCCTCAGGAAAGTAGCGATCTAAAGCAAATCATGCTCGCACGTAAAAAATATTTCACCTCATCGGCGGATAAGCAGCGCGCGAAAGCCGCCAAAGCGAACAAGCAGGAGGCAGCGCAATGAGTATTGTGAAGGACGAACATAAAACGACGTTGCGTAAATGGCACGCAATGTTGCAGGAAAAACGCGGTCTGCGCGCCAGTCTGCGGCGTAGCGTGACGATCAACGAAAGCTGCGTGAGCGACGGATTTCACGCTTTGCTGATGGAAACGCATACGCTGTGGAAAGTTCAACATCAGGAGTGGCGTTTTATGGCGCTGGCGATAACCGCGGCGCTGGCCGCGCATGTTCGCGCCATTGATGAGCGCCAGAGTTTTGCTGCGCAATTGGGGCAGTCTGGTGGGGGAGTAATGTCTGAACTGCGTTTCAAGCGTCTGCTCGCAGTCAAAACGCCGGATGAACTGCTGCGCCAGTTGCGCCGCGCCATCAGGTTATTGAATGGCTCGGTCAACCTGATTTCGCTGGCGGAAGATATTTTCGTCTGGTGTCGGGAGCAGGACGACCTGATGAAGCATATCCGCCAGCAGCAAAGGCCAACAGAATTTATTCGTATCCGCTGGGCGCTGGAATATTACCAGGCTGGCAATACCGATATCGATGACAAAGCAATTACCGCATAAGGATAAGGATTTTCAGATGACGACTTTTATTCAGCTCCATTTACTGACTGCATACCCGGCTGCCAACCTTAACCGCGACGATACCGGCGCACCCAAAACGTTAGTGCTGGGCGGCGCCACGCGGCTGCGTATTTCTTCGCAAAGCCTCAAGCGCGCGTGGCGTACTTCCGAACTGTTTGAGTCTGCGCTCGCCGGGCATATTGGCACTCGTAGCGGGCGAATCGGGCGGGAAGCCGCAGAAATGATGATCGCCAGCGGCGTTGAAGAGAAAAAAGCCATTGAGTGGGCAAGAGCCATCGCCGCCTGTTTCGGCAAAGTCAAAAATGAAAAGAAAACCGATGATCCATTAGTCAATACCGAAACCGAGCAACTGGTTCATATCAGCCCGGTTGAGCGAAATGCGGTACACGCACTGGCGCATAAACTGGCAGAAGAAAAACGCCCGCCCACCGATGATGAGGTGAGTTTGCTGCGCCACGATCGCATGGCGGTGGATATTGCCATGTTTGGCCGAATGCTGGCGGACAAACCGGATTTCAATGTTGAAGCTGCCTGCCAGGTCGCCCATGCCTTCGGGGTTGGAGAAACGATTGTGGAAGATGACTTCTTTACCGCCGTGGATGATTTGCGTAACGCGGCAAAAGACACCGCCGGGGCGGGGCATCTTGGTGAAACCGGGTTTGGTTCGGCGCTTTTCTACACCTACATCTGCATCGATCGCGATCTGCTGGTGAAAAACCTTAACGGGGACGAAGCGCTGGCTAACCGTACATTACGCGCGTTTACCGAAGCGACCTTTAAAATCTCCCCGACTGGCAAACAAAACAGCTTTGCCAGCCGCGCTTACGCCTCCTGGGCGTTGGTGGAAAAAGGCGACGATCAGCCGCGTTCGCTGGCTGCTGCGTTTTACAACCCGGTTAACGGCACTCAGCAACTGGAGACCGCGATTCGTCATATCACTCAGCTTCGGGACAATATGAATGAGGTGTACAGCCAGAAGCCGACTTTTGCATCTTTTGATGTGCAGCGCAAAGAGGGAAACATGGCGGATGTGCTTGATTTCATCTGTGCATAAGGGGGCGGATCGGGATGAATCAGTATCTGGTATTTCAATTACATGGGCCAATGGCCTCCTGGGGCGTTGATGCGCCAGGCGAGGTCCGCCACACGCATGAGCTGCCGTCGCGTTCCGCACTGCTGGGATTACTGGCGGCGGCGTTGGGTATTCGGCGTGACGAAAAGGCGCGTCTGGATGCGTTCAATCAGCATTATCAGTTTGTTATCTGCGCCAGCGTTCAGCCCCGCTGGGCACGGGATTACCATACGGTACAGATGCCGAGAGAAGTACGAAAAGCGCGGTATTTTAGTCGCCGTGAAGAGTTGAGTAATCCGGAATTATTGAGCGCGCTCATTTCACGCCGCGACTACTATACCGATGCATGGTGGATGGTAGCGGTTAAGTCGACCTCGGGCGCGCCAGTTGCGCTTGACGCATTACGCGACGCGCTACTCAAGCCCGTCTTTCCGCTCTACCTCGGCAGAAAAAGCCACCCGCTGGGGCTACCTCTGCTTCCCTTGCTGCTGGAGGGAAATGCGCCTGAGGTCTTGCAGGAGGCGCATCGTGTTTATCGCGAAAAGCTCCTCGCGCTCAACAGCGTAAAGGTAAAAATGGCGGCACTACAGCCGGAATGCTGGTGGGAGGGTGAGCATGACGGGTTAACGGAAAGCAAACTTCATCGTCGTCGCGACCAGCCCTTAAGCCGTCAGCACTGGTTGTTTGGCGAGAGAACCGTCAGCCAGGGGACGCTGTCGTTCGAGGAGGGATTATGTACCTCTCAAAAATAACGCTGTACACCAGCGAGCTGTCGCCTTCGCAGTTGTTACAGCTGGTCAACAGCGGCGAATACGTCATGCACCAGTGGTTGTGGGCGCTGTTTCCCGGTCAACAACAGCGCCAGTTTCTTTACCGACGTGAAGAGTTGCAGGGCGCGTTTCGCTTTTTTGTCCTTTCGCTTGAGGCTCCCGCGCAAAGCGACATTTTCACCGTGGAGACCCGCGCGTTCTCACCTGATATCGCGACGGGTCAACTACTACGTTTCAGTCTGCGCGCAAACCCGACTATCTGTAAGGCGGGCAAGCGTCACGATCTGCTTATGGAGGCGAAATACCGTTTAAGGGGGCAGGTTGAGCCTGCGGAAATCTGGTCACATCAGCAGCAGGCGGCGCAGGAGTGGCTTGAGCGGCAGGGGGAACAGAGTGGCTTCGGACTGGTTCAGGTCAACGTTGAAGCTTACCGCCAGCAGATGATCCGTAAAGAAAAATCGCGCGTTATCCAGTTCAGCAGTGTCGATTACTCCGGCGTGCTGACGGTGAATGATCCCCAGCGTTTTCTGCATCAGATCGCGCTGGGATACGGTAAAAGCCGCGCATTCGGCTGTGGTTTGATGCTCATAAAGCCTGAGAGCGCAGCATGAGTTTTGTCCCGCTCAACCCAATTCCGCTAAAGGATCGCACCTCGATGATCTTTCTGCAGTATGGGCATCTGGATGTACTGGACGGCGCGTTTGTGCTGATCGATAAAACGGGCGTGCGCACCCATATCCCGGTGGGGTCGGTGGCCTGCATTATGCTGGAGACGGGCACGCGCATTTCTCACGCCGCTGTCCGGCTCGCCTCGACGGTCGGAACACTGCTTGTCTGGGTGGGGGAGGCCGGAGTTCGGGTGTATGCCTCTGGTCAACCGGGAGGCGCGCGGGCGGATAAGCTGCTTTATCAGGCAAAGCTGGCACTGGATGACGATCTCCGTCTGAAGGTGGTGCGCAAAATGTACGAGCTACGTTTTCGCGAACCTCCGCCCGCTCGCCGTTCAGTTGAGCAACTGCGCGGTATCGAGGGGGCGCGGGTGCGCCAGACCTATGCGCTGCTGGCGAAACGTTATGGCGTGAAATGGCACGGACGGAATTACGATCCAAAAGCCTGGGAAAAAGGGGATGTGGTGAACCGGTGCATCAGCGCTGCGACCTCCTGTTTGTATGGGATTACCGAAGCGGCGGTGCTTGCTGCGGGTTACGCGCCCGCGATTGGGTTTATCCATAGCGGTAAACCGCTCTCGTTTGTCTATGATATTGCCGACATTGTCAAATTCGATACGGTCGTACCGAAAGCGTTCGAGATTGCTTCGCGACATCCCGCAGAGCCAGACAGGGAAGTGAGGCTGGCCTGTCGGGATATTTTCCGCAGTACCCGGCTGACGGGGAAGCTGATTCCGCTGATTGAAGAGGTGCTTGCCGCGGGAGAGATTGAGCCGCCGCAGCCTGCTCCGGATATGCTGCCTCCGGCGATACCTGAACCTTCTTCCATTGGTGATGAAGGGCATCGGGGACACGGCGGATGAGTATGGTCGTGGTGGTCACGGAAAATGTGCCTCCGCGACTGCGGGGGCGGCTGGCAGTCTGGTTGCTGGAAATCCGCGCGGGAATTTATGTCGGTGATGTATCGAAACGCGTACGTGAAATGATCTGGCAGCAGGTCACGCAACTGGGCGGAGAGGGGAATGTCGCAATGGCCTGGGCGACCAATACAGAGTCGGGTTTCGAGTTTCAGACCTGGGGTGAAAACCGCCGCATTCCGGTAGATTTAGATGGTCTTCGGTTGGTTTCTTTTCTTCCTGTTTAAAATCAACAAATTAGATGCTCTTTAATATTATGGATTTGTAGGTAAACTGTTGGTAGATTGTTTTTTGTTCGCAGGTAATTGATATATCGATCTATTTTCTAAGTGTGTTCCCCGCGCCAGCGGGGATAAACCGGTTAATTCGATTATCCCTTGCCTGGTGGAGTCGTGTTCCCCGCGCCAGCGGGGATAAACCGGCCCCAAGATTCCACCAATGAAACACTAAGAGGGTGTTCCCCGCGCCAGCGGGGATAAACCGACCGAGTTAATGGATATGAACGTTCTCGCTACGTGTTCCCCGCGCCAGCGGGGATAAACCGGTTGGGTATCGGCGATGCATCCTTAAGAGGGGGTGTTCCCCGCGCCAGCGGGGATAAACCGAATTAACATGGTGTTGATTAACGTTAACTGGAGTGTTCCCCGCGCCAGCGGGGATAAACCGCCCATCAGGGTTGCGACGTACTGCGGATCGAGGTGTTCCCCGCGCCAGCGGGGATAAACCGAATTTTTGACGAGGTAATTATGGCAAATACCGGTGTTCCCCGCGCCAGCGGGGATAAACCGTTGAGCAGAGTGACGTTATTGCCTTCCACGTGGTGTTCCCCGCGCCAGCGGGGATAAACCGCGCCCCGGACTCGTAGAGAGCGCCAGCCAAAAGTGTTCCCCGCGCCAGCGGGGATAAACCGGAGTCAACTTCAAAAATCGGTGCGCTATTTCAGTGTTCCCCGCGCCAGCGGGGATAAACCGTTGCGGGGCGGCGGCCGTCGTTCTGTAGTGGCGTGTTCCCCGCGCCAGCGGGGATAAACCGTTGTCTGGCTGGCCGACGCCGGTCGCGAATACGTGTTCCCCGCGCCAGCGGGGATAAACCGTTCGACACCATCCCCTTTTTGAGGCCACGGCAGTGTTCCCCGCGCCAGCGGGGATAAACCGCCAGCAAAGATGTCGTCATCTTCTGCGCCTTCGTGTTCCCCGCGCCAGCGGGGATAAACCGCAGTGGGCGAAATTGAGGGATGCCGACCGGCGGTGTTCCCCGCGCCAGCGGGGATAAACCGAATTAATTTACGCTCTAAAGACGTAAATTCAAGTGTTCCCCGCGCCAGCGGGGATAAACCGATATTCAGGACGCTGAACACGAGAGTCAGGGGGTGTTCCCCGCGCCAGCGGGGATAAACCGTAACTTTCGATCTTATCTTTCTCACTCTTAGGGTGTTCCCCGCGCCAGCGGGGATAAACCGGGGCTGAGGGCCGCAGAGCGGTATATAAAATAGTGTTCCCCGCGCCAGCGGGGATAAACCGGTTCTGTAGCTTGATGAATTTTCCCTGAATCAGTGTTCCCCGCGCCAGCGGGGATAAACCGCAGTGGGCTTTTCCAGACTCCCAAATATCAAAGTGTTCCCCGCGCCAGCGGGGATAAACCGGCTGGCTTGGGATATCGCGGCGTTTACTGTAAGTGTTCCCCGCGCCAGCGGGGATAAACCGGAGCAAAGGACCGTATATATCAGTTAATTGAAGTGTTCCCCGCGCCAGCGGGGATAAACCGGTCGTTGTTTCACTGACGCCCGACTCATTTTTGTGTTCCCCGCGCCAGCGGGGATAAACCGGCTGAAAGTTACCCAATGTTCGGACTGAAATCGTGTTCCCCGCGCCAGCGGGGATAAACCGTTTATTTTGACTTTAAGTGTGCGCGGCCGATGCGTGTTCCCCGCGCCAGCGGGGATAAACCGGCTTTGCTGGCGTCTGGAGTACGTTGAAGGTCGTGTTCCCCGCGCCAGCGGGGATAAACCGTCAAACATCCATTCACTCCGCAAGCTGTCAGAGTGTTCCCCGCGCCAGCGGGGATAAACCGGATTCCAACGGTGAACCCGTTGACGAGGGTGTGTGTTCCCCGCGCCAGCGGGGATAAACCGCGTCTTTGTACGAGGAAAACTGTTTTATAACTGTGTTCCCCGCGCCAGCGGGGATAAACCGGTAGCGCTGGCACCAACAAAAACCAGACTATTGTGTTCCCCGCGCCAGCGGGGATAAACCGTGACCAGTGGCGGCCGCTTTGACCACCTATGGGTGTTCCCCGCGCCAGCGGGGATAAACCGCAACAATCAGAGCTGGCGGCAGACTCAACGAAGTGTTCCCCGCGCCAGCGGGGATAAACCGCGCTTTTTTCAACTCGTCGTTCTTCGGGGTAGGTCTTCCCCGCGCCAGCGGGGATAAACCGTAAGAGTGATAAAACAATTTTCCTCATATAGAGTGTTCCCCGCGCCAGCGGGGATAAACCGGACAGATTAATAACAGCGTGTTTTTTGGTATGGTGTTCCCCGCGCCAGCGGGGATAAACCGGGTGGAATTGCGTTCCGGAAATCATGCCGTACGTGTTCCCCGCGCCAGCGGGGATAAACCGTCTCTTTTGGGTGTACACAAATCAGACGGATAGTGTTCCCCGCGCCAGCGGGGATAAACCGCTCCGACCGGTCATCTCTGCGACTTCTGCGTTGTGTTCCCCGCGCCAGCGGGGATAAACCGGGAATACATTTAACTCTCTTGGATATGATACAGGTGTTCCCCGCGCCAGCGGGGATAAACCGAGTTAATGGCGCAATTGACTTATGATTATTTTGTGTTCCCCGCGCCAGCGGGGATAAACCGGTAACGTAATTGATAAATATACAAATGACAAAGTGTTCCCCGCGCCAGCGGGGATAAACCGGATTTATCTCCATTGGGTTTAATAAGTCGTGGGTGTTCCCCGCGCCAGCGGGGATAAACCGGGTTGATTATAACGGAACTTTTAATTGGGATGGTGTTCCCCGTGCCAGCGGGGATAAACCGGCGCGGCAGGTTCATTTTTTTATAACTGGTGTGTGTTCCCCGCGCCAGCGGGGATAAACCGCATAATGTGAATATCAGCAATCTGGTGATGATGTGTTCCCCGCGTCAGCGGGGATAAACCGCAGTAGCCGCACAACATGTTTTGACACTGGTGGTGTTCCCCACGCCAGCGGGGATAAACCGCCTTTTCGTGGTGCCATTTTATACTCCGTTTAGTGTTCCCCGCGCCAGCGGGGATAAACCGTTGTAGTAGTCGGCTACACTTTTACGCCATTCGTTTTCCTCGCGTTAGCGGGGAAAACGAGTTCCATACAATGGGATCTGATATCAATGTAGTATTTCCCGACACAGCGAAAATAAGCCGAATATGTAATTTACTTCTTAACTATAAGAAGTAAACGTCTGAAAGTATTACCCCTGGCTGTTTTATAAATTGAATTGTTTTACCCTTGGAGAGGTTATTGCCGGGAGTGATGACATTAATTTAATTTTGAGGGATTAAACAGATGAGAAAAACTATTTTAATTGCGGCGCTGACTCTGGCTTCAGGCTCTTCTTTTGCTGCAATTACTGATACCTGCCAGCAATATTTTGCCGATGTTGATGCGCTGATCGTAGAGGCATCAAAAACCAGCGAACAAGCCAAACAGCAGATGGAAGCCATGAAGCCACAGCTGGAACAGGCTAAGAAGCAGCTCGCGGAGTTACCGACTGAAAGTCAGGACACGGGGTGCAAACAGGGCGCCGCAGCGCTGGTGCAAATGAAACAATCTATGGGAATTAAATAATTCAATAATTGAACGATTAAATAATCAAATAATTAAAAATATTAATGTTGTAATGAACATATAACGTCATAATATTTTCGAGCGTTAAGTAAAGTCAGGATAATGGTCGGGTCATTATCCTGACTTTTTTACTAACTCGCTTTCGCTAATTCTCTGACCAGCGGCAACATAATTCTTATCACATCGCGATGACGATGTTCAATGCGTCCTGGCAGCGCCTTATCAATATGCTGTTGATTATCCAGTCGCACATCGTGCCAGCTAGTCCCTGCCGGGAAAGAGGCGGTTTTCGCCCGCTGTTGGTAGCCATCTTTTTTACCCAGATTCCAGTTGGTGGCTTCAACATAAAGCACCGAAATTCCTGCTTTATCAAATAGTTCTGCGTCATTACAGCAACCAGTACCTTTGGGGTAGTCCTTATTCAGTCCTGGGTTGGTGGCTGCTGCTATTCCGTGGCTGCGGGCAATGGCTAATGCCCGATCCCGGGTTAACTTGCGTACCGCTTCCGGTGTACTTTGCCCACTGTTGAAATAGAGCTTGTCGCCGACGATCAGGTTGTCGAGGTTAATCACCAGCAGCGTATTTTTCTTCTCTGCTGCGCTCATGCGTTTCAGCAGATTTTCGGCGCCCAGTTTTCCCTCTTCCTCACCGCTGGTTGCAATAAAACGAATACCGTATTCGGTCGGCACATCTTTCAGCCGTTGCGCCAGCTCAAGCATCACCCCCAGACCGGCGGCGTTATCATCCACGCCTTGTAGCGTCAGTCCGCCAAGATTCGCATCAACATCCGCATCGCTCTGCGGGGCGTAAGTATCCAGATGCGCCATGATAATAATCTGCTGCGGGGCCTTGCCTTCATGGGCGGCAATGACGGTACTGCCCGTGACGTTATGCCAGTTTTTATGGTTATTTATGGCGGTATAAATATAGCGGCTGTTGAACGTGCGGATATCACTGCGATACCCCATCTGTTCAAACTGCTGGCGAAGATAGTCGGCAGACAGTATTTCTGCCGGAGAGCCGGTCATCCTTCCCGGAAAAACGGTCGCTATATGACGGGTCTGGGATGTCGCAAATTCGCCTGGTTTAGGAGATGTCGCCTGTGCGGGGGCAATAAAACATACGCCGAGCGCCAGGAGGACGAAAAGACGGCGCGTTGCGGAAAACATAGTGAGTCCTTAATAGCCAACCGGGGGAAACCCTGAATACACAGCAAAATTTTTAGTCCGCGTAGTATGAAACCGTGACCGCGCTAAAACAATTTCATTTGCTCTTAAATGCCCGAAATCCGCTGGCTTAAGCACTTTTTGATATTTGCTTTGCCAGATCGTTATTCCTTTGAGGAACTACTCATTCCAATTCGTAATTTCATTCGCTCTCCGGCGCTCCCTATAGTCGGGTTATCTGACGTGCTCGACATTCGCGGTATTGTAAAGGAACGGCTATGGACCAAAAACGACTCACCCACCTGCGACAACTGGAGGCCGAAAGCATCCACATCATTCGCGAGGTGGCAGCAGAATTCTCGAATCCGGTGATGCTCTATTCAATCGGCAAAGATTCCAGCGTCATGCTGCATCTCGCGCGTAAGGCATTCTACCCGGGCTCGCTGCCGTTCCCGCTGCTGCATGTCGATACCGGCTGGAAATTCCGTGAAATGTATGAATTCCGCGATCGTACTGCCAAAGCATATGGCTGCGAGCTGCTGGTGCATAAAAACCCGGAAGGAGTGGCGATGGGTATTAACCCGTTCGTCCATGGCAGCGCCAAACACACTGATATTATGAAAACCGAAGGTCTGAAGCAGGCGCTGAATAAATACGGTTTTGATGCCGCGTTTGGCGGCGCGCGTCGCGATGAAGAAAAATCGCGAGCCAAAGAGCGCATTTATTCTTTCCGCGATCGTTTCCACCGCTGGGATCCTAAAAATCAGCGTCCCGAGCTGTGGCATAACTACAACGGGCAGATTAACAAAGGCGAAAGCATCCGCGTCTTCCCGCTTTCTAACTGGACGGAACAGGATATCTGGCAATACATCTGGCTGGAAAATATTGAGATTGTTCCCCTCTATCTGGCGGCTGAGCGTCCGGTTCTGGAACGTGACGGCATGTTGATGATGATTGATGACGATCGCATCGATTTACAGCCCGGCGAGATGATTAAGAAACGGATGGTTCGATTCCGTACGCTGGGCTGCTGGCCGCTGACGGGCGCGGTGGAGTCCACAGCGCAAACGCTGCCGGAAATTATTGAAGAGATGCTGGTTTCGACCACCAGTGAACGTCAGGGCCGCGTGATCGACCGCGACCAGGCGGGCTCGATGGAGCTGAAGAAGCGTCAGGGGTATTTCTAAGGAGCCGCCATGAACACCACACTTGCACAACAAATCGCCAATGAAGGCGGCGTCGAAGCCTGGATGATCGCCCAACAACATAAAAGTCTGCTGCGCTTTTTAACCTGCGGCAGCGTGGACGATGGCAAAAGTACCCTGATTGGTCGTCTGTTGCACGATACGCGTCAGATTTATGAAGATCAGCTTTCTTCGCTGCATAACGACAGTAAGCGGCACGGCACACAGGGTGAAAAGCTGGATCTGGCGCTACTGGTAGATGGTCTGCAGGCCGAGCGTGAGCAGGGGATTACCATTGACGTGGCGTACCGCTATTTCTCCACCGAGAAGCGCAAATTTATCATTGCCGACACGCCAGGGCACGAACAATACACCCGTAATATGGCGACCGGCGCATCTACTTGCGATCTGGCGATCCTGTTGATCGACGCCCGCAAAGGTGTGCTGGATCAGACCCGTCGTCACAGCTTTATTTCCACGCTGCTGGGGATCAAACACCTGGTGGTGGCGATCAATAAAATGGATCTGGTTGACTACAGCGAAGAGACCTTTGCGCGCATTCGGGAAGATTATCTGACGTTTGCTGAACAGTTGCCGGGTAATCTGGATATTCGCTTTGTCCCGCTTTCCGCGCTGGAAGGTGACAATGTGGCCTCCCAGAGCGTCAGCATGCCCTGGTACAGCGGCCCGACCTTACTTGAAGTGTTGGAAACGGTTGAGATCCAGCGTGTGGTCGATAGCCAGCCGATGCGCTTCCCGGTGCAGTATGTGAATCGCCCGAACCTCGATTTTCGTGGGTATTCCGGCACGCTGGCATCTGGCCGCGTGCGGGTCGGACAGCGTGTGAAGGTGCTGCCATCCGGCGTGGAATCCAGCGTCGCCCGCATCGTCACTTTCGATGGCGACCTGCAAGAAGCCTTTGCGGGTGAAGCCATTACGCTGGTACTGAAAGACGAAATTGATATCAGCCGTGGCGATCTGCTGCTGGCAGCGGAAGAAAACTTACCGGCGGTGCAAAGCGCTGCTGTCGATGTGGTCTGGATGGCGGAGCAACCGCTGGCATCAGGGCAGAGCTACGAAATCAAAATTGCTGGCAAAAAGACCCGGGCCCGCGTTGATCGCATCCAGTATCAGGTGGATATCAACAACCTGACGCAACGTGAGGTGGACACGCTGCCGCTGAACGGGATTGGTCTGGTGCATCTGACCTTTGATGAACCGCTGGTGCTGGATACCTACCAGCAGAACCCGGTCACCGGTGGGCTGATCTTTATCGATCGCCTGAGCAACGTCACCGTGGGCGCGGGTCTGGTTCGCGAGCCAATTGTTCAGGCGACTGACGCGCCGTCAGATTTCAGCGCGTTTGAACTGGAGCTGAATGCGCTGGTGCGCCGTCACTTCCCGCACTGGGGCGCACGTGATTTGTTGGGAGGAAAATAATGGCGCAGCATGACGAAAACGTCGTCTGGCATGCCCATCCCGTCACACCGCAACAGCGCGAGCAACACCACGGTCATCGTGGTGTTGTGCTGTGGTTTACCGGGCTTTCCGGGTCCGGTAAATCGACGGTTGCCGGTGCGCTGGAAGAGGCGCTGCATAAACTGGGCGTCAGTACCTATCTGCTTGATGGCGATAATGTTCGCCACGGTTTATGCAGCGATCTGGGGTTCAGCGATGCCGATCGTAAAGAGAACATCCGCCGCGTGGGTGAAGTTGCTAATTTGATGGTGGATGCCGGACTGGTGGTGCTGACGGCGTTTATTTCGCCACACCGTACAGAGCGTCAAATGGTGCGCGAGCGCGTCGGCGAAGGGCGTTTTATTGAAGTCTTTGTCGACACGCCGCTGGCAATCTGCGAGGCGCGCGACCCGAAAGGACTGTACAAGAAGGCGCGCGCGGGTGAGTTGCGCAATTTCACCGGTATTGATTCGGTATACGAAGCGCCTGAATCGCCAGAAGTTCATCTTAATGGCGAACAATTAGTAACAAATTTGGTCGCCCAATTATTAGACCTGTTGAGGCAGGAGGATATTATCAGATCCTGAGACACCGGGCCTTTGCGCCCGGTGAGTCAACGTTACAGGATTTGATATGCGCAATAGCCAGAACATTACTCTCACAACGACAGACACCTTTGCGGGCGATGACGAAGCAACCTGGTCCCTGCCTGGCGCCGTGGTGGGATTCGCTTCGTGGCTGCTGGCGTTGGGTATTCCTTTTCTGGTGTATGGTCCTAACACGTTGTTTTTCTTCATCTACACCTGGCCTTTCTTCCTGGCGTTAATGCCCGTTGCGGTCGTAGTAGGGATTGCGCTGCATTCTCTGCTCAAGGGGAAATTACGCTACAGCATTGTCGCAACGCTACTGTGCGTTTGCGCCATGTTCGGCGCGCTGTTTCTGTGGCTGCTCGGCTAAAGCGCGGCAACGGTCCATAATTCAAACCATCACCAACAATCAGATAATGTTCTCAGGGATCCGGGTATACGTTATAAAGGGCAAATGTGGTACATTTGCCCGCGTTGTTGCGGCATTCCCGCCCGCAAACGTCGTGTCGTTTGGGGAAGTATGGGATGATAATGCCGTTTTTCAGGGGGCAGGATGGGTAAACTAACGCTGCTGCTGCTGGCTTTACTGGTCTGGCTGCAGTATTCGCTGTGGTTCGGTAAGAACGGTATTCATGACTACAGCCGCGTCAATGATGACGTGGCGGCGCAGCAGGCGACAAACGCCAAACTTAAAGCGCGTAACGATCAGCTTTTCGCCGAAATTGACGATCTCAATGGCGGTCAGGAGGCGATTGAGGAACGCGCACGCAACGAACTCAGTATGACTAAACCGGGTGAAACCTTTTATCGCCTGGTGCCCGACGCGTCAAAACGCGCGCAGACTGCGGGGCAAAACACTCGTTAAACCAGCCCAGGAAATCACATGGCAGCCACTTTATTGGATGTTTGCGCCGTGGTGCCGGCGGCCGGATTTGGCCGCCGTATGCAAACGGAATGTCCTAAGCAATATCTCTCGATCGGCAATAAAACCATCCTCGAACACTCGGTCTTTGCGCTGCTGGCAAATCCGCGCGTGACCCGCGTGATTATCGCCATCAGCCCTGGCGACCGCCGCTTTGCTCAACTTTCTCTGGCGCAGCATCCGCAAATCACCGTCGTCGACGGGGGAAATGAACGCGCAGATTCAGTATTGGCTGGCCTTCAGGCCGCCGGAGACGCCGACTGGGTGCTGGTGCATGATGCGGCGCGTCCCTGTCTGCATCAGGATGATTTAGCGCGCCTGCTTGCGCTTAGCGAAACCAGCCGTATCGGTGGGATCCTTGCCGCGCCGGTTCGCGATACCATGAAGCGCGCCGAACCGGGTAAAGTGGTCATCGCCCACACCGTCGAGCGCAACGATTTATGGCATGCGTTGACGCCGCAATTTTTCCCTCGCGAGCTGCTGCATGATTGTCTGATGCGCGCGCTGAACGAAGGGGCGACGATCACTGATGAAGCCTCGGCGCTGGAATATTGCGGCTTCCATCCACAGTTAGTTGAAGGACGGGCTGATAATATCAAAGTGACCCGTCCGGAAGATTTAACGCTGGCTGAGTTTTATCTGACCCGAACGACCCACCAGGAGAATTTGTAATGCGAATTGGACACGGTTTTGACGTACACGCCTTTGGCGGGGAAGGCCCAATTATCATTGGCGGCGTGCGCATTCCTTATGAGAAGGGGCTGCTGGCGCATTCTGATGGCGATGTTGCGCTCCATGCGCTCACCGACGCGCTGCTTGGCGCTGCTGCGCTGGGTGATATTGGCAAACTGTTTCCGGACACGGACCCGACATTTAAAGGCGCGGACAGTCGCGAGTTACTGCGCGAAGCGTGGCGTCGCATTCAGGCCAAAGGTTACGTCCTGGGGAATGTCGATGTGACTATTATTGCTCAGGCGCCGAAGATGTTGCCGCACATCCCGCAAATGCGTGTGTTTATCGCAGAAGATCTCGGTTGCCATATGGATGACGTGAACGTGAAAGCCACCACCACGGAAAAACTGGGGTTTACCGGGCGTGGAGAAGGGATTGCTTGCGAAGCGGTGGCGTTACTGATTAAGGCCGCGAAATGACAGCGTTTGAAAATCTCACCTGGCTCCTCGGAAAACCGCAAAGTCGCGGGCTGCTGAAAGCCAATCCGGAAGATTTTGTGGTGGTCGAAGATTTAGGTTTCGAACCCGATGGCGAAGGTGAACATGTTCTGGTGCGTATTCTCAAAAATGGCTGCAATACCCGTTTTGTCGCTGACGCACTGGCGAAATTTCTAAAAATTCATGCCCGTGAAGTAAGCTTTGCCGGGCAAAAAGACAAACACGCCGTCACGGAACAGTGGCTGTGCGCCCGCGTGCCGGGCAAAGAGATGCCCGACCTCAGCGCCTTCCAGCTTGAAGGCTGCAAGGTGCTGGAATATGCGCGTCACAAGCGCAAGCTACGCTTAGGCGCGCTGAAGGGCAATGCGTTCACCCTGGTGCTGCGTGAAGTCAGCCATCGTGAGGACGTGGAATCGCGCCTGCAGGCGATCGCCGTAAGCGGTGTGCCGAACTATTTTGGCGCCCAGCGTTTTGGTATTGGCGGCAGCAACCTGCAAGGCGCATTGCGTTGGGCCGAAAGTAACGCACCGGTTCGCGATCGCAATAAACGCAGTTTTTGGTTGTCGGCGGCCCGCAGTGCGTTGTTTAATCAAATTGTCAGTGAACGCCTGAAAAAAACAGACTTTAATCAAGTTGTTGACGGCGATGCGCTACAATTAGCGGGACGCGGAAGCTGGTTTGTCGCCACACAAGAAGAACTGGCGGAATTACAGCGTCGCGTCGATGCAAAAGAACTGATGATAACGGCTTCGCTCCCGGGCTCTGGCGAATGGGGGACGCAGCGTGACGCGCTGGCGTTTGAACAGTCTGCGATTGCGGAAGAAACGGCACTGCAATCGCTGCTGCTGCGTGAAAAAGTGGACGCGGCGCGAAGAGCGATGCTGCTCTATCCACAACAATTAAGCTGGAACTGGTGGGATGATGTCACCGTCGAGTTGCGCTTCTGGCTACCGGCGGGAAGTTTTGCCACCAGCGTTGTGAGGGAACTGATCAACACAATGGGTGATTATGCGCATATTGCTGAGTAACGATGATGGGGTCCATGCACCCGGTATACAAACGCTGGCGAAAGCCCTGCGGGAGTTTGCTGACGTACAGGTCGTCGCCCCGGATCGAAACCGCAGTGGCGCGTCGAATTCGCTGACGCTTGAATCTTCTCTCCGTACATTCACCTTTGAAAACGGTGATATCGCCGTGCAGATGGGAACGCCGACCGACTGCGTCTATCTGGGGGTCAATGCGCTAATGCGCCCGCGCCCGGATATCGTGGTTTCGGGCATTAACGCCGGCCCCAATCTGGGCGACGACGTTATCTATTCCGGTACCGTCGCCGCCGCGATGGAAGGGCGTCATCTTGGCTTTCCGGCGCTCGCCGTGTCGTTAGACGGTCATCAGCATTATG
Organism: Citrobacter amalonaticus; assembly: GCF_037053465.1. Taxonomy (GTDB): domain Bacteria; phylum Pseudomonadota; class Gammaproteobacteria; order Enterobacterales; family Enterobacteriaceae; genus Citrobacter_A; species Citrobacter_A amalonaticus_H. The sequence continues at coordinate 331,756 of NZ_JBALIF010000004.1, forward strand.
AAACCGCAGCGGCGATAACGTGCCAGATTTTGCGGGCATTGCGTCGCGAACCGCTGCGTACCGGGCGCATTCTGAACATCAATGTGCCTGACTTGCCGCTGGATCAGATCAAAGGGATCCGCGTGACGCGGTGCGGCAGCCGTCATCCGGCAGACAAGGTGATCCCGCAGGAAGATCCACGTGGCAATACGCTCTACTGGATTGGTCCGCCGGGCGGTAAATGCGATGCCGGACCCGACACCGATTTTGCCGCCGTGGATGAAGGCTATGTTTCCATTACTCCGCTGCATGTGGATTTAACGGCGCACAGCGCGCATGATGTGGTTTCCGACTGGCTGGAAAGCGTGGGAGTTGGCACGCAATGGTAAGCAGACGCGTACAGACACTTCTTGATCAATTGCGCGCACAGGGAATTCGCGACGAGCAGGTGCTGGATGCTCTTGCTGCGGTGCCGCGTGAAAAATTTATTGATGAAGCGTTTGAACATAAGGCCTGGGACAATATCGCACTGCCGATAGGTCAGGGGCAGACGATTTCGCAACCGTATATGGTGGCGCGAATGACGGAACTGCTCGAACTGACGCCGCAGTCGCGGGTGCTGGAAATCGGCACCGGTTCCGGGTATCAGACGGCGATACTGGCGCATCTGGTCCAACAGGTTTGCTCAGTAGAACGCATTAAAGGCCTGCAATGGCAGGCGCGTCGTCGCCTGAAGCAACTGGATTTACATAATGTTTCAACACGTCACGGTGATGGATGGCAAGGCTGGCAAGCGCGAGCGCCGTTTGACGCTATCATTGTGACGGCAGCACCGCCGGAAATTCCGACCGCGTTGATGACGCAACTGGATGAAGGCGGCATTCTCGTTCTGCCCGTGGGGGATGAGCACCAGTATTTGAAGCGGGTGCGTCGTCGGGGCGGCGAATTTATTATCGATACCGTGGAGGCCGTACGTTTTGTTCCCTTAGTGAAAGGGGAACTGGCGTAAGACACCGTTCCGAATACCTGGAGTTTTCCTGGATATTCTGGAACCAGTCAGCGTATCGTGGTCACATTTTCCAGTGTCCACCGGGTGCCTTGCACGGTGATACATCACTGGTTGTTAACCAATTTTTTCCTGGGGGATAAATGAGCACGGGAAGCCCAACATTCACCGTTAGCCGCATCGCGGCATTGTCACTGGTTTCGCTCTGGCTGGCTGGTTGTACAAATACTTCAAATCCGCCAGCGCCTGTTAGTTCAGTTGATGGCAGTGCGCCTGCGAACACCAGTTCTGGCATGCTAATCACGCCTCCACCGAAAATGGGGACGGCGACCGCCGCCCCGCAGACACCGCAAATTCAGCCGGTGCAACGTCCGACCACACAGCCGACGTCGATCCAGCCAGTGGCTGAAAAGCCGGTTCAGATGGAAAACGGGCGTATTGTTTACAATCGTCAGTATGGGAACATTCCGAAAGGCAGCTACAGCGGCGGAAGTACATACACCGTCAAAAAAGGCGACACGTTATTTTATATCGCCTGGATCACCGGGAACGATTTCCGCGACCTTGCGCAACGCAATAATGTGCCTGCCCCGTACAGTCTGAATGTCGGGCAAACGCTCCAGGTGGGCAATGCGTCAGGTACACCGATTACCGGTGGAAACGCGATCACCCAGGCGGATGCAGCAGAGCAAGGAGTTGTGACCAAACCTGCACAAAATTCCGCCGTCGCTGTTGCGTCGAAACCGACAATTACGTATTCTGAGGACTCAGGTGAACAAAGTGCTAACAAAATGTTGCCGAACAACAAGCCTGCTGGGACAGTTGTCACAGCGCCCGTAACGGCTCCAGCGGTTAGCACAACCGAATCGACTGCAAGCAGTACGTCTACCAGTTCGCCAATCTCCACATGGCGCTGGCCGACTGACGGCAAGGTGATCGAAAACTTTGGGGCTTCCGAAGGGGGCAATAAAGGTATCGACATTGCAGGCAGTAAGGGACAGGCTATTACCGCGACCGCTGATGGGCGCGTCGTCTATGCCGGTAACGCACTGCGTGGTTACGGTAATCTTATTATCATCAAACATAACGATGATTACCTGAGCGCCTACGCCCATAACGATACGATGCTGGTCCGGGAACAACAAGAAGTGAAGGCGGGGCAAAAAATAGCGACCATGGGTAGCACCGGAACCAGTTCTACACGCTTGCATTTTGAAATTCGTTACAAGGGGAAATCCGTAAATCCGCTGCGCTATTTACCGCAGCGATAAAGTGGCGGAACCAGGCTAACACTTGAGTTCCGTCAAGGGATCACGGGTAGGAGCCACCTTATGAGTCAGAATACGCTGAAAGTTCATGATTTAAATGAAGATGCGGAGTTTGATGAGAACGGAGTTGAGGTTTTTGACGAAAAGGCCTTAGTTGAAGAGGAACCCAGTGATAACGATTTGGCTGAAGAAGAGCTGTTATCGCAGGGGGCCACACAGCGTGTGTTGGACGCGACTCAGCTTTACCTTGGTGAAATTGGTTATTCGCCACTGTTAACAGCCGAAGAAGAAGTCTATTTCGCGCGTCGCGCACTGCGTGGAGATGTCGCCTCTCGCCGTCGGATGATTGAAAGCAACCTGCGTCTGGTGGTGAAAATTGCCCGCCGTTATGGCAATCGTGGTCTGGCGTTGCTGGACCTGATTGAAGAGGGCAATCTGGGACTTATCCGTGCCGTCGAGAAGTTTGACCCGGAACGCGGGTTCCGTTTCTCAACATACGCAACCTGGTGGATTCGCCAGACGATTGAACGGGCTATCATGAACCAAACCCGTACCATTCGACTGCCGATTCACATTGTTAAAGAGCTGAACGTCTATCTGCGTACCGCACGCGAGTTGTCCCATAAACTGGACCACGAACCGAGCGCGGAAGAAATCGCCGAGCAACTGGATAAACCGGTTGATGACGTTAGCCGCATGCTTCGTCTTAATGAGCGCATTACCTCGGTGGACACCCCGCTGGCTGGCGATTCCGAGAAAGCGTTGCTGGACATCCTGGCCGATGAGAAAGAAAACGGCCCGGAAGATACCACGCAAGATGACGATATGAAGCAAAGCATCGTCAAATGGCTGTTCGAACTGAACGCTAAACAGCGTGAAGTGCTGGCACGTCGTTTCGGTCTGCTGGGGTATGAAGCGGCGACACTGGAAGATGTGGGCCGGGAAATCGGTCTTACACGTGAACGTGTTCGTCAGATTCAGGTTGAAGGTCTGCGTCGTCTGCGTGAAATTCTGCAGACGCAGGGGCTGAATATCGAAGCGCTGTTCCGCGAGTAAGCGAGCGTCCGGCAAGACCCTCACAGGGTCTGTCAACAATCTGAGGCCAGTCGAGAGACTGGCCTTTTTCGTGGTCAATGACGAGCGCTATTCCATCATCTTCTTGACCAGTTGCGTGAACAGCTCGCGCTCTTTATTGCTCAGCCGCCCTAAAAATTCTTCATCGACGCCATTTCCGAGCGATATTTTCGTGTTTAGTAAAGCTTCGCCTTCCGGCGTGAGAAACACAAAGCGGCGACGTTTATCGGCCGGATCGTGTTCACGTCTCACCAGATTGCGGCTTTCCATGCGACTCAGCATTTCCGCCAGCGTCGCTTTGGTACTCACCGCCACTTCCGTGAGTTCAACCTGCTCAATGCCAGGATGCTCGGCAATGGAGCGCATGACGGCGTACTGGGGTTTAGTCAGCTCTGGCAACGCCTGCTGCCAGCGTGCGGTATGCTTCTGAAAAAGCTGACGTAGCAAGTGAAATGCTTCGTTTCGTAACTGCATGAAAACCCCATCTTAAAAAGCGTGTCCTCCATGATAGCCACAATGGGGGACATTTTTAATCCTTCATTTTTAAGCATTGAGTGCTGTCGTATACGAACAATATTGTTTGCCATGTCTTTATGCCGTAGCCTGTTAAAATAACGTTCGCATACGAACAAGTTTAGGGTGAAGCATGAGACTGATTGTAGGAATGACCGGCGCGACAGGGGCACCGCTGGGCGTCGCGCTATTACAGGCGCTGCGTCAAATGCCGGAAGTGGAAACCCATCTGGTGATGTCGAAGTGGGCCAAAACGACCATCGAACTTGAAACATCTTACAGTGCGCGTGAGGTCGCCGGACTGGCTGATTACTGTCATAACCCGGCCGATCAGGCCGCTACCATCTCATCAGGCTCGTTTCACACCGATGGCATGATCGTTATCCCTTGCAGCATGAAAACGCTGGCGGGGATTCGGGCGGGATACGCAGAAGGGCTGGTAGGGCGTGCTGCTGACGTGGTGCTGAAAGAAGGGCGCAAATTAGTGCTGGTACCGCGTGAAATGCCGCTTAGTACGATTCATCTGGAAAACATGCTCGCTCTTTCTCGCATGGGGGTGGCGATGGTACCGCCCATGCCCGCGTTCTATAACCATCCTCAGACCGTTGAAGACATCACGCAACACATTGTGGCGCGTGTGCTGGATCAGTTTGCGCTTGCGCATCCACTTGCGCGTCGCTGGCAGGGGTTGTCACAGGCACAGAATTTTTCACAGGAGAATGAATAATGGCATTTGATGATTTACGCAGCTTTTTACAGGCGCTCGACGATCAGGGGCAACTGCTGAAAATTAGTGAGGAAGTGAACGCCGAGCCCGATCTGGCGGCGGCTGCCAACGCTACCGGACGTATCGGCGATGGCGCGCCGGCATTATGGTTCGATAATATTCGTGGGTTTACCGATGCCCGCGTGACCATGAACACCATCGGCTCCTGGCAAAACCATGCGATTTCGTTAGGTTTACCGCCGAATACGCCAGTGAAAAAGCAGATAGAGGAATATATTCGCCGCTGGGAGCATTTCCCGGTAGCACCGGAGCGCCGGGCGAATCCAGCATGGGCAGAAAACAGCGTGGATGGTGAGGCGATCAATCTGTTCGATATTTTGCCGCTGTTTCGCCTGAATGACGGTGATGGAGGCTTTTATCTGGATAAAGCTTGCGTGGTCTCCCGCGATCCGCTGGATCCGGATAACTTCGGCAAGCAGAACGTCGGCATTTACCGTATGGAAGTGAAGGGCAAGCGCAAGCTTGGCTTACAGCCAGTACCGATGCACGATATCGCGCTGCATTTACATAAAGCGGAAGAGCGCGGGGAAGATTTGCCGATTGCGATTACGCTGGGCAACGATCCGATCATCACGCTGATGGGGGCGACGCCGCTGAAGTACGATCAGTCGGAATATGAGATGGCCGGGGCGCTGCGCCAAAGCCCTTATCCCATCGCCACCGCACCGTTGACGGGGTTTGATGTGCCGTGGGGATCGGAGGTGATTCTGGAAGGGGTGATTGAAAGTCGTAAACGAGAGATAGAAGGACCGTTTGGCGAGTTTACCGGCCACTACTCTGGTGGCCGTAACATGACCGTGGTGCGCATTGATAAGGTGTCGTATCGCACGAAACCAATTTTTGAATCACTCTATCTCGGTATGCCGTGGACGGAAATCGACTATCTGATGGGGCCGGCAACCTGTGTGCCACTCTATCAACAGTTGAAAGCAGAATTCCCGGAAGTGCAGGCGGTTAATGCCATGTATACCCACGGACTGCTGGCGATCATCTCAACCAAAAAACGCTACGGCGGTTTTGCCCGCGCGGTGGGACTGCGTGCGATGACCACGCCGCATGGCCTGGGTTATGTGAAGATGGTGATTATGGTCGATGAAGATGTCGATCCGTTCAATCTGCCGCAGGTGATGTGGGCGCTATCGTCAAAAGTGAATCCGGCAGGCGACCTTGTACAGTTGCCGAACATGTCGGTACTGGAGCTGGATCCGGGTTCCAGCCCGGCGGGGATCACCGACAAGCTGATCATTGATGCGACCACGCCGGTTGCGCCAGATAATCGCGGCCACTATAGCCAGCCGGTGTGCGATCTACCTGAAACCAAAGCCTGGTCTGAAAAGCTGACCGCCATGTTGGCCAACCGTAAATAAGGAGTAACCGATGATTTGTCCACGTTGTGCCGATGAACAGATAGAAGTGATGGCGACTTCGCCAGTAGAAGGCGTCTGGACGGTGTATCAGTGCCAGCATTGTCTGTACACCTGGCGTGATACCGAACCGTTACGCCGCACCAGCCGTGAGCACTATCCGGAGGCGTTTCGTATGACGCAGAAAGATATTGATGACGCGCCGATGGTGCCGAGCATTCCGCCGCTGTTGTAAAAAAAAGCCCGGAGGCGTCTTCGCCTTACCGGGCGATAATATCGTGCGCTTTGTTTTGCCGGGTGGCGCTGCGCTTACCGGGCCTACAAAAACGGTAGGCCCGGTAAGCGCAGCGCCACCCGGCGGAAGACCGCAGAGAACTAAACCAGACTCTTCAGCCGGTAGATCCACTCCAGCGCCTGACGGGGCGACAGAGAATCGGGGTCAAGGTTTTCCAGCGCTTCAACGGCAGGAGAGGTCTCTTCGGGGACTGAGAGCAACGACATCTGCGTACCATCCACTTGCGTAGCTGCGGCGTTGGGTGAAATACTTTCCAGCTCGCGCAGTTTCTGGCGGGCGCGCTTGATAACGTCTTTGGGAACACCCGCCAGTGCTGCGACGGCCAGGCCGTAGCTCTTGCTTGCCGCGCCGTCCTGTACGCTGTGCATAAAGGCGATGGTATCGCCGTGTTCCAGCGCATCCAGGTGGACGTTGGCTACCCCTTCCATTTTTTCCGGCAACTGCGTCAGTTCGAAGTAGTGCGTTGCGAATAGCGTCAGCGCTTTAATCTTATTCGCCAGATTTTCCGCGCATGCCCAGGCCAGCGATAGACCATCGTAAGTGGAGGTCCCACGGCCAATCTCATCCATCAACACCAGACTGTTCTCCGTGGCGTTATGCAGGATATTGGCGGTTTCGGTCATCTCGACCATGAATGTAGAACGTCCAGAGGCCAGGTCGTCCGCCGCGCCGACACGGGTAAAAATACGATCGACAGGGCCAATTTCCACTTTCTGTGCCGGGACATAGCTGCCGATATACGCCAGTAGCGCAATTAATGCCGTCTGGCGCATATAGGTACTCTTACCGCCCATGTTTGGCCCGGTGATTATCAGCATTCTGCGTTGCGGCGAGAGGTCCAGCGGGTTGGCAATAAACGGCTCGTTCAATACCTGTTCCACCACCGGATGGCGGCCTTCAGTAATATGAATGCCGGGTTTATCGCTAAAGGTTGGACAGGTGTAGTTCAGCGTACAGGCACGCTCGGCAAGGTTCACCAGCACGTCGAGTTCCGCCAGCGCGTTAGCGCTCTGTTGCAATTCCGCCAGATGTGGCAGCAGCAGATCGAACAGTTCGTCATAAAGCTGTTTTTCCAGCGCCAGCGCTTTGCCTTTGGAGGTCAGAACCTTATCTTCATACTCTTTAAGTTCAGGGATGATGTATCGTTCGGCATTTTTCAACGTCTGACGACGAACGTAGTTGATGGGTGCCAGATGACTTTGCCCACGGCTAATCTGGATGTAATAACCGTGGACGGCGTTGAAGCCAACCTTTAGGGTATCCAGTCCGGTACGTTCACGTTCGCGAATTTCCAGCCTGTCGAGATAGTCGGTTGCGCCATCGGCCAGCGCCCGCCATTCATCAAGCTCTTCATTGTATCCCGGAGCGATCACGCCGCCATCGCGGACCAGCACTGGCGGTGCCTCGATAATTGCGCGCTCAAGCAGTTCACGCAGCTCAGTGAATTCGCCCATTTTTTCGCGCAGCGTCTGTACGGGGGCGCTGTTCACCGATTCCAGTTGAGCGCGTAACGCCGGCAACTGCTGGAAGGCGTGACGCATACGGGCGAGATCGCGCGGGCGGGCAGTGCGCAGCGCCAGACGGGCAAGAATACGTTCCAGATCGCCGACCTGACGCAGTACGGGTTGCAGTTCGCTGGTGGCGTCCTGTAACGATCCTATGGTCTGTTGGCGTTCAGTCAGGATTTTCGTGTCACGCACCGGCATGTGTAACCAGCGTTTAAGCATACGGCTGCCCATCGGCGTTACGGTGCAGTCGAGCACCGAGGCCAGCGTATTTTCCACACCGCCTGCCAGATTCTGGGTGATCTCCAGATTGCGGCGCGTCGCGGCATCCATAATGATGCTGTCCTGCTGACGCTCCATGGTGATAGAGCGAATATGCGGCAGGGATGTGCGCTGCGTATCTTTAACGTACTGCAACAGGCAGCCCGCGGCGCACAGTCCGCGTGGGGCATTTTCAACGCCGAAGCCAATCAGATCGCGGGTCCCGAACTGTAGGTTCAGTTGCTGACGCGCGGTATCAATTTCAAATTCCCATAGCGGGCGGCGGCGTAATCCGCGACGACCTTCAATGAGCGCCATTTCGGCGAAATCTTCTGCATACAGCAATTCGGCCGGATTGGTGCGCTGCAGTTCGGCAGCCATCGTTTCGCGATCGGCCGGTTCGCTCAGGCGAAAACGACCGGAACTGATGTCCAGGGTGGCATAACCGTAACCTTTACTGTCCTGCCAGATGGCAGCCAGAAGATTGTCCTGACGCTCCTGTAACAGCGCTTCATCGCTGATGGTACCTGGCGTGACGATGCGCACGACCTTACGCTCAACCGGGCCTTTACTGGTCGCCGGATCGCCAATCTGTTCGCAAATGGCGACAGATTCTCCCTGATTGACCAGTTTGGCGAGATAGTTTTCAACCGCATGATGGGGAATGCCCGCCATCGGGATAGGTTCGCCTGCGGAGGCGCCCCGCTTCGTCAGTGAAATATCAAGCAATTGCGACGCACGTTTCGCATCGTCATAAAAGAGTTCATAGAAGTCGCCCATGCGGTAGAAAAGCAGGATCTCCGGGTGCTGAGCTTTCAGCTTGAGATACTGCTGCATCATCGGAGTGTGGGAGTCGAGGTTATCGATTGTACTCATGGAGTTGTGTCCAGTTCCCTGAATGTAAATGGATTGCGATCTTTTTCGTTTTCGTTGTTATCACATAAGGGGCACATGATAACGGAGATACGCATTTCAAGGAAAGTGAGGATCGTCGACTTCTCGATCCTCTTTGCATTTCAGAATGTTACACGGATTGTGATTGTCGCATTTCTGAACGCCGATCGTGTAATACGGCATAAACAAACGCTGCGATAAAGAAAAGCGTAAACAACACGACGATCGTAGGGGCGGGGGCGCTGTCGAGGAAAAAAGAGAGATAAACGCCCAAAAATGAGGTGAGCACCGCGAGTCCTGTCGCCAGTAGCAGCGCCCGGGCAAAGCGTCGGGTGAGCAACACAGCAATCGCACCTGGGGCTATCAGCAATGAGATCGACAAAATGATCCCAACCGATTTCAGCGTGGCTACGATGGTTAATGCAATCATGCACAGTAATCCATAATGTAACAACGTCGTGTTAAGCCCACTGGCTTTCGCCTGGTGCGGATCGAAGGCGTGGAGCAGCAGATCTTTCCATTTCAGGGTGATGATGAGCGCGATTGCGAGGGCGATCAGCGCCGTTTGCAGAATGTCGTTGAGCGAGATGCCCAGCATGTCGCCGAACAGGATGTGGTCGAGATGAACCTCTGACTGGATGGAGACATAAAGCACCAGCCCGGCGCCAAACATCCCGGAGAAGACGATCCCCATGATGGTGTCGCGTTTGATCCGGCTATTGTCGTCGAGATAGCCGGTCGCGATGGCGGAGAACAGGCCTGCGATAAATGCACCGATCGCCAGCGGAATACCGACGATATACGCCAGCACAATGCCCGGAAAGACCGCATGGCTCATGGCATCCCCCATTAATGCCCAGCCTTTCAGGACCAGAAATACCGACAGTAAGGCGCAAGGAATCGCCACGATGGCAGAAATGGTAAGCGCGTTCACCATAAAGTCGAACTGGAAAGGTTCCAGTAACGTGTTTAAGGACATGACGGCTCCTTACTGCGTGCTCGACGACGATTCGCCAGCAAACCGTGTTTGGGGGCGAAAACGAATGTCAGCAGGAACAATAACGTTTGCAGGACCACGATAATCCCGCCGGTGGCCCCGTCGAGCCAATAGCTGAGCCAGGCACCGAAGAAGCTGGTCAAGCTGCCTATTGCGACGGCGAGGATAAGTAAACGCGGAAAGCGGTCGGTCAACAGCCAGGCGGTGGCTCCAGGCGTCACCACCAGGCAGATAACCAGAAATGCGCCTACGGTTTGTAGCGCGGCAACAGTAGAGACTGACAGCAGGGTGAAAAAGAGCAGCTTCAGACGCCCCGGATTCAGGCCAATGGATCGGGCATGGTTTTCATCGAAGAAGGTCACCATTAAATCCTTCCACTTCAGCAACAAAATGAGCAGGGAAACCACTCCGATAATAGCCAGTTGCACGATATCTTCCGGCGCAATGGCCAGAACATTGCCGAGAATGATGGTCTGAATATTTACCGACATTGGGTTGAGTGACACCATAAACAGCCCAATACCAAAAAATGACGAGAAGATCAGGCCAATAATGGCGTCTTCCTTTAGTCGCGAGCGCTGGTTCAGAAACAGCATGCTGCCTGCCGCCAGGCCACCGGAGAGAAAAGCTCCAAGCGAGAAGGGGATACCGAGCATATAAGCACCCGCGACGCCCGGCACTATGGAGTGCGAGAGCGCATCGCCAATCAGCGACCAGCCTTTCAGCATTAAATAGCAGGAGAGAAAGGCGCACAGGCCGCCAACCATCGCGGAAACCCACATTGCATTGAGCATGTACTGATAACCAAAGGGTTCTGTCAGCCAGTTCATGATGACTCTCCACTTCCCGTGGCGCGGCGGGAGATAAACGGACGCTCGTCGTCGGTAATGATGTGTTCTTCGCCACCGCGGAGCGCAACATGACGCAGCACGCCGCTGAAGGCTAATTCGAGGTTGGCGGCGGTAAAGGTGGTTTCCGTCGGCCCGCTTGCCAGTACGGTGCCTTTGATCATCACCGTATAATCGCAAAACTCGGTGACGGAACCGAGATTATGGGTGGAGACCAGCATTGTACGCCCCTCGTCACGCAGTTCCCGTAACAGTGCGATAATGCGGGCCTCGGTTTTGACGTCCACGCCGGTAAAGGGTTCATCTAACAGAATGACCTGACCATCCTGGGCGATAGCTCTGGCGAGAAAGACGCGTTTTTTTTGCCCGCCAGAAAGCTCACCAATCTGGCGATGACGATACTCCAGCATATCCACGCGCGCCAGCGCCGCATCTACACTGGCATGATCCTGCGCTTTCGGGCGACGCAGCCAGCCCATATGTCCATAGCGGCCCATCATCACCACATCTTCCACCAGCACCGGAAACGACCAGTCCACCTCTTCGGATTGTGGAACATAAGCAATGCGGTTTTGCTTCAGCGCATTGTTCACCGGTTGTTGCAGGATGGATATTTCCCCACCCGCAAGACGGACAAAGCCCATCAGTGCTTTGAACAACGTCGATTTTCCTGAACCATTCACCCCCACCAGCGCGGCGATAGAACCGCCCGGCACCTGAAAGCTTGCATCGCGTAGCGCGGTATGACCATTGCGATACGTCACCGTTACCTGATTCACGGTAATCGCGGATTGATTCATTGTTGACTCCTCAGACCGTCATTGATGCCGCTCACGATGGTTTCGGTCGTCACACGTAGCAGGTCGAGCCAGGTGGGGACGGGGCCATCAGCGGCACTCAGTGAATCGACATACAGCACGCCGCCGTAGTGTGCGCCAGATTCCCGTGCAACCTGACGGGCTGGTTTATCGGACACCGTACTTTCGCTGAATACGGTCGGGATCTGATGCGTTCTGATCGCATCGATAACGTTACGGACCTGTTTTGGCGTTCCCTGCTGATCGGCATTGATCGGCCAGAGGTAAAGCTCTTTCAGGCCGTTATCACGGGCGAGATAAGAAAACGCCCCTTCACTGGTCACCAGCCAACGCTTATCGGCAGGAATGGCCGCCAGCGCCGCGCGTAAGGGTTCCATCGTCTGGCGGATCTGTGTTTTATAACGTTCCGCATTCTTCTGATAGGTTTCAGCGTTCGCCGGATCGTACTTCGTCAGCGCATCGCGGATATTGTCGACGTAAATCAGCGCATTTTCTTCCGACATCCAGGCGTGAGGGTTGGGTTTACCGCGGTACGGACCCTCGCTGATGCCCATCGGTTTAATGCCGTCGGAAACGGTTACCTCCGGTACGCCCGACAAATTCTGATAGAAACGGGCAAACCACAGTTCCAGATTCAGCCCGTTAGAGAGAATGAGTTGTGCGCCCTGAGCTCGTTTGATGTCACCAGGCGTGGGCTGGTATTCATGAATTTCAGCGCCGGGTTTGGTGATGGAACTGACCTCTGCGGCATCACCCGCCACGTTTTGCGCCATGTCAGCGATGACCGTGAAAGTGGTAACGACTTTAAATTTCTTGTCGGCATACGCTGGTGATAATGCGAACACGCTCAGCAGGACAAGCAGCAGCGATGACCTCAGGCGGGGCAGGTGAGACATAGTATCCCTCATAAAGAAATGGTTAATTATTCATCGAATATAGCCTTTGCTATGTTATATAGCACAAGGTATACATAAAGATAGGGTTAAATGAAAATTATTCTTATTTGAAGGCTGAAAAGTGTCACCTTCGGGTGATAGTGCCGGGGGAATTTAAGTTGTAGAATAAATGCACTTTAACGTTGTGGAGGCGCAGAATGTCCGGTAAGCGTATCGCCCGCGAAAAACTGACGATTAAAAAGATGATCGCGCTGTATGAGCGTCAGTGCCCGCAGGCTGTTGACGAGCCGGGACATTACGATGCGCTGTATGCCTATGCGCAAAAACGCCTGGATAAGTGCGTATTTGGTGAGGAAAAACCAGCCTGCAAGCAGTGCCCGGTTCACTGCTATCAGCCTGCAAAACGGGAAGAGATGAAGCAGATCATGCGCTGGGCGGGGCCGAGAATGCTCTGGCGGCATCCGGTCCTGACGGTTCGTCATCTTATCGACGATAAACGTCCCGTCCCGGAACTGCCGGAAAAATATCAGCGTAAGAAGTGACGTGCCGGATGACGGCTTGCGCCTTATCCGGCCTGGAAGAGTGCGGTTGCTTTAGCCGATCCCGGACTAATAAGACGCCATCAGGCAAAGCAGCTTAAACCAGCGCGTCTTTATCGATCCCTAATCGTTTCATGCGCGACAGCAGCGTTGTACGTTTAAGCCCCAGACGCTGAGCCGCCCCTTTCGGGCCCGCCACCACGCCGTTAGTCTCTTTCAACACCCGCATAATAAGCTGATATTCATCTTCACCCTCCTGCGCGACTTCAGTGGCAACAGACGGTTCAACGGGGGAGAGTATGCCGATATCCGGCAATGAAAGTTGCAGCACACTTCCCCGCGTCAACAGCACGGCGCGCTCGATCACGTTCTCCAGTTCGCGGACATTGCCCGGCCACTCCATATTACTGAGGGTACGCAGGGTTTCGGCCGGGATGCTGTCGATGTTGCGTCCCAGGCGTCGGGCAATTTTGAAGGTGAACGCTTTGACCAGCAGCGGAATATCTTCCGGGCGCTCACGCAAGGGGGGAAGCTGGATAGGGAAGACGTTGAGGCGATAATAGAGGTCGCTGCGAAATTCGCGGTCTTCAACCATTTTTTTCAGGTTGCGGTTGGTGGCGGCAATCAGCCGTACGTCGGTCTGGATCAGTTTATTGCTACCCAGACGTTCAAACTCTTGTTCCTGTAAAACACGAAGAAGTTTCGGTTGTAATTCCAGCGGCATATCGCCAACTTCATCAAGGAATAATGAGCTTTTATCCGCCAGCTCGAAACGGCCAATGCGCTGTGCGCTGGCTCCGGTAAAGGCCCCGCGCTCGTGACCGAACAGGTCGCTTTCCAGAAGTCCGGCGGGCATCGCCGCACAGTTCATTTTCACCATCCGCCGTGCATTACGCCCGCTCAGATTGTGAATTGCGCGGGCAATCAGTTCCTTTCCGGTACCGGTTTCACCGAGGATCAGCACGGTACTGTCGCTTTGCGCGACCATCTCGACCTGTTTGAGCACGCTGTACATGGCGTCGCTGCGGCCAATGATTTCACCAAACTCACTGTCGACATTATTGAGTTGCTCGGTGAGCGCCAGGTTTTCATCCACCAGCCGTTCTTTCAGGCGATGAATTTCCTGATAGGCGAGCGCGTTATCCACGGCGATAGCTACGCGCTCGGCAATCTGGCGCAACAGTTTCAGGTTGGCGGTGGTAAAGACCTTCTCTTCACACTGCGCCAGTTTTAACACCCCAAGCATAGTGTTGCCGGACATCAGCGGGAGCAGGCAAAGCGTCTGGATCTGATTCCCCCATGTTTCAAACAGCATACGTTCATAAGGCGCCAGCGCATCGCGTTCGTTCAGGTTAATCAGCAGCATCTCTTTGCTTTTAAACACCTGTTCCGTCAGGGTGCCCGCTTCATCCACTTCGCTCTGTTCATGGGCGGGATGATTTTCATCAAGATAGTGGGTGGAGTAGATGCTGAGCTTATTTTTACGGTGGCTGCGCAGGACAATGCTGATGTCGTCGATATTGAAATAATGGTGAATTTCTTTCGCGACTTCGCTGACCAGTTCATCCATATCGAGCCGTGAAAGCACGGCGTTTGTGATGGCGACCAGAATGCGAAAGTTGTCGCGTTCGCGGCACAAGAGATCGTAATCGACATTGTTCGTCACTCGACTCTGGATTTGCTCCGCCACTACGCTGACAATCTGGGTGAAGGTTTGCAGGCGCTCGTACTCTTTTTCACTCCAGAGGCGATCTTCATTACGGATAAACTCACAGCCGCCGAAAATACGCCCGTCCGCCGCCAGCGGCAGCAGACAGTAATGGCCAAATGGCGCGTAAAGTCCGTCGGCAGCCAGTTGCGGCCAGGTTTCTATAAACTCCTGGTAATTGCAGTGCAGCGCGTCCGGGCGAGACAGGATACGGCGGACCGGACCGTGCGCCAGAACCGTTTCATCTTCGTAGACGACGGGGTTGCCATTCTCATGCGAGGCGTACCGGGACGCGCGCTGCGTTTGAGCTTGCCACAATACGATTGCCGCGCTGTCGGCAAGCGCTGACCGCTTTACCAGTTGCGAAAGCGCCTCACTTAACGATTGAAGGTCGGGCTGCTGTAATAATGTGCGAGTGATGTCGAACAATCCTTGCTGCCCGAGATCGCTCATCGGTGTATACGACATATTGCTTTTCCAGGAAAGCACCACAGTGCGGTGCGAAAAAGAAACTAAATTAGATAGTGATACTCAACTTCCGCCGGATGGCGGAAAAATAGCCTTATCCGGCCTACGGTTCGAACAGTTTGTGTGAGCTGTATAACGGCGAGAACGCCTTATTCGGGCAACAGTTCCACAAATGATGTAGGCCGGATATGGCGAAGGCGCCACCCGGCATGATTACAGAATTAACAAATACGTGGCAGCGGTTCGGCATGGGGTAAATCCAGCGTGCGTTTGACGCCATAAAGACCTGCCAGACGCACGCCTTTACGTTCGACGACTTCACCAATTAATGCCGCATCACGCCCCAGCGGATGAGCGTGCAGCGCGGCCAGCACTTGTTCTGCCGCCTGACGTTCAACGGCAATCACCAGTTTGCCCTCGTTAGCAAAGTTGAGTGCATCCAGACCCAGTAGTTCACATACTCCACGAACGGCAGGCTTCACGGGAAGTGCGGATTCGGACAATTCAATTCCGCAACCGCAGGCGGCGGCAAACTCATGGGCGACCGCATTAACGCCGCCACGGGTGGCGTCACGCAGCGCTTTTACGCCAGCGATATCGCGCAGCGACTGAATCAACGGCGTCAGGACCGCACAGTCGCTGACCAGCTCACCGTCCAGCCCCAGTTGTTCGCGCAGATTGAGAATGGTTGCGCCGTGATCGCCAAGCGTCCCGCTGACCAGCAGCACATCGCCGACAGACAGGGTTTGCGCGCCCCAGTGAATATTGGCCGGAATCGCCCCCATTCCTGCGGTATTGATAAACAGTTTATCTGCCGCGCCGCGCTGAACGACCTTGGTGTCGCCGGTGACGATGGCGATGTTGGCCTCGCGTGCGGTCGCCGCCATGCTGTTAACCACGGTTTTCAGCGTCTCCATTGGCAGGCCTTCTTCGAGGATAAAACCGCAGGAGAGATAACGTGGGATCGCACCGCTTACCGCAACGTCATTGGCCGTACCGCAGATTGCCAGCTTGCCGATATTACCGCCGGGGAAAAAGAGCGGATCAATGACGTAGCTGTCGGTGGAGAACGCCAGACGATCGCCTTCGGCAACCAGTTGCGCCAGTTCAAGACGGGCCTGGTCTTCTTGCTCCGCCAGCCACGGGTTGGCAAAGGCCTCCATAAACAGGCTATTGATTAGCTGTTGCATGGCCTGCCCGCCGCTGCCGTGGGCGAGTTGTACGCTGTTCATGCTTCACACTCCTGCTGACGATACTGATACCAGGCGGCACATGCGCCTTCTGAAGAGACCATCAGTGCGCCGAAGGCGGTCTCCGGATTACAGGTCTTGCCAAACAGCGGACACTGGTGCGGCTTACATTTTCCGGTTAATACTTCACCGCAACGGGCGCGCGGATCGTCGTAAACCTGCTGCGGTGCCGGGCGGAAATGCGCCTCCGCATCAAAGCGTTGATAATCGGGCGTCAGATGTACGCCGGACGATTCAATCACACCCAGACCGCGCCATTCGCTGTCGCCGGTGACGCAAAATACCTCAGCAATGGCTTGCTGCGCTAAAGGGTTACCGGCATCCGGCACCACGCGGCGGTACTGGTTTTCAACTTTGCTGTGGGCCGCTATTTTCTGCTCAACCAGCATCACGACGCCTTGCAGTAGATCAAGAGGTTCGAATCCGGCGACCACCAGCGGGCGATGAAATTCACTGGCAATAAAATCATAGGCATCGGTGCCGATCACCATGCTGACATGGCCCGGGGCGATGAACGCGTCGATGCCGTTATCGGGTTGCTCCAGCAGGCTGCGCAGGGTAGGAATGAGCGTGATGTGTTGGCAGAAGAACCAGAAGTTCTGCACGTCGCGCTGTTTCGCCTGTTGCAGCGTAATGGCAGTCGTTGGCATGGTCGTTTCAAAGCCGAGACCGAAAAAGACGACTTTGCGTGTGGGGTTTTCCTGCGCCAGTTTGAGCGCATCCATCGGCGAATAGACGATGCGGACATCCGCGCCACGGGCTTTCGCCTGTAATAGCGACCCCTGTTTTCCCGGTACGCGCATGGCGTCGCCAAAAGTACAGAAGATAACCTCCGGATGGCTGGCAATTTCCACACAGCTGTCGATACGTCCCATTGGCAGCACACAGACCGGGCAGCCTGGGCCGTGAATAAATTCCACGTTGTCCGGGAGCAACTGGTCGAGCCCAAATTTGAAGATCGCGTGGGTATGCCCACCGCAGACCTCCATAATGCGCAACGGACGTTCGGCGGTATACGGGAGATGGGCGGCGCGTTCACGCAGGTGTTCAATGAGTTGCATCACCTGTTCCGGCGCGCGGTATTCGTCAACAAAACGCATTATTTTTCCTCGCCATACAGCAAAGCGCCGACGTCCGGCTCAACATCAAACATGTTCTGGAGCGCATCGAGGGTATCGCGCGCTTCGGCTTCGTTAATCACGCTCATGGCAAAACCGACGTGGACCAGCACCCACTGGCCCAGACGGGGTTCTCCGTGCTCATCGCAACTGCCGACCAGCGTCAGATCGACGTCGCGCTGGATGCCGCAAACGTCGACTTTCGCCAGGTTACCTTCAATGGTGCGAATCTGGCCGGGAACGCCTATGCACATCGCTGCGTCTCCAGCCAGTTCAGCCACTGATCCATCCCTTCGCCGCTGGTGGCGGAAATCAGGATGATTTCAATGTCCGGGTTCACTTCCCGGGCGCTGGCAATGCATTTCTCAACGTCGAAATTCAGGTATGGCAGCAGGTCGACTTTGTTGAGCAGCATCAGTGAGGCGGCGGCAAACATATGCGGGTATTTCAGCGGTTTGTCTTCGCCTTCAGTGACAGAAAGCACAGCCACTTTATGGCGTTCGCCGAGATCAAAACTCGCCGGGCAGACGAGGTTACCGACGTTTTCAATAAACAGAATCCCGTTATCAGAAAGCGGCAGGCGCGGCGCGGCATCGGCAATCATTTGCGCGTCAAGGTGACATCCCTTGCCGGTATTGACCTGAATGGCCGGTGTGCCGGTGGCGCGAATGCGCGCAGCATCGTTGACCGTCTGCTGGTCACCTTCAATGACCGCACACGGCACGCTGTCTTTGAGCTTCATCAGCGTTTCGGTGAGCAGCGTGGTTTTACCGGAACCCGGACTGGAGACGAGATTGAGCACCAGATGCTGACGCGCGGCGAAACGGGCGCGGTTACGCTCCGCCAGACGGTTGTTTTTATCCAGTACATCGATTTCGACTTCCAGCATCCGACGCTGGCTCATGCCCGGCGCATGGGTTCCGGCTTCGCCGTGACCGTAGTGCAGATCGCCTTCGTCGGTCTGGCTTGGGGTGAAGTCAGACGTTTTAATGCCAGTAATATTCAGCGCCGGGCGAGCAGCCGGGGCAAAAGGGGCGCTACGAAAGGCCGAATGAGGGTTATGCTCATCACCCTCGATATAAAGGTTGCCTTCAGCGCAACCGCATGTTGTACACATCGCTCACTCCTGATCTATTTCTATTCGTCGAATCTGTAATCCGTCATCGGCCACGATCCTCAGCGTGTCGCTGTTGCATTGCGGGCAGCGGCGTACACGTTGTGTCAGTAATGTGACGTATTGTTGACAGGATTCGCACCAGCATTCGGCTTCTTGTTCTTCAAGGTGCAGTTTACAACCTTCCGCAACGGTGCCACGGCATACCAGATCAAAACAAAAGGAGAGAGCGCTGGTTTCAACGCAAGAAAATGCGCCAATTTTGAGCCAGACCCCAGTTATCCGTTTTGCGCCATGCGCGACGGCCTGCTGTTCGATCAATTCCAGTGTCCGCTGGCAAAGGGTAATTTCGTGCATATCGCCTCCCGATGTAATGGGCAGGGATAAGCAATAACTATGCCAGCCTGAAATTTGCCGCGGTTTGCTGATGACGACAATGACGAAATGACATGTCATCAGCGCGTCGAAATCCGTTATTTATTTTTAATTTTTCGTAAAAACAAATGGTTAAAAAGTGGCATGGAAAATGCTTATGGCTGGCTATCTCTGTTTAACAGGTAACCTGACATGACTATTTGGGAAATAAGCGAAAAAGCCGACTACATTGCGCAGCGGCATCGTCGCCTACAGGACCAGTGGCATATTTACTGCAACTCGCTGGTTCAGGGGATCACCCTGTCGAAAGCGCGCCTGCATCACGCGATGAGCTGTGCGCCGGATAAGGATCTCTGCTTCGTTCTGTTCGAACACTTTCGTATCTACGTCACGATGGCGGATGGTTTTAACAGCCACACCATTGAGTATTACGTCGAAACAAAAGATGGCGAAGATAAACAACTGATTGCCCAGGCGCAGTTGAGCATTGAAGGCCTGGTGGACGAGCAGATCAGCAACCGCGATCGCGAGCAGGTGCTGGAACACTATCTCAATAAAATCGCCAGCGTTTACGACCGTCTGTATGCCGCGGTTGAGACCGGTTCGCCAGTCAACCTGAGCCAACTGGTGACCGGACAACACCCGGCGGTTTGAACGCGGGGCGCTGCCCGTTTTGCGTCGTGATGCCGTCTTTGGCGTCATCACGGGGATTTAAGGGACTGACGTGTCGATAAGTGTCGAAACTGACATTTCATCGGCATGTTTTCGTCAAAAATGACTATCACCTGAGGAATGCCTGGTGAATCGTTTTGTAATTGCTGACTCCACGCTCTGTATCGGCTGCCACACCTGTGAGGCCGCCTGTTCAGAGACGCATCGCCAGCACGGCCTGCAGTCTATGCCGCGTCTGAAAGTGATGCTGAATGAAAAAGAATCTGCGCCGCAGCTTTGTCACCACTGCGAAGATGCCCCTTGCGCCACGGTGTGTCCGGTTAACGCGATTAACCGGGTGGATGGTGCCGTACAGCTCAATGAAAGTTTGTGCGTGAGCTGCAAACTGTGTGGTATCGCCTGTCCGTTTGGCGCCATTGAATTTTCCGGCAGCCGTCCGCTGCATATCCCCGCGAATGCCAACACGCCGAAAGCGCCGCCTGCGCCGCCCGCACCCGCTCGCGTCAGTACGCTGCTTGACTGGGTTCCGGGCGTACGTGCCATCGCGGTGAAATGCGATCTGTGCAGCTTTGATGAGCAGGGGCCAGTCTGTGTGCGGATGTGTCCAACCAAAGCCCTGCATCTGGTGAACAACATGGATATTGCCCGGGCCAGCAAACGTAAACGTGAGCTGACGTTCAATACCGATTTCGGCGATCTCACCTTGTTTCAGCAGGCTCAGCGTGGGGAGGCAAAATGAGCGCAATTTCACTGATCGTAAGCGGCGTCGCCTGGTTTGCCGCCACTGCCGTGCTGGCCTTTCTCTTCTCATTTCATAAAGCGCTGAGCGGCTGGGTCGCCGGCGTAGGGGGCGCGGTTGGCAGTCTGTGTACCGCCGCTGCGGGTTTTACCGTACTGCTGAATGCTGTGGCAGTTAGCGGCGTGATGCCGTTTATCGGGCATGGTATGCAGGTTACCCCCCTTAACGCCATCTGGCTGATTACTTTGGGCCTGTGCGGGCTGTTTATCAGTCTGTACAACATCGACTGGCATCGTCATCCGCAGGTGAAGGCGAACGGTCTGTTGGTGAATTTGCTGATGGCCGCAGCGGTATGTGCCGTTGTCGCCAGTAACCTGGGCACACTGGTCGTCATGACGGAAATTATGGCGCTGTGCGCCGTGTTCCTGACTGGTTGCAGCAAAGAGGGCAAATTGTGGTTCGCGCTGGGGCGTCTTGGTACGCTTCTGCTGGCGATCGCCTGTTGGCTGGTGTGGCAACGCTACGGCACGCTGGAATTGCGTCTGCTCGATCTGCGCACCCAGCAACTGCCGCTCGGTTCCGACATCTGGCTGCTCGGCGTGGCGGGCTTTGGTCTGCTGGCCGGGATTATTCCGCTGCACGGATGGGTGCCACAGGCACATGCGAACGCCAGCGCCCCGGCGGCGGCGCTGTTCTCCACGGTGGTGATGAAAGTTGGCCTGCTCGGCATTCTCTCGTTATCGCTGATTGGCGGTAATGCGCCGCTGTGGTGGGGCGTGTTGTTGCTGATTCTTGGCATGATCACGGCATTCGTCGGCGGGCTATATGCGCTGATGGAACACAACATTCAACGTCTGCTGGCGTATCACACGCTGGAAAACATCGGCATTATCCTGCTCGGTCTCGGCGCTGGCGTGACCGGTATCGCCCTTAATCAACCCGTATTGATCGCGCTTGGCCTGACCGGTGGGCTCTATCATCTGGTTAACCACAGCCTGTTCAAAAGCGTGCTGTTTCTCGGTGCGGGCAGCATCTGGTTTCGCACAGGTCATCGCGATATCGAAAAATTGGGCGGCATCGGCAAACGCATGCCGGTCATTTCCATTGCGATGCTGGTGGGTTTGATGGCGATGGCTGCACTGCCGCCGCTGAATGGCTTTGCCGGTGAGTGGGTTATCTATCAATCCTTCTTCAAACTGGGTAACAGCGGCGCGTTTGTGGGACGTCTGTTGGGACCATTACTGGCGGTAGGGCTGGCGATTACGGGCGCGCTGGCGGTGATGTGTATGGCGAAAGTCTATGGCGTCACCTTCCTGGGCGCGCCGAGGACTAAAGAGGCGGAAAACGCCTGCTGTGCGCCGCTCCTGATGGGCGTCAGCGTGGTCGCATTAGCCATTTGCTGTGTGCTGGGTGGGGTAGCCGCGCCGTGGTTGTTGCCGCTGCTGGCGTCTGCCGTGCCGTTGCCGCTGGAAACTGCCAACACCATGGTTTCACAACCGATGATCACCCTGCTGCTGGTAGCCTGTCCGCTGTTGCCGTTCATCATCATGGCGATGTTCAAAGGCAATCGCCTGCCATCACGGTCACGCGGTACGGCCTGGGTCTGTGGCTACGACCATGAACAGTCGATGGTCATTACCGCGCATGGTTTCGCGATGCCGGTGAAAGAGGCCTTCGCGCCGGTTCTCAAACTGCGTAAATGGCTTAACCCGGTATCGTTGATTCCGGGCTGGCAGAGTGCGGCCGCACCGGTTCTGTTCCGCCGCCTGGCGCTGATTGAACTGGCGGTGCTGGTGGTGATTGTGATTTCACGAGGAGCCTGAGAATGAGTGTTTTATATCCGTTAATTCAGGCGCTGGTGTTATTTGCCGTTGCGCCGTTGTTGTCCGGCGTGACGCGCGTGGCGCGTGCCCGTCTGCATAATCGTCGCGGTCCGGGGGTGTTGCAGGAGTATCGCGATCTGATCAAGCTGCTGGGCCGTCAGAGTGTCGCCCCCGCAGATGCGGGCTGGGTCTTTCGCCTGACGCCATTTGTGATGGTAGGCGTGATGCTGACCATCGCGACGGCGCTACCTGTGGTGACGGTGGGGTCGCCGCTGCCACAACTGGGCGATTTGATCACGCTGATTTACCTGTTCGCCATTGCCCGCTTCTTCTTTTCCATTGCGGGTCTGGATACCGGTAGCCCGTTCACCGCCATCGGTGCGAGCCGTGAGGCGATGCTTGGCGTGCTGGTGGAGCCGATCCTGCTGCTGGGGCTGTGGGTTGCCGCGCAGGTCGCCGGTTCTACTCATATCAGTAACATCACCGACACGATTTACCACTGGCCTGCCGCCCGCAGCATTCCGCTGATTCTGGCGCTGTGCGCCTGCGCATTCGCCACCTTTATCGAGATGGGCAAACTGCCGTTCGATCTGGCGGAAGCGGAGCAGGAATTGCAGGAAGGGCCGCTAACGGAATACAGCGGCAGCGGTTTTGCGGTGCTCAAGTGGGGCATTAGCCTCAAACAACTGGTGGTCCTGCAAATGTTCGTCGGCGTGTTCCTGCCGTGGGGACAGATGGAGACCTTCAGTGCGGGTGGTCTGCTGCTGGCGCTGGTGATTGCCATCGTCAAGCTTCTTGTCGGCGTGCTGGTGATTGCCCTGTTTGAAAACAGCATGGCGCGTCTGCGTTTTTGCGCCACTTCACGCGTGACCTGGGCCGGTTTTGGGTTTGCGTTTTTAGCGTTCGTCTCCTTGCTGGTGGCGTGATTTAAGAGAGTTTATATATGAACGAAGAAAAACCAGGTCAACACTATCTTGCGGCGCTGCATCAGGCCTTCCCGGGCGTGGTGCTGGACGAAGCGTGGCAGACCAACGATCAACTGACCATCACCGTGAAGGTCAACTCTCTGCCGGAAGTGGTCGAGTTCCTGTATTACAAGCAGGGTGGCTGGCTCTCTGTGCTGTTTGGCAACGATGAGCGCCAGTTGTGCGGCCATTATGCGGTTTATTATGTGCTGTCGATGGAGCAGGGCACCAAATGCTGGATAACGGTGCGTGTTGAGGTCGATCCGAACAAACCTGAATATCCCTCCGTGACGCCGCGCGTCCCTGCGGCGGTGTGGGGCGAACGTGAAGTGCGTGACATGTACGGGCTGATCCCGGTGGGTCTGCCGGATGAACGCCGTCTGGTATTGCCGGATGACTGGCCGGATGAACTCTATCCGCTGCGTAAAGACAGTATGGATTACCGCCAGCGCCCGGCGCCGACCACCGATGCAGAAACCTACGAGTTCATTAATGAACTGGGCAACAAGAAAAACAACGTAGTGCCCATTGGTCCGTTACATGTGACGTCTGATGAGCCGGGACATTTCCGCCTGTTTGTTGACGGCGAAAATATTATCGATGCAGATTACCGCCTGTTTTATGTCCACCGCGGCATGGAAAAACTGGCGGAAACCCGCATGGGTTATAACGAAGTTACCTTCCTGTCGGATCGCGTGTGCGGTATCTGTGGTTTTGCCCACAGCACCGCTTATACCACCTCCGTTGAAAACGCGATGGGTATTGTGGTGCCGGAACGCGCGCAGATGATTCGCGCCATTCTGCTGGAGGTGGAACGTCTGCATTCCCACCTGTTGAACCTCGGTCTGGCCTGCCACTTCACGGGCTTTGACTCTGGCTTTATGCAGTTCTTCCGTGTGCGTGAAACCTCAATGAAAATGGCGGAGATCCTGACCGGGGCGCGTAAAACCTACGGTCTGAACCTGATTGGCGGGATTCGCCGCGATCTGCTGAAAGAGGACATGATCCAGACCCGCCAGTTGGCGCAGCAGATGCGTCGCGATGTGCAGGAACTGGTGGATATGCTGCTCAGCACGCCAAACATGGAACAGCGCACCGTCGGGATTGGCCGTCTGGATCCGGAAATCGCGCGTGATTTCAGTAACGTGGGGCCGATGGTTCGCGCCAGCGGTCATGCCCGTGATACCCGCGCCGATCACCCGTTTGTTGGTTACGGCCTGTTGCCAATGACGGTACATAGCGAGCAGGGCTGTGACGTGATTTCGCGTCTGAAAGTCCGTATCAACGAAGTTTATACCTCGCTGAATATGATCGACTTTGGTCTGGACAACCTGCCAGGCGGTCCGCTGATGGTGGAAGGCTTTACCTACATTCCCCACCGCTTTGCGCTGGGCTTTTCCGAAGCGCCGCGCGGTGATGACATTCACTGGAGCATGACCGGCGACAACCAGAAACTGTACCGCTGGCGTTGCCGTGCCGCGACCTACGCCAACTGGCCAACCTTGCGCTACATGCTGCGGGGGAACACCGTTTCCGATGCGCCGCTGATTATCGGCAGCCTTGACCCTTGCTACTCCTGTACTGACCGCATGACCGTAGTGGATGTGCGCAAGAAGAAGAGCAAAGTCGTGCCGTACAAAGAGCTTGAGCGCTACAGCATTGAGCGTAAAAACTCGCCGCTGAAATAAGGAATCGCCATGTTTACCTTTATCAAAAAAGTGATCAAAACCGGCGCGCCGACCTCCTCTTATCCGCTGGAGCCGATCGCGGTAGATAAAAACTTCCGCGGCAAGCCGGAGCATAATCCGCAGCAGTGCATTGGCTGTGCGGCGTGCGTGAATGCCTGTCCGTCAAACGCCCTGACGGTTGAAACCGATCTGGCCAGCGGAGAACTGGCCTGGCAGTTCAACCTCGGGCGCTGCATCTTTTGTGCCCGCTGCGAGGAAGTCTGCCCGACGGCGGCAATCAAACTGTCGCAGGAATATGAGCTGGCAGTATGGAAAAAAGAGGATTTCCTCCAGCAGTCTCGCTTTGCGCTGTGTAACTGCCGGGTCTGTCGCCGTCCTTTTGCCGTTCAGAAAGAGATTGATTACGCCATCGCCCTGTTGAAACACAACGGTGACAGCCGCGCGGAACATCACCGTGAAAGCTTTGAGACCTGTCCGGACTGCAAGCGTCAGAAATGCCTGGTGCCGTCCGACCGTATTGAACTGACTCGCCATATGAAAGAGGCCAACTGATGAGCAATTTACTAGGCCCACGTGACGCGAACGGTATTCCGGTACCCATGACGGTGGATGAGTCCATCGCCAGCATGAAAGCGTCATTGCTGAAAAGCATTAAGCGTTCAGCGTACGTTTACCGTGTGGACTGCGGCGGCTGCAACGGCTGTGAAATCGAAATCTTCGCCACGCTTTCTCCGCTGTTCGATGCCGAACGCTTCGGTATTAAAGTGGTGCCGTCGCCGCGCCATGCGGACATTTTACTGTTTACAGGGGCGGTGACCCGTGCGATGCGCTCCCCGGCGCTGCGTGCCTGGCAGTCCGCGCCGGATCCGAAAATCTGTATCTCTTACGGCGCCTGTGGCAACAGCGGGGGTATCTTCCACGACCTGTACTGCGTCTGGGGCGGGACGGACAAAATTGTGCCTGTGGATGTCTATATTCCGGGCTGCCCGCCGACACCGGCTGCTACGCTGTACGGTTTTGCGATGGCGCTTGGTCTGCTGGAGCAGAAAATTCACGCCCGCGCGCCGGGTGAACTGGATGAGCAGCCTGCAGAAATCCAGCATCCGGAAATGGTCCAGCCGCTGCGCGTGAAGGTGGATCGCGAAGCCCGTCGGCTGGCCGGTTACCGTTATGGTCGCCAGATCGCCGATGATTACCTGCGCCAGCTAGGTCACGGTGAGCATCAGGTCGCGCGTTGGCTGGAAGCAGAAAACGATCCGCGACTCACGGAGATCGTGACTCGTCTGAACCAGGTGGTTGAAGAGGCGCGTATCCGATGAGTGAAAAGGTGGTGTTCAGCCAACTGAGCCGTAAATTTATTGATGAGAACGATGCCACGCCCGCCGCGGCGCAGCAGGTTGTCTATTACAGCCTGGCGATTGGTCACCACCTTGGGATCATCGACTGCCTGGAAGCGGCATTGACCTGCCCGTGGGACGCGTATCTGGCGTGGATTGCCACGCTGGAGGAGGGAAGCGAAGCGCGTCGGAAGATGGAAGGTGTGCCGAAGTATGGCGAAATCGTCATCGATTTTAATCACGTGCAAATGCTGGCGCATGCGTTTGATCGCGCGCTTGCCGTTCAGACTGCGGAACAGCAGACGTGGAGTAAACAGATGCTGAGCATGTTGCACGATATCCATCAGGAGAGCGCCATTTATCTGATGGTGAGGAGGCTGCGTGACTGACGTTTTGTTGTGTGTGGGCAACAGCATGATGGGGGATGACGGCGCAGGTCCGCTGTTGGCGGAAAAATGCGCGTCACAGGCGAAGGGAAACTGGGTCGTCATTGACGGCGGCAGTGCGCCGGAAAATGATATCGTCGCCATTCGCGAATTGCGCCCGGATCGCCTGTTGATCGTGGATGCTACCGATATGGGACTCAATCCCGGCGAGATCCGCATTATCGATCCTGACGATATCGCCGAGATGTTCATGATGACAACCCACAATATGCCGCTCAACTATCTGGTCGACCAGCTCAAAGAGGACGTTGGCGAAGTGATCTTTCTCGGCATCCAGCCTGATATCGTCGGGTTTTACTATCCCATGACTCAGGCGGTTAAGGATGCCGTCGACACCGTTTACCAACGACTCGACGGCTGGCAAGGCCTGGGAGGTTTTGCGCAATTAGAAGCGCAATAAACGTCATGCCGGATAACGGGGATGCCTTATCCGGCCTGTTCCGTCCTCACCTGTTCGATAATTAATTTTCCTTGATTAACCGACACCGTCACCAGGGTGCCGGTGGGGAATCCGGCCTGTTCCAGCCAGTCTCCATTCAGGGTTAACGACGCATGTCGGCTATAGCGACGTGTGTTGCCGGTTTTAGGATCTTCATGGCGTTTTCTGACATAACTCACCTTTAAACGGCGAAAGGGTTTGGTGATTACAGCTTCAATACTGCCAGTCTCAGTCGTCATAAACGATTCCTTGTTGCCCACGTAAGAATAAAAACACCTGTATAAAATGCCAGTAAAAATTGAGCGGTGCAAACCTGAAACTGGAAGGAAGATTCCGGAAATGAAATGCAAGGAATGTAACGGGAAGGGAATGCGCCAGGAGGTGATTGCCGGATAACACGCACGCTATCCGGCACAATGATTACGTCAGATCCTGCCCGTTGCTGGCGATCACTTTTTTATACCACCAGAACGATTTCTTTCGGGTACGCTCAAGCGTGCCGTTGCCGGCGTCATCACGGTCAACGTAGACAAAACCATACCGTTTGCTCATTTCCCCCGTCGACGCGGCCACCAGATCGATACAACCCCAGGTGGTATAGCCCATCAGCGGCACGCCGTCCTCGATGGCATCAGCCATTGCGCGGATATGGTCTCGCAGGTAGCTGATACGGTAGTCATCATTGATGTTGCCGTCAGCGTCGATTTCATCTTTTGCCCCAAGGCCATTTTCCACCAGGAACAGCGGTTTCTGATAGCGGTCATACATCATGTTCATAGTGATGCGCAGGCCAAGCGGGTCAATTCCCCAGCCCCAGTCACTCACCTGAATGTAAGGATTACGCAGGGACTTCACTACGTTCGCCGCACTGGTGTTGCCGGTGTTCATCTCTGCCGAGGCGCAGCGAGAAGCGTAATAGCTGAAGGAGACGAAATCGACGGTATTTTTCAGAATTTCGTCATCTTCCGGGGCTTTCTCAATCACCACGCTTTTCTCACGGAACACGCGGGCGGAATAGGCCGGATACGCGCCACGCGCCTGCACGTCAATGAAGAACAGGTTTTCACGATCTTTTGCAAGCGCAGTCCAGACATCTTCCGGCTTGCAGGAGTAGGGATAAAAATTCCCGCCCGCCAGCATACAGCCCACCTGGTTTTGCGGATTGATCTCATGGGCGATTTTTGTCGCCAGCGCGCTGGCAATAAGCTCATGGTGAGCAGCCTGATATTTCACCTGATCCTGATTTTCCCCTTCTTCAAACACCAGCCCTGCACCGGAGAACGGACTGTGAAGCATGATGTTGATCTCATTGAAGGTCAGCCAGTATTTCACCAGCCCGTCAAAAGCTTCAAAACAGGTCCGCGCATAGCGGGTGAAAAACTCCACCATTTTGCGGTTACGCCAGGAACCATATTCGGTGACCAGGTGCATCGGCACATCGAAGTGACACAGTGTGACCAGCGGTTCAATGCCGTACTTTTTGCATTCGGCAAATACCGCGCGGTAAAACGCGATCCCTTCCGCGTTGGGCGTCAGTTCGTCGCCGTCAGGGTAGAGGCGGCTCCAGGCAATCGAGGTCCGAAAGACGGTAAAGCCCATTTCTGCCATCAGGGCGATGTCGTCCTTGTAGCGATGATAAAAATCAATCGCCTGGTGGCTGGGGTAAAATTCGTCATTCCGCAGTTCAAAACGCTTCTCCAGACCCAGTTTGACAGGCAGACGATGTTCACCATGCGGGATCATATCTACGGTGGTCAGCCCTTTGCCGCCTTCCCGGTATGCCCCTTCAGACTGGTTGGCGGCCAGTGCGCCGCCCCATAAAAATCCTTGCGGAAATACAGCCATAATAAACCTCTGTGAATGACAATCAGGCTTTCACCGTTGACGGTTGCGCGGCCTGGTTTTTTCTTGCCTGTGCCGCGGCATCTTCGACGGGAATATCTTCAAAACCGAGCAGCAGCGTCAGGACAAATGACAGCACGACGGCCAGCGCCATGACGCCAAATACCCAGACGATGGTCATGGGGTTCGCCGGATCAAAGAACTGAACGCTGGTAAACAGACCCGGGGCCGCCATAGAGTGGCTGGCGAGTCCCGCCATCCCGGCGACCGCGCCGCAGATAAAACCGCTGATCAGACTGGCAATCAGCGGGCGTTTTAAACGTACCGCCACGCCGTAGAGCGCGGGTTCCGAAATGCCCGCCATAATAGCCGACGCTGCGGCTGCCAGCGCTGTCTGGCGCAGTTCAGGATTCTTTGTTTTCCACGCCACCGCCAGCGATGAACCGCCCAGTGACAGGTTGGCGCCAATTTCAGACGGCATAACCATGCCTTCTTTGCCCGTTTCGGCGATGGTCTGAATAATGGTTGGAGTAAACACGCGGTGCATCCCGGTCATCACCAGCAGCGGCCACAGTGCGCCCATGATGGCGACAGACAGCCAGCCGAGATAACCGTGAATGGTATAAACCAGGGCGGAAATCGCGCTACCGATCCAGATACCAATCGGGCCAATCAGCACGATAGCCAGCGGTGCCGCGATCAGGACAATCAGCATCGGTTTGAGGAAGTTTTTGGTGACGGCGGGCGTAATGCGATCCACCCAGCGTTCGATGTAAGACAGACACCAGGTCATGACCAGCGCCGGTATGACCGTGTAGGTATATTTCACCGCCGTGACCGGAATCAGGGCGAACTCAACGTGCTCGCCCTGTGCCGCTTTCGCCATCAGATCGATAAAGCTCGGATGCACCAGCACCCCGGCAATCGCGATGGCCAGCGACATGTTGGTTTTGAATTTTATCGCCGCCGAAGCTGCCACCATTAATGGCAGGAAGAAGAACGCGCCATCGCCGATCACGGTCAGGATCGTTAAAGTGGAGGAGCCTTTTTCCAGCACGCCGGTCATTTCGAGGATCATCGCCAGCAATTTCAGCATCGATCCGCCGATAATCGCCGGGATCAGCGGTGACATCGTCCCGATCAGCGCATCGAGGATCCCCGCGCCAATGCGTCTGAAAGTGAGCTTCGGCTTAGCGACAGGTTCAGCGGGGTGCAGATTCTCGGGGAGCAAGCTCACCACTTCACGATACGCCTGGGAGACCGTGTTACCAATGATAACCTGGCACTGGTTATCGTTACGCACCACGCCGAGGACGCCGCTGAGGGTTTTCAGCGTAGCGCTGTCGACCTGCGCGTCATCTTTGATAACGAAACGCAGACGCGTCATGCAGTGAGTCACTGCGATGATATTGTCGACGCCGCCCAGAGCCGTCACCACGGAGCGCGCCAGCGCTGCATAATTCTTGGACATAGGATTTTTATCCTGTTTTATCAGTAGAGTACGTTTTATTTTTGCCGTCAGATCGTCTCAACGATCGTCAGAGATGAAACGCTGATGGGAAACCGGTTCCACAAAATCATGTTTAGTTTTATGTGTGGTGGCAATATTTATTTTTTACTTATTCTTATAAATGTGATTTCGGTCACTTATGCTTTGGCAGTCTGATTTAGCATCAGGGACATCGACGTAACGGTGCAGTACACTGCCTCTCATTGCGGGAAAAGGAAGAAAATATATGACGACGATGCTGGAGGTCGCGCAGCGGGCCGGAGTGGCGAAGGCAACGGTCTCAAGAGTGCTGTCAGGAAATGGCTACGTAAGCCAGGAGACGAGGGCGCGCGTATTTAAGGCCATTGAAGAGAGTGGTTATCGTCCTAATTTGCTGGCGCGCAGCCTTGCGGCGAAAACCAGCCAGACGCTGGGGTTAGTGGTGACAAACACCCTGTATCACGGCGTCTATTTTAGCGAATTGCTGTTTCATACCGCGAGAATGGCGGAGGACAAAGGGCGCCAGCTTCTGCTTGCCGATGGTAAGCACAGCGCGCAAGAGGAGCGCCAGGCGATCCAGTATCTGCTGGATCTGCGCTGTGACGCCATCATGATATATCCGCGTTTTCTGAGTGTGGATGAGATTGATGAGATCATTGACAGTCATTCGCAGCCCATTATGGTGCTTAACCGTCGGCTACGAAAAAACAGCAGTCATTGCGTCTGGTGCGATCAAAAGCAGACCAGCTTTAATGCCGTTTCGGAACTGATTGCCGCAGGTCATCAACAGATTGCTTTTATCACCGGGTCAATGGACTCCCCGACCGGGGTTGAACGTTTGTCGGGATATAAAGACGCGCTGATGCACCACGGTATTGGCGTGAATGACGATCTGATCGTCAAGGGGAAATGGACGCCAGCCTGTGGGGCGGCAGGCGTGGATGCGCTGCTTTCACGTCACGTGGCCTTTAGTGCGCTGGTAGCCAGTAATGATGATATGGCGATTGGCGCCATTAAGCAGTTGCATGATAAAGGCGTGAGTGTTCCATCGCAGGTTTCGGTGATTGGCTTTGATGATATCGCTATCGCGCCGTACACCATTCCGGCGCTTTCCAGTGTGAAAATACCGGTGACGGAGATGATTCAGGAAACCATTGGCCGACTGATTTTTATGCTGGACGGCGGCGCGTTCACGCCGCCAAAAAACTTCACCGGTACGCTCATTCGTCGTGATTCAGTGGCAGCTCGCGGCGGGCAGTAAAATTGTCATCCGTCATCGTCATTCGTGACGATGACACCATAACGGTCATCCGATTTTTTGAAATGTCGTTAAATTACAGCAAGATAAAAACTGGCATGATTCGTGAATGCTTCGGCACATTATCTGTCATTGCTGGAGAATTTGATGAACCGTTTCATCATTGCAGACGCCAATAAGTGCATTGGTTGCCGTACCTGTGAAGTGGCCTGCGTGGTCTCCCATCAGGAAAACCAGGACTGCGCGTCACTGACCCCTGAAACCTTTTTACCCCGTATCCATGTGATTAAAGGCGTTAATGTTTCCACAGCGACCTTGTGCCGCCAGTGTGAGGATGCCCCGTGCGCTAACGTCTGCCCGAATGGCGCCATCAGCCGTGATAAAGGCTTCGTTCACGTGATGCAGGAGCGCTGCATTGGTTGTAAAACTTGCGTGGTCGCGTGCCCGTACGGCGCAATGGAAGTGGTGGTGCGCCCGGTCGTGCGCAACAGCGGCGCGGGCCTGAACGTGCGTGCGGAAAAAGCGGAAGCCAACAAATGCGATCTCTGTTATCACCGTGATGCCGGTCCTGCGTGCATGGAAGCCTGCCCGACTCACGCTCTGATTTGTGTCGATCGCAATAAGCTCGAACAGATTAGCGCGGAAAAACGTCGTCGTGCCGCACTGGAGTCTTCTGCATCTTTGCTGTTCTGATATCTGAAAATCCGCGTAAAATACGGTAGTACTTATGCCGGATGGCGGCTTCGCCTTATCCGGCCTACTGTTCGCATCCCCGTAGGCATGATAAGCGTAGCGCCATCAGGCAAACCGGGATAGATAACTGCGGGAACGGCTTAATGACACTAAACAACCCCTCCGGCGTACAGCTCCGCATTCGCGGCAAAGTGCAGGGCGTCGGTTTTCGTCCCTTTGTCTGGCAACTGGCGCAGCAGCTTCGGCTGCGTGGCGATGTCTGTAACGATGGCGACGGTGTGGTGGTGCGGTTACTGGACGATCCTTCGCAGTTTATCACCGACCTGCATTTACACTGCCCGCCGCTGGCGCGAATCGACAGCGTTGAGAGTGAGCCCTTTGCCTGGGAGCAACAGCCCGCTGATTTCACCATCCGCCAGAGCGAGGGAGGTACGATGAACACCCAGATCGTGCCCGATGCCGCCACTTGCCCGGAATGTCTTACCGAAATGAATACGCCCGGTGAGCGGCGTTATCGTTATCCGTTCATCAACTGTACCCATTGTGGCCCGCGCTTTACCATTATTCGCGCCATGCCCTACGACCGCCCGTTCACGGTGATGGCGTCGTTTCCGCTTTGTCCGCAATGTGAAAAAGAGTATCGGGATCCTTATGACCGACGCTTTCACGCCCAGCCCGTGGCCTGTCCGGCGTGCGGCCCGCATCTCAGTTGGGTGAGCGGCAGCCACCAGGCTGAAAAAGATGCGGCGTTGCAGGCAGCAGTCACGCGATTGAAGGCAGGGGATATTGTTGCCATTAAAGGCATTGGCGGGTTTCATCTGGCCTGCGATGCAAGCAACAGCGATGCCGTGGCGACACTGCGCGCGCGCAAGCATCGTCCGGCAAAACCGCTGGCGGTCATGTTGCCCAATGAGAGCGGCTTGCCGGAGAGTGCAAGTCGGTTGCTAAAAACGCCTGCCGCGCCGATTGTGCTGGTGGACAAACACTGCGTTACAACGCTGTGTGACGGCATTGCGCCAGGGCTTGCGGAAGTCGGTGTGATGCTGCCTGCGAATCCGCTACAGCACCTGTTATTACAGGAAATGAACGGCCCACTGGTGATGACCTCCGGCAACCTCAGCGGCAAGCCTCCGGCAATCAGCAACGAACAGGCGCTTGACGATTTACAGGGGATTGCCGATGGGTTCCTGTTGCATAACCGTGACATTGTGCAGCGAATGGACGATTCCGTGGTGCGGGAAAGTGGGGAAATGCTGCGGCGTTCACGGGGGTATGTCCCCGATGCGCTGGCGCTACCGCCGGGATTTAAGTCTGTTCCACCGATGCTCTGTCTGGGCGCGGATCTGAAAAACACGTTCTGTCTGGTTCGTGGTGAGCAGGCGGTGGTAAGCCAGCACCTTGGCGATCTCAGCGACGACGGGATCCAGAATCAGTGGCGCGAAGCGTTACGGTTAATCCAGAACATCTATGATTTTACCCCGCAGCGGATTGTTCACGATGCCCATCCGGGGTACGTCTCCAGCCAGTGGGCCAGTGAGATGAACTTGCCGACGGAGCGTGTTTTGCATCATCACGCCCACGCCGCTGCGTGTCTGGCTGAACATGGCTGGCCACTGGACGGCGGTGATGTTATTGCGCTGACGCTGGACGGTATCGGCATGGGAGAAGCAGGGGCGCTGTGGGGCGGAGAGTGTCTGCGGGTGAATTATCGCGAATGTGAACGCCTGGGCGGGCTGCCCGCCGTGGCGCTCGCAGGCGGCGATCTTGCGGCGAAGCAACCCTGGCGTAATCTGCTGGCGCAGTGTTTGCGCTTTGTACCCGACTGGCAGCGCTATGCGGAAACCACAGCCGTGCAGCAACAGAACTGGAGCGTGCTGGCGCGGGCGATTGCGCGGGGGGTTAATGCGCCACTGGCATCGTCATGCGGACGGTTATTTGATGCCGTTGCGGCGGCGCTGAATTGTGCGCCGCAATCACTCAGCTATGAAGGCGAAGCGGCCTGCGCGCTGGAAGCACTGGCATCACGCTGTGAGGGCGTTCAACATCCGGTGACGCTGCCTCTGACCGGTAATCAACTGGATCTGGCGACGTTCTGGTCACAATGGCTGAACTGGCAGGCATCGCCCGCAGAACGCGCCTGGGCTTTCCATGATGTGCTGGCGCAAGGATTTGCCGCGATGATGCGCGAACAGGCAACCGCGCGGGGGATCTCCACGCTGGTGTTCAGCGGCGGCGTCATGCACAACCGTTTACTGTCGTTACGTCTGGCGAATTATCTGGGTGATTTTACGTTGCTGTTCCCGCAGCAGTTACCGGCGGGCGACGGTGGGTTATCGCTGGGGCAGGGCGTGATTGCGGCGGCGCGCCAGTTGGCACACCGATAACGATTGAAACAGCCGTAGGCCGGATAAGGCGTAGCCGCCATCCGGCACCGACTGGCGAAGCGTAATCAGAGAATACCTGCCTGATAGAAATCCTGCAGGTTGATGGCGCCAGTGAGTTTACCGTTTTCATCCACCACCGGGGCGGCGGTGATTTTGCGCTTCATCAGGATCTCTTTGGCATCTATTGCGCGGCTTTCTGATTGCAGGGTGATGCCGTTGCGGGTCATCGCCTCGCTGACCGGCGTAGTGAGCGCACCACCGCCAACCAGCCAGCGGCGCAGGTCGCCATCGGTAAACACACCTTTCACCTGCATCTGATCGTCACAGACCGCAACCAGACCCAATCCGGTACGGCTTAATTCGAGCATCGCATCCATGACGCTGGTCGTAAGCTGAACCTGCGGAACGGCGTCGTCACGGCGCATCAGGTGATGCACTTTATTGAGCAAACGCGCGCCCAGCGCACCCGCCGGATGTGAACGGGCAAAATCTTCTTCGTTAAAACCGCGGGCCTGCATGACGGCCATCGCCAGCGCGTCACCCATCATCAGGGTGTTCACGGTGCTGGAAGTGGGGGCCAGATGCATCGGACAGGCTTCGCGCTCAACGGAGATATCCAGAACGGCTTTTGCCGCCAGGCCCAGCGGTGAGTTGGGTTTGCCGGTCATCGCCAGCAGGGCGATCGATTTATCTTCCAGTCGTGGGATGATGAGATCCAGCTCTTTTGCCCCGCCGGAATAGGAGATGAACAGCATCACGTCACGGCTTTCGATCATCCCCAGATCGCCATGCAGCGCCTCCGCGGGATGAACAAAAAAGGCGGGGGTGCCGGTACTGGCGAGCGTCGCGGCGATTTTTTTACCAATATGACCCGATTTACCAATCCCCGAGACAACCACTTTGCCTTCACAGTGGATGATGGTATTGGCGGCGCGGATAAAATCATCGCCCAGACGTTCCGGCAGACGGCTTGCTTCCTGTAACTCCAGCATTAATGTCTGACGGCCCGCGTTCAGTAGTGCATCACTCATTGGTTTCTCCGGTTATGATAACTTCAATCCCTTTCTCTTCCAGCGCCTGACGAAATGCAGGATCAATACCCGCATCGGTAATCAGCTTGTCGACGCTTTCCAGACTGCACACAATATTCGGACTTTTACGGCCGAATTTCGATGAATCTGCCATCAGGATCACTTCGCGTGCGGCGTTGCACATCGCTTTGCTGACGGTGTAGACCTCATTGAAGGTGGTCACGCCGGCATTGAGATCAATACCGTCGGTGCCCATGAAGAGTTTATCAAAACTGAACTGCTCAAAGGCGTTTTCCGCCAGTTGTCCGTGAAAGGAGGCGGATTTTTTACGAAACGTTCCGCCGGGCATCAGGATGGTTTGTTCGTTATCTAACTCTGACAGCGCATTGACAATGTGCAGGCTGTTGGTCATGACGGTGATATTGCTAAAGCGGGTAAGCATCGGCACCATCTGCAACACGGTACTGCCAGCGTCCAGAATGATGGAATCGCCATCGTGGATAAAACGGACAGCCGCTTCGGCGATACGTTCTTTTTTGTGCGTATTGATAAGCGTCTTGTGATCGATAGGCGGGTCGGACTCATCTTTGTTTAACATCACACCGCCATAGGTGCGAATGACAGTACCGGCATTTTCCAGGATGACGAGATCTTTGCGAATGGTGGTGCCCGTGGTGTCAAAGTGCTGGGCCAGTTCTTCCACTGAGCATTTCCCCTGCTTTTGCAGATGCTCCAGAATGGCAGCCTGACGCTGGCGAGGTTTCATAGGCGAAATTACCCTGAATTAAAGTTGTGAAATGATAATTTCGAAAGCGTTTAGCATTCACAACGAAATTACCCATGTTTCAGATTAAGCGCCAATGATAGTGCATTCTGCGATAACGGATCATGGGGAAAGATCACATCAGGCTGTAATTCAGTGAGATATTTGCCCTCAATGGTGGGAATTTTAATTGGTCTGGCGAATACAGTAAGACCTTTCATAAATAAAGTATCTGTTACCCGCTGATTCTCATCCAGTGCGATGGCGACAACAACGCGAGGCTTAAAACGGCCTCCTGAACGGCCCACACCAACGCGGCCCTGTTGACAAAGTTTGTCAAAGGCCTTGTTGAAGCGCGAGATCTGCCAGCCACCCAGCGCCAGTTGCGCACACCAGGCGATGACGGCGACAGTAATGAGTGCAGATACCATCATGTGCTCCTTTTATTTTGCCGGATGTCGGTTTTACCTTATCCGGCTTACAGGAAGGCCCGGTAAATGTAGCGCCACCGGGCGACATTCATTAAAACATCACCTGACCACCGGTGACGTTGATCGACTGCCCGGTGCAATACGACGCCTTCGTGCTTGCATAGAATAACAGCATGTTCAGGACATCCTGATAATCGCAGCCGCGCTTCAGCGGAACTTTATCAATGTAATACTGCTCCACTTCGCCAGGCTCGATCCCCAACTTAGTGGCGTACTGCGGCAGTAGCGACTGGAACATCGGAGATTTCAGCAGGTTGCCGAGCATCAGTGAGTGTACGGTGATTCCATATTCCGCCAGGTCCAGCGCCAGTGATTGCGTAAGCCCCACGCCGCCAAACTTTGCGGCGCTGTAGCCGGAGTTATGTTTGCTGCCCACTTTGCCGGATTTCGAGTTGATCTGAATAATGCGTCCCTGAATGCCATCGCGGATCATCAGACGGGAGAATTCGCGTGCGCAGAGGAAATAACCCACCAGATTCACCTGCAATGAGCGGTCAAAATCACCGAGCTGGAAGTCACTGATAAACGCCGCTTTAGCGATCCCCGCGCTGTAAACCAGCAGATCAACGCGGCCAAAGATCTCATCCACACCGCGAGAGAGCGCCAGCACACTCTGTTCGCTGGTGGCGTCAGCGCCAAAGCCATACGCCATACCTTCGCCAAATTCCGCGTTAATCTCCCGCGCGATATTCGCGGCTTTATCACTCTGAATATCTACCACCGCAAC
Source organism: Citrobacter amalonaticus (assembly GCF_037053465.1). GTDB lineage: Bacteria > Pseudomonadota > Gammaproteobacteria > Enterobacterales > Enterobacteriaceae > Citrobacter_A > Citrobacter_A amalonaticus_H. The sequence continues at coordinate 369,620 of NZ_JBALIF010000004.1, forward strand.
GCGATAACCGTCCGCGGCAAGCCCACGGCAAAGGAATGCCCCCAGGGTCTGTCCTCCACCAATGACAACGGCAACCTGATTCATTTTTCTCTCCTTAAGCGACAAACTTCAAAATACAGCCCGGCGCGATGTCGTCCGGTACTGGCCCCGCGACGTGTACGGTGCCGGGAAATTCGGCTTCACTCAGCCCATCGAAACGCAGGGTGATATGCCCCAGTTCACGTAAATTCTGTTCGGCCACGCTGCCGACGGCGGTGACCGGATAACGATGCTGACCCAGTTCAAACTGCGCGCCGGCCCGCAGCGTTCCGTTCAGTTCGCCATGACAATGGATAAAGCAAAATTCCTCGATATCCGCAGGCGCGCCTTCACGAAAGGTAATCAGCATCTGATCGCAGAGCGCATCCGGTGCGCTCTGACCGATACGGGTGATGGTGGTCTGATAAATAACGGTCATGTCGACACCTCTTATTGATAAATAAAGCCGGAAACAAACCAGGCGATGAGAACGGTAGGCGCACCGGTCAGGAAGCGGCTGACCAGCACAGAGGGCACGCCGACGCGAACGGTGTCCTGGCGGGCTTCTGCCAGTGACAGGCCGACCGGGATGAAGTCACAGGCCGCCTGAGCGTTAATAGCAAACAGAGCGGGCAGCGCCAGATGCGGCGGAATATTACCCAGACCAATTTGCACGCCGATCAGCACGCCAATCACCTGTGCGATCACCGCACCCGGGCCGAGGAACGGCGACAGCAGTGGGAACGAACAGATCAGCGCCAGCGTCACCAGCCCCAGCGGATGACTGGCAAGCGGTGCCAGACCGTGGGCTATCCAGTCGCCAAGCCCTGAAGCCATGATGATGCCGATAAGCGCTGAGACGAACGCCATAAAGGGCAGAATGGTTTTCAGCACCGTATCAATGGTGTCGCGGCCAGACTGGAACAGCACCGCCACCGCGGAGCCCATCCCCATGCCGACTTTTGCCAGCAGGCCGTCGCTCTGTTCGGTGATCTTCTTGCTGGTATCGTAGTCACGCCCGGCAGTTGTGTTTGTTGGCTGCGGTGCGACAGATGCGTCGTCCACGACAGTAATGTTCTCTTCTTTGACGCCGGAGACGTAGATATCTTCGACGATAAACTGGGCCAGCGGCCCCGATTTCCCGGTCGAGTGAATGTTCACGGTCGGAATGCGGCGTTTGGGATAGATCCCGCAGCGCAATGTCCCGCCGCAGTCGATAATCGCGACGCCAATTTCATCCTCCGGCGGTTCGCCTTCTTTAAATCCGTCGACGGCCTGCCAGCCGGTTAACTGCGCCAGCTTGTCCACAATCGCCGGGCGCGTACCTGCGGTGATATAGACAATTTTTTTCCCGGCGATCGCTTCCAGTTCTAACGGACCACCCCATCCGCCGGTCCCTTTTTCAATACGAATACGCGTCATGATGTCGCTCCTGCCAGATGGACTTTCTGCTCAAGTTGGATACCCATCTTTTTCTCAAAGATGGAGGTCGTCAGGTCGGTGACCCAGCCCCGGAAGAAGTTGGTAACCAGTCCGACCAACAGGTAGCTCACCGCCAGTGGACCGAGTGGAAGACCTAATGTGGTCAGTCCGCTGGCAATACCGAGGTAAACGAACAGTTCGCCTGGGTTGATATGCGGAAACAGACCGTTCATAGAGTGGCAGCTATACGAGGCCGCCGCGTAATAACTGGGCTTGTATTTCTCTGGCATAAAGCGACCCAGACTCAGCGTCATGGGGTTACAAAAAACAAACGTGCCGATAAAGGGCAGAATTAAGTAACGGGATAACGGGTTGCCGGCACAGCGCTGTGCGAAACGCTCGATCCGCTGCTGGCCGATAAAGTTGATCAGCGCATTCATGATGACCAGAAGGCTAATCAGCAGTGGAAGAATGCCGGTGACCATTCCGGTAAACACTTCTCCACCTTTCTGGAACAGCCCGATGAACCACTCTGCTCCATGTGTAATGGTTTCGATCATTGTTCTCTCCTGTAGGGATTTTTAGTTATCTTGCGAATGGGTGAGTTATTTTAATCAAATTGAAAGATATAAAAGTGTTATTTTGATCTCAAAATGAAAGTAAAATATTTTAAATTGAAAGTTTTTCCGTTGAAGGGGGATCTGCCAGGGGGCAACCAAAAGGGAGCAATGGATAAATTGTGTGGCGGAAAGGGGTTGGCACTTCCTTGTAGGACGAAGGATGCTTTACCATACTTCCCTCTGGATGAATCTGTTTAATGGATGTCTCATGTTCAAGCGTCGTTATGTAGCATTACTTCCCCTTTTTGTGTTACTGGCTGCCTGTAGCAGCAAACCGAAACCTCAAGAGACTCAAACGACCACAGGAACGCCTTCTGGCGGCTTCCTGCTTGAGCCCCAGCACAATGTGATGCAGATGGGCGGCGATTTTGCCAACAACCCGAATGCCCAACAGTTCATCGAGAAGATGGTGAACAAACATGGTTTTGATCGTCAGCAGCTTCAGGAAATTCTTTCACAGGCAAAGCGTCTGGATTACGTGTTGCGTCTGATGGACAGGCAGGCGCCGACCACCCAGCCGCCAGCCGGGCCTAACGGCGCATGGTTACGTTATCGCAAACAATTTATTACCCCCGATAACGTGCAAAATGGCGTGGCGTTCTGGAATCAATATGAAGATGCACTGAACCGCGCATGGCAGGTCTACGGCGTTCCACCGGAAATCATCGTCGGGATTATTGGCGTAGAAACCCGCTGGGGACGCGTGATGGGAAAAACGCGCATTCTGGATGCGCTGGCGACGCTGTCGTTTAACTATCCACGCCGTGCTGAGTACTTCTCTGGCGAACTGGAAACATTCCTGCTGATGGCGCGTAATGAACAGGATGATCCGTTGGATCTGAAAGGTTCTTTCGCGGGAGCGATGGGCTACGGACAGTTTATGCCGTCTTCCTATAAAGAGCTGGCGGTGGATTTCAACGGTGACGGTCATATTAACCTGTGGGATCCGGTTGATGCGATCGGTAGCGTGGCGAATTACTTCAAAGCTCACGGCTGGGTGAAGGGCGACGCCGTGGCGGTGATGGCCAACGGTCAGGCTCCGGGACTGGAGAATGGCTTCAAAACGCAATACAGCATTTCTCAACTGGCTGCCGCCGGACTCACGCCGCAGCAACCGTTGGGCAATCATCAACAGGCGAGTTTGCTGCGCCTGGATATCGGTACCGGATACCAGTACTGGTACGGCTTACCTAACTTCTATGCCATCACCCGCTATAACCACAGCACACACTATGCTATGGCGGTGTGGCAGTTGGGCCAGGCGGTGGCGCTGGCGCGCGTGCAGTAGTTTTCTTTTTTCGGACAACCGGCCTGCTAAATGGTTTTTCCGCAGGCCGGATAAGGCATCGCCGCCCTACGGCGCGTTATCAACGTATTTTTCTGAATCCCCCTCGTAAAATTGTCACCTCATCCCCATCTCTGCCGGGAAAGTGCTATCTTGTCCGGCATATTTTTAACTGACAGAGGCGGATATGACTGACAGTGAACTGATGCAGTTAAGTGAAAAGGTTGGTCTGGCATTAAAAGCGCGAGGCGCGACCGTGACCACGGCAGAGTCCTGCACTGGCGGTTGGGTGGCAAAAGCCATTACCGATATTGCCGGTAGCTCCGCATGGTTTGAGCGCGGTTTTGTCACCTACAGCAATGAAGCAAAATCGCAGATGATTGGCGTGCGCGAAGGGACGCTGGAACAGCATGGCGCAGTCAGTGAACCGGTGGTGGTAGAGATGGCGATCGGCGCACTGAAAGCGGCGCGCGCTGATTTCGCCGTTTCCATCAGCGGGATTGCCGGGCCGGATGGCGGCAGCGCCGAGAAACCGGTCGGCACTGTCTGGTTCGCCTTTGCCAGTGCGCGTGGGGAAGGGGTTACCCGCCGGGAATGTTTCAGTGGCGACCGGGATGCCGTGCGTCGACAGGCCACGGTTTATGTGCTGCAAACCCTGTGGCAACAATTTCTACAAAACACTTGATACTGTATGACTATACAGTATAATTGCGACAACAGTACAGAATTCACTATCCGGTTTTAGCCGGCATGACAGGAGTAATTAATGGCTATCGACGAAAACAAACAGAAAGCGTTGGCGGCAGCGCTGGGCCAGATCGAAAAGCAATTCGGTAAAGGCTCCATCATGCGCCTGGGTGAAGACCGTTCCATGGATGTGGAAACGATCTCCACAGGTTCGCTTTCACTGGATATTGCGCTGGGCGCAGGCGGTCTGCCAATGGGCCGTATCGTCGAAATCTACGGGCCGGAATCTTCCGGTAAAACCACGCTGACGCTGCAGGTCATTGCCGCAGCGCAGCGCGAAGGCAAAACCTGTGCGTTTATCGATGCTGAACACGCGCTGGACCCCATTTACGCACGTAAGCTGGGTGTCGATATTGACAACCTGCTGTGTTCCCAGCCTGACACCGGTGAACAGGCGCTGGAAATCTGTGATGCGCTGGCGCGTTCTGGTGCCGTTGACGTTATCGTTGTTGACTCCGTGGCGGCGTTGACGCCGAAAGCGGAAATCGAAGGCGAAATCGGCGACTCTCACATGGGCCTCGCGGCGCGTATGATGAGCCAGGCGATGCGTAAACTGGCGGGTAACCTGAAGCAGTCCAATACGCTGCTGATCTTCATCAACCAGATCCGTATGAAAATTGGTGTGATGTTCGGTAACCCGGAAACCACCACCGGTGGTAACGCGCTGAAATTCTACGCGTCAGTTCGTCTGGACATCCGTCGTATCGGCGCGGTGAAAGAGGGCGATAACGTGGTGGGTAGCGAAACACGCGTGAAAGTGGTGAAAAACAAAATCGCTGCACCGTTTAAACAGGCTGAATTCCAGATCCTCTATGGTGAAGGTATCAACTTCTATGGCGAGCTGGTCGATCTGGGCGTGAAAGAGAAGCTGATCGAGAAAGCGGGCGCATGGTACAGCTACAACGGTGAAAAAATTGGTCAGGGTAAAGCCAATGCGACAACCTGGCTGAAAGAAAATCCGGCCACGGCGAAAGAAATTGAGAAGAAAGTCCGCGAGATGCTGCTCAATAACCAGGACGCTAAACCTGACTTCGCTGTGGATGACGGTGAAGACGTTGCGGAAACCAACGAAGATTTTTAATCGTCAGGGGTTGTTTGTCCGGATAACGCAAAACTGCCATCCGGCAAAAAGTTGAATTACACTCAAGGGCTGCATTGATGCAGCCCTTTTTGCATTTCTGATTTCGAAGGTTGTTATGAGTGACGCTACACCGCGGCGACCCGCGTATTCCCGGCTGTTAGATCGCGCTGTGCGTATCCTCGCGGTTCGTGACCACAGCGAGCAAGAATTACGACGCAAGCTTGCCGCCCCGGTAATGGGGAAAAATGGACCGGAAGAGATTGATGCGACAGCAGACGATTATGACCGCGTGATCGCCTGGTGCTATGAGCATCATTATCTTGATGATGAGCGCTTTATCTCGCGCTTTATCGCTGGCCGCAGCCGTAAAGGATATGGTCCGGCGCGTGTTCGTCAGGAGCTGAATCAAAAGGGGATTGCGCGCGAATTGACGGAAAAAGCGATGCGGGAATGCGATATCGACTGGTGCTTCCTGGCGCGCGAGCAGGCGGTGCGCAAGTATGGTGATCCGCTGCCAACTACTTTTTCGGAAAAGGTTAAGATACAGCGGTTTTTACTTTATCGCGGGTATCTGATGGAGGATATTCAGGAAATATGGCGAAATTTTGACGAATGAGCGCATACGGGATTTTACTTCCCCGTAAAGAAAACTTATCTTATTCCCACTTTTTCCAGTTGCCGGTGGCCCAGTCAATCAAGAGCCGTTGCTGGTAATGATTTTTCGTTAGCTTGATTTCAGGATAATTATGAGCAAGAGCACCGCTGAGATCCGTCAGGCGTTTCTCGACTTTTTCCATAGTAAAGGACATCAGGTAGTTGCCAGCAGCTCCCTGGTGCCAAACAATGACCCAACTTTGTTGTTTACCAACGCCGGGATGAACCAGTTCAAGGACGTTTTCCTTGGGCTCGACAAGCGTAATTATTCCCGCGCAACCACATCTCAACGCTGCGTGCGTGCGGGTGGTAAGCACAACGATCTGGAAAACGTTGGTTACACTGCACGTCACCATACCTTCTTCGAAATGCTGGGCAACTTCAGCTTCGGCGACTATTTCAAACATGATGCAATCCAGTTCGCGTGGGAACTGCTGACCGGTGAAAACTGGTTTGCTCTGCCGAAAGAACGTTTGTGGGTGACCGTCTACGAAACAGACGATGAAGCCTATGAAATCTGGGAAAAAGAAGTTGGTATTCCTCGCGAGCGTATTATCCGCATCGGTGATAACAAAGGCGCGGCCTATGCGTCTGACAACTTCTGGCAGATGGGTGACACCGGTCCGTGCGGTCCGTGTACTGAGATTTTCTACGATCATGGCGACCATATCTGGGGCGGACCTCCGGGAAGCCCGGAAGAAGACGGCGATCGCTACATCGAGATCTGGAACATCGTCTTTATGCAGTTCAACCGTCAGGTCGACGGGACTATGGAACCGTTGCCGAAGCCGTCTGTTGATACCGGGATGGGTCTGGAACGTATTGCGGCCGTGCTGCAACACGTTAATTCTAACTATGAAATTGACCTGTTCCGCACGCTGATTGAAGCCGTAGCGAAAGTGACCGGGGCAACCGACCTGAGCAACAAATCGCTGCGCGTGATTGCAGACCACATTCGTTCCTGTGCATTCCTGATTGCCGATGGCGTTGTTCCCTCGAACGAGAACCGTGGCTATGTTCTGCGTCGTATCATCCGTCGCGCGGTGCGTCACGGGAATATGCTTGGCGCGAAAGAGACCTTCTTCTACAAACTGGTGGGTCCACTGGTTGATGTGATGGGGTCGGCGGGCGAAGAACTGAAACGTCAGCAGGCTCAGGTTGAGCAGGTTCTGAAAACAGAAGAAGAGCAGTTTGCCCGTACGCTGGAGCGTGGTCTGGCACTGCTGGATGAAGAACTGGCGAAACTGACCGGCGATACGCTGGACGGTGAAACGGCATTCCGCCTGTATGACACCTACGGTTTCCCGGTTGACCTGACGGCTGACGTTTGCCGCGAACGCAATATCAAAGTGGATGAAGCCGGATTTGAAGCCGCAATGGAAGAGCAGCGCCGTCGCGCTCGCGAAGCCAGCGGTTTTGGCGCGGACTATAACGCGATGATCCGCGTGGATAGCGCCTCTGAGTTTAAAGGCTACGATCATCTGGAACTGAACGGCAACGTCACGGCGCTGTTTGTCGATGGAAAAGCCGTTGATGCGATCGCAGCCGGTCAGGAGGCCGTCGTCGTCCTTGATCAGACGCCGTTCTATGCGGAGTCAGGTGGTCAGGTTGGCGATAAGGGCGAACTGAAAGGCGCGGGTTTCACCTTCGTGGTGAATGACACGCAAAAATACGGTCAGGCGATTGGTCACCTCGGCAAGCTGTCTGCGGGTTCTCTGAAAGTGGGCGATGCGGTACAGGCTGATGTAGATGAAGCGCGACGCGCGCGTATCCGTCTGAACCACTCCGCAACGCACCTGATGCACGCGGCGCTGCGCCAGATTCTGGGCACACACGTGGCGCAGAAAGGCTCGCTGGTCAATGACAAAGTGCTGCGTTTCGACTTCTCGCATAATGAAGCGATGAAACCGGCTGAAATTCGCGCGGTTGAAGATCTGGTGAACGCGCAGATTCGTCGTAACCTGCCGGTTGAAACAAACGTGATGGACCTCGACGCGGCGAAAGCAAAAGGCGCAATGGCGCTGTTCGGTGAGAAATATGACGAGCGTGTTCGCGTGTTGAGCATGGGCGATTTCTCGACCGAGCTGTGCGGCGGCACACACGCCAGCCGTACCGGTGATATTGGTCTGTTCCGCATTGTTTCGGAGTCGGGGACAGCAGCAGGTGTCCGTCGTATTGAAGCGGTAACGGGTGAGGGCGCTATTGCGACTGTGCATGCAGAAAGCGATCGCCTGACCGATATCGCGCATCTGTTGAAGGGCGACAGCCAGAACCTGGGCGAGAAAGTGCGTTCAGTGCTGGAACGTACTCGTCAGCTTGAGAAAGAGCTTCAACAGTTGAAAGAACAGGCTGCGGCGCAGGAAAGTGCGAATCTTTCCAGCAAAGCGGTTGATATCAATGGCGTTAAGCTGTTGGTGAGTGAGCTTGCGGGTGTTGAGCCGAAAATGCTGCGTACCATGGTTGATGATCTGAAAAATCAACTGGGGTCGACAATTATCGTGCTGGCAACGTCAGCTGAAGGTAAGGTTTCTCTGATTGCTGGTGTCTCTAAGGATGTGACTGACCGTGTCAAAGCAGGGGAACTGGTGGGTATGGTCGCTCAGCAGGTGGGCGGTAAGGGTGGTGGTCGTCCGGACATGGCGCAAGCCGGTGGTACGGATGCGTCTGCTCTGCCTGCAGCGTTAGCCAGTGTGCAAGCCTGGGTCAGCGCAAAACTATAAAATATATACACAAAATCATTCATGCTACGTCAAGGCGGCAAGTGAATGAGTCCCTGGCGCGTACAGGTCGTACGTGACGGGGATAAGTGAGCGGAGCCAACGCAGAAGCAGCCTGAAGGATTAAGTGTATAAGCGTTAGCTGATGCCGTGGGTAAGTATTCCGCGGCGTTTGCATCAACGTTGTTGATAACGATAAAGTCGGGTTGAAGTTGTGTATATCGGCTAAACTTAGGTTTAACAGAATGTGATGCCGTGACTGCTTACATGTAATGTGTTTGTCATCGCTTACTTTTTGGCGTTATATGATGGATAATGCCGGGATACAGAGAGACCCGACTCTTTTAATCTTTCAAGGAGCAAAGAATGCTGATTCTGACTCGTCGAGTTGGTGAGACCCTCATGATTGGCGATGAGGTCACCGTGACAGTTTTAGGGGTGAAGGGCAACCAGGTACGCATCGGCGTAAACGCCCCGAAAGAAGTGTCTGTCCATCGTGAAGAGATCTACCAGCGTATCCAGGCTGAAAAATCCCAGCAGTCCAGTTACTAAGGTTTCTGCGTCTCACCGGGACTGGTGAGGCGCAACCTGCCTTTCTTGCACGTCCCTCTCTTTATCGTTTCTCTACTGCAGTTTTGCCTGTTTTATACAGGATTCGTACATTACATTCCTTTTCCATTAAAGCCGACATCTGCCCCAGAGACCGATTTATCTGTTGATAAAACACTCTTTTTGCCGTTTTTGCAGACTAATTGAACGTGAAGTGTGCAAACGATAAAAGCTCAGGAAAAAGTGTTTGACTTATAAGTCCCAGAAAGTAATATGTGCGCCACGCAGCGACGATGAGCGGTTACACGTTCTTCGAAGCACTCGTAAGAGGCGTGTGGTGAGGTGGCCGAGAGGCTGAAGGCGCTCCCCTGCTAAGGGAGTATGCGGTCAAAAGCTGCATCCGGGGTTCGAATCCCCGCCTCACCGCCATTTGCATCCGTAGCTCAGCTGGATAGAGTACTCGGCTACGAACCGAGCGGTCGGAGGTTCGAATCCTCCCGGATGCACCATCTCTTACTTGGTCCTGCTTTTATGCAGTATCAATATCGATAGTAAAATATGTTTTCCGATGCATCCGTAGCTCAGCTGGATAGAGTACTCGGCTACGAACCGAGCGGTCGGAGGTTCGAATCCTCCCGGATGCACCATATTCCCCACGTTTTCAGCAATGAAGTCGTGGACAAGGTGGCGGTAGTAACCGCAAGCACCAGGGGGATAACGTTGCCTCAGCAACGGCCCGAAGGGCGAGCCGCAAGGCGAGTCATCCTCCCGGATGCACCATCTCTTACCTGGTCCTGCTTTTATGCAGTATCAATATCGATAGTAAAATACGTTTTCCGATGCATCCGTAGCTCAGCTGGATAGAGTACTCGGCTACGAACCGAGCGGTCGGAGGTTCGAATCCTCCCGGATGCACCATATTCCCCACGTTTTCAGCAATGAAGTCGTGAACAAGGTGGCGGTAGTAACCGCAGGCACCAGGGAGGATAACGTTGCCTCAGCAACGGCCCGAAGGGCGAGGCGCAGCCGAGTCATCCTCCCGGATGCACCATCTTCTCGGAAATAACAGCAAGTTCGTTGTCTCGCGCAATTTTCCATCCCCTTTATCTCTTCACTCTGAATAATCCTCAGCATCACCGTCAGCGACAAAACCTATCAATTGCGATAAAGTAACATCTGTTTATTTGGTGGATGAGAACGCAATGTACGAACGTTATGCGGGTCTGATTTTCGATATGGATGGCACTATCCTTGATACGGAGCCGACGCACCGTAAGGCGTGGGATGAAGTGTTAGGCCGCTATGGTCTGCGTTTTGACCTGCAGGCGATGATCGCCCTGAACGGCTCACCCACCTGGCGGATTGCGCAGTCCATCATTGAGCTGAACCATGCCGATCTCGACCCCCATGCGTTAGCCCGCGAAAAGACCGCAGCGGTAAAGAGTATGTTGCTCGACAGCGTCGAGCCGCTTCCACTGGTTGAGGTGGTGAAAGCGTGGCATGGTCGTCGCCCGATGTCCGTCGGAACCGGCAGCGAAAGCGCGATTGCGGAAGCGTTGTTGGCTCATCTGGGGCTGCGTCGCTATTTTGATGCCGTTGTCGCCGCCGATCATGTTCAGCATCATAAACCTGCGCCAGATACTTTCCTGCTTTGTGCAGAACGTATGGGCGTGCCTCCAACACAGTGTGTGGTATTCGAAGATGCTGATTTCGGGATTCAGGCTGCCCGCGCCGCAGGGATGGATGCAGTGGATGTTCGGCTCTTGTGAGTGACGGACTGTCACTTCTGTCATTGTTTGCCAGCAGTTTTCTCAGCGCGACGCTGTTGCCCGGCAACTCAGAAATCGTTCTGGTTGCGATGTTGCTTTCCGGCCTCAGTCACCCGTGGGTCTTAGTCTTAACAGCAACAATGGGTAATAGCCTTGGAGGGTTAACTAACGTTATCCTTGGGCGTTTCTTTCCTCTGCGCAAAACATCGCGCTGGCAGGAAAAAGCCACTGGCTGGCTTAGTCGCTACGGCGCAGTCACACTATTATTAAGCTGGATGCCGGTTGTGGGTGATTTGCTGTGCCTGTTAGCGGGATGGATGCGCCTCTCATGGGGGCCAGTGCTCTTTTTTTTATGCCTTGGCAAAGCGCTGCGCTATATTGTTGTCGCGGCCGCTACCGTACAAGGCATAACCTGGTGGCACTAATTGTGCCTGGGGATAGCCTTTAGGGTTACCACTACAATTATGCTAATTAAAACGATTTTGACAGGCGGGAGGTCAATTTGATCCCGGACGTATCACAGGCGCTGGCCTGGCTGGAAAAACATCCTCAGGCATTACAGGGGATTCAGCGCGGGCTGGAGCGCGAAACACTGCGCGTTAATGCGGATGGCACGTTGGCGACAACGGGGCATCCTGAAACGTTAGGCTCCGCGCTGACGCACAAATGGATTACCACCGATTTCGCGGAAGCGTTACTGGAATTTATTACACCGGTTGATGGTGATATCCAGCACATGCTGACGTTCATGCGTGACCTGCATCGTTATACGGCCAGAAAGATAGGTGATGAGCGCATGTGGCCGCTCAGCATGCCGTGCTACATTGCCGAAGGCCAGGATATTGAACTGGCGCAGTATGGCACATCGAATATTGGTCGCATGAAGACGTTATATCGTGAAGGGTTGAAAAACCGTTACGGCGCGTTGATGCAAACCATTTCCGGCGTGCACTACAACTTTTCACTGCCGATGGCATTCTGGCAGGCGAAATGTGGTGTGACGGAAGGCGAAGAAGCGAAAGAGAAAATCTCCGCTGGCTATTTTCGCTTGATCCGCAACTATTACCGCTTTGGTTGGGTCATTCCTTATCTGTTCGGCGCGTCTCCGGCGATTTGCTCTTCTTTCCTGCAGGGTAAGCCGACCACATTGCCGTTTGAGAAAACTGACTGCGGGATGTACTACCTGCCGTATGCGACCTCGCTGCGTCTGAGTGATCTTGGTTATACCAATAAGTCGCAAAGCAATCTCGGTATTACGTTTAACGATCTCAATGAATATGTGGCAGGATTGAAGCGGGCGATTAAAACGCCTTCTGAAGAGTATGCTGCGGTAGGGCTGGAGAGAGACGGTAAGCGCCTGCAAATCAACAGCAACGTGCTACAAATTGAAAATGAACTGTATGCGCCTATTCGTCCGAAGCGCGTCACGCGTAGCGGAGAGTCGCCTTCAGATGCGCTTCTGCGTGGTGGTATCGAATACATTGAAGTCCGTTCACTGGATATCAATCCGTTCTCTCCGATTGGTGTAGACGAGCAGCAGGTGCGATTCCTTGACCTGTTTATGGTCTGGTGCGTGCTGGCTGATGCGCCGGAAATGAGCAGCAGCGAACTGCTGTGTACGCGCACTAACTGGAATCGGGTGATTCTGGAAGGACGTAAACCGGGTCTGACTCTGGGCATCGGCTGTGAAACCGCTCAGTTCCCGCTGCCTGAAGTGGGAAAAGATCTCTTCCGCGATCTGAAGCGCGTAGCGCAAACGCTGGACAGCATCCACGGCGGAGAGGATTATCAGAAAGTCTGTGACGAACTGGTTGCCTGCTTCGATAACCCCGAGCTGACGTTCTCTGCGCGTATTCTGCGGTCCATGATTGATACAGGCATTAACGGCACGGGTAAGGCGCTGGGCGAAGCATATCGCAATCTGCTACGTGAAGAGCCGCTGGAAATTTTACAGGAAGCGGACTTTGTGACGGAACGTGATGCTTCACAACGCCGTCAGCGTGAGATTGAAGCGGCGGATACCGAGCCATTTGAAAGCTGGCTGGATAAGCAGGCCTGACAGAAAAGAAAAAGGCCACTGGTAAGTGGCCAAAATTTCATCTCTGAAGAACAGTGATGATGATAACAAATGCGCGTCTTTCATATACTCAGACTCGCCCCGGAACGAAGAGTTCAGTTTATTTATAAAAATATTATCGGAGGTGGCTAAATGCCGTTGTTAGATAGCTTCACTGTCGATCATACCCGGATGGAAGCACCTGCAGTCCGTGTTGCGAAAACGATGAACACCCCGCATGGCGATGCCATTACCGTGTTTGATCTGCGCTTTTGCATTCCAAACAAAGAGGTCATGCCGGAGAAAGGGATTCACACGCTGGAGCATCTGTTCGCAGGCTTCATGCGCAATCACCTCAATGGCGATGGTGTTGAGATTATCGATATCTCCCCGATGGGCTGCCGTACCGGTTTCTATATGAGCCTGATTGGTACGCCTGACGAGCAGCGTGTGGCCGATGCCTGGAAAGCAGCGATGGCGGATGTGTTAAAAGTGCAGGATCAGAATCAGATCCCGGAGCTGAACGTTTACCAGTGCGGTACGTATCAGATGCACTCGCTGAGCGAAGCACAGGATATCGCACGCCACATTCTGGAACACGATGTGCGTGTGAACAGTAATGAAGAGCTGGCGCTGCCGAAAGAGAAGCTGCAGGAACTGCATATCTAGTGGTGATGCCGTAGCGCCACCTGATACAAAAAAGCCAGTTCAGTTGAACTGGCTTTTTTATTAGTGCGCGCCTCCGCCGCCACCGCCCGCGCCAAACGGTGGTTTAGCGAACCAGACCAGGCCGAGCAGTATCAGGAAGATCCCCGCTGACATCCAGAAGATCTCATTGGCTGAAATAATCAGCCCCTGATTGGTGATCTGCTGTGCTATCCAGCCTGATGCCTGTTGCTGTGTCATGCCCAGTCCCTGAAGCTGATCGTACATCGCCTGCGCGTTCGGGTTATACGGGGTCACCGATTCGCTCAACTGCGCATGGTGCATCGACTCCCGGTTCGTCCACATGGTGGTCGTAATGGATGTACCGATTGACCCCGCCAGCGTTCGCGTAAAGTTGGATAAGCTCGATGCCGCCGCCAGACGTTCAGGCGGTAAGCCGGAAAGCGTGATGGTCGTGAGCGGCATAAAGAAGCACGCCACCGCGAAACCCTGGATAAACTGCGGCCAGGCGGATGCGCCGAAGTCCATTCCCGGTTCGAATGTCCATGCCCGCCAGTAGAAGCAGACGGCGTACATGATAAAGCTGAATGTTACCAGCCGGCGCATATCCAGCTTATGGGCAAAGCGACCAATAATCGGCGACAGGATCACCGGAATAATCCCGACTGGCGCAGAGGCCAGACCTGCCCACGTCGCGGTATAGCCGTAGACCTCCTGCAATAGCTGCGGCAATAACACAATCGCGCCAAAGTAGAGCATATAGGCCAGGCTGATACACAAGCAGCCAATGGTGAAGTTTCGCGACTTAAACAGCGAGAGATCGACAATGGGGTTATCGTCAGTCAACTCCCAGACAATCAGGAAGCTAATAGCGACCACCGCCACCACGGTCAGAATGACTATCTCCTGCGAGGCAAACCAGTCCAGCTCTTTCCCGCGGTCGAGCATAATCTGTAGGCTACCGATGCCAATGACCAGCAGCGCCAGCCCGACGGCGTCAATCCGTCGTTGCTCGGTACGCGTTTCGCGGCCCCGCAGCGTTTGCAGCGTCATCAGAACGACCGCAATGCCGATCGGCACGTTGATAAAGAAGATCCAGCCCCAGTGATAGTTATCACTGATGTAGCCGCCCAGAATCGGGCCGCAAATCGGCGCGACAATCACCGTCATCGACCATAACGCCAGCGCGATTGAACGCTTAGCGGGAGGATAGTTGTTAAGCAGCAAGCTCTGCGAAAGCGGAATCAGCGGCCCGGCGACAATCCCCTGCACAACGCGGAAGAAAATCAGCATATTCAGGCTGCTGGAAACACCGCACGCCCATGAAGCAACGGCAAATGCCACCGTTGACCACATGAACAGTTTCACTTCCCCGACGCGCTTCGCCAGCCAGCCGGTGAGAGGGATCGAGATGGCGTTCGCCACCCCGAAGGAGGTGATCACCCACGTCCCCTGGCTCAGCGACGAGCCAAGGTTCCCGGCGATCGTGGGGATCGCCACGTTAGCAATGGTGGAGTCCAGCACCTGCATGAATGTCGCCAGCGACAGCGCAATCGTCATAATGACGAGCTGCGCGCCTTCCAGCGGTTTTTGCTGTTGCATCACACGCACCTCAGATTAGCCCGCGTTGGCCTGCACAATCTC
The DNA here is from genome assembly GCF_037053465.1 of Citrobacter amalonaticus. Taxonomy (GTDB): domain Bacteria; phylum Pseudomonadota; class Gammaproteobacteria; order Enterobacterales; family Enterobacteriaceae; genus Citrobacter_A; species Citrobacter_A amalonaticus_H. The sequence goes on from NZ_JBALIF010000004.1 coordinate 384,848, forward strand.
TTCGATCAGTTTATTCACCGGCGCAAGATTGATCTCCCGGGCATTACTTTCAGAGACCGGCGTGGTGCGAACCTGGCTGGCCAGTACCTGACCGTCGCGGTTAGCGGTATCAATGGTGACAAGCGTGGATAAACCAATCCGCAGCGGATGTTGCGCCAGTTGCTGTGCGTCCAGTTCGATACGCACTGGCAGACGCTGAACCACTTTGATCCAGTTACCGGTTGCGTTCTGTGCTGGCAGCAATGAGAAGGCGCTGCCTGTTCCCATATCCAGCCCCACGACTTTACCGGTGTACTTCACGTCATCGCCGTAAATATCGGTGATGACCGTTGCTGGCTGGCCGATACGCATATGGGCAAGCTGTGTCTCTTTGAAGTTTGCGTCAACCCACAGATTGGTGGCTGGAACCACGGCCATCAGCGGTGTCGTTGGGCTAATCTGTGCGCCAGGCTGAACGGCGCGGCGCGACACATAGCCGGTCATTGGGCTAACGATTCGGGTTCGTTCCAGCGCCAGCCATGCGTTACGCACTTCGGTTGCGGCCTGTTGAACGGCAGGCTGATCTTCCAGCTTGCTGTTCAGAATCATCGCCTGATTCGCGTTGTATTGCTGAACAGCGACATCAAGCTGCGCCTGTGCGCTGGCGACAGCATCACGCGCATGTTGCAGCTCTTCGCGGCCGATCAGGTTAGCGTTACCGAGGGGGACACGACGGTTAAAATCGCTCTGCGCCTGGGCGAGGGCGGTTTTCTGCACGTCGATATTCGCCTGCAACTGTTTACTGTTGATCATTAACTGATGCGTTTGACGAACGCTGGAAGCCAGCGCGGTTTTGGCTTTTTCAAATGCCTGTTTAGCATCGGTTTGATCGAGCGTAACGAGAACATCACCCTCTTTCACAAAATCCGTATTATCCGCCCAGACTTTCGTCACGCTGCCGGATACCTGCGCCATGATTTGAACCTGGTTCCCTGCCACGTACGCGTCATCGGTCTCTTCGACATGACGCAGTACCAAAAACCAATAAATCCCATATGCCACGGCAATAATGATAAAGAGCAAGGTCAGGAGGAGCAGCGCACTTTTACGTTTGCCTTTCTTCTTAACCGGTTGCTGCGGGGTGTGAGTCTCCGCATTTGCGCTCATGTTGTTCTCCACGATCTTATTATTCGTCGGCTGCGCCGAGCGGTCTACCAGAAAGGCCAGCACGTTACGATACTGGCCTGTCAGTTTTCTTTCTTAATCTGGATTATTGAGCGAGTCGACGCGTTAGCTCAGCGCCTCAAGAATGGCACCATCCTGGTCCATCTGATCAAGGCGAGTCAGAAGCTTACGGGTGATGTGCTCAAGCTGGTCTTTCTCGGCAGTGCTAAGTACAGACCAGAGTTGATGCAGGCAGTTATGCTGCGGCGGTAACACTTCGCGCAGAAAAGCATGGCCTTTGTCGGTCAGTTGCAGATGCAGGCAACGACGATCGTTGTCGCTTTCACGGCGCTCGATCCAGCCGCGCTTTTCCAGCTCATCAGCGATACGCGTCGCGTTAGTACGGGATGAACCCAGCGCGCTACTCAGTTCAGAGGGCTGAATGCTGTGGTTTTCCTGAGACTCCAGCGTGATTAACGCCATAAACAACGTCTCGTTAATCCCTTGAGCTTTCAGCATTTTATTACGGTTTTCCAGCAGCTTACCTTGCATGTGCATGCAAAGGCGGGTGAGCAGAATCTCCTGATAGGGAAAGTCCTCATGGCGGCTGGCGCGAAATTTTAGCATTTGTTCAATGGGCGTAAACGAACTATCCATTTGGGCATGACCTCATTAATTTCAGCCGATATAGTAACGACAGTGACAAATAAAGTAAATGTATTATTAATTTAAAATGATTCTCTTGGGTTATAAAATAGCCAGCATTTTCCCGGCCACTCCATAGCCCGGAGCACTCAGTAAGGCAAGAGAAGAAAACGTTCTCAATAGGGCTAAACCCAGGACGGGTCGCATTGAGACCAAACGCAAAGGCAGCAGGAACATAGTTTATGACGATCGGTAAGCTGTCGTTGACTCCTTCCATAAGCGTAGCCGGACAGGGATCGGACAGAGATGCGGGCCTTTCCATAGAATTTTGCGCGTTGTCACCAATGTTAAAATAACCCGATAAATAATTCCTGACACCTTAACAGACAGGGGGGCTCCTTAACACCCTAAGGAGCCCAAACAGAGGTAAACGCTTGCTAACCGCTTAAATAGCGGCTTCCTGGCGGTGAAAACCTCGCCACCAGACCAGCATATTAAGTATGGCAACGGTCGCCCCTGCGAGACAAACGCCCAGCCATCCGGCATGCTGCCAGGCCGAGGCGGAGATGAGCGATCCAGCGGCGCCGCCGATAAAATAGCTGGTCATATAACCGGCGGTCAGGCGGTTACGCGCCTCAGGATAAAGGCGATAAATAACTGTCTGATTGGTGATGTGAACGCCCTGTACCGTCAGATCCAGCACCAGTATCCCGACAATCAGCGCCAGCACCGAGGCATGTCCAAACCAAATCGCCAGCCAGGACAGCAGCAGTAAAAACAGACCCCAGGTAGTGGTGAGATGAGAATGCCCTTTATCCGCAAAACCGCCTGCAGGACGCGCACCGAGCGCGCCTGCGGCCCCCGCCAGACCAAACAGGCCAATCATCCCTTCGGAATAGTTAAACGGCGGGGCGGCGAGTAAAAAGGCCATCGAGGTCCAGAGAATGCTGAAATTGGCGAAGGTCAGGCAGCCCAGCAGCGCACGCGTGCGCAGGAGTGTGTCGCGGGTAAACAGACTGAACACCGAACCCAGCAATTGCGGATAGTTCAGGTGCGTTTCCGATTTTACCTTCGGCAAACCGCGCCACAAGGCGATAGCCATCAGCGCCATCAGAATCGAAGCGACCCAAAAGACCGTGCGCCAGCCGCCGAGATTCGCCAGCAGACCAGCCACGGTTCGCGCCAGTAAAATCCCCAGCAGCAGGCCGCTCATGATAGTTCCGACCACTTTCCCGCGTTTATCCGGCGTGGCAAGCGTTGCCGCCAGCGGCACCAGAATCTGCGCCACGACGGAGAAAAGCCCGGTAAGCGCCGTACCGAGGATCATCATTGCCAGCGACTGGCTGCTGGCGGTAATGAGCATCCCGCCTGCCGCCAGCAGGGTCATGGAGACGATCAGCGTCCGGCGTTCAAACATATCGCCAAGCGGAACCAGAAACAGCAGGCCGGCGGCGTAGCCTAACTGCGCGGCGGTGACGATAAACCCGGCGGAACTGGCGGAAAGCGAGAAGTTGCGTGCGATGGTATCAAGTAGCGGCTGGGCATAGTAGTTGCTGGCGACGGCCAGACCGGTTGCCACCGACATGAGAACGATCAGTGCCGGGCTTAGCCCGTGGGATGTTTTTGTCATTATGTTTGCAATCATGAGTCAGGTGATGATTTCTTGGGAAATCAATCATAGCGGATGTTTGTGACGGTGGGGGAGTTGTCGCGTGCCGGATTGTGCGGTTCAGGTGGGGCGTGTAGGCCGGATAAGCGCATCGCGCGCCATCCGGCATTCAGGAGGGGATTACTGCTGCGCTGCCAGCGCTTCTTTCACCCAACCGTCAAACTGCTGCTGGTGGGCTTTGATCCAGCCGTCAACATGACCCTGAACATCAGCTTCCGACGCTTTGCCGTTATGCATCATCGCGTTCTGTGCGTTGATGTCCGCCAGTGGCAGTTTCATGATGGCAAACAGCTTCGCCGCTGCCGGGTTTTTCTCCGCCCAGGCTTTATTGGCGACGATGTGCATGGTGTTCACCGGGAAGCCATAGTTCGCGCCATTCGGCAGCCTGGTATCGATATCTTTCTGCTCGCCTGGCAGCGAGGAGAACGGCACCTGTAACCAGACTACATCTTTGCCCGGTTTCATCACATCACTCACCCAGTAAGGCGTCCAGGTGTAATACAGGACCGGTTTGCCTTCTTTAAAGCGAGTAATGGTATCTGCCATCATCGCCGCGTAGTTGCCGTGGCTGACCTCAACCGTTTTTTCCAGATTAAACGCTTTGTTCTGGTGGTTAATGACGGCTTCACAGCCCCAGCCCGGCGAGCAGCCCATCATGTCGGCTTTGCCATCGCCATTGGTATCAAAAATTTTGGCAATCTTCGGGTCTTTCAACTGGGCGATATTGGTAATTTTATACTGTTCAGCCGTTTTTTTGTCGATCAGATACCCCTGGGCTGCGCCGGTGACAAACACCCCCTCGCGGTAAAACTTTTTGCTCCCGCCTGCTGCCGCATACATGTCGTCATGCAGCGGCTGCCAGTTCACGGCGGTAAAGGTGGCATCGCCAGAAGCAATCGAGGTGTAGCCGACGTTATAGTCGACTTCACTCGGTTTATTGACGGTATAACCCAGTTGCTCCAGCGCGCGGCTGACCAGCAGCGTCTGGAAGGTTTCTTCAGTGATGGTGCTTTGTACCGGTTGGACGGTAATGCCTTTGCCTGGCAGGTCGGCAGCGAAAGCGCTGGTAGAGACAAGGGTGGCAAACGCTGTGGCAATCATGATCTTCTGTCGCATCGTTGTTCCTTAATTATTGGAGGGACGTGTAGGCCCGGTAAGCGGAGCGCCACCGGGCAACAGGTGAATTACTTAATGAAAGGGCGTGTGATAAGCCCGACAGGACCGGTGGTATACCAGCGACGGTTACCCCGACTACGTGAATCGCGGCCCACGGCCTGAGTCAGACGGTCCAGAATGATGGCGAGGATCACAATACCGACGCCACCGACCGTCGCGAGGCCCATATCGAGACGCCCGATACCGCGTAGCACCATCTGACCCAGTCCCCCGACGGCGATCATCGACGCAATCACCACCATGGAGAGCGCTAACATCAGCGTCTGGTTGACGCCCGCCATAATGGTTGGCATCGCCAGCGGTAACTGCACTTTGAACAGCATCTGACGCGGGCTGGCCCCGAACGAACGGGATGCTTCGATCAGATCGGCTGGCACCTGGTTAATCCCAAGGATCGTCAGACGCACAATCGGCGGCAGCGCAAAGATGATCGTCACAACTACGCCGGGGACGTTACCGATACCAAACAGCATCACGATTGGAACCAGATAGACGAACGCAGGCGTCGTCTGCATCGCATCCAGCAACGGGCGGACGATCTTCGCTGCCCGCGGGCTGCGCGCCAGCCAGATCCCCATGGGCAGGCCGATCACTACGCAGAACAGCAGAGCGGTCAACACCAGCGCCAGCGTAATCATCGCCTGTGACCACGCACCGATGGCGCCAATCGCAATCAGGGAAATCAGCGTTGCCACGCCCATTCCGATGCCGGAAATCTGCCAGGCGATCAGAGCAAAAACGATTATCGCCACGGGCGCAGGCATCCCCAGCAGCAGTTGCTGGAAACCGTTCAGAATGTAATCCACCGGGACGCGAATGCCCTGGAAGACGGGACGAAAATGGGTGACCACCCAGTCAATCCCTTCTGTGACCCAACTGTCGAGCGGGATCAAGGTCTTATGGAACGGGTCCATAATGTTAAAATGTTCAGGCGCTGGCGCAGGGGCGCTGGTGAGCCAGTCGGCGCTGCCACTGTCGGCAGGCGTTCCTGACGGCGTGCCCCAGGCGTCAGCGGATTGTGCGGCGCTATCGGCCGCAGGTGCGGTATCCCACGGATTGGATTGATCAGCCATTGTTTGCCCCCTCGCGATCTAAAGCCTGTAGCAACATTCGTTTTGAAATAATGCCGACATACTGTTGTTCCTCATCGACCACCGGCACCGCACAGGGGGCCTGACCGACATGAGAGAGCAACTCGCTAAGAGGGGTTTGTGCATCCACGGCCAGCGGCTCGTCGATCAATGCCCCTTCAATACCTTGCGCCTGGCTTAATGCCGCTTTTAATGAATCAATAGACACGACGCCGACAAATTTATTGCCGCGCTCAATGACGTAACCATATTCACGATCTTCATCCTGCAATAATTTCAGGGCCGATCGCGGGCCGAAACCGGGTGTTTTACGAATCAGTCCGACCGGGCTACGGCGGGCAATATCTTTCGCGCTAAAGACCTGGCTAATATCGACGCCGCGAAAGAAGGTGCGCACATAATCATTGGCCGGATTATTCAGAATTTCATCTGGTGTGCCGACCTGAACGACTTCACCATTTTGCATAATGGCAATTCTGTCACCAATACGCATCGCTTCGTCGAGATCGTGGGAAATAAAGACGATAGTGCGCTGATGTTTCGCCTGCAGTTTTACCAGCTCATCCTGCATCTCGGTACGAATTAAAGGATCAAGCGCGGAGAAGGCTTCATCCATTAATAAGATATCGGGGTTAATGGCTAATGCGCGGGCAAGACCAACGCGCTGGCGCATACCGCCGGATAGTTCATCCGGATAACCGTGCGCGTAATTTTCAAGGCCCACCTGACGTAAGGCGTCCAGCGCTTTTTCCCGGCGTTCTTCTGCGGATACACCGGCCAGTTCCATGCCGAATGCCGTATTATCCAGTACGGTCATGTGCGGCATTAACGCAAATGACTGGAAGACCATCGCAATCTTTTTTCTGCGCACCTCGCGGAGTTCGGCATCAGATATTTTCGCAATATCAATACCGTCGATCAGTACTTGTCCGCGGGTGGGTTCAATCAGGCGATTGAGAAGGCGTACCATTGTGGATTTACCCGAGCCGGATAATCCCATGATGACAAATATCTCGCCTTCTTCAATGGCCAGACTGGCGTCTTTAACGCCAAGCGATAGCCCTGTTTTTTCCAGAATTTGCTCTTTCGAAAATCCCTTTTCAATATATTTGAAGGCGCGTTGCGGATGCTCTCCAAATACTTTATATAGATTTTTAACTTCTAATTTAATTGCCATGCAATAGAAAGATTCCTGTTATTTATTTATGTCGATATTCTACCTGATAGAAATAGTTACCTTTTTCTACCCTAACATACTGAGAATCTGAGACAACCCTGAATGTGGCATCAAATGAAATAGGGCGAAGGGCAAATTGCCGTGACTTCCCATGATATAAGGGCTGAGAGCAAATCAACGCTAACGCATATTTTTTGTAAGGACCACCAAAAGCACGCCTGAATTACAGGAATTCAGGCGAATATTGCGACAGCTATTGAGTGTAGAACACCCTGAAATAATTGGGTGATAAAAACATGAGTGACGTAAAATATTAACGCAATAAGTGTAGTGATATTCCCTTAATCATTGGCGTTAAAAACTCCAGTCTTCGTCTTCTGTCCCGACGGCTTTACCCATGACATATGACGACCCAGAACCGGAGAAAAAGTCGTGATTTTCGTCCGCGTTTGGCGACAACGCGGCAAGAATCGCCGGGTTCACCTCCGCCATTTCCGTCGGGAACAGGGCCTCATACCCGAGGTTCATTAACGCTTTGTTGGCGTTGTAACAGAGAAACGCGTTGACCTCTGCCCCCCAGCCAGTGTCGGCATAGAGTTCGTCCGTATAACGCACTTCGTTATCGTACAGTTCCATCAGCAGATCGAGGGCGAAAATCTTCAGTTCTTCACGTTGAGATTGTGAAAGTTTTTCCAGCCCTTTCTGGTACTTATAGCCAATGTAATAGCCGTGAACCGCTTCGTCACGAATGATCAGGCGGATAAGATCCGCAGTGTTGGTGAGTTTGCCGCGACTGGAGAAATACATGGGCAGCCAGAAGCCGGAATAGAAGAGGAAGGATTCCAGAAATACGCTGGCAATTTTCTTCTTCAACGGGTCATCGCTGGCGTAATGGCCGAGGATAATCTGTGCCTTTAGCTGTAACGGCGCATTTTCCTCGCTCCAGGCGTAGGCGGCGTCGACATCCCGCGTCTGACACAGCGTAGAAAAAATGGAACTGTAGGAGCGGGCGTGTACCGCTTCCATAAAGCTGATGTTCGACAGCACCGTCTCTTCATGCGGGGTGATGGCATCAGCCATTAACGAGGGGGCGCCTGCGACGTTCTGAAGGGTATCGAGTAGCGTCAGGCCGGTAAAAACGCGGATAGTGAGCTGTTGTTCGGCGGCATTCAGGCCCTGCCAGGCCGGGATATCGTTCGATAACGGCACTTTTTCCGGCAACCAGAAGTTACTGGTCAGGCGGTTCCATACCTCCAGATCTTTGTCGTCCTGAATCTTGTTCCAGTTAATGGCGCTTACGCGTGATAATGTCATTCCGCTCTCCTTACAGTGCGCACGAGACGCAGCCTTCAATTTCCGTGCCTTCCAGCGCCCGTTGGCGCAAACGGATGTAGTAAAGGGTTTTAATGCCTTTTCGCCAGGCGTAAATTTGTGCTTTGTTGATATCGCGGGTGGTGGCGGTATCGGGGAAAAACAGCGTCAGAGAAAGCCCCTGATCGACATGACGCGTCGCCTCGGCGTAAGTATCGATAATTTTTTCCGCTCCGATTTCATAAGAATCCTGATACATCTCCAGATTTTCATTGGTCATGAACGGGGCCGGGTAGTAGACGCGCCCGGTTTTGCCCTCTTTGCGGATCTCCACTTTCGACACAATGGGGTGAATGCTCGACGTCGCATGGTTGATATATGAGATTGAGCCGGTCGGCGGCACCGCCTGCAAATTCTGGTTATAGATGCCATAGCGCATTACCTCATCACGCAGTTGCAACCACATATCGCGTGTCGGAAGCGTGATGCCTGCGCGGGCAAACAGCGCGCGGACTTTCTCCGTTTTAGGCTGCCAGTTGTGCGCCAGATACTGAGTGAAATACTCACCGCTGGCATAACGCGACTGCGCAAATCCGGCAAAGGTTTGCCCGCGTTCGCGCGCCAGCTTCATTGATGTGTGAAGCGCATGCCAGGTGATGGTGTAGAAATAGAGATTGGTGAAATCCAGACCCTCTGGCGAACCGTAGGCGATGCCTTCCCGGGCCAGATAGCCGTGCAGGTTCATTTGCCCCAGGCCGATGGCGTGCGATGCGGCGTTTCCCGCCGCAACCGAAGGGACGCTGCGAATATGGCTCATATCTGAAACCGCCGTCAGTCCGCGAATCGCCGTTTCCACCGTCCGGCCAATGTCTGGTGAGTCCATGGTATGGGCAATATTCAGCGAGCCAAGATTGCAGGAGATGTCATGCCCGGTCTGGGCGTAATCGAGATTATCATCGTAAGTGGAGGCGCTATTGACCTGCAAAATTTCCGAACACAGGTTGCTCATATTAATGCGGCCCGCGATCGGGTTAGCACGATTCACCGTGTCCTCGTACATGATGTAGGGATAGCCGGATTCGAACTGAATTTCCGCCAGCGTCTGGAAGAAATCGCGGGCATTAATGTATTTTTTGCGCACGCGTTCGTCAGCAAGCAGTTCGTCATACCGTTCGCTGATGGCAATATCGCCGAAAGGCTTACCGTAAAGACGCTCAACATCATAGGGAGAAAACAGCGCCATTTGCGCATTCTCTTTCGCCAGACGGAATGTGACATCCGGGATCACAACCCCTAACGAGAGCGTTTTGATACGGATTTTCTCGTCCGCGTTTTCGCGTTTCGTGTCGAGAAAACGCAGTATATCCGGATGATGTGCGTGCAAATAGACGGCGCCAGCCCCCTGACGCGCCCCCAACTGGTTGGCATAAGAAAAGGCGTCTTCCAGCATCTTCATCACCGGGATTACCCCGGAGGACTGGTTTTCAATGCGTTTAATTGGCGCACCAGCCTCACGCAGGTTAGAGAGTAAAAACGCCACGCCGCCGCCGCGTTTGGAGAGCTGTAGCGCAGAGTTCACCGCCCGGCCAATTGACTCCATATTGTCTTCAATACGCAGCAGGAAGCAGGAGACGAGTTCACCGCGCTGCTGTTTTCCGCAGTTTAAAAAGGTCGGTGTCGCCGGCTGAAAACGGCCAGAGAGCATCTCATCCGTAAGTTGTCGCGCCAGCGTTTCATCGCCCTGGGCGAGCGTCAGCGCCACCATCACCACCCGGTCTTCGAAATGCTCCAGGTAGCGTTTGCCATCAAAGGTTTTCAGCGTGTAGCTGGTGTAAAACTTCCAGGCGCCGAGGAATGTCTGGAACCGAAAGCCGCTGGCGTGAGCCTGAGCAAACAGCCCCACAACGAAAGCGCGGTCGTAACGGGCCAGCACGCTTTCATCGTAATACCCTTCACGCACCAGCGTCTCCAGCCGTTCCTGCTGGCTGGCAAACGCGACGCTGTTTGGGCGTACGTGGGCAGCAAAAAAGGCATCAACAGCCTGCCGGTCTTTATCAAACTGAATACGCCCGTCTTTGTCGTACAGATTCAGCATGGCGTTCAGCGCGTGGTAATCCAGCGTTTCTCGCATTACGCGTTCTGCGGTTGTCGTTGCCAAAATTCGATTACCCCTTTTCGAACGTTGTCGATATCGTCTGGTGTGCCCATCAGCTCAAAGCGGTAGAGCCACGGCACGGCGCATTTTTTTGCGATCACGTCGCCCGCGCGGCCATATGCCTCGCCAAAGTTCCGATTGCCGGAGGCAATCACCCCACGAATAAATGCCCGGTTATGTTCATCATTTAAAAAGCGAATCACCTGTCGCGGGACGGCGCCTGCCGTGCCTCCACCGCCGTAAGAAGGCACGACCAGAATGTACGGTTCGTCTACCCGGATCCGTTCACGTTCGTTCAGCGGGATGCGAATGGCGGGCAACCCCAGACGCAGCATAAAGCGGTGCGTATTTTCGGAGCTGCTGGAGAAGTAGACGAGCGGGTTCATGCGCTGGCCACGCGCGGTTGCGGATGCAGCCGGTTGATCATATCCGGACGGAACCCCGACCAGCTCGTTTCACCGGCAATGACAACCGGCAACTGACGAAAACCCTGCGCGCGCAGCGTATCCGCTGCGTCGGGCACCAGATCGACGTTCACCATTTCAAATTCAAATCCACGGTTTTCCATCGCGCGTTTGGTGGCGTGGCACTGAACACAGTCATTTCGAGTGTAAATGGTAATGCTCATGATTCGTATTTCCATCTAAAATGAGAGAACGGCGCGAAAAATCGCGTCGGGTTGGTTGTGTACTGATACAGATGATACTAGATGTAGTTGAAATAAGTTTCAACCATACAAGATATGGGAAATTTAGCGCAGTTATTCCCCGTTAATGCGCTCAACGGGGAGGGGGGATTTTGCGAGCAAAACAACGGGGACTTTTGCGAGAGTCACATCCGCATACTTACTGCGAGACGGTTAAAGCAGTTCATCAGGCCGATCGCAAAAGTGAGATCGCTGATTTCGCGGGCGCTGAAGTGCTTAAGAAGAGGCAGATAAACATCATCTTCGGCGTGCGTCCTGGCAATGTCGGTTACGGACTCTGCCCATGCCAGCGCGGCCTGTTCCTGTTCACTGAAGTGATGGCTCACCCGCCAGCCTGCCAGCGCATCCAGTTTGCTTTGCGCCACGCCAGATTTACGTAGTGCTTTGCTGTGCATTTCAAGGCAAAACGCGCAACCGTTAATTTGTGAAATACGCAGGTAAATCAACTCCATTAGCGTCGTGTCCAGCGCACTGTTTTCCAGCGCTGTTTTTGCCTGTACGAGCGCGTTATAGACTTCGGGGCTGAGCTCATAATAAGGCTGGCGTAACGTCGTCATTGTGTTTCTCCTCATGTTGATGGCCCGCAATGTAGCACTATAATGGACTGCAAAAGAGAACCATATTTTATCAAAAAAAGCAGACCATATGCCGCGCTATCAGCAAATCGCCCGTCAGTTAAAAACCGCCATTGAACAAGGCGAGCTTAAGCCCGGGGCAAGGCTTCCCTCCAGTCGAACCTGGTCGCAGGAGTTAGGTATTTCGCGCTCGACGGTGGAAAACGCCTATGCGGATCTGGTGGCGCAGGGCTGGCTGGAACGTCGGGGGCAGGCGGGCACATTTGTGAGTGACCGACTGCATCCCCAAAAAGAGGTCAGTGCTCCTGCCTTTTTTGCCGGGGAAAGTTCAGTTCCTCAGCCCTTTCAGATGGGGCTTCCCGCGCTGGATCTCTTTCCGCGCGATATCTGGGCGCGGGTCATGGGGCGTCGGTTGCGGACTCAGACGCGGTTTGATTTGGCACTCGGCGACGTGGGCGGTGAAGCCATTTTGCGTCAGGCCATTGCGGACTATCTGCGGGTTTCGCGCAGTATTGATTGTCTGCCGGAACAGATATTTATCACTTCAGGTTATGCCGCTTCCATGACTCTCACTCTGCGTGCGCTGGCAGCCCCAGGCGATGGCATGTGGATTGAAGATCCAGGCTTTCCCCTGATTCGTCCGGTGATTGAGCAGGAAAACGTTACGCTGATGCCGGTTCCCGTGGATGAAAATGGAATGAATGTTGCGGTTGGCATCCGTGACTACCCGGATGCGCGTTTCGCGCTGCTAACGCCCGCCCACCAGAGCCCGCTGGGTGTTGCGCTCTCGCTGTCTCGCCGTCATCAATTACTGGAATGGGCTTGCGACAGGCAGGCGTGGATTATTGAGGATGATTATGACAGCGAATTTCGCTACCACAGTAAACCGTTGCCGCCGCTGAAAAGCCTTGATGCGCCGCAGCGTGTGATTTACGCGGGTACGTTTAGTAAATCGCTGTTTCCCGCGCTACGTACCGCATGGCTGGTGGTCCCGCTCAATCAGGTGAATCGCTTTCGCCAGCAGGCGTCACGCATGGCCTGTAGCGTACCGGTACTCTGGCAAAACACGCTGGCGGATTTTATTCATGATGGCCATTTCTGGCGGCATCTGAAAAAAATGCGACAGCATTACGCGCAGCGCAGGCAATGGACAGAAAGCGCCCTGAAAGAGCAGGGATTCCATGTGGTGGCGCAGGAAGGTGGAATACAACTGGTGATTGCGATCAAGGGAGATGATGTGGCGCTGGTGCATAAAGCCAATGAAGCGGGTCTGGCGGTTCAGGCTTTATGTCGTTGGCGGTTAAAAACCACCGGAGAGGGAGGGATACTGATGTCGTTTACCAATATCACTTCAGCAGAGATGGCCCAGGACGTTGCAAAACGTCTTCGCCTCGCGATTCAGTGAACAATATCGTTCGCCCCTGGGCAAAATATCTCAGGCCGGATAAGCGCTAACGCTATCCGGCACAGGCGTTACAATTATCGACGGAGACTCAACAGAGCGCCGACGAAGATCCCGACCGCGGCGGCGGTCCCCACGCTGCACCAGGGTTTTTCACGCACAAACGTATCCGCGCAGCCTACCGCATCGCGGGCTGCCTGCTGCATACGCGTCCGGCCATGCATTCTGGCGCGGGTTTCTTTCAGCAGCGCCTGCGCTTTGCGTCGTGCGTCATCCGCTTCGTCCTTCGCATCACTGCCCCATGACTTCAGCACGGCCTCCAGACTGTCCGCTAACTGGCTGACGTCATTCTGAATATCCTGTACGCCATCATCGACGTCGTTTCGGTTCGGTCGTTTAAACATATGATCCTCCAGTGATTTCGATGTGACGTTTAGTGTAGTCGATATTTTTCATTTCTGAGGCGCATCACGGCGTTATTCCGCGTTTATGGACTTTTCTGAAAGCGTTGTTAATGCTGAATCAGGTAAGGTTAGCCTGCAGTAAAGGATAACGAGGAAAAAATATGTATTTACGACCTGACGAGGTGGCGCGCGTACTTGAAAAAGTGGGGTTTACCGTCGATGTGGTGACACAGAAAGCGTACGGTTATCGACGTGGCGAGAATTATGTTTATGTCAATCGCGAAGCGCGTATGGGACGCACCGCGCTGGTGATCCATCCGACATTAAAAGAGCGCAGTTCATCACTGGCCGAGCCTGCCTCTGATATTAAAACCTGCGATCATTATCAGCAATTCCCGCTTTATTTGGCCGGGGAAACGCATGAACACTATGGTATTCCCCACGGTTTTAGTTCGCGAGTTGCGCTTGAGCGTTATTTAAATGGACTGTTTGGCGAAGCGAAGTAATTAAGCGACTGGCGTGGGCCGCCGCTTAATGATTTCAGGCTTTGGCTTGCTGGTAGCGACTGACTTTAAACAGGCGGCGGCAGTAATCAAGGAAATAGCCATAAACCGCCCCCATCATCATCGATATCACGATATTTGAACTCACAGCCGCAGTAATTTGGTGCCAGTCAGCGCCTACCGTTAGCAGAATAGCGACATAAACCGGGGACTGGAATGTAACGTAGGCCAGCACGTCTGCCAGATTTTTCATCCATCCTGCTGAACTCACCTTCCGTGATGCCTTCATAAAGAGATCGCGATACATCCCATAGGGCCAGGCAATCAGAATGTTGACCGGGATAGCGACCAGCCTGGAAGAAAGTGATTGTTCAAAGCTCATTCCGGAGAGGAAAACCTCGATCAGCATGTTCACGACAGAACAATAAACAACCATCGCGAACGTGTCTGCAACGGCATGACGCAAGCGTGACTGTGGTGAGAACATGCTAATGCTCCTTGTAAAAAGGGGAAACTCATCGTTTAACTTGATTGCTGTAGTGGTTTAGCGTGGTGTTTTCGCTTGATGATAGAGTATATTGCTGCATTGTAACTATCAACTAGCGTAATCTTTTTATTTTATCGCTTTTTGTCGATAAAATACTCTGTAATAGCCTGTTTTTTGAATCACACGGAGTTTTTGTTGCCGGGCTATTAAAAAACAATGAAAATCAATGTGTTGATTATTTTCCTGCCAGAAAGCTTCAACATGAAGTGAAAAAAGCGTTGTACGCTTAATCAAACCTGCTGATGACTATTTATTAGAGAATATAAAATAAAGATGCATATTATTATTTTTGATAATTTAAATACTCTTCTGGTCATCACGAGAAGAGTATTTAAACCATCATATCGCTGAGGCTGGAAAATACCCGAGCAATCGAATACACTACGCCATGTAGTACATTTTTTAGCGTTAAAAGGAAATTATTATGGAATTGATGTTACAGAACTTAAATAATATTCGTTCATTACGCGTAATGGCCCGCGAATTCTCCATTGACGTCCTTGAAGAAATGCTGGAGAAATTCAGGGTCGTCACTAAAGAAAGACGTGAAGAAGAAGAACTGTTACAGCGCCAGCGTGCTGAACAGCAGGCGAAAATTAATGGCTGGCTGGAGCGCATGAAAGCAGACGGCATTAATCCTGAAGAGTTATTAACCGGCGACGTTATCACCGCTCGCGTCGGGAAAAAGCGCCAGCCGCGTCCGGCGAAATATCGCTACACGGATGTCAGTGGCGAAATAAAAACCTGGACCGGACAGGGGCGGACGCCAAAACCCATTGCCAGCGCACTGGCGGCAGGTAAATCCCTGGACGATTTCCTGATCTAATAAAACGGGCGGTGAGATTTTCCTCACCGCTTATTTCCTTATATCACTGGGGGCGACGGTTCCACGGCATTTTGTCGAGGAGTCGTGCCATTCCGCAAAACCCTGTCAGTCCGGCAAATATAAGACCGGCCCCCACGAAACCGCTGAGTAAAAAGAATCCCTGACTCACGCTATAACCCAGCACCACGCCCAGTAGCGTCAGCCCGCCAGCGGCAATTTGTACCTGGCGCATCAGCGGCAGCGGTTGTGACTTATCTTCCGCAGTCGGCAAACCTGCGGCTTTCCAGCCGTCAATCCCGCCTTCAAGCAACAACACTTCCGCTGGGGCCGCAAGCGCCTGTAATTTCGCTGCATTGTTTTGTGTCCGTTTTCCGGACTGACAGTGGAAAATAATGCGTTCACTGCGCACGCTGGCCGGTAAGCCTCCTTGCTCAAGGGCGGAAAGCGGTGCGAGATGCGCCAGCGGGATATGCTCACGCAAATATTCATCCGCCTCGCGGATATCAATCAGTCTGGCACCTTGCGCAATCAGCGCCTTCGCGTCACGCGGGGAAATCGTCCCGATGGTCATGTTCACTCCTTATGGACAATATACGGTTTTCAATGTGGCGATCAGGGCATTCACCGCCGCATTTTTAATGGAATAGAGGATGCGCTGGGCATCACGCTGGCTGTCGATGAGCCCTTCTTCGCGCATACGCGCCAGGTGTTGCGACGTTGCGGAGGGGCTGAGCCCCGTTGCCCGCGCCAGTTCGCCGGCGCTGATACCCGATGAGCCACAAAGCATGCAAAGAATCAGCAGCCGTTTAGGGTTGCTCATTGCTTTGAGCAGGGCCGCCGCCTGTTCCGCGCTGGCCTGAAGTTGTTCCAGTTCATTCATATGTATTTTAGATTTTACTAAATTAAGTAAATGCTAAACTAAAAGTGAAACCCTTGCCAGTGTAAAGAGCGTAAAAGAGGGTAAAAGCGAAAGAGGAAACTGGCGAATTCCGTTAAGCTCACTACGCTTAGAGATAAAATCTCTTTTTAAACAATGAGTAATTTTGCTTGTAGGGAGTGAGTATGGGTTTCTGGAGAATTGTTTTTACGATCATCTTACCGCCGCTTGGCGTGCTATTAGGTAAAGGATTTGGCTGGGCGTTTATCCTGAATATTATCCTGACGCTGCTGGGATATATTCCGGGGCTGATTCATGCTTTCTGGGTGCAAACCCGTAATTAGTTCTTTCTTAACGGTTATTCAATGGCCCGATAGCGTGTCGTTATCGGGCGACGTCAGACACCGAGTTCCTGGAATTTAACGCCAATCTTTCTGCTACACTTCGTGAGTGTTTATGGTAAACCAACGAGGTGGATATGGGACTTTTCAACTTTGTGAAAGACGCCGGTGAAAAATTGTGGGATGCGGTAACTGGTAATCACGATAAAGACGATTTAGCGAAAAAGGTACAAGCGCACCTGAATAAAACCGGGATTCCGGATGCCGATAAAGTGAACATCAGTATTGCGGATGGCAAAGCCACGGTCACCGGTGATGGATTAAGCCAGGAAGCGAAAGAAAAAATCCTGATTGCGGTCGGGAATATTTCCGGAATTGCCAGCGTGGAAGACCAGGTGAAAACCGACGTGCCTGCCGCCGAAAGTCAGTTTTATACCGTAAAATCGGGTGATACGTTAAGCGCGATTTCCAAACAGGTTTACGGTAACGCCAGTCTGTATAACAAAATCTTCGAAGCGAATAAACCCATGCTCAAAAGCCCGGATAAAATTTATCCCGGCCAGGTATTGCGTATTCCCGAAGAGTAATGGACTTCGATATTATTCAGCCAGCCGTTTTCCCGACATGGCCTGCTGAATAATAGGGATCGGCGTCAATAAATGTTCACGCATTAATTCGCTGGCGCGTGTTGCGTCGCGCGCCAGAATAGACGCCATTAA
This sequence comes from Citrobacter amalonaticus, assembly GCF_037053465.1. GTDB lineage: Bacteria > Pseudomonadota > Gammaproteobacteria > Enterobacterales > Enterobacteriaceae > Citrobacter_A > Citrobacter_A amalonaticus_H. The sequence goes on from NZ_JBALIF010000004.1 coordinate 402,115, forward strand.
CGTCTGATGCTGAGTATGTTTATCTTCCAGCATTTCCACCGACAGTACCGTTTTACGTAGCCAGATAAAACGATAGCGCGCCGCGAGATCGAACAGGCGTTCGCGCATTTGCAGCAGGTATTGCGAGCCGCATCCGGCAACGATAGCCGTATGAAATGCCTGATGGCGTAAATCCCACTCATCAAGCATATGTTCACTGGCGTCGCTGGCTTCGAGTTTGCCGAGCATGTGCGCACGTGCGAGGATCTCAGCTTCCCATTCGTCACCCCCCCGGGCAATGGCAAGCCCTACCAGCATCGCTTCCATATTGGCGCGGGCGTCAAAAATATCGAGCAATTCCTGCTCTGACATCGGCGCGACCCGGTATCCTTTCTGATTTACGACCGTGACCAGTCGCTCTGCCACCAGATGGGAAAGCGCTTCCCGTAGCGGCCCAACGCCAAGTGAATAGCGTGAGGTTAATAAACTCATTCGCAGTTTTTCATCGGGCTGATAAACACCACGGATAATGTCGTTTTTCAGCCAATGGTATCCATCGATGGCCGTCGGCTGGGAAGTGGCGGTCATGGTCTTACTCCTGAATACACTTCCCGGCTTGCGCCGGGAAATCCTCTATCGGGTATTTTGTAACGGTGCCTTTTGCCACAATAGCAGTTTTTTCCAGCGCGACATAATCGGCACGGTACAAATAATCCCCAGCGCTAACAGCCCTGTCGATATGACCTCCAGCTGTTGCGCCGGGCGAAAGAGCATCACTATCAGCACAAAGCCGATAAAGCCAATCACCAGCCAGGTCAGCCACGGATAGAGCCACATTTTCAGTTTAATCTCGCCGCCTTGCGCCAGCAGGATTTTACGCATCCGCAGTTGCGACACCGCGATGACCAGATAGACCAGCAGGGCGATGGCGCCGGAACTGTCGATCAGGAATTTGAACACTTTTGCCGGCGCGTAGTAGTTGACCACCACGGTTAAAAAGGCTGCGCCGGTTGAAAGCAGCACCGCGACCCAGGGCGTTTTATTGCGATTGGTTTTCCCCATAATAGCCGGCGCGTCACCCCGGCGGCTCAGGGAGTAGAGCATTCGCGAAGCGGTATACAGCGCAGAGTTCAGACAACTGGTTACCGACAGCAGGATCACGCAGTCCATGATCAGTTTGGCGTGGGGTATATGTAATAACTCAAGGACAGACTGATAGGAACCGGTCTCTTTCAGCCCCGGCATATTCCACGGGATCAGCGCGACGACCACAAAGATAGAACACAGGTAGAAGATGGAAATACGCCAGATAACTGAGTTAGTGGCGCGAACGATATGTTTATCTGGCGTATCAGATTCGGCGGCGGCGATGGTGACAATCTCCGCCCCCATAAACGAGAACATGGTGATCAACATCGCGCTCAGAACCGCGCCAAAACCGTTTGGCATAAAGCCGCCGTGATCCCACAAACGTGAAATACCGCTGACTTGCGCGTAAGGGTAAAAACCGCTTATCGCCACCGCGCCCAGGGCGATAAACGCGAGGATGGCAACCACTTTGCACAGCGCCAGCCAGAACTCAAACTCACCGTAGTTTTTGACGCTCAGTAAATTACTGCCGGTTAAGGCAAGGGTGATGACCAGAGAGAACAGCCATATCGGGATGCCGGGAACCCAGGAGTTAAGGATGATGGCGGCGATGTTTGCTTCGAGCGGAATCACCAGTACCCAGAACCACCAGTACAGCCAGCCGATGGTATAACCCGCCCAGGGACCGATGGCTTTATCGGCATAGGTGGAGAAGGAACCGGTATCCGGTGTGGCGACAGCCATTTCGGCCAGCATCCGCATAATCATTACCACCAGGAGGCCGGCAAACAGATAGGCCAGCAGGACTGCGGGTCCGGCCTGGGCGATAGCCACACTTGACCCCACAAACAAACTTGCGCCGATAACCCCGGCAATAGAGAGCATGGTGACGTGGCGTGATTTCAGCCCGCCCCCTAAATCATGTGATTGCGACAATTGCCCCATTTTCTGACCTCTTTATTGTTATTGAGCCGTTTGCCGGATGGCGCTTCGCTTATCCGGCCTACAAACCACGCCGACTCTGTAGGCCGGATAAGCGAAGCGCCATCCGGCAATTGGGCTGCAAGGGTTAACCCTGCTTAGCCTCGTCAAAGCACTGGGCGATAATGTCCAGACCCTGACGGATCTGCGCATCTTCAATGGTGAGCGGAACGAGAATGCGCAGCACGTTGTAGTACGGTCCGCAGGAGAGCAGGATCAGCCCTTTGTCACGGGCGCGCGCGACAATCTCTGCGGTCAGTTTCGCATCCGGTTTGCTGTGATCGCCGTCTTCAAACAACTCAATGGCGATCATCGCGCCCAGCCCACGAACATCACCGATTTCACGGTGTGTTTCCGCAATCGCCAGCAGGCCGTTACGCAGGGTTTCACCGAGCGCGTTGGCTTTTTGCAGCAGATTTTCCTGCTCGAAGATATTCAGCACGGCCAGCGCGGCGGCACAGGCAATAGGGTTACCGGCATAGGTCCCGCCCAGACCGCCAGGTGGAATCGCATCCATCACTTCGGCGCGTCCGGTCACGCCTGCCAGCGGGAAGCCCCCGGCGATGGACTTGGCGAAGGTAGTGATGTCCGGCGCCACGCCCATTTGCTCCATCGCGAACAGCGTACCGGTACGGCCTGCGCCGCTCTGGACCTCATCGGCAATCAGCATGATCCCGTGTTCGTCGCACAGGGCGCGAAGACGCTGCATAAAGGCCGCAGAGGCGGCGTAAAAACCGCCTTCACCCTGTATGGGCTCAATCACAATGGCGGCGATATCCTCCGGTGCCGCATCGTTTTTGAAGATGCGATGAATGCTGGCAATGGCGTCGTCTTCGCTAATACCGTGCAGCGCGCAGGGATAGAGCGCGCGATAGACGTGACCCGGCATCAGGCCCATGCCGGCAGAGTACGGATTCACTTTGCCGGTCAGCGACAGGGTGTAATGGGTGCGCCCGTGATAGGCGCCGCTAAAGGCGATGGTGCCCGTGCGTTTTGTTGCTGCCCGGGCAATCTTGACGGCATTTTCTACCGCTTCAGACCCGGTCGTAACCAGCAGCGTTTTCTTGGCAAAATCGCCCGGAACCTTCTGGTTCATGATTTCGCACAGTTGCAGATACGGTTCATAGGCCAGCACCTGGAAGCAGGTATGCGACAGCTTTTTCAGTTGTTCTTCCACCGCTGAGACAATCTGTGGGTGCAGGTGTCCGGTGTTCAGTACGGCGATCCCGCCGGCGAAATCAAGAAACTCACGGCCTTCAACGTCCCAGACCCGGCAGTTCTCCGCGCGCTCGGCAAAAATAGGATGAATTTGCCCAACGCCACGCGGAACGGCTTGAGTGCGACGCTGCATTAATTCTTTATTGGTGCTCATCAGGTATTCTCCGGTAAGTGTGATTAAAGGCCGATGCACATATATTTGATTTCTAAGTAATCTTCGATGCCGTATTTGGATCCTTCCCGGCCCAGGCCGGAGGCTTTGATCCCGCCAAACGGGGCGACTTCGTTAGAAATAATGCCGGTGTTGATGCCGACGATGCCGTACTCCAGCGCCTCGCCGACGCGGAAAACGCGGCTTAAATCGCGGGCGTAGAAATAGGCGGCCAGGCCGAATTCGGTGTCGTTTGCCTGGCGGATGACGTCGGCTTCATCCTTAAAGCGGAACAGCGGTGCCAGCGGGCCGAAGGTCTCTTCCCTGGCGACTTTCGCGTGGTCAGGGACATCCACCAGAATCGTGGGCTGGAAGAAATTGCCGCCCAGTTCATGCGCCTTTCCGCCGGTGATGATTCTGGCGCCTTTTTCCAGTGCGTCGGCGATGTGTTCCTCCACTTTGGCGACCGCTTTTTCATCAATCAGCGGGCCGGTGGTGGTGTCAGCGTTCAGGCCATCGCCAATGCGCAGCTTGTTGACCGCCTGCTGAAGTTTTTCGGCGAAGCGATCGTAGACGCCGTCCTGCACATACAAACGGTTGGCGCAGACGCAGGTCTGCCCGGCGTTGCGAAACTTTGAGGCCAGCGCGCCTTCTACTGCTTTATCCAGGTCGGCATCGTCAAAGACGATGAATGGCGCATTGCCGCCCAGCTCCAGCGAAACCTTTTTGATGTCTTTCGCGCACTGTTCCATCAACTGGCGGCCAATCTCCGTCGAGCCGGTGAAGGACAGTTTGCGCACCAGCGGATTGCCGGTCAGTTCGTTGCCGACGGCGCTGGCTGAACCGGTCACGACGTTGAATACGCCCGCCGGGATCCCGGCGCGGTTCGCCAGTTCCGCCAGCGCCAGCGCGGAGAAGGGCGTCTGGCTGGCGGGCTTCAACACCATCGTGCAACCCGCCGCCAGCGCCGGACCCGCTTTACGGGTGATCATCGCCGAGGGGAAGTTCCACGGCGTAATCGCCGCCGTCACGCCAATCGGCTGCTTTATGACGATCAGCCGTTTGTCAGCCTGATGCCCTGGGATCGTGTCGCCATAAATACGTTTCCCTTCTTCGGCAAACCACTCAATAAAAGAGGCGGCATAGCTGATTTCACCTCTGGATTCTGCCAGCGGTTTACCCTGTTCCAGCGTCATCAGACGGGCGAGATCGTCCTGATGCTCCAGCATCAGATTGAACCAGCGGCGCATAATATTCGCCCGCTCTTTGGCGGTCAGCGCACGCCAGGCGGGCAGAGCACGGTTCGCGGCTTCAATGGCTTCGCGGGTTTCCCCGCAGCCCATCTTTGGTACGTTGCCCAGCGTCTGGCCGTTAGCCGGGTTGGTCACCACAATGACCTCGCCGCTATCGGCATCACGCCAGTGACCGTCAATCAGGGCCTGTTGACGGAACAGGGTCGGGTCGTTTAATTGCATGTTTGCTTCCTGTCTTAAAAAAGTTAACGGGTGAACGCGGCGTGTAAGGTGTCCACGCTACGTGCCGCACGCAGCGTGCGTCCGGGATTACTCTGGCTCGCCAGCAGCATCTGCACCTGGCTGACAATGTGCGCACCGATAGGGATCGCTGACGTTGCCGCCGGAGAGGGCGCATTACAGGTATGGATGGAGCGTGGGGTGGTGACAAAGAGAAAATCGTCGATCAACTTTCCGTCCGGTGAGACGGCCTGCGCGCGAACGCCTGCGGGCCAGGGCTGCAGATCGCTGAGCGTCAGGCTCGGGCAGTACTTCTGCACCAGCCGCAGGTAGCCGCTTTTGCACAGCGAATTTTTCATCTCGCTGAGGCCCGAACGCAGGTTGTTTTGCAGCACCCGGCGAATGCCGGATGAACCGAAAATTTCCAGCGTATCGCTGAGCGAAAAGTCGCGTTTGCGATAGCCCTCGCGCTTAAACGCCAGCACCGCATTCGGCCCGACCGTGACGCTGCCGTCGATCATGCGGGTGAGATGAACGCCGAGAAACGGCATCGCCGGATCGGGGATCGGGTAGATCAGATGGTTGACTACCTGATTGTGTTCCGCGGCCAGACGGAAGTATTCGCCGCGAAACGGGCAGATAATAAACCCTGGATCGACCCCGAGCATTTTCACCAGCCGATCGGCCATCAGTCCGGAGCAGGTAATCAGCGTCGCGCCTTCAAATTCCTGCCCCTGGCGGGTCCGGACCACCACACCTGCAGCATGTTCTTTCAGGGCGCTGACTTCGGCGTTATAGACAATTTCACCGCCTCTGGCCTGGAAGATTTTCGCCATTGCCGCAGTGACTTCCCGGTAGCTGACAATCCCGCTGGAGGGCACAAAAATACCCCCCAGCCCGGTGATGTTCGGTTCCCGCTCGCGAAGCGCCTGCGCGCTCAGCCATTCGCGTTCCAGACCGTTAGCGGCGGTGCGATCCCACAGCGCGCGCATCCGCGTCATTTCAAGTTCAGAAGTCGCGACCAGCATCTTCCCACAGGTGTCATAGCGGATGCCGTTTTGATCGCAGAAGGCTTTGGTCGCGCGATTCCCGGCGAGACAAAATTGCGCTTTCAGGCTGCCGGGCGTGTAATAAACCCCGGCATGGATGACGCCGCTGTTGTGGCCCGTCTGATGACAGGCCGGACCGGACTCTTTTTCCAGCAGCGCGACGCGGGCGTCCGGATAGACATCCATTAACTGCATGGCTGTCGACATGCCAATAATGCCGCCGCCAATAATCACAAAATCATACATCCGCTCATTCCTTCACGCTTACTGGTGGGTCTGATAATGATGGGTGGAATAAGCGAAGTAGCCGCGCTGGCGCATCAGCTCGCGGCGCAGATCCGGGTGCGAGGTAAAGCGATCGCGTCCGTGCAGCCAGAACAGGTTGTTGATCAGCAGGAATTTACCCACAGATACCGGAACCGACAGAATGTTTTTGCTGGTTTCCAGTGCATCGGAAAGATCGCTCAGCCAGACGCCTTCCTCAAAATCTTTTGGTTGCACGAACTGGTCGATGTAGCGCATCACCGGGCGGCCCTGCTGATCGACATCAAACACCGGGTGGTACACATCCTTACTGACGTTTTTGCTCGGCGGCGCGGCGAAGCGCATCGGGCGGCGTGCCAGCGGATGCGTGAAGTACTCTTCCAGATGTTCCCAGTCATCAAGATGCAGCAGCAGCGAGTTGCCGCCGGTCATGTTCTGCTCGTCGATTTTCATCATCAGCACGTAATCGGTAATTTCTTCGACGTAAGTGCCGTCGTTGTGCAGCTCCATTACGCGGTGGGGCTGGCGCAAATAGCTGTCTGAGTTATCGACATTTTTCACCACAAAACGGGCGTAGTATTGTCCGCTCATGGCATCAAAATTTGAACGTCCGATCAGATGCGCGACCGCCGTGGCCAGCTTGACCATCTCATCTGCCTGCGACACCTCATCAATGCCTTCCGCGTTAATCAGCAGCGCCCCTTGTGCGCGATCGAGCAGCGTTTTCAGCAGCAGCGGCTGCAACTGGTTGCCGCACAGATCGTCGAGGATCTTGCCGACTTTAAAACGCAGAAACGATTTGTATTCCAGGGCCTGTACCGGCCATTGCGCAACCTGCTGGAGAAAGTGTTCCGTCGTTTGAGCGGAAAAGGTCAGCTCCAGCAGACGCGGGGACTGGGCGGATGGTTTGAGCGTAAATCCGGTGTAGTGTTGGCCCGGATCCTCAGCGTTCGGTTTAACGGCAGTCAGTGCATTCATCAGAATCGATCCTCTCAGTAGATGGTCAGGGAAACATGGCGAAGTTCATTTCGTAGCCATAAATTAAAAATATCTACATTTTTGAAAAACGCGCACAAAATGAACTTTTTGTTTCTTTTTTGTGATCAGTGGAAACAAATGTTTAACATTGTGATGCGCAAGGGGAATGGGAGATGTGTTGAGAGAAAAGAGAGGAAATGTTGAGTAAACAGTGCGTTAGATTGAGTTCCGCCTCAAATCCGTTCTGTTCTTATCTGCAAGAACGGATTGAGGCGGTGCGCGTTGATATGATTACCCCGCGTCGACCTGGGGTTTCGCACTTCGTTTACGTACGATCCGTAATACCGGCGGAATGACAATCACCGCAACCGCCATCGCCAGTAGCACTTTCGTCACGCCGCTGGCCCACAGAATGTCCATATTGCCGTTACTGATAGACAGCGCACGTCGCAGGTTCTGCTCCAGCATTTCCCCCAGAACAAAGCCGAGGATCAGCGGCGACATGGGGAAGTGCATTTTGCGCAGAATATAGCCCAGCACGCCGAGTGCGACCATCAGCACCAGATCGAAGGTTGTGCTGTGTACGGCGTAAACCCCTACCGCAGAGACGGCGGCGATGGCGGGAACCAGGAACCACAGCGGAATGGTCAACATCCGGGTAAACAGGCCGATCAGCGGGATGTTCATCACCAGCAGCATTACGTTAGCAATCAACAGGGCGGCGATCAGCCCCCAGACGATATCCGGTTGTTCGGTGAACATGGCCGGTCCGGGCGTGATGTTATACAGCGTTAACGCCCCCATCATGACAGCCGTTGTGCCGGAGCCCGGCACGCCCAGCGTCAACATCGGGATAAATGAGCCGCAGGCCGACGCATTGTTCGCCGCTTCCGGCGCAGCAACCCCGCGAATGTCTCCTTTACCGAAGCTGTCACTGTTGCCGCTGATTTTTTTCTCGGTCATATACGTGATGGCGCTGGCGATGGTGGCGCCCGCCCCAGGCAGTACACCGACAAAGAAGCCGATGACCGATGAGCGCAGCGTTGCGCCGATACACTGCGCGCCTTCTTTGGCATTGAACAGCATTCGTCCCGTCTTACGCACCAGTTTCTGCCCGCTGCTGGTATGTTCCAGCATTAGCAGGATTTCAGAGACCGAGAACAGGCCGATCACCACGACGATAAACTGCACGCCGTCGGAGAGGTGGACGCTGTCAAAGGTAAAGCGATAAACCCCGGTGTTGGCGTCCACGCCGACGGTCGCCAGTCCCAGACCAATCAACGCTGCCAGAAATGATTTCAGTGGATTTTGCGCCATCATGCTGCCGAGACAGGCGATGGCAAAGACCATCAGTGCAAAGTACTCTGCCGGGCCAAACGCCAGCGACCATTGCGCCAGCAGCGGGGCAAACAGGATGATCCCGCCGATAGCGATAAGCGATCCGAAGAAAGAGCTGACCGCTGAAATGGAAAGCGCAACGCCGCCGCGCCCTTGCTGCGCCATCGGATAGCCATCAAGCGCCGTCATGATCGCCGCCGCATCGCCGGGCACGTTAAGCAGAATTGACGAAATACGGCCGCCATATTCACAGCCAATGTAGACGGTCGCCAGCAGGATCAGCGCCGATTCGGCCGGTAAATGCAGCGCAAAGGCCAGCGGTAACAGGATCGCCACGCCGTTGATGGGGCCAAGACCCGGCAGAAGTCCAACAATGGTGCCGACGAAGCAGCCGATTAGCGCTATCACCAGGTTTTCCGGGGTCATAGCCACCGCAAAACCCTGAGAAAGATATATCCAGGTATCCATCGTTTCTCCGTTAACTCAGCCAGGCGCCGAGCGGTAAGGTGACATCAAGCAGGCGGTCGAAGGCGTACCACAGCACTACGCCGAGAAGCACGCCGGAAATGGCCGCCGCCGGCAGGGTGGCGCCAAACAGAATGCCGATCACCAGTGTGAGAACGGCGGTGGCGGCAGGAAAGCCCAGCCACTCAAACCCCCAGGCGTACATCAGCAGCACGATAACCATCGTCAACAGCTTTTGCAGAACGTGGCGCCGCGGCCAGTCCACAATGTCCGGATGACGCAACAGCAGCGCCAGCGCGCACAGCGCCATCAGGCCGATAATACCCAGCGGAAAGGGGCGTGGACCCACTGGTTCATAGCTGTATTCACTCTGAATTTGCCAGGCGATAAACAGCCCGGCAATACAGAGCAACAGCCAGATACCCGCGAAAATGCGATCGCTCATGGTCTCTCCCGTTTATTTCGCCAGACCAAAGGCTTTCGCCTGATCGCGATAACCGGTGACCTGCTTTTTGACATAGTCGTCGAGCTGTTTTCCGGTCATGTTGAATTCAAACAGGCCGCGCAGGTCGCGCTGCTTTTTAAATTCTTCCGTCTGCTGAAGTTTTTCAAAGGCCTGTACCCACCACTGATACTCGGCATCGCTGACTTTCGGACCTACGTAGAAGCCGCGAATAATCGGCCAGACCAGGTCGTAACCCTGCTCTTTAGCGGTTGGGACGTTGGCGAGTTGGCCTGGCAACCGCTGCTCGGAGAAGACGGCGAGAACGCGAATTTTATCGCCGTTCAGATAAGGCACCATCTCGCTAAGATCGCCGGAAACCACCTGCACGTGGTTGCCCATCAACGCAGTAACCGGCTCACCGCCGCCTTCAAAGGCGACGTAGCGCATCTTGTGCGGATCGACATTGGCCTGCTGCGCCAGCATCGCCGCTTTCATCCAGTCCTGACTGCCAATGGAGGCGCCTGCGCCAATCACCACGCTGTTAGGATCTTTCTCCATCGCGGTTAACAGATCTTTGAGTGATTTCCACGGCGAGTCGGCGCGCACGGCGATCATGCCGTAATCGGTGCCGACGCTTGCCAGCCAGCGCACATCGTCCACACCATAACGACCAAATTTGCCTTGGGACAGGTTCAGTAATGAACCGCCAGAGAAGGCGACAACTGTCCCCGGTTCGGCAGGGCGTTGTGCAACGATGGCGTTGTACGCCACGGCACCCACGCCGCCAGGCATATAGGTAACGCGCATCGGTTTTTCAATCGCGCCGGTTTCCATCATGCTCACCTGAATCAGTTTGCAGGTGAGGTCAAAACCACCGCCGGGTTTCGCCGGGGCAATACATTCAGTGCGCGACGGGGCTTCCTGCGCCAGTACAGCGGTGCTCATCAGTAAAACGCTTGCAGCAAGGGTACGAATAAAGGGCTTTTTCATTATTTATCCTCACGCCGGAAAACCGACTGTAGGGTTCGGAAGAATATTTTTTGATTATGTGAACCAACTTGTAGCGGTTCAGTTGCGAGATTGTTAAAACAATAACCTTTCATTTCCCTTTCAATGCGGCAGAAACTTTACAGGATGTGATATGCGTCTCTTATTGGCGGAAGATAACCGTGAGCTGGCTCACTGGCTGGAAAAAGCGCTGGTGCAAAACGGGTTCGCCGTTGACTGTGTATTCGACGGACTGGCTGCCGACCATCTCCTGCATAGCGAAACCTATGCGCTGGCAGTGCTGGACATCAACATGCCGGGTATCGATGGACTGGAGGTGGTACAGCGGTTACGTAAGCGCGCGCAGACGTTGCCTGTTCTGCTACTCACCGCCCGGAACGCGGTAGCGGATCGGGTGAAAGGACTGAACGTGGGGGCTGATGACTATCTGCCCAAACCCTTCGACATTGAGGAGCTGGACGCCCGGTTGCGGGCGTTGCTCAGGCGTAGCGCGGGGCAGGTTCAGGAGCGGCAGCAATTGGGGGATTTGATCTTTCATGACGAAGGGTATTTTTTACTTCAACACCAGCCGCTGGCGCTTACGCCGCGTGAGCAGGCATTACTGACGGTGCTGATGTACCGCAGAACGCGTCCGGTATCGCGTCAGCAATTGTTCGAACAGGTCTTTAGCCTGAATGATGAAGTGAGTCCTGAAAGCATCGAACTGTATATCCATCGCCTGCGCAAAAAATTGCACGGCAGTAATGTGCGGATTACTACGCTGCGCGGTCTGGGATATGTGCTGGAGTGCGGTAATGAGGTGGGCTAAACCGCAATCGCTCTACCTGCAACTGCTGCTGTTTCTGGGATTACCGCTAATTTTACTGTGGGGACTTTCGGCGTTTAACAGTTACGTCAGCGCATTGCAGGCTGCGACGCAGGCTTATGATCGCACGCTGCTGTCATCCGCCAGAACGGTGGCGGAGCGGCTGGTGGTGCGTAACGGAGCGCTGGAGGTTAACGTCCCGTGGGTGGTGCTGGATAGTTTCGAGCTGAATATGAACGATCGCCTGTACTATAAAGTGGTGGATCCAGCGGGCCGGGTCATTTCGGGTTATGACGATCTGCCCGCGATGCCGCCTTCGACCTCCCGGACACAGCTCTATCCTGCGCTGGCATGGTTTTATCACACTCAGTATCAGGGACAGGCTATTCGTGTGGCACGATTGCTGCAACCGGTGAACGAGGGCGGTATTGACGGAATGGCGGAGATCTATGTGGCGGAGACGTTGCAGTCACGGCGCTATCTGGCGGGACAACTTTTGTTTTCATCGTGGGTGACCCAGGGGCTGCTGGTGCTGTTGACGCTGGTGCTGGTGGGCTGGTTATTGCGCCGTATACTGCGCCCAATGCGACAACTCTCTTCGCTGATGGTGCGCCGCGAACCAGGACTTCTGACGCCATTACCGGAATTACTGCCGTGGTCGGAGACCCGACTGCTGATTGTCGCCTTTAACCGCTATCTGGAGCGTCTACGGGCGCTACTTTCACGTCAGGAGCGGTTTAGCGCCGATGCCTCTCATCAACTTAAAACCCCGTTGGCAGTGCTGAAGACACAGGCCGCAGTAGCGCTTGCCAGCGCTCAGCCTCAGCAGTGGTATGAGAGTTTACAGGCCATGAGTGCGACGCTCGACAACACGGTGCAGTTGACGGAACGATTGATGCAGCTTTCTGCGGTTAAAAGGCAAGAGCAGGGGGAGCGACAGTTTTTGCCGGTTAATCTGTTGGATGTCGTACAGAAAAGTTGCTTCACGCGGCTGGGGCAGGCGCGCAGCAAAGGCATCGATCTGGGCTATGAAGGCGTACAGGAGGCAGTCTGGATTGAGGGGGATGAAATCCTGCTTGGCGAATTGTGCGGCAATTTACTCGATAACGCCCTGAAATATACGCCAGCACAGGGGATAGTGACCGCGAGGTTAAGTCTGGAAAGCCGTGCTGTGGTGCTGGAGGTTGATGACAGCGGCCCCGGAATTAAGGATGACCAGGTACACCAGGCGCTGCAGCCGTTCCATCGTCTCGAAAATGCGGGAACCGAAACCGGGGCTGGAATTGGTCTGGCGTTGGTTAATGATATTGCTCGCTTGCATCGAACGCACCCGGATCTTTCACGAAGTGAGATATTAGGGGGATTACGTGTTCGGGTGCGTTTTTTGCACATAAAATAAAAGCCGCAGTTGCGGCTTTATGGCGAACATTATTCGCTGATTTTTTTCTCGACGGAGACTGTAATTAAAATTGTGTAATTGCCTGTTTTTGATATGTTCCTCCCAACTACGGAGACAGGCAAATTATGGACGAGAAGAAGCTTAAAGCCCTCGCGGCTGAACTGGCTAAAGGTCTTAA
>NZ_JBALIF010000005.1:0-195943 GCF_037053465.1 Citrobacter amalonaticus
AGTCGGCGTGCCCCGGGCAGTCTACGTGTGCGTAGTGACGAGTCGGGGTGTCATATTCAACGTGAGACGTGTTGATGGTGATACCACGAGCTTTTTCTTCCGGCGCGTTATCGATCTGGTCGAATGCACGAGCAGAACCACCGTAGGTTTTAGCCAGTACGGTAGTGATTGCAGCGGTCAGGGTAGTTTTACCGTGGTCAACGTGGCCGATGGTGCCGACGTTAACGTGCGGTTTTGTACGTTCAAATTTTTCTTTAGACACGGCTATATTCCTTACTATAGCGCTCTCCCCTTATGGAGAGAGCACGGGACTTAGGTTTTAATCCTGTGGATTATTTACCACGGGCTTCGATTACGGCCTGAGCAACGTTGTTCGGTGCATCATCGTACTTCAGGAATTCCATAGTGTACGATGCGCGACCTTTGGTCAGAGAACGCAGCTGAGTTGCATATCCAAACATTTCAGACAGCGGTACTTCAGCATGGATCTTAACGCCAGTCACTTCGGATTCCTGACCGCGCAGCATACCGCGACGACGGCTCAAGTCACCGATAACGTCACCGGTGTTCTCTTCCGGCGTTTCTACCTCAACCTTCATGATCGGCTCAAGCAGAACAGGCTTAGCTTTCTTAAAGCCTTCTTTAAAGGCAATAGACGCTGCCAGTTTAAACGCCAGTTCAGAGGAGTCAACGTCATGGTAAGAACCGAAGTGCAGACGGACACCCATATCAACAACCGGGTAACCAGCCAGCGGACCGGCTTTCAGTTGCTCCTGGATACCTTTATCAACGGCCGGGATGTATTCACCTGGGATTACACCACCTTTAATGTCGTTGACGAACTCGTAGCCTTTCGGGTTAGAACCCGGCTCCAGCGGGTACATGTCGATAACAACATGACCATACTGACCGCGACCACCAGACTGCTTGGCGTGTTTACCTTCGATATCGGTAACTTTCGCACGAATCGCTTCGCGGTAAGCAACCTGAGGTTTACCGACGTTCGCTTCAACGTTGAATTCACGCTTCATACGGTCAACGATGATGTCGAGGTGCAGCTCACCCATACCGGCGATAATAGTCTGGTTAGATTCTTCGTCAGTCCATACGCGGAATGACGGGTCTTCTTTAGCCAGACGACCCAGAGCCAGACCCATTTTTTCCTGGTCAGCTTTGGTTTTCGGTTCTACGGCGATGGAGATTACCGGCTCAGGGAATTCCATACGCTCCAGAATGATCGGCGCATCAGGATCACACAGGGTGTCACCCGTCGTTACGTCTTTCAGACCGATCGCAGCAGCGATGTCGCCCGCGCGAACTTCTTTGATCTCTTCACGTTTGTTAGCGTGCATCTGAACGATACGACCGAAACGCTCACGTGCAGCTTTCACGGAGTTCAGTACGGTATCACCAGAGTTAACCACACCAGAGTACACACGGAAGAAGGTCAGGTTACCCACGAACGGGTCGGTAGCGATTTTGAATGCCAGTGCAGAGAAAGGCTCTTCATCGCTAGCGTGACGCTCAGCCGGAGTGTCTTTACCGTCGTCCAGGATACCGTTGATCGCAGGTACGTCAACCGGGGATGGCAGGTAATCAATTACCGCATCCAGCATCGCCTGAACACCTTTGTTCTTAAATGCAGAACCACAGGTTACCAGGATGATTTCGTTGTTCAGAACGCGCTGACGCAGAGCTTTTTTGATCTCTTCTTCAGTCAGTTCTTCACCACCCAGGTATTTCTCCATCAGCTCTTCAGAAGCTTCAGCAGCGGACTCAATCAGGTTCTGGTGCCATTCGTCAGCCAGGTCCTGCATGTCAGCCGGGATATCTTCGTAAGTGAAGGTAACGCCCTGGTCTGCATCATTCCAGTTGATGGCTTTCATTTTCACCAGGTCGATAACACCAGTGAACGCTTCTTCAGCGCCAATCGCCAGCTGCAGCGGAACAGGGTTCGCGCCCAGACGGGTTTTGATCTGACCAACAACTTTCAGGAAGTTCGCACCCATACGGTCCATTTTGTTAACGAACGCAATGCGCGGAACTTTATATTTGTTTGCCTGACGCCATACGGTTTCAGACTGCGGCTGAACACCACCAACTGCGCAGTAAACCATTACCGCACCATCAAGAACACGCATGGAACGTTCTACTTCGATAGTGAAGTCAACGTGCCCCGGGGTGTCGATGATGTTTACGCGATGCGGTTCATACTGCTTAGCCATACCAGACCAGAATGCAGTAGTCGCTGCGGAAGTGATAGTAATACCACGTTCCTGCTCCTGCTCCATCCAGTCCATGGTGGCTGCGCCGTCATGAACTTCACCGATTTTATGGTTTACACCGGTGTAGAACAGAATACGTTCGGTAGTAGTGGTTTTACCGGCGTCGATGTGCGCACTGATACCGATGTTACGGTAGCGTGCGATGGGTGTTGTACGAGCCATTTGATTCCTCGTTTATCTTTTAGGCGTTCAATTTAAGTAGCCCAAAGCGGGCTGCTTACTGGAAGCGCCCGCCTGGTGACTAAAACTCCGAAGGGATTACCAACGGTAGTGTGCGAACGCCTTGTTGGCTTCGGCCATACGGTGAACGTCTTCACGTTTCTTAACTGCAGTACCTTTGTTTTCTGCAGCATCAGAAAGTTCGTTCGCCAGGCGCAGAGCCATGGATTTATCACCGCGTTTACGAGCAGCTTCAACGATCCAACGCATTGCCAGGGCATTACGACGAACCGGACGGACTTCAACTGGTACCTGATAAGTAGAACCACCAACGCGGCGAGACTTAACTTCGACAGTCGGGCGCACGTTTTCGAGAGCTACTTCGAAAGCTTCCAGTTCAGATTTACCAGAACGCTGAGCCAGGGTCTCCAGCGCGCTGTATACGATTGTTTCGGCAGTAGATTTTTTACCATCTACCATCAGGATATTTACAAATTTAGCCAGCAGTTCTGATCCGAACTTCGGATCCGGCAGAATTTTACGCTGACCAATGACGCGACGACGTGGCATGGAAATACTCCGTTGTTAATTCAGGATTGTCCAAAACTCTACGAGTTTAGTTTGACATTTAAGTTAAAACGTTTGGCCTTACTTAACGGAGAACCATTAAGCCTTAGGACGCTTCACGCCATACTTGGAGCGAGCTTGCTTACGGTCTTTAACACCGGAGCAGTCAAGCGCACCACGAACGGTGTGGTAACGAACACCCGGAAGGTCTTTAACACGACCACCACGGATCAGGATCACGGAGTGCTCCTGCAGGTTGTGACCTTCACCACCGATGTAGGAAGTCACTTCAAAACCGTTAGTCAGACGAACACGACATACTTTACGCAGTGCGGAGTTCGGTTTTTTAGGAGTGGTAGTATATACACGAGTACATACACCACGTTTTTGCGGGCATGCTTCCAGCGCAGGCACGTTGCTTTTTGCAACTTTGCGAGCACGTGGTTTGCGTACCAGCTGGTTAACTGTTGCCATTAAATAGCTCCTGGTTTTAGCTTTTGCTTCGTAAACACGTAATAAAACGACCTCATACAATATGAGGACGCCGAATTTTAGGGCGGTGTCGAAAAGGTGTCAAGAAATATACAACGATCACACAATCACCAGGCCAACTGGCTGGTGTGCTTAACCGCAAGTCTGACGAAGTCAGTATAGTCAACCCTGACGACACTGTCTGAAATTTGACCACCCAAACCGCGAGCTTCAATGTCTTCTTTCAGTGCGTATACCGTTATGGGGTTGTTTTGCAGACTTTCAAGGAAACGACTCCCTTCGATTGCGGCGGTGACGCCGTCCTGAAGCAATAAAAGTTCATCGCCTTCCGCCAGCAATCGCAAGAGAGAAGTGAAATCGCAGTGCCACGCGGAGCGGTGTAATGTATGCAGCATGAGAACCTCAAAATCTCAGGATGACATCATAGGTGCCCAGTTCACGGCGCAGCGCTTCAGGTTCAAGTCGCGCGGCGTCAATAACAAAACGTGTGTCTTCGCCAAGCCCGCGCTCACGTAGCGACGCAGCACATAGCCAACACTGCTCAATATCGTACAATCCCAGCAGTTTGAAAGTCGCGATATAGTCGCGCGCCAGAATGACATCTGGCTTTTGCCCCTGAAGGATCTGGAAAACGCCATCACCAATAAAGAAAACACCGAGGTCATCCGTTAGCGCCGACGTTGCCAGCAGCGCGTCCAGCCCTTCCCGGCCTGAAGCGCTGCCGTGCGGCGTCGTGGAGAAGATAAAAGCAACACGTTTCATCAGAACTGCACCACGCGATCGCAGGTCAGCGACGCTTCCGCCAGCGCGCCAAGACCACTGAGCGTAAAGCCTGGCTGCAAATTGGCGGAGGTCAGTCCCAACCTATCGGCTTCAGTTTCATCAACCACACCGCGACGCAGCGCCGCCGCTACACAGATATTCAGCGCAACGCCATGATCTGTATTCATCTGTTGCCAGGCCCGGACCAGGTCAAATTCATCGCTGGCCGGAGAGGTCAGTTGATTGGCGTTATACACTCCTTCGCGATAGAAAAAGACGCTGCTTAACATATGGCCTTCTTCTATCAATGCCTGAGCAAACTGCAACGCACTGCTCGCCTGCTGGGTACCATATGCCGGACCGGTAACCACAATGGCAAAACGCATTACTTATCTTGCCCCAGAAAATCGCCACTTTTGAACTGGCGAATATAGAGGTACACGGTGTGTTTAGAGATGTTCAGGCGATCGGCGACCTGGTTGATGGCGTCTTTAATATCGAAAATCCCTTTTTCGTACAGATTAAGCACGATCTGGCGATTCTTGGCGTTATTAGACACATTACGATCGGCGTTCACCTCTTCAATGGTGAACTCCAGGGTCTGCGTCACCAGGTCTTCCACTGAAGAGGCGAAATTCACAGACGACCCTACTTCCGGGGTTTCCGGTGGAATAAAGGTATTCATGATCTGTGAGAACGGTACATCAAGATTCATGTTGATGCACAGCAGACCAATCACGCGCTGCTCACGATTGCGAATAGCAATCGTCACTGACTTCATCAGAACGCCGCTTTTCGCACGGGTAAAGTAGCATTTAGACACGCTGCTATCTGCTCCGGTCATATCGTGCAGCATACGCAACGCAAGGTCAGTAATCGGCGAACCGATTTTACGCCCGGTGTGTTCGCCATTCGCAATACGAATCGCGGAACATTTCAAATCCTGCAAAGAGTGCAATACGATTTCACAGTGGGAACCAATGAGCATCGCTAACCCGTCCACCACCGCTTCGTAGGATTTCAGAATATCAAAGTCGGTCTGATCGAAAGGACGTTGATCCAGTAAATCGAGCTCACTGGTTTCGTTGGTTAAAAGCGACCTGGACATGAAAAAAAACACTCCTTTTCAGGAGCCTGTCGTTATGTTTTCAGGGCAGGCTCATTAATTATGCGGATGATTAAATTAATACAGAGGGGCTTTCACTTTCCACTACTAATTATACACGTCATCCCTCAAGCTGCCTCTGCGTTGGTAGCACCCGGTCACCTAAGTCACGTACTTATTGTACGCCCCAGGGGATTCATGCCCTTACCGCCCCGATGCAACTCGAATGGTTTTGTGAAGGTATCCGGCCCGCATAAAAAAACCGCCGCCCTGTTCGGCGGCGGTTCTCAGTTTTTATTTTTGAGCCGCATCTGCTGCTTTTGCGTCAGCTTCTGCTGCCGCTTCTGGCTTAGCATCCGCCTTCGGTGCCGGTTTGATATCCAGCAGTTCTACGTCGAATACCAGGGTGGAGTTAGCCGGGATGCCCGGTACACCAGTTTTACCGTAAGCCAGTTCCGGTGGGATAACCATCTTGATTTTCCCGCCTTTCTTGATGTTTTTCAGACCCTCAGTCCAGCCTGGGATCACACCGTCCAGACGGAAGGACAGCGGCTCGCCACGGGTGTATGAGTTATCAAACTCTTTACCGTCAATCAGCGTCCCTTTGTAGTTCACTACCACGGTATCGCTGTCTTTCGGCGCGTCGCCCGTACCGGCTTTCTCTACTTTATAAAGCAAACCGGTTGAAGAGGTCTTCACGTCTTTCTCTTTGGCAAACTTAGCGCGGAATTCTTTGCCTTTGGCTTCGTTGTCAGCCGCATCTTTTTCCATCTTCGCCTGTGCAGAAGATTTCACGCGAGCTTCAAATGCCTGCAGAGTCTGTTCGATCTCCTGATCAGACAGTTTACTCTTATCCGCAAACGCATCCTGGACACCAGAGATCAGCAGCTCTTTGTCCAGTTTGATCCCCAGCTTTTCCTGCTCTTTCAGGGAGTTTTCCATATAACGGCCCAGCGATGCGCCCAGCGCATAAGCCGATTTCTGGTCGTCGTTTTTGAACGCAGCTTTGCTGTCAGCAGTCGCAGCCGGTTTTGCCGCTTCAGCAGCGAAGGTGATCGGCGCATGCAGAGCAACGGCCATCGTGGTCGCCAGCAGCGTGACTTTAAACAGTGATTTCATCCATATCTCCAGGGCCGGGGCATCTCACCCCATGATTAACTTTTATCTGAGAAACGTACTATAAAGCGTTGTCGAACAAATCAACATACACTCATGACTGAATCTCGCTACTTTTGAGACTCTTTTTGTTTAAATTAGTTTCGCTCAGGCTAATTCAGTGCTGTGCAATCAGATAAAGTTCAGTAGAATCCGCCGCGACCCGAGACAATCAGTGAGGTGAAGCATGCAGGAAGTAACGATGGAAGCCCGACTGGCTGAGCTGGAAAGTCGCCTGGCTTTTCAGGAGATCACCATTGAAGAACTCAACGTAACGGTCACCGCCCATGAGATGGAAATGGCCAAATTGCGCGATCATCTGCGCCTGCTGACGGAAAAACTTAAAGCGAGTCAACCGTCAAACATCGCCTCTCAGGCGGAAGAAACCCCGCCGCCACACTATTGAGACGTAAAAAAAGCGGGCTTAACCCGCTTTTTTTGTGGCTCATTGCCGGATGGCGGTACAAGCGCCTTATCCGGCCTACTCATTCCAATGAGCTCGTAGGCCTGATCAGCGTAGCGCCATCAGGCATTATGACCTTTTAGTGGCAGCCGCAACCGCCTTTACCGCCGCCGCCACAGCAGCCTTCGCCGCCGTGCTCGTGACCGTGGTCATGGCCGTGACCGCCGCAGCAGCCATCATGGTCGTGGTCATGGTCGTGACCGTGCGCGCCGTGAACGTGACCGTGGGCCAGTTCTTCTTCGGTCGCTTCGCGGATCGCAACAACTTCAACGTTGAATTTCAGATTCTGACCCGCCAGCATGTGGTTGCCGTCAACCACAACGTGGTCGTCTTCCACTTCGGTAATTTCAACCGGAACCGGACCCTGGTCAGTTTCAGCCAGGAAGCGCATCCCCACCTGCAGTTCGTCAACGCCCATGAAGACGTCTTTAGGAACGCGCTGCACCAGGTTTTCGTCATACTGACCGTAAGCGTCGTTCGCGCCTACAGCAACATCAAATTTGTCGCCAACATCGTGACCTTCCAGCGCTGTTTCCAGGCCAGAGATCAGGGAACCGTGACCATGCAGGTAGTCCAGCGGCGCACTCACCGGAGACTCATCAACCAACACACCGTCTTCTGTACGTACCTGATAGGCCAGGCTGACCACCAGGTCTTTTGCTACTTTCATGATATCTCCTGAGCGTGGGAAAATTGCTGGCGCAGATTGTAGCCGAAATCTGCACCTGTGTACCCCTTAGCTTAAAAAAACTCGGGCCATATCGCTAGTCTGGATGAAAGATCCCGATGACTTGCTCTTCTTTGCGAACGTGCTCGCGGGCCTCTTTGTCTGCTTCACGCATCTGATGCCCGCACTTAACGCATTCAACAATATCGATATTATTTTCGCGCCACATCGCCAGAGAATCCTGGGCCTGGCAGGAAGGACATTTCGCCCCTGCAATAAAACGTTTACGGATTGCCATACTTATCCTCTACTCGAATTCATCCCAGCCATCCAGTTGGCGTCGTTCTTGCTGCATCTCGCGCTGGAAAATCTCTTCAAGTTCCCGTCTGGCTTCTCTGGCGCGCGAGATTTGTACCGTGTCGGTATGCATCGGAATCAGCTCTCTCAGCATCCGCATATCCAGTCGGCGAAAATGCAGTTGAGCCCGCTGCGCCTGATGCGGATGCATCCCTAACGACACCAGCGTTTTGCGCCCCAACTCAAGCGCACTGGAGAAGGTTTCACGGGAAAACTGCGACACGCCCGCCTGTAATAACTCATGGACTTCCACACGTCCGCGCGCTCGCGCAAGAATATGCAAATGCGGGAAATGTTGCTGGCAGATTTCCACCAGCTTCATCGTATCTTCCGGCTCATTGCAGGTAATGACGATGGATTCTGCCGCTTCCGCCCCGGCAGAGCGCAACAGATCCACCTGCGTCGCGTCACCGTAGTAAACCTTATAGCCGTATTTGCGCATCAGGTTTACTGCGCTGATGTCCCGCTCAAGCACGGTGATACGCATCTTATTTGCCATCAGCAAGCGTCCGATCACCTGGCCAAAACGACCAAAGCCCACCACGATAACCTGGGGCTTATCATCTTCGACCCACGGCATTTCATCGTCTTCATCCGGGCCATTCATCTGACGGGAAAGCCATTTATCGATTAGCTTCATCAGCATCGGCGTGGTCATCATCGACAGTGTGACCGTCACCAGCAGAAGCGCCATCTGATCACCATGAAACAACCGCTGCGACGACGCCGTTGAGAAAAGCACGAACGCGAATTCCCCACCCTGACTCAACACGCCCGCAAACTGCATTCTTTCAGAACTGCGCAGGCCATATAACCGGGCCAGCAGATAAAGCACCAGCGTCTTCACGCCTACCAGCACCAGCACACTTACAACCACCCACAGCAGATGGGTATACAGCACGCCAAGATTGAGCGACATTCCGACAGAAATAAAGAAGAGTCCGAGCAGTAATCCTTTAAACGGATCAATGGATGTTTCCAGCTCATGGCGATATTCACTTTCCGCCAACAAAACGCCTGCGATAAACGTGCCGAGCGCCATCGACAACCCCAGCGCATCCATGAATAACGCAGAGCCCAGCACCAGCAGCAGCGTGGCGGCGGTAAACACTTCACGCACACCGGAAGCGGCAATAAACCGGAACACCGGACGGAGCAGATATCGTCCGCCGATCAGCATGCCCGCAAACGCCAGCACCTTCATGCCAACCTTCATCCAGTCAAAGTGCTCATCGGCGGAACCGGCCAACAGCGGCACCAGCGCTAATGCCGGGATGACCGCCAAATCCTGAAACAGTAAAACTGAAAAGCCCAGTTGCCCTGACTCGCTGCGGTTCATCCCCTTTTCACGCATCAGTTGCAACGCCATGGCGGTAGAGGACATTGCCAGTCCGAGGCCGCCAACGACCGCGGCCTGCCATGAAAAGTCGGTCAACATCAATAGCCCGGCCAGCAGTGCCGCACTGAGCAGAACCTGGGCTGCCCCCACGCCAAAGATCGAGCGTCGAAGTTGCCAGAGTTTCGACGGATTCAGCTCCAGGCCGATGATAAACATCAGGAACACCACGCCCAGCTCAGAGAAATGGAGGATCTCATCCACATCGCTGATAAAACCTAATCCCCACGGGCCAATGGCGATCCCCGCGAGCAAATACCCCAGTACGGCGCCAATACCCAGCCGCGAAGAGAAACAGTACTCCCGCCGTCAATAAATCGGAACCTTCCATCAGCGGCCTCCCACGGGAACAGGATGAGCAAGCCAGTCGCCATACGCTTTTGCATGGCTTTCCAGTTCCTGCGCGCTCTGTCGTCTGGCCCAATAAATAATGATGGGGCTCATCCAATGCATACGGCACATCCCCGCCGTCAACTCGAAGGGCCGCAACACGTCGCTCATCGGATAGCGATTCAGCGCATCATAGCGATAGGCGCTTTCCGGCTCGCCGGTGGTAATGACGCTACGCCAGTACTTTCCCGCCAACTGGTTTCCACCCGGCCCGCTGGCAAAGCCACGGCTCAAAACCCGATCCAGCCACTCTTTCAGCAGCGCCGGGCAACTATAGGTGTACAGCGGATGCTGAAACACAATCACGTCATGCTCACGCAACAGCGCCTGCTCATGCGGGATATCGATAAAAAAATCAGGATAGTGCGCGTAGAGATCGTGCACCGTAACATTACTGAGCTGCATGGCCGGCTTAAGCAGGACCCGATTCGCCACTGAGTCCTGAGATTCCGGATGGGCATACAGCAGCAAGACCTTTGCTGGCTGAGACATCATCCCCCTCCCGGTTTTGTACTTTGTGTATCATTGTTGTTTTGGGCTAACATTGCGCCCCAGTGCGGCAAAATGGCTGCACACTACATTATCATAAAGATAATTTAACATAGTCTGAACATACGGCGCCTTATGATTGTTTTCTCCTCGTTACAAATTCGTCGCGGCGTGCGCGTCTTGCTGGACAATGCCACTGCCACCATCAATCCTGGCCAGAAAGTCGGTCTGGTGGGCAAAAACGGCTGTGGGAAATCTACCCTGCTGGCATTGCTGAAAAATGAAATCAGCGCCGATGCCGGCGGCTTTACTTTTCCCGGTAACTGGCAACTGGCGTGGGTGAATCAGGAAACGCCTGCCCTGCCCCAGCCTGCGCTGGAGTATGTCATTGACGGCGACCGCGAATACCGTCAACTGGAAGCCCAGTTGCACGACGCTAACGAACGTAACGATGGACACGCCATTGCCACCGTCCACGGCAAACTCGACGCCATCGACGCCTGGACCGTGCGCTCTCGCGCCGCGAGCCTGTTGCATGGCCTTGGATTCTCCAATGAACAACTGGAACGCCCGGTCAGCGATTTCTCCGGCGGCTGGCGTATGCGTCTCAACCTGGCGCAGGCGCTAATCTGTCGCTCCGATCTGCTGCTGCTTGATGAACCGACAAACCACCTCGATCTGGATGCGGTTATCTGGCTGGAAAAATGGCTGAAGAGCTATCAGGGCACGCTGATTCTGATCTCCCACGACCGTGACTTCCTCGATCCTGTGGTGGATAAAATCATTCATATTGAACAGCAAACGATGTTCGAGTACACCGGTAACTACAGCGCGTTTGAAGTTCAGCGCGCTACGCGTCTGGCCCAGCAACAGGCGATGTACGAAAGCCAACAGGAGCGCGTCGCGCATCTGCAAAGCTATATCGATCGTTTCCGTGCCAAAGCCACGAAAGCGAAACAGGCGCAGAGCCGCATTAAGATGCTGGAACGCATGGAGCTGATTGCCCCGGCGCATGTTGATAACCCATTTCACTTTAGCTTCCGCGCACCGGAAAGCCTGCCGAACCCGCTCCTGAAGATGGAAAAAGTCAGTGCTGGTTACGGCGATCGCATCATTCTGGATTCGATCAAACTGAACCTGGTGCCCGGCTCACGCATTGGCCTGCTGGGACGTAACGGAGCAGGTAAATCCACGCTCATCAAACTGTTAGCGGGAGAACTGGCGCCCGTCAGCGGTGAAATCGGCCTGGCGAAAGGTATCAAGCTCGGCTACTTCGCCCAGCACCAGCTCGAATATTTACGGGCTGATGAATCACCGTTGCAGCATCTGGCGCGACTGGCCCCTCAGGAACTGGAACAGAAGCTGCGCGACTATCTTGGTGGTTTCGGTTTTCAGGGCGATAAAGTCAGCGAAGAGACGCGTCGCTTCTCCGGCGGAGAAAAAGCACGTCTGGTACTGGCGCTGATCGTCTGGCAACGTCCGAATCTGCTGCTGCTTGATGAACCGACCAACCACCTTGATCTCGATATGCGCCAGGCATTGACCGAAGCGCTGATCGAATTCGAAGGCGCGCTGGTGGTGGTATCGCACGACCGCCATTTATTGCGTTCCACCACCGACGATCTGTATCTCGTCCACGATCGTAAGGTCGAGCCGTTTGATGGCGATCTGGAAGATTATCAGCAATGGCTAAGCGATGTGCAGAAGCAGGAAAATCAGCCTGACGATGCTCCTAAAGAGAACGTCAACAGCGCGCAAGCGCGCAAAGACCAGAAGCGTCGCGAAGCCGAACTGCGCAGCCAGACCCAGCCGCTGCGTAAAGAGATCGCCCGCCTCGAAAAAGAGATGGAGAAGCTGAACGCGCAACTGGCGCAGGCGGAAGAGAAGCTGGGCGACAGCGGACTGTATGACCAGAGCCGAAAAGCCGAGCTGACAGAATGTCTGCAACTGCAGGCCAGCGCCAAATCCGGGCTGGAAGAGTGTGAAATGGCCTGGCTTGAGGCGCAAGAGCAGCTTGAACAGATGCTGAGCGAGTGAAGGTGATGACACAGATTATCTATCCCGATCCGGATATGCCGAACGGCAGCAGTGAGGAGTTCCGCCCGATGCGCGGTATCAGCAATCGCCATCTGCAAACCATGCTGCCACGGCTGATCCGGCGAAAAGTGAATTTCGACGCCCACTGGCAGCGGCTGGAATTACCCGATGGTGATTTTGTCGACCTGGCATGGAGCGAAGATCCCCATCAGGCGAAACACAAACCGCGTCTGGTAGTGTTTCATGGTCTGGAAGGTAGTCTGAACAGCCCGTATGCCCACGGACTCATCGAAGCCGCACAAAAGCGTGGATGGTTGGGCGTCGTGATGCATTTTCGCGGATGCAGCGGCGAACCCAATCGCCTGAATCGCATTTATCATTCCGGGGAAACGGAGGACGGCACCTGGTTTCTACAGTGGTTACAACGCGAGTTTGGTCGTGTTCCTACCGCTGCGGTTGGCTATTCGCTCGGCGGCAATATGCTGGCCTGTCTGTTGGCGAAAGCAGGCCGGGATATCCCGATTGATGCGGCAGTAATTGTCTCCGCACCGTTCGTGCTTGAAGCCTGCAGCTATCACATGGAAAAAGGCTTTTCCCGTGTGTATCAGCGCTATTTGCTTAACCTGCTAAAAGCGAACGCGTCACGTAAGCTGGCGGCGTATCCCGGCTCGCTGCCGGTGAGTCTGGCGCAGTTGAAATCCCTGCGCCGTATTCGCGAGTTTGATGACCTGATCACCGCCAAAATTCACGGTTTTGCCGATGCTATCGACTATTATCGTCAATGCAGCGCCATGCCCTTGCTGAGTGACATCGCCATTCCGACGCTGATCATCCACGCGAAAGATGACCCGTTTATGGATAGTCATGTAATCCCGAAAGCAGAAGATTTACCGCCGCACGTGGAATATCAGCTCACTGAACACGGTGGGCACGTTGGGTTTATCGGCGGGACGTTGCGCCACCCTGAAATGTGGCTGGAGTCGCGGATCCCCGACTGGCTGACACCGTATCTGGAGGCATAACCATGCAGATCCCCTGGCAGGACCTTTCCCCCGACACGCTGGATAATCTGATCGAAAGCTTTGTGTTGCGCGAAGGCACCGATTATGGTGAACATGAACGTACCCTTGAACAAAAAGTCGCCGACGTCAAACGCCAGTTACAGTGCGGAGAAGCGGTTCTGGTGTGGTCCGAGTTGCATGAAACGGTCAACATCATGCCACGCAAACCGTTTCGCGAGTAACCCGCTGTCTTCGGCCGACTATAATAAAAAATCAATTTATTGATGGAGTTGTTATGTCTGCCAAACATCCGGTGATAGCAGTAACAGGATCCAGCGGCGCGGGGACCACCACCACCAGCCTCGCGTTTCGGAAAATCTTTGCGCAACTCAACCTGCGCGCAGCCGAGGTGGAAGGCGACAGTTTTCATCGCTATACCCGCCCGGAAATGGACATGGCGATCCGCAAAGCGCGCGACGCCGGTCGTCACATCAGCTATTTCGGCCCGGACGCCAATGACTTCGGCCTGCTGGAACAGACGTTTATTGAATACGGCCAGACGGGCAAAGGCCAGTCGCGAAAATATCTGCATACCTACGATGAAGCCGTACCCTGGAATCAGGTTCCGGGCACTTTTACCCCCTGGCAACCACTGCCGGAACCCACAGACGTATTGTTCTATGAAGGACTGCACGGTGGCGTAGTCACACCACAACATGAGGTGGCTAGCCACGTTGATTTACTCGTTGGCGTGGTGCCTATCGTCAACCTGGAGTGGATCCAGAAGCTTATCCGCGACACCAGCGAACGTGGGCATTCCCGTGAGGCGGTGATGGATTCAGTGGTCCGTTCGATGGACGACTACATCAATTACATTACCCCACAGTTTTCCCGCACCCATATTAACTTCCAGCGCGTGCCCACGGTGGACACATCAAACCCATTTGCCGCCAAAGGTATTCCATCGCTGGACGAGAGCTTTGTGGTCATCCATTTCCGTAATCTGGAAGGGATCGATTTCCCCTGGCTGCTGGCGATGTTGCAGGGATCATTCATATCACACATCAATACCCTGGTGGTGCCAGGTGGAAAAATGGGGCTGGCGATGGAGCTGATTATGTTGCCGCTGGTGCAACGACTGATGGAAGGTAAGAAAATCGAATAAACGATGGGAAATGCCCGATGGCGCGACTGCGTTTACCGGGCCTACAAATCAAAACTCTGTAGGCCGGATACGCCATCCGGCAACATAAAAAAATTACGCTGCAATCACTTCATACGAATGCGTAATCTTGACCGCTTTTTCCAGCATCAGCGCCACAGAACAATACTTCTCTGCGGAGAGATCAACCGCACGCGCCACGGCAGCATCCTTCAGATCGTTACCAGTGACAATGAAATGCAGATTGATATGAGTAAACAGACGCGGTGCTTCTTCGCGACGCTCTGAGGTTAGTTTGACTTCGCAGTTGGTGACATCCTGACGGCCTTTTTGCAGAATCGAAACCACGTCGATCGCACTGCATCCTCCTGCCGCCATCAATACCATTTCCATCGGACTTGGTGCTTTATCACCGGAGTTACCGTCCATCAAAATCTGATGTCCGGAAGCCGACTCCCCGAGGAAAGTTAACCCTTCAACCCATCTAACCCGCGCTTGCATATCATTTACTCCAGTGCGTCAATTTTCCTGACAGATTACGCGTACATAACAATTCTCGCAACGGAAGGCGACCTGCGTCATGCTGAAGCGAGACACCAGGAGACACACGGCTAAAGCTATGCTAAAACAGTCAGGATGCTACGGTAATACATTGACGTACTGCATGTATGCAGAGGAGTTCACATTAAAGGCTGCAGTTTTTTTTGACAGCCTCTTCCCAGGAAGCGGGAAGCGTATTTTTGCAACCCCAGAGACAGCGGCGTTTTCTTGGCTCTGGAGACAGCTTATAACAGAGGATAATCGCGCATGGTGCTTGGCAAACCGCAAACAGACCCGACTCTCGAATGGTTCTTGTCTCATTGCCACATTCATAAGTACCCGTCGAAGAGCACGCTGATTCACCAGGGTGAAAAAGCAGAAACGTTGTACTACATCGTTAAGGGCTCAGTGGCCGTGTTGATTAAAGACGAGGAAGGAAAAGAAATGATCCTTTCTTATCTGAATCAGGGTGATTTTATTGGCGAACTGGGCCTGTTTGAAGAAGGTCAGGAACGTAGCGCATGGGTACGAGCTAAAACCGCCTGTGAAGTGGCTGAGATTTCCTACAAGAAATTCCGCCAGCTAATTCAGGTTAACCCGGATATTCTGATGCGCCTCTCTTCCCAGATGGCTCGTCGCCTGCAAGTCACTTCCGAGAAAGTGGGTAACCTGGCATTCCTCGATGTGACTGGTCGTATCGCCCAGACTCTGCTCAATCTGGCGAAACAACCCGATGCAATGACCCACCCGGACGGTATGCAGATCAAAATCACTCGCCAGGAGATTGGTCAGATCGTTGGCTGCTCTCGCGAAACCGTTGGTCGTATTCTGAAGATGCTGGAAGATCAAAACCTGATCTCCGCTCACGGTAAGACCATCGTCGTTTACGGCACTCGTTAATCCATCGGAAATGACGCGTTACGAAGTAGCGCGTCATTTTTGCCTTCCCGATGTGGCGCAGACTGATTTACCACCCAGAAATCAACTACGCACTACGTCAAACGCTGGTGCTCTGTTTGCCCGTGGCTGTCGGCCTGATCGCCGGGCAGTTACATCTGGGCTTACTCTTTTCACTCGTTCCTGCCTGCTGCAACATTGCCGGGCTTGATACCCCGCACAAACGCTTTTTCAAACGGCTGATCGTCGGCGCATCACTGTTTGCCGGATGTAGCCTGATCATGCAACTGCTGCTGGCACAGGCAATACCTTTACCGCTGATCCTCACCGGGCTGACATTAGTGCTCGGTGTCACGGCAGAGCTAAGTACCTTACATGCCCGTCTGCTTCCAGCCTCGCTCATTGCCGCTATTTTCACGCTGAGTCTGGCGGGAAACATGCCGGTGTGGGAGCCCTTACTGATCTACGCGCTGGGTACGTTATGGTATGGATTGTTTAACTGGTTCTGGTTCTGGCTGTGGCGCGAACAGCCGCTGCGCGAGTCTCTGAGCTTGTTGTATCGCGAACTGGCGGACTACTGCGAAGCCAAATACAGCATGCTGACCCAGCATACCGATCCAGAGAAAGCCTTACCGCCGTTACTGGCGCGTCAGCAGAAGGCTGTCGATCTCATCACCCAGTGTTATCAGCAGATGCATATGCTCTCGGCGCATCACAATAATGATTACAAGCGAATGCTGCGCGCCTTCCAGGAAGCGCTGGACCTTCAGGAACATATCTCCGTCAGCTTGCATCAGCCGGAAGAGGTGCAAAAGCTGGTTGAACGAAGCCACGCAGAACAGGTGATTCGCTGGAATGCGCAGACCGTCGCCGCGCGCCTGCGCGTGCTGGCGGATGACATTCTCTACCATCGTCTGCCAACGCGATTTGGTATGCCAAAACAGATTGGCGCACTGGAAAAGATTGCCAACCAGCATCCGAATAACCCCGTGGGACAGTTCTGCTACTGGCACTTTAGCCGTATTGCGCGAGTGCTTCGCACCCAGCGCCCGCTGTACGCCCGTGATCTAATGGCCGATAAACAGCGGCGATTACCGCTGTTGCCCGCGCTGAAAAACTACCTGTCACTGAAATCCCCGGCGCTACGTAACGCCGGACGCATCAGCGTAATGTTAAGCATCGCCAGTCTGATGGGAACAGCGCTGCATTTACCGAAACCTTACTGGATCCTGATGACAGTGCTGTTTGTGACGCAAAATGGTTATGGCGCCACTCGCGTGCGCATTCTGCATCGCTCGGCCGGTACGCTGGTGGGACTGATTATCGCAGGCATAGCCCTGCACTTTCATATCCCTGAAGGCTATACGTTAGGTCTGATGCTGTTGATTACGTTGGCCAGCTATCTGACTATTCGCAAGAACTACGGTTGGGCGACGGTGGGTTTTACTATCACGGCGGTGTATACCCTGCAACTGCTGACGCTGGATGGCGAACAGTTCATCATTCCTCGCTTTATCGATACGGTTATTGGCTGCCTGATAGCCTTTGGCGGCACGGTATGGCTATGGCCGCAGTGGCAGAGTGGTCTGTTGCGTAAGAACGCCCACGACGCACTGGAAGCAGACCAGGAGGCCATCCGTCTGATCCTCAGCAACGATCCGCAGGCCACACCGCTGGCTTATCAACGCATGCGGGTAAACCAGGCGCACAATACACTGTTTAACTCGCTGAATCAGGCGATGCAGGAGCCGGGATTTAATACCCATTATCTGGAAGAAATGAAGCTATGGGTAACGCACAGTCAGTTTATCGTTGAGCATATTAACGCGATGACTATCCTGGCGCGCGAGCATGCGATGTTGACGCCGGATCTGGCCCAGCGATATCTGCAATCCTGTGAAATCGCCCTTCAGCGCTGTCAGCAGCGGCTGGAGTATGACGGACCGGGCAGTTCAGGAGATGTGAACATACTGGAGGCCCCCGAAGCGCTCACCCACGGCCCTCTGAGTACAATGGAACAGCATCTGCAACGCATTCTGGGACACCTGAACACCATGCACACCATCTCGTCGGTCGCATGGCGCCAGCGGCCGCACCACGGAATATGGCTCAGCCGCCGGTTGCGGGATATGCGGGGTTAACACTGATTGCCGGATGGCGGTGTAACGCCTTATCCGGCCTACGATAAGCACACCTGTTGGCCGGATAAGCGGTAGCGCCATCCGGCGTTTCAACCTACCACCTTCGCCACGGCCTGGGCGAAACGCTGCATCCCTTCGTCGATATCCGCCTCATCCACCACCAGCGACGGGGCAAAGCGCATCACATCAGGGCCAGCATTCAACACCATCACGCCAGCATCCGCCGCCGCATAAAGAAAATCACGCGCGCGCCCTTTATACTGCGGTTTCAGCTCAGCCCCAATCAACAGCCCCATGCCACGAATATCGCTGAACACGTGGTACTGCTCATCAATCTGCTGAAGATGTTGAACAAATTTCTGCCGTTTTGCCAGCACGCCGCCTAACACCTCCGGCGTGTTGATAATATCGAATGCCGCTTCTGCCACCGCACAGGCCAGTGGGTTACCGCCGTAGGTCGAACCATGAGAACCCACGTGAAACGCCGAGGCGATCTCCTGCGTCGTCAGTACAGCGCTTATCGGAAAACCTCCGCCTAACGCTTTTGCGCTGGTGAGAATATCTGGCGTCACGCCGTAATGCATATAAGCAAACAGATCGCCAGTGCGCCCCATTCCGCATTGCACCTCATCAAACACCAGCAGCGCCTGATGCTGATCGCAGAGCTCACGCAGCCCTTGCAGGAATTCCGGCGTAGCGGCCAGAACGCCCCCTTCCCCCTGCACCGGCTCAACCACGACCGCGCAGGTATGGTCATCCATCACCGCTTTTACCGCATGGAGATCGTTAAACGGAACGTGGACGATATCCGCTGGTTTCGGCCCGAAGCCATCGGAATATTTCGGCTGACCGCCAACGCTGACCGTAAACAGCGAACGACCATGAAAGGCATTATGAAAGGCAATAATTTTGGTTTTGAACGGACTGTGGCGCACACACGCGTAATGTCGCGCCAGTTTAAAGGCCGTCTCATTGGCCTCCGTCCCGGAGTTCATAAACAGCACACGTTCGGCAAAAGTGGCATCGATGATCTTGCGCCCAAGACGCAGCGCGGGCTCATTGGTGAAAACGTTACTGGTATGCCAGAGCGTTTCGCCCTGGGCTTTCAGCGCATCCACCAGCGCAGGATGGCAATGCCCCAGCACGGTTACCGCAATGCCACCGGCAAAATCGACGTAGTCTTTGCCCTGCTGATCCCAGACCCGGCTGCCTTTCCCCTTTACAGGAATAAACTCTGCCGGTGCATAAACGGGCAGAATGACTTCATCGAACGTTGCCCGGGTTACTGCTGTTTGTTCAGTTGCCATCTCATGACCATCCAGTTACGCAAAATGAATGTGAAAATATAATCACAAAATATGCATAAAAAATCACTAGATAGCAACCACTAATCACCGGTTGAGGAAATTTGCCAGCAACGAATGCCCCTGCTCACTGAGAATACTTTCCGGGTGGAACTGTACGCCTTCAAGATCCCACGTTTTATGGCGAATCCCCATAATTTCCTGCGTCTCACTCCAGGCGGTGATCTCAAAGCAGTCAGGCAGCGTCGCGGGATCGATGACGAGAGAGTGATAGCGCGTGACCGTCAGTGGGTTGGCTAATCCCTGAAACACCCCTTTCCCTGTGTGGCGAACGGGTGAGGTTTTTCCGTGCATAACCTTCGCCGCGCGCACAATGGTCGCGCCAAAAGCCTGCGCCATTGCCTGATGCCCCAGACAGACACCGAGGATCGGCAGACAACCGGCATAGTGGCGAATCACCGCCAGCGAAATCCCGGACTCATCCGGTGTGCAAGGGCCTGGCGAAATAACGATTTTTTGTGGATTCAACGCCTGTATCTGCGACAGCGTCAGCTCGTCATTGCGCTTCACCAACACGTCAGCGCCCAGTTCGCAAAAATACTGGTAGAGGTTCCAGGTGAAAGAATCGTAATTGTCGATTAGCAGGATCATGGCGGCTCCGGTACAGGAAAACCGCGCTATTTTACTCAGTTTCCTTGGCTTCGCTTACCCCTTTACGAAATATCGCCTGCAACGCGCTGAGATCGCCCATCGCGCCTTGCTGATTCGCCTGGTTCCATTCGTCCACCGCGACCTCCCCCCAGTGAAGCAGGTAACCCGCGTGAAGGGCCAGTTGCTCAAAGAAAATCCGCTGCGCCATCCCACTGCCGAGGCGAAACGGGTGCAGCACATTGATCTCGCAGTAATAATGCGCAAGGCGATCAACGAATTTATCTTTCGGCAACCCGGTCAGGTATTCCTCTTCTTCCAGGTCCTGCATCAGGGCATTGCCCTCTTTTTCGATGTATGCAAAATGGCAGAACCGGGTATCCCCCTGATAAATATCCACTTCGCGCAGTTGACCGGCCCAGTCAAACACATCCTGATAGAGCTGACGATGAATCGCACAGAGATGAGGCAAGCCGCGCTTCAGCGGCCCCAGTTCAATGGTCGCGGCCCGCAGCGCGGTAAGCTCATATGCGGCCTGCGCCAGACGCTCGACCTGGTGAATACCCAGTCGGTTGCGCATGACGTTGAGTCCAGGATAGAGATAGGGATCGCGATCGTCGCCGATTTTATCGCTCATAGTGCCTCCGGAGTTCTTCAAGACGCGCCAGCGCGTCGGCTGCGTTAAGCGTGATTAATGGACTTTCGACGCCTTCAAGACGACGACTGGCCCGGAAATTCACGTTGCGCTGCTGCTCCCAGAGTCGGGACTTTTGCCTGTCGGTGAGTTTTTTCACTTTACGCCTCCCTGATAGATCCGTGTTGCCACAAGTATAAGCAGCAAAATAGGGTTATGCAGGGAAGGGAAAACGACGCGGGCATCAAAGCCCGCGCGCGAAGGGATTACGGCAGAACTTTTGCGGAGAGGATAACCACTGGTTTTGACGGCACATTCTGGTATGGACCGACATCATGCGTCTGCACCTGGGAAATTTTATCCGCCACGTCCATCCCTTTCACCACTTTACCAAATACGGCATAACCGAAGTCGCGCTGACCGTGGTCGAGGAAGGCATTATCGGCTACGTTAATGAAAAACTGGCTGGTTGCGCTGTCTTTGTCAGCCGTGCGCGCCATGGCAATAGTGCCACGCGTATTGCGCAAACCGTTATCGGCTTCGTTCTTAATCGGCGGGTTCGGTTTCTTCTGCTGCATCTGCTCAGTGAAACCGCCCCCCTGGACCATAAAGCCCGGGATCACGCGGTGAAAAGTGGTGTTGTTATAAAAACCACTGTTCACATAATCGATAAAGTTTTGCACTGAAACCGGCGCTTTTTGGCTATTGAGTTCCAGTTCAATATTCCCCGCAGAGGTTGTCAGCAGTACGTGCGGATCCCCTTTTGCTGCCAGCGCTGCAGGAGAGAGAGCAGAAAGAGCGAAAACAGCTGCAACAGCCGCCAGGGTCGATTTGAGCATGAGATTTCCTTTACGAGAGCAGTAACAAAAGCAAGTGCTTTGATTCTAAAGAGCCTTCAGAGACAAGACCATCCCTTTACCTAATTTTACGTACCAGAAACATCTGTAACTTCGACAACCACTTTTATAATTGTGACTTAGATCACACTGAAATATGTAATACATCCAGAAGTTGTCAATAAACATTTAAATACATCACTAAAACTCCTAAAATCTGCCCGCTCTCAGCGCAGCCAATGCGCTTTACTTCCATTTACAGGCCAGTCATGACTAACAGCAATCGCATCAAGCTCACATGGATTAGCTTTCTCTCCTACGCCCTCACAGGGGCGTTGGTCATTGTCACCGGGATGGTGATGGGAAACATCGCAGAATATTTTCAACTGCCGGTTTCCAGTATGAGTAATACCTTCACCTTTTTGAACGCCGGTATTTTGATCTCCATTTTCCTGAACGCCTGGCTAATGGAGATCGTTCCGCTAAAAACGCAGTTGCGTTTTGGCTTTATCCTGATGGTGCTGGCAGTGGCTGGCCTGATGCTCAGCCATAGCCTGGCGCTGTTCTCAGCCGCAATGTTTGTGCTCGGGCTGGTCAGCGGTATCACCATGTCGATTGGTACGTTCCTGATCACCCAGATGTATGAAGGGCGCCAGCGCGGTTCACGCCTGCTGTTTACTGACTCGTTCTTCAGCATGGCGGGGATGATTTTCCCGATGGTCGCCGCGTTCCTGCTGGCACGCAGCATCGAATGGTACTGGGTTTATGCCTGCATCGGTCTGGTGTATGTCGCCATTTTCCTTCTGACCTTCGGCTGTGAATTCCCGCCGCTGGGCAAACACGCCCCACAAAGCGACATAGCAGTGGTAAAAGAGAAATGGGGGATCGGCGTCCTGTTCCTGTCTATTGCTGCGCTGTGCTACATCCTGGGCCAGTTGGGTTTTATCTCATGGGTGCCAGAATATGCCAAAGGCCTGGGCATGAGCCTGAAAGACGCCGGTAAGCTGGTGAGCAATTTCTGGATGTCTTACATGTTCGGGATGTGGGCATTCAGCTTCATCCTGCGTTTCTTCGATTTGCAGCGTATTCTGACGGTGCTGGCCGCGCTGGCAACCGTACTGATGTATCTGTTTATCACCGGTACGCCACAACATATGCCGTGGTTTATTCTGGCTCTCGGCTTCTTCTCCAGCGCCATTTACACCACCATCATCACCCTGGGTTCGCAGCAGACTAAAGTCGCCTCGCCAAAGCTGGTTAACTTCGTCCTGACCTGCGGCACCATCGGCACCATGCTGACGTTTGTGGTCACTGGCCCGATTGTGGCGCACAGTGGGCCTCAGGCGGCTCTGCTTACCGCAAACGGCCTGTATGCCATTGTCTTTGTGATGTGTTTTATCCTTGGTTTTGTGACCCGTCATCGTCAGCATGACGCGCCGACAGCACAGTAATGTTATTTGCCGGATAGCGACGCATTGCGTCTTATCCGGCCTACGCAGGGCGATCGTCTTTCCAGGCCGGATCAGGCGCCACCGCCATCCGGCATTTTATCGTTTATCTCCACTTCCCCGAACGGCGTAAGCCACCCATTCTTTAGCGGTAGTCCTCCCTCACTAAAAGCCCCTCATTTTGTACGTTATTTGTACGATCGCGAAAAGTCTGATATTTCCACAACTTAAGAAAACACTGACAAATCAGCAATATACCACTTAAGAGGTATATAAAGGTGAATTTGATTTGCATCAATAAGCAGGGTTGCTGAATCGTTAAGGTAGGCGGCAATAGAAAAGAAATCGAGGCAAAAATGAGCAAAGTCAGACTCGCTATTATCGGTAATGGTATGGTCGGCCATCGCTTTATTGAGGACCTTCTTGATAAATCCGACGCTGCCAATTTTGATATTACTGTTTTCTGCGAAGAACCCCGCAAAGCGTATGACCGCGTACACCTGTCATCCTACTTCTCACATCACACCGCGGAAGAGTTGTCTTTGGTGCGTGAGGGATTTTACGAGAAACACGGCGTTAAGGTGCTGGTCGGCGAACGCGCGATCACCATCAACCGCCAGGAAAAGGTTATCCACTCCAGTGCGGGTCGTACCGTTTACTATGACAAGCTGATCATGGCGACCGGTTCCTATCCGTGGATCCCGCCAATTAAAGGTTCCGAAACCCAGGACTGCTTTGTTTATCGCACCATTGAGGACCTCAACGCGATTGAATCCTGCGCGCGTCGAAGCCGTCGCGGTGCGGTCGTTGGCGGCGGTCTGTTAGGTCTGGAAGCGGCAGGCGCGCTGAAAAATCTCGGTGTGGAAACCCATGTGATTGAATTCGCGCCGATGCTGATGGCTGAACAGCTTGATCATATGGGCGGTGAGCAGCTACGTCGCAAGATTGAAAGCATGGGCGTGCGCGTGCACACCAGCAAAAACACTCAGGAGATCGTCCAGCAAGGCACCGAGGCCCGTAAAACCATGCGTTTTGCCGACGGTAGCGAGCTGGAAGTGGATTTCATCGTCTTCTCCACCGGTATTCGCCCACGCGACAAACTGGCGACCCAGTGTGGTCTTGAGGTCGCACCGCGTGGTGGGATCGTGATCAATGATTCCTGCCAGACCTCCGATCCGGATATCTATGCCATCGGTGAATGCGCAAGCTGGAACAACCGCGTTTATGGCCTGGTCGCGCCAGGTTACAAAATGGCGCAGGTCGCCGTTGACCACATCCTTGAAAGCGAAAATGCGTTTGAAGGCGCGGACATGAGCGCCAAGCTGAAACTGCTGGGTGTTGACGTCGGCGGTATTGGCGATGCGCATGGCCGCACGCCAGGCGCACGTAGCTACGTTTACCTCGACGAAAGCAAAGAGGTTTACAAACGTCTGATCGTCAGTGAAGACAACAAAACCCTGCTCGGCGCGGTACTGGTCGGGGATACCAGTGATTATGGAAACCTGCTGCAACTGGTTCTGAATGCGATCGAACTGCCGGAAAACCCGGACTCGCTGATCCTGCCCGCCCATGCTGGCAGCGGTAAACCGTCCATCGGCGTGGATAAACTGCCGGACAGCGCGCAGATTTGTTCCTGCTTTGACGTCACCAAAGGCATGCTGGTCGCCGCCATCAACAAGGGCTGCCATACCGTTGCCGCGCTGAAAGCGGAAACCAAAGCCGGTACCGGCTGCGGCGGCTGTATCCCACTGGTTACTCAGGTGCTGAACGCCGAACTGGCGAAACAGGGCATCGAAGTGAACAACAACCTGTGCGAACACTTTGCGTACTCGCGCCAGGAACTGTTCCACCTGATTCGCGTGGAAGGCATCAAAACCTTCGAAGAACTGCTGGCGAAACACGGTAAAGGTTATGGCTGTGAAGTGTGCAAACCTACCGTGGGTTCTCTGCTGGCCTCCTGCTGGAATGAATACGTCCTGAAGCCGCAGCATACTCCGTTACAGGATACCAACGACAACTTCCTGGCAAACATCCAGAAAGACGGCACCTACTCCGTTATCCCGCGCTCTGCGGGCGGTGAAATCACACCGGAAGGACTGGTCGCCGTGGGTCGTATCGCCCGCGAATTTAACCTCTACACCAAAATTACCGGTTCTCAGCGTATCGGCCTGTTTGGGGCGCAAAAAGATGACCTGCCGGAAATCTGGCGTCAGCTGATTGATGCGGGCTTTGAAACCGGTCATGCCTATGCCAAAGCGCTGCGTATGGCGAAAACCTGCGTGGGCAGCACCTGGTGCCGCTATGGTGTAGGCGACAGCGTGGGTTTCGGCGTTGAGCTGGAAAACCGCTACAAAGGTATTCGCACCCCGCACAAAATGAAATTTGGTGTCTCCGGTTGTACCCGTGAATGTGCGGAAGCCCAGGGCAAAGACGTCGGCATCATTGCCACCGAGAAAGGCTGGAACCTGTATGTCTGTGGTAACGGCGGCATGAAACCCCGTCACGCGGACCTGCTGGCGGCGGATATCGATCGCGACACCCTGCTTAAATATCTCGACCGTTTCATGATGTTCTACATCCGTACCGCAGACAAGCTGACCCGTACAGCCCCGTGGCTGGACAATCTGGAAGGCGGTATTGAGTACCTGAAGTCGGTCATCATCGACGACAAACTGGGTCTGAACGACCATCTGGAAGAAGAGATGGCGCGCCTGCGCGAAGCGGTGGTGTGTGAATGGACGGAAACCGTCAACACGCCGTCTGCACAGGTTCGCTTCAAACACTTCATCAACAGCGATAAACGCGATCCCAACGTACAGGTAGTGCCTGAACGTGAACAGCATCGTCCGGCCACGCCGTACGAACGCATCCCGGTCACTCTGGTGGAGGAAAACGCATGAGCCAGTGGAAAGATATCTGCCACATTGATGACATCCTGCCCGCCACCGGCGTCTGCGCACTGTTGGGTGAAGAACAGGTTGCCATTTTCCGTCCGTATCACAGCGATCAGGTGTTTGCGATCAGCAACATCGACCCGTTCTTTGAGTCCAGCGTACTGTCCCGTGGCTTGATAGCGGAACACCAGGGCGAACTGTGGGTCGCCAGTCCGCTGAAGAAACAGCGCTTTCGCCTGAGCGACGGTCTGTGCATGGAAGACGAAAGTCATTCCGTAGCCCATTACGAGGCGCGCGTAAAAGACGGCATCGTACAGTTGCGCGGGTAATGAATTTTGGGGAGGCGCAATGCCTCCCTTTTTTGACGTATTTGTAGGTCTTTTATTGGTAGGCCTGATAAGCGTAGCGCCATCAGGCAATTGCAAAAGCACATTACCGGATGGCGGCAAAAATGCCTTATCCGGCCTACGGTTACGTTTTTATTTTTTCATTTTAAGGATAATCATGTTCACAGATACAATTAATAAATGTGCCGCTAACGCTGCGCGCATCGCTCGCCTGTCGGCCAATAATCCCCTTGGCTTTTGGGTCAGTTCCGCAATGGCGGGCGCCTATGTCGGTCTCGGCATCATTCTGATATTCACCCTCGGTAACGTGCTCGATCCTTCTGTCCGTCCGCTGGTGATGGGCGCAACCTTTGGTATCGCCTTAACGCTGGTGATCATTGCCGGTTCTGAATTGTTTACCGGGCATACCATGTTCCTGACGCTCGGCGTGAAAGCGGGCACTATCAGCCAGGGACAGATGTGGGCAATCCTGCCACAAACCTGGTTGGGTAATCTGGTCGGTTCCGTGTTCGTTGCGCTGCTGTATAGCTGGGGCGGCGGCAGCCTGTTGCCGGTCGATACCAGCATCGTCCACTCGGTCGCGCTGGCGAAAACCACCGCGCCTGCCACGGCGCTGTTCTTCAAAGGTGCGTTGTGTAACTGGCTGGTTTGCCTGGCAATCTGGATGGCAATCCGTACCGAAGGCGCCGCGAAATTCATCGCGATCTGGTGGTGTCTGCTGGCGTTTATCGCCTCCGGCTATGAACACTCCGTTGCCAATATGACGCTGTTCGCCCTCTCCTGGTTCGGCCATCACAGCGAAGCCTATACCCTGGCGGGAATTGGGCATAACCTGCTGTGGGTAACACTGGGTAATACTTTGTCCGGTGTCGTGTTCATGGGGTTAGGTTATTGGTATGCTACGCCAAAATCGGAACGTCCGGTTCCGGAAAAAATCAACCACACAGAGGCTACAGCCAATAACTAAGGGGTAATGTCGTGGATCATTTGCCTATATTTTGTCAACTACGCGACCGCGACTGTCTGATTGTCGGCGGTGGTGATGTCGCCGAACGCAAAGCGCGGTTACTGCTGGAAGCGGGCGCACGTTTAACGGTCAATGCGCTGGCGTTTATTCCACAGTTCACCGTATGGGCAAATGAAGGCATGTTGACGCTGGTTGAGGGATCTTTCGACGAAACGCTGCTTGACCCCTGCTGGCTGGTGATTGCCGCGACCGATGACGACGCAGTCAATCAGCGTGTCAGCGATGCCGCAGAATCCCGTCGTATCTTCTGTAACGTGGTCGATGCCCCGAAAGCCGCCAGCTTCATCATGCCATCGATTATCGACCGCTCACCGCTGATGGTGGCGGTCTCCTCTGGCGGTACTTCGCCAGTGCTGGCTCGTCTGCTGCGTGAAAAGCTCGAATCTTTGCTGCCTCAGCACCTGGGACAGGTCGCTCACTATGCCGGGCAGCTTCGTTCCCGGGTGAAAAAACAGTTCGCCACCATGGGTGAACGCCGCCGCTTCTGGGAAAAGCTGTTTGTTAACGACAGGCTGGCGCAGTCGCTGGCAAATGCCGATCAGAAAGCCGTGGAAGAGACCACCGAGCAGTTACTCAGCGAGCCGTTGGATCATCGCGGTGAAGTGGTGCTGGTTGGCGCGGGGCCTGGTGATGCCGGACTGCTTACCCTAAAAGGGTTGCAGCAGATCCAGCAGGCCGATGTGGTGGTTTACGACCGGCTGGTTTCTGACGATATCATGAACCTCGTGCGTCGCGACGCCGATCGCGTGTTTGTGGGTAAACGCGCGGGTTATCACTGCGTACCCCAGGAAGAAATTAACCAGATCCTGCTGCGAGAAGCGCAACAGGGCAAACGCGTGGTCCGTCTGAAAGGCGGAGACCCGTTTATCTTTGGCCGTGGCGGTGAAGAACTGGAAACTTTGTGCCATGCCGGTATTCCCTTCTCCGTCGTGCCGGGCATTACCGCAGCCTCCGGCTGCTCCGCCTATTCCGGTATTCCGCTGACCCACCGTGACTACGCCCAGAGCGTTCGTCTGGTTACCGGACACCTGAAAACCGGCGGCGAGCTGGACTGGGAAAACCTGGCAGCAGAAAAACAGACGCTGGTGTTCTATATGGGACTGAATCAGGCCGCGACTATCCAGCAAAAGCTGATCGAATTTGGTATGCAGGCGAATATGCCCGTTGCGCTGGTGGAAAACGGGACATCGACAAAACAACGGGTGGTTAACGGCGAGTTGTCGCAACTGGGCGAACTGGCAACACAGGTGGCAAGCCCGGCGCTGATCATTGTTGGCCGGGTAGTCGGGCTGCGCGATAAGCTGAACTGGTATTCAAACCATTAATCTGCCGGCACAGTATTACTGCAAAAAAAATCCGGGAAAATTTCCCGGATTTTTTACATTTTTGCGTAGCCGTTACGGTTTGGCGACAAAACCAATCGCTTCGTAGACCGCTTTCAGCGTCGCGGACGCATGCGCGCTGGCTTTTTCTGCACCGTCTTTCATCACCTGTTGCAGGAAAGCTTCGTCGTTACGGAAACGATGATAGCGCTCCTGCAACTCGGTCAGCATGCCGGAAACGGCCTCAGCCACTTCGCCTTTCAGGTGACCATACATTTTGCCTTCAAAGTGTTGTTCCAGCTCCGGGATGCTCTTGCCGGTAACCGCAGAGAGGATATCCAGCAGGTTGGAAACACCTGCTTTGTTCTGCACGTCGTAGCGCACAACAGGCGGCTCATCGGAATCCGTCACCGCACGTTTGATCTTCTTGACCACTGATTTCGGGTCTTCCAGCAGGCCAATCACGTTGTTACGATTGTCATCCGACTTGGACATTTTCTTCGTCGGATCGAGCAGTGACATGACGCGGGCGCCTGATTTTGGAATAAACGGCTCAGGAATTTTGAAAACGTCACCGTACAACGCGTTAAAACGCTGGGCGACATCACGGCTCAGTTCCAGATGCTGTTTCTGATCTTCACCGACCGGCACCTGATTGGTCTGATACAGCAGAATATCAGCGGCCATCAGCACCGGATAATCAAACAAACCGGCAGTGATATTCTCTGAGTAACGGGCAGATTTATCTTTGAACTGAGTCATGCGCCCCAGTTCACCAAAATAGGTATAGCAGTTCAGCACCCAGCTAAGCTGCGCATGCTCCGGAACGTGAGACTGCACGAAAATGGTGCTTTTTTCAGGATCGATACCGCACGCCAGATAAAGCGCCAGCGTATCCAGCGTCGCTTTACGCAGTTGCTGAGGATCCTGACGAACGGTAATGGCATGCTGGTCAACGATGCAGTAGATGCAATGGTAGTCATCCTGCATGTTCACCCACTGACGCAGTGCACCCATGTAGTTGCCAATGGTCAATTCACCTGAGGGCTGTGCGCCACTAAAAACGATGGGCTTAGTCATTTTTCGATTCCTGATTTTCGCTGTGCGGAAGCCCGAGAGCGGGCAAGAGTTCATTAATACGGTCATAGATGACGTCTGGCTGACTCAGCGCGATGGGTTCACCGTAGTTATAGCCATAGGTGAGACCGACGGACGGGCAACCTGCCGCTTTTGCCGCCTGAATATCATTACGCGAATCCCCGACGAAGAGCAATTGCTCTGACGCAATGCCGAGTCTGCTTGCGACTAACAGTAAAGGCTCCGGATGCGGTTTTTTGTTTTGCACGTCATCACCACCGATGACAACGCTAAAGTATTTGCCGATGTCCAGCGCGTCGAGCAAGGGCGCTACAAACGGCGTTGGCTTGTTGGTCACCAGACCGAGCGGTAACCCTTTGGCATGGAGTGCACCCAGCGTATCCGCGACATCCGGGAACAGGAACGTCCCCTCTTCAGCCACATCGCCGTAGTAGCGATCGAACAGCTTACGCAAAATACGCACCTGTTCCTCGGCAGGAATGTCATCGTCAACGGGCGGCTTGCCCATCGTCTTACGGAGGGTGGCGCGTTCCTGACGGGCCCAGGTTAACGCACGTTCCATCAGCACATCGGCGCCGTTACCGATCCAGGTAATGACGCGCTCTTCACCAGCAACCGGCAGTTCCAGGGCGTACAGCGCCATATCCACAGCCGCGCTTAATCCTGGCGCGCTGTCGACCAGCGTCCCGTCGAGATCGAAGGCGACGCCGCGAATATTCTGCAACTTATCCATGACTTACCTTTGCCAGTTCACTGCGCATTTCA
This sequence comes from Citrobacter amalonaticus, assembly GCF_037053465.1. Lineage (GTDB taxonomy): Bacteria > Pseudomonadota > Gammaproteobacteria > Enterobacterales > Enterobacteriaceae > Citrobacter_A > Citrobacter_A amalonaticus_H. Next base: position 30,389 of record NZ_JBALIF010000005.1, read on the forward strand.
TCAATGACTTTTTTGTAGTCCGGCTGATCGAAAATAGCGGATCCGGCAACAAACATATCAGCTCCCGCAGCAGCGATTTCACCGATGTTATTTACTTTGACGCCGCCATCGACTTCAAGACGAATATCATAGCCAGACTCGTCGATCCGACGGCGAACTTCGCGCAGCTTATCCAGCGTCTGTGGAATGAAAGACTGGCCGCCAAAGCCCGGGTTAACAGACATCAACAGGATCACATCCAGCTTGTCCATCACGTAGTCCAGATAACTGAGTGGCGTTGCCGGATTGAAGACCAGACCGGCCTTACAGCCGTGCTCTTTAATCAATTGCAATGTGCGATCAACGTGTTCGGAGGCTTCCGGGTGAAACGTAATGATACTGGCACCGGCCGCCGCGAAGTCCGGGACAATACGATCCACTGGCTTCACCATCAGGTGTACGTCGATAGGTGCGGTCACGCCATACTTGCGCAGGGATTTCAGCACCATCGGACCAATGGTCAGGTTGGGAACATAGTGGTTGTCCATGACGTCGAAATGAACGACGTCGGCACCGGCAGCCAGGGCTTTCGCGGTATCCTCACCCAGGCGGGCAAAATCAGCCGACAGAATTGAGGGGGCGATCAAATACTGTTTCATCCGCTTCTCCTTGAGAGTTATTTTTTCGCTGACGTCGCGGCTGCTGGTGTGTACAGAGCCAGCAGTTCATTCACCTTTTTACGGGTGCCGCCATTGCTGCTAATACTGCGCCGCACTTTGACCTGAAAATGTTTCGCTTCTTTGTACCATTCGCGGGTATCTGGGGTGTCGTGGTTTGAAATTAACACCGGGATCCGCTTTCTGACCAGCTTTTCTGCCATCTCCGCCAGGTGAGCCTGCTCTTTGGGGCTGAAACTGTTGGTGTGGTAGGCGGTGAAGTTCGCTGTCGCTGACAGCGGGGCGTAAGGCGGGTCGCAATAGACCACAGAACGGGTGTCTGCACGTTCCATACACTCGTCATAGGAGAGACAATGGAACTCCGCGTTCTGTGCTTTTTCCGCAAAGTGATACAGCTCAGCTTCCGGGAAGTACGGCTTTTTATAACGTCCAAACGGGACATTAAACTCACCGCGCAGATTGTAACGGCACAGCCCGTTGTAACCATAGCGGTTCAGGTACAGAAACAGTACCGCGCGGCGAAAAGGATCCTGGCTGGCGTTAAACTCTTCACGAAATTGATAGTAAGCCTCAGCCTGATTGGTTTCAGGATTAAACATCTCGCGGGCAGCCTGTACGTACTCTTCCGTACGGACCTTCACGATATTGTAAAGACTGATAAGGTCACTATTGATATCGGCAAGAATATAACGAGAAAAGTCGGTGTTAAGAAACACCGACCCTGCACCCACAAAGGGTTCGACCAGGCATTCACCTTTCGGTAAATGCCGTTTGATGTCGTCAAGCAGGGGATATTTTCCCCCTGCCCACTTCAGAAAAGCGCGATTTTTTTTCATGCTGACTAACTAATTACACCTTCTCCGGCTGTGGAGAAAGCTCCGACAGCATCTTGCGCTTTAACATTATTTCAGATCGGCCTGTACCTGGTGCAACGGCTTCGCCCACGGATTTTTTGCCTGCACATCGGCTGGCAGCGTGGAAACGGCACGTTTCGCATCTTCTTTCGAGGCATACACGCCAGTCACCAAAACATACCATGGTTGGCCGTTACGCGTTGTCTGGTACACCACATAGTTTTTCAGGTTCTCTTTCTTCGCCCAACCGTTCAGATTGTCGTAGTTAGAAGAACTGCTGAGCTGCAGGGTGTAATGGCCTGACGGCGCTGACTTCAGTGCCCCTACGTTACCGGCACTTTTACCACCCGCAGCGCTACTTGCCGTGGCCACTGGCGCAGTCTGAACCGGCGCTGCTGTTTGCGCAGGTGCCGTATTCGCGGTTGTTTTCGGCGCTGTGGTGGCAGCAGGCGTTTTCGTCGTCGCGACCGGAGCGGTCGGTTCTGTACGCTTAGGCTGCGTGGTTGGCTTCGGTTCCGCTGGCGTCGCTTTCGCGGTGGTCTGCGTTTTCTTCGGCTCAATCACAGCTTGTTTGCGTTCAGGACGCGTGGTGGTCTGGCGCTCGCTGGATGGCGCAGTCGCCGTCTGACCTGACGTATTCCCATTGCGAACAGGCGCGACAGTCGCAGGTTCCGTTGGCAGCGTGGAGTTCACCACGTTATTCACCTGCTCCTGGGCCTGCGGTTGCGTCAGCGCATTATTGAGATCGCCCTGCACTTCTACGCGCTGCTGGCCTTCGGCTGTCGCAGGCGCCTGGCCCTGCGTCGGCGTCGAGGAGATCGGCGGCAGAGCAACATCCTGCGGCGCATTACCTGCGGTCTGTTCTGCGGACGTTGTTCCCGGCGCAGGTTGCGCGCCATTTGCCTGGTCAGCGGCATTACCGGAGAGATCGATACTTTTCTCGCCAGACGCCGTTTGTTCGTTTGAAGCAGGGGTAGATGGCGCTTTCAGTGCGGAACCAATACCGATGATTAGCAGTAAGAGAACCAGCACACCGACACCCATCATCATGTACTGACGGGAAGCCGGTTTACCCGCTGCTTTTTTACGCTTACGCGGACGACGCTCTACACGCTCTTCATCCACGAGCTCTTCATCAGATTCGGATTCGTATTCCTCTTCCATCTCCTGCTCATCAAGGCGTTCTTTACGCCCGCGCGCAGGACGACGATCGTCAGCATCCAGATCAAGATCGTCGAAATTGATCTGCGGCTCACCGCGTTCCGAAGATTGGCGAGAACGACCAGTACGACGATCGCTGGGATCGGGTTTCAGCTCGTCTTCTGGTTTGAATTCATCCATTTAACACCCCACTCAAAGGCTAATGCTTACGACGTTACCACTAACCTGAATTTTAATGGCCGATACGTGAGCCGTATCAGTCCGACCTTTCTTGTTGTTACGCCTGCTGACAATCAGCGATGGCGTTAAGAACTACCTCGTGCGACACTCCGCCGCGAACTTCACTTTTCCCTATTGCCAGCGGAAGCACTAAGCGCATCTCCCCCGCCAACACTTTTTTATCACGCAACATGTGCGGCAGATAAGCCTGTGCGGACATCTCACGCGGTCCGTGAACCGGTAAACCTGCACGTTCAAGTAATGTAATGATGCGCTGCGTATCCTCTGGCGCAAACTGCCCCAGACGTTCCGATGTGCGCGCAGCCATTACCATACCCGCAGCCACCGCTTCACCGTGTAACCAATTGCCATAACCCATTTCAGCTTCAATGGCATGACCGTAGGTGTGTCCAAGATTCAGTAAAGCACGTAAGCCGGTTTCTCGCTCGTCTGCTGCCACAACTTCAGCTTTCAGCTCACAACAACGACGAATACAGTAAGCCATCGCCGGGCCATCCAGACGCAACAACGCATCCAGATTATCTTCCAGCCAGCCAAAGAATTCACTATCGAGGATAATGCCGTACTTGATCACTTCCGCCAGACCTGACGCCAGTTCACGCGCAGGCAGGGTTTTCAGACAGTCGAGATCCACCACCACAGAAGCCGGCTGATAAAACGCGCCGATCATGTTTTTGCCGAGGGGGTGATTGACAGCGGTTTTCCCGCCAACGGAGGAGTCTACCTGTGACAGAAGCGTCGTCGGGACCTGGATAAAACGCACACCGCGCTGATAGCTGGCCGCAGCAAATCCCGTCAGATCGCCAATCACTCCGCCGCCCAGGGCGACCAGCGTTGTATCACGACCGTGTGGTTTTTGCAGCAGGGCGGTGAAGACCGTATCCAGCACACTCAGGCTCTTATACTGCTCACCGTCAGGCAGGATGACGCTGTCTACGTTCACCCCCGCGTGTTCAAGTACGCTGCGAATCTTATCAAGATAAAGGGGGGCCAGGGTGTCGTTGGTGACCAACATAACCTGATCGCCCGATTTCAGCGGTAAGAATGAAGCTGGTTCGTTAAACAAACCAGCCGCGATGGTGATAGGGTAACTACGTTCCCCGAGAGTAACGGTGATCCTCTCCATGACGCGACATCCACCTTAATGACTTATACCCGCTTACCGAGTGTGTATTAAGCCTGAAATTAGTTGCTTTCCAGCATATGAATGATCTGGTTGGCAACGACTTTGGCGCTCTGATCATCAGTGCGAATGGTTACGTCAGCAATCTCTTCATACAGCGGATTGCGTTCGTCAGCCAACGCTTCCAGAACTTCACGAGGCGGTGCTTCTACCTGCAACAACGGACGTTTTTTATCGCGTTGCGTACGCGCAAGTTGTTTTTCGATTGTCGTTTCGAGGTATACCACGACACCACGTGCGGAAAGACGATTACGGGTTTCACGAGATTTTACAGAGCCACCGCCGGTAGCCAGCACAATACCCTGTTTTTCCGTCAATTCGTTAATGACTTTCTCTTCACGATCGCGGAAGCCGTCTTCACCTTCTACATCGAAGACCCAGCCCACATCAGCTCCGGTTCGTTTCTCAATCTCTTGATCAGAATCGTAAAATTCCATATTGAGTTGTTGAGCTAACTGGCGCCCAATAGTGCTTTTTCCGGCACCCATAGGCCCAACCAGAAAGATATTGCGTTTCTCTGCCATTTTTTCGGTACTACTAAGACTATTCGTTAATGATAAACCCGCGTCGCAGACACTGAGCGCAGCAGGACATGAACTGAAACCTCATAAGATATTGCGAGAGTCAGACTGAAAATTATCTCAATACTCAAGCGGGTTTGGCAACTGAATAAATCATCAAACCAGATTGTAGACAACCCGAGTCAGCGTTGCCGGACGGCGAAGAGAAGTACCGACTCTCAAATCGGTACTCCTTGTATGCTAAATAGATGCGCACGTCAAACCCCTGAAACGAGTTAAGTGCAAAAACAACGGTGTTTCATGCATAAATTATTCTGTCGAGACTAATCCTGGCGTGATAAAGACCACCAACTCGCGGCGTTCATTCTCTTTACCATCATGACGAAAGAGTTGTCCAAGCCACGGAATATCCCCTAACAGGGGGATGCTATCCCTACCGGTTTTATTCTTACGTGAAAAAATCCCGCCCAGCGCCAGCGTCTCCCCGCTTTTTACCTCGACCTGCGTTTCAATTTCCTGTTTATCAATTGCCAGCGTCTCGCCGCCAGCCTGCTGTAGCACCTGTCCCGGCATATTCTGGCTAATACGTAACTTCAGGCGAATTCGGCCTTCCTGAAGCACTGTCGGCGTCACTTCCATCCCCAGAACCGCCTCTTTAAATTCCACCGACGTCGCACCACTTTCGCCGCTGGAAACCTGATAAGGAATCTCACTGCCTTGCTTGATACTGGCGGGTTGTTGATGAGACGCCAGCAGACGCGGACTGGCGATAATGTCGAGCTGCTGGCGTTGCTCCAGCGCGGAAAGCTCCAGATCCAGCAAGCGCCCGTTGATGCGTCCAATATTAAAACCAACACGGGTCGTGGCCGCCGCGACAGAAAGATCGCTGGTCAACGTAGTCAATTGCCCCACGGCACCCGCTTTCTGCGCCTCTGCAAGCGTCCATTTAACGCCCAGTTCTCGCAGACTTTTTTCATTGATGATCACGATATGCGCAGCCAGCTCGACCTGATCGACAGGAAGATCCATTTGTGCAACCCACTGCTCTACTTTCGCAAGCGTCGGTTTATTGTCTCTTATGAGCAGCCGGTTAGTCCGTTTATCCACCGTAAAACTGCCTTTGGCGCTCAGCAGTTTTTCTCCCACTTTCGCAAGCTCCGTGGCATCCGCGTAATGCAGCGCAATTTGGCGACTTTCAAGCGGTAAATTCGCCTGTTGTCTGGCGATCTCCGCCTCCTGCCTGGTCTCATCGGCACGCTGCCAACTCTCGGTATGTACATGTAAAATTGAACCTTCCTGACGCAACACCAGTCCGGCGCTCTTTACGACCGTCTGTAACGCCTGTTTCCAGGGGACATCCGTCAGATGTAGCGACACCACACCACTGACATCCGGTGATATCACCAGATTCCTGTGCTCCTGTTCAGCCAGCGCCTGCAGAACCTGCGAGACCGGAACCTCGTCCACCACCAGCGTCACGTTCTGGGGTTTTCCGGCCAGAGCCGGGGGCATGATGGCGATCGCCGCCGCCAGTATCCATTGCTTCATTCACCTCTCCTTGTCTTTGCCATTGCCACTGCGAGGGTTCACATTTTGCCCCCGTACTGACGGTCAACGTCCGGTCGCTGAGTTGTATGATGGTCCAGCCGTTATCCAGCACTTCATCGTTTTCGATGCGTCGCCATCGGTGTTGAGCATCCTGAACCAGCCCAATACTCCGCTTACCCTGGCTCACCATTCCCTGATATTGCCACTGAGGAAGCTCTGCGCAGTGGCAGCGGTCTTCCGGTTGGCGGAAGGGGTCCCGCATCCCCGTAAGCCCGATTAGTGAAAAGACCACCAACAGCGCATCCCTACTCTTCATGGAGATACTCCAGTCTGAGCGTCAATATCAGTTGTGCGTTTTCAGCCTTTAGCGAAAACGCGTCCACGGAGATTCCCTGTGATGCCAGAGAACCAAACAGTTGCGGAATCGCTGGCCAATGCGCTTTCACGGCAAGTTCACCGCCCTGCGCTGACGGTTGCCAGTGCAGCAACTGCACATCAGGAACGCCAGGCAAGAGTGCGGAAAAAGGCTGGATTGGCGATGCCGATACGACTCGCGGCTCGCTCGCTGGGCCCGCGATATGTAACAACCTCTGCCATAGCTGGCGATTCGCCGCCCGTTGTTGTGCCAGCATGTCGCCTTCCCCCGTCATCGAAGAAAGCAGGCTCAATGCGCCAATAACGCCTAGTGCAGCCATCCAGCCCATCCAACAAGCGACGCGAATGCGCGGCGAAAAAGCACACCAGGCATCAACGAGAAGATTCATGCGCTTCTCTCCATGCAAGCCGGTAGTGAAACTGCCAGTTTCCCTGGTTATCCTGTCGGGTCGCGCCGGTGTGGTTAATTTCAAACTCAGGCGAGTTGCGCAGCGTGGTTTCCAGTGTGGTTAGCGCAGTCAAGGAGAGCGCTTTTCCCGTAAGTTCGAGAGCGCTTTGCTGATAATCCATCTGCGTCAGCCAGACTTGTTCGGGCAAGCCTGACGCAAGATTTTCCAGCGCCGATTGCCAGCGGTGAGTTTGTTGCCGCAGTTTTTCTTGTTGAGCGGCTTGTTGTATTTGTCGTTGGCGCGCTTCCAGCCGGGGTTTGATGGTGGTAAGAGCCTGCGCAAGTCGCTGCTCCGCCAGTAACAAAACGGTGTCCACCTGTTTGTCCACACACAGAATGATGCGCCCTCCCAGAGTGGCCAACAGCACCAGAACCGTGGATACGCTAAACACACCACACCAGAAGCGCAAACACGCGCGACGCTGCTGTTGTCGCCAGGGCAAAAAATTAACCAGAACAGACATCAGCACATCTCTCCTAACGCCAGTCCAAGCGCTACGGCGAAGGCGTGACCTTCCGGCGGCACCGGCGGCTGGCGTATTAAAACGGCCTGCCAGGGATCGAAGCCCTCTTTTGCACAAAGCGCCACAGCGTCTGGCGCAAGACCAAGAGAGGCCGCCAGCTCCTGGACATTCGCTATCTCAGCCGTCGTTTTTCGCCCCCATGCATACTGGGTCGCCCACAGCCATTGGACATCATCACGCCATGCAAGGCATGAGTGGGCGGCAGAAAGAAAGGGTAACAGCCGCTGCAATGCACAGGCATCCGGGGTGATCGCCGTAACCTGCACACCGAGGGTTCTGGCGAGTGTCAGCAGAGCAGAAACTTCTTTGTCCTGCGCAGCGGTGACCGTGAAGGCAGACGTGATTTCATCTTCGCGATAATCAAAACGCAGCGCATCCGGATCCATGTCAAGCTCGCGCGCCATCGTTCCCGTCAGCCAGGCGGTTTGCTCGCGCTCACGTAGTGACATCGACGGACGGGGATAGGCCTTTTGCCGCGTCCGGCTGGCGGGGAATGAGAGGCGAATATGGTGACGTTGCGGCAGTTCGCGGCTCCAGAGTTGTAAAACCTGCGCAAGCTGTTCGGGATCGTGAAGATGCCCATCTTTAAGCGTTTGTTCCGCCAGCGGCAGACGCCACCAGCGCTGCAGATACCAACCTGACGCGCCGCGAATGACCGCGACGGCCAGCGCTTCATGTGGCTGAATGTGCAAGCCTATTTGCCATAATTTGAAAGCCATTGCTGATGATCTCCTTATCACCCGTTGCCCTCACGGGTATATCAATGCGTCTGGCTTGCCTTTATACTACCGCGCGGTTGTTTATAAACTGCCCAAATGAAACTAAATGGGAAATCTCCAGTGAAGTTCGTAAAGTATTTATTGATCCTTGCAGTATGTTGCATCCTGCTGGGAGCAGGCTCGATTTATGGTCTCTACCGCTATATTGAGCCGCAACTGCCTGACGTCGCGACGCTCAAAGATGTGCGTCTGCAAATCCCGATGCAGGTGTATAGCGCAGATGGCGAGCTTATCGCCCAATACGGTGAGAAACGTCGTATTCCGGTGACGCTCAATCAGATCCCTCCGGAAATGGTTAAGGCGTTTATCGCGACGGAAGACAGCCGCTTCTATGAGCACCACGGTGTGGACCCGGTGGGGATCTTCCGTGCGGCCAGCGTTGCGCTGTTCTCCGGTCATGCCTCCCAGGGGGCAAGTACCATCACGCAGCAGCTAGCGAGAAATTTCTTCCTCAGCCCTGAACGCACGCTGATGCGTAAGATTAAAGAAGTGTTCCTGGCGATCCGCATTGAGCAGATGCTGAGTAAAGATGAAATCCTCGAACTCTACCTGAATAAGATCTACCTCGGATACCGCGCCTATGGCGTCGGCGCTGCGGCGCAGGTGTACTTCGGTAAATCTGTTGACCAGTTGGATCTGGGTGAAATCGCGGTCATTGCCGGTCTGCCGAAAGCGCCTTCCACCTTTAACCCACTCTATTCAATGGATCGTGCGACGGCCCGTCGCAATGTGGTGCTGTCGCGTATGCTGAGTGAGGGTTATATCACCCAGGCACAATTTGATCAGGCGCGAAGTGAGCCGATTGATGCCAACTACCATGCGCCGGAAATTGCCTTCTCCGCACCGTACTTGTCTGAAATGGTGCGTCAGGAGATGTACACCCGTTACGGTGAAAGCGCATATGAAGATGGTTATCGCATTTACACCACCATTACCCGTAAGGTCCAGCAAGCCGCACAAGAGGCTGTACGCAACAACGTGCTGGATTACGACATGCGCCATGGCTATCGCGGTCCGTCGAATGTGTTGTGGAAAGTGGGAGAAACCGCCTGGGACAGTAAAAAAATCACCGATACGTTGAAAGCGCTGCCGACTTACGGACCGTTGCTGCCTGCGGTGATCACCAGTGCGAATCCACTCGAAGCCACTGCCACACTGGCTGATGGCACTTCGGTTTCCCTGCGTATGGACGGAATTCGTTGGGCACGCCCTTATCGTTCGGACACCCAGCAGGGCCCCACACCGCGTAAGGTGACTGACGCGGTTCAAACCGGCCAGCAAATCTGGGTGCGCAAGATGGGCGACGCCTGGTGGCTGGCGCAGGTGCCGGATGTGAACTCCGCGCTGGTCTCTATTAACCCGAAAAACGGAGCTGTGCTGGCGCTGGTCGGAGGGTTCGACTTTAACCAGAGTAAATTCAACCGTGCCACCCAGGCGCTGCGCCAGGTCGGGTCTAACATTAAACCGTTCCTCTACACTGCCGCGATGGACAAAGGTCTGACGCTGGCGAGTATGCTGAATGACGTGCCGATTTCACGCTGGGATGCGGGTGCCGGTTCCGACTGGCGTCCGAAGAACTCGCCGCCGCAGTATGCGGGGCCGATTCGTTTACGCCAGGGGCTGGGCGAGTCGAAAAACGTGGTGATGGTACGTGCAATGCGTGCGATGGGCGTGGACTACGCGGCGGAATATCTGCAGCGTTTCGGCTTCCCGGCGCAAAACATCGTGCATACCGAATCTCTGGCGCTGGGTTCCGCGTCCTTTACTCCGTTGCAGGTCGCGCGCGGCTATGCGGTGATGGCGAACGGCGGCTTCCTGGTCGATCCGTATTTCATCAGTAAGATTGAAACCGATCAGAACGGTGTGATTTTTGAAGCAAAACCGAAGATTGCCTGCCCGGAATGCGATCTTCCAGTGATTTACGGCGATACGCAAAAATCCAACGTGCTGGAAAACAGTAATGTGGAAGATGTCGCGGTTTCCGGAGAACAGCAAAACGCCGCCGTACCGATGCCCAAACTGGAACAGGCAAACCAGGCTCTGGTGGCACAAAGCGGCGCACAGGAATATGCCCCGCATGTGATTAACACGCCGCTGGCTTTCCTCATCAAGAGCGCACTGAACAGCAACATTTTCGGCGAGCCAGGCTGGATGGGAACCGGCTGGCGCGCGGGACGCGATCTCAAACGTAACGATATCGGCGGGAAAACCGGGACCACCAATAGCTCCAAAGACGCCTGGTTCTCAGGCTATGGTCCAGGAGTGGTGACCTCCGTATGGATTGGTTTTGACGATCATCGTCGTGACCTCGGCCGTACTACGGCTTCTGGGGCGATCAAAGATCAGATCTCGGGTTACGAAGGGGGTGCGAAGAGCGCGCAGCCCGCGTGGGATGCCTATATGAAAGCGGTACTGGAAGGGGTTCCTGAAGAACCGCTGACGCCACCGCCAGGCATTGTGACGGTGAATATCGATCGCAGCACCGGGCAACTGGCGAACGGCGGCAACAGCCGTGCTGAGTATTTCATTGAAGGCACGCAGCCAACGCAACAGTCGGTGCATGAAGTGGGAACCACCATTACTGATGGCGGTGGAGAGACTCACGAACTCTTCTAACGAAAAAAAGGCGCTTTGGCGCCTTTTTTATTGCTGGTGTTATCGCCGGATGGCGGCTGGCGCCTTATCCGGTCTACAGTCTACAGTCGCCCCTGCCCTTTCAACCATTCACGGACCAGAAACAGTGCGCTTACGTTGCGTGCTTCGGTGAAATCAGGGTCTTCCAGCAGATCCATTAAATGCGCCAGCGGCCAGCGCACCTGCTGCAGCGGCTCTGGCTCATCGCCTTCCAGTGACTCAGAATAGAGATCTTCTGCCACCACGATGTTCATCTTGCTGGAGAAATAGGACGGTGCCATGCTCAGTTTTTTCAGGAATGTCAGATTGTGCGCGCCGAAACCAACCTCTTCTTTCAGTTCCCGATTCGCCGCTTCAAAAACACTTTCACCCGGGTCGATCAGCCCTTTGGAAAAACCCAGCTCATAGGACTCGGTTCCCACCGCGTATTCGCGAATCAGAATCAAATGATCATCGACGATCGGCACAATCATTACCGCCTCACGGTTTGACGGACGCATCCTTTCGTAGACGCGACGCGCGCCGTTACTGAATTCGAGATCCACGCTTTCGACGCTAAAAAGCCGCGACTGGGCGACAGTTTCAACCTTCAGAATGGTGGGTTTTTGTAATGATTTGCTCATCGTGAGAATCTTTGCAGTGAAATCTGTGGTCATTGTGCGACAGGCGACACGCTTTGGGCAATGTGAATTGCCGTTTATTTACATTTGCGTAACTTAATAAAAATATAATTCCTGGTTCAAATTAAAAGTCAATAGGTTGAAATAGGTCCAGGAATTTGCTGATATTTCGCTTTTGCAGGTTTTGCTATCATCGGCATTCACCGGGATGCGCTGAAAAATGCTCAAGTTCAACTCCATGCTTGCCGATAGCCAACCGCAGAATCACGTTTATTGTGACAGGGTGCGACTGACCACGCCTGACAGATTAAGTAAGATGGGGAAAGCATGAGCACCATTTTGATTTTTTTAGCGGCGGTACTGGCCTGCGCATTAGTGGCCTGGTGGCGGCTTAACGTCCACGCCAGACGGCGTAATTTGCCCTGGACGAACGCTTTCTCAGACGCGGAGACGCGAAAACTCACCGCTGAAGAACGTAGCGCCGTTGAAAATTATCTTGATAGCCTGAGCCAAATCCAGCAGGTTCCCGGTCCGACGGGGGCCAGTGCAGCACCGGTTGCCCTGACGCTAAACGGGGAAAGCAATAGCGTCATCATTCTGACCCATTCCATTACCCGCTACGGTATCACCACCGACGATCCGAATAAGTGGCGCTATTACCTCGACTCCGTTGAGGTCCATCTGCCTCCCTTCTGGGAGCAGTACATCAACGATGAAAATAACGTTGAGCTGATCCACACCGACACGCTGCCGCTGGTTATCTCACTGAATGGTCACACCCTGCAGGAGTATATGCAGGAGGCGCGCGGCTATGCGCTGCAACCTGTAACCTCAACACAGGCATCGATTCGTGGCGAAGAAAGTGAACAGATAGAACTGTTAAATATCCGCCAGGAAACGCACGAAGAGTATGCGCTCAGCCGCCCGGCGGGTTTTCGCGAAGCGCTGCTGATTGTCGCGTCCTTCCTGTTGTTCTTTTTCTGCCTGATTACACCTGACGTTTTTGTTCCGTGGATGGCTGGCGGCGCCGTTCTTCTGCTGGCCGCAGGGCTATGGGGATTATTCGCCCCGCCGTCAAAAACCGCACTGCGTGAAATTCACTGTCTGCGCGGAACCCCGCGCCGCTGGGGATTGTTTGGCGAAAATAACCAGGAACAGATCAACAACATCTCGTTGGGAATTATCGATCTGGTTTACCCGCCCCACTGGCAGCCCTGGATTGCGCAAGATCTCGGTCAGCAAACGGATATCGATATTTATCTCGATCGCCACGTCGTACGTCAGGGCCGTTTTTTATCCCTGCATGACGAGGTGAAAAACTTCCCGCTGCAACATTGGGTGCGCAGCGCCATTATTGCGGGCGGTTCGCTGCTGGTGCTGATCATGCTGTTGTTCTGGATCCCACTGGATATGCCGATAAAGTTCACTCTGTCATGGATGAAAGGCGCACAAACGATTGAAGCGACAAGCGTTAAACAGCTTGAAGAGGCTGGCGTTCGTGTCGGGGATACGTTGAACCTTCACGGTACAGGTATGTGTAACATACATGCGTCCGGCACCTGGAACGCACAGACCAGCTCGCCGTTTACGCCGTTTGACTGCTCGCAGATCATCTGGAATGACGCCGCCGCACTGCCGTTACCGGAATCCGATCTGGTGAACAAAGCCACCGCGCTCTCGCAGGCTGTCAACCGTCAGTTGCATCCCAAACCGGAAGATGACTCTCGCGTCAGCGCAGCCCTGCGCTCCGCGATTCAGAAATCAGGTATGGTGTTGATAGATGACTTTGGCGATATCGTTCTGAAAACAGCGGATTTATGTGCGGCGGAAGATGAATGCGTGCGCCTCAAAAACGCGCTGGTTAATCTCGGGAACAGTAAAGACTGGGGGGCGCAGGTGAAACGCGCCAATGCGGGCAAGCTGGACGGCGTGAACGTGTTGCTACGCCCCGTCAGCGCAGAATCACTCGATAATCTGGTCGCGACCTCAACCGCACCGTTTATCACCCGCGAAACGGCTCGTGCCGCCCAGTCGCTGAACAGCCCGGCACCGGGAGGATTTCTAATCGTCAGCGATGAAGGCAGCGATCTGGTCGATCAGCCCTGGCCAACCGTTTCATTGTATGACTATCCGGCCCAGGAGCAGTGGAGCGCTTTCCAGCGGCTGGCGCAAATGCTGATGAAAACCCCGTTTAGCGCCGAAGGAATTGTCACCAACATCTATACCGACGCGAATGGCACACAGCATATTGGTCTGCACCGTATCCCCGATCGTTCAGGCTTGTGGCGTTACCTCGGCACCACACTGTTGATGCTGACGATGCTGGGCTGCACGCTTTATAATGGCGTCCAGGCATTCCGTCGCTATCAGCGCCATCGTACCCGCCTGATGGAGATTCAGCAGTATTATGAAAACTGCCTGAATCCGAAGCTCATCGCCTCTCCGGAAAGCCTCATCTGATAACATGTCCGTGGTACAGGGTGTGCTACCCTGTGCCGCATCTCATTTATTCTGGAGAGTTCCCATGCATATTGATATTGCCTGGCAGGACGTTGATACCGTGCTGTTAGACATGGATGGCACGCTGCTCGACCTGGCGTTTGATAACTATTTCTGGCTGACACTGGTGCCTGAAACTTACGGGGCGCAGCACGGGATCTCGCCACAGGAAGCGCAGGAACGTATCCGTCAGGAATATCACGCCGTGCAGCATACGCTAAACTGGTACTGTCTTGATTACTGGAGCGACCGGCTGGGCCTGGATATCTGCGCGATGACCACCGCCATGGGGCCGCGCGCCGTCCTCCGTGACGACACGGTGCCGTTTTTAGATGCGTTAAAGGCCTGCGGTAAACGGCGGATTTTGCTGACAAACGCGCATCCGCATAATCTGGCCGTGAAGCTGGAACACACCGGACTGGCCTCACACCTTGATTTATTACTTTCTACCCACACATTTGGTTATCCCAAAGAGGATCAGCGGTTATGGCGCGCTGTGGCTGAAGAAACGGGAATATGTGCTGAGAAGACGCTGTTTATCGACGACAGCGAACCTATTCTCGACGCGGCGGCAAAATTCGGCATTCGCTATTGCCTCGGCGTGACAAACCCCGACTCTGGCATTGCAGAAAAACAGTATGCACGCCATCCGGCACTGAATGATTACCGCCGACTGATCCCCTCACTGCTGTGAAGGAGACGCCATGAAAGAGAAGCCCTCTGTTGAGGTCAGACTGGATAAATGGCTGTGGGCTGCGCGGTTTTACAAAACCCGCGCGCTGGCCCGTGAAATGGTGGACGGCGGAAAAGTTCACTACAACGGCCAACGCAGTAAGCCGAGCAAAATCGTCGAACTGAATGCCACGCTGACGCTTCGTCAGGGAAATGATGAACGCACGGTGGTAATCAAAGGGATCACCGAGCAGCGACGCCCGGCCAGTGAAGCCGTTACCCTGTATGAAGAAACAACGGAAAGCGTTGAAAAACGCGAAAAAATGGCGCTGGCACGCAAGCTTAACGCCTTGACCATGCCGCACCCCGACAGGCGACCGGATAAAAAAGAACGCCGCGACCTGTTACGATTTAAACACGGCGACAGTGAATAACTGTCACCCGCAAGAGAGATGATTATGCCGCAACATGACCAATTACACCGCTATCTGTTTGAAAACTTTGCCGTGCGCGGCGAACTGGTAACCGTATCGGAAACCCTGCAACAGATCCTCGAAAACCATACGTACCCGCAACCAGTGAAAACCGTGCTGGCTGAACTGCTGGTTGCCACCAGCCTGCTGACCGCCACCCTGAAGTTTGCCGGCGACATTACCGTCCAGTTACAGGGCGATGGGCCGCTAAGCCTTGCGGTCATTAACGGCAACAACAACCAACAGATGCGTGGCGTGGCGCGCGTCCAGGGTGATATTCCGGAAGGCGCGGATCTGAAAACCCTGGTGGGCAATGGTTATCTGGTGATCACCATCACGCCGGAGGAAGGCGAACGTTATCAGGGCGTGGTTGGTCTGGAAGGCGATACCCTGGCGGCGTGTCTGGAAGATTATTTCCTGCGTTCAGAGCAGTTGCCGACCCGTCTGTTTATTCGTACAGGCGACGTAGACGGCAAAGCCGCTGCCGGCGGAATGCTGTTGCAGGTGATGCCCGCGCAAAATGCACAGGCGGATGACTTTGACCATCTGGCTACGCTGACTGAAACCATCAAGGCAGAAGAGTTGCTGACCCTGCCCGCTAATGATGTTCTGTGGCGTCTGTACCATGAGGAAGAAGTGACGCTTTACGATCCGCAGGACGTTGTGTTCAAGTGCACCTGTTCGCGCGAGCGTTGCGCTGGCGCGCTGAAAACGCTGCCGGATGAAGAGGTGGACAGCATTCTGGCGGAAGAAGGCGAAATTGATATGCACTGCGATTATTGTGGCAGCCACTATCTTTTCAACGCCATGGATATTGCTGAAATTCGCAACAACGCCTCCCCTGCCGATCCGCAGGTACACTGATCTGCGCTGACTATGCCGGGTGACACAAACGTCACCCGCGCTTTCGCCAAAAAATTCCGCACTTTTTGCTGCAATTCACTTTCGTGGTGAATCGATATTTTATATGTAATAGCTACGTTAATTTCCTACGTGAATGCGATTACCGTCACAACATTACCGTCAAAAACACTTCCTTTTAACGTTTTGAGAACATTTCCCACAACACAAAAGCCATTCCTGCCATAATAACCGCCGCTTCGTGACTGGAGTCACAGCGTTTTCAGTCAATCGTGATTTTGTCCAGATAAGTAAATCTATGAGCCTTGTCGCGGTTAACATCCCCAAAAAAACCTTACTATTTCAGGTAATACATATTGGCTAAGGAGCAGTGATATGCGTGTGAAACGATTAACCCCGCAAGATCTCAAGGCTTATGGTATCAGCGACGTTCAGGACATCGTTTACAACCCGAGCTACGAAACCCTCTACCAGGAAGAGCTGGACCCGACTCTGGAAGGTTACGAGCGCGGTGTATTGACGGATCTGGGCGCCGTTGCCGTTGATACCGGTATTTTCACCGGGCGTTCACCCAAGGATAAGTACATTGTTCGTGACGACACCACGCGTGACACACTGTGGTGGTCCGACAAAGGAAAAGGCAAGAACGACAACAAACCGCTGTCCCAGGAAACCTGGCAGCACCTGAAAGGGTTGGTAACAAAACAGCTTTCCGGTAAACGTCTGTTTATTGTCGATGCGTTCTGCGGCGCAAACGCCGATACCCGTCTTTCTGTCCGTTTTATCACCGAAGTGGCATGGCAGGCGCACTTCGTGAAGAACATGTTTATCCGTCCGACTGACGAAGAACTGGAAGGTTTTGAGCCTGATTTCATCGTCATGAACGGTGCGAAATGCACTAACCCACAGTGGAAAGAGCAAGGTCTTAACTCCGAGAACTTCGTGGCCTTCAACCTGACCGAACGCATCCAGTTGATTGGCGGTACCTGGTACGGCGGCGAAATGAAGAAAGGTATGTTCTCGGTGATGAACTACCTGTTGCCGCTGAAAGGCATTGCATCAATGCACTGTTCCGCCAACGTTGGCGAGAAAGGCGACGTTGCTGTGTTCTTCGGTCTTTCCGGCACCGGGAAAACGACCCTTTCCACCGACCCGAAACGTCGTCTGATTGGCGATGATGAACACGGCTGGGATGACGATGGCGTCTTCAACTTTGAAGGCGGCTGCTACGCGAAAACCATCAAGCTGTCGAAAGAAGCGGAACCAGAAATCTACCACGCGATTCGTCGCGATGCGCTGCTGGAAAACGTCACCGTGCGTGCCGATGGTTCAATCGATTTTGACGACGGTTCCAAAACCGAGAACACCCGCGTTTCCTATCCTATCTATCACATTGAAAATATCGTTAAGCCGGTCTCTAAGGCGGGTCACGCCACGAAGGTGATCTTCCTGACCGCTGACGCGTTTGGCGTACTGCCTCCGGTCTCTCGCCTGACGGCAAACCAGACGCAGTATCACTTCCTGTCTGGTTTTACCGCCAAGCTGGCCGGTACTGAGCGCGGTGTCACCGAGCCAACGCCAACCTTCTCCGCCTGTTTCGGCGCGGCGTTCCTGACGCTGCACCCGACGCAGTACGCTGAAGTGCTGGTGAAACGCATGCAGGCCGCAGGCGCGCAGGCTTATCTGGTCAACACAGGCTGGAACGGTACGGGCAAACGTATCTCTATCAAAGATACCCGCGCCATTATCGACGCTATCCTGAACGGTTCTCTGGACGATGCAGAAACCTTCAACCTGCCGATGTTCGATCTGGCTATCCCAACCGAACTTCCCGGTGTGGAGACCCATATTCTCGACCCGCGTAACACCTATGGTTCTCCGGAACAGTGGCAGGAAAAAGCCACCGCACTGGCGAAACTGTTTATTGAGAACTTCGAGAAATACACGGATACCCCGGCAGGCGAAGCATTGGTAAGCGCCGGTCCGAAGCTGTAAGCCATCAGACTGGATAAAGCAAAAATAACAAGGGAGGCCTTTCGCCTCCCTTTTTTGAGACTGCTGACAAACGATGAAATGCCCGATGGCGCAAGCTTATCGGGCCTACAAAGAGGATATACCGTATTGATATGACGATCTTTTGTAGGCCGGATAAGGCTTCAGCCGCCATCCGGCAAAACCTTCACAGTGTTGTCAACAATCTGAAAGGGAGGCAAAAGCCTCCCTTTTTTACACCTCTTTTGTCGAGCCCGCCACGCGAGTCACGGGCACCGGTAGCCAGGCGCGAATGGAAAGACCGCCGCGCTCACTGGTGCCTATCTCCAGCATCCCGTTATGGTTATCGATAATACGCTGCACTATCGCCAGTCCTAATCCGGTACCGCTGGTGCTACGCGCACTGTCGCCGCGCACAAATGGCTGGAACAGGTGTTTGCGTTGTTCAGGCTTGATACCGGGACCGTCATCCTCCACCTGGAACCAGGCGCGATGGGGTTCTCTACCACTACTGACCTTGATCCAGCCATTACCGTAACGCGCGGCGTTAACCACCATATTCGCCACTGCACGCTTGATGGAGAGCGGATGCATTTTCACCTGGATACACCCTTGCTGCAGCGCGGTGTCAATTTCTCGCTCATAGCCGCTTTCCGCCGCAACCACTTCACCCAGCACGGCGTTAAGATCGGCCATCTCCATCGGCATCTCCTGTCCGGTACGCAGGTAGTCGATGAACTGCTCAATGATCGCATTGCACTCTTCGATATCTTTGTTGATGGACTCCGCAAGATAACCGTCCTGCTCGCCCATCATCTCTGTCGCCAGACGGATACGCGTCAGTGGCGTACGAAGATCGTGGCTGACGCCCGCCATCAACAACGTACGGTCATCGGCTAATTGCTTCACCCCTGACGCCATATGGTTGAAGGCCCGGGTCACCGAACGCACCTCAGACGCGCCATACTCACGCAGCGGCGGCGGAATAATGCCTTTCCCCACCTGTAGCGCGGCATGTTCGAGATCCACAAGGGGTCGGTTCTGGATACGGATAAACAGCCATGCACCCCCTATCGCCAGCAGCATAATAGCCAGCGTATAACGGAACAGCGGCGAAAAGTCGCCCTGGTGAATTTCCGTTAACGGCACGCGGACCCAGATATTGGGCGACAGCCAGGTTTTCAGCCAGACCACCGGTGAGCTTTTGTTGACCTCAACACGCACTTCCGTTGGGCCGCCCAGTTGCTGCGCCATCTGATGGCTTAAAAATTCATAGTGTTGCGCCCAACGCAGCCCGGCCTCTTCAGCCGCTTCGTTGGAATAGAGAGAAATCCCCAGCTCGCGGTAAATTTCCCGGCGAAAAGCAGGAGGCACAACCAACTGCGTGCCGTCCTCCAGTTGTAGCTTATCGGTCATCAGCATACGCACTTCGTAGGCCAGGACCTTATTAAACTGCTGGAGACTCGGCAAAATCGCAAAGTTCAGCACCACCAGATAGGTCGTCACCAGGCTGACAAACAGCAAGGTGACGATGAGCAGCAACGTGCGGGCAAATGAACTTCGTGGCGAGAAGCGCATTCGCCTCATGCTTTAGAGCCGTCCGGTACAAAGACGTAACCCAGTCCCCACACGGTCTGAATGTAACGCGGATGGGCGGGATCTTCTTCCACCATGCGGCGCAAACGAGAAATCTGCACGTCAATGGAACGTTCCATCGCGGAATACTCACGACCACGCGCCAGATTCATCAGCTTGTCACGGGAAAGGGGTTCACGCGGATGGCTCACCAGCGCTTTCAGCACGGCGAATTCACCGCTGGTGAGCGGCATCGGCTCGTCCTCGCGGAACATTTCGCGGGTACCCAGATTCAGTTTGAATTTACCAAAGGCAATAACCGCTTCTTCCTGAGAAGGCGCGCCCGGCAGTTCATTCGCCTGACGACGCAGCACCGCACGAATACGCGCCAGCAGTTCGCGGGGGTTAAACGGTTTGGGAATATAGTCATCGGCACCGATTTCCAGCCCGACAATACGGTCAACCTCTTCCCCTTTCGCCGTTACCATAATGATCGGCATCGGGTTGCTCTGGCTGCGCAGACGGCGGCAAATTGACAGACCATCTTCTCCCGGCAGCATCAGATCCAGTACCATAAGGTGGAAAGATTCGCGGGTTAGCAGACGATCCATTTGCTCAGCGTTGGCGACGCTTCGAACCTGGAAGCCCTGCTCGGTCAGATAACGCTCCAGCAGCGCACGCAGACGCATGTCGTCATCCACCACCAGAATTTTATAGTTCTCTTGCATTATTTGTACTCCCAAAGGTTCGCAACAATTGAAGGTATGTATTCTTAAAAAAGCTTACGTCCGCCACCAGAGAATTCTGGTATGAATTCCAGGCTAAATTGTTACAAAGCATATTTAACAGCAGCTTAAGTATACAATGAAACGCACGGCACATTATTTATTCTGTTAGTTCCGTGACGTAATACGTATTGTGCGGCTCGTCACAGACTTAAAGGTAATCAATAAGATGAAAACGCCCCTGATCACCCGGGAAGGGTATGAAAACCTCAAAAGCGAGCTCAATCACCTCTGGCGTGAAGAGCGCCCGGACGTCACAAAGAAGGTGACCTGGGCGGCAAGTCTGGGTGACCGCAGCGAGAATGCCGACTACCAGTATAATAAAAAGCGTCTGCGTGAGATCGACCGGCGCGTTCGTTACCTGACCAAATGCCTGGAGAATTTGAAGATCGTCGATTACTCGCCACAGCAGGAAGGCAAAGTGTTTTTCGGCGCATGGGTGGAGATTGAAAACGATGACGGCGACACTCGTCGCTTTCGGATTGTCGGCTATGATGAAATTTTCGGTCGCAAGGATTACATTTCGATCGACTCGCCGATGGCGCGCGCCCTGCTGAAAAAAGAGGTCGGCGATCTCGCCGTGGTCAACACGCCCGCCGGAGAAGCAAGCTGGTACGTCAATGCGATCGAATACGTAAAATGAGCAGGAACAATCCGAACCCCCGCTCGATGACTGGCGTTTTTGCCCGCCAATCCGTATAACTGTCCCCTGATTTTTTTACTCAGTAGATGAAGCCAATCCATGATGAATGATTCTTTCTGCCGCATTATTGCAGGTGAAATTCAGGCCCGGGCCGACCAGGTCGCCGCTGCCGTACGCCTGCTTGACGAAGGGAACACCGTGCCGTTTATCGCACGTTACCGTAAGGAAATTACCGGCGGTCTGGACGATACGCAGTTGCGTAATCTGGAGACCCGACTGGGCTATTTGCGTGAACTGGAAGAGCGCCGCCAGGCCATTCTCAAGTCCATTTCCGAGCAAGGCAAACTGACCGATGAGCTGGCGAACGCCATCAACGGCACGTTAAGTAAGACCGAACTCGAAGACCTCTATCTCCCCTATAAACCGAAGCGTCGCACCCGCGGGCAAATCGCGATTGAGGCCGGTCTTGAACCGCTGGCCGATCTCTTGTGGCAAGACCCGTCGCACGATCCAGACGCTGAAGCGGCGAAATATATCGATGCTGATAAAGGCGTTGCCGACAGCAAAGCCGCGCTGGACGGCGCGCGTTATATCCTGATGGAACGTTTTGCCGAAGACGCCGCGCTGCTGGCGAAAGTACGTGAATACCTGTGGAAAAATGCCCATCTGGTTTCCACCGTGGTCAGCGGCAAGGAAGAAGAAGGGGCGAAATTCCGCGACTATTTCGACCATCACGAACCGATCTCCACCGTACCTTCACACCGTGCGCTGGCAATGTTTCGTGGCCGTAATGAAGGCGTATTGCAGCTTTCCCTCAATGCGGATCCACAGTTTGACGAGCCGCCGAAAGAGAGCCACTGCGAACAAATCATTCAGGATCATCTCGGCCTGCGTCTGAATAACGCCCCGGCAGATAGCTGGCGTAAAGGCGTCGTGAGCTGGACCTGGCGCATCAAAGTGCTGATGCACCTCGAAACCGAACTGATGGGGACCGTACGCGAGCGCGCGGAAGACGAAGCGATTAACGTGTTCGCCCGCAACCTGCACGACCTGCTGATGGCCGCACCGGCTGGCCTCCGTGCGACGATGGGCCTCGATCCGGGTCTGCGTACCGGGGTGAAAGTGGCGGTGGTGGATGGCACCGGTAAGCTGGTTGCCACCGACACTATCTATCCGCACACCGGTCAGGCGGCGAAAGCGGCGGTGGCCGTTGCCGCGCTGTGCGAAAAATACAACGTGGAGCTGGTCGCGATTGGTAACGGCACGGCATCACGTGAAACCGAGCGATTCTTCCTCGACGTTCAGAAGCAATTCCCGAAGGTGACCGCCCAGAAAGTGATTGTCAGCGAAGCTGGCGCATCGGTCTACTCCGCATCAGAACTGGCCGCACAGGAGTTCCCGGATCTCGACGTTTCTCTGCGCGGCGCGGTATCCATTGCACGTCGTTTGCAGGATCCGCTTGCCGAGCTGGTGAAAATCGATCCGAAATCAATCGGGGTCGGCCAGTATCAGCATGACGTCAGCCAGACGCAACTGGCCCGCAAGCTGGATGCGGTTGTTGAAGACTGCGTAAACGCCGTCGGCGTCGATCTGAACACCGCTTCGGTTCCGCTATTAACCCGCGTGGCGGGCCTGACGCGGATGATGGCGCAGAATATCGTGGCCTGGCGTGATGAAAACGGCCAGTTCCAGAATCGCCAGCAGTTGCTGAAAGTCAGCCGTCTGGGGCCGAAAGCCTTCGAACAGTGCGCGGGCTTTCTGCGTATTAACCACGGCGACAACCCGCTGGATGCGTCCACCGTTCACCCGGAAGCGTATCCGGTGGTGGAACGTATTCTGGCGGCGACGCAACAGGCGCTGAAAGACCTGATGGGCAACAGCAGCGAGCTGCGCAATCTGAAAGCCGTCGATTTCACTGACGACAAGTTTGGTGTCCCGACCGTCAGCGACATCATCAAAGAGCTGGAAAAACCGGGCCGCGACCCGCGCCCGGAGTTCAAAACCGCGCAGTTTGCCGATGGCGTGGAAACCATGAATGACCTGCAACCAGGGATGATTCTCGAAGGCGCGGTCACCAACGTGACTAACTTTGGCGCGTTTGTGGATATTGGCGTGCATCAGGATGGTCTGGTCCACATCTCCTCTTTGTCGAACAAATTCGTCGAAGATCCGCACACCGTGGTGAAAGCCGGCGATATCGTGAAGGTGAAAGTGCTGGAGGTCGATCTGCAGCGTAAGCGTATTGCGCTGACGATGCGTCTGGATGAACAGCCCGGTGAAACCAACGCACGTCGCGGTGGCGGTGGCGGTGGAAATGACCGTCCAGCAGCGAAAGCGCCCAAACCCCGTGGACGCGAGGCGCAACCCGCCGGTAACAGCGCAATGATGGATGCGCTGGCTGCGGCGATGGGGAAAAAACGCTAAGCCAGGAACTCAGGCCGGATGGCATTGTCATCCGGCATTATGGATTTATTGCGCTTGCGCTACCGCTGTAATATTTATCACTTCATTAACAAACAAAACGTTAATTAAACATTGATAGCGTTTATTTATTAATGCCTCGAATAATTTCACCTGCCCGCTTTAAATTTTGAGCCACGTCAAACATGACGCAAATTATTCATCAAAGCCACATTCCGTCACATTTATTCTGTTGATGATAGAAACCATTCTCATTATCATTGCATTGTAGAATATTTACTCTTTCCTTCGTTGGCTAATCACCTGGTCTCATGCCGCGCCGCTTTGCCCCATGAGGTAAACATCCAGTTAGCGAGAAACAAGTAGGCTCTTATGCAATTTGCTCCAGATACTGCGTGGAAAATTACCGGCTTTGCCCGAGATATAAGTCCTGCATACCGTCAGAAACTGCTTTCCCTCGGCATGCTTCCTGGTTCCTCATTTAACGTCGTGCGTGTAGCGCCCCTTGGCGATCCTGTTCATATTGAAACGCGTCGCGTCAGCCTGGTATTACGTAAAAAAGACCTGGCGTTATTAGAAGTTGAAGCGGTTTCCTGTTAATACAGTGAGTCTATAACAATGAAAAAATTAACCATTGGTTTAATTGGTAATCCAAATTCCGGCAAGACGACGTTATTTAACCAACTGACGGGCGCACGTCAACGTGTCGGCAACTGGGCGGGCGTCACCGTTGAACGTAAAGAGGGGCAATTCACCACCACGGACCATCAGGTCACGCTGGTCGATCTGCCTGGCACCTATTCGCTCACCACGATTTCGTCACAAACCTCTCTGGATGAACAGATTGCCTGCCATTACATTCTGAGCGGCGACGCCGATCTGCTGATCAACGTGGTGGATGCCTCGAACCTTGAGCGTAACCTCTATCTGACCCTGCAACTGCTTGAACTGGGTATTCCCTGTATTGTTGCGCTCAATATGCTCGATATAGCCGAGAAACAGCAGATCCGCATTGATATCGATGCCCTTTCAGCCCGCCTCGGCTGCCCGGTCGTTCCCCTGGTTTCGACCCGTGGACGCGGCATTGAAGCGTTAAAACTGGCGATTGACCGCCACAGCAAAAATGAAAGTGTGGAACTGGTGCACTATGCCCAGCCGCTGCTGCGTGAAGCCGATAATCTGGCCGACGCGATGGCAAAAGAGATGCCAGCAAACCAACGCCGCTGGCTTGGTCTGCAAATGCTGGAAGGCGATATTTACAGCCGCGCCTTCGCAGGCGATGCGGCGGCGCAGTTAGATGCCTCTCTGGCACGCCTGAACGATGTCATGGATGACCCGGCGCTGCACATTGCCGATGCGCGTTACCAGTGTATTGCCGCCATCTGTGATGTGGTGAGCAACACGCTAACGGCAGAGCCCAGCCGCTTTACGACGGCGGTGGACAAAATCATTCTCAACCGTTTTCTCGGCCTGCCGATCTTCCTGTTTGTGATGTACCTGATGTTTCTGCTCGCCATTAACATCGGCGGCGCGATGGCACCGATTTTTGATGCCGGTTCAGTGGCCATCTTTATTCACGGTATTCAGTGGATTGGCTATACGCTGCACTTCCCGGACTGGTTGACCATCTTCCTGGCGCAAGGGCTTGGCGGCGGTATTAATACTGTTCTGCCGCTGGTGCCGCAAATTGGCATGATGTACCTGTTCCTCTCATTCCTTGAGGATTCCGGGTATATGGCGCGTGCGGCATTTGTGATGGACCGTCTGATGCAGGCGTTGGGATTACCCGGCAAATCATTTGTCCCGCTGATTGTTGGCTTTGGTTGCAACGTGCCGTCAGTAATGGGCGCACGTACGCTGGATGCGCCACGCGAACGTCTGATGACCATTATGATGGCCCCCTTCATGTCCTGCGGGGCGCGACTGGCGATTTTCGCCGTGTTTGCCGCCGCTTTCTTCGGGCAAAACGGCGCGCTGGCGGTTTTCTCGCTGTATGTGCTGGGTATTGTGATGGCAGTACTGACCGGGCTGATGCTCAAACACACCATCATGCGTGGTGAAGCCTCTCCCTTTGTTATGGAACTGCCTGTTTACCACGTTCCGCATATCAAGAGCCTGATTATCCAGACCTGGCAGCGCCTGAAAGGATTTGTTTTGCGCGCCGGGAAAGTGATCGTCATTGTCAGTATCTTCCTGAGTGCGTTTAACAGCTTCTCCCTGAACGGTAAAATCGTCGATAACATCAACGACTCAGCGCTGGCTTCCGTCAGCCGCGTGATCACCCCTATCTTCAAGCCGATTGGCGTTCACGAAGACAACTGGCAGGCGACGGTCGGGCTGTTCACAGGCGCAATGGCGAAAGAAGTGGTGGTCGGCACCCTCAATACGCTCTATACCGCGGAAAACATTCAGGATGAGGCGTTTAATCCGGCTGAGTTTAATCTGGGAGATGAACTGTTGAGCGCGCTGGATGAAACCTGGCAGAGCCTGAAAGACACCTTCAGCCTGAGCGTACTGGCAAACCCAATCGAAGCCAGCAAAGGCGACGGTGAAATGGCAACCGGGGCGATGGGCGTGATGGATGCGAAATTTGGCAGCGCGGCTGCCGCCTACAGCTACCTGATTTTCGTCCTGTTGTATGTGCCATGCATTTCGGTCATGGGGGCAATCGCTCGTGAGTCCAGCCGCGGCTGGATGGGTTTCTCCATCCTGTGGGGACTGAATATCGCCTACTCACTGTCGACCCTGTTCTACCAGGTTGCCAGCTACAAAGAGCATCCGACCTACAGCCTGGTCTGCATCCTGGCGGTCGTGTTGTTTAACGTGGTGGTTCTGGGACTGCTGCGCCGGGCGCGTAGTCGTGTCAATGTGAACCTGCTGGCTACGCGTAAAAATGCCAGCGAGTGCTGTGCAAACACCACAACGGGCAATTGTCATTAAGGTGTCATGATGGCTTCGCTTATTCAGGTTCGCGATCTGCTGGCAATACAGGGGCGTATGAAGGCAGAACAAATCAGCCGTACTCTACATACGCC
Source organism: Citrobacter amalonaticus (assembly GCF_037053465.1). Taxonomy (GTDB): domain Bacteria; phylum Pseudomonadota; class Gammaproteobacteria; order Enterobacterales; family Enterobacteriaceae; genus Citrobacter_A; species Citrobacter_A amalonaticus_H. The sequence goes on from NZ_JBALIF010000005.1 coordinate 56,888, forward strand.
ACAGCCAATGATCGACGCGATGTTGAATCAACTGGAAACTATGGGTAAAGCCCGGCGGATCCAGGAAGAACCCGACGGCTGTCTCTCCGGAAGCTGTAAAAGCTGCCCGGAGGGCAAAGCCTGCCTGCGCGAATGGTGGGCTTTGCGTTAGTTCTTCTTCAGGCCGGTGGGCGTTCGCTTAACTGGCCTGAATCTCCTGCTTCAGCGCCACCAGCGCCTGACAAAACGCATCAGGATGAGAAATAAACGGGGCGTGGGCCGCTTTGGCGAAGATAAGCGATTCGCTTTCAGGCCATAACTCATCCAGTATCGGCACCACTTTACGCGGCACGAGGCCATCCAGATAACCGTACAAGCGCAGAAACGGCACCGTTAACGCGGTTAACGGCTCACGCAGATCAACCGTTTTCAGGATCTCCAGCCCACCGTTTAGCACGTCAACTGACGGCATCGGCAGCGCCAGAACCGTCTTTTTCAACGCCCTGGCATCCTGACGCGCCGTTTCCGTCCCCATCGTTTGCAAGGCCAGAAAGCGTTCCACCGTTCGCTGAAAGTCTTCGCTGAGCTGCTGCTGAAATCCTGCCAGAACATCGGGCTTGATACCCGGCCATCCCTCGCGCGCGCTGAAACAAGGTGATGACGCCACGGTGACCAGCGCCTGCACTCGCTCAGGATGCGCTAACGCCACCTGGCTTGCCACCAGCCCACCGAGACTCCAGCCAAGCCAGACAGCCTTTTCGGGTGCCTGACGCAATACACGTTCCGCCATCTCTTCAAGCGTCATTGCGCCACACTGCTGGCTTCTGCCAAAACCCGGTAAATCGACCAGATGCAGCGTGAAATGCGAGCTCAGTTCCTCGCTAATGCAATGCCACACTTCAGCGTTCAGTCCCCATCCGTGCAGCAGCACAAGATGACAATTTCCCGCGCCGCGGGTCTGCCACCAGATGTCATTCATCAGTTACTGTTCTCTTTTACTCACAAGGATGAACCTATGCTAACAGTACCAGGATTGTGCTGGCTATGCCGAATGCCGCTGGCGCTAAGCCATTGGGGGATCTGTTCGGTGTGCGAACGCGCGGCCCGTCAGTGCCTACCGCTCTGCCCTCAGTGTGGATTACCGGCCTCACATCCCGCATTACCCTGTGGCCGTTGTTTGCAAAAACCGCCGCCCTGGCAACGGCTGGTGACAATCAGCGATTATGCGCCGCCACTTCGCACGTTGATCCATCAGCTTAAGTTTTCCCGCCGCAGCGAAATTGCGCTCGCCTTGTCGCGCATACTATTGCTGCAAGTATTACAGGCGCGTCGTCAGACCGGGCTTACCCTTCCGGACCGGCTCATCAGCGTACCACTCTGGCAGCATCGACACTGGCGCAGAGGATTTAATCAAAGCGATCTGCTGTGCCGTCCACTCTCCAGGTGGCTAAACTGCGCCTGGGATAGCCGGAGCGTCACGCGCATTCGCCCCACTGCCATTCAGCACCATCTCAGTGCCAGACTGCGCAGACGCAACCTGAAAAATGCCTTTCGCCTTGAATTCCCCGTGAAGGGACTCCATATGGTTGTTGTGGATGATGTCGTCACTACCGGCAGTACCGTCGCGGAGATCGCAAAGTTGCTTTTACGCAATGGCGCAGCGACCGTCCAGGTATGGTGCCTGTGTCGAACCTTGTAGAGCCTCGATGATGGGCGTATTATAACCAACTAAAATAGTCAACTATTAGGCCATTACTATGATCCGTATTTCCGATGCTGCACAAGCGCACTTTGCCAAACTGCTGGCAAATCAGGAAGAAGGGACGCAAATCCGCGTATTTGTGATCAATCCCGGTACGCCTAACGCTGAATGTGGCGTTTCTTATTGCCCACCGGACGCCGTGGAAGCAACCGACACCGCCCTGAAATTTGACCTGCTGACGGCTTATGTTGATGAACTGAGCGCGCCTTATCTGGAAGACGCTGAGATCGATTTCGTCACCGACCAGTTGGGCTCCCAACTGACCCTGAAAGCCCCTAACGCTAAAATGCGTAAAGTGGCAGACGATGCGCCGCTGATGGAGCGCGTTGAATACATGCTGCAATCGCAGATTAACCCACAGCTTGCTGGTCACGGTGGCCGGGTCTCTCTGATGGAGATCACTGACGAAGGCTACGCGATTCTGCAATTCGGCGGCGGCTGCAACGGCTGCTCCATGGTCGATGTTACCCTGAAAGAAGGCATTGAGAAGCAACTGCTGAATGAGTTCCCGGAGCTGAAAGGCGTTCGCGATTTGACCGAGCACCAGCGCGGCGAGCACTCTTACTACTAAGTTGTTTTGTCTCGTTTTGCCCGATGACGCTTGCGCTTGTCGGGCTAGCGCGATGGTCTTACGTTTCCCCCTCGTTCTTCCTGCAACCTCCACTGCGATAATTTGACCTGCCTCTCATTATTTAAATTTTGCCTGTCCGGGTGATTCTCAATCGCCATATGTTACCCGTATCATTCTTATGGGCACCAAACACACACATAACATCCGACTAAACTAGATAGTTTTAAGGTCAGCAGTAGAGGTGCCGTTACGTCTCTGTTCCCGGTTGGGACAAACGTAGTTTGTCGTCAAAACACTGACGTTACCCATAACAAATGAAAGGCCAGGTAAATCATGCCATTAGTCATCGTTGCTATCGGTGTAATCTTGTTATTACTCCTGATGATCCGCTTCAAAATGAACGGCTTCATCGCCCTCGTCCTGGTGGCGCTTGCTGTTGGATTGATGCAAGGAATGCCGCTGGATAAAGTTATTGGCTCCATCAAAGCCGGTGTTGGCGGTACCCTGGGGAGTCTTGCCCTGATTATGGGTTTTGGCGCCATGCTCGGCAAAATGCTGGCAGACTGCGGGGGCGCGCAACGTATCGCCACCACGCTGATCGCGAAATTCGGTAAGAAACACATTCAGTGGGCCGTGGTACTCACAGGCTTCACCGTTGGTTTCGCGCTGTTCTATGAAGTGGGCTTTGTGCTGATGCTGCCGCTGGTATTTACTATCGCTGCCGCGGCCAATATCCCGCTGCTGTATGTCGGTGTTCCCATGGCCGCTGCACTTTCGGTGACGCATGGCTTCCTGCCGCCGCACCCAGGTCCAACCGCTATCGCCACCATTTTCCATGCCGATATGGGCAAGACCTTGCTGTTCGGTACTATTCTGGCGATCCCGACCGTGATTCTGGCGGGCCCGGTTTTTGCTCGCTGCCTGAAAGGTATTGATAAGCCAATCCCGGAAGGTCTCTACAGCGCGAAAACCTTTTCAGAAGAAGAGATGCCAAGCTTTGGCGTCAGCGTCTGGACGTCACTGGTTCCGGTGGTGCTGATGGCAATGCGCGCCATTGCAGAGATGATCCTGCCGAAAGGCCATGCTTTCCTGCCGGTGGCGGAATTCTTCGGCGACCCGGTCATGGCAACCCTGATTGCCGTGCTGATCGCACTGTTTACCTTCGGTCTGAACCGTGGTCGTTCGATGGATCAGATTAACGACACGCTGACCTCTTCCATCAAAATTATCGCCATGATGCTGTTGATCATCGGCGGTGGCGGTGCGTTCAAGCAGGTTCTGGTCGACAGCGGCGTGGACAAATACATCGCGTCCATGATGCATGAAACCAATATCTCCCCGCTCCTGATGGCATGGTCTATCGCGGCGGTTCTGCGTATCGCGCTGGGTTCTGCCACCGTCGCCGCGATTACGGCGGGTGGGATTGTCGCACCGCTGATTGCCACCACTGGCGTCAGCCCTGAGCTGATGGTTATTGCCGTCGGTTCCGGTAGCGTTATCTTCTCTCACGTAAACGATCCAGGTTTCTGGCTGTTCAAAGAGTACTTTAACCTGACCATCGGCGAGACCATCAAATCCTGGTCAATGCTGGAAACCATTATCTCGGTGTGCGGCCTGATTGGCTGTCTGCTGCTGGGGACGGTGGTTTAACCGGGGCGCCTGATGAAGCTGCGCTTATCAGGACGGTTCCAGTCACCATAAAAAAGCCGGGGAAATCCCCGGCTTTTTCACTTCTTCTTCGCTGCTGCTTTTCGCCGCTTATCCAGATCTTTAATCAGCTTGTTCACGCGTTCATCCGCAAACATCGCTTCAAGAGAAACAGACAGCTTACGACGCCAGTTTTTATACTGCGTGCTGGTGCCTGGAATGTTGACTGGCTCCGCCATATCCAGCCAGTCCTCCGGCTGCAACCCTAACAGCGCACTGTTGCTGTCGGCAATATAGCGCTGCATACCGCGATTGAGCGTTGGCGTCATCGACATGAGAGAAGCCTTATGCCCGGCACGTTTTGGCAGGCAACCGTACTTATGCAGTGCGTCTAAAAGACCCTGTTTCGCCAGCTCTCTGTCCTGATACAACCCACGCAATACAACCTCATCGGGATACAATCCCAGCGCTCTGCCGAGCGTCAGGTCGCCGCTTTCCCAGTACCCTTTGAGCGTAGGAAGATCATGCGTCGTCGCGACAGCCATTGATTGTTCCGGATACGCTTTCGGCGCACGGTAGTTCTTCTCATGGTCATTCTCAAAATAGAGCACTTTGTAGGAGTAGACACCGCTGGTGCGAAGTTTACCGACGATTTCCACCGGCACCGTGCCCAGATCTTCGCCAATCACCATACAGTGATGACGTTGACTTTCCAGCGCCAGAATAGACAGCAGATCGTCAACCGGATAATGGACATAGGCACCGTGGTCAGCGGTTTCGCCGTAGGGGATCCACCACAGACGCAGCATCGACATAACGTGATCGATACGCAGCGCGCCGCAGTTTTGCATATTCGCTCGCAGAAGTTCGATAAACGGCTCGTAGGCGCGTGCGGTGATGATATGCGGATCCATCGGCGGCAGACCCCAGTTTTGCCCGAGCGGACCCAGGATATCCGGCGGCGCGCCAACTGACGCTTTCAGGCAGTACAGCTCGCGATCGCACCAGGTTTCGGCCCCGCCTTCTGCTACGCCAACCGCCAGATCGCGGTACAAACCAATTGGCATTTTATAGCCCTGGCTGGTTTCCCAGCAGGCAGCAAACTGGTTGTACGCCAGCCATTGTAGCCAGAGGTAAAAATCCACTTCATCACTGCGTTCGCGACAGAAGGTTTTCACCTCCGCTGAATCCACCGACTGGTAAGCTTCCGGCCAGACCGGCCATCCCCAGCGCAGTTCATCTTCTTTCACCTGCCAGGCATGCAGCGCATCAAACGCTGCCTGCCAGTAAAGACTCTCGCCTTCCTGAGCAACGAACGCCCGGAACGCCGTCATCTGCTCATCGTCTCGCGCGGAAAACCTTTTCCACGCCATACGCAGCGCGGTCATCTTCAGAGTGGTGACCGCCGAGTAATCAACCCACTGGGCATCGCGTGCCTGTTGCAGCATTTTCTGCGTGTCGGGCATCTGCCACCAGGCCTGCGCTTCTTTACTCAGGCGAAAATCATCAATGGCATTTACGTCAATATAAATGACGTTAAGCCAGCGGCGCGAAGAGGGGCTGTATGGACTGGCGCTTTCCGGGTTTGCCGGGTACAGCGCGTGGATTGGGTTAAGGCCGATAAACGCCCCACCGCGTTTTGCCACATCCACCAGCATCGCTTTCAGATCGCCGAAATCGCCAATCCCCCAGTTGCTATCGGAACGCAGCGTATAAAGCTGTACGCATGCGCCCCAGAGTTTCTGCCCGTTCAGCAACGCCTGCGGCTCGTAGCAACGTTTAGGGGCGACGATAACGCGGCAGTGACTTCGCTGCTCTCCCCGCGTCAGGGTTAATGTGTGGTAGCCCAGCGGCAGCTTCGTCGGCAGGTTAAAGGATTTGCCGCCTGTGGCCTGCCCCTTAAACTGTTCACCGTCTTCCGTCGTCAGAAGCCAGTTAAATTCACCGCTTCCTTCCACCGCCATTGGCATTTTTTTGCCGACGGTATAAACCATGACGTTCGGCACGGGCGTCACCGCCACCGTCGTGGCGGCGGTGGTGCGGTGCATCGCGTCCAGCAAACGTCGCTTGGTTTCGGCACCAATTGACTGCGGTTTACCGTGGGCATTGATGTAATCGGGACTGATCCCCGCCGCCAGCGCGGCGTTATCCAGACGTTTGCTCTCCATCGCGCTTCCTTAGCGTTTTGCCTGCCAGATACGGGTCTGATAATCCCTGATAGAGCGATCTGAGCTGAACATACCGCAACGCGCAGAGTTCAGGATCGCCGCACGCGTCCAGGCCTCCTGGTCACGGTACAGCACATCTACCTGTTTCTGCGCCTCGACGTAGGCCGCGAAGTCCGCCATCACCAGGTAAGGATCGCCACCCTGTTTGCCGATGCTGTTCAGCATCTGGTCAAAGGCGTGTTTGTCTCCTCCGCTGAAATGACCGCTTTCCAGTTCTTTCAGCACGGCATCAAGTACTTTATCCTTTTTACGCCATTTCACCGGGTCATAACCTTTGGCTTTCAGCGCCTTCACCTCTTCCACGGTGTGACCAAAGATAAAGATATTTTCGTCGCCCACTTTCTCGGCAATCTCGACGTTCGCACCATCCAGCGTCCCGACAGTCAGCGCACCATTGAGCGCCAGCTTCATGTTGCCGGTCCCGGAGGCTTCTTTCCCCGCCGTGGAGATCTGCTCAGAGATATCCGCCGCCGGGATCAGCATTTCTGCTGCCGAAACGCAGTAATCCGGCAGGAATACCACTTTCAGTTTGTCGCCGACTTTTGGATCGTTATTGATGGTTTCCGCCACCTTGTTAATGGCAAAAATGATGTTTTTCGCCAGGTAGTAACCCGGTGCCGCCTTCGCGCCGAACAGGAACACGCGCGGTACGCGGTCAGCCTGCGGGTTTTCGCGAATCTCTTTATACAGCGCCAGGATATGCAACAGGTTCAGGTGCTGACGCTTGTATTCGTGCAGACGCTTAATCTGAATGTCGAAAATTGCCTGTGGGTTAATCTCAATCCCGGTACGAACCTTCACAAACTCGGCCAGGCGTACCTTATTTGCCTGCTTGATATCACGCCAGGTCTTGCGGAATTTGGCATCGTCGGCGTACTTCTCAAGATTAATCAACTGATCGAGATCGTTCGCCCACTCTTTCTTCAGCGTTTTATCAAACAAGGCCGCCAGTTCCGGGTTGCACTGCTTGATCCAGCGACGCGGCGTGATGCCGTTGGTCACGTTGTGGAACTTGTTCGGCCAAAGCTGATGGTATTCCGGGAACAGATCCTTCACGACCAGATCCGAGTGCAGCGCCGCCACGCCGTTAACGGCAAAGCCGCTGACGACGCACATGTTCGCCATACGCACCTGTTTGTCGTGTACAACCGCCAGCTTCGCCCAGACCTGCTTATCACCCGGCCAGGTTTTATCGACCAGTTTCTTAAAGCGATCGTTAATCTCTTTAATAATCTGCATATGCCGTGGCAGCAGCGCTTTCACCAGTTTCTCATCCCAGCACTCCAGCGCTTCCGGCATCAGCGTATGGTTGGTATAGGCGAACGTTTTGCTGGTGATAGCCCAGGCGTCGTCCCAGCTCATCTGATGTTCGTCGAGCAGCACGCGCAGCAGTTCCGGGATCGCAATGGTCGGGTGGGTATCGTTCAACTGGATAACTTCGTAATCCGCCAGTTCCCGCAGTTTGCGTCCGGCCTGATGATGGCGACGCAGAATATCGGCAACCGAGCAGGCACACTGAAAGTATTGCTGCATCAGGCGCAGCTTTTTACCCGCCGTATGGTTGTCGTTCGGGTAGAGGACTTTTGTCAGTTTATCGGCGTCAATGCCCTGCTGCTCTGCGCGCAAGAAATCGCCGTCATTAAATTTAGTGAGGTTAAACGGATGCGCATGGGTGGCCTGCCACAGACGCAGCGGTTGCGCCACGCCGTTACGGTAGCCGAGCACCGGCAGATCCCACGCCTGGCCGGTAATGACAAAGCCGGGTTCCCAGCGCCCGTCTTTCGTCACCTTCCCGCCAATGCCAACCTGGACATCGAGCTGTTCGTTATGACGAAACCACGGATAGCTGCCACGATGCCAGTCATCCGGCGCTTCTTGTTGTTGACCGTCAGCAAAAGATTGACGGAACAGGCCATACTGATAATTCAGGCCATAACCGGTCGCCGACTGACCAACGGTCGCCATCGAGTCAAGGAAACAGGCGGCAAGGCGCCCCAATCCCCCGTTGCCCAACGCCGGGTCGATCTCTTCTTCTAGTAGATCGGTCAGGTTGACATCGTACGCTTTCAGCGCATCGCTCACCCCCTGATACCAGCCAAGGTTAAGCAGGTTATTCCCCGTCAGACGGCCAATCAGGAACTCCATTGAGATGTAGTTCACGTGGCGCTGATTTTTTGCCGGTTTTGCGGCTGGCTGTGCGCTGAGGAGTTCTGACAGCGCACCACTGACCGCCTGCCACCATTGACGGGATGTCATCTCTTGAGCTGACAGTAAACCGAAACGCTGCCACTGACGTGTCAGGGCTGCCTGAAATTGCTCTTGATTGAAAGTAGGCTGTGACATAGGAATTCCGGGTCCTTTGGTAATAAAACAACGTTATCGCTAGTTTGCCTGGCTCAATGTTGACCTTCCTCATCCCACCATGGATTAGGCGGGGAGGAGGACCGGGGATGAGCGTAAAAATGTGATCGACGCCACTTAAAGGTAGCGCATATGGTGATTATTTGAGCGGATTCGCGGATTGATTCAATTCAGGAAATAAATAGCCTAAAAGAATTAATGCAGAATATGTAAACAGAGAAATAGTTTCTAACCTGAAATATCAAAACGTCATTGGAGTATATTCACAAAAGTTATATCTCCGTCACGTTATAGCGCCTCTTTGGTTAAAAAAGTGAATACGATTACCAATAAAATCGCGCTCATTCTCTCATTTACATTCCCCTTCCAGACCAGACAGCGTGCGCCTCACGACTTAATGAAAGCGGTTTCTGTTACTGTTATTAAGATTTGTGACATAGTGCAAATTCAGAAACACTAAAAACCCACTTAACTTGCAATAAGATGTTTTCTGACCGACCTTATATCTATTAATTACGAAGCGCAAAAAAAATCGCACCTCCCCATTTGCCACAGTGAAATGTTAACTATGTTGATTCCGTCTAAACTAAGTCGTCCGGTTCGACTCGACCATACGGTGGTCCGTGAGCGCCTGTTGGCTAAACTTTCCGGCGCGAACAATTTCAGGTTGGTCCTGATCACAAGTCCTGCAGGTTATGGGAAAACCACGCTTATTTCACAATGGGCTGCGGGCAAGAACGAACTGGGCTGGTACTCCCTGGATGAGGGAGATAACCAACAGGAACGTTTTGCCAGCTATCTGATTGCCGCTGTGCAACAGGCCACCAACGGCCACTGCACCACCAGCGAAGTGATGGTGCAAAAACGTCAGTATGTCAGCCTGACTTCGCTTTTTGCTCAATTGTTTATTGAGCTGGCGGAGTGGCATCGCCCGCTGTATCTGGTTATCGACGATTATCATCTGATCACTAACCCGGTGATTCATGAATCTATGCGCTTTTTCCTGCGCCACCAGCCTGAAAATCTTACGCTGGTGGTGCTGTCGCGAAATTTACCGCAGTTAGGCATCGCCAACCTGCGCGTGCGCGATCAGCTTCTGGAGATTGGCAGTCAACAACTGGCCTTTAATCATCAGGAAGCGAAACAATTTTTTGACTGTCGTTTGTCCTCCCCTATCGAAGCCGCCGAAACCAGCCGGATGTGTGACGATGTGGCAGGTTGGGCAACCGCATTACAGCTTATCGCCCTCTCCGCGCGACAAAATAACCACTCGGCACATCAGTCTGCGCGCCGCCTGGCCGGGATCAATGCCAGCCATCTGTCTGATTATCTGGTCGATGAAGTGCTGGACAACGTCGATGTCAGCACCCGCCACTTTCTGCTCAAAAGTTCGGTGTTACGTTCGATGAACGATGCGCTGATCGTTCGCGTAACAGGTGAAGAAAACGGTCAGATGCGCCTGGAGGAGATCGAACGTCAGGGGCTATTTTTGCAGCGGATGGATGATACCGGTGAATGGTTCAGCTACCACCCCCTGTTTGGCAGTTTTCTGCGTCAACGCTGTCAGTGGGAACTGGCGACGGAATTACCTGATATTCATCGTGCTGCCGCAGAGAGCTGGATGGCGCAGGGTTTCCCCAACGAAGCCATCCACCACGCGCTGGCGGCGGGTGATGCGCATATGCTGCGCGATATTTTGCTCAACCACGCATGGGGGCTGTTTAATCACAGCGAGCTGGCATTACTGGAAGAGTCATTACAAGCGCTGCCGTGGGAAAGTCTGCTGGAAAACCCGCGTCTGGTGTTACTCCGGGCCTGGCTGATGCAGAGTCAGCATCGCTACAGTGAAGTGAACACATTGCTGGCGCGTGCCGAACAAGAGATTCAGGATGTGATGGACAGCACGCTGCACGCCGAATTTAACGCGCTCCGTGCTCAGGTAGCGATAAATGACGGCAACCCAGAGGAGGCGGAACGCCTGGCGAAACTGGCGCTGGATGAACTACCTGTTGCCTGGTTCTACAGTCGAATTGTCGCCACATCCGTACATGGCGAAGTGCTGCACTGTAAAGGCGATCTCTCTCGCTCTCTGACGCTTATGCAGCAAACCGAGCAGATGGCGCGCCATCATGATGTCTGGCACTACGCGCTCTGGAGTCTGCTGCAGCAGAGTGAAATTCTTTTTGCGCAGGGCTTTTTACAGGCCGCGTGGGAAACGCAGGAGAAAGCGTTCCAGTTGGTGAAAGAGCAGCACCTCGAACAACTGCCGATGCATGAGTTTCTGGTGCGCATTCGTTCCCAGCTCCTGTGGGCCTGGGCAAGACTGGATGAATCCGAAGCCTCTGCGCGTAAAGGAATAGAAGTGCTCTCCACTTTTCAGCCGCAGCAGCAGTTGCAGTGTCTGGCGCTGTTGGTTCAGTGCTCGCTGGCGCGAGGCGATCTGGACAACGCGCGCACTCATCTCAACCGTCTGGAGAATCTGCTCGGCAACGGTCACTACCATAGCGACTGGATCTCCAACGCCGATAAGGTACGCGTCATTTACTGGCAAATGACCGGCGATAAAAAAGCGGCCGCCAACTGGCTGCGCCATACACCGAAACCGGAGTTCGCCAACAACCACTTCCTGCAAGGTCAGTGGCGTAACATCGCCAGGGCGCAAATCTTGTTGGGTGAATTCGAACCTGCCGAGATCGTGCTGGAAGAACTCAATGAAAATGCGCGCAGCCTGCGTCTGATGAGCGATCTGAACCGTAACCTGCTGCTGCTAAATCAGTTGTACTGGCAAGCGGGGCGGAAAAATGACGCGCAGCGCGTCCTGCTCGACGCTCTGCAACTCGCCAACCGTACCGGATTCATCAGCCATTTCGTGATTGAAGGCGAGGCCATGGCGCAGCAGTTACGCCAGCTCATTCAGTTGAATACTCTGCCGGAACTGGATCAACACCGCGCACAGCGCATTTTGCGCGAAATTAACCAGCATCACCGCCACAAATATGCTCACTTTGACGAAGGGTTTGTCGAGCGCCTGCTCAATCATCCGGAGGTGCCGGAGCTTATCCGTACCAGCCCGCTGACCCAGCGTGAATGGCAGGTTCTGGGGCTAATTTATTCCGGATACAGCAACGAGCAGATTGCCGGAGAACTGGCGGTGGCGTCGACGACGATCAAGACGCACATCCGTAATCTGTATCAGAAACTCGGGGTGGCGCACCGTCAGGATGCGGTACAGCAAGCCCAGCAGTTGTTGAAAATGATGGGCTACGGCGTGTAATTTGGCCCGGTCATGTTCGTACTGGCCGGGCATCCCTTTCATCACCGCGTTAACACAGCTCCAGTTGAATATGGTTATCGGTAATCACCTGGAGCACCCCCGCTGGCGGCATAGTGTCGGTATACACCGCATCCACCAGGCTGATGCTGCCCATGTTCACCATCGCATTACGGCCGAACTTCGAATGGTCCACCACCAGCATGACGTGGCGGGAGTTCTCAATGATCGCGCGCTTGGTGCGTACTTCGTGATAGTCGAACTCCAGCAGTGAGCCATCGCTGTCGATGCCGCTGATCCCCAGAATGCCGAAATCCAGGCGGAACTGGGAAATGAAGTCGAGCGTCGCTTCGCCAATAATTCCGCCATCACGGCTACGCAGTTCGCCGCCCGCGAGAATAATGCGAAAATCCTCTTTCACCATCAGCGTGTTCGCCACGTTGAGGTTGTTGGTCACGATACGCAAATTACTATGGTCGAGCAGCGCGTGCGCCACCGCTTCTGGGGTGGTGCCAATATCAATGAACAGCGTTGAGCCGTTGGGGATCTGCGTGGCGACTTTGCGCGCAATCCGCTCTTTTTCCGCCGTCTGTGTGGCTTTACGATCGTGCCATGGCGTATTGACCGAACTCGACGGCAACGCCGCGCCGCCGTGATGGCGGAGAATCATATTCTGATCGGCCAGATCGTTAAGGTCCCGACGAATCGTTTGTGGACTGACGGAGAAATGCTCCACCAGCTCTTCTGTACTGACGTATCCCTGTTTTTTTACCAGCTCAATGATTGCATCATGTCGTTGTGTTTGTTTCATTGTTATTCCCTGGAACTATGTTCGTTTTCGCGCATTCATCGTATCCGCGAACGCCATTGCCAACCCAACTGCCAGCCCGGCGATATGTGCGCCATTGGCCATCGACATCCCAAACAAATCAAACCATCCGGCGACGATCCAAATCAATGCGAAAATAATCAATCCGCGCTGCAGGTAGATGCCGCTTTGAGGATCGCGCTCGCCACGCAGCCAGACATAGCCCATCAGCGCATAAACAACGCCGGAAAGCCCACCGAACCATGGACCGCTAAATTTATATTGTACGTAGCCACTCAGCAGGGCGCTGATGACGGTAATCACAATCAGTTTGCCGCTGCCTAAACGTTTCTCTACGGCACCGCCAAGATACCACCACCACAGCAAGTTAAAGAGGATATGCATCAGCGAAAAGTGCATGAAGGCGTGCGTAAAGTAACGCCAGACATCGAACTTCAGAGAAGGATCGAACGGCCAGGCCAGCCACACCATCACCGTTTGATCGCCGACGATATTCATGACGATAAACACCAGGATGCAGGCAGCCATGATAAGCCAGGTGACAGGACCCGCACGCTCACGCAGCGTGGCAAGAAACGGAAAACGACGATAATGCAGGCCACTCCCGGTTTGACCAGACTGCCAACTGGCGGCGAGATAGCGCGGATCGCCAGGATTCTCCAGAAAACGCGCCAACTCTGCATGTACGCGTTCGGTCTGCGCTTCGTCCGCCAGCCAGACATCGCTTTGATGATGTTGTTGAATGGTCAGGATAACGCCCTGTGTCGCCATGTAATCCACAAAGGCCTGCGCCACGCGGGGGTTAGCAAAAGAGGTAATCATCAACATTGTTGCTGTCGCTTCATCCACACAAAAGAGGACAGTATATAGAGACTTCATCCTTCCGGCTGCCTCTTTGTTGACCTAAGCTCCGTATGCCACTTCCGCAGGAAAATGACGATGCCAGGCGTCAAATCCGCCGTCAACGCTGTAAACCGCGTCATAGCCTTGCTGGAGCAGATATTGCGCCGCGCCTTTACTGCTGTTGCCGTGGTAGCACATCACCATCACCACGGTGTCGAAATCGTGTTCGCGCATAAACGAACCCAGGGTGTCATTCGTCAGGTGAAACGCCTGTGGGGTATGTCCCATGGCATAACTTTGCGGATCGCGGATATCAACCAGCACTGCCGAGCCCTGTTGCAGCTTCTGGTGAGCTTCTTCGACATTAATACATTCAAACTGATCCATACATTCTCTTCTTTCTGGTGCAGGTGAGGCTTCTCAGGCATGTTACCCCTAAGTTTACGTCGCCACGGGAGTGAAACGCCATAATGTTATATGTATCACTGTAAATTGTTTATTCGATGTTACCAACAGTAAGTTTTTTTGCTATTATGCTCGATAACGAACATTTATGAGCCATAACGAAAGTGAAAGAGGGCAGCATGGAAACCAAAGATCTGATTGTGATAGGTGGAGGCATCAACGGTGCCGGTATCGCGGCAGATGCCGCTGGACGCGGTTTATCCGTGCTGATGCTGGAAGCGCAGGATCTTGCGTGCGCTACCTCCTCTGCCAGTTCTAAACTCATTCACGGTGGCTTGCGCTATCTGGAACACTACGAATTTCGTCTGGTCAGCGAAGCGCTGGCTGAACGTGAAGTGCTGTTGAAAATGGCTCCACACATTGCCTTCCCGATGCGTTTTCGTTTACCGCACCGTCCGCACCTGCGTCCGGCGTGGATGATCCGCATTGGCCTGTTTATGTACGATCACCTGGGTAAACGCACCAGTTTACCGGGCTCTACCGGGTTGCGTTTTGGCGCAGAGTCAGTGCTGAAACCTGAAATCGTGCGCGGTTTCGAATATTCTGACTGCTGGGTAGATGATGCACGTCTGGTGCTGGCAAATGCCCAGATGGTGGTACGTAAAGGTGGGGAAGTGTTGACCCGCACTCGCGCAACCTCCGCGCGCCGCGAAAATGGTCTGTGGATTGTTGAAGCCGAAGATATCGACACCGGTAAGAAATACACCTGGCAGGCGCGCGGGCTGGTTAACGCCACCGGTCCGTGGGTGAAAGAGTTCTTCGACGAAGGCATGCATCTGCCTTCGCCGTACGGCATTCGCCTGATCAAAGGCAGCCACATCGTGGTGCCGCGCGTCCACTCGCAAAAACAGGCCTACATTCTGCAAAACGAAGACAAGCGCATTGTGTTTGTCATTCCGTGGATGGATGAGTTCTCGATCATCGGCACCACTGACGTTGAATATAACGGCGACCCGAAAGCGGTAAAAATCGACGAAAGCGAAATCAATTACCTGCTGAAAGTGTACAACGCGCACTTTAAGAAGCAGCTTGGCCGTGATGATATCGTCTGGACCTACTCCGGTGTGCGCCCGCTGTGCGATGACGAGTCGGATTCACCGCAGGCCATCACCCGTGATTACACGCTGGATATTCATGACGAAAACGGCAAAGCGCCGCTGCTTTCTGTCTTCGGCGGTAAGCTGACGACGTATCGTAAACTCGCCGAACATGCGATGGAAAAACTGTCATCGTACTATCAGGGCATTGGTCCGGCATGGACGAAAGACTGCGTGCTGCCTGGTGGCGAAATCGGCGGCGACCGCGAAGACTACGCGGCGAAACTACGTCGTCGTTATCCTTTCCTGACGGAATCGCTGGCACGCCACTTCTCGCGGACCTACGGCAGCAATACGGAGTGGATCCTCGGTGAAGCGACGACGGTCGCTGACCTGGGCGAAAATTTCGGTCATGAATTCTACGAAGCAGAGCTGAAATATCTGGTGGATCACGAATGGGTTCGCCGCGCGGACGATGCGCTATGGCGTCGCACGAAAGAAGGCATGTGGCTCAACGCCGAACAGCAGTCCCGCATGACCCAGTGGCTGGCGGCATATATAGAAAAACACCAGCTTTCGCTGGCGTCGTAATGGCAAAATGCCGGATGGCGCTGGCGCCTTATCCGGCCTACTGTTCGAACGTAGGCCGGGCAAGCGAAGCGCCCCCGGCATCGCGACTTACAACCGCACTGGATCGATATGCCAGATGTGGTCAGCATATTCCTTGATGGTCCTGTCAGAGGAGAAGTAGCCCATGTTGGCGATATTGAGCATCGCTTTCGAGGTCCACTCTTCCGGACGACCATACAATTCATCGACCTTGTCCTGACAATCGACATAGCTGCGATAGTCCGCCAGCACCTGATAGTGGTCGCCAAAGTTGATCAGTGAATCCACCAGATCACGGTAGCGCCCAGGTTCATCCGGGCTAAACATACCGCTGCCGATCTGCGTCAGCACCTGATGTAGCTCTTCATCTTTTTCATAGTAATCACGCGGCTTGTAGCCCTGCCTGCGCAGTTCTTCCACCTGTTCCGCCGTGTTACCAAAGATAAAGATATTCTCCTCGCCTACGTGTTCCAGCATCTCGACGTTTGCACCGTCCAGCGTGCCGATGGTCAATGCACCGTTCAACGCAAACTTCATATTACTGGTGCCGGAGGCTTCCGTCCCCGCCAGCGAAATCTGCTCAGACAGATCCGCCGCAGGAATGATCAGTTGCGCCAGACTGACGCTGTAATTCGGGATAAACACCACTTTCAGCTTGTCGCCGATCTGCGGATCGTTGTTGATAACCTTCGCGACATCGTTAATCAGGTGAATAATGTGCTTCGCCATGTAATACGCCGAGGCGGCCTTACCGGCGAAAATATTCACTCGCGGCACCCACTGTGCATCAGGATCGGCCTTGATGCGGTTATAGCGGGTGATGACGTGCAGCACGTTCATCAACTGACGTTTGTACTCGTGAATACGTTTGATCTGGACGTCAAACAGCGATTTCGGGTTTACCACCACATTGAGCTGCTGGGCGATAAAGGTCGCCAGCCGCTTTTTGTTTTCCAGCTTCGCCTGACGCACCGCGTGATTAACCATCGGGAAATCACAGTGCTGTTCGAGTTCGTGTAACTGGCTCAGATCGGTGCGCCATGTGCGACCAATGTTCTCGTCCAGCACTTCAGAGAGCGGCGGATTCGCCACCGCCAGCCAGCGGCGCGGCGTAACGCCATTCGTCACATTGCAAAAACGGGTCGGGAAAATGGCTGCAAAATCGGCGAACAGCGATTGCACCATCAGATTTGAGTGCAGCCCGGAGACACCATTCACCTTATGGCTCACCACGACCGCCAGCCACGCCATGCGCACACGGCGGCCGTTAGACTCATCGATGATCGACGCCCGTCCCAGCAGACCCGTATCGTTCGGATACTGCTCCTGCAATGTTTTCAGGAAGTAGTCGTTGATTTCAAAGATAATTTGCAGATGGCGCGGCAGAATTTTGCCCAGCATGTCCACCGGCCAGGTTTCCAGCGCTTCGCTCATCAACGTATGGTTAGTGTAAGAGAAGACCTGGCAACAGACTTCGAACGCGTCGTCCCAGGTGAACTTATGCTCATCAATCAGCAAACGCATGAGTTCCGGGATCGACAGGACCGGGTGCGTGTCATTCAGGTGAATGGCGATCTTGTCCGCGAGATTGTCGTAGGTTTTGTGCAATTGATAGTGACGGCTAAGGATGTCCTGTACCGTCGAAGAAACCAGAAAATACTCCTGTCGCAGACGCAGCTCACGCCCGGAGTAGGTGGAATCATCCGGATAGAGCACGCGCGATACGTTCTCAGAATGGTTTTTATCTTCCACCGCCGCAAAATAGTCGCCCTGGTTGAATTTACCGAGGTTAATTTCGCTACTGGCTTGCGCATTCCACAAGCGCAAGGTATTCGTGGCGTCGGTATCATAGCCGGGGATAATCTGGTCATAGGCCACGGCGAGGATCTCTTCGGTTTCAATCCAGCGCGTTTTTTTGCCTTCCTGCTGAATACGCCCGCCAAACCGCACTTTATAACGTGTGTTATGGCGCTTAAATTCCCACGGGTTGCCATATTCCAGCCAGTAATCGGGAGACTCTTTCTGCCGGCCATCGACAATATTCTGCTTGAACATTCCGTAGTCATAGCGAATACCGTAACCGCGTCCGGGCAGCCCTAAGGTTGCCAGTGAATCGAGGAAACAGGCGGCCAGTCGGCCAAGACCGCCGTTACCCAGACCGGGGTCATTTTCTTCGTCGATGAGCTCTTCGAGATCTAAACCCATCTCTTCCAGCGCGCCTTTCACATCGTCATAAATGCCAAGCGATAACAAGGCGTTGGAAAGGGTTCGTCCAATCAGAAACTCCATCGACAGGTAATAGACCTGGCGGGTTTCCTGGGACAGTTGGGCACGATTAGAACGCAGCCAGCGCTCCACAAGACGATCGCGCACCGCAAACAGCGTCGCGTTCAGCCATTCATGCTTATTGGCAATGACCGGGTCTTTACCAATCGTGAACATCAGCTTGTAAGCGATAGAGTGCTTAAGCGCTTCGACGCTCAATGTCGGCGATGCATAGGTAAATGGAGCATTCATAATGATGATTCCTGAATATCTATTTCAAGCGATAGTAAAGCTCGCGGTATGACTTCGCCGCGACTTGCCAGCTAAAATCCATCGCCATCGCTTGCCGTTGCACAAACCGCCAGAGCGAAGGTCGAGACCACAACACGAAAGCGCGTCGAATCGCACGCAACAGAGACCAGGCATTGCTGTCCTCAAACACAAACCCACTGGCGATGCCGTCGGCAAGATTTTCCAGTGAACTGTCTGATACGGTGTCCGCCAGCCCACCGGTACGTCGTACCAGCGGCAGCGTGCCGTACTTCAGGCCATAGAGTTGCGTTAAGCCGCACGGCTCAAAACGACTGGGCACCAGGATAACGTCGGCGCCGCCCATGATGCGGTGCGAGAAAGCCTCGTGATAACCAATCTGCACGCCGACCTGGCCGGGATACTCCGCCGCCGCCGCAAGAAAACCTTCCTGCAACACCGGGTCGCCCGCCCCGAGCAGCGCCAGTTGCCCACCCTGCTCCAGCAAACCAGGTAATGCCTCCAGCACCAGATCCAGCCCTTTCTGGCTGGTCAGGCGACTGACGACGGCAAACAGCGGCACTTTGTCGTTAACTTTCAGCCCCATCGCAATCTGGAGCTGGCGCTTATTCTCGGCTTTTTCTTCCAGCGAATCCCGTGTGTAGCGTGATGCCAGCAAGAGGTCTGTTTCCGGGTTCCAGATCTTCTCATCCACCCCGTTCAGCACACCAGAAAGACGCCCTTCACGGTGGCGCTGTTGCAACAGCCCTTCCATACCGTAGGCAAACTGCGGTTCGGTTATCTCCCGCGCATAGGTTGGGCTTACCGCTGTAATATGGTCAGCATAGTACAGACCGGCCTTCAGGAACGAAATCTGACCGTTAAACTCCAGGCCGTGCATGTTAAAGAATGACCAGGGCAACTGGATGTCGTTCATGTGATGAGCATAAAACATGCCCTGATACGCAAGGTTGTGCACGGTAAAGACCGATTTCGCCGGATGACCACGCGCCGCCAGATAAGCAGGCGCCAGACCTGCATGCCAGTCGTGCGCGTGCACCACATCCGGGCGCCAGAATGGGTCAAGGCCACAGGCCATTTCACTGCCCACCCATCCCAACAGGGCAAAACGCAGTACGTTATCGCTATACGCAAACAGGTTCGTATCGTGATACGGGCTCCCCGGACGATCGTAAAGATGCGGGGCATCAATCAGGTAAATACCGACACCGTTGTAATGACCAAACAACAGGCTAATCCTGCCCGCGAAGGTATCGCGACGTGTAACTACCTGCGCATCGGTCACCCCACGGCGGATATCAGGAAAAGCAGGCAGCAGCACGCGGGCGTCCACGCCATCCGCGATTTGCGCCGCCGGTAATGCGCCAATAACATCTGCCAGACCACCTGTTTTCAGCAGGGGGAACATCTCCGAACATACATGTAAAACCTGCATTCTCACTCCTGTTTGACCTGCAGTTTGCGCAGCATTTCACGCGTCACCAGCACAATGCCTTCTTCGGAACGGTAGAAGCGACGGGCATCTTCTTCCGCATTTTCGCCAATCACCATGCCTTCAGGAATAATGCAGGCACGATCGATAATGCATCGGCGCAGGCGACATGAACGCCCCACCCAGACTTCAGGCAACAACACTGCGGAATCAATATTACAGAATGAATTCACCCGCACGCGCGGGAACAGAACGGACTGCACCACCACCGAGCCGGAAATAATACAGCCACCGGACACCAGCGAGTTCAGCGTCATGCCGTGGCTACCAGAGCGGTCCTGGACAAACTTCGCAGGCGGAAGCGATTCCATATGCGTGCGAATCGGCCAGTTCTGATCGTACATATCCAGTTCAGGCGTAACGGAAGCCAGATCGAGGTTCGCTTTCCAGTAAGCCTCCAGCGTTCCGACGTCACGCCAGTACGGTTCAGACTCCGGATCCGACTGCACGCAGGACAATGGGAAAGGATGTGCATAGGCCATGCCAGCTTTGGTGACTGTCGGAATAATATCTTTGCCAAAGTCATGGCTTGATGCGTCGTTGCCGTCATCTTTTTCCAGCAGTTCATAGAGATAATCTGCATCAAAAATGTAGATCCCCATGCTGGCGAGCGATTTGGTTGCATCACCAGGCATCGCAGGTGGATTCGCTGGTTTTTCAACAAATTCAATGATCTTGTCATTTTCGTCGACCGCCATCACGCCGAACGCGCTGGCTTCTTCGATCGGCACCGGCATACAGGCCACGGTGCAGCGCGCCCCTTTTTCAACGTGGTCGATTAGCATGCGCGAGTAATCCTGCTTGTAGATATGGTCGCCAGCAAGGATCACCACGTATTCCGCTTTATAACGGCGGATGATATCGAGGTTCTGCGTCACTGCGTCTGCCGTACCGCGATACCAGTTTTCGCCCTGCATACGTTGCTGGGCTGGCAGCAAATCTACAAATTCGTTCATCTCTTCGCTAAAGAACGACCAGCCGCGCTGAATATGCTGTACCAAAGTGTGAGACTGATATTGCGTGATCACGCCGATACGGCGGATCCCGGAGTTAATGCAGTTCGATAAGGCAAAATCGATAATGCGAAACTTACCGCCAAAGTGAACGGCCGGCTTAGCGCGCTTGTTGGTTAAATCCTTCAGACGAGTGCCACGTCCTCCCGCCAGAATCAGAGCAACTGATTTCAATGGCAACTGGCGCGCCAACATTAAACGGTCGTTCTTCTCTAAACTCACCATGACTAACTCCTTTTTGATCATCTCTGGAACACACACAATCCGTGCGCAGGTCCCGGCCAGACAGCCGTAATTACCGGATTATCCTCTCCGGCAAACGGGGGAACGGCGCGCCACTCCCCTTCAGGTAATACAATTTCCGTTACATCAAGCGTGGCATTAATGGTGATAAGACAGCTTTCCGATAGCAGGATTTGCATCTGCTTCGGCCCGTTTTGCCACTCCTGCGCACTCAATGGTTTTGCATAGCGGTTAAGCCAACGCACGTTTCCATCACCTTCCTCCCACCACTGGTCTCCCACCAGGGCCGGGATTTGCTGGCGCAGGTGAATCAATGCGGCGGTAAAGTCGATTAATCCCTCACTCGCCTGCGACCAGTCCAGCCAGGTCAACGCATTGTCCTGGCAATAAGCATTGTTGTTGCCGTGCTGGCTGTGACCGTGTTCGTCACCAGCCAACAGCATGGGCGTCCCCTGAGAAAGCAAAAGCGTCGTCAACAACGCGTGAACACTGTCGCGCCGACGCTCGATGATCTCCAGCGTACCGCCTAATCCTTCTTTACCATGATTGTTACTGTGGTTGTTGTCGGTTCCGTCCCGATTTTCCTCTCCGTTCGCCTCATTGTGTTTCAGATTGAAACAAACGCAGTCTCTGAGCGTAAAACCGTCATGCGCAGTCACCAGATTGACGGAAGCAGAGGGCTTGCGGCCGTCTCGCTTAAATACATCGCTGGACGCCGCAAACCGTCCGGCAAACTCGCCAAGCGACAGATTTTGCTGTAGCCAGAACCGGCGTGACGCATCGCGAAAATGATCGTTCCATTCCGCAAACGGCGCGGGGAAATTCCCGACCTGATACCCTCCAGCACCAATGTCCCACGGTTCCGCGATGAGTTTCACGCCGGAGAGTACCGGACACTGCCTGATCGCGGTAAACAGCGGCGCATCCTGGCGAAACGCCGGCGTGCGCCCCATAACCGATGCCAGATCGAAACGAAATCCGTCGACGTGACAGGTTTCGACCCAATAGCGCAGACATTCACAAGCGAACTCCACCACACCAGGATGACTGAGATTGAGCGTGTTACCGCAACCGGTCCAGTTGTGGTAATCACCATCCTCCCTGATCCAATAATAGCTACGGTTGTCGATTCCGCGCAGGGAGAAAGTCGGTCCGTCGAGATCCAGCTCGGCGCTGTGGTTGAGTACGATATCGAGAATGACCTCAATACCCGCTCTGTGTAACGCTTTGATGGCGTCACGAAACTCATCCAGCGCGGTCTCAGGCGAGCAGGCATAGGCCGGATGCAGCGCAAATAACGCCACCGGGTTGTAACCCCAATAGTTTGACAACCCCAACCGTTGCAGACGCGGTTCACTGGCGAAATGCGCCACGGGCAGCAGTTCCAGCGCGGTAATACCGAGTCGCTTCAGGTAATCAATCATCACCGGATGGCCGAGGGCTTTGTACGTGCCGCGAAGCTGTGCTGGGATCTGCGGGTGCAGGTACGTTAAGCCTTTGACATGCGCTTCATAGATAACCGTTTTGCCCCACGGCGTACGCGGGGGCGTGTCATCTTCCCAGTCATAGTTTTCAACCGTCACCACCCCCTTCGGCGCAATGGCCGCATTGTCACGCTGATCCGGCGCGTCATAACCCACATGCAGCAACGGATCATCTTTCAACGCGCCCTCCACGCGACGCGCACAGGGGTCGAGAAGCAGCTTCGCCGGATTAAACCAGTGCCCTTGCTCTGGCTGCCACGGTCCATGCACGCGATACCCATAGCGTAGACCAGGGCGGGCATCGGCCAGATAACCGTGCCAGACATCACCGGTACGCCCCGGCAGGTCATAGCGCCGCTCGTTGCCCGAGTCATCAAACACGCACAGTTCAACGCGCTCCGCATGTGCGGAAAAAAGCGTGAAGTTTACGCCGTGCCCGTCATAGGTTGCGCCATGCGGAGTAGCCTTACCGGTGACCAGTTGCGTCATTCACCCTCCCGGACCAGCCAGATGGTCGACAGCGGCGGCAATGTGAGGCTCAGTGATTGCGGACGCCCGTGACTGGTAATGTCGTCGGTATGCACCGCCCCACCGTTACCCACATTGCTGCCGTGGTAGTGCATGGAGTCGGTGTTGAGAATTTCGCGCCATTTGCCCGGCTGGTTAACGCCAAAGCGGTATCCGTGACGCGGCACCGGCGTAAAGTTGCTGGCGACAATAATTTCGTTGCCAGCCTTATCACGGCGGACAAAGATCAGCACCGACCGTTCATGATCGTCAACCACCAGCCATTCAAAACCATAGGGATCGAAGTCGAGCTCATGCAGCGCTTTATGGTGGCGATAGGTCAGGTTGAGATCGCGCACCAGACGCTGAACGCCATGATGCCAGTTATCGCCGCCCTCCAGCAGATGCCAGTCAAGGCTGCTGTCGTGGTTCCATTCGCGCCCTTGGGCAAACTCATTGCCCATAAACAGCAGCTTCTTGCCTGGGAAGGCCCACATCCAGCCGTAATAGGCACGCAGGTTGGCAAACTTCTGCCACGCGTCGCCCGGCATCCGGTCAAGGATGGATTTCTTGCCGTGAACCACTTCGTCATGCGACAGCGGCAGAACAAAGTTCTCGGTGTAGTTGTACAGCATGCCGAAGGTCAGTTTGTCGTGGTGATACTGACGATAAACCGGATCCAGCTTCATGTAGTCGAGGGTGTCGTGCATCCAGCCGAGGTTCCACTTGTACCAGAACCCCAGGCCGCACATGTCCTGTGGACGAGAGACCCCCGCAAAATCCGTCGACTCTTCCGCCATGCTCACCGCGCCCGGCACTTGTTCACCAAGAATGCGGTTGGTATTGCGTAAGAACTCGATCGCTTCCAGGTTTTCACGCCCACCGAATTCGTTCGGGATCCACTCCCCCTGCTTGCGGCTGTAGTCGCGATAAATCATTGATGCCACCGCGTCGACGCGCAGCGCATCAATGCCAAAGCGCTCAATCCAGTAAAGGGCATTACCCACCAGATAGTTGCTGACTTCACGGCGTCCATAGTTGTAGATCAGAGTGTTCCAGTCCTGGTGATAACCTTCGCGCGGGTCACTGTGCTCGTACAGGTTGGTGCCATCAAACTCCGCAAGGCCGAAATCATCAGACGGAAAGTGACCTGGCACCCAGTCAAGAATCACGTTCAGGCCCGCCTGGTGCGCGGCGTTAACGAAGTAACGGAAGTCATCACGCGTCCCAAAGCGACGGGTCGGCGCATACAGTCCGGTAGGCTGATATCCCCAGCTTCCGTCAAAGGGGTGCTCATTTACCGGCAACAGTTCGAGATGGGTAAACCCCATCCACTTCACGTACGGAATAAGCTGGTCGGCGAGCTCGCGATAGCTCAGCCAAAAGTTGTTGTCGGTATGGCGGCGCCACGATCCTAAATGCACTTCATAGATTGAGATAGGTGCATCGAACTGATTCGCCTTTTTACGTTCTTCGGGTTGCACCACTTTTTCAGGCAGACCGCAAATGAGCGAGGCAGTTTCCGGACGCATCTGTGCTTCAAAGGCGTAGGGGTCGGCTTTCACCCGCAAATTGCCGTTGGCGTCGATCATCTCATATTTGTAGAGCTGACCATTCTGTGCGCCGGGGATAAACAGTTCCCAAATCCCGCTCTCTTTACGCAGACGCATCGGGTGGCGACGGCCATCCCAGAAGTTGAATTGTCCCACAACGGAAACGCGACGGGCGTTTGGCGCCCAGACGGAGAAGCGGGTTCCTGTGACGCCATCCATCGTATCCGCATGCGCCCCCAGTGTTTCATAAGGCCGCAGGTGAGTCCCTTCGGACAACAGCCAGGCATCCATATCCTGAATCAGTGGACCAAAACGGTAAGGATCATCAATCAGGTTCTGCTGTCCATGCCAGACAACAGCCAACTGGTAACGAAAAGGATTTTTACGGCGAGGTAATACACCACTGAAAAAACCGCGTGAGTCCAGGCAGTCCAGTTTGCTGACTTTGCGTCCGGTTTTAGGTTCAATAACCCACACTTCGGTGGCGTCAGGTAAAAGCGCGCGGACTTCAAGCCCGGCAGTGGTCTGGTGCATTCCGAGTACGGAAAAAGGATCCGCAAAATGGCCTGCAATTAGCGCATTAATCACGTCTCTATCGATTCGATCGGACATGGTTGTCATCCTGTTTTATGGTGTCGCCCCTCCTACTGATTTTCGACATCAGGCAGCGACACTTTCTTGACCTGAACGGCGCAGCACAATTGTGCATCCTCTCTGCTCCGTCCTACCTTCAGGCAACGCCTTAATACCGTGTGGTATCAGGGCACCCTTAAAGAATAGCCAACGCTTTAATTAACTCCCGTGAAAAGTTGTATCATCTGCGTTTACTCCTGTATTACGCATAAAAAGGGGTGACTCTGCACCCCATGTTTAAACACGACATTTGTCTGCCGGATGGCGGCTTCGCCTTATCCGGCCTACAGGTTCGTGCCACTGGTTACCGACTATTACGCCAGTTGGCGCAACATGCGGCGTAGCGGCTCTGCCGCTCCCCAAAGCAACTGGTCGCCGACGGTGAACGCTGACAGGAACTCCGGTCCCATATTCAGCTTGCGCAGACGTCCAACTGGCGTGGTCAACGTGCCGGTCACGGCCGCTGGGGTTAACTCACGCAGGGTAATATCCCGATCGTTAGGGACCACTTTCGCCCACGGGTTATGCGCGGCAAGCAGTTCCTCAATGGTCGGGATAGACACATCTTTTTTCAATTTAATGGTGAACGCCTGACTGTGGCAGCGCAGCGCACCCACACGCACGCACAGACCATCCACCGGGATCACCGAGGCAGTGTTGAGAATCTTGTTGGTTTCCGCCTGGCCTTTCCACTCTTCACGACTTTGACCGTTATCAAGCTGTTTGTCGATCCAGGGGATCAGGCTTCCCGCCAACGGCACGCCAAAGTTATCGACCGGCAGATCGCCGCTGCGGGTGAGCTGAGTGACTTTGCGTTCGATGTCGAGAATGGCAGAAGAAGGAGTGGCCAGTTCATCAGCCACATGATTGTACAACTGGCCCATCTGATTAAGCAGTTCACGCATATGGCGCGCGCCGCCGCCGGAAGCCGCCTGGTAAGTCGCCACTGAAACCCAGTCCACCAGATTGTTGGCAAACAGGCCGCCAAGCGACATCAGCATCAGGCTGACGGTACAGTTACCGCCGACAAAGGTTTTAATCCCTTTGTTCAGGCCGTCATCAATGACACTCTGGTTAACCGGGTCGAGGATGATGATCGCGTCATCTTTCATGCGTAGCGAAGAGGCCGCGTCAATCCAGTACCCCTGCCAGCCGCTTTCACGAAGCTTTGGATAAATTTCGTTGGTATAATCGCCGCCCTGACAGGTCACGATGATATCGAGCGCCTTTAGCGCCTCCAGATCATAAGCGTCCTGAAGTGTGCCGGTCGCGGTTCCGCCAAACGTCGGAGCCGCCTGCCCGAGTTGGGAAGTAGAAAAGAAAACAGGGCGAATGGCGTCGAAGTCGCGCTCTTCAACCATGCGTTGCATGAGAACAGAGCCGACCATACCGCGCCAGCCGATAAAACCAACATTTTTCATAGCGTTTTTCCTGCAGAGATGTGTGCTGTGTATGTATGCCAGTGTCCTGGTGGCATATCCTTCACCATACAAAATGCAGCCAAAGTCGCAAGTGAAATTAATCAATGATAGCGAAGCCATCAGTAATGCGACTTATCCCGCTGCGCGAGCAAGCAGAAAGTCCGTGGTAATTATCAGGGAATTTGAGTTATGAATGATATTATTTCTGCTGCTGTTTTATTGATCCTGATTATGGATCCGCTCGGAAATCTGCCCATTTTTATGTCCGTACTGAAACATACCGAACCCAAACGCCGTCGGGCGATCATGGTTCGCGAGCTGTTCATTGCGCTGCTGCTGATGCTGATCTTTCTTTTTGCGGGCGAGAAAATTCTGGCATTTCTCAATTTGCGAGCCGAAACGGTCTCCATTTCCGGAGGCATTATCCTGTTCCTGATCGCCATAAAGATGATTTTCCCCAGCGCCTCGGGTAACAGCGCCGGGCTGCCCGCAGGCGAGGAGCCATTTATTGTGCCGCTGGCAATTCCGCTGGTTGCCGGACCAACGATTCTGGCCACGCTGATGCTGTTGTCGCACCAATACCCTAATCAGATGGGACATCTGGTGATTGCTCTGCTGCTGGCCTGGGGCGGCACGTTTGTGATTCTGCTGCAGTCGTCGCTGTTTCTGCGTCTCCTTGGCGAGAAAGGCGTAAATGCGCTGGAACGCCTGATGGGATTGATTCTGGTGATGATGGCGACCCAGATGTTCCTGGATGGTATTCGGATGTGGATGAAGGGATAAAAAATGAAAAAGCCGGGTGACGCTCACCCGGCCTACGGATATGTGCTTCGTATGTAGGCCCGGTAAGCGCAAGCGCCACCGGGCAATACCCTCAGCTCAATAGCTGAAACGCTATCATCCCGACAATGGCACCCACGGTGCCGAGGATGGTTTCCATCATCGTCCAGGTTTTCAGGGTTTGTGCTTCCGTGGCCCCTGTGAATTTCCCGAACAACCAGAAACCGGCATCGTTAACATGGCTGACCACGATTGAGCCACCCGCGATACAGATAGACAGCGCCGCCATCTGCGCACCAGAGAAGTTCAGTTGCTCGATAACCGGCATTACCAGTCCGACCGCCGTTAAGCAGGCTACCGTTGCAGAACCCTGAATAATACGCACCGCCGCAGCCAGCACGAAGCAGGTAAGGGCAATCGGCAACCCCATGCCGGTCAGGGCTTCACCCAGCGCCGGACCCACGCCGGAATCCACCAGAACCTGTTTGAACACGCCGCCCGCGCCAATCACCAGCAGAATAATCCCCGCGGGTTGCAACGCGTGACCGCAGATCTCCATGACTTTATCTTTTGGCATTCCCTGACGCATGGCCAGACCGTAAATCGCCACCAGACAAGCGACCAGAATCGCGGTGAACGGATGACCAATAAATTCAAACCACTGATAAGTCGTAGAACCGACCGGCACAAAACGGGCGGCGATCGTTTTCAACCCAACCAGTACCAGCGGCAGCAGAATCAACGCCAGGCTGAAGCCAAAGGAGGGCATTTTGCCCTCGCCGAGGTGCGGTTCGGTAATGTCATCAGGAATGTTCAGTTCAACGAAGCGGCCGATAAAGTTGCCCCACAGCGGCCCGGCAATAATCATCCCCGGTATCGCAGCACACAGGCCAATCAGAATCATCCAGCCGAAGTCAGCGTTCATCTGGGATGCGAGCAGCATCGGCGCAGGCCCCGGCAGAAGAAATGCCGCTGCCGCCGCCACGCCCGCAAACAGCGGGATCACCAACTTCACAAGGTTCGTCCCGGTGTGGCGCGCCATTGAAAACGCGACGCTAATCAGCAGCACGATTGCCACTTCAAAGAACAGCGGCAGCGCGCAAATCAGCCCTGCCAGCCCGATCGCATAATGCGCGCGGCTGTGGCCGAAGGATTTCAGCATCTTGACGGCAATCTGATCGACTGCGCCCGTTTCATGCAAAATCTTGCCGAACATAGCTCCGAGCGCGACCACAATCGCCAGGAAACCCAGCGTACCTCCCATCCCTTTTTCCATTGTCGCCGCGATTTTATCGAGCGGCATACCGGAAAAGAGACCTGCACCAATAGACACCACCATCAAAGCAACGAAGGCGTGCATACGCGCCTTCATCACTAAAAACAGCAGCAGTAAAACAGAACCCACTGCTGTTAAAACAAGCGTTAATGTACTCAAAATTTACTGCCTTTTATTAATGACCTCGATGGTGCTGGCAACAACCCCTTCCAGTGGCTGATCGATATCCACCACCAGGACGTCTTTTTCATCAGCGCCAGGCTCCTGCAACGTTTCGAACTGCGTCACCAGCATCTGGGTTTTGAAGAAATGGCCTTTGCGCGCCTTCAGACGGCTTTCGATCACGTCGAAATCGCCTTTCAGGTAGATGAAAGAGAGGTTGGGATTACCGTCACGCAGCAGGTCACGGTAGTGTTTTTTCAGTGCGGAACAGACAATCAGCGAAACCTTGTTGGTACGCTGCATCGCAAACGCGGCGTCATTCAGCGCCTGCAACCACGGTTTACGGTCATCATCATTGAGCGGCTCACCGGACGCCATTTTCTCGATGTTGCGACGCGGATGAAGAAAATCGCCATCAAGAAACGCGGCATGCAGTTGATGCGCCACTTCACTGGCGACAGCGGATTTACCGCTACCGGATACGCCCATCAGAACGTAAATGTGGTGATCATGATTCGTCGTGCTCAAAGTGGGCCCCCACAGTACTAAAGTCAGAAATTGTTACGGGTAACAGTTATCGGTAACATTGTCCGGCCGGACCAAAACATAAGCAATATCCAAACGTGCGAGAAGTGAATAAGTGTGAGCTACTTCAAACTTGTTGGGTTAAATAGATCCACCCGGTGACAAGGTGAAACCTAAATCTAACATTTTCGGCGTAACGCTTTCTCCACGGATGCGCGCCAGCAAGCGCTCTGCGCCAATGCTGCCCATTCGCTCACGGGGTGTCAGTACGCTGGCCAGACGCGGTTCCATCACCTGGCCGATATCATGACCGTGGAAACCGGCAATCGCCATGTCGTCCGGGATCCGCAGCCCTAAACGCTGACATTCAAAAGCCGCCCCCACCGCCAGGTCATCGTTAGTACAGAAGATACCGTCCAGTTGCGGGTACTCACGACGCGCCTGACGAATCAACTCAATCCCCGAAGAGTAAGAAGAGGATTGCTCCACCATCACACTGTAAGGTGTCAGACCTGCATCCAGCATCGCCTGTTCATAGCCCTTCTGTTTTATGATAGTACGTTCATCGAGACGCGCCCCCAGATAAGCGATGTGACGGTGACCCCGGGCGATAATCGCCGCGGTCATCTGACGTGCCGCTTCAAAGTTGTCAAAGCCGACGGCAATATCAAGGCAAGGTGACTGGCTGTCCATCAGTTCAACCACCGGAATCCCTGCCACCTCAATCATTTTCAACGTGCGTGGGGTGTGAGTACGCTCAGTCAGGATCAGGCCGTCAATATTCCACGAGAGCATCGATTCCAGCCGTTCCTGCTCCATCTCAGGTTTGTAACCGTAGTGCGCCAGCATGGTTTGATAGCCATGCGCATCCGTCACGGCCTCAATGCCGCGAAGCACTTCAGCAAATACCTGGTTGGTTAACGATGGCAGCAGAACGCCAATGGCCCGGCTGGTGGCGTTGGAGAGAATATCAGGCGCGCGATTGGGAATGTAACCCAGTTCATCGAGTGCAGCAGCGATCTTGCCCCGCAGTGCAACGGAAACTTGCTCCGGATTACGCAAAAAACGGCTAACCGTCATTTTGGTCACGCCGACACGGTCAGCGACATCCTGAAGTACGGGTCTTTTCTTTTTCATCGTCCTGAAGCGTTAAAAAGGGATAGATTTGCCCAGTTTACCACGGACGAGAGCAATTAATGACAAACGATAACAAGCCGGATAGCAACATTTTCATGTCACATCCGGCCCGTAGGCCCGGTAAACGCAGCGTCACCGGGCAATCTTATGTCGGGTTATACCGGCGGCAGGTCAAACAGTAACACTTCGCTGTCACTGTCGGCGTGAATTGACAGTGCCTGCTCATCCCAAATCGCCAGGCCATCGCTGGTGGTCGCTTTGGTGCCGTTAATGCTCACCTCACCTTTTACCACCT
Organism: Citrobacter amalonaticus; assembly: GCF_037053465.1. GTDB lineage: Bacteria > Pseudomonadota > Gammaproteobacteria > Enterobacterales > Enterobacteriaceae > Citrobacter_A > Citrobacter_A amalonaticus_H. The sequence goes on from NZ_JBALIF010000005.1 coordinate 87,546, forward strand.
GGATCCAGACGCGGCGTTCAGCGGCAATTTGATGAACTGACTGCTCACCTTTCACCAGCGCCCAGCGATACAGTTCCATATCCTGGTACACTTTCAGCGAACCGTCGCGCGCATCCGGTGACAGCACCAGTTGTTTGCCCTGCACAGCATCAAAGCGGCGCTGTTCGTAACGCGGCGTGATACCGGTTTTTTCCGGAATGATCCAGATCTGATACAGACGCAGACGATCGGTTTCACTCGGATTGTACTCAGAGTGACGGATCCCGGTACCCGCGCTCATAATCTGGAACTCACCCGCCGGAACCTGCTCTTTGTTACCCATACTGTCTTTGTGCTCAACGGCACCTTCCAGTACGTAAGTCAGAATTTCCATGTCTTTGTGCGGGTGCGTACCGAAACCCTGACCGGCTTCGATCACATCGTCGTTAATCACGCGCAGTGCCGAGAAGCCCATAAAGTTTGGATCGTAATAATCGGCAAACGAGAAGGAATGCCAGGAGTCCAGCCAGCCATGATTTGCGTGGCCACGTTCGTTTGCTTTGCGTAAGTAGATCATTGTGTTCACCCCCAGATGTTTTCGATGGAGTCAGTGTGGACTCAATTGACCAGGGATGATAGAGGGTGAAAATTGACTCCTCTGTTCAAAAAATATGAACAAGCTCAGAGGAGTCTGGTCTGGTTATTTTGCAAGGGTTATCGTGGCGGGAGACGCCTGTTCGAACCCGCGCTCAAGAATTTCAAGATTGGTCAGTACGTCAGATTCCTTGACGTAATTTGGCGTCCCGCGCGTGAGGGTTTCAAAGAGAGCATCATAGACGCGGCCATAGTCGCCCGTTTCTGGTTTCATCTCTTCTTTTACCGTCACACCGTCGTCATTGACGTACTCCAGCAACCCTACGGAATCATCCGCCGCAAAGCCCGGATCGCCCGGCATGATGTTGGCCTTCAGGCTGGTTTCCTGCTGGTCAATGCCATATTTGATGAACGAGCCTTTCGTACCGTGAACGATGAATTTTGGATAGTCGATTTTCACCAGGTGGCTGGTTTTCACAATCACTTTCAGGTCACCGTAAAAGAGCTGCGCTTCAAAGGTGTCATCCGGATTCGCTTTATTGCGCAGGCTGCGAATGTCATACGTTACATGGTCGGGACGGCCGAACAGCGAGATGATTTGATCCAGGGTGTGTACACCCAGGCCATAAAATGCGCCATCTTGTGGTAAACCCGGTTTGGTTTCTGCTAGCGGACGGTAGTAATCGAAGTGGCTTTCCACTTCCACAATCTCACCCAGCTTGCCGCTTTCGATCGCCTTTTTCGCCGTCAGGAAACAGGAGTCGAAGCGACGGTTTTGATACGGCGTCACGATCAGCCCTTTGCTTTGCGCCAGTTCAAACAGGACGTTGGCTTCAATCATCGTGGGGGTGAACGGTTTCTCAACCAGCACGTTTTTCCCGGCTTCCAGCGCCCGTTTCGCATAGTCAAAATGGCTGTCGGCGTGGGTGCAGATAATGACCAGTTTTACCTGCGGATCGTCGAGAACGTCATTAAGATCGCTGGTGAAATGGATATGCGAGTAAATCGGTGCCTGTTCTTCCGGCTTTGCGTGACGGCGGAAGATATGCGCCACATGCCAACTGTCTTTACGGTTGAGAACATACGGAAGGTGGTAGCGGGTCGTACTCTTACCGAATCCGATAAATGCGCAGTGTAGAGTCATCATTCAGTCCCTGGTTAATCGCGATGGGTTAACCATAGCGCAAGGCGTCTTTGAGGGTAATCTTTTTCCGTTTTCCCGCCGGAAGAATACCCTCAACGAATGAATGAATAAAAAACATATCCGTAATTTATAACTATTTCATAAAAAAAACATTTTCAGATTAATAGAGTCAGAAACCGTTTGATCCCATCAATAAAAATCCGGATAAGGATGACGCTGAATCCCCAGGCTCGCTAAAGGAACGATCGGCCTTCAACATGGATAAAAAGTACCTCGCTTTCAATTTTGCGCTTCTGTTCTGGCTACTCGCGCTGGTGGCCTGGTATTTATCCGACACGCTTCTGACAGGGTGTTTTACGGCCCTCTCCTTTACCAGTTTTCTAACCCATGGACTACGTACTCAGGTAATGAACATGTTTAAAAAGAATAAAGACGTTGAGAACAAGCAAGCGGTAATAAATCCGACGCCCGCGCCGGTCGCTGACAAAGACGCGACAGTTGCAGAAAAAAGCGCGACCACCATTATCGCCTGTGACGTCCGCGTCGACGGCAACATTGTGGCTGCCGGGCACGTCTACATTCACGGGACGCTCTTTGGCAACATTGATGCGAAAGACAAGATGATCAAAGTCATGCGTAGCGGCATGGTAGAAGGCAATATTGTCTGCCAGGAACTGATCGTTGACGGCAATGTGGTCGGGCAATGCTCCAGCGACACAATTGAAATTTGCGAGCACGGCAATGTGAACGGCACCCTGTCCTATCGCACGCTGTCGATGAAAAAGGGCGGTATTTTTACCGGAAAAGCCGAAACGCTCCCACCGCTGGAGCAAAAGAACAACGCCGTCGGTATAGTAAAAGAGACGAATGTTGAGATAAAAGAGCCCATTGCGACAGAACAAACAGAGACTGAAGCCGCCACTCGATCTCAGGCAAAAAAAAGCCAGCGAGAAGCTGGCTAAAGTAATACTGGAAGCAATGTGAGCAATGTCGTGCTTTCAGGTTCTCCGCGAGGGTCATCCTGAACGCAAAGCAATAATAATCATTCTCATTTACGTTTGTCCAGTGGTTTTTTGCAAAAAAATGCAGTTGACGGTTTTTTCAAACTCAGCGACTGTAAAATCGCGATTAACCCTGAAGGAGATAAGGAATGAGTGAGATAGTCATACGCCACGCGGAAACCAAAGATTATGACGCTATTCGTCAGATCCATGCTCAACCCGAGGTGTATTACAACACGCTACAGGTTCCTCATCCTTCTATTGAGATGTGGCAGACGCGGCTCGCCGAGCAGCCAGGCATCAAGCAGCTCGTCGCCTGCATCGACGACCACGTTGTCGGACATCTTAGTATCGCCGTCGTTCAGCGCCCACGCCGTAGCCACGTCGCCGACTTTGGTATTTGTGTCGATGCGCAGTGGCAAAACCGCGGCGTCGCCAGCGCGTTAATGCATACCATGATCGACATGTGCGACAACTGGTTGCGCGTTGAACGTATTGAATTAACGGTATTCGCCGATAATGCTCCCGCCGTGGCGGTGTATAAAAAGTATGGATTTGAGATAGAGGGAACCGGCAAGAAGTACGCTCTGCGTAACGGCGAATACGTGGATGCGTATTTTATGGCGCGAATGAAGTGACAAATTGCCGGGTGGCGGCTTCGCCTTACCCGGCAACAAAATCAATACCCTGCCGTTAAATCGTCCACCGAACGCGGATCAGATGCGCCATACAGCGCGCCATCCGGCCCTACCATAATACTCTGGGTACTTCCCATCGCCTCTTTTAGCACCACCTTTTGCCCTTTTTGTTCAAGCAGTTTGAGGGGGTCCGGGCTAAACCCTTTTTCCACCCGCAGCTCATCCGGCAACCACTGATGGTGAAAGCGCGGCGCATTCGTCGCTTCCGCCACGTTCATCCCAAAATCAATACTGTTCACTACCATTTGCAGTACCGTGGTGATGATACGGCTTCCACCCGGACTGCCGGTGACCAGCCAGGTTTTCCCGTCTTTCACCACAATGGTGGGCGACATCGACGACAACGGACGCTTCTTCGGCCCCACGGCGTTTGCGTCACCGCCCACCAGCCCATAAACGTTCGGCACGCCGGGCTTCGCTGAGAAGTCATCCATCTCGTTGTTCAACAAAATACCTGTGTTACCTGCCACAATGCCCGTACCAAAGGTGGTGTTGAGGGTATAGGTCACGGCCACGGCATTACCGTCTTTATCCACCACTGAAAAGTGGGTGGTCTGGTTACTTTCGTAAGGCGCAAGCTTACCCGGACGAATCTCACTGGAGGGCTTCGCCTTGTTGATATCAATCCGCCCGGCAATGGATTTGGCATACGCTTTGTCCGTCAACGCTTGCCACGGCACCTTCACAAAATCCGGGTCACCCAGATATTCTGAACGGTCGGCATAGGCCTGTTTTTCGGCTTCCGCCATCACCTGCATCGCGTCTGCACTACCAAAGCCGTATTTCTTCATATCAAAGTTTTCGAGGATATTCAGGATCTGCACGATGTGAATCCCACCGGATGACGGCGGCGGCATTGAGTACACCTGATACCCGCGATAATCACCGCTGATGGGCGTGCGTTCCACGGCTTTATAAGCGGCCAGATCGTCTTTAGTGATTAACCCGCCGTTTTTCTGCATCTCCTGGGCAATCTGGTCGGCGATAGCCCCTTTGTAAAACGCGTCCGGGCCATTTTCCGCAATCAGTTCGAGGCTTTTCGCCAGGTTCTTCTGCACCAGCTTATCGCCTTTTTTCAGCGGCTCGCCGTCTTTCCAGAAGATCGCTTTGCTGTTTTCATGGTTGGGGATCACTTCACTGCCGTAGGTGTGGAGATCGTCAGCCAGCGCGTCATTGACCACAAAGCCTTCTTCCGCCAGTTTCATGGCGGGACGTATCACTTTGTTCAGCGGCAGCGTGCCATATTTTTCCAGCGCCAGAGAAAATCCTGCCACTGTGCCTGGTGTACCGGACGCCAGGTGCGAGGTCAGCGATTTTTTACTGTCGGGATTGCCCTGCTCGTCCAGGAACATATCGCGCGTGGCGTTAGCAGGCGCCATTTCGCGAAAATCGATTGCCGTGGTCTTACCTTCTTTGGTCCGCAGCAGCATAAAACCGCCGCCGCCCAGGTTCCCGGCTTGCGGATGCGTGACCGCCAGCGCATAGCCCACGGCTACCGCGGCATCCACAGCGTTCCCGCCCTGTTTAAGAATATCCACCCCAACCTGCGTCGCCAGCGCATCCACAGACGCCACCATTCCCTGCTTCGCCCGAACGGGATGGAACACATCCTCTTCCACGCCATACGACACCGGGGGTGGCGGAGGGGGCGCGGCAAGTACGCTGAAGCAGCTTCCTGAGAGCAGAGCAGCAAGGGCTACCCGGCGCAAAAACGTCGGTTGTATCATCATTATTCTCCTTAAGATGTGGGGTCAGCCCCTCACTAAGCCTGGTGCATAACTCTGAAATGATCCTCGTTTCGCCAGGAAAGGCGTAAACTTAAGAAAGACCTCAGAGGAGGAACGATGATGAAACAACTCTTCATTTTGACAGCGCTTATACCGTTTGCCTGTCTCGCACAGCCGATTAACACCCTGAACAACCCGAACCAGCCGGGCTATCAGATCCCCAGCCAGCAGCGGATGCAAACCCAAATGCAGACGCAGCAGATCCAGCAGAAAGGAATGTTGAATCAGCAGTTAAAGACGCAGACGCAAATCCAGCAGCAGCATCTGCAAACGCAGATCAATAACAACCAGCAGCGGGTCCAGCAGGGTCAACCGCGTGAACAGCCGCTGCCGAACATCAATGGCGGAATGCTTAACGGTGGGATGAGCCAACAGAGCGGCCAGCAGCATATGCTACCGCCGCGTCAGAATGGCGATATGCTTAACCCGCAGCGGTAAAGTCCGGGCCAATCAGGTCAATGGCATCGGTACAGATGCAATCCACGCCCCAGCGCAGGAGTTCCGCTGCGCGCTGGGGTTTGTTGACGGTGTACACCAGAATGTGTAATCCCGCCGCTTTAAGCTGGTTGACCCGTGCTTCATCCAGCAGATTGTGGTTCAGATGAATCGACACACACGCCAGACGGTCGGTTAGCTCGCGCCAGTCATCCCGCCACACGTCGAGCAACAGACCTCGCGGTAATTCCGGCACCGCGGCCTGTGCCGCTTCCAGCGCGTCGATATCAAATGACGACAGCAGCGGCTCGGGCATTCCCTGCCAATATTCCCGGGCGGCGAGCGCGATCGCTTTCCCTGTTTGCGGCCCGGTTCCGGTTGTCGGTTTAATTTCGATATTGGCCATCATGCCATGCTGCCGACAGCGCTCCGCAACCTGTGACAGCAACGGCAGCGGTTCGCCTTTAAATTCGCCGCTGTACCAGCCGCCAGCATCCACACGCAGTAAGTCCTGCCAGTTGAGTTCACCTGCCACACCCCAGCCGTTGCTGGTACGCTCCAGGTTATCGTCGTGCAGCAGAAAAATTTCCCCGTCCTTTGAAAGCTTTGCATCAAACTCAATCATGGTATGCCCGTAATGGGCGCCGACGTCTATCGCCGCCAGCGTGTTTTCCGGTGCCAGTTTACCGCCGCCGCGATGGGCGACGATGTGGGGATACGGCCAGTGACTCATACACGTTGTCCTGTTTCACCATCAAAAAGATGTAAATGATTTTCCGGCAGATGCAACCACAGCGTGCTGCCTGCTTCGGGGCGCACCTGATGCGCCAGCCGGACCACCAGTTTCTGTTCGCCCCAGCGCCCGTGCGCCAGATTATCAGCGCCCAGCATCTCCAGCGTGTCCATCACCAGCGGCACACCGCCTTCTGCCTGAGAGCTTAGCGCAAAATGCTCCGGACGGATGCCCAGCGTCATCTTACGCCCGGCATAACGACGCCAGAACCCGTTAATGGGCAGCATCATACCGCTATCCAGCTCAAAGTGCGTCCCCGTGCTGCTGATACGCCCTTCCAGCAGGTTCATCGCCGGACTGCCGATAAAGCTCGCCACAAAGCGGCTGGCCGGTTTTTCATACACCTCCACCGGCGTGCCAATCTGCTCGGCAACGCCTTTGTTCATCACCATGACGCGTTGAGCGAGCGTCATCGCTTCGACCTGGTCGTGGGTGACGTACAGCGACGTGGTATTCAGACGACGGTGCAATTGCTGTAGCTCCAGGCGCATCTGCACACGCAGTTTGGCATCCAGGTTCGACAACGGTTCATCAAACAGGAAAACCGCTGGATCGCGTACAATGGCCCGCCCCATCGCCACACGCTGACGCTGACCGCCGGAAAGCTCGCGGGGTCGGCGTTTAAGCAGGCCGTCCAGTTCGAGAATACGCGCCGCTTCTTTTACCCGCTGTTCAATATGGCCCTTGCCCATCCCACGGATTTTTAGTCCCCAGGCCATATTCTCTTCCACACTCATGTGCGGGTAGAGCGCGTAGTTCTGAAAGACCATCGCGATGCCTCTGTCTTTCGGCTCCATCTCGGTCACGCGCTGACGGTCAATCCAGATATCGCCGCTGGTCACGCGCTCCAGCCCGGCAACCATGCGCAATAGCGTTGATTTACCACAACCGGACGGACCGACCATCACAATGAATTCCCCGTCCGCCACATCCAGCGTCAGCGGTTGGATCACCTGGGTTTTGCCATCCCAGCTTTTGGTAACTGCCTGTAATTTCAAACCTGCCATCTTATTTCTCGCTATCGACCAGGCCGCGCACAAACGCACGCTGCATGGCTAAAACAATCACTACAGGGGGAATGAGGGTTAGCAGCATCGCCGCCATCACCTGATTCCACAATGTGGTGCCTTCACCGGTGGCGATCATGCCTTTGATCCCCGCTACGGCGGTGCCCAGATTGACGTCGGTGATAATCAACAGCGGCCACAGATACTGGTTCCAGCCGTAGATAAAGGTAATGACGAACAGCGCCGCCAGATTGGTTTTCGACAGCGGCAATACGATGTCGCGGAAAAAACGCATCGGTGACGCGCCATCAATCCGCGCCGCTTCAATCAGTTCATCCGGCAACGTCATAAAGAACTGGCGGAACAGGAATGTCGCCGTCGCCGAGGCCATCAGCGGCAGGGTTAACCCTGCGTAGCTATCGAGCATTTTCAGGTTGGCGATCACCTCTACCGTCGGGAAAATACGCACTTCGACCGGCAGCATCAGGGTGATAAAAATCATCCAGAAGAACAGGTTACGCAGGGGAAAACGAAACCACACGATGGCAAAGGCGGAGAGCATCGAGACGGCGATTTTGCCTACCGTGACGCCAAACGCCATGATGAAGCTGTTGAGCATCATCAACCAGAAGGGCGCACTGTTTACCCCGACACCGTTGACCCAGATGTTTTTCATGTTCTCCAGCAAATGCGTGCCGGGAACGAGCGTCATTGGCGTTGCAAACACCGCGTTGTTGTCCAGCGTTGCCGCGACAAACGCGACGTACAGCGGAAACAAAATCACCGCAATCCCCAGTATCAGCATGGTGTGGCTGAATATCGTCAGCCCGCGACGGTTCTCAATCATTGGTAACGCACCTTACTTTCCACATAGCGGAACTGCACCACCGTCAGAATGATGACGAGGAACATCAGCACCACCGATTGCGCAGCGGAGGCAGAGAGATCCAGCCCGGCAAACCCTTCGCGGTAGATCTTATAAATCAGCGTCGTGGTGGCCTGCACCGGGCCGCCTGCGGTCGCGGCGTCGATAACCGGAAACGTATCAAAAAAGGCATACACCAGATTGACCACCAGCAGGAAGAAACTCACTGGCGCTATCAGCGGTAACGAGAGTCTGAAGAAGCGGCGGATCGGCCCTGCGCCATCAATCGCAGCAGCTTCCACCAGCGAACGTGGGATCGACTGCAACGCGGCAAAAAAGAAAAGGAAGTTGTAACTAATCTGCTTCCACACAGAGGCGAAAACCACCAGGAACATCGCCTGGCCGCTGTTCTGCGCATGGTTCCAGTCATAACCAAACTGCTCAAGGAAGTGGGTGATCAGTCCGCGTCCTGGGTTAAACAGGAAGATCCACAATACGGCGGCGACGGCGGGCGCGACGGCATAAGGCAGCAACATCAGCGTCTGGTACAGGCGACTGCCACGCACCACGTAATCCACCAGGGCGGCAAAAAACAGCGATACCAGTAGACCGCTGAAGGTCACCAGCGCGCTGAATTTGATTGTGGTCCAGAAGGCGTCGAGATAGTAGCTGTCATGAAACAGCGTGACGAAATTATCCAGCCCGACAAACTGGCTGGACAGCCCAAACGGATCGACACTTTGTAGCGAATACCACAACGCTTCGCCCGCGGGCCAGATAAAGAAAATGACGGTGATCGCCAGTTGTGGCGCGACCAGCAAATAGGGCAGCCAACGCGAGCGAAACACCGGACGGGATGATGACATTGAGATAGTTGTCCTGAACTGTGCCGGGTGACGGCTGCCGCCTTACCCGGCCTACAGGAGATACCCCGTAGGCCGGATAAGCGCAGCGCTATCCGGCATTTCCATCATTTAGACTTCGTCGACTGCTCAAAGCGACGCAGCAACTGATTACCACGTTCTACCGCAGAGTCCAGCGCCTGCTGCGGCGTTTTCTTGCCGGTCCACACGCTTTCCAGCTCTTCATCGACGATAGTACGGATCTGCGGCATGTTGCCCAGACGCAGCCCTTTAGTGAACGGTAACGGTGGCTTGTTCAGCATCTGACGCGTCGCGATATCTGCGCCAGGGTTCTTGTCATAGAAGCCCTGCTCGCGGGTCAGATCGTAAGCGGCTTTGGTGATTGGCAGATATCCTGTCTTCTGATGCCATTCCGCCGCGTTTTCCGGTTTGGCCAGGAAGTCGAGGAACTCGGCAACGCCTTTGTAGGTAGCGTTGTCTTTACCCTGCATCACCCACAGGCTCGCCCCGCCGATGATGGCGTTCTGCGGCGCACCTTTAACGTCGGCGTCGTAAGGCATCATACCTACGCCATAATTGAATTTGGCGTAATGACGAATATCCGCCAGCGATCCGGAAGAGGCCGTGGTGATAGCACAATCACCGTTATAGAACTTCTCGGTGGATTCGTCTTTTCGTCCGAAGTAGCTGAAATCGCCCTTCTTGTTCAGTGCTTCCAGCAGGGCGATGTGCTTCACCTGCTCCGGCTTGTTGAACGCCAGCACCGCGTCCGTGCCGTCGAAACCGTTGTTTTTGGTGGCGACCGGCAGACCATGCCAGGCACTGAAATTTTCAATCTGGATCCAGCCCTGCCAGCCGCTGGCGTAGCCACACTTCATCCCTGCGGCTTTCAGCTTCGCAGTGTAGTCCGCCAGATCCTGCCAGGTTTTCGGTGGCTGCTCAGGATCTAAACCGGCTTTCTTGAAAGCGTCTTTGTTGTAATACAACACTGGCGTGGAGCTGTTAAACGGCTGCGACAGCAGATGCCCGGTTTTTGAATCGGTGTAGTAACCGGAAACGGTCGGAACAAACTGAGACTCATCGAAGTTGATGCCCGCGTCTTTGAAGACTTCGTAAACCGGTTTGATCGCTTTCGAGGCCATCATGGTGGCGGTACCCACTTCATAAACCTGCAACAGCGCCGGCGCATTCCCCGTGCGGAACGCGGCGATGCCTGCGCTCAGGCTCTGCTCGTAGTTACCTTTGTACACCGGCACAATCTTGTAATCCGGGTGGGTGTCGTTAAAACGTTGCGCCAGGGAGTCAACCTCCTTCCCCAACTCTCCTTCCATGGAATGCCAGAACGGAATGGTAGTGACGGCCATTGCATTCGTCGCAAAAGTCAGACCAACAGCCAGACCCAAAGCGGTGTGTCGTAACGATGTCATTGTCATTATCTCTCTTATTGTGCCGGATGCGCGAAACCACGCGTTTTATGCTCGGGAGGTAACATGACATGCGCGAATGACAGAAAGATAACCGTCAGATGACGAAGCGATGACAGTCAGGCTTCAGATGAATGACGTTTCAGTGGCAAGAAAACAGAAAAAAGCCGGGCGGCGGCTTCGCCTTACCCGGCCTGGTCGATCCTGTAGGCCCGGTAAGCGTATGCGCCACCGGGCAATACAAACGGCTCAGCCGCCTAAATACGCGCTACGCACCGCTTCGTTGGCCAACAACGCGTCGCCCGTGTCTTCAAGAACGACATGACCGTTCTCCAGCACATAGCCGCGATCGGCCAGCTTCAGCGCCTGGTTGGCGTTTTGCTCGACGAGGAAGATAGTCATCCCCTGCTCGCGAAGCTGTTCGATGGTATCGAAGATCTGCTGGATGATAATCGGCGCCAGCCCCAGTGAAGGCTCATCAAGCAGCAGCAGGCGCGGCTGGCTCATCAACGCACGACCAATCGCCAACATCTGCTGTTCACCGCCGGACATGGTGCCCGCCCGCTGGATACGACGCTCATGCAGACGTGGGAACAGTTCGTATACCCACTTGATGCGCTTCTGGAACTGGTCGCGCTCGGCAAAAAAACCGCCCATCGCCAGGTTCTCCTCAACCGTCATACGGGAAAAGACGCGACGCCCTTCCGGTACAATCGCCACCGCTTCACGCATGATTTTCGCCGTTTGCCAGTCGGTAATGTCTTTGTCATCAAACACAATCCGACCACTGGTCGCGCGCGGGTCGCCGCACAGCGTGCCGAGCAGCGTGGTTTTCCCTGCGCCGTTCGCACCAATCAGCGTCACAATTTCACCCTGATTAATGTGCAGACTTACCTCATGCAGCGCCTGGATTTTGCCGTAGTGGGCACTGACTTTGTCAAAAGACAACATGACTTTTTCCATCTTATGCCTCACCCAGATATGCGCGGATCACGTCCGGGTTATTACGAATCTGCTCCGGCGTCCCGTTCGCCAGCGGCGTCCCCTGGTTCACCACATAAATACGATCTGAAATCCCCATCACCAGCTTCATATCGTGCTCAATCAACAGGATTGTGGTGTTGTGATGGTTACGCAGTTCGGCAATCAGTTCATCCAGCTCTTTGGTCTCTTTCGGGTTAAGACCCGCCGCCGGTTCATCCAGCATCAGAATCTCTGGCTGCGTCACCATGCAGCGGGCAATCTCCAGACGACGCTGATCGCCATAGGCCAGGTTGCTGGCCTGACGGTTCGCATGTTCCAGCAACCCGATACGCTCAAGCCAGGTCGCGGCCCTGTCCAGCGCTTCGCTCTGCGCCCGCCGGAACGCCGGTGTTTTCAGCAGACCGGAAAACACGCCGGTTTTCAGTTGCTGATGCTGTGCCACCAGCAGGTTTTCAATCACCGTCATTTCGCGAAACAGACGCACATGCTGAAAGGTTCGCACCACGCCCATCCGGGCAATTTGTTGTCCCGGCAACCCTTCAAGGTGCTGATCGCGAAGCTTAATGGTGCCGCCCGTCGGCTTATAAAAACCGGTCAGGCAGTTAAACACCGTGGTCTTACCGGCGCCGTTCGGCCCAATCAGCGACACAATTTCTTGCGGATGCAGTTCCAGTTCAACGTTGTTCACCGCCAGCAGACCGCCGAAGCGCATCATCAGGCCGTTAACCGATAATAAGGGCTGACTCATGCCTGCTCTCCTTTCGTTTCCCCGTTTTTCAGCTTCAACTGTGGACGGGTCATCGGCAGCAAGCCCTGCGGACGCCAGATCATCATCAGTACCATCAAACCACCCAGCATCAACATGCTGTATTCATTGAAGTCACGCATCAGCTCACGCGACACCACCAGCAGGATAGCAGCCAGGATGACCGCGAACTGCGAGCCCATTCCGCCAAGCACCACAATCGCCAGCACAAACGCCGATTCGGCAAAGGTGAACGACTCAGGGCTGACAAAGCCCTGACGCGCCGCAAACAGCGTACCGGCGAACCCGGCAAACGCGGCGCTGATGGTAAAGGCGGTCAGTTTGATGCGCGTCGGGCTTAAGCCTAACGAGCGACAGGCAATCTCATCTTCACGCAGCGCTTCCCACGCACGGCCCAGCGGCATACGCAGTAGACGGTTAATCACAAACAGGCTCAGCACCACCAGCAGCAGGGCGACCAGATACAGGAAAATCACGCGATCGGACGGATCGTATTTCACGCCAAAAAAGTTGCTGAAGGTATCCCAGCCGCCTTCCCGCGCGGTCCGGCTGAACTCCAGGCCAAACAGCGTTGGTTTCGGGATCTGGCTAATCCCGTTTGGACCGCCGGTCACTTCGGTGTTATTGAGTAGCAAAATACGGACGATCTCGCCAAATCCGAGTGTGACAATCGCCAGATAGTCGCCGCGCAGACGCAGCACCGGGAAGCCCAGCAAGAAGCCCGCGGCTGCCGACACCAGCCCCGCCAGCGGCAGACAGGTCCAGAAACCGAGACCGTAATAGTGGTTCAGCAGCGCGAAGGTATACGCGCCAATGGCATAGAAGCCGCCGTATCCGAGAACCAACAGGCCGGAAAGCCCGACAACCACGTTCAGCCCCAGGCCGAGGATGATGTAAATCATGGTCAGCGTGGCGATATCCACCGTACCGCGCGAAACCATAAACGGCCACGCCACGGCAATGACCAGCAGCGCAATCAGGAACAGCTTCTGCTTTACGGTTGAGCCATCAATCGCCGGCAGAATAAACTTCGGCCCGGAGACACTCTTCAGGCTCTTCTGGAACACCGGGCGCAGCATCTGGAAGAAGAAAACCACGGCGGTGCCAATAAATACCCACTGCCAGCGGATGTCCGAGGCGGTATCCACCACCAGTTTCGTACCGTCCAGTTCCAGTTGAACGCCCATAAAGACGCCTGCCAGAACGAAAAACATGGCGGCAGAGAGCAGCGCCATCGCAAAATGCATCGGTTTCATACTTTCTCTACCTCCGGACGACCCAGAATACCGGTCGGCATCACCAGCAGAACCAGAATCAGCAGGGCGAACGACACCACATCTTTGTATTCCGTACTCAGATAAGCAGAAGAAAGCGCTTCAGCGACACCCAGAATCAGGCCGCCAATCATCGCGCCAGGAATACTGCCGATCCCGCCAAGCACTGCGGCGGTGAAGGCTTTCATCCCGGCCATAAAACCGATATAGGGGTTGATGACCCCGTAGAACTGTCCGAGCAGCACACCGGCAACCGCCGCCATCGCCGCGCCAATAACGAAAGTAAGCGCAATCACGCGGTCCGTGTTAATTCCGAGCAGGCTGGCCATTTTCAGGTCTTCCGCGCAGGCGCGACAGGCGCGTCCCATGCGGGAGTAACGGATGAAGAGCGTCAGCGCCAGCATCGCCAGGAAGGTCACGACCCAGATAACCAGTTGCATGGTGGTAATAGATGCCGAGAAGTTATCGCTGGCGCCGACGACCCATTGCCCGTTGAACAGGCTGGGCAGCGCCACATCACGTGACCCTTCCGTCAGGCTGACGTAGTTTTGCAGAAAGATAGACATCCCAATCGCGGAGATGAGCGCAATCAGACGTTTGGAACTCCGCACAGGCCGGTAGGCCACGCGTTCGATACTCCAGCCGTAGGCGCTGGCAATGATAATTGCACCGATAAACCCGGCAGCCACCAGCAGCCAACTCGTATCAATGCCCATCATCATGAGCGCCGCGATAATCATGAAAGAGACATAACTGCCGATCATATACACCTCGCCGTGGGCGAAGTTGATCATGCCGATAATGCCATACACCATGGTGTAACCGATGGCGATCAGCGCGTAGGTGCTGCCCAGCGTGACGCCGTTAAACATCTGCTGCAAAAAGTACAGGAACTGCTCGGACATAAGGTAACCTTTCTCAACCCGCCCGCGTTGAGCGGGCGGTGGGATAACTTGTCTTCAGGTACTACTTCGCGACGGTTGAGGAACCATCCGCGTGCCACTGGAAGACACCAAATTCAAATCCCTTCAGATCGCCTTTTTCATCCCATTTCAGCGGCCCAATCACGGTATCAGCACCGTTCGCTTTTAAATCTTTCACCAGATCCAGCGGTTCTTTACTGCCAGAACGATCCATTGCCGTGGCCAGTGACTGCACCGCAGCGTAGGTGATCCACACATAAGGACCGGACGGATCTTTTTTCTCGGCTTTCAGCGCGTCAACGATCGCTTTATTAGCCGGATCCTGGTCATAGCGTTTCGGCATGGTGACCAGCATGCCCTCAGCAGCCTTACCGGCGATGTTAGACAATGACGAATTGCCCACGCCTTCCGGCCCCATAAACTGGGTTTTCAGTCCGACGGAGCGCGCCTGGCGCAGCATCTGGCCCATTTCCGGGTAGTAGCCGCCATAGTAGACAAAGTCGATGTTTTCTTTTTTCAGACGTGCGATCAGCGCGGAGAAATCTTTCTCACCGGCGGTGATGCCATCAAAGAAGACGATATTGGCCTTCGCCGCTTTCAGCGCGTCCTGAACGGAACGCGCCAGACCTTCACCATACTGTTGTTTATCGTGAATGATGGCGATGCGCTGCGGCTTGACGTTTTCAAGAATGTATTTCGCGGCAGTCGGCCCCTGAGAAGAGTCCAGCCCGGCCGTACGCATGATGTGCGCGTAACCGCGCTGGGTCAGTTCCGGGTTGGTCGCGCCAGGCGAGATCATCAGAATGCCTTCGTCTTCGTAGATATCCGACGCAGGCTGAGTAGAAGAAGAGCAGAGGTGACCAATCACATACTGAATGCCGTCATTGACGATTTTGTTCGCCACCGCCACGGCCTGTTTCGGATCGCAGGCGTCGTCATATTCCACAGCGACCAGTTTGTCGCCTTTGATGCCGCCTTTCGCGTTGATGTCCTTGATGGCCTGGCGCGCGCCGTTGAATTCCATGTCGCCCCACTGTGCCACCGGGCCTGACATCGCCCCCACCACGGCAACTTTTATCTCTTCTGCCATTGCCGCCTGCGACATCGCCAGTGCAATCACCCCTGCGATGATCGTTTTCGCATTCCGTTTCATTGACTGAATCCCCATTCGTGATGATGTACTTATTTTGTATTTATATGGTTAAAAAGCAGACTGTGCTTTTTTTGAACTACACTATTTTTACCAGTCTGATTAATGGTTTAGCGCAGCATTTTTCGCAAAAACAGAGTAAAACCTCTATTTTTCAGTCTATTAAGAACAGATAATATTCTGCTTTTTACCATAGATAAACAAAAAAAAGCGCACTTGTCAGCATAAAATAACGGCATAAAGAGCCGAATAAAACGCTACCTTCCAGGGTATTATCCTGCCTGTTTTTCATTCTTTGATGTTTCGAACTGAGGTTCTGACCTTCAAAAAACTAATCACCTGCCAAATGATTTAAAAAAGAGAAAGCGTCCGGATGAATTATTTCGGTACACTGCATGCTCTTTTGTGATTTGGACACGCTGTCGATGAAGCTGACCATCATTCGTTTAGAACACTTTAGCGATCAGGACCTGATCGACCTGGGCAAAATCTGGCCGGAGTACTCCGCCGCCTCTTTAAGCGTAGATGAAACGCACCGGATCTACGCGGCACGGTTTAACGAGCGTTTGTTAGGCGCGGTGCGCGTTACCCTGAGCGGCACTCAGGGCGCGCTGGACTCTCTGCGCATCCGTGACATCACGCGGCGTCGTGGGGTGGGAAAATATCTGCTGGAAGAGGTGATTCACGACAATCCCGCCGTCACCGCCTGGTGGATGGCGGATGTTGGCGTGGAAGACCGGGGCGTGATGGCGGCGTTTATGCAAGCGCTGGGATTTACCGCACAGCAAACCGGCTGGGAAAAACGATAAAAAAGCCGGGTGGCGCTATCGCTTACCCGGCATTCAATTACTTCGCGTCGGTCGCCGTACCATTGGCATGCCAGTTAAACACACCGAATTCAAAGCCTTTCAGATCGCCCTTCTCATCCCACGACAGCGGCCCCATTACGGTATCCACAGAGTTCGCTTTCAGCCAGGTGGCGATTTCAGCCGGATCGGCTGACTGGTTCAGGCCCGCCTGCAAAGATTGCAGCGCGGCGTAGGTGGTCCAGACGAACGCGCCGCTCGGATCCTGCTTCTTGGCTTTGATCGCATCCACAACAGGTTTGTTCGCAGGAACCTGATCGTAGTTCTTCGGTTTCGTCACCAGCAGACCTTCTGCGGATTCACCGGCGATGTTAGACAGCGAAACGTTCGCAACCCCTTCCGGCCCCATGAACTGCGTTTTCAGACCCGCTGCACGCGCCTGGCGCAGGATCTGGCCCATTTCCGGGTGATAGCCGCCGTAGTAAACGAAGTCGATATTCTCTTTCTTCAGACGCGCCACCAGCGTGGAGAAGTCTTTCTCACCCGCGGTGATCCCGTCAAAGAACACCACGTTCGCGTTGCCTTTCTTCAGATTCTCCTGCACCGCACGCGCCAGACCTTCGCCGTACTGTTGTTTGTCATGGACAATCGCAATACGCTGCGGTTTGACTTTTTCCAGGATGTATTTCGCCGCCGTTGGGCCCTGATCAGAATCCAGCCCGGTCGTGCGCAGCACCAGCTTATAGCCGCGGGCGGTCAGTTCCGGCGCGGTGGCTGCCGGGGTGATCATCAGAATGCCTTCGTCTTCGTAAATATCAGACGCGGGCTGAGTGGAAGAGGAGCACAGATGGCCGATAACGTATTTGATGCCGTCATTGATCACTTTGTTTGCGACCGCGACCGCTTGTTTCGGGTCACAGGCATCATCATATTTTACGATTTGCAGCTTTTCGCCTTTGATTCCACCTTTGGCATTAATGTCTGCAACCGCTTGTTCGGCGCCCGTAAACTCCTGGTCGCCGTACTGAGCTACCGGACCGGACATCGCCCCGACAACGGCCACTTTGATATCAGCCTGAGCCATTGTGCTGAATGCCAGCGCGATACATCCTGCCAGTAACGCTTTACCCTTCATATTCATCCTGACTTTCCCCATTCTTCTGGTTATTACGATTGTTGTGATGTTGTTTTGTAGCGCTTTATTCCAGTTATTGGTGTGCATCACGCGCTTTTTCAGCACACTCTGCTAAAACATACCCCATTTTTATAATTTTGGAATAGCTAATTTGACAGACAGATAACAACTTAGTGACATAACGTCGTGCCGCCCGGTCAGGGACGGCACAGGTTTATCGTGTCAGCGAGCGGGTAATAATGTTGAGCGCATGGCGAAATTGCGCATCCGGGATGGTGAGCGGATAGAGAAAACGAATGACATTGCCATACACACCGCAACTCAGCAGCAGAAGTCCTTCCTGCAAGGCGCGATCCTGCACCTGGCGGGTAAATTCCGGGGAAGGTTGCCCGGTGTGCGGATCGTTAAATTCCGCTGCCACCATCGAGCCCTGCGCGCGAATATCAGCAATAAACGGACACGCCGCTTTCGCCTCATTAAGCGTCCCGACAAGAATCGCGCCCAACTCAGCGGCGCGGGCGCAAAGACGCTCCTCATCAATCACATCGAGTACCGCGTGCGCCGCCGCAACGGCTAACGGATTCCCGGCATAGGTTCCCCCCAGACCGCCCGGCGCAGGCGCATCCATCACCTCAGCCCGTCCTGCGACCGCAGAAAGCGGCATACCGCCCGCCAGACTCTTCGCCATGGTTATCAGGTCTGGCTGCACGCCGTGGTGTTCCATCGCAAACAATTTTCCCGTACGGGCAAAGCCGGTCTGCACTTCATCGGCAATCAACAGGATCCCGTGGGTATCACACAAGGCCCGAAGCGCCTGCATAAAATCCGTGGGGGCGACGTTAAAACCCCCTTCCCCCTGAACCGGTTCAAGGATAATGGCCGCCACCTGATCCGGCGCGATATCCGCTTTGAAAATACGCTCAAGGCTTTGCAATGCCTGCGCGGTGCTCACGCCATGCAACGCGTTCGGATACTGGGCGTGATACACCGAGCCGGGAAACGGGCCAAAACCGATTTTATATGGCGCCACCTTACCGGTCAGCGCCATTGTCATAAAAGTGCGCCCATGAAAAGCACCGCCAAAGGTAATTAATCCAGGTCGTTTTGTGTATGCGCGGGCAATTTTTACTGCGTTTTCTACCGCTTCGG
This sequence comes from Citrobacter amalonaticus, assembly GCF_037053465.1. GTDB lineage: Bacteria > Pseudomonadota > Gammaproteobacteria > Enterobacterales > Enterobacteriaceae > Citrobacter_A > Citrobacter_A amalonaticus_H. The sequence continues at coordinate 106,323 of NZ_JBALIF010000005.1, forward strand.
CCCCCGTAGAAAAGAACGCCGTTTTCGCCGGTCCCTGAACCGGGACGCGCGCATTGATCCGTTCCGCCAGCCGGATATAGCTTTCATAAGGAACAATCTGGTAAGCGGTATGGGTAAAAGAGTGGAGCTGTTTTTCAATGGCGGCGACGACTTTTGGATGGCGATGCCCGGTATTCAACACCGCGATGCCCGCAGCGAAATCAATCACCTCACGGCCTTCCACATCCCACAATGTGGCGTTTTCCGCTCTCTGCGCGTAAAAACTACACATCACACCGATCCCGCGCGGCGTCGCCTGTAAGCGCCGCTCATTCAGTTCATTATTTTTCATTTTCATTCCCCTAAGATGCGCACAACCCATCGGTAAGTGTTTGCCAGGGGAGAGGAATTCGCCAGAGCAGGCGTTAAAAAAAACAAAAACCCCGGACAGTTATCCAGGGTTTTAGCGGGGACGTCGCGGGAATTATGCTTCGATAGCAGCGCGAAGTTTTTTCATCGCGTTCTTTTCAAGCTGACGAACACGTTCAGCAGAAACGCCGTAGCGATCGGCCAGTTCCTGTAGCGTGGACTTGTTGTCTTCGTCCAGCCAGCGGGCGCGGATAATATCCTGGCTACGCTCGTCGAGGCCTTCCATCGCATGAGTCAGCTTGTTGGCAGCCTGGTCTTCCCAGTTGTCCTCTTCAATGCCGTCAGCAAAGTTAGAGGTTTTATCCTGCAGATACAGGACCGGCGCCATCGGCTGGCTGTCAGACTCATCGTCTGAAGACATGTCAAAGGTCATGTCCTGCGCCGCCATACGCGATTCCATCTCGCGCACGTCTTTGCTGGAAACACCCAGCTCACGCGCCACCATTTCCACTTCGTCCTGGTTAAACCAGCCCAGACGCTGCTTGGTTTTACGCAGATTAAAGAACAGCTTACGCTGTGCTTTGGTGGTCGCCACTTTGACGATACGCCAGTTACGCAATACGTATTCGTGGATCTCAGCTTTGATCCAGTGCACGGCGAAGGAAACCAGGCGCACACCCACTTCCGGGTTGAAACGGCGCACGGCTTTCATCAGGCCGATGTTACCTTCCTGAATCAGATCCGCCTGCGGCAGGCCATAGCCCGCGTAGTTACGAGCAACATGAACAACAAAGCGCAGGTGAGACAGGATCAGCGTCTTAGCTGCTTCCAGATCGCCCTGGTAATGCAGCTTTTCAGCCAGTGCCCGTTCTTCGTCAGCCGATAACATCGGCCACGCGTTCGCAGCCCGGATGTAAGATTCCAGGTTACCAACAGGGGCTAAAGCTAAATTTTGCATTTCTTTGGTCATTCAAATCCTCTCAATTTTTATCGTCTGGCACCACAGCGATAGATATCAGCAACAACCGTGCCAGCGTTAACGAGCAACGAGATTAGCATTCACTCTTTTATCAGACCGTGATTTTATCCACAAGTTCAATGCAACACTGTGTATAAATTACTCACAAATTGTGACACGAAGATGAAAAACGGGGAAGAGCCAACGGAGACTCTTTCCCTGCGAACGGAAATCCATTGCAGGGAAAGATTATATCACGATTTTATTAATCGGGAGTAAAGTGACGTAAATGTTGAACCGTCGCAAGCCATGCCGCCACCCAGCCAATCATTGAGCACACCAGCAGAAGCAACAGGCACTCATCAAACGATAAGCCATTGAGATCAAACTTCGTGCCGAAAACCTGCGCCACTTCCGTGACCGCCGACGACAAACGCAACACCAAAATCTCTGACAAAATCAGTGAAAGAAATGCACCGGAAAAACCGAGCAATGCGCCACCGTAGAGAAACGGACGCAGGATAAATCCATCCGTTGCGCCAATCAGTTTTTGCACGTTAATGGTATCGCGACGGGCAAAGATGCTTAAACGCACGCTGTTACCAATGACGAGGAAGACTGCGGCCACCATCAGTACGCCGATCATCGCCGAAACGCGTCCGACCAGCCCGGTCAACGCCGACAAGCGCGCAAACCAGCTATCGTCCATGCGCACCTCATCAATCCCGTTGATGCGGGAAATTCGGTCGCGCAAGGTGTTCAGCGAATCGGTACCCTGAAAGTCGAGCTTCGGGATCACCACCGCCACGGCGGGCAGCGGGTTCTCTTCCAGCATATCCAGCGCACCGCCGAATCCGGACCAGTTACGGAATTCGCCCAGGGCATCTTCACGGGACAGATAATTCACCTTTTCCACGCCCTGCTCGGCCTGAAGTTGCGCCACCACGCCTGCCGCTGCATCATCATTCAGCGTTTTTTGCAGATAAACGGTGATTTGCGGAGACGGATAATACTGTGTCGCCGCCTGGTTGACGTTTTTGTAGACCATGTAGCAGACACTCGGCAGCGTCAGAGAGATGGCAATCACCATCACCGTCAGAATCGTCGCCAGTGGTTTGCTTTTCAGGTCCTGTAACGCCCCCTGAAACGCGTAGCGAACCTGCTCGTTAAAAACGTTGGTTTTACGCGAGTTCGGCTTCGGTGACGGTTTCGCACGTTTTGGCGTGTTACGCCCACCGTCGCCGGAGCTGCCGCCGGAACGACGAAAACGGTCCAGACGTCCACCGAACTGTTTGATTTGGTTAATCGCGTCGCGCTTATTCACGGGCTTCGCCTCCATGCAGGTGTCCATCGCTTAAGGTCAGCATGCGGTACGAACGACGGGAGATAAGCCCGATGTCATGCGTCGCCATCAGAACCGTCACCCCGACGCGGTTAAACTCTTCGAACAGACGCAAGATCCCTTCCGACAGCGCGTCGTCCAGGTTACCGGTCGGTTCATCCGCCAGCAGTACCGCAGGCTTATTCACCACCGCACGGGCGATCCCGACACGCTGCTGTTCCCCCCCGGAGAGTTGAATCGGGAAGTTTTTCGCTTTGTCCAGCAGCCCGACCTTGTCCAGCGCGGCCGACACACGACGACGAATATCGTCCCCGCTGGCCCCGGCAATAATCAGTGGGATCGCCACATTGTCATAGACCGTTCTGTCCATCAGCAGGTGGTGATCCTGGAAAATCATGCCGATCTGACGACGCAAAAACGGCACTTCACGGTTTTTCAGACGCGTAATGTCATGCCCACTGAAGAGGATTTTCCCGGCGCTGGGCCGTTCGATCCCACAGATAAGCTTGAGCAGAGTACTTTTCCCCGCGCCGGAGTGGCCGGTCAGGAACGCCATCTCGCCTGGCTGCATATGGAACGTTACGCCCTGCAGCGCTTGTCTCCCACCGAGATAGGCCTTGCTGACATGTTCAAAGCGAATCATTGTTAATCCTCTCGGGCAAAAAGTGCCTCAATAAAATCGTCCGCTTTAAACGGACGTAAATCCTCGATACGTTCGCCCACACCGATATAACGGATTGGGATGCCAAACTGATCGGCCACCGAGAAGATCACCCCACCTTTCGCCGTTCCGTCAAGCTTGGTCAGGGTAATACCGGTCAGGCCCACCGCCTCATGGAACAGTTTGGCCTGGCTTATCGCATTCTGCCCGGTGCTGGCGTCAAGCGTCAGCATAACTTCATGCGGGGCGTCTTCGTCCAGTTTCTTCATCACGCGAACGATTTTTTTCAGCTCTTCCATCAGATGCGATTTGTTTTGCAGACGGCCTGCGGTGTCCGCAATCAGTACGTCGATGTTTCGCGCCTTCGCGGCCTGAATAGCATCGAAGATAACGGAAGCAGAGTCCGCGCCAGTATGCTGGGCAATAACCGGAATATGGTTACGCTGGCCCCAGACCTGTAACTGCTCAACGGCAGCGGCGCGGAACGTATCCCCCGCCGCCAGCATCACGGATTTACCCTGTTGCTCAAACTGACGCGCCAGCTTACCGATGGTGGTGGTTTTCCCCACGCCGTTGACGCCCACCATCAGAATCACAAACGGCGTTTTGCCTTCCACGTTCAGCGGTTCATCGACTTTCGCCAGGATTTCGCCCATCTCGTCTTTCAGCAGACCGTACAGCGCCTCAGCGTCTTTTAGCTGCTTGCGGCTGGCGCCTTCCGTGAGATTAGCGATGATTTTGCGTGTGGTTTCCACCCCCACATCCGCAATCAGCAGTTGTTCTTCCAGCTCTTCAAACAGATCATCGTCGATCTTTTTACCGCGAAACAGGCTGATAAATCCGGAACCGAGATTTTCTTTCGTTTTCAGCAGGCTGCGTTTCAGTCGCGCGAAAAAGCCCTCTTTTGTTGGTTTTTCCTGCTCCTGGGTCATCTCTTCAACGGGCGCGTCGTCTTCCACCACTGGCGTGACGATCATCGCCTCTTCTGCCGCTTGCGCCGCCAGCGCCTGCGCTTCCAGCTCCTCATCGGTCAGCTCAGGTTCGTACTGCGCTTCTTCTTCCACCGCCTCAACAATCTCAACGGTTTCCGCTTCCGCCTGCCACTCTTGCGGTGATGTGTCGTCTTCGGCTTTCACCTCTTCCGGCAGCGGTAATTCTTCATGCTCAATGGCAATCTGCGGGTCAACGGTCTCTTCAACCGTCTCGTTAACCACGGGCTCCGGCTCAACTGGCGGCAGTTTTTCGATCTCCTGAACCTGTTCAGTGACCTCAACCACCTCTTCTGCAAAGGCTTCTGTCTCTTCCTTGCTGTGAACGGACGTTTCTACGTCAGCCACCGTTTCAGCGGGCGCGTCGGACGGTAACTGCGCTTCAACACTTTGCTGTTCTTCGGTTTTTTGTTCCTGCTCTTTTTCACCAAAGCCCAGCCAGGAAAAGAAGCCACGTTTTTTCTGTTTTGCCATCTGCGACTACACTCCTCGCAACGCTGTATACATGGAAGCTAAAAAAATGATGAAATAGTCTATCACTTTACTTAATCCACATCACCGCCTGGAATCATCTGCAAGCGGCGGTTTGAGCAACAGAAATGAAAAAACCGAATCACTCTGGTAGCGGCCAAATCCGCATTATTGGCGGACAATGGCGCGGCCGCAAACTTCCGGTCCCGGATAGCCCCGGTCTGCGTCCTACCACTGACCGCGTGCGCGAAACGCTGTTTAACTGGCTGGCGCCGGTCATGACAGACGCAAAATGTCTGGACTGCTTCGCCGGAAGCGGCGCGCTGGGGCTGGAAGCACTGTCCCGTTATGCGGCAGGCGCCACGCTGCTGGAGATGGATCGCGCGGTCTCTCAGCAGTTGCAAAAGAACCTGGCTACCCTGAAAGCGGCGAATGCAAAAGTGGTTAACACCAATACCCTGACCTTCCTGGCGCAGCCAGGCACACCGCATAACGTGGTGTTCGTTGACCCACCGTTTCGTAAAGGGTTACTGGATGAGACCTTAAACCTGCTGGAAATTCACGGCTGGCTGGCGGATGAAGCCTGGGTTTATGTGGAAAGCGAAGTGGAAAACGGTCTGCCGCCGGTGCCAAAAACCTGGTCACTGTACCGGGAAAAGGTCGCTGGACAGGTCGCGTACCGTTTATATCAACGCGAAGCACAAGGAGAACGCAATGCTCATTAATCTTGGTCGGCTACTGATGCTCTGCGTATGGGCGTTTTTACTGTTAAATCTGGTGCAGCCTTTTCCGCGCCCGCTCAACATCTTTGTGAACGTCGCCCTCGTGTTCATGGTGCTGATGCACGGCATGCAAGTAGCGCTGCTGAAGTCCACGTTACCGAAAGACGGGCCGCAAATGACCACCGGTGAGAAAATACGTATTTTCCTGTTCGGTGTGTTTGAACTTCTGGTCTGGCAGAAGAAATTCAACGTTAAAAAATAATCCTACGGCTGAGCGACAAACCCAACGAAACGCGATCCTTTGTAGCTCAGCGTTCCTTTTTCTCCCACCGTCAGCGCATGGTATTGCTGCGCATCAAGACGGAACGTCTTTTCCAGTCCGCCATTCTGCGGTTTGAAGCTGGCCTCGTAGCGTACTGAAGTCCCTGCCGGGGTCACCTGTTGCTGCCGGGAGCGCCGGTCATTAATGGGTTTTTCGCGCTTATTACTGACTACCATCTGCGCCTGACGAAGCGGTGCCGCATCGTTATCGGCTTTTTCACGTCGTTGCTGCATAAAGCGAAATGAGGCGGCAATGAGAATTAACACGATGATAATAATAAAGAAAAGTGGCGGCTTACTCATATTGATAACCCATCAGAAAATGCGGAAATCAGCATACCCTGCCCGTTATGGTGTTGTCATCAGGCGGTCACGGCCTCTACACTGGACAGCAGGGTTGTGAGCATACCGCTTACGAAAAAATAACGAATTCAAGGAACTAAGATGCTTTGGTCGTTTATCGCTGTCTGCCTTTCCGCATGGCTATTTGTGGATGCCTCCTACCGTGGACCCGCCTGGCAACGCTGGGTCTTTAAACCTGTCACCCTGTTACTCCTGCTGTTACTGGCCTGGCAAGCGCCGATGTTTGATGCCATCAGCTATCTGGTGCTGGCGGGTCTGTGCGCCTCATTGGTGGGCGACGCGCTGACCCTGTTGCCGCGCCAGCGTTTACTCTATGCGATTGGCGCGTTTTTCCTCTCACACCTGCTGTATACCATCTATTTTGCCAGCCAGATGACGCTCTCGTTCTTCTGGCCGCTGCCGCTGGTACTGATAGTGCTGGGCGCGTTGCTGGTCGCGGTGATCTGGACACGACTCGAAGAATTGCGCCTGCCGGTGTGCACGTTTATTGCGATGACGCTGGTGATGGTCTGGCTGGCGGGTGAGCTGTGGTTCTTCCGTCCTACTGCGCCTGCGCTGTCGGCATTTTTAGGCGCGTCGCTACTGTTCATTGGCAATATTGTCTGGCTGGGCAGCCATTACCGCTACCGTTTCCGCGCAGACAACGCCATCGCCGCCGCCTGCTACTTTGCCGGTCACTTCCTGATTGTCCGTTCACTTTATCTCTAATAAAGCTTGACTCTGGAGTCGACTCCAGAGTGTATCCTCTGGTTAATGAGAAAATTATCATCAACCGGAGGATGCCATGTCACTACCCGAAAACGATGGCAAAAAAGCCCCACAATTTTCATCCCTCAGGCTTTCCCCTATGCCGCAGAAGTCCGATGACTGCTGCTGTGAAGGCGCTTGCGCTACGCCACAAACCGTATCCGACACGGTCAAAGGGACTCGCTATAGCTGGAAAGTCAGCGGGATGGACTGCGCCGCCTGTGCCCGCAAGGTAGAAAATGCCGTGCGCCAGGTTAGCGGCGTCAACCAGGTTCAGGTGCTGTTTGCTACCGAGAAACTGGTGGTCGACAGCGACGGCGATCTGCGTCAGCAAATCGAAAATGCGGTGCAAAAAGCGGGCTACGCCTTGCGCGATGAGCAGGCGAAAGATGACGCGCCCGAATCCCGGTTTAAAGAGAATCTGCCGCTCATCACCCTTATCATCATGATGGCGATCAGTTGGGGGCTGGAGCAGTTTAACCATCCGTTCGGTCAACTGGCGTTTATCGCCACGACGCTGGTCGGTCTTTATCCCATTGCCCGTCAAGCGCTGCGTTTAATCAAAACCGGGAGCTGGTTTGCTATCGAAACGCTGATGAGCGTCGCGGCAATCGGGGCGTTGTTTATCGGTGCTACCGCCGAAGCCGCCATGGTTCTGCTGCTGTTCCTGATCGGCGAACGCCTCGAAGGTTGGGCTGCCAGCCGTGCCCGTAAAGGGGTTAGCGCATTGATGGCGCTGAAACCCGAAACCGCCACCCGTCTGCGCGACGGTGTGCGCGAAGAGGTGGCGATCAGCGCTCTGCAACCGGGCGATCTGATTGAGGTTGCCGCCGGAGGACGTCTGCCTGCCGACGGTAAACTGGTCTCCGGTTTTGCCAGTTTTGATGAGAGTGCGCTGACAGGCGAATCCATTCCGGTTGAACGCGCCAGTGGGGATAAAGTCCCCGCCGGTGCGACAAGCGTGGACCGTCTCGTCACGCTGGAAGTGATCTCCGAACCGGGTGCCAGCGCCATTGACCGCATCCTGAAACTCATTGAAGAGGCCGATGAGCGCCGTGCCCCTATCGAGCGCTTTATCGATCGCTTCAGCCGCATTTATACGCCAGCGATTATGGCCGTTGCCCTGCTGGTCACGCTGGTTCCGCCATTGCTCTTCGCCGCCTCCTGGCAGGAGTGGATTTACAAAGGGTTGACGCTGCTGTTGATTGGTTGCCCCTGTGCGCTGGTTATCTCGACACCGGCAGCCATTACCTCCGGGCTGGCCGCGGCAGCACGGCGTGGGGCGTTAATTAAAGGCGGCGCGGCGCTGGAACAGCTCGGGCGTATTACCCAGGTCGCGTTTGATAAAACCGGGACGCTGACCGTCGGTCAACCGCGCGTGACGGCTATTCGTCCGGCCACCGGCGTCAGTGAGTCGCAACTGCTGGCGCTTGCGGCAGCGGTCGAGTCTGGCGCCACACACCCGCTGGCGCAGGCGATTGTGCGGGAAGCGCAAACCGCAGGGCTGGCCATTCCATCCGCTGAGGGTCAGCGCGCGCTGGTGGGCTCAGGCATTGAAGCGCAGGTCAACGGCGAGCGCGTGCTGATTTGCGCCGCCGGGAAATACCCGGCAGATGCCTTCGCCGGGGAAATTGATCAACTCGAAAGCGCCGGGCAGACGGTTGTGCTGGTGGTGCAGAACGATAGCGTACTCGGCATCATCGCCCTCCAGGATACGCTGCGCGAGGATGCCCACTCTGCCATCAGCGAACTGAAAGCGCTGGGTGTCAACGGCGTCATTCTGACCGGCGATAACCCACGCGCGGCAGCGGCGATTGCCGGTGAACTGGGTCTGGACTTCAAAGCCGGGTTGTTGCCGGAAGATAAAGTGAAGGCTGTCACCGCGCTCAATCAGCAGTCGCCGCTGGCGATGGTTGGTGACGGAATCAACGATGCGCCAGCGATGAAAGCGGCAGCCATAGGGATTGCGATGGGAAGCGGGACCGATGTGGCGCTGGAAACAGCGGATGCTGCGCTGACCCATAACCGTCTCACCGGGTTGGTGAAAATGATCCAACTGGCGCGCGCCACCCACGCCAATATCCGTCAGAACATCGCCATTGCGCTGGGACTGAAAGGGATATTTCTGGTCACCACGCTGCTGGGGTTAACGGGCCTGTGGCTGGCGGTGTTGGCGGATACCGGCGCGACGGTGCTGGTCACCGTCAATGCGCTGCGGTTGTTACGTAAGGGGTAAAATATTTTGCCGGATGGCGGCGTTGCCTTATCCGGCCTACGAGCCGCATGCGTGCATCATCCTTTCCAGGCCGGATAAGCGTTAGCGCCATCCGGCATAACAAGATTACTGGCCTTTACGCACCAGATAGCGGTACGGCAGAGAATCGGTCTCTTTTGCCACCAGCTCGTGTTCCATAAAGGTACAAAACCCAGGGATATCACGAGTGGTCGCCGGGTCGTCCGCCACAATCAGCAGCGTTTCACCGGTCTGCATGTTACGTACGGTTTTACGCACCATCATTACCGGTTCCGGACAACGAAGCCCCTGGGCATCAAGCGTGTGGTCGGGAGAGGAAAACAGATCGGTCATCTTGGTCTCATTCACGAAAAAAACGGCTGTAGTTTACGCTCTGTTCCGGAGTAAGCCAATCAGGTTAACGATTGCGCGAAAAATAGCCATTGCATTACCGTCGCAAAGCAGTATCATGCGGCGGCTTGAAAAAATGAACACGCGTCACTGGCGTGTTGCTCCAATTGGGTTCCCTCACCCCAATAGTTCTCAAAAAGGTACAATATGAACGCATTCACACAATCGCAGCGCGTAAAAGCGTTGTTCTGGCTATCGCTCTTTCATCTGCTGGTGATCACCTCCAGTAACTATCTGGTACAGCTTCCGGTCTCCATTTTTGGTTTTCATACCACCTGGGGCGCATTCAGCTTTCCATTTATTTTTCTCGCCACCGACCTGACCGTGCGCATCTTCGGTGCCCCGCTGGCCCGTCGTATTATCTTCGCGGTCATGATGCCTGCGCTGTTGATCTCTTATGTGATTTCGTCGTTGTTTTATATGGGCTCCTGGCAGGGATTCGGCGCACTGACGCACTTCAACCTGTTCGTCGCCCGTATCGCCGCCGCCAGCTTTATGGCCTATGCGCTGGGACAAATCCTCGATGTGCACGTCTTTAACCGCCTGCGTCAACATCATCGCTGGTGGCTGGCACCCACCGCCTCCACGCTGTTTGGCAACGTCAGCGACACGCTCGCCTTCTTCTTCATTGCCTTCTGGCGCAGCCCGGATGCCTTTATGGCCGAGCACTGGATGGAGATCGCTCTCGTTGATTACTGTTTCAAAGTGCTGATCAGCATTATTTTCTTCCTGCCGATGTATGGCGTCTTGCTGAATATGTTGCTGAAAAGGCTGGCAGATAAATCTGAAATCCCGGCAATGCAGACGAGTTAAAGGTTCATTTTCCGACTTGTGATAAGATGGACGAATGAGCCGTTATGGCTGTTTATCGAAAGGAAGAAGTCAATGCGCAATCTGGTTAAATATGTCGGTATTGGCCTGCTGGTGATGGGGCTGGCAGCCTGTGATAATAGTGATTCAAAAGCGCCGACAGAAGGCGCGGCAGCTGAAAGTAACGCCAGCGGTCAGCCTGTTACTCTGCTGGATGGTAAACTGAGTTTCTCACTGCCAGCAGATATGACCGATCAAAGCGGTAAGCTGGGTACGCAGGCCAACAATATGCACGTCTATTCTGACGCAACCGGGCAAAAAGCGGTGATTGTGATTGTCGGTGATAACACCAACGAGGACCTCGCCGTGCTGGCAAAACGTCTGGAAGATCAGCAGCGTAGCCGCGACCCGCAGTTGCAGGTGGTGACCAACAAATCGATCGAGCTGAAAGGCCATACACTGCAACAGTTAGACAGCATCATCTCGGCAAAAGGCCAGACCGCATACTCCTCCGTGGTACTGGGTAAAGTGAATGACCAGTTGCTGACCCTGCAAATTACGCTGCCGGCTGACGATCAGCAGAAAGCGCAAACAGCCGCTGAAAACATCATCAATACGCTGGTTATCAAGTAACTGTCAGGATGATGAGACGGTCTCCGGCAATGCCTGCGGAGACCGTTTTTTTTAACCGCCAGGTTAACAGCAGGGCAATCACCACCACGTCAGGCGCCAGGAAGACCAGCGAAAAACCCACCCCGCCAGCAGAACAACGAATTTAGCCATCCACGGCATCATCGCCGCCCCGATCAGCAGTAAGCCGACCCGCTCCACGTCATAGTGCGAAAATCAGAAGCCAGATTAAGAATATCGGTAACAAACCAGCCGCTACACTTAATGAAAATCAAAAAAAGGATGTAAACATGACGACCCCTCAGCCCGATAAAACGGGTCTGCATATTCTGCTCAAACTGGCCGCGCTGGTGGTGATACTCGCCGGGATCCACGCTGCCGCAGATATCATTGTGCAGCTTTTGCTGGCGCTCTTTTTCGCCATTGTGCTTAACCCACTGGTCACCTGGTTTGTCCGCCGGGGAGTGAAGCGGCCTGTTGCAATCACGATTGTGGTCGTGGTGATGTTAATTGTGCTCACTGCGCTGATTGGCGTGCTGGCGGCCTCAATCAACGAATTCATTGCCATGCTGCCGAAATACAATAAGGAGCTGACCCGCAAGGTGCTGTATGTACAGGAGATGATCCCGTTTCTGAACCTGCATATGTCACCAGAACGCATGTTGCAGCGTATGGATTCCGATAAAATCGTCGCCTTCACAACCACGCTAATGACCGGACTGTCAGGTGCGATGGCCAGCATTGTGCTGCTGGTGATGACGGTCGTGTTTATGCTGTTTGAAGTCCGCCATGTACCGTACAAGATGCGTTTTGCGCTGCATAACCCGCAAATTCATATCGCCGGGCTGCACCGGGCGTTGAAAGGCGTCTCTCATTATCTGGCGCTAAAAACGCTGCTCAGTTTATGGACCGGTGTCATCGTCTGGCTGGGGCTGGCGCTAATGGACATCCAGTTTGCCCTGATGTGGGGGGTACTGGCGTTTCTGCTGAACTATGTACCCAATATTGGCTCGGTCATCTCTGCCGTTCCGCCCATGATTCAGGCGCTGTTGTTCAATGGCATCTATGAATGCGTGCTGGTCGGCGCGCTGTTTCTGGTGGTTCACATGGTGTTAGGCAACATGGTTGAACCGCGCATGATGGGCCACCGTCTGGGAATGTCGACGCTGGTGGTATTCCTGTCATTGCTGGTCTGGGGGTGGCTGCTCGGCCCGGTGGGTATGCTGCTCTCCGTTCCACTAACCAGCGTCTGTAAAATCTGGATGGAAACCACCACCGGCGGAAGTAAGCTGGCCATATTACTGGGACCTGGCCGACCAAAGAATCGATTGCCGGGATAAATATCCCCCTACCAACCGGGGTAGTTTTATTCACTTACTATTGAACGTATTATAAGGCGCGCTTTTGTTACCTGAATGTTTAAATAAGCGCGCCGTTTCATCCGCGTAGCGGATATCCATGTTGACTCTGCGCTATTCATCCAAATTAAAGGGTATCCATAATTTAATTTAAGTGAGAATTAACTTACTAACACCATGATAAAGCGCAAGATAAATTGCCTGGCGCATGATGTGAATCATGGCAGCGTTTTCCCGGCAGCCCGTAAAAAATCAACATTAAATATAAGCGGTATTCTTGCTGCCTAAATTAAATTCAGAAGTGCGTTCAACGTTAATATAAATAGTGATTTGATAGGGAGTTTTCATGAAACAATACATTAAATGGTTTGCGGCAATTGCAGTTGTCGGTGCGCTGGCAGGATGCGCCCGTACTGCGCCAATTGACCAGGTTCACTCTTCCGTGACGGCGGGTCACACCCAGGATCAGGTTAAAAACGCGATTCTGAAAGCGGGCATTCAGCGTAAATGGATCATGACGGAAGCGGGTCCTGGTGTAATCAAAGCACGCCAACAGTCCCGCGACCACGTGGCAGAAGTCCGTATTACTTACACTGCCACCAGCTATGACATCAAATATGACAGCAGCCTCAACCTGCAGGCCTCTGGCGGCAAAATCCATAAAAACTATAACCGTTGGGTACGCAACCTGGATAAAGACATCCAGTTGAATCTCTCAGCAGGCGCAGGACTGTAATTTTGCCTAAAGTCGGGCCATGTCCGGCCCGATAACCTCTTTTTGTTCCATGAACAGGTTGTACTCACCATGTACGAACAGGACTCTCTCAGCGCACTGGATGCGATCACAGAAGCACAGCGCATCGCTTTCGCCCCCATGTTATTTCAAACCGCACTTTGCCTGCGAAATGCTGAGGTGCTGGCCTGGCTTGACCACCGGGGTAAACAGGGTGCAACTCTGGAAGAAATCATCGAAAACAGCCGCGTTAATGAATATGCCGCCAGCGTCCTGCTGGATATGGGATTAAGCGGACGCATCATCACCTACAAAGCAGGGCGATATTATCTGGCGAAAATCGGACACTTCCTTTTGCATGACACCATGACGCGCGTGAATATGGATTTTACCCAAGACGTCTGTTATCAGGGATTGTTCTTTTTAGAAAATGCGCTGAAAGAAGGAAAGCCGTCGGGATTAAAAGTATTTGGCGACTGGCCAACGATTTATCCGGCATTGTCGCAATTACCGCCGTCCGCGCGTGAAAGCTGGTTTGCCTTCGATCATTACTATTCCGACGGCGCATTTGATGCGGCATTACCGCATGTATTCGCCAGCCGTCCTGCAACTCTGTACGATGTAGGCGGAAATACGGGTAAATGGGCAATACGCTGCTGTCAGTACGATGAAAATATCGCGGTAACGCTATTAGATTTGCCACAACAAATTGCACTCGCCCGCGAAAATATCGAAAATGCAGGATTATCTTATCGCGTCGATTTCCATGCGGTGGATATGCTTGGCGATACGCCTTTACCCACAAAGGCCGATATCTGGTGGATGAGTCAATTTCTTGACTGTTTTTCGCCCGAACAAATTATCGCCATGCTTAGCAAGGTTGCCCGCGTGATGAAACCCGGTGCAAAGCTGTGCGTTATGGAGCTGTTCTGGGATGCGCAGCGTTTTGAAGCCGCCTCATTCAGTCTGAATGCGTCTTCGCTCTATTTCACCTGCATGGCGAACGGTAATAGCCGTTTTTACAGCGCAGAGAAATTTAATGGCTACCTGGAGCGGGCAGGGTTTTGGGTAGAAGAACGTCACGACAATTTGGGCGTTGGGCATACTTTATTGATATGCCAGAAAAAATAACAAGGTAGCGTCAGGACGCTACCGGAATACCGGTTTACCGCGGATACGCGTTGATGAAATTCTCACTAAACATTTCCGACTGGCGGGCGATGGCGCCAGGTCTTAGCGAATCGATACAGTGGCTACAATGGTCACGGCATCCGCGCGCAATCGATCCGACAGCCGCGCAGGGCAAACTGAGCGAACTGCCGATGATGACCGCCCGTCGCCTCAGCTCCGGCAGTAAGCTGGCCGTAGAGTGCGGGCTGGCGATGTTGCGTCGCCACGATATCGACGCGGTGCTGTATACCAGCCGTCACGGTGAGCTTGAACGCAACTACCGCATTCTGCATGCGCTGGCGACCGGGCAGGCGCTCTCCCCCACCGATTTCGCCTTGTCGGTACACAATTCCGCCGTGGGTAACCTGACTATCGCGGCGAAACAACCGATTGTTTCGTCATCACTCTCTGCCGGTCGCGATACCTTCCAGCAGGGATTATGCGAAGCGATCTGCCTGCTCCAGGCAGGTTATCAACGCGTACTGATGGTGGATTTCGACGGATTTCTTCCCGAGTTCTATCACCCGCGACTGCCGCAAAATTTGCCAACCTGGCCCTATGCGACAGCGCTGGTTTGCGAAGCTGGCAACGACTGGGTCTGCGAGAGTGAGCCTGCGCAGGCGGAAGATGAAACGCCCCTTCCGCAGAGCCTGCTGTTTTTACAACATTTCTTGCAGAATACCGACGCCTTTACCCTTCCCGGTGAGCGTATGCGATGGCACTGGAGCCGGTCATGAACGGGGTCTTCACCACACTGAACCGTCTCTGGCGTATCGCGATGACCGGCGTCTGTTTCACCCTCTTTGGCCTGGGCGGACTGCTGCTTTCCGTCATCTGGTTTAATATCCTGTTAGTTTTCGTATGGGATAATGTCCGGCGTCGCCGCATTGCCAGGCGCAGTATTGCTGCCAGCTTCCGTCTCTTCTTAACGGTGACGCGCGTGCTGGGTGTACTGGATTATCGCATTGATGGGATTGATATTTTGCGTCAGGAACGCGGATGTCTGGTGGTCGCCAACCACCCAACCCTGATCGACTATGTGCTGCTGGCGTCAGTGATGCCGGAAACGGATTGTCTGGTGAAAAGCGCGCTGTTGAAGAACCCGTTTCTCAGCGGCGTCGTGCGTGCCGCCGATTATCTGGTGAACAGTCAGGCGGACGCCCTGTTGCCGGCAAGCCAGCAACGACTTGCGCAAGGGGATACGATTTTAATCTTCCCCGAAGGCACGCGAACCCGGCCCGGCGAAGCCATGAGCCTGCAACGCGGCGCGGCGAACATCGCCGTGCGCTGCGGCAGTGATTTACGGGTGGTGACCATCCATTGCAGCGAACGGATGCTGGATAAAGAAAGCAAATGGTATCAGGTCCCACCGACGAAGCCGCTGTTTACCGTTGAGGTGCGCGAGCGGCTGAAAATCGACCATTTTTACGACGCAAATTCACAAGAACCGGCGCTGGCGGCAAGGCAGCTAAACCGGCATCTTTTGCTTCAATTACAACCAGGTACGTTACCTCTTTCAGGAATTAATGATGCAAGCGCTTTATCTTGAAATTAAAAATCTCATCATAACAACATTGAATCTGGACGAACTGTCAGCAGACGACATTGATACCGAGGCGGCGCTGTTTGGCGACGGACTGGGGCTGGACTCCATTGATGCCCTGGAACTGGGGCTGGCGGTAAAAAATCAGTACGGCGTGGTACTTTCAGCGGAAAGCGAAGAGATGCGCCAGCACTTCTTCTCCGTCGCCACCCTGGCATCGTTCATTCACGCGCAACGTGCCTGAGGAGAGTCCGTTATGACCGATCAACACGCTATTTATGACGAAGTCTCCGCCCTGCTGGTTAAGCTGTTTGAGATTGACCCGCAGGATATTAAGCCCCAGGCGCGACTGTATGAGGATCTTGAGCTGGACAGCATCGACGCTGTCGACATGATCGTCCATCTGCAAAAGAAAACCGGTAAGAAAATCAAGCCGGAAGAGTTCAAAGCCGTACGTACCGTGCAGGATGTCGTTGACGCGGTAGAACGCCTGCTCAAAGAAGCGTAATTTGCCGTGTCGGGCGCTCGCATGTTCCCTGGCGTATCACTATTGACGGGCATATTGTTGCTCGCCTGGCCTTTTCTGATTTGGTTTGGTCTGGCGCATCACAGTCTGCAATGGTTGCTACCGCTGATGGCGCTACTGCTGTTTTTACGCTTTCGCCAGACCCGGCGACAGGCGGGGCCGCTGCGCGTGGTCACTCAGGTAGTGGCCGCAGCGGGCATCACGCTGTGCGTCGCCAGCTATCTGCTGAAAACCCATCAGCTCTTACTGTTTTACCCGGTTGTGGTGAATGCCGTGATGCTTGCCGTTTTTGGCGGGTCACTCTGGTCAAGCATGCCTGTCGTTGAACGGCTGGCGCGACTGCGCGATCCTCATCTCCCGGAGGCGGCGGTGCGTTACACCCGCCGGGTGACGCAAATCTGGTGCGCCTTTTTCATCTTCAATGGCGGCGTGGCGTTATTTACCGCGCTCCACGGCGATATGTCGATGTGGACCGCCTGGAATGGCCTGATCGCCTATCTGTTGATGGGGTTACTGATGGGAAGTGAATGGCTGGTGCGCCGTCAGATGATGAAACGAGATCCACAATGAAGCAGACCCTGCCGCTCGCCGAATGGCTCACCGCACCCCGTCCTGCTGCGACCCCCATCGCCTGGCTGGAGGAGCGCACCTGGACGCTCGGTCACTTGCGCCACGATGTCACCCAGCTCATGACGCACCTGCAACAACAGGAAGGGGAACGCTGGGCGCTGTGCTTTGAAAACAGCTATCTGTTTATTGTCGCGTTACTGGCCACCCTGCATGCGGGGAAAACGCCGGTCATACCCGGGCATAACCGCGTCTCGTTGTTAAATGAACAGCGGGCGTTTTTTGACGGTGTGCTGAGCGATAAAACACTCGGCTTTCAGGGTTCGCTGTTGGTTGTAAGCGCGTCCATGACAACGTGCGAAGGGGCGCTTACCTTCCCGGCGATTAAACAGGACGCGTACGTGGAGCTGTTCACCTCCGGCTCGACGGGCGAACCGAAGCGCGTCGTCAAACCCATTTCCCGCCTGGATTGCGAAGCCGAACTGCTGGCGGCGCGTTTTGCCGATCGCATGGCGGGCTGCCGGGTAGTGGCCTCCGTCGTGCCACAGCATTTATACGGCCTGACATTCCGCATTTTCCTGCCGATGGCGCTGGGTCTGCCGCTGCATGCAGCCATGCTTTATTACGCGGAACAGCTCGCAGCACTCGATAACCAGCACCGTTACGTGTTTATCAGCAGCCCGGCATTTTTAAAGCGCCTTGACCACCAGCTTCCCCCACCGCCTGTGGAGATGATTCTGTCGGCCGGCGGCATGTTGCCCTGGCAGGATGTGACGCAAACCGCCGCCTGGCTTAACGCCTGGCCGGATGAAATTTATGGCAGCACCGAGACGGGCATCCTGGCCTGGCGTTACCGCCAGCAGGAAGATGTGGCCTGGCTGCCCTTCCCGGGCGTCGCGTTCCAGGCCGAAGGTGAGGCGTTTCGCGTCTTTTCTCCGCTGATCGCCGATACGAATGGCCTGTTGCTCGACGATATTCTGCATTTTTCGCCAGACGGTCAGTTCCGCCTGATGGGGCGCCGCGGACGGGTCGTCAAAATTGAAGAGAAGCGTATTTCGCTCAGTGAAGTTGAACAGCGTTTACTGGAACTGAGTGGCATTCGTGACGTGGCCGCCCTGCCCGTCACCCGGGGCGGTCGTCAGGGCGTGGGCGTGCTGCTGGTGCTGGATGACGAAGCGCGTCAGCGCTGGCAAAACAGCGGTGGAAAAACGCAGGAGTTGACCTGGCGACGCGCACTGCTGCCGTGGCTGGAGCCAGTCGCCGTACCGCGCTACTGGCGGGTTATTGATGACATTCCGGTCAACAGTATGAACAAGCGTGTCTATGCGCAATTACAGGAGTTGTTTCATGATACCCCATGAAATTGAGCGCCATCAGGCACAGCCCCAGCAGATTGAGATCGTCCTGCATCTCGACCCGTCCCTGTTCTGGTTCAACGGCCATTTTGCCGTTCAGCCACTGCTGCCTGGCGTCGCGCAGATGGACTGGGTGATGCACTATGCCACCACCCTGCTCGCCCCGGGCTGGCGATTTCACAGTATTCAGAACGTGAAGTTCCAGGCGCCCCTGCTGCCGGAAAGCACCGTCACACTGGCCCTGAACTGGCAGGAAGCGCGCCAGATCCTGACGTTTAGCTTTCAACGCCACGATGGCGACGTGCGCCATACCGCCAGCAGCGGGAAGATCCGGCTATGTCGTTAACCTTTTCCCCCTGCGTACTGATCCCCTGCTACAACCACGGCGCGATGATGTCGCGGGTGCTGGCGCGTCTGCAGCCGTTTGGCCTGCCGTGCATTGTAGTGGATGACGGTAGCGATGCCGCGACGCAACAGGAACTGGAGCGGCTTTGCGCAGAAACGCCAGGGCTAACGTTACTTCGCCTGGCAGAAAACGCCGGGAAAGGCGCCGCGGTGATCCACGGCTTACAGGCGGCGGCAGAAGCCGGATTTACCCATGCCGTCCAGGTGGATGCCGACGGCCAGCATGCGATTGAAGACATCCCGACACTGCTGGCCCTGGCACAACAACACCCCACGGCGCTGATTTCCGGGCAACCCATATACGATGACTCCATTCCCCGTTCACGCCTGTACGGACGCTGGATCACCCACGTCTGGGTGTGGATTGAAACGCTCTCGCTGCAACTAAAAGACAGCATGTGCGGCTTTCGCGTTTATCCGGTCGCCCCCACGCTGCAACTGGCGCAGCAGGTGACGCTCGGCAAGCGGATGGATTTCGATACCGAAGTGATGGTGCGTCTCTGGTGGCAGGGCAATGTCAGTTATTTTGTCCCTACCCGGGTGACCTACCCGCAGGATGGGCTGTCGCATTTCGATGCCTTCAAAGATAACTGCCGTATTTCCCTGATGCACACCCGACTGTTTTTTGGCATGTTGCCGCGCATCCCGTCGCTGCTGTTACGCCGCGCCTCGCCGCACTGGGCGCGCCAGCAGGAGGTGAAAGGCCTGTGGGGAATGCGGCTGATGCTGTGGGTATGGCGTTTGCTGGGGCGCAAGGCGTTTTCACTCCTGCTGTACCCGGTCGTCGGCGCGTACTGGCTGACGGCGAGTACCGCGCGTCACGCCTCGCAAAACTGGATTACCCGCGTGCGCGA
This sequence comes from Citrobacter amalonaticus, assembly GCF_037053465.1. Taxonomy (GTDB): domain Bacteria; phylum Pseudomonadota; class Gammaproteobacteria; order Enterobacterales; family Enterobacteriaceae; genus Citrobacter_A; species Citrobacter_A amalonaticus_H. The sequence goes on from NZ_JBALIF010000005.1 coordinate 125,840, forward strand.
GCAGTTAACCCTGCGCCAGAGGCCCATACCGCCAAATTTCACCAGCTATCAGCACTTCCTGCGCTTTGGCAATGCCATGCTCGATAAAATCGCCAGTTGGCGCGGTGAACTGCACATGGGCCGCGATGTGGTTTTTGCCCCAGGCGCGGAGGCGGCGCTGAACGTCAGCGATCCCCGCGGCAAACTGCTGCTGGCCTCTCATCTGGGCGATGTCGAAGCCTGCCGGGCGCTTGCGCAGTTGCAGGGCAGCAAAACCATCAATGCGCTGGTATTCAGCGATAATGCCCGGCGCTTCAAGCAGATTATGGAAGAGATGGCGCCACAGGCCGGACTCAACCTGATACCCGTCACGGATATTGGCCCGGACACCGCCATTGCGCTTAAAGAGAAGCTGGAACGCGGTGAGTGGATTGCCATCGTCGGCGATCGCATTGCGGTTAATCCGCAACGCGGCGGCGAATGGCGCGTCTGCTGGAGCCGTTTTATGGGGCAAGATGCGCCGTTCCCGCAGGGGCCGTTTATCCTCGCCTCGATTTTGCGCTGCCCGGTGGATCTCCTGTTTGCACTACGCCAGCAGGAGAAGCTGTGCATTCACTGTGAGCCGTTCGCCGACCCGCTGGTCTTGCCACGCGCGGAACGCCAGCAGGCGTTGCAACAGACCATCGACCGCTATGCCGAACGTCTTGAGCACTACGCGCTACAGTCGCCGCTCGACTGGTTTAATTTTTTCGATTTCTGGCAGTTGCCGGACCCCAAAAGCAAGGAGTAAAGGGTGCTGAACGATCCCCGTTTTACGGCTGAAGTCGAGCTGACCATCCCGTTTCACGACGTCGATATGATGGGCGTGGCGTGGCACGGCAACTACTTCCGCTACTTCGAGATTGCCCGCGAAGCGCTGCTGAACCAGTTTGACTACGGCTATCGCCAGATGAAAGCCTCCGGTTACCTGTGGCCGGTGGTCGATACCCGTGTGAAATACCGCAGCGCGCTGACGTTTGAACAACGTATTCGCGTACGTGCGCGCCTGGAAGAGTTCGAAAACCGCCTGCGCATTGGCTATGAAATTTTTGATGCCGAAAGCGGAAAACGCACGACGACGGGCTACACCATTCAGGTGGCGGTGGAAGAGAAAAGCCGCGAAATGTGCTTCGTCTGCCCGGACATTCTGTTTGAACGGATGGGGGTGACACCATGAAATTTCTGCCGCTGCTGGCGCTGCTTATCAGTCCTTTTGTGAGCGCCCTGACGCTCGATGAATTGCAACAGCGTTTCACTGAACAGCCTGTGGTTCGCGCCCATTTCGATCAAACCCGCACGATTAAGGATCTGCCGCAACCGCTGAAATCTCAGGGGACGATGCTGATCGCCCGCGATCGGGGACTGCTGTGGGATCAAACGCGTCCCTTCCCGATGCAGTTGTTACTCGACGACAAACGGATGGTGCAGGCCGTCAATGGTCAGCCGCCACAAACCATCACCGCGGAAAACAACCCGCAGATGTTCCAGTTCAACCACCTGCTGCGCGCGCTGTTCCAGGCGGACCGTAAGGTGCTGGAGCAAAACTTCCGCGTCGAATTTGCCGACCGGGGCGAAGGGCACTGGACGCTGCGTCTGACGCCGGTCACCACGCCGCTGGATAAAATCTTCGCCACCATTGATTTAGCCGGAAAAGACTATCTGGAGCACATCACGCTTAACGATAAACAGGGCGACCGGACGGATATCACGCTCACCCAACACCAACTGACGCCCGCGCAACTGACTGATGACGAACGCCAACGCTTTGCCGCCCAGTAAACGTCCCGCGCTGTTCTGGGGAATCGCCTGCATCCTGATGCTGGGCGCGTTACTGTTGCTGTTGCCACAGGCACGGCTCAACAGCAGCGTACTGGCGATGCTGCCAAAACAGACGCTGGGCGAGATCCCGCCGGGACTGAATGACGGCTTTATGCAGCGTCTTGATCGCCAACTGGTCTGGCTGGTCAGCCCCGGTAAAAAGGCGGACCCGACAATCGCCCGCGACTGGCTGGCGATGCTGCAACAGTCACAGGCGCTGGCAGAAGTGAAAGGCCCGATGGATGCCGACAGCCAGCAGGCGTGGGGCGCGTTCTTCTGGCAGCATCGCAACGGGCTTATCGATGCGCAAACCCGTTCCCGTCTGCAAAACGGCGGTGAAGCGCAGGCGCAATGGGTTCTTTCGCAACTCTATTCCGCGTTCTCCGGCGTCAGCGGCAAAGAATTACAAAACGATCCGCTGATGCTGACGCGCGGCTCACAACTGGCAATGGCCCAGAACGGTCAACGTCTGCGGCTGATGGACGGCTGGCTGGTGGCGCAGGACCATCAGGGAAATAACTGGTATCTGCTGCATGGTGAACTCGCTGGCTCATCATTCGATATGCAACAGACACACCAGTTAGTGACCACGCTGGGGGCGCTGGAGCGTGAGCTGAAAGCGCGCTATCCGCAGGCGCAACTGCTGTCACGCGGGACAATGTTCTACAGCGATTACGCCAGCCAGCAGGCAAAGCAGGATGTGTCCACGCTCGGCGCAGCAACGGTACTGGGCGTATTGTTACTGATTGTCGCGGTGTTCCGTTCCCTGCGCCCGCTGTTGCTGTGTCTGCTGTCGATTGGTATCGGCGCGCTGGCAGGCACCGTTGTCACGCTGCTTATCTTCGGCGAACTGCACCTGATGACGCTGGTGATGAGCATGAGCATTATCGGCATCTCCGCTGACTACACGTTGTACTACCTGACCGAACGGATGATTCACGGCGCGGAGACCTCACCGTGGCAAAGCCTGCTCAAAGTGCGCAATGCCCTGCTGCTGGCGCTGCTGACCACCGTAGCGGCTTACCTGATTATGATGCTCGCCCCCTTCCCTGGTATTCGCCAGATGGCGGTGTTTGCGGCGGCAGGACTGAGCGCCTCCTGCCTGACGGTGATTTTCTGGCATCCGTGGCTGTGCCGCGGGCTGCCGGTGCGCCCGGTTCCGGCAATGGTACTGATGCTGCGCTGGCTTGCCGCCTGGCGACGCAATAAAAAACTCACTGTCGGGCTGCCGGTCGCACTCGCGCTTTTCTCACTGACCGGGCTGGCGACCCTGCGCGTCGACGACGATATCTCGCAATTACAGGCGCTGCCGCAACATATTCTGGCGCAGGAAAAAACCATCACCGCCCTGACCGGACAGGGCGTCGATCAGAAGTGGTTTGTGGTGTACGGCAACTCCGCGCAGCAGACGCTGGAGCGGCTGGAAGCCTTCGTCCCGGCGCTGGAACAGGCGAAGAAAGAAGGGCTTCTCGGCGGCTATCGTACCCTCCCGCTGAATTCACTGGCGCGTCAGCAGCAGGATCTCGCCCTGCTGAAAAATGCCGCGCCTGCCGTCGCTCGCGTGCTGAACGACGCCGGGCTGACGACGGTGAAGCCCGATCTTGAGGCGATGCCTGTTACCGTCGATGCATGGCTTACCAGCCCGGCCAGCGAAGGCTGGCGGCTGCTGTGGTTGAGCCTGGCCGATGGCGAAAGCGGCGTACTGGTGCCGGTGGAAGACGTTAAACAGAGCGCGGCGCTTAACGCGCTCAGCGAGAAATACCCCGGCGTCGCGTGGGTGGATCGCAAAAGCACTTTTGACAGCCTGTTTGCCCTGTATCGCAACGTACTGACCGGTTTGCTGTTTGTTGCTCTGGCGGTGATTGCCTGCGGCGCGATCGCCCGTCTGGGCTGGCGCAGAGGATTAATCAGCCTTGTGCCGTCAGTACTGTCTTTGGGCTGTGGCCTGGCGGTGCTGGCATTGAGCGGGCATGCGGTCAATCTGTTCTCTTTGCTGGCGCTGGTGCTGGTTCTGGGGATCGGTATTAACTACACGCTGTTTTTCAGTAATCCACGCGGAACGCCGCTGACCTCCCTGTTGGCTATCACGCTGGCGATGATGACTACCCTTCTGACGCTCGGCATGCTGGTTTTTAGCGCCACCCAGGCGATCAGCAGTTTTGGCATTGTGCTGGTAAGCGGCATTTTCACCGCGTTCCTGCTTTCCCCTCTGGCGATGCCGACGAAAAGAGAGAAAAAACGAAAATGATGAAAGGTATTTTTGCCGGATGGCGGTTCCGTTTGCTGAGAAACCTTTTGCCGGATGGCGGCTTCGCCTTATCCGGCCTACGCGAACGCATCAACGCCAGGCCCGATAAGCACAGCGGCTTCGCCTTACCCAGCCTACGCGAACGCATCAACGCCAGGTCCGATAAGCACAGCGCCATCGGGCAGTTAGCACTGTGCCTCTTCGCGCTCATCCTTACCGGCTGCAGCCATTCACAGAAAGCGCAGGAAGGTCGTCCGCAGGCGTGGCTGGAACCCGGAACGCGGGTGACGCTGCCTGCGCCAGGCATCTCGCCGACCGTGAATTCTCAGCAGTTGCTCACCGGCAGTTTTAACGGCAAAACGCAGTCACTGCTGGTAATGCTGAATGCCGATGACCACAAAATCTCGCTGGCGGGATTGTCGTCAGTCGGCATTCGTCTGTTCCTCGTGACCTACGATGATAAAGGACTGCACACCGAGCAATCACTCGTCGTTCCGCAGTTGCCGCCCGCAAGCCAGGTGCTGGCTGACGTCATGCTCAGCCACTGGCCCATTCGCGCCTGGCAGCCGCAGTTGCCGAAAGGCTGGACGCTGACGGACCGCGGCGACACGCGTGAACTGCGTAATGCGCGCGGCAAGCTGGTGACGGAAATCACCTACCTGAACCGCAAAGGCAAGCGCGAGCCGATCAGCATCGAGCAGCATGTCTTTAAATACCACATCACCATTCAATATCTGGGTGACTGATATGATTTACATTTCTGCTGTGGGGATGATCAACGCGCTGGGCAACGATACCAATGAGATCGCCCACAACCTGACGCATGGCGTCGCGCCTGGTATGCGTCCACGCACCGGCTGGCTACAGGGGCATCCTCACGCGGTTCTCGCCGGTGTGGACGGCGAACTGCCAGCCATTGCGGATGACTTTAGCGCCCACCGTTCGCGCAACAATCAGTTGCTGTTGGCAGCATTGCAGCAGATTCAACCGCAGGTTGATGAGGCCATTGCGCGCTACGGACGCGATCGGGTTGCGGTGGTGCTGGGCACCAGCACATCGGGACTTGATGAAGGCGATACCCATGTCAATCTGATGCTGAGCGGGAAAGAGAGCACCGCCTGGCAGTATCCGCAGCAGGAACTGGGCGATCCGTCGCGTTTTCTCAGCCACTGGCTGGCACTGGACGGACCGGCGTTTACCCTTTCCACTGCCTGTTCCTCCAGCGCCCGCGCCATCATTAGCGGACGCCGTTTGATTGAATCCGGCCTTGCCGACGTCGCCATTGTCGGCGGCGCTGACACCCTGAGCCGGATGCCGGTCAACGGCTTCCACAGTCTCGAATCACTCTCACCCACGCGCTGTTTGCCATTTGCCCGCGATCGCAACGGTATCACCATTGGCGAAGGCGCAGCGCTGATGCTGCTGACCCGCGAGCCGCAGCCCATCGCGCTGCTGGGCGTAGGGGAGTCGAGCGACGCGCACCATATTTCCGCGCCGCACCCACAGGGCGCAGGGGCGATTCGCGCCATCCAGCAGGCGCTGGACGACGCCGGTATCACGCCAGAACAGGTGGGATACATTAATCTGCACGGCACCGCCACGCCGCTGAACGACCAGATTGAGTCAAACGTGGTGAACGCGCTGTTTGGCGAGCGCGTCCCGTGTAGCTCAACCAAACACCTGACCGGCCACACGCTGGGCGCGGCAGGGATTACCGAAGCCGCGCTCAGCATGTTGATTTTACAGCGTGATTTACCGCTGCCGGCGCAGGACTTTAGTCAGTCGCCGCGCGATCCGGCGCTACCGCCCTGCGGCATCATCGAGCAACCGCAACCTCTTGAACGCCCGGTTATCTTGTCGAATTCGTTCGCTTTTGGCGGCAATAACGCCAGCATTCTGCTCGGGAGACGGACATGAGCCACTATTTATCACCCGGCGACTACCTGCCGCACGACGCGCCGATGCTGCTTCTGGAAGAAGTGGTCAGCGTGCGCGACGACACCGCCGTTTGTCGCGTCACGGTGACGAGCTGCGGCGTACTGGGGCCGTTTCTTGACCCGCAGGGCAATTTACCCGGCTGGTTCGCACTGGAACTGATGGCGCAAACCGTCGGCGTCTGGTCCGGATGGCATCGCCATCAGCAAGGTCAGGGGGCGATTTCGCTCGGGATGGTGCTCGGCGCGCGCGAACTGATTTGCGCGGCAGGCAGTCTGCCCGCAGGAAAAACAGTATCGGTTACCGTCAAGCTGCTGATGCAGGACGAACGTTTCGGCAGCTTCGAATGTGCGATATCGGCAGACGACGAGACGCTGGCAACGGGCCGCATCAACACCTTCCAGCCGACGACAGAAGAACTTCATTCTCTATTTCAACAAGGAGCGTCCACATGAGTCGTTCAGTTTTGGTTACCGGCGCCAGTAAAGGCATCGGTCGTGCAATCGCCCGCCAGTTGGCGACGGACGGCTTTGTGGTCGGCGTCCACTATCACCGTGATGCGCAGGGGGCGCAGAAGACGCTGGATGCTATTCTCGCCGTCGGCGGGGCGGGCCGTCTGCTCAGTTTTGACGTGGCGAACCGCGAGCAGTGCCGCGAGGTGCTGGAGCACGATATCGAGGAACATGGCGCCTGGTACGGCGTAGTCAGCAATGCCGGTATCGCCCGCGATGCCGCTTTCCCGGCGCTGACTGACCGCGACTGGGACACGGTTATCCACACCAATCTCGACAGTTTTTATAACGTCATTCAGCCGTGCATTATGCCGATGATCGGCGCGCGCCGGGGAGGACGGATTATCACCCTGTCATCGGTGTCCGGCATTATGGGCAATCGTGGGCAGGTGAACTACAGCGCCGCCAAAGCCGGGATTATCGGTGCCACCAAAGCGCTGGCGATTGAACTCGCGAAACGCAAAATCACCGTCAACTGCATCGCGCCGGGGCTTATCGACACCGGGATGATCGAAATGGAAGAGGCCGCGCTGAAAGAAGCGATGGGCATGATCCCCATGAAGCGTATGGGTCAGGCGGATGAAGTGGCCGGGCTTGCCAGCTATTTAATGTCGGATATTGCGGGCTACGTCACCCGCCAGGTGATTTCCATCAATGGAGGGATGTTATGACACGTCGCGTGGTGATTACGGGCATGGGCGGCGTTACCGCTTTTGGGGAAAACTGGCAGGACGTTTCCGCGAGGCTGCGGGCTTATGAAAACGCCGTGCGCAAAATGCCGGAGTGGCAGGTGTATGACGGGCTGCATACCCTGCTGGGCGCGCCAGTCGATGACTTCTCGCTGCCGGAGCACTACACCCGTAAGCGCATCCGCGCGATGGGACGCGTGTCGTTGATGTCCACGCGCGCTACGGAACTGGCGCTGGAGCAGGCCGGGCTGATTGGCGATGATGTGCTGACCAATGGCGAAACGGGTATCGCCTACGGCTCATCCACGGGCAGCACCGGACCGGTGAGCGAATTCGCCACCATGCTGACCGAGAAGCACACCAATAACATCACCGGCACCACCTACGTGCAGATGATGCCGCACACCACCGCCGTCAACACCGGGCTGTTTTTCGGCCTGCGCGGGCGCGTTATCCCTACCTCCAGCGCCTGTACATCAGGCAGCCAGGCGATTGGCTACGCGTGGGAAGCGATTCGCCACGGCTATCAAACCGTGATGGTGGCAGGCGGCGCGGAAGAGTTGTGCCCATCAGAAGCGGCCGTTTTTGATACGCTGTTTGCCACCAGCCAGCGCAATGACAAACCGAAAACCACCCCTTCACCGTTTGATGAAAAACGCGATGGGCTGGTGATTGGTGAAGGCGCCGGGACGCTGATTCTGGAAGAGCTTGAGCACGCCAAAGCACGCGGCGCGACAATTTACGGCGAAATCATCGGCTTTGCGACTAACTGTGACGCCGCGCATATCACCCAGCCTCAACGGGAAACGATGCAGATTTGCATGGAGCAGTCGCTGAAAATGGCGGGACTGGGTGCGCTGGATATCGGCTATATTTCCGCGCACGGTACGGCGACCGATCGTGGCGATATTGCGGAAAGTCAGGCGACAGCCGCAATTTATGGCGATAATGTGCCAATCTCCTCGCTGAAAAGTTATTTTGGGCATACCCTTGGCGCCTGTGGTGCGCTGGAAGCGTGGATGAGTCTGCAAATGATGCGCGAAGGCTGGTTTGCACCTACGCTAAATTTAACTCAGCCGGACGCCAACTGCGGCGCGCTGGATTACATCATGGGTGAAGCCCGTAAAATTGACTGTGAATTTTTACAGAGCAACAATTTTGCGTTTGGCGGCATCAACACCTCCATCATCATTAAACGTTGGTCCTGACATGTATCGGATCGTACTGGGAAAAGTGTCGACACTCAGCGCAGGCACCTTGCCGTCTGCGTTAACCGCTCTGGCACCGCAGGGGCCGCGACGCGCGCGCTGGCTGGCGGGCCGCGTTCTGCTTTCCCATGCCTTATCCCCCTTACCCGAGATCGTCTACGGCGAGCAGGGAAAACCCGCCTTTTCGCCAGAAACCTCGCTGTGGTTCAACCTCAGCCACAGCGGCGACGATATCGCCCTGCTGCTGAGCGACGAAGGTGAGGTGGGCTGCGATCTGGAAGTGATTCGTCCACGCGCCAACTGGCGTTCACTGGCGAATGCCGTCTTTAGCCTCGGGGAACACGCCGAAGTGGAAGCGGTACATCCGGACCAGCAACTCGCCGCGTTCTGGCGTATCTGGACGCAAAAGGAAGCCATTGTAAAACAGCGCGGCGGCAGCGCGTGGCAAATCGTCAGCGTCGACAGTACCCTCTCTTCCGGGCTTTCGTTGAGCCATTGCCAGTTCGGTAACCTGAGCCTGGCGGTTTGCACGCCGACCCCCTTTACTCTGAACGCAGAAGCGGTGCAGTGGCTGGAAACGGTCTGACCGTTTAGCCATACAATTTTCGTATACTTCACGCGTTTGACTGCCCTTCTCTTGATCCAGAACAGGTGAAAAGTATGATGATTCTTTAGAATCGTCATACTCATTACATCGTACCTCTACATCAATTCGGGATCACCATTTTGTCCAGACTACGCCGCTCCTTATTTGCGCTGCTGGCCTGTGCGTCATTCCTTACGCACGCTGCCGCGACTGACGAAATCACGACCGCCTGGCCGGTCAACGTTGGGCCACTGAATCCACATCTGTATACGCCAAACCAGATGTTTGCCCAGAGTATGGTCTATGAACCGCTGGTGAAGTATCAGGCGGACGGTTCGGTCATTCCGTGGCTGGCAAAGAGCTGGACTCATTCGGCGGATGGCAAAACGTGGACCTTCACCCTGCGCGATGATGTGACATTCTCAAACGGCGAAACCTTTGACGCCCATGCGGCGGCGGAAAACTTCCGCGTGGTGCTCGATAACCGTCAGCGTCATGCCTGGCTGGAGCTGGTCAATCAGATAGTCGATGTTAAAGCGCTCGATAAAAACCAACTGCAAATCACCCTGAAAAGCGCTTATTACCCGTTCCTGCAGGAGCTGGCCCTGCCGCGCCCGTTCCGCTTTATCGCGCCATCGCAATTTAAAGACAATGAAACGATGCGCGGGATTAAAGCGCCGATTGGCACCGGTCCGTGGGTGCTGAAAACCTCAAAGCTCAATCAGTATGACGTACTGGTGCGAAACGATCGCTACTGGGGTGAAAAACCACAGATTCAAAAGATTACCGTCAAAGTGATCCCGGACCCGACCACCCGCGCCGTGGCATTTGAAACCGGTGATATTGACCTGCTGTACGGCAATGAAGGGCTGTTGCCGCTTGATACCTTCGCCCGTTTTAGTCAAAACCCGGCGTACCGCACTCAGCTTTCACAACCGATTGAAACGGTGATGCTGGCGCTCAATTCGGCCAAAGCACCGACCAATGAGCTGGCGGTACGTGAAGCGCTGAATTATGCGGTGAACAAGAAATCGTTGATCGACAATGCGCTGTATGGCACCCAACAGGTCGCCGACACGCTGTTTGCGCCGACGGTCCCTTATGCCAACGTTGGCCTGAAACCGCGTCAGTACGACCCTCAGCAGGCGAAAACGCTGCTGGAAAACGCAGGCTGGACGCTCCCCGCAGGGAAAGACATTCGTGAGAAAAACGGTCAACCGCTGCGCATTGAGCTGTCGTTCATTGGCACCGATGCGCTGAGTAAATCGATGGCGGAAATCATTCAGGCCGATATGCGTCAGATTGGCGTCGATGTGGCGCTGATTGGTGAAGAAGAGAGTAGTATTTACGCCCGCCAGCGCGACGGTCGTTTCGGCATGATTTTCAACCGCACCTGGGGGGCGCCGTACGATCCCCACGCCTTTATGAGTTCGATGCGTGTGCCGTCCCATGCGGATTACCAGGCACAGCAGGGTTTGGCTGACAAGCCGTTGATCGATAAAGAGATTGGCGAGGTGCTGGAAACCACGGACGAAACGCAGCGTCAGGCGCTGTACAAAGACATTCTGACCCGTCTGCACAACGACGCGGTCTATCTGCCGATCAGTTATGTCTCAATGATGGTGGTCGCCAAACCAAAGCTGGGCGTCATTCCGTATGCGCCAATCGCGTCCGAAATTCCCTTTGAACAGATTAAGCCGGTGAAACCCTGATGTGGCGTTATGTACTGCGGCGCATCCTGCTGCTGATCCCGATGATTTTCGCCGCCTCGGTGATTATCTTTCTGATGCTGCGCCTTGGGACCGGCGATCCGGCGCTCGACTATCTGCGTCTGTCGAATCTGCCGCCCACTCCGGAAATGGTGGCCTCGACTCGCGTGATGCTGGGGCTGGACCAGCCGCTTGTCGTGCAGTACGGCACCTGGCTGTGGAAGGCGCTGCATCTGGATTTTGGCATCTCGTTCGCCACGCAACGCCCGGTGCTGGATGACATTCTGAATTTCCTGCCCGCGACGCTGGAGCTGGCGGGCGCGGCGCTGGTGCTCATCCTGCTGACCTCCGTACCGCTCGGCATCTGGGCGGCGCGTCATCGCGATCGCCTGCCGGATTTCGTCGTGCGGCTCATCGCTTTTCTCGGCGTGTCGATGCCTAATTTCTGGCTCGCCTTCCTGCTGGTGATGTTCTTCTCCGTTTACCTGCAATGGCTGCCTGCAATGGGCTACGGCGGCTGGCAGCATCTGATTTTACCGGCGGTGTCGATCGCCTTTATGTCGCTGGCGATTAACGCCAGACTGCTGCGCGCCAGTATGCTGGAAGTCGCCGGGCAGCGTCACGTCACCTGGGCGCGCCTGCGCGGACTCAACGATAAACAAACCGAGCGCCGCCATATTCTGCGTAACGCCTCGCTGCCGGTGGTCACGGCTATCGGTATGCATATTGGCGAACTGATTGGCGGGACGATGATTATCGAAAACATCTTCGCCTGGCCGGGCGTCGGACGCTATGCCGTCTCTGCCATCTTTAACCGCGACTATCCGGTGATTCAGTGCTTTACGCTGATGATGGTGGTGGTTTTCGTGGTCTGCAACCTGATTGTTGATCTGCTAAACGCCGCGCTTGACCCGCGCATTCGTCGTCATGAAGGAGCGCACTCGTGAACTTTTTCCTCTCTTCACGCTGGTCGGTTCGTCTGGCTATGATCATCATCGCGCTGCTGGCGGTGATTGCGCTGACCAGCCAGTGGTGGTTGCCGTATGACCCGCAGGCGATTGATTTACCGTCTCGCCTGCTCGCGCCTGACAGCCAGCACTGGCTGGGTACCGATCATCTGGGACGCGATATTTTCTCCCGCCTGCTGGCGGCGACTCGCGTGTCGCTGGGCTCAGTGATGGCCTGTCTGCTGCTGGTACTGGCGCTGGGGCTTATCGTTGGCGGCAGCGCCGGACTGCTGGGCGGGCGCGTCGATCAGGCCACCATGCGCGTCGCCGATATGTTCATGACCTTCCCGACATCGATTCTGTCGTTCTTTATGGTCGGCGTATTGGGTACGGGCCTCACCAACGTGATTATCGCTATCGCCCTGTCACACTGGGCGTGGTATGCGCGTATGGTGCGCAGCCTGGTGATTTCACTTCGCCAGCGTGAGTTTGTTCTCGCTTCGCGGCTTTCCGGTGCGGGTCATATCCGGGTGTTTATCGACCATCTGGCCGGGGCGGTGATCCCCTCGTTGCTGGTGCTGGCCACTCTGGACATTGGTCATATGATGCTGCACGTTGCCGGAATGTCATTCCTCGGTCTGGGCGTGACTGCGCCCACAGCGGAATGGGGCGTGATGATTAACGACGCGCGCCAGTATATCTGGACCCAACCGCTACAAATGTTCTGGCCGGGACTGGCGCTGTTTATCACCGTGATGGCCTTCAATATGGTTGGTGACGCCCTGCGCGATCACCTGGATCCTCATCTGGTTACGGAGCATGCCCACTGATGCCACAGCATATTGAACTGCAAAACATCGCCTTACAGGCCGATCGCCCGCTGGTGCACGGTGTATCGCTGTCGCTCAAACGTGGACGCGTGCTGGCGCTGGTGGGCGGCAGCGGGAGTGGAAAATCACTGACCTGTGCGGCGGCGCTTGGGATTTTGCCCGCCGGAGTCCGCCAGACGTCAGGTGAAATTTTGGCGGACGGTAAGCCGGTGTCGCCATGTTCCCTGCGCGGGTTCAAAATCGCCACCATTATGCAAAACCCCCGCAGTGCGTTTAATCCGCTCCATACGATGGCGACTCACGCGCGGGAAACCTGTCAGGCATTAGGTAAACCAGCAGACGACGCGACGCTTATCCGCGCACTAGAGGCCGTTGGTCTGGAGCATGCCGATCGCGTGCTGAAGCTCTATCCGTTTGAGATGAGCGGCGGCATGTTGCAACGCATGATGATCGCCATGGCGGTACTGTGCGATGCGCCGTTTATCGTCGCCGATGAACCGACCACCGATCTGGACGTGGTGGCGCAAGCGCGCATTCTCGATCTCCTTGAGAGCATCATGCAGAACCGGGCACCGGGCATGCTGTTGGTGACTCACGATATGGGCGTGGTCGCGCGGCTGGCTGATGACGTAGCGGTGATGGATAACGGCAACATCGTCGAACAGGGCGACGTGGAAGCCCTGTTCAGAACGCCAAAACACCCCATTACCCGCAATCTGGTATCGGCGCATCTTGCCCTGTACGGGATGGAGTTAGCCTCATGACATTACTCAGTGTGACCGCCCTTTCTCATCAGTACGCTCGCGCCAGCCTGGGCGGAAAACACCCGCATCAACAGGTACTGAAAGAGGTTTCATTAACCCTGAAAAGCGGTGAGACCGTTGCCCTTCTGGGACGCAGCGGGTGCGGGAAAAGTACGCTGGCGCGTCTGCTGGTCGGGCTGGAATCACCCAGTCAGGGAAGCGTAAGCTGGCGCGGTGAACCGCTGGCAAAACTGAACCGGGCTAAACAGAAAGCGTTTCGTCGCGATATCCAGATGGTGTTTCAGGACTCCATCAGCGCGGTGAACCCGAGGAAAACCGTGTGCGAGATCCTGCGAGAACCGATGCGCCATTTGCTTTCACTCTCCAGAACCGAACAACTGGCGCGGGTACGTGAGATGCTTAACGCGGTGGATCTGGACGAAAATCTGCTGGATAAACGCCCGCCGCAACTGAGCGGTGGTCAGCTCCAGCGCGTCTGTCTGGCGCGAGCACTGGTTGTGGAACCCAAGCTGTTAATCCTTGACGAAGCAGTGTCGAATCTCGACCTGGTCTTACAGGCGGGCGTGATCCGTCTGCTCAAAAAACTGCAGCAGCAATTTGGTACAGCATGTCTGTTTATCACGCACGATCTGCGGCTGGTGGAGCGTTTTTGCCATCGCGTCATGGTGATGGACGAGGGGCAAATTGTGGAGACACAGATTGTGGGAGAGGCATTAACCTTTTCCTCCGACGCCGGACGTGTGTTACAAAAGGCGGTACTTCCCGCATACCCCGTGCGCCATCGCGCCCTTTCGTAAGGTTGATATCTGATGCAACGAGTCACCATCACGCTTGATGACGATTTACTGGAAACGCTGGACAGCCTGAGCCAGCGCCGAGGCTACAATAACCGCTCCGAAGCGATCCGTGACATTCTGCGCGACGCGCTGGCGCAAGAAACAATGCACGAGCATGGCACACAGGGTTTTGCGGTGCTCTCGTATGTCTATGAGCATGAGAAGCGCGATTTAGCCAGCCGCATTGTGTCAACGCAGCACCATCATCATGATCTGTCTGTCGCCACGCTGCACGTGCATATCAATCATGATGACTGTCTGGAAATCGCTGTGCTGAAAGGCGATATGGGTGATGTTCAGCATTTTGCCGATGACGTTATCGCCCAGCGCGGCGTACGCCACGGCCATTTACAGTGTTTGCCGAAGGAAGAATAAGCGTAAATGCCGCCGGGGGCGCTTCGCTTACCCGGCCTGGCTGACCCTGTGCTCCCCCCCCAGGCAGGATAAGGCGCAGCCGTCATCCGGCAAACCACTGCCGGGGGCGCTTCGCTTGCCCGGCCTGGCTGACCCTGCGCTCCCCCCCGTAGGCCGGATAAGGCGCAGCCGTCATCCGGCATCTCCTTACGCCATCGTGCCAATGGTCTTTCGAAAGCGCTGCATCGCGATCAGGATGGCACTCGCCGTGCAGGCAAGTGCCTGACGGGAAACGGTGAAAAACGGGTAGTAATGTTGTCATCGTCAGCGTTCCTGGCCGTAAATGAAACACGCATACTCATAACTAATATCTATAGGATACTAACATCATTGCAGGTGACGTCTATTCACTTATGGTTTTTAATGATATGCGCAGTGAATAATTTACGCCTCAACGAGATCCTGCGCGCACGCCCATGCGCTCGACCACGCCCACTGGAAGTTGTAGCCTCCCAGCCAGCCGGTGACGTCCATCACTTCGCCGATAAAATAGAGGCCAGGCACTTTTCGCGCTTCCATGGTGCGCGATGACAGTTCGTGGGTATCGACCCCGCCCAGCGTGACTTCAGCCGTGCGATAGCCTTCGGTGCCGTTGGGCTGAACGCGCCACCCGGTCAGGGTTTCCGTCAGCGTCTGCTGGTCACGCACGTTAAGTTGTTTAAGGGAAACATCCGGGATCTGCCCAAGCTGCTGTAAACACTCCACCAGGCGCTTCGGCAACTGCATTGCCAGCGTGTTCTTCAGGCTCTGATTCGGATGAGCGCTACGCTGTTCGTTCAGGAATGCATCCAGATTGACATCCGGCAGCAAATTAATGCTCACAAATTCACCCGGTTGCCAGAAGCTGGAAATCTGTAAAACCGCCGGACCTGACAGCCCGCGATGGGTGAAGAGCAGATTTTCGCGAAAGACCGTGCCGTCCTGCGCGGTAATGACTGACGGAACGGACACGCCAGACAGCACCTGAAGCTGTTCCAGCAGAGGTTTGTGCAGGGTAAACGGCACCAGCCCGGCTCGGGTTGGCAGAACATTCAGGCCAAACTGCTCCGCAATTTTATAGCCAAATGGCGACGCCCCCAGACCCGGCATTGACAGTCCACCGGAGGCAATGACCAGTTTTTTCGCCCCGACGGTTTCGCCGTTCAGTGTCAGCGTAAAACCGTCTTCATCACGCGTGACGCTCAACACTTCACTGCGTAACCGCATGTTGACATTGCCTTTTTCACATTCCGCCACCAGCATATCGACAATGTGCTGCGCCGAATCGTCGCAAAACAGTTGTCCGAGCGTTTTTTCGTGCCAGGCGATGCCATACTTACCAACGAGATCGATAAAATCCCATTGCGTATAGCGGGCGAGCGCAGATTTGCAAAAATGCGGGTTCTGGCTCAAATAGGCGGCAGGTTCCACATAAAGATTAGTAAAGTTACAACGCCCACCGCCCGACATGAGGATCTTGCGGCCCGGTTTTTTACCATTATCAATCAGCAGAACACGACAACCGGCCTGTCCTGCCTGTGCTGCACAGAACATACCTGCCGCGCCAGCGCCTATAATAACGGCATCAAACCTTTCCACTCTGCGTTCCTCAATGACATTCAGGGCATGAATTGTAAAGTTATCTCAGTGGTCGCACCAGCAAGAAAATACCCGGAACGAAGTATTTACCTGATATATATAAGATAATTCTTTATAGGCACCAAACTATGCCGGAGTTAAATCAAAAAAAGGCTATATTTCACTTTGCCCGCGCCGCCAAAGTCACTGATAATGCGCCGCGTTCATGTCCTCAAGATGGCGTAACGTCCTATGCTACATTTGTTTGCTGGCCTGGATTTACATACCGGGCTTTTATTATTACTTGCTCTGGCCTTCGTGCTGTTCTATGAAGCTATCAACGGCTTCCATGATACAGCCAACGCAGTTGCAACCGTGATTTACACCCGTGCGATGCGTTCGCAACTGGCGGTAGTCATGGCGGCACTGTTCAACTTCTTTGGTGTGCTGCTGGGGGGACTCAGCGTAGCCTATGCCATCGTGCATATGTTACCGACCGATCTCCTGCTCAACATGGGCTCCTCGCATGGGCTTGCGATGGTGTTCTCCATGCTGCTCGCCGCCATCATCTGGAACCTGGGTACCTGGTACTTTGGTTTGCCTGCATCCAGTTCTCACACCCTGATTGGCGCGATTATCGGCATCGGTTTAACCAATGCGTTGATGACCGGTACGTCAGTGGTTGATGCGCTGAACATCCCAAAAGTGATGGGCATTTTCGGCTCACTGATCATTTCACCAATTGTGGGTCTGGTTGTCGCGGGCGGGCTGATTTTCCTTCTGCGCCGTTACTGGAGCGGGACGAAAAAACGCGCCCGTATTCACCTGACGCCAGCGGAACGTGAAAAGAAAGACGGGAAGAAAAAGCCGCCGTTCTGGACCCGTATCGCACTGATTATTTCTGCCATCGGCGTGGCCTTCTCTCATGGCGCGAACGACGGGCAGAAAGGCATTGGTCTGGTGATGCTGGTACTGATTGGGGTGGCGCCTGCGGGCTTCGTGGTGAACATGAATGCCTCGGGTTATGAAATTACCCGTACCCGTGATGCTATCAATAACGTCGAAACCTACTTCCAGCAGCATCCCGATCTGCTGAAGAAAGTGACGGGGGTTGATCAGCTGATTCCGTCTCCGGAGCCGGGCGCAACCCAGCCAGCGGAATTCCACTGCCACCCGGCAAATACCCTCAATGCGCTGGATCGCGCGAAGGCAATGCTGTCTAACAACGTGGAAAACTATGACCAGCTGAGCGTTGAACAGCGTGGCCAGTTGCGTCGCATCATGCTGTGCATCTCCGACACCACCGATAAAGTGACGAAGCTGCCAGGCGTGAGCGCTGACGATCAGCGTCTGCTGAAGAAACTGAAAACCGATATGCTGAGCACTATCGAGTATGCGCCAGTCTGGATCATCATGGCGGTCGCGCTGGCGCTGGGTATTGGTACCATGATCGGCTGGCGCCGAGTGGCAACCACTATCGGTGAAAAGATTGGTAAGAAAGGCATGACCTATGCCCAGGGGATGTCTGCGCAGATGACCGCAGCCGTCTCAATCGGTCTGGCCAGCTATACCGGGATGCCGGTTTCCACCACCCACGTTCTCTCTTCCTCCGTGGCGGGGACGATGGTCGTTGATGGCGGTGGTCTGCAGCGTAAAACGGTGACCAGCATTCTGATGGCATGGGTGTTTACCCTGCCAGCGGCGATTCTTCTGTCCGGTACGCTGTACTGGATCTCGCTGAAGCTTATCTAAGAGAAAAGACGTTACCGTAGCAAGCGGGTCAGGAAACTGGCCCGCTTTTTTTTGCTCAGTGCCAAATCATCAATGCAATCAGACTGACAACCACCAGCCCACATAATGCGCTGGTCAGAATGAACTGACGGCGCACCCGCTCGCAGCGGCGGATGAACTCATCATCATGATGATCGCGGTAACGCTGGGCGTAGATATACCACACCAGACGCATTTGC
The DNA here is from genome assembly GCF_037053465.1 of Citrobacter amalonaticus. Lineage (GTDB taxonomy): Bacteria > Pseudomonadota > Gammaproteobacteria > Enterobacterales > Enterobacteriaceae > Citrobacter_A > Citrobacter_A amalonaticus_H. The sequence continues at coordinate 143,881 of NZ_JBALIF010000005.1, forward strand.
TTATTGGGTTGACCATGTGAGGTGAAAAAGCCGCCCCCATCCACATACTGATAGAGCAAAGGATCGCAACCACGAAGTACAACTAATAGTGCGCGTAGCGACGAGAAATAACGCGCCATATTCACTATGCAAACGACACATAACGCCCAGAATAATGCGACGGTGCTTATCATACGACCTCCCCGGCGACCCGCCCACGGAGTTCCGCTCCGGGACTACCGCTCCCCAAAACTTGCCAGACAGTTCAATGAAAGAGTACGACCAGAACCGCCCATTCTGGTGCGTTGCATCCGAGCGGTTCTCTAAATAGTGTAGGAGATCAGTTAATTTTTTTGCCAGAAGGTTAATCGCTATCAATGCAATTATCTAAAAAATTTGTTTAACTATTTGGTAAGCAAGGCGGATTGACGGATTATCCAGGCCGCTATACTGTAAGGATGATTTCGACAATTCATCGCGGCTGAGCTAGCCCCGCGTAGAGACATCGCACAGTTCGCAGGACGCGGGTGACGCGAAGGCAAAAGAAACGCTAGCTGGCTGGTCATCGACAACTTTATGGAAGGAGTAATACTATGGCTTACAAACACATTCTCATCGCGGTTGATCTTTCTCCGGAAAGCAAAGTTCTGGTAGAAAAAGCGGTCTCTATGGCGCGTCCCTATAACGCAAAAGTGTCCCTGATCCACGTTGATGTTAACTACTCTGACCTTTATACCGGCCTGATTGATGTTAATCTGGGCGATATGCAAAAACGCATCTCCGAAGAAACCCACCACGCGCTGACCGAACTCTCCACCAATGCTGGCTACCCGATTACTGAAACCCTGAGCGGTAGCGGCGATCTGGGTCAGGTACTGGTCGACGCGATTAAGAAATACGATATGGACCTGGTTGTTTGCGGTCATCACCAGGACTTCTGGAGCAAGCTGATGTCTTCTGCTCGCCAGTTGATCAACACCGTTCACGTCGACATGCTGATTGTTCCGCTGCGTGACGAAGAAGAGTAATTTTGTCCTGCCGGATGACTCGATCCAGCCCGATAAGCGTAGCGTTATCGGGCAATACAGAAAACAAAAACGCCTGCTTCTGCGGGCGTTTTGTTTTTCATCAGTACAACATTCCACGCCATAATTCATAATTAGTGTGATCAACTAATTAGATCAAAAACTATCTGTATAATAACCTACCCTACCGGTCAAAGACCGCAGTCTATAACAGAGTCAGACTTTTTCGGCGCGTTTTGTATAACGCGTTCATACTTTTCGGGATGGCATTGAAAGGCGAAGCACTATGAATACATCTGCACCAACGGGCTTGCTACAGCAACCCCGCCCGTTCTTCATGATCTTTTTTGTCGAGTTATGGGAACGATTTGGCTATTACGGCGTTCAGGGTATCCTGGCGGTTTTCTTTGTTAAACAGCTCGGTTTCTCTCAGGAACAGGCTTTTATCACCTTCGGCGCCTTTGCCGCGCTGGTGTACGGTCTGATTTCTATTGGGGGTTACGTCGGCGATCACCTGCTGGGCACCAAGCGTACGCTGGTACTGGGCGCGATTGTGCTGGCGCTCGGCTACTTCATGACCGGCATGTCATTACTCAAACCGGACCTGATTTTTATCGCTCTGGGAACCATCGCCGTCGGTAACGGGCTGTTTAAGGCCAATCCGGCGAGTCTGCTTTCCAAATGCTATCCGCCGAAAGATCCGCGTCTGGACGGTGCGTTCACCCTGTTCTATATGTCGATTAACATCGGGTCGCTGCTGTCACTGTCCCTCGCGCCCGTGATTGCCGATAAATTTGGCTATGCCGTGACGTACAATTTATGCGGCGCGGGGCTGATTGTCGCACTGCTGGTCTACTTCGCCTGCCGTGGCATGGTGAAGGATATCGGTTCAGAACCCGACCATCTGCCGATGAGCTTCCGCAAGCTGCTGTACGTGCTGATTGGCACCGTGGCGATGATCTTCCTCTGCGCCTGGCTGATGCACAATGTCAAAATCGCCAATCTGGTGCTGATTGTGCTGTCGATCGTGGTGACAATCATCTTCTTCCGTCAGGCCTTTAAGCTGGATACAACCGGGCGCAACAAGATGTTTGTGGCGTTTATCCTGATGATTGAGGCAGTGCTGTTTTATATTCTGTATGCGCAGATGCCTACCTCGCTGAACTTCTTTGCCATCAACAACGTTCACCACGATATCCTCGGCTTCACTATCAACCCGGTGAGTTTTCAGGCGCTGAACCCATTCTGGGTGGTAGTGGCGAGTCCGGTACTGGCGGCAATTTACACCCGTCTTGGCAGCAAAGGTAAAGACCTGACGATGCCAATGAAATTTACTCTCGGGATGTTTTTGTGCTCGCTGGGCTTTCTGACCGCCGCCGCCGCAGGCATGTGGTTTGCCGATGCGCAAGGACTGACGTCACCGTGGTTTATCGTGCTGGTTTATCTGTTCCAGAGTCTGGGGGAACTGTTGATTAGCGCCCTGGGGCTGGCGATGGTGGCGGCGCTGGTTCCGCAGCATCTGATGGGCTTTATCCTCGGGATGTGGTTCCTGACCCAGGCCGCTGCGTTCCTGTTGGGCGGCTATGTGGCGACCTTTACTGCTGTGCCCGAGAACATCACCGATCCGCTGCAAACCTTGCCCATCTATACCGGGGTATTCAGTAAAATCGGACTGGTGACGCTGGCCGTGACGATTGTGATGGCACTGATGGTGCCGTGGCTGAACCGGATGATTAACACGCCGGACGACGCAAAATAACGGACGGATTGTGCCGGATGACGGCTTCGCCTTATCCGGCCTACAGACTACGTTAAATCGTAGGCCTGATAAGCGCAGCGCCATCAGGCGGTCTGTTAAATCTCGCCGGATGACGGCTCACGCCTTATCCGGCCTACAGACTACGTTAAATCGTGGGCCCGATAAACGCAGCGCCATCGGACTGTTAAATCTCGCCGGATGACGGCTTCGCCTTATCCGGCCTACAGACTACGTTAAATCGTGGGCCTGATAAGCGCAGCGCCATCGGACTGTTAAATCTCGCCGGATGACGGCTTCGCCTTATCCGGCCTACAAACTACGTTAAATCGTAGGCCTGATAAGCGCAGCGCCATCAGGCAATCTGTTAATCCGCCAAAGGCGTGCCGGCATAAATATCAAACCGGTGCCCTTTGGTCACCACCGCGTTTGGCGTCGCGACATTCGCCAGGGGCGGTGCGTAATCCGGGCGTTTAACCACCACGCGTTTGGTCGCAAGCCTACGCGCTGGTTCCAGCAGTCCATCAGCGTCCAAATCCGGTCCCACCAGCGACTGAAATACCCGCATCTCTTTCTTCACCAACGCGCTTTTCTGCTTGTGAGGAAACATCGGGTCCAGATAGACCACCTGGGGACGTGGAGAAATATCGGCGAGCCCCGTCAGGCTGGAGGTATGAATTAACTGCAATCGCGCCTGCAACCACGAGCCGATTTGTGCGTCGGCATAACCACGCGCCAGTCCGTCGTCGAGCAATGCCGCCACCACCGGGTTACGCTCCAGCATCCGCACATGACAGCCCACGGAAGCCAGCACAAACGCATCGCGTCCCAGCCCGGCGGTCGCATCAACGACATCCGGCAGATAGTCGCCTTTAACACCTACCGCTTTTGCCACCGCTTCACCACGACCGCCGCCAAACTTACGCCGATGGGCCATTGCGCCACCCACAAAATCAACGAAGATACCCCCGAGTTTCGGCTCATCGCGTTTTCGCAGCTCCAGATGCTCCGGCGTCAGCACCAGCGCCATCAGATTATCCGGGTCATGCTCCAGTCCCCAGCGGGAAGCCAGAACGGATAAGGCGCCGTCTCCGGCGCCTGTTTCATCCACTAAACAAATTTTCACTCAGGAACTAGCCTTTAATTCCGTAATGTTCGAGCATGGCGTCCAGTTGCGGCTCGCGCCCACGGAAGCGTTTGAACAGTTCCATTGGCTCTTCTGAGCCCCCACGCGTCAGGATGTTATCGAGGAACGACTGCCCGGTGTCCCGGTTGAAAATGCCCTCCTCTTCAAAGCGTGAGAATGCATCTGCCGCCAGCACGTCTGCCCACAGGTAGCTGTAATAACCAGCCGCATAACCTCCAGCGAAAATATGGCTGAAGGCATGCGGGAAGCGGCCCCATGACGGCCCCGGCACCACGGCAACCTGTTTTTTGATTTCCGCCAGGGTCTCAAGGATTTTCGCCCCTTGCTGCGGATCAAATTCCGCATGCAGACGGAAGTCAAACAGACCGAACTCCAGTTGGCGCAGGATAAACAGCGCCGCCTGGTAATTTTTCGCCGCCAGCATTTTATCCAGCAGTTCTTTTGGCAGCGGTTCACCGGTTTCGTAGTGGCCGGAGATAAACGCCAGCGCGTCCGGCTCCCAGCACCAGTTTTCCATAAACTGGCTCGGCAGTTCGACCGCATCCCACGGCACACCGTTGATCCCGGAAACACCTGCGGTTTCGATACGGGTCAGCATGTGATGCAGACCGTGACCAAATTCATGGAACAGGGTGATCACTTCGTCATGGGTAAACAGCGCCGGTTTACCATTGACCGGGCGGTTAAAGTTACAGGTCAGGTAGGCGACCGGTTTTTGCAACGTGCCGTCTGCTTTGCGGATCTGCCCAACGCAGTCATCCATCCACGCCCCGCCGCGTTTATGTTCGCGGGCATACAGATCGAGATAGAAACTTCCCCGCAGTTCGTTGTTTTCGTCATACAACTCGAAGAAACGCACGTCCGGGTGCCAGACATCCACATCGTGACGCTCTTTCGCAGTAATACCGTAAATGCGTTTGACCACTTCAAACAGGCCGTTCACCGCCTTGTTTTCCGGGAAGTACGGGCGCAGCTGTTCGTCGCTGATGCTGTACAGATGCTGTTTCTGTTTTTCGCTGTACCAGGCGATATCCCACGGCTGTAACTCATCAACGCCAAACTCCGCTTTGGCAAAGGCGCGCAGTTGCGCCAGCTCTTTCTCGCCCTGCGGACGCGCACGTTTTGCCAGATCGGTTAAAAACTCCAGCACCTGCTGCGGATTTTCCGCCATTTTGGTGGCGAGCGATTTAAAGGCGTAGCTTTCAAAACCGAGCAGTTGGGCCAGTTCATGGCGCAACGCCAGAATTTCCGCCATCACCGGGCTGTTGTCCCATTTACCGGCATTAGGGCCCTGATCGGAGGCGCGGGTCACATAGGCGCGGTACATCTCTTCACGAAGCGCCTGATTGTCGCAGTAAGTCATCACCGGCAGATAGCTTGGGATATCCAGCGTCAGCAGGTAACCTTCCTGTTCTTTCGCTTCAGCCTGCGCTTTTGCCGCCGCCAGCGCGCTTTCCGGCATACCGCTCAGTTCTGCTTCGTTCGTAATCAGCTTCGTCCAGCCCATGGTGGCGTCGAGCACGTTGTTACTGTACAGGTTGCCCAACTCCGACAGACGGGTGGCAATCTCACCGTAGCGCTGCTGTTTTTCTTTCGCCAGGCCAATCCCGGAGAGTTCAAAATCACGCAGCGCGTTATCAACGGCTTTTTTCTGCGCGGTATTCAGCGTGGCATAATGATCGCCGTCGCGCAGATCGCGGTACGCTTTATACAGACCCTCATGTTGCCCCACCCAGGTGCTGTATTCCGACAGCAGCGGCAGCGTCTGCTCGTAGGCTTCACGCAGCTCCGGACTGTTTTTAACCGAATTCAGATGGCTGACCGGGGAAAAAATGCGTCCCAGAACATCATCGACTTCCGCCAACGGCTGGCAAAGATTTTCCCAGGTATACGGCGCCCCCTGCGCAACGACACGTTCCACATTCTCACGGCAGTCGTTCAACGCTTTGGTTACCGCCGGGACCACGTGTTCCGGCTTGATTGCGGAAAATGGCGGCAGCGTGAAGGGAGTCAGTAATGGATTCGTCATATGCACAGTCCTGGTTAAAAGGAGAAACAAACGCGTAAACACGTTTTCGCCGGATGGGGGCGCGGTGCGTTTATCTGGCCTACAGGTTCATCCTTTGTAGGCCGGATAAGACGTTAGCCGCCATCCGGCACGTAATATACGTAGCATGGGGTTAAGTGTAGTGAATTTCAATGCCGGGCGATGCGCTTTCGCGGCGGCGGTGACTTTTCTGTATACTGTGGCGATGTGCTTTTTATTCGCCCGAAAGCGCAAGGCTATCGGGCCTGCGTTTATAACCTGGAACACGTTTACCCATGCTCAGTTATCGCCACAGCTTCCACGCTGGCAACCACGCCGACGTCCTTAAACACACGGTTCAGAGCCTGATTATTGAAGCGCTCAAAGAGAAAGAAAAACCGTTCCTCTATCTGGACACCCATGCAGGCGCGGGGCGTTATCAGTTAAGCAGTGAGCATGCGGAACGCACCGGGGAATACCTGGAAGGTATTGCGCGCATCTGGCAGCAGGATGGCCTGCCAAGCGAACTTGAACCGTATATCGGCGTGGTCGAGCACTTCAACCGTAGCGGGCAACTGCGTTACTACCCTGGCTCACCGCTGATCGCCCGCCAACTGTTGCGCGAACAGGACAGCCTGCTTCTGACGGAACTGCATCCGAGCGATTTCCCGCTGTTACGCGGAGAATTCCAGAAAGATGAGCGCGCCCGCGTGGCCCGCGCAGACGGTTACCAGCAGTTGAAAGCAAAGCTGCCGCCGGTTTCACGTCGCGGTTTGATTCTTATCGATCCACCTTATGAAATTAAATCAGACTACCAGGCTGTCGTTGCCGGGATAGCCGAAGGCTATAAGCGTTTTGCGACCGGAACTTACGCGCTGTGGTATCCCGTGGTATTACGCCAGCAAATCAAACGCATGGTGCACGATCTGGAAGCCACCGGCATCCGTAAAATTCTGCAAATCGAGCTGGCGGTGCGTCCGGACAGCGATCAGCGCGGCATGACCGCCTCCGGAATGATTGTGATCAACCCACCGTGGAAACTGGAAGAACAAATGAACAACGTACTGCCGTGGCTGCACAGCAAGCTGGTACCCGCCGGAACCGGACATACTTCGGTAAACTGGATCGTGCCTGAGTAATCGCAGCCATCGGTGGAACCAATGTGTTTCAGGTATACAATCGCGGCAATCAGAACGAAAGGATAAGACTCATGAGCAAGCATTATGACTACATCGCCATCGGCGGTGGCAGCGGCGGTATCGCCTCGATTAACCGTGCAGCGATGTACGGCCAGAAGTGTGCGCTGATTGAAGCTAAAGAGCTGGGCGGCACCTGCGTCAACGTCGGTTGCGTACCGAAAAAGGTAATGTGGCATGCCGCGCAAATCCGCGAAGCCATCCACATGTATGGCCCGGACTACGGGTTTGACACCACCATCAATAAATTCAACTGGGATACGCTGATTGCCAGCCGTACCGCCTATATCGACCGTATTCACACCTCGTATGACAACGTACTGGGTAAGAATAACGTGGATGTGATCAAAGGTTTCGCCCGTTTCGTCGATGCTAAAACCATCGAAGTGAACGGTGAGACCATCACCGCCGACCATATTCTTATCGCGACAGGCGGTCGTCCGAGCCATCCGGATATTCCGGGCGTGGAATACGGTATCGACTCCGATGGTTTCTTTGAACTGCCTGCGCTGCCAGAGCGCGTCGCCGTTGTAGGCGCGGGTTATATCGCAGTGGAACTGGCGGGCGTGATTAACGGCCTGGGGGCCAAAACCCATCTGTTCGTGCGTAAACACGCGCCGCTGCGCAGCTTTGACCCGATGATCACCGAAACGCTGATCGAAGTGATGAATGCCGAAGGGCCTCAGCTTCATACCCACGCCATTCCGAAAGCGGTGGTGAAAAACGCCGACGGCAGCCTGACGCTGGAGCTGGAAGACGGTCGCAGCGAAACGGTCGATTGTCTGATTTGGGCGATTGGTCGCGAGCCAGCCACCGATAATTTCAACCTGGCAGCGACCGGCGTAAAAACAAATGAAAAAGGGTATATCGTCGTCGATAAATACCAGAACACCAGCGTGGACGGGATTTATGCGGTCGGAGATAACACCGGCGCTGTCGAGCTGACCCCGGTTGCCGTTGCGGCGGGTCGTCGTCTCTCTGAACGCCTGTTTAACAACAAGCCGGATGAGCATCTGGACTACAGCAATATCCCTACCGTGGTCTTCAGCCACCCGCCGATCGGCACCGTGGGCCTGACCGAACCACAAGCCCGCGAGCAGTATGGCGACGGTCAGGTGAAAGTGTATAAATCCTCGTTCACCGCGATGTATACCGCCGTCACCTCACACCGTCAGCCGTGCCGCATGAAGTTAGTATGCGTCGGCGCGGAAGAGAAGATTGTCGGCATCCACGGCATCGGTTTCGGTATGGATGAAATGTTGCAGGGCTTTGCGGTGGCGCTGAAGATGGGCGCGACCAAGAAGGACTTTGACAACACCGTGGCGATTCACCCCACCGCCGCAGAAGAGTTCGTGACGATGCGTTAAGCATTAAAAATGCCGGACAGGGCATCAGCGCTATCCGGCATATTGCTTTACTTATCCTGCATATACGGCGTATACACCCCGTTCAGACTCTCAAGGAAGGCGACGATATCATCGATATCTTCCTGCGGAATCTCTTTACCCACCTGATAACGCAACATCAGCTTCACGGCCCCATCCAGCGTCGGGACATCGCCACGGTGGAAGTATGGCGCGGTAAGCGCTACGTTACGCAGACCGGGGACTTTCTGGCGTAGTTTATCGCGCATCTCTTTAGTGACGTTCATACGCCCAATATCCGCCGCAGTCACTTCGCCAAAATTAAAGTCCTGCTTCAGGCCCAGCGGCTCAAACGAACGCCCACCCAAAATGATCCCGCCGTGGCAGGTGGCGCACTTATTGTCCTTAAACAATTGATAGCCATGCTTCTGTTGCGCCGTCAGCGCGTTTTCGTCGCCGCGCAGCCATTTATCGAAGGCTGAATCGGGCGTAATCAACGTTTTCTCAAATTCAGCAATCGCATCGGTGATTGTGTCGCCGCTGAATCCCTGCGGATAGACCGCGAGGAATTGCTGCTTAAGAACCGGGTCTTTATCGAGTTTGCCGATGATCTCATCCCAGGACTTCGATGCCATTTCGATTGGGTTCAGCGGTGGCCCACCCGCCTGTGCCTGCAACGTCGGCGCGCGACCATCCCAGAACTGCTCGACGTTAAATACGGAGTTGAACACCGTCGGCGCGTTGATAGGTCCAACCGCCCCGCCGACGCCAATTGAGGTCTTCCTTCCATCCACGCCGCCCGCATTAAGGGCGTGGCAATGCGCACAAGATATAGTGCTGTCGCCGGACAAACGCGGATCGTGATACAGCGTAAAACCAAGCGCCACTTTTTGCGCGTCGGTTGGCAACGATTTCGGGATCGGCTGCACCGGCTCATTGCGATGCTGAGCGGCGGTGTCGTTGCTGGCGTAATATTGCTCACGCTGTTTCGTAATCCAGTCAAGAATCATCTGCCGTTCTTCATCACTCACCTTTCCGGCCCAGTGCAGAGCGGTATAACGCGTTGGCGGCATGGTTTCATACTGCATCACCCATTCAATCTTATTAAGATCGCTTTGCGAAACAGGTTCATCCTTCAGCAGCGCAGCACGAACGGCTTCAAGGTTGAAAGATTTATATCCCAGTTGAATGTCGTAATTCATCAACTGTTTGGCGATGGGAAAGGAGACATAAAAAGGTAATTCTGCGGAAGGGGTATGACAATAATCGCATCCCTTCTCTCGTAAAAATCCCAGAACCTGATTATTTTCTTCCTTTGCAGAGGCCTGAACGGACGCGACCTGACTGCGTTGTTTATCGTGATACCAGACATAACCTGATAATCCGAAATAACAGATAACGATGCCAGCTGCGGCAATCGCGGTAAGACGGGTAATGGTTTTCATTATTTTACCCTCACGGTTGTGAGTTATTGTGACCCAGAAAAATACAAAAGAGGTTGTCCGGATGGGACCCTGCCATAATAGGAAATAAGTGACAGGCTAATTTGATAAGTATCAACTAATAACATGGGAGGTATCTATCGATGAGATAGCTTCTCCCTATTGTATGTAAGGTTTATCTTATTCACAAAGTATTGCATTTGAATGTTCCTAAAATAGGTTTTTAATAATACACAACAGGAAAGAAATTATTTTGAATTATCAGCAATCTATATTATTAGCTTATTTTCAGGCTGCAACGTAAATGTGACCTACCGCACACTTTGCACCCCACACACCGAAGCGAATGTCTACGCTTAAAAGACAGCCGGGCAACACCCGTATCCTTTACGACGCAATCCGGAGGTCCTTCTCATTATGATCAACCAGAAACTACAACACGTCCCGTCAGAGGAATTTACGATCGATGTCGATCTTATCTACGAAACGGATCCGTGCGAGTTAAAGCTGGATGAGATGATCGAGGCAGAACCGGAACCTGAGATGATTGAAGGGCTTCCTGCCTCTGATGCCCTGACGCCAGCCGATCGTTATCTCGAACTGTTCGAACACGTACAGTCCTCGAAAATTTTTGCCGACAGCAAAACCTTTCCCGACTGCGCGCCGAAAATGGATCCGCTCGATATTCTGATTCGCTATCGTAAAGTCAAACGCCATCGGGATTTCGACCTGCGGCAGTTTGTCGAAAATCACTTCTGGCTTCCGGAAGTGTACGGCACGGAATATGTTTCCAACCCGGAAAACTCCCTGAAAGAACATATCGACCAACTGTGGCCGGTATTAACCCGCGAACCGCAGGATCATATTCCGTGGTCGTCTCTGTTGGCTCTGCCGCAGTCCTATATCGTGCCGGGCGGCCGCTTTAGCGAAACCTATTACTGGGACTCCTATTTCACCATGCTCGGCCTGGCGGAAAGCGGGCGGGAAGATTTACTGAAATGTATGGCGGATAACTTTGCGTGGATGATCGAAAACTACGGCCATATTCCCAATGGCAATCGCACCTATTATCTCAGTCGCTCACAGCCGCCGGTGTTTGCGCTGATGGTCGAGCTATTCGAAGAGGACGGCGTACGCGGAGCCCGGCGCTATCTGGACCATCTGAAGATGGAATACGCCTTCTGGATGGACGGCGCGGAATCGCTGGTGCTTAACCAGGCCTACCGACATGTGGTCAGAATGCCGGATGGTTCTCTGCTTAACCGCTACTGGGACGATCGTGACACCCCGCGCGATGAGTCGTGGCTGGAAGATGTGGAAACCGCCAAACATTCAGGCCGCCCGCCGAATGAAGTGTATCGCGACCTGCGCGCCGGTGCCGCCTCCGGCTGGGACTATTCCTCCCGCTGGTTGCGCGACGCCGGACGTCTGGCGAGCATTCGCACGACGCAGTTTATCCCTATTGATCTCAATGCCTTCCTGTTCAAACTGGAAAGCACCATCGCCAATATCTCAGCGCTGAAAGGCGAACGTGACGTTGAGGCGCAGTTCCGCCAGAAGGCGAGCGATCGCCGGGCCGCTGTGAATCACTATTTGTGGGATGAGGAAAATGGCTGCTATCGCGATTATGACTGGCGGCGCGAGCAAATGGCGCTGTTCTCTGCCGCCAGTATCGTGCCGCTCTACGTCGGTATGGCGACCCATGAACAGGCCGATCGCCTGGGAGATACCGTGCGGGCTCGCCTGCTCACGCCTGGCGGCATTCTCGCTACCGAATACGAAACGGGTGAACAATGGGATAAACCGAACGGCTGGGCGCCGCTACAGTGGATGGCGATCCAGGGCTTTAAGATGTATGGCGATGACGCGCTGGGCGATGAAATCGCTCATAGCTGGCTGCACACGGTGAATCATTTTTATCAGCAGCATCATAAGCTCATCGAGAAATACCACATCGCCAGCGGCACCCCACGCGAAGGGGGCGGCGGGGAATATCCGCTGCAGGATGGCTTTGGCTGGACCAACGGCGTGGTACGCCGACTGATCGGGCTCTATGGGGAACCGTAACCGGATGAATTCTTAAGCATCAGGGAATAACGTGCCGGATGGCGATTTTGCCTTATCCGGCATGGACCGTTTTGCATCACCTTTACTGAATGACCTCATAAATAGCCTCATGAATCTTCAGCCATTTCTTGTTATCCGCGCTGGGCTCGGCGCGGTAGCGCAACGCTGCCTGCTCGGCATCACGCTGCTGTCGCGATACGACGGCAGGCACGGTGCAAAACTGTTGCAGATAGGCTTTGTGTTCGCGCGTCAGCGGCGCGCCGCCGGACATCGCGTGACCGAGCGTATTAATGAAGCGCCGACAGGGTTTGCTTTCATCCATCTGCGAAGGATAGCGAAGCAGCAGCGCCAGAACATCGGTATTGTTACGGGCAAACGCCGCTTCAGTCCACGACACCTGCCAGTTCATGCCGCCCTGTAAAAAGAGCGCCGTCACCCGGCTGTCATTGCGATCGATGGCGGCACGCATGTTAAACGTATCCCAGGTAATGCCCATCTGCGTCACCTGTTCACGCGCGGAAGGCACTTCGCGTTTGGGTTCCGCCTGAGTAATTTGAATGTTTGGCGCAGGCGCTGGAGGTTGCGAACTCACCAGCCACACCCCGCCGCCAAGAATGGCGAATACCATCACGCCTACGCCTGCCCAGAGCATACCGGTAATAAGCTGTTCACGCTCTTCTGCGGTGCGCAGCGGGCGTTTGCGCAGCGGTTCAATAGATTCGCTGATCTCCTCTGCATCACCGCCCGACTGCTTATCCTTTTGCCGGGCATTTTCCCAAAACTGCGCCAGTTGCCCCTCTTCCACAATCATGAGCGCGGCGGGGTTTATACGCGCGCGTCCCTGCTCACAGGCCCGTTGCACAGGGCGCACTATATGCTGGAACTGGCAGGAGAGTAATGTCAGTTGTGCTGACGACAAAGGCTCGCCGGCTAACACTTTGTTGCGCACCTGCCGACAATCATCCAGAAACACCCGCAGCGTCAGACGAGGTTCAACAAATAGCGTTAAGACCGACGCATCATTAAAAATCCGGGAATAGTGGCGGGAAAAAGCCTTCTTATCGACGATCATCAATGCCAGCTCGCTGAAACGCATACCGCTCAACGGGTCCTGACGATCGCCCTGCTTGATCCAGCGTCTGAGCTTATCGGCGCCGAAGTTTTCTTTAAGATGGTTGTTAAGCTGCGATTTATCTGGCCACATCTGCGCGATCAGTGCGGCCAGGGTCAACTCAATCGTCCGCAGTTGCCGCTCCGCCCGCATTTGTTGACTGTGGTCCGCCTCTTCAATATCTGTTTTATAGTTGAGCAACGACTGGTGTTCACGCAATCGCTCAAGGGATGTCACCACACGCAGGGCGGCAATCAATTGGTTTTCACTGACGTCCTGTCCACTTTCGTATTGTGGCACACACTGCTGAAGGTGGCGCAGTTGCAGCGTTAACTGGCTCAGTTGCGCGTCGTTGAGGTGCAAACGCCTAGCAACCTGGCTCCAGCCGCCCAGATTCAGACGCGCCTGGTCCAGTTGCTCCAGGAACCAGCGCGGATCTTTCCCGTCGGACGCGTGAACGCCCAGCAGCAGGAGAATTTCAACGGAGGCCTGGCGAATAATCCCCAGGCAGTGTTCGAACGTGGTGCGTGTGGTCAAAACGCTAATCGTCATTCTCTTCCTTATGCAAAAGCGCCTCTCTGCGGAGGTCATTAATTTTGCTTTAGTTCATTGTTTTAATTATGAGTTTTTATAGATATAACAACTTCAACAGATATTACAGTGACCGTTGCGTGAACATTGAGAAATTTCTCAAGAGATACGTTAAGTTACCGATGCACGCAGTGAGAACGAGATCCGTGAAGCATTCGATTCGCGGCAAGCGGGCGTCGGGACATGTGCTGGAAAGAGCGGGATTTGGTCTGGAAGGGACGCTCAGAGAAAGTTACTGGTTACATCGGCGCTGGCAGAATGACGGGCTGTTGGGGCTATTAAAACGTGATGATGTTACGACCGAAGCGTCTCCGGTCGTAACATAACAATAAGGTTACTAATACTGTGCCAGTAACATGGCCGCCTGGGTACGATTTTTCACATCCAGCCGACGATAAAGCGATTCAAGATGCGCTTTTACGGTTCCGGTGCTGATATTTAACGAGCGGCTAATCTCCTTATTTGATTCGCCTGCCGCCAGCATCGTTAATATTTCCCGCTGGCGGGCACTCAACGATTTAATATCACGACATTCCGTCGGCGGATTCGTTATCCATTCACTGGGTAAAAACATCATCCCCATCTTGACGCTATTTATCGCCAGAACAAATATCTCCGCATCTGAATCACGCGGAATAAGGGCATGGACATTATATTGCGCCAGGTCCTGAAATCCTTTCTTACTGCAGTTCGTAGCAATAATTAAGATTTTGACTAAGGGAAATTGCTGCATCGCCTTTAGCAATAGCCCGTGAAAAAACTCGCTGTCCAGATCGCCATCCAGCATCAGCATGGCTTCCGGGTTTTCTTCCAGTTTGTACCAGAGATCATCAACCTGACTGACACCCTGAATACTCACTCCTGGAATTCGTTGTTGTAAACTTATCTTCATTCCATGAACAAATATTGACTGCCTGTCAAACATGATGATTTGCATTATTCTCTCCACCGTTTCCGATAATATCATTAAGGAAGGAAAGGGTATTACCCGAGGGGTAAAATATAAACCTGCCATTAGGCGGTGGGCTATTTTACAGATATTCTCTCAGGAGAGAAGTGAATAAACGATTTTTTACACCTGAAATATAAGAATTACATTTTCGGCTAAAAATACGCCTGATTAATAAGGAAATCCTTAAATTTAGCGCCTTATTGTTTTTATAGAAAATTAATTTCACAATAAAATAACAGCCGCGCATGAGAAAAGACATTCTCTCCTGCGCGGCAATATGTAACAAAATCAGAGTTGGCATGTATTGCTAATTTCGCGAGCGGGGAGCGGCATTGAATCGCCAATTACAGGAACATCCCTCCCGACACTTCAATACGCTGTGCCGTCATCCAGGCCAGTTCATCACTCAGTAACGCGGCAATGGCATCACCGATATCATCGGGCAGACCCGCACGCCCCAGTGCCGTTTGTGACGCCACAAACGCGTTCAGCTCTTTATTATCCCGCAGGCGTCCGCCGCCAAAATCGGTTTCAATCGCCCCCGGCGCGATAGCGTTAACGGATATTCCACGCACGCCCAGCTCTTTCGCCTGATAACGTGTCAGCACTTCCATCGCCCCTTTCATGGACGCATAGGCGGCATACCCCGGCAAAGCGAAACGCGCCAGCCCGGTGGACACATTCAGAATACGACCGCCGTCGTTAATCAGCGGCAGCAGGTGCTGCGTCAGGAAAAACGGACCTTTGAAATGGATGCGCATCAGCTCGTCAAACATCTCTTCCGAAGTGTCCACGAACGGCGCGTACAAACCGATTCCGGCATTGTTCACTAAATAATCAAACGACGCCCGCTGCCAGTGCGTGTGCAGTTGCGCTTTCACCTCTGTAGCAAAAACGGCAAACCCGGCGGTATCCCCGACATTCAATTGAATTGCCGCAGCTTTTCTGCCTTTTTGCTCAATTTCTGCAACAACATCCAGCGCTGCCTGTTTTTGGCTGTTCCAGGTAAAGATAATATCCGTTCCTTTGTCTGCCAGTTTCAGCGCGGCGTTTTTCCCCAATCCACGGCTGCCGCCGGTCACTAATGCGATACGTTGCGTCATAAGAACCTCATTTCCGCTGTTGTGAAGATTGAGATCAAGCTTATTAGGTGCTAGAAAAACAATAAATGTCGCCAGTTACGCATGACTGTTTCATCCACAACAACAATAGGGCCACAGAATGGATAAAATTCATGCAATGCAATTATTCATTCGTGTCGCAGAGCTGGAGAGTTTTTCTCGCGCCGCTGACACGCTGGGACTTCCTAAAGGTAGCGTATCGCGCCAAATCCAGGCGCTGGAAAACCACCTGGGAACACAGCTTTTGCATCGCACAACGCGCCGGGTCCAACTGACGCAGGACGGTATGGTCTATTACGACCGGGCAAAGGATCTGCTGAGCAATCTGGATGAGCTGGATGGCTTGTTTCAGCATGATCCCACCAGCATCAGTGGCAAGCTGCGGGTGGATATGCCGGTTGGCGTGGCGAGAAATCTGGTGATCCCCCGTCTGCCCGCTTTTTTACAGCAATATCCGGGGATTGAACTGGAATTAAGCAGCAGCGATCGGCTGGTAGATTTGATTCGCGAAGGTTTTGATTGTGTGGTTCGCGTCGGCATCCTGAAGGATTCGGGTTTGATCGCGCGTCCAGTGGGAAAACTCACCGTGATCAACTGCGCCAGCCGACAATATCTGGAGCGTTTTGGATATCCGGAAAGTCTTGACGATCTTGCTTCCCACGCGGTGGTGCATTATTCACAGAATCTGGGAACACGACCGTTGGGTTTTGAAATCGCCGCCAGCAACGGGACGCAATGGATAAAAACCGGCGGCACGCTGACGGTAAACAGCACGGAAACCTATCATGCCGCCTGCCTCGCGGGGCTGGGAATTATTCAGGTGCCTCGGGTGGGCGTTCGTGATGCATTACGCAGCGGTATCCTCGTTGAAATTCTGCCACAATATCGCGCCGCACCCATGCCGGTGTCGTTGCTCTATCCCCACCGACGCAATCTCTCACGGCGTGTACACCTGTTTATGGAGTGGCTGACCGGCGTGATGAAGGACTACGTGGACTGAGACGCTATACTGTCCAGAGAATTAACGAAAGAAGGACGACCGACCTGATGACGCAGGATAACAACGTAAAACGCCCAACTCAGGAACTTGAACACGACCCGATTCGCAAAGTCGATACGACTGAGCCTGAAAAGCATGAGAAAAAAGGCGCTGCCCGCCAGACGCTGAACACGGTGACCACAACGGTAGACAAAATCCAGCAGATCCCCGTGATTGCCCACCTGCTGCGCGCTACTGAACGCTTTAACGACCGGTTAGGCAACCAGTTTGGCGCAGCCATTACCTATTTCTCGTTTTTGTCGATGATTCCCATTCTGATGGTGTCGTTTGCCGCCGCGGGTTTTGTCCTCGCGTCACATCCCACGCTGTTACAGGACATCTTTAACAAAATCCTGATGAACGTCAGCGACCCCACGCTTGCCGCCACGTTGAAAAGCACCATCAATACGGCAGTGCAGCAGCGTACCACCGTCGGCCTGCTTGGGTTAGGGATTGCCCTTTATTCCGGCATCAACTGGATGGGCAACCTGCGCGAGGCAATCCGGGCCCAGTCGCGTGACGTCTGGGAACGCACGCCGCAGGATCAGGAGAAAATCTGGATTAAATACCTGCGCGATTTTATCTCCCTGATAGGCCTGCTGATTGCGCTGATTGTAACGTTGTCGATCACCTCAGTCGCCGGTTCAGCGCAGCAGATGATTATCTCCGCCCTGTATCTCGACAGCATTGAATGGCTGAAACCTGCGTGGCGTCTGATTGGCCTGGCGATCTCTATTTTTGCTAACTATCTGCTGTTCTTCTGGATTTTCTGGCGCTTACCACGCCATCGCCCGCGTAAAAAAGCGCTGATTCGCGGGACGTTTATCGCGGCGATCGGCTTTGAAGTGATCAAAATCATTATGACCTGGACCTTACCTGCGCTGGTGAAATCCCCTTCCGGCGCGGCATTTGGTTCCGTGCTGGGATTAATGGCGTTCTTCTACTTCTTTGCGCGTCTGACGCTGTTCTGCGCGGCCTGGATTGCCACCGCCCAGTACAAAGACGATCCACGGATGCCGGGCAAAACGCACCGCTGATGCGCGGTATTGTGCCGGATGGCGCTGCGCTTATCCGGCCTACCGTTCGCCCGCTACCCAGGTCAGATAAGCGCCCTGCGTCGCCATCCGGGAATAGGGTCAGGCACTTACTTCCGCCTCGCGCCACTCATTCAGCATTAAAATCCACTCCTTAACTTTTATTTAACCAAAAACCAGTTTTATCAACCAAGTTGGAAATTATGTGAAGCATTTCATAGACGCGAAATCGCGAGTGTAAACATTATCCGCTTTTTGCCTGTTTTTTGACCATTTCTCGTCTTTGTTACAGATTGAAATGTCGCTTTTGCTGTGCGTAATATGGCCGTTCGTCCGACAAAAAATAAGAAAATACTATGCAAGCAACCGCCACCACACTCGATAACGAACAGGAACACACGCCGGTCAACTCACGCAATAAAGTCGTCATCGCCTCACTCATTGGCACCGCCATCGAGTTCTTCGACTTTTACATTTACGCGACCGCCGCAGTGATTGTCTTCCCGCACATCTTCTTCCCGCAGGGTGACCCGACGGCCGCCACGCTGCAGTCGCTCGCCACGTTCGCCATCGCCTTTGTCGCCCGCCCGATAGGTTCCGCGCTTTTCGGCCACTTTGGCGACCGGGTGGGGCGTAAAGTGACGCTGGTGGCGTCATTGCTGACCATGGGGATCTCGACGGTGATTATCGGCCTGCTGCCGGGCTATGCCACCATTGGCATCTTCGCTCCGCTGCTGCTGGCGCTGGCCCGTTTCGGCCAGGGGTTGGGGCTCGGCGGCGAATGGGGCGGCGCGGCGCTGCTGGCGACGGAGAACGCCCCGCCGCGTAAGCGTGCGCTGTACGGTTCTTTCCCGCAATTGGGCGCACCGATTGGTTTCTTCTTTGCCAACGGGACCTTCCTGCTGCTCTCCTGGCTGCTGACGGACGAACAGTTCATGAGCTGGGGCTGGCGCGTACCGTTCATCTTCTCGGCCGTGCTGGTGATTATCGGTCTGTACGTTCGCGTTTCCCTGCATGAAACGCCGGTGTTCGCTAAAGTGGCCGCCGCCAAAAAACAGGTGAAAATCCCGCTCGGCACGCTGCTGACCAAACATGTCCGCGTGACAATCCTCGGCACCTTCATCATGCTGGCGACCTATACGCTGTTTTACATCATGACCGTCTATTCGATGACGTTCAGTACCGCCGCCGCACCGGTTGGGCTTGGTCTGCCGCGCAACGAAGTGCTGTGGATGCTGATGATGGCGGTAATAGGCTTTGGCGTGATGGTCCCCGTTGCGGGCCTGCTCGCTGACGCTTTTGGTCGCCGCAAAAGCATGGTGATCATCACCACAATGATTATTCTGTTTGCGCTGTTCGCGTTTAAACCGCTGCTGGGCTCCGGCAATCCGGTGCTGGTTTTCGCGTTCCTGCTGCTGGGTCTGAGCCTGATGGGGCTGACGTTTGGGCCGATGGGCGCGCTGTTGCCTGAGCTGTTCCCGACTGAGGTACGTTACACCGGCGCATCATTCTCCTATAACGTCGCCTCGATTCTGGGTGCCTCCGTTGCGCCGTATATCGCCACATGGTTACAGTCCAGCTATGGTTTACCGGCCGTGGGCCTTTATCTGGCGTCGATGGCAGCGTTAACCCTGATCGCCTTGCTGTTGACTCACGAAACGCGGCATCAGTCGCTTTGAGATGTAGCCGGATGGCGCTGACGCTTATCCGGCCTACAAACTCGCTTCAGACACTGACCTTCACTTCTTCATCTGCGACAAAATCGTTCGGCACTGGTTGGCATCGCCTTCTGACGGAGAAATCAGCGCCAGCAGCGCGGCAGCAGGGGTCACTAACGTTGCCAGCGCCGCCGCCACTGCGCCTCGGGCAATCAACGGCCCGGCTTTCACCCCCGCCTGGGGGTTCTTAAACGTACCGCGAACGTACAGCGGTGAACGCAACGTGATAATACGGATGCCTTTGCTTTCCGGGTCGATGGTGAGATCCAGTTGCTCTGAGGCAAAACTGGCCGTCCCGGTGACGTTAATCAGCGCGTTTTCGGTGTCAAAGGCGAAAATTTGTGGACGCGCCACGCCGTTGGCAATATCGAGATTAGCCGCCGCGCAGTTGACCCGCACTTCGTCATCGCCAAAAATTTGCCCGACGATGAAGTTTCCGACGTTCAGCCCGACGATTTCCATCAGGTTGCGGCTGATCAGCCCGTCGTTCATCAGGAGTTTCAGGTTACCATTGCTGTTCCCCAGCAGCGCCGCCACGGAGTTTCCTGTCCCGCGAAACTCAGCGTCACCGTTCATTTCACCGAGCGTTTTCTGCATCAGTTCAACATTCGGCATCAGCGCTTTGAGTTTCAGCCGCCGCGCCTGAATCTCCGCGCGCCCTTGCATCGGCTTTTTATCTCCTTCCAGATGAAGGTTCGCATTGATACTGCCCCCCGCCAGACCAAACTTCAGCGGTTGCAGGCGCAGATCGGCATTCTTCAGAATGATGTGCGTTGAGAGATCGCTGATGGGCAGGCTGCTGCCATGTTCGATACGACGCCCCTTAAAATGCACATCGGCATCCATCACGTTCCATTTATCCGTTTCGAAGCGATCGTAGGGCAGCACTTTGTCTGCCGGTTGCGCGCTCTTCTCGCCCTTTTTCTGTTCCTGGCGTTTCGCCTGGTCCGCGTCCTTGCCGGAATCAACCCCAATCAGCGGCCCCAAATCCGCCAGTCTGAGCTGGCGCGACTCCACCTCGCCTTCCAGCTTCGGGCGCGGTTTCCCCGTGGTGTAGGTCAGCGAACCGTGGATGTCACTGTCGCCAATCCGGCCATTAAATCCTTGATAATCAAATACTGACGATTTTTCGGGTTCGATTTTCGCCACCAGACGGCCATCCGTTTCAAACGGTGGCGTATCCGGCAGTAATACACCGGTCAGGTCATACAGCTCGCCCAGTGAATCCCCGGAAAATTTCAGTTGGAGATCAACGCCGCCCATCTTCATAGGATCGTTGACCACCCCCACGAACGCCACCCGGGTATTGCCGGAGCGGAAATCCGCCTGCACCGGAAACGATGCGTCTTCGCCACGCAGCGCCAGCATACCGCCCATTTTCCCCGTACCGCTCAGCGGCTCACCGTTGTAGCGCCCCTGCGCCTTCAGGCCAAACACATAGTCTTCCACTTTCGTGTGTTCACCTTTCCCTTTGTTGCCAGTGACCTCACTGAACGGCAACGGTTTGCCTAACGGATCGACCAGGATCTCGATATCGGCGTTGCTGACCTTATCGTCAATGGCTACCCGCCCCTGATCAAAGAGAATGTTATCCAGCCGGAATGACCAGTCAGAAGGTTGCGCGTCAGGGTCTTTGTTTTCACTGCTGGCGAGATTAAACGTCCAGTTATTGTTTTTTTCAGACAGACGAATCAGCCGCGCATCAGGCTTCACCAGCTTGACCCACGGCAGCCAGACGGTTTTGGTCAACAGCGCCAATGGAGCGAGCGTCGCCTCCACACGAGGAAGATGAACCATTGTGACTTCAGGAATATCAGGTGGGTTGCCAACAACAATGTCTTCAGCATGAACATGCGGCCACGGCACCCAGCTACGCCAGCCGGTCTCCTGCTTTTGACGTTCCCACACGACGCCCAAATCGCCACGAATGGCAAACGGTCGGTTCAGTTCGGCAGAGACTTTCTGGTTGATGGTCGGTTTGAGGCGGTTCCAGTCAAATGTTGCAATCAGGACGATCGCAACCACGATCAACAACAAGAAAGTCCCTGTCACAGCAGCAGTAATTTTTCCGGCTTTGGTCATATTTTGCTTCCTCTCGTCTTTCCTTGCCTGTCCTAAAGATAGTCCAGACCGGCGGATTTAGCGGAAGCGGAGGGTTTACAGTGAAAGAATGACCTCATCGAGGTGGGCGAATGGCACCGGGCGAGACAGGAAATAGCCCTGTGCGGCGAAGGCAGGAGAGCGTTGTACATCGCGCCACTCGTCGAGTGTCTCCACCCCTTCAACAATAACGCCGCGGCAATAGCGGTTCATCAACTGCAACAACATGGTGAAGAGATTGCGCCCTTCGGGCGTCTGGCGCAGCATCATGAACAGCTCGCGCGCCACTTTGATGTAATCGTAACGGACTTCGCTTAGCGCGGAGAAATTAGCCATTCCGGTGCCAAAATCATCAAGCCATAGCGGTCCAAATTCACACATACTGGCGAAAGAGGCCTCTTTCGGCAGATGGATATGTTCAACCAGTTCAAAGCGCAGCCAGGGCATACGCTCAATCGTCTGGACAACCTCTGGCTGTTGACGCATCGCCAGCAGCGTTGGGCCATCGACGTTCACCGAGGCCAGCAGTGCATGATGACGGAAAAAGTCGGCCTTCTGTTCCAGCAATTGTAGCTGCTCTTTCACAACGTCAATGCGCTGGCGTACCGCGACTTCAGCGAAATAGCGATCGGGCGCCAGACGCTGGGCTGGATTGTCCGGATGCGTCACCACCGTTAACAGTTCAACGGCCAACAGATGACCATTGGTCTGATAAATGGGCTGATAAGTATAAACACGCTCACACTGCAGCCAAAAGCGCCGATCCTGCAAGCTTTCAACGCTTGCCCCGGAATTGCTTCGCTGCTGGATAACCTGGTTTATCATCTCAGATGTCCCGTGATTAAGTGTGTTACTGCCCCGACTCGTCAAAGGTTATCGGCCCGCCGACCGAGAACTTTATGTTGAGTCGCACGCAAAAGCGAAAACGCCTGTGTCAAAACCAACACAGAATATGGACTGGCTCAAAAAAATAATGGAACGTTGTTTTAATATGATTGACCACGCAACCTTCCACAGCGCACACTAACGCTAATTTTTTTCAAAGCAGGTTCACGACTATGTCCAAAAAGATTGCCGTGATTGGCGAATGCATGATTGAACTGTCACAGAAAGGCGCTGACGTTCAGCGCGGCTTCGGTGGCGATACGTTGAATACGTCCGTTTACATTGCCCGCCAGGTGGATGCGGCGGCGCTTTCCGTACACTATGTCACGGCGCTGGGCACGGACAGTTTCAGCCAGCAGATGCTGGAATCATGGCAAGGCGAAAGCGTGGACACCTCGCTCACACAGCGGATGGAGAACCGTTTGCCTGGCCTCTATTACATTGAAACTGACGACACCGGTGAGCGCACGTTCTACTACTGGCGTAACGAAGCGGCGGCGAAGTTCTGGCTGGAGAGTGAACAGTCCGCCGCCATCTGCGAAACGTTGGCCACCTTTGATTATCTTTATCTCAGCGGGATAAGCCTCGCGATCCTGAGTCCATCCAGCCGTGACAAGCTACTGTCGTTACTGCGCGAATGCCGCGCCAACGGCGGTAAAGTGATTTTTGACAATAACTACCGTCCGCGCCTGTGGGCCAGTAAAGAAGAGACACAGCAGGTCTATCAGCAGATGCTGGAATGCACTGATATCGCCTTCCTGACGCTGGACGATGAAGATGCGCTTTGGGGCGAGAAGCCCGTTGACGAGGTGATTGCCCGCACACATGCCGCAGGTGTTCAGGAAGTGGTAGTAAAACGTGGCGCGCAATCCTGCCTGGTCTCCATCAACGGCGAAAACCTGATCGATGTGCCTGCGGTGAAATTGCCAAAAGAGAAAGTGATTGATACCACTGCCGCTGGCGATTCGTTCAGCGCCGGGTATCTGGCTGTGCGTTTAACCGGTGGTGATGCCGCCGCTGCGGCAAAACGGGGGCATCTGACCGCCAGCACCGTTATCCAACATCGCGGGGCCATTATCCCACGCGAGGCGATGCCGCAGTAAAACGACCAGCGCCTTATCCGGCCTACAACAAGATTTCCCGTAGGCCTGATAAGCGCAGCGTCATCAGGCAGTTTTGCCGGATAGCGGCACAACACCTTATCCGGCCTGCGGAGATACACTTTTTGTAGGCCTGATAAGCGCAGCGTCATCAGGCAATCCCCTTACTGCGCTGCCGGAATATCTGTCACTTCCGGATGCGCATCATCCGTTTCAACAGACGCTGCCGCAGCGGTCGCCGGGGCCATGATTTGGTCCCACGTCGCCTGCAACTCTTTCATGTTGAATTCCGGTTCACCTTTCGGTTGCAACAGAATCAACGCCATATCCTGCGACAACTGCTGACGCAGATCCTGATTCAGCATCGCAACGGTCAGACTGTTCAGGAAGTCCTGACGCAGACGCTGGTACTGCTCTGGTGCGATATCCACCACCTGATTTTGCAGTGAGCGCAGACGCTGGCTGATCAAAATATCGGTATCAGTGCGGGCATAGGTTGCAAACAGTTTTTGCAGTTCCAGATTCTTTTGCGCCACCAGCGCATTGAACTCTTCTTCCGGCAGACCGTTATCCCGCACTTTCGCCAGCTCACGCGCCACGGTGCTCAAATTGGTTTTGAGCTTGTCGTTTGGCGATTCAATGTTGATTGCACATTGCGCGCGCTGGAACAGTACGCGGCAGTCAAAGCCAAGACCAATATCTTTGGTGTTGTTTTTGCTTAACGCCTGCTGAACGTGCCAGAACAGCGCCTCACGGGCTAGATCGGCGCGCCAGTAACGTAACAGTGCGGCGGATTCGCGAATCGGCTGCCACGGCGTATCCCACATAAGAGAGAGGCGATCCTGGCGCACCGCATCGGTCATAATGCTGACAGCTTCCGCACGCAGCGGCGAGAGTGTCGGCACCGGAGCTGGCGTTTCACGTTTACCTTTCAGCTCGCCAAACGTTTTGTTGATTTGTTCAGCCACTGAGCGTGCATCAACGTTGCCAACGATAATCAGCGTCATCGCATCCGGGGTATACCATTTCTGATAGAAATCGTGCACTTTCGCCGCATCAACCGGTTTTTTTACCGGTTCGGCGGGGTCGTGCCCCAGCAAGGCGGAACCTTTCAGGCGATAGCGCCACCAGCCTTCTTTGGTGTCCACGGGCAGTGTGGTCACCATATCTTCACTGTTGAGCGCATGCGTGACGGTTTCGGGGGTGATGGCAAGTTTACCCATCGTGTGCGCCAGATAATTCAGCGACTCTTTCAGCAGATCGTTACGGTTATTCGGCAGGCTGAGATTGTATTGCGTGGAATCGTAAGAAACAGTAACAGGCGGCATCGGGCGTTTAGGGTCAAATCCCTGTTGCCAAAGTGAACGCGCTTGCGTGGCGTCAAGGCCACCGCTCTGGGTTAACGCAATACGGGGAATAAGGTGGCTGAAACCGCTCTGTTGAGTACTTTCGGTGAGCGAACCGGTATTTACCAGCAGACGGACCTCGATACGGTCGCTGGGGCGCTGCGGAGTGGCTAACACTTGCCACTGTAAACCATTTGCCAGCGTCCCCTGTTGCCATGCCGGGTCAGGCTGGAGCGCGTCTGCCTGCACATAGCCAGCACTGGCCATCATCAGCAAACCGCCCGCTATAAGTCGAATTTTTGTGCCCTGCATGTGAACCCCTGATCAGCAATCCTGGTAATAAAAGACAACCCCACGTGGGCTTATCTGAATATGACGTTAAAAACACTTCGTGTTAGACCGCAAGAACATGAAAATGTCACGGAAGAAGTGAAATAATCCCGAAACCTCCATGGTGAAGGATTCGGGTGCAGGGGTCAATTATGCGCAGGTGACCGCAGCCCCACAAGGACTACGGTCATAAGTATCGAGATTAAGAGGAGATTTCGTGCGTTTTGCCATCCGGCGCACGGTTATTCAGCACATCATCAAGCTTTTTGTGATCCAGCTCTTTCACCCATTTCGCAACCACTACCGTTGCCACGCCGTTACCGACCAGGTTAGTCAGCGCGCGGGCTTCAGACATAAAGCGGTCGATACCGAGGATCAGCGCCAGACCAGCAACCGGCAGATGACCGACGGCCGAGATAGTCGCCGCCAGAACGATAAAGCCACTTCCGGTAACGCCTGCAGCACCTTTCGAGGAGAGCAGAAGCACAACCAGCAGCGTTATCTGATGGAAAATATCCATATGGCTGTTGGTGGCCTGAGCGATGAACACCGCCGCCATCGTCAGGTAGATCGATGTCCCGTCCAGGTTAAACGAATACCCGGTGGGAATCACTAGCCCTACGACCGACTTGCGACAGCCGAGCTTCTCCATCTTATCGAGCATACGCGGCAGCGCAGACTCAGAAGAGGACGTACCCAGCACGATCAACAGCTCTTCACGGATATAACGGATAAATTTGAAGATGCTGAAGCCTGTGGCGCGGGCAATTGAACCCAATACCACCACCACAAACAGGATACAGGTAATGTAGAAGCAGACAATGAGTTGCCCCAACTGTACCAGCGTACCCACGCCATATTTACCGATAGTAAACGCCATCGCCCCGAACGCCCCGATAGGCGCCAGACGCATGATCATATTGATGATGCCGAAAATGACCTGCGAGAAGCTTTCAATGACGTTGAAAATCAGTTGGCCTTTGCTGCCAAGACGGTGCAGGGCAAACCCAAACATCACCGCAAACAGCAGCACCTGCAGGATGTTACCGCTGGCAAAGGCGCCAATGACGCTGCCCGGAATAATATCCATCAGGAAGCCTACGATCCCCTGGTCTTTTGCCTGTTCGGCGTAAATCGCCACCGCTTTTGCATCCAGCGTCGCGGGATCAACGTTCATCCCGGCCCCCGGTTGCACCACGTTAACGATGATGAGACCAATGATCAGCGCAATCGTACTGACAATTTCAAAGTAAAGCAGCGCGACCGCACCAGTGCGGCCCACCGCCTTCATGCTTTCCATCCCTGCAATGCCGGTAACGACAGTACAGAAGATGACAGGTGCGATGACCATCTTAATCAGCTTAACGAACGCGTCGCCAAGCGGTTTCATTTGTGCGCCTAATTCAGGGTAGTAATGGCCAAGGAGGATACCAATGGCAATTGCTGTCAGGACCTGAAAATAAAGGCTTTTGAACAGAGAGGTTTTCATAGGGTGTCCTTGAAGTAAAAACCACAGGTCTTGTAAGGTTATGGTTAACCTGCGGCCTTAAAATAACACCCGGACAACATGACAGAAATGCACCTGGATCATAATTGATACAAAAATGTTAAAAAATTTGAACTGGCTCGCACAAGCCGGACCTTTTTAAAGTTTTGTTATCGCTTCAGTCGTGCGCCAGGTACCGTTCTTCGAAGGTTTTTGCGGGAACGGCGTGGGCAAAAAGGAAGCCCTGAGCGATTTCCACCCCTGCCTTAGCCAGCCATTCACGTTGCGCTTCGGTTTCGATGCCTTCCGCAACCATCTGTAATTTCAGAGTGCGCGCCAGCAGGATAATCGCGGAAACCATACTGCTATCTTCTGGCAGCCCCTCCACAAACATTTTGTCGATTTTCAGTACATCGATTGGTAAGGATTTCATATGCTGGAGCTGACGCAGCCCTGCGTAGCCCATACCAAAATCGTCGAGCGCGATGCGCACACCGGCGTTACGCAACGGGCGCAAAATCGCCACGGCGGCGTTCGGGTCGTCGATATGGCGGCTTTCTGTGACTTCCAGAATCAATGAGCCTGGCTGGATGCGGTATCGGTTTAACAGCTCCAGCATGTCGGACACCATATCCGGGTGCATCAGCTGTAGCGCCGACAGATTCACCGACAGCGGCAGCGTGATCCCACGCTCTTGCCAGGCGGCAAGCTGGCGACAGGACTCTTCCAGCACCCAGTGGCCCACGGTAATCATCAGACCGCAGGATTCAATGCGCTCAATTAACCCCTCAGGCAATTCCCAACTGCCATCGGGCTGCTGCATACGTAATAAGGCTTCAGCACTGACCACCTTGCCGCTGCTCATTTCGACTTGCGGCTGCAACCACAGCGCAAACCGATGGGTATCCAGCGCGGTCAGAATATCGCTCTCTTCGGTGAGTCGTTTCTGCGCCGCCTCCATCTGCTCCGGGTCAAAGAACTGAATCTGGTTTTTTCCCTTGAGCCGGGCGGTAAACGCGGCGGAAACGGCGCGACCATAGAGTTGTTCTGCACTGAGATCGCCATAGTACATCGCCACACCGATGCAACAACTTGGCCGGAGCTGGAGCCCCTGAATCGGTAACCGCTCATTCATGATAGTAAGCACTTGCTGACCTAACGTAATGGCGTGCCACGGCTCTTTCACTCCGTGGGCAATAATCGCGAAATCGTAACCGCTGATCTGTGCAAGGACCATTCGCGGCGACAGCACCGATTTCAGTTTCTCCACCAGCGTGAGTAACAGGATCTCCCGCTGCGATTCCTTCAAGACGCCAGCGGTATCACGCAACGTTTCACAGGTCACAATCATCAGCGCCGTGGTCTGCTGACGGGTGACAACCTGCTCAAGCAGCCCCATCAGAAACACTTTATTCGGCAGTTCGGAAACCGGAAAACGCATCGCGTTATCAGCCTGTTCCTCACAATGGCGTTGTATCAGTTGCTGATTGAGGTTGTAGCTACGCACCAGTAACCCGATTTCATCATCCTGATGCAGACGGGGCAACGTCAGCTGATAACCCAGTAAATCCTGTTGCGAGATTTCATTTAGCTCACGGGCGATTTTGCGCAATGGGTGTAAAATCAGGCGATTGATGCACCAGCTTATCGCCACCGTCAGCATCAGTGACAAAAGTAAGTAAATGGTCACTAACGTAGACAGCGTGCTCATCACGAACTTATACATCCGATAGGAGTCGGCCTGCAGCACCAGATACGCCAGCGGTTGGGGATTGGCGGGGCGCTCAAGTGAATAAACGGGGAGTGAGATTTGCACCGGCAATTCGAAAAGTCGGGTGACCATCACTGGTACGGAACGTTCCGGGATAAAGCTCATGCGCAACGCCTGGAACTGGTTTGGCAACACCACATCAGCACGCTGCACCACGCCAGCGGGTTTGATGCTGGCCAGAATCGCTTCGGCACCGGGGATATCCGCTTTTAAAATTGAGGCAGATAAAGGTTCACGTACAGAACGTGCAATACTTTCCAGTTGCGTCGCCGTGTTATAGCGGTTCTGCTGTACCAGATGAAACAGCAAAACGGTGCAAAACAGAAATACGAACACCATGACAACGGCCGCAACCATTGCCATCTGCTTAATTGTTAACGAGCGACTGACGCGCAATATTGCCTCCCCCGAAAATCCCAGATTGCCGCCCGAGTATACCTGATTGCGGCGGCATTGAGAGAGGCAGTATCTGAAAAGGACGTTTCTGATTACCAGTCTGCGTAAGGCACCAGCGGTTGCGGTGGCAGATCCATGTCCCCTTGCCAGCCCGCAGCGGAATAGCGGACATACAGCAAGAAATGGCTTGGGGTGTAATCCTTCGCCTCTTGAATATCAACGGCCGTCCCGATAAACCAGTTAGAGGTTACCCGACGCTCGATCAGCGCCCGTGCGGTATAACCAAATCCCTGACTGCTTCCGCCATCATTGGTCTGATCGCTGGCCTCTTTCTGGTAATCCGTCGGAATAAGGTTCATCAGTGGATAGCGCGGCATCGTTTTGGTACGCGAATGCGACCACGATACAGACCCCCCCAGTTCCCAGGACCAGTTTTCTGTCCGCTGACGCCACATCACCGGCACGGCAAAAGAGAGATATTCCTGCGGACTGTAGTAGCCGCCGTGACCGAGGGAATAGCCGCTCAGGTCTTTGTCGTAGTGCCAAATCATATTATTCAGGCCGACGGTCACACGACGGTTATTCTCGTTGATAACTTTGTAGTAATAGCCCGTCATCCAGCGGACGCGCCAGTTATCCTCAACGTTTTTCCCGGTTAGCTGATCGGCGCTGAGCGAAGCCCAGACGCCGTTAGCTTCGCCTTTGTCGTAACTGAGACTGATGCCACCGCCATCGGCACGGACGCCGCCCCATTTTTTACCGGTGTTAATCTCGTTACTGTCACCGTTATGGCTTTTCGCATCTTTCTGCCCGCCAAAAGCCAGCAACGAACTGGAAATGGGGCGACGGTGCGCGTTCAGGGTGTAACCTAACGGTCCGATATCACTGCTGTAACTGACGCCGCCGACCACATCAACCACGTTAAAGCCCATCGGGGTGGTGCCAATATCCCAGCTCCAGGTGTCGTTCTTCCAGCCCACGGCGACGCTCGCGCCCGTATCCGACTGGCTGCGGCTACCGCTACAGTCTTCCAGCGTACAGGTGCCCCAGTTATTGTCGTAACGACCGTTCTCATCGGTCTTGAAGCTGCCGGCGTTCATGTTAACCAGATCGGTTCGGAAGAACATGCGACCGTCCGAATACGGCGCATCCACATGCAGCATGGTGGTATGCGCTTTCAGATCAGAATAGCCGCCGGTGCCGCTCGATCCCCAGTAGTCATGTTCCAGCGTGACGTTCAGATCCTGCTGACGGTATAAATCCGCCGCATCACTGCGCACGCCACGCTTCAGCCAGTCATCTTTTTCATCGTTACGGGTCAGACGGGTAAACGTGTCATTATCCTGCGGACGCGTTGGCGTGATGCCGGAGGCCACCATCGCGTCTTTATACGTCTCCAGCGCCTGCTGCGGTTCGCCATTCTGCGCCTGGAAATTCGCGGCATTACGCAGCACCATCGCGCTTTCCATCGACGGTGACTGCGATTTCGCCTGTGGAATCAGGGCATTAAAGGTCTGTTTTGCGGCAGCCGTGTCGCCAAGCTGCGCCTGCGCCAGCGCGATCCGCCGCTGCATGTTGATGGACGGCGTCTGCGTTGCGGGCAGTTTTGCCAGTTGCGCTCGCGCGGCGGGCTTGTCGCCCTGGGCAATGTACACTTCCGTCAGGCCCAACATCGCATCAACATTTTCGGGTTCGCGCGCCAGTACAGCGTTATACGAATCGCGCGCCGCAGCGTATTCCCCGCGCTGCTGCGCCCAGTCGGCCAGGGTTAAATCAAGACGCGTCGAAGCTGGCTGCTGACGTAACAATGCCTCGGCCTCGGCTTCTCTACCGCTGTCACGCAGGCGGTTTGCGGTTTCCAGCACCTGGTTGCTCTGCAACCGCTCTGCCAGCTCCTGAATATTGCTGGTCCACTGACTGCGCGGCAGGCTGTTGATATGCGCCAACGCCGCCCGGTCCTGATCGTTTCCGGACAGGTACAGCCCGTAAGCGTAAACCTGCTCCGGATCGTTCGGTTTCTGCCGCGCCAGCGCGCTCATCTGCGCGTCAGCCTGGCTATGTTGTCCAGCCTGCCACAGATCCCGTGACAGACGGTATGTAATCCAGACGCTACCCGGATCCAGCGCCAGACGACGACGGTGCAGTTCCGCCGCCTGCGCCCAGTTCCCCTGGTTTTCCAGCGTCTCTGCCTGCTGCGCCAGACGATCGTTTTCCAGGCTGCGGTCAATATCATCAATGCTGCGTCGCTGGCTGGCAGAGAGCGTGGCGATATAGGCAGACGCTTTCTCTGGCGACTGCGCGCGATAGATATTTGCCAGACCACGCACGGCGTTGGTATTACTGCTGTCCATGCGCAACGTCTGCTGGTAATAGCGTTCGGCAGCCGGATAATCTTTACGCGCCATCGCCGCATCACCCAGCCCCAGAACCGCGTAGCTGTCGGTATTATCGATATTCCGGGCCTGCTGGTAGAGGCGTTCAGCCTGGTCGATATTGTTGGCTTTCAGCGCGGCATCGCCTTGCTGAATCGCCAGCCAGTAGCTGTTCACTTTCAGCAGACTTTCCCATTTGCTGCGACTGGTGCTCTGCGGATCCATTGCCAGGGCTTTCTTAAACTGCGCAACGGCGCTGGCGCGATCGCCACGCTGAGAATAGGCCTGGCCCAGCGCGCCCACGGCTTCGCTGTCGCTTTGATTGGCTTTTACCGCCTGTTGCAGATCAGAGACCGCCCGACCGCCCTGTCCGGCGTCAACCGCCGCCAGCCCCTGCGCGCGGGCCCGGAATGCCGGATCGGAGAGTTGTTTTTGCTGCTCGCTAAGTTTACTGCGCGCAGCAGCTACGCTGTCTCCTTCGCTAAACACGGTGAGGTATTTTTGCAGCGCCTTCACGCTGGCGTCACTGACCGGAAGATCCTTAATCTGGGCGTACCAGAGGTTAGCGGCCGCATTACGCCCGGCGTTCGATTTCGCCATCTGCTCCAGAACGGCAAACCCCTCTGCCGGACGATCGTTATCAAACAGCAGTTGCGCCAGGGTATTTTGTAGCGTGTTATTGCCCGGGCTGCGGGCGTTAATCGCTTTCAACTGGTTGATGGCCTGGTTACGGCGGGCAGGAATTTTTGCCACCACGCTCCAGTATTCCACTTCCAGATCGCCTTCGGGCGGGTTGCCTTTGAACAACTTATCGTAAGCGGCGACGGCTTCGTCAGGGTGTCCGGTCGTTGCCTGTAAACGCGCTTCCTGCAATGACTGACGTCCTTCTGACGTCGACAGCAGCATAGTAGTTCGCGACGATTGATAGGCGTTAGAACCTGGCGCTAACTGGGAAAGTCTGTCGAGCTGCTTCTGCGCGCCTTCGTTATCGCCTTGTCGCAACATGTAGCGAAAACGGGCGGCAATCACATCCGGATTATTGGGATTAATCAGTTCGAGACGGTAAAGCGACTGACGCACCAGGTCTTCACGGTGCGTGGCTTCGCCCAGACGCACCTGTTCCAGCAACTGTTGTTGCGCCGACGGTGCAGCCTCGGCAAAAGGCATCAGGGCAATACCAAGCGAAACTCCTAGTAAATTTAATTTGAACTTGCGCATTCCTGGCCCCAGTCAGGTAGTAACTCACCTTTGGCGGTGAAGCGATAACGATGCTGATCCCATCCTTGTCCGAAGAGGGAGAGCACGTAGCTGTAATAGGCATCGCTGCCCGGGAAGTGGTCTGCTACGCGCTGTCGCTGCACCGCTTGTGCGTCGCGGTTTTGCAGGAAAGGCAGCAGGGCCGCAGAAAAGCCCACCGGGCCATTGCCCTGCGCTTTGCCGCTGGCGACATCCACCTTCTCCGGCGGAATGCCGTTTTTAGTTGTCAGGGTTGCCATCGGTTTGAATTTTGCCAGCAACCTCGCTTTCTGCGGGTCGCCGTCATGCATCATGCCCGCCCACAGATAGACGCGAATCGCGTCGTAACTGCTGACCAGCGTTTTCTCCTGTTTCAACTGCCAGCCTTTGTTTTTTTCGTAACGCACCCAGTCCGGCGAGAAGCCTTTCGGCGCGGTTTCTAACAACAGCCGCTGGTTGGTTTCGCGCAGGGTGGTCCACGGCGCACCGAAGCGAGTGAAATACTGCGCCAGTTGCGGCGGCAAATAGCTCGGATTAAAGCGCCAGGTGTTCGCTTCAGCAAAACCGACTTTACCCGGTAACAGCATGGAGCCCAGCCCCGGCACTGTCACCACGTCTTCGCTGGCAATCCGTTTCAACAACGCTTTACCGATATCGGTATAATGCGGCGCTTTCCACAGACGTCCCGCTTCCAGCAGCGACCAGGCAATCCAGATATCCCCGTCAGACGCGGAATTGGTGTCAAGGACCGTCCAGGTGGAAGGATCTTTCTGTCCCCACAGCCAGGCGGGCAAATGCTCCTGCAACGACCCTTGCGCAAGGTTGTTCTGCGTCCACTCCAGTAATAAATCGAAGGCCTGACGATCGTTGGCGGCGAGGGCAAAGAACATGGCGTAACTTTGCCCTTCCGAGGTGGTGATTTTGCGCGCGTCGCTGGGATCAATGACCCGGCCTTCCTGGCTGATGTAATCCTTTTTAAATTGATCCCACTCAGGCCAGGTACAGGCCGCCTGTACACTCAGCGCAGCCAGCATTAACACCATGACTAAACCACTACGCAACGCGTTCATTTTTATCACTCATTATCCGGATCGAGACGACGGCGACTGATGATACGCAGCAGACGCCACAGCACCCAGGCCAGTAACACCACGCTGATGGCAGCTAATATCGCTAACAGCACCGGGTGATTAGCCAGCGCATACCACAGGCGTTCAAACCACGGCAGATGACCCACGTAATAGATATCGCCCACGCGCAAGCTATTGACGCCCGATTCGCGGATCACCGAGACGGAACCAAACATCGCTGCCCGTTTGCCGCTGTCATTGATGGCCTGATTCAGCAGTTCATAACCGCGCGGACTGTCTGCCAGCAATGCCACCACAGTGCGCTGATCGTTGAACGGCGACTGGAAGCCGACGACCGCCGCCATGGGTCCGTTTGACGTCACCGTTGCCTGCGCATCCGCTTTGCGATCGGCTTCATCCGGCATGATGCTCGGGAAAACCGTCTGGCGCACCGGGGTTTTCACCCAGCTTTCCGCTGCCTGGACCAGCAGGTCGATGCGCTTGTCGTCTTTCAGTTTTTCCGGGATGCTGCCGATGATCAGAATATCCGCATCTTTGCCCTGTATCTGGCTGCTATCATCGGTGATGGTCAGGTTAATCGCCGGGAAACCGGTTTGCGCACCAATCGTCCCGGTGGCGTCAAGCAGGGTTTCCATCTGCGCTTCGTTCGGGGTTTTTGGCATCACCGCAATGGTTTCTGACAAGTCCGCCATGCGGCTGAACGGGAAGCCCGCATTCGCAAACGCACGCAGATCCGGCATCGCAATGAAGTGGTAGTACTTCGAGAAGTCGATGGTGGAGTCGTCGCCAATTACCACGTGGTTCGGCACCGGCTGGAAGGTAATACAGTTGTCAATCGAGCCGCCCGGCATCGGGTTCATATACTCGAAGTCAAACCGCAGTTGGTTTATCGCGCCCAGCTTCAACGCAGGAATGGCGACATCCGTTTTCCCGTCCAGCAACCCTTGTAGTACCGGCAGACGCAGCAGCAGACGGTTACTCTTCTCATTGCTGGTCAGACTAAAGGCTTGCAGGAACTGGTTGTTCAGACTGATATCCATACGCGAGCTGTCTTTGGTCGGCGGCGTGGTGTAACGGTAGTTGAGGTTCATATCAATACCGGTACTGCGCAGCAGATAGAGATCCGGCGGCAGGTTCAAAGAGACGTTGATCGCAGCCGGTTCCATCCCGGTGGATTGCAGTTGCTCTTCATAGGTTTTCAGCTCACCGAAGGTGACAGGACGATCGGTACGTACCCAGTTCGGCGCATCGTACGGTTTTCGCGCCACGAGCGGCTTCACGTCGTTCACTTCCACGCTGCTACCGCGGAAGAGAATGTTGCCCTGGGCAATCCCTTTTGCGGCCTGCAAGAGATCGTTGTCATCACGACCAAACACCACCAGCAGTTTCACATACGGATTCTCCGGATGACCGATCATTTCGATCACCGGCGCTTTTACCGGCGGATGCTCGCGCAGGAAATCAGGACGTTTGTCGTTAGTGGCAAAGACGATGGCATTACTGTCCGGCAGTGTGTTGTACAACACCGGGAAATGCTGACTGCGCCAGCCCGCACGGGATCCAAACCAGGAGGAGACAATCGACGCCGCCTGCTGCAGCGTACGATCCGGCGATCCGGCAAAAACCATCGGTAGCGTCACCGCGCGGTTGTCCCGTGGATCGAAAAACGGCACCGGGAAGTGTGAGAGGTCATTTTTCACCTCCAGCGTCTGATAGGTCAGCTCCAGCGCGCTACTGCGACCGACGTCTAACCACAGCGTACTGCTGGCCGGGTTCTCACAAACCTGCTGATAGTGACCGACAAATTCCAGCCGCACGCGGTTAAA
The DNA here is from genome assembly GCF_037053465.1 of Citrobacter amalonaticus. Taxonomy (GTDB): domain Bacteria; phylum Pseudomonadota; class Gammaproteobacteria; order Enterobacterales; family Enterobacteriaceae; genus Citrobacter_A; species Citrobacter_A amalonaticus_H. The sequence goes on from NZ_JBALIF010000005.1 coordinate 179,388, forward strand.
ATCGGTGATAAACAGCGGGTTAATCGGCATTTGCGCCAGCGTCTTTTTACCCAGTTGTTCCTGAGTGACCGGCAACACGCCCATCAGTTCATCGTTCAGGTAGACCTTAAGCTGCGATTGTACCGGCAGCAGTGACGGCGACGGCGTGTACTCCAGGTTCAGCACAGCCCGGGAGACCACTTCATCGCTGCGCATACCAAATTCAATACTGCCGTTTGGGTTCACGCCACGCAGCACCATACTGCCCGGCGGCGGCGCAATTTGCGCAAACGTCAGCGTCACATCCCGGGAAGGGGCATTCTGCGCCACAATTGGCGCATCAGCCCCCTGGACACCCGGCATCACCTGTCCCACCGGCTGATTTTCATTGGCCTGGGCAGCGACGGCGGGAACCGGGGCCACGACAGGCTCAGCGTTTATCAGTGGTTGCGTTGCAGGTGCTGCATTCGTCATGAAAGAGGGAATCGCGCTCATTCCCATTGCCACTGCACAAATCCAGGAGAGTTTTCTTTTCATCGCGTTATCATCATTGTTGAGCCATAACCTGATCCGGTTGTTGCACCGCCACCTCGTCCCGCTCCGGACGACGCGGAATGAACGACACAATCCAGGAAACCAAAGAAGTCAGAGACCGGAAAACTATTTTGACGGAGGCGGGGGCGAATTCCGCCAGATGGCGATAGCCCCGGAACCCCAGCTTCAAAATATCCAGCAAGCTTTCCAGCGGTTTATCTTCCGGATAGCTGTCCTGCCAGAGCGCCCACGTATCTGCACGGGCAAACGTACACTGCACAAAATCGATATGTTGTTTAGTGGTCAGCGGCATCAGCTGTAACCCCACCTCTTCACCCCACACGCGTGCGACCTGCGTTGGGAAGACATACTCTTGCTGCCCGCGTTTAAGCAGCAAATTCACTTTTTGTCCTTCCAGCACCTGCGCCTGACCGTTGATTTTGATCCCAAGTCCGCCATCAGAGAAATCATGAACGGTGCAGGAGAACAGATGGCCGTCCTCACGGGCAATCGCCGCAGGCATGGAAATTTCTACACGATGCGAGCGTCGAACCTGTTTACTTTCTACCGATACCGCCACCGCGCCGCCGAGAATAATCAGGTTGTAGAACACCCACACCAGGCTGACGATAACCGTCAGCATTTCATTTTCCGGTCCGTAGAAATAACGCCAGACGCCGACCGCCACACCAAGCAGGTTGAGCAACACAAGGAAGATATACGGACGGGAAATGACCCAGTCGACATACTCCTCCTCGACCAGCCCCCCTTTCGCGGTCACGTTAAATTTCCCTTTATGCGGGTTAATCAGCGCCACCAGCGTTGGCGGAGCGATATACCAGGCCAGCACCGTTTCGTAGATCTCACTCCAGAAGGAGTGGCGGTATTTCCCCTGAATTTTTGAGTTAGTCAGGCTGGCATGAATCATGTGCGGCAAGACAAACAGCGCAATCATCAGCGCAGGCGCAAAGATGATATAGGCATGAAGTAACAGGAACGCCAGCGGGGCTGTCAGGAAGATCAGCCGTGGTATGCCAGACAAAAAGTGGAACATGGCATTGACGTAACACAGCCGCTGGGCAAACTTCAGCCCTTTGCCGAATAGCGGGTTATCGAGTCGGAAAATCTGTACCATGCCGCGCGCCCAGCGAATACGCTGGCCAATGTGGGCGGATAAACTCTCCGTCGCCAGGCCCGCCGCCTGCGGGATGCGCATGTACGCGGAGGTATAGCCGCGACGGTGCAAACGCAACGACGTGTGCGCATCTTCGGTCACCGTCTCTACGGCGATCCCGCCAATTTCATCCAGCGGCTTACGGCGAATCACCGCACAGGAACCACAGAAGAAAGTGGCGTCCCACATGTCATTGCCGTCCTGCACCAGACCGTAGAACAACGTACCTTCGTTTGGCGTTTTACGAAAGCGCCCCAGGTTACGTTCAAACGGATCCGGCGAGAAGAAGTGGTGCGGCGTCTGCATCATCGCCAGCTTTTTATCTTTCAGGAACCAGCCCATCGTCATTTGCAGGAACGAGCGCGTTGGCACGTGGTCGCAGTCAAAAATCGAGACAAACTCGCCTTTGGCGTATTTCAACGCGTTGTTAATGTTCCCGGCTTTGGCGTGTTCATGGCTGGTGCGGGCGATGTATTTCACCCCGACATTCTGGGCAAACTGACGAAATTCTTCACGTCCGCCATCGTCGAGGATCCAGATATTGAGCTTATCTTTCGGCCAGTCGATACCCAGCGACGCGTAAATGGTGTTCTTCACCACGTGCAGATCTTCGTTGTAGGTTGGCACGAAGATATCGACGGTCGGCCATTGGGACATATCTTTCGGCAACGGTACTGGCTGGCGGTTGAGCGGCCAGACCACCTGGAAGTAACCGAGCACCAGCACAATCCATGCATAGGTTTCCGCAAACAGCAGGATCAGTCCGCAAACCAGGCTCACCGGATCGTCCCAGTTTAACGTTGAGGTATAACGCCACCAGATATAGCGGCACGATACCGTCAACGACAGCACGATCAGCATCAGGGCGGAGAAACGTCCTGGCATCCGACGCACAATCAGCGCAACACCCCACAGCAGTATCAGAAAGATGAATTGCGCCAATGGGTTAAACGGCTGGGTAACACAAATCAGCGCCAGAATGAGCGAGAAGGTAACGATTATCCCGATAATAAATCGGCGCACCCCAACGCTGAGATGACCGAGTTCCTTCTGCTTATCCAGATGCGTGGTGTTTTTCGTGACCCGCGACGGCAGCGCATCCATCCACTGATGGTAACGCCCTCTGACCCCCTGCAAACGGGAAAACGTCTGCCAACGGGGTTGAGTCGTTTCCCGACGCGGTGAAATGACCATCAGCCAAAGTGTTTGAATGGCGTAACGGGCAGGATCCAGCGGGCGGGGACGCGCAGGATTGATATGGGGATAGAGCGCGGTATGCGTCGCACGGATCCGCTGCCAAAGCGGGTTCTCCAGCGGGATGAAGACCCACGCCAGCACCACCCATAAGCAGCCAAGCGTCGCGCTGAACGGCGACGCGCCATGACGACGATAACCCTGATAGCGCTCACTTAAACGGGCGCTAACCGGCGGGATAAGCAACCACCGGAACAGGATACTCATGATGCACTCCCGACCGGGGTTTCATGACCCAGATTTTTAAAGTCTGAATAATGTAATAAACACCAGTTTGCCAGCGTCAGTACTTCTTCTGCCGCCAGTGAGTCACTGCGATATTCGCCCAAAGGCTGTTTCGCCGCCATGCACTCCGCCATCGCTTCATCCCGATGAATCACCATCGGCAACAGGCGGCGCTGACTCTGTAACCAGACCTGATAGAGATCGTCCTGCAACTGGCTGCCAACGCGTAAATCGTTGATCAGAATATGCGATCCCACAGGCAGTTCCTGTTGATGCAAACGGACATGGCAGTTGGTGTCGGCTTTGACAATTGCCAGCGTGTGATCGCACTCATTGACCAGTTGGCGGGTAAACGGTGCGGTGCCTGAAGGAAGATCCAGTAAGATCCACGTATAACGTCCGCTCTCTTTTAGCGTCCTGAGAGCCGCCGAAAAATCACTCAGACGTTCCAGCCATCGATCGGGAGTTTCACGTTCTTGTGCGGTCAATTGACCAAACGGCAATAAATCGAGCTGCGAGGTATAGCGCATCCCGCCCTCTCGCCAGTCACGACCATCCAGCATCGCTCTGGCCCAACCGTCACGATGGACGAAATCAACGTTGAATGACAGACGCAGCAAATTATCGGGACAGGTATCAACTACCAGTACATTTTCCCCTAATAATTGCAGTGACCAGGCCAGAGCAGCAGTAATAGACGTTGTTCCTACCCCACCCCGTACGCCCTGAAGTCCAAGAATGGCCATCCACGACTTCCTTATTGTTGTTGCGCAAATTCAGCCAACAGTGGCCAGCGTTTAATCGCAGCGGCTAACTGTTCTCGCTGGGAAATATCGGTGTAATCAAATTCTGGTAATGAAAAAGCCTGGCTTAATGCCAGGAAATCGTTTTGAAAGGTATAACCCAATGTTGCGTCAGAGGGAGTATCGAGTTTGTTGTCAGACATATTGTTTTATCTCGCTGAATAGACCCGGCATGCTTCAAACCTTTTTTCTTTTTGCATTCCGCAGACTTCCCACCATAAATCAGTCACACCAGGAATTGCTCATTTTCTGGGTTGTGATGACAGAAAGAATACGCATCAAAAAAACCGAAAATGCCGACACAGCAAGGCTTCCTGCAGACTGGATTGATTCATATGCTAAATCTGATACGCTTTAATTTCAATGTTAGGTTTATTTCTTAGCTTTCGCTAGTAAACTGATAAACAGATAAAATAGCGACCGAGGAACGCTGTGGACCCTGTATTTTCAATTGGTATCTCATCATTATGGGATGAACTACGCCATATGCCAGCCGGCGGAGTCTGGTGGGTAAATACTGATCGCGTTGAAGATGCAATTAGTCTGGCGAATCAAACGATTGCTTTTCAGACCGAGACGGCAAAAGTCGCGGCCATTGCTATGGGCGACGATCCTGGGAAATTATTCAGATTGGAGGAATCTCACGGACCGGAAAAGATTCAGTTATTTTCTATGCCAAATTCTGAGAAGGGTCTATGCTTTCTGACCCGCGATTTGCTGTGTACTCTGGACCCGGCACATTATTTATTCGTTCTTATATGCGCCAATAATGCATGGCAAAATATACCTGTTGAACGTTTGCGTCAGTGGCTGGATAAAATGAATAAATGGACGCGACATCATCAGTGTTCTGTACTGGTATTAAACCCTGGAAATAATAATGATAAACAGTTTTCGCTGTTAATGGGGGAATACCGCTCGCTTTTCGGCCTTGCCAGCCTACGTTATCAGGGCGATCAGCATTTGTTTGACATTGCTTTCTGGTGCAGTGAAAAAGGCGTCAGCGCCCGACAACAGCTCACCATCCGCCACCATGAAGGGCAATGGGCGCTGGAACAGAAAGAAGAGGCTGAAATTCAGCAACGCAGTGATGAAAAGCGGATCATGAGTAATGTCAATGTACTGGAGGGCGCGCCGCCACTCTCAGAACACTGGAAGTTATTCGACAGTAATGAAGCTTTATTCACTGAAGGGCGAACCGCGCAAGCGGCAACGCTCATCTTCTCACTACAGCAAAACAGTCAGATCGAACCGTTGGCCCGCAGCATTCATACCCTGCGTCGCCAGCGCGGGAGCGCACTGAAAATTCTCGTGCGCGAAAACATCGCCAGTCTGCGCGCCACCGACGAACGTCTGCTGTTGGGATGCGGCGCTAATATGGTAATTCCCTGGAACGCCCCGCTCTCACGTTGTCTGACGCTGATTGAAAGCGTGCAGGGCCAGCAGTTTAGCCGTTACGTGCCGGAAGATATCACGACACTGCTGTCAATGACCCAACCGATGAAGCTACGCGGTTTCCAGAAATGGGACGTCTTCTGCGAAGCAGTGCATAACATGATGAGTAATACCTTGCTACCGGCTGACGGCAAAGGCGTGATGGTGGCGCTACGCCCGGTACCAGGTATTCGTGTGGAGCAAGCGTTAACGATGTGTCGCCCACACCGTACCGGCGATATTGTCACCATTGGCGGAAACCGGCTGGTGTTGTTTTTATCGTTCTGCCGCGTACACGATCTCGACACCGCACTCAATCATATCTTCCCTCTGCCAACGGGCGATCTCTTCTCTAACCGGATGGTGTGGTTTGAAGATAATCAAATCAGTGCGGAGCTGGTGCAAATGCGCTTGCTGTCGCCAGAAATGTGGGGACAGCCGCTGCCGCTAACCCAGGATGTGAAGCCCGTTCTCAATGCCGAGCATGATGGCAAAACGTGGCGGCGCATCCCGCAGCCGCTACGTTTACTGGACGATGAAAGGGAGCACTCATCATGATGACCATCAGTGATATTCTGCAAATCATTGTGGTTTGCGCACTGATCTTCTTTCCGCTGGGGTATCTGGCGCGCCATTCGCTGCGCCGGATCAGTAATACTACCCGGCTGCTATTTGCTAAACCTCGTTATGTTAAACCGGCCGGAACATTGCGCCGCGCGGTTATTTCCAGGGCAACGAAAAAATGACTCAACATACGCAAAAAGCGTCACTGCCTTCCCCCCTCTGGCAATACTGGCGCGGTCTTTCTGGCTGGAACTTCTATTTTCTGGTGAAATTTGGCCTGCTCTGGGCGGGCTATCTGAATTTCCATCCGCTGCTGAACCTGGTCTTTATGGCCTTCCTGCTGATGCCGATCCCACGTTACAGCCTGCATCGCCTTCGCCACTGGGTCGCCATTCCGATTGGTTTTGGCCTCTTCTGGCATGACACCTGGCTACCCGGCCCGGACAGTATTATGAGTCAGGGCTCGCAGGTCGCGGGATTCAGTGCCGACTATTTACTCGACCTGGCGACCCGTTTTATCAACTGGCAGATGATCGGCGCCGTGTTTGTGCTGTTAGTCGCCTGGCTGTTTTTGTCACAATGGATTCGGGTCACGGTATTTGTGGTAGCCATTATGGTGTGGCTGAACGTTCTGACGCTGGCCGGCCCGAGCTTTTCACTGTGGCCTGCCGGTCAACCGACGACAACGGTGACGACGACCGGTGGAACCGCAGCAGAGACCGTTGCTACAGCCGGTGGCGCCCCTGTGGTCGGGGATATCCCCGCTCAGACCGCGCCACCGACCTCGGCAAATCTCAACGCGTGGCTGAACACGTTTTACAATGCGGAAGCGAAGCGCAAAACCCCCTTCCCGTCCGAGCTTCCTGCTGATGCTCAGCCGTTTGAACTGCTGGTCATCAACATCTGCTCGCTCTCCTGGTCCGACATTGAAGCGGCGGGTTTGATGTCGCATCCGCTGTGGTCGCATTTCGATATTCAATTTAAGCACTTTAACTCTGCCACCTCGTATAGCGGCCCGGCGGCAATTCGTCTGTTACGCGCCAGTTGCGGTCAACCGTCGCACACGAACCTGTATCAACCCGCAGGCAACGACTGCTATCTGTTCGATAACCTCTCGAAACTGGGCTTTACCCAGCATCTGATGATGGGACATAACGGCCAGTTCGGCGGCTTCCTGAAAGAGGTTCGTGAAAACGGGGGCATGCAGGCTGAACTGATGGATCAATCTGGCTTACCAACGCCGCTACTGGGTTTTGATGGTTCTCCGGTGTATGACGATACCGCCGTGCTGCAACGCTGGATGGAGGCCACGGAAAAAGATAAGGACACCCGTAGCGCTACCTTCTACAACACCTTACCGCTGCACGACGGTAACCACTATCCGGGCGTCAGCAAAACCGCAGATTACAAAGCGCGCGCGCAGAAATTCTTTGATGAACTGGACGCGTTCTTCACCGAACTTGAGAAATCAGGCCGTAAGGTGATGGTTGTTGTGGTGCCTGAACATGGCGGCGCGTTGAAAGGTGACAGAATGCAGGTTTCTGGCCTGCGTGATATCCCGAGCCCGTCAATTACCAATGTCCCGGCCGGGGTGAAATTCTTCGGCATGAAAGCCCCACATCAGGGCGCGCCAATTATCATTGATCAACCCAGCAGCTATCTGGCGATTTCTGACCTCGTGGTGCGCGTACTGGACGGCAAGATCTTCACCGAAGACAACGTGGACTGGACGAAACTGACCAGCAATCTGCCGCAAACGGCGCCTGTTTCAGAAAACGCCAACGCGATCGTGATCCAGTATCAGGATAAACCGTACGTTCGCCTCAACGGCGGCGACTGGGTACCGTATCCGCAATAACGAAAAAGGCCGCAAGGATCGCCCTTGCGGCCTTTTTCGGGCGCATGTTGCCACTGCGGCAGGCAGACGCCCATTAGCACATTACTTCCTGCTACGTAGCCAGTTCACGACCATGCCCGCAATGATACCGACAATGGCTGGAGCCGCTAAATCGTGCCAGAAGGCAATGCCTATCTGAGTCAGCGTCATATCGCCGCCTGTGTTGCAATGGCAACCGTTCGCGGCTATCCTTAACTTGTCTAGAGATAGGGATGCCCCCGTTGTGTTGCCTGGTTTACCGAGCAATGTGCGGGGGTTTTCTACATCTAGCGTCATTGCCGCCAGGGATTAAGCCCCCGCAACGTTGCGCCTCACCGGGAAACCCCGGCTTGCCGCCGATTCTACGATAACCCGCCAGGCCCGACATCCAGGACGCTTTCGCTTTGCGTGACGCCTCGCAATCAGCCAACTGGCAGAGACCCACACTCTTCTGTAGAATTGCGTCCCCTCGCGGTCATCAAGCCGTGACGGCTTTATTTGGCAGGGGACCCCATGCAGCACGACACATCACCACTTGATAGTTACCACACGTCCGGTAAACCGGCATCGCAGTCATTACCGTTTACCCGCTACGATTTTGGCTGGGTGTTGCTGTGCATTGGCATGGCGATAGGCGCAGGAACCGTGTTAATGCCGGTGCAGATTGGGCTGAAAGGCATCTGGGTTTTTATTACCGCCTCACTGATTGCTTATCCGGCGACCTGGATCGTGCAGGATATCTACCTGAAAACGCTGTCTGAAAGTGAAACCTGCAACGACTATACGGATGTGATCAGCCATTATCTGGGGAAAAACTGGGGGGTATTCCTCGGTGTTATCTATTTTCTGATGATCCTTCACGGCATCTTTATCTACTCACTCTCCGTGGTGTTCGACAGCGCATCGTATCTTCGCACCTTCGGCCTGACGGATGCCGATCTCTCGCAATCGTTGCTCTATAAAGTGGCGATTTTTGCGGCTCTGGTGGCGGTAGCCTCCGGTGGCGAGAAGCTGCTGTTTAAAATCTCCGGCCCGATGGTAGTGGTCAAAGTCGCTATCATCGTGGTGTTTGGACTGGCGATGATACCGCACTGGAACCTGAGCAATATCAGCGCGTTCCCTGACGCCCCGGTTTTCTTTCGTGATGTATTGCTCACGATCCCGTTTTGCTTCTTTTCTGCGGTCTTTATTCAGGTTCTCAACCCCATGAATATCGCCTATCGCAAACGTGAAGCGGACAGGATACTGGCAACGCGCATGGCGATTCGAACTCACCGCATTAGCTATATCACCCTGATTGCGGTCATTCTGTTTTTCTCTTTCTCGTTCACCTTTTCTATCACGCATGAGGAAGCGGTCTCCGCCTTTGAGCAAAACATCTCTGCGCTGGCACTCGCCGCACAGGTTATTCCGGGGCCGATTATCCACATCACCTCGACGGTGCTGAATATCTTCGCTGTACTGACCGCGTTCTTCGGGATTTACCTGGGTTTTCACGAAGCGATGAAGGGCATTATGTTGAATGTGTTGGCTCGCATGGTGAACGTTGAGAGAATTCCTCCGCGCATGATTACGCTGGGGATCAGCGCCTTTATCGTCGCCACGCTGGTTGTTTGGGTGTCGTTTCGTGTTTCAGTGCTGGCATTCTTTCAGCTCGGCAGCCCGCTGTACGGTATCGTCTCCTGCCTGATCCCGTTCTTTCTGATTTACAAAGTGACTGAACTGGAAAAACTGCGCGGCCTGAAAACCTGGCTGATTTTGCTGTACGGCATTTTGCTTTGTCTGTCGCCGCTGCTAAAGCTGATTGAATAAATTTGGCGCTACGCTTACCCGGCCTACAGATTCGTTCCAGGCCAGGTAAGGCGCAGCCGCCGTCCGGCATTACGCGCGATTAAACCATCGGCTTCTGCGCGTTCTCATCCTGATCAACCGCGAAGCAGGCGACCAGTTGACCGCCGTAATCTTTAAGCTGCGGCTGCAACTGGGTGCAGGGACCAAAGCGCCGACGGCAACGGGCGTTAAAAGCACAACCCGGCGGCGGATTCAGCGGGCTTGGTAGCTCGCCGGTCAGCTTGATGCGCTCACGACGCTCATCCGGGTTCAGGCGCGGAGTGGCAGAAAGCAGCGCCTGGGTATACGGATGACGTGGGTTGTTGAAGATCTGGTCCTTTGTCCCTTTCTCCACGCAACGCCCTAAATACATCACCATTACCTCATCGGCAATGTGCTCAACCACCGACAGATCGTGAGAAATAAAGACATACGACAGCCCCAGTTCCTGCTGTAAATCCATCATCAGGTTCAGCACCTGCGCGCGCACGGATACATCAAGCGCGGAGACCGGCTCATCGGCAATCACCACATCGGGATCGAGCATCAGACCACGGGCGATAGCGATACGCTGGCGCTGGCCGCCGGAAAACATGTGCGGATATCGGTCGTAGTGCTCGGTTTTCAGCCCCACTTTCGCCATCATTGCCAGCGCTTTTTCACGACGCTGCTCTTTGCTGAGCGACGTGTTGATCAGCAGCGGTTCTTCCAGAATCTGTCCCACTTTCTTACGTGGGTTCAACGAACCGTAGGGGTTCTGAAAGACAATCTGGATTTTCTGCCGACGCAGCTTTTGCGCGTGCGGATCGTGCTTGAGCAGATCCTGGCCCTGGTAATACAACTCACCGCCGGTGGGCGTTTCAATCATCGTCAGCAGACGACCGAGCGTGGATTTCCCACAGCCGGATTCGCCCACCACCGCCAGCGTTTTGCCGCGCTCAAGGGTAAAAGAGACGCCGTCGAGCGCTTTCACCAGACGTTCCGGGGAGAATATCCCCTTCTTCACCGGATAGTGTTTTTTCAGGTCAATTGCCTGCAACAACAGTTGCTGCGAGGTGGCCTCATGCGTACTCATAATGTGGGCCTCCCGGCATCATCAAGTGGGTAATGACATTTCGACTGGCGACCGCCATCCAGTTGAACCAGTTCAGGTTCTTCACTGCGGCATTTGTCCGTGGCATAGGGGCAACGCGGATTTAACAGACACCCCGTCGGGCGGTCATATTTACCCGGCACCACGCCGGGCAGCGACGCCAGACGCGCTTTGTCCTGGGCAAACTCCGGCAGCGCGCGTAAAAGCGCCTGGGTGTAAGGGTGACACGGGGCGCGGAAAATATCGTGCGCCGCGCCAGTTTCCACCACCTGACCGGCATACATCACAATGATTTTATGCGCGGCTTCCGCCACCAGCGCCAGGTCATGGGTAATGAGCACCAGTGCCATATTTTCTTTCTGCTGCAACTCCAGCAGCAGTTCGATAATTTGCGCCTGGATAGTCACATCCAGCGCCGTCGTCGGCTCATCGGCGATCAACAGCTTAGGCCGACAGGCGATCGCCATGGCGATCATCACACGCTGGCTCATCCCTCCCGAAAGCTGGTGCGGATACACGTCCAGACGCGAAGCCGGATCGGGGATCCCCACCTGATTCAGCAGGTCAATCGCCCGCTGATGGCGCGTTTTCTTATTACCGCCCTGATGCACTTTAATCGCTTCCATAATCTGGAAGCCGACGGTGTAGCACGGGTTCAGGCTGGTCATCGGGTCCTGGAAAATCATCGCCACTTCGGCGCCAACCAGGTTACGCCGTTCTTTTTCCGAGATACGCTTTAGATCCTGGCCGTTGAACACCAGGTTCTCCGCCATCACACGCCCGGGATAGTCAATCAGCCCCATAATCGCCAGCGAACTGACCGATTTACCTGAGCCCGATTCGCCCACAATACCGACCACTTCACCCTGGTTCACGCTGTAGCTGATACGGTCTACGGCGCGGAATTCGGCACCCACATCACCAAAGTGCACCGATAATTTATCTACATTTAATAACGCCATCTCGAACCTCTTACTGCTTCAGTTTGGGATCGAGCGCGTCACGCAGACCGTCACCCATCAGGTTAAATGCCAGCACCGTCAGCAGGATCGCCAGACCCGGGAAGGTCACGACCCACCAGGCGCTTTGTGCGAACTGCAACACGTCGGAGAGCATTGTGCCCCACTCTGGTGTTGGCGGTTGCGCACCCATGCCCAGGAAGCCAAGCGCGGCCATATCGAGAATGGCGTTAGAGAAGCCGAGCGACGCCTGAACAATCAGCGGCGCAAGGCAGTTTGGAAAGATGTTGACGAACATCTGGCGCATCGCACCGGCACCCGCCACGCGGGAAGCGGTGACGTAATCGCGGCTCACCTCCACCAGCACAGCGGCGCGGGTCAGACGGACATAGTGGGGTAGCGCCACGAACGTCAACGCCAGCGCGGCATTACCGATCGACGGGCCAAATACCGCCACCAGCACCAGCGCAAGCAGCAGACTTGGCAGCGCCAGCATGATATCGACCACGCGCATAATGACGTTATCGACAATGCCGCCAAAATAGCCAGCAACCAACCCCAGCACCACGCCCATCACCAGCGACAGCACCACCACCAGACAGCCCACCAGCAGTGACAAACGCGCACCGTACATCAGGCGCGACAGCACATCGCGACCAACATCGTCAGTCCCTAACAGATGCGCCATACTGCCCCCTTCCTGCCAGGCAGGAGGCGCCAGCAGTACATCGCGGAACTGGTCTGCCGGGTTATACGGCGCAAGGACGTTGGCGAAGACCGCAATCAGGATCATGATAGCGACATACACTAGCCCCACCACGGCGCCCTTATTGCGTTTAAAGTAATGCCAGAACTCCTGCATCGGCGTCATTGGCACCGGTGCAGCAATAACTTTATTTTCAGTAACCTGTGACATGATGGCCCCTTACTTCTTATGACGAATACGCGGGTTCACCACGCCGTACAGCAGGTCGACCAGCAGGTTGACGAGAATAATCATCGTCGCTACCAGTAACACCCCACCCTGCACAACCGGATAATCGCGACGTTGCAGCGCATCAATCAGCCAGCGCCCAAGGCCAGGCCACGAGAAAATGGTTTCCGTCAGAATGGCGCCCGCCAGCAGCGTCCCTACCTGCAATCCGATCACGGTCACTACCGGCAGCATCGCGTTACGCAGCGCATGAATGATGATCACACGCATCCGCGTCAACCCTTTGGCGCGGGCAGTTCGGATATAATCTTCGCCCAGCACTTCCAGCATCGACGAACGGGTCATACGCACAATCACCGCCAGAGGAATGGTTCCGAGCACCATCGCGGGCAGGATCATATGCGCCACGGCATCAATGAAGTTCCCTTCTTCACCCCAGATGGCAGTGTCAATCAGCATAAAGCCGGTCAGCGGATTGGAGTCATCGAGGAATACCATGTCACTCACGCGCCCGGAGACGGGGGTCAGGTTGAGTTGCACGGAAACCAGCATGATCAGCATCATGCCCCACCAGAAGATGGGCATGGAGTAACCGGTCAGCGCCAGGCCAACTGCGGTATGATCAAAAATGGAACCGCGCTTAACGGCAGCCAGCACACCCACAGGGATCCCTACGGCGGTGGCGAAAATCATGGCGCAGACACCGAGTTCCAGCGTCGCTTTAAAGCGAGGCACAAACTCGTCCCACACCGGTAAACGGCTTTTCAGCGAGATGCCTAAATCACCATGCATAACCCCCCAGATATAATGGAGGTACTGCTGCCACATCGGTTTATCGAGACCGAGTTCAGCCAACAGTTGAGCATGACGCTCAGGGGAGATACCACGTTCACCTGCCATGATCATCACCGGATCGCCGGGGATCATATGGACAAAAGCAAAGGTGAGAAGGGTGATACCGATAAACGTGGGGATGACGAGTCCCAAACGTCGGAGAATGAACTGCAACATAACCCGGATTCTCTCTCATGACGCACGGCCTGGAACCGTGAGTCTGTATTGCTCACAAATCTTATCCCACGCAAACTGCATCGCGGGTAAAGCATTACGCCGGATGGCGCTGCGCTTATCCGGCCTACACAATGCCGGGGCGCAGCGCTTCCTTGATTGCTTTTAATTATTCGACAGAGACGTTTTCGAAGTGGTGTTTGCCCAATGGATCAACCACATAGCCTTTGACTTCTTTACGCACCGGCTCGTACACGGTGGAGTGCGCCACGATCAGCGCTGGCGCCTGATCGTGCATCACTACCTGAGCCTGTTTGTAGAGTTCAATACGCTTGTTGTGGTCGTCAGTGGCGCGCGCCGGCTGAATCAGGTCTTCAAACGGCTTGTAACACCAGCGAGAGTAGTTGGAACCGTCTTTCGCCGCTGCACAACTGAACAGGGTGGCGAAGAAGTTATCCGGATCCCCGTTGTCGCCGGTCCAGCCCATCATCACCGCCTGGTGTTCACCCGCTTTGGCGCGCTTCAGATACTCGCCCCACTCGTAGGTCACGATCTTGGCCTGTACGCCAATCTTCGCCCAGTCAGCCTGAACCATCTCGGCCATACGGCGCGCGTTCGGGTTGTACGGACGCTGTACTGGCATTGCCCACAGCTCAACGGTAAAGCCTTTATCCTGACCCGCTTCTTTCAGTAGGGCTTTCGCTTTCTCAGGATCGTAGGTGTAGTCTTTAATGTCGTCGTTATAGCCCCACATGGTTGGTGGGATCAGGTTCTTCGCGGCAACGCCCGCGCCCTGATAGACTGCTTTAATGATCGCGTCTTTGTTGACCGCGTAGGTCAGCGCCTGACGCACTTTCACATCATCAAACGGTTTTTTCTCGGTATTGAAAGAGAGGTAGCCGACGTTCAGACCCGCCTGCTCCATCAGGTTAATGTTTTTGTCCTGCTTCATGCGCGCGATATCCGCCGGGTTTGGATACGGCATCACCTGGCACTCGTTCTTTTGCAGTTTGGCATAACGCACGGATGCGTCAGGCGTGATAGAGAAGACCAGGCGATCGATCTGCGGCTTGGTGCCCCAGTAACCTTCGAACGCTTTATAGAGAATACGAGAATCTTTCTGGTACTGCTGCAACTGGAACGGACCCGTCCCGATCGGGTTCAGGTCGACTTTTTCCGGCGTACCGGCTTTCATCATGTTGTCAGCATATTCTTTAGAAAGAATAGAGGCGAAGTCCATGGCCAGGTCGGCAAGGAACGGAGCTTCCGGACGCGTCAGTACGAACTGAACGGTGTTGTCGTCCACTTTCTTCACTTCACTGATCAAGTCTGGCAGGCCCATGCCTTCAAAGTATTCATAGCTGCCGCCAGAGACTTTGTGATACGGGTTCTGAGCATTTTTCTGGCGATCGAAAGAGAACACCACATCATCGGCGTTGAAATCGCGCGTAGGTTTGAACTCTTTATTATCCTGCCATTTCACGCCTTTACGCAGATGGAAGGTGTAGGTTTTACCGTCTTCACTGATTTCCCACTTCTCAGCAAGACCCGGAATGACTTCCGTGGTGCCGGTTTTGAACTCAACCAGACGGTTATAGATAGGGACTGAGCTGGCGTCATAGGTTGTACCAGAAGTAAACAACTGCGGGTTGAACCCTTCAGGAGAACCTTCTGAACAATAAACCAGAGTCTTAGCCTGTACACTTGCTGCGACAGTCATAGCCACAAGGCTCAGACCAAGCTTCAGCATCCCTGACTTCTTCAAGGAAATACTCATTCTTCTGCTCCAATTGTGATGTTGTTGTTTTACCCTTTGCAGTGGGTTTGCACCGCCTGGCCTTTTTTGTTTTTTGCCCGGCCGGGTCGGCGTTAAGAGGTGGGGATTCCGTTCACATAAACGACTGAGTTGCAGCGCGGATTCTCCATGAAATGCCCCTCATGCCCTACAATCTGTCAACAGAATGTGAAAACGTCAATACAGGTAACCGCGATTTGCAACAACGATGAGAATTCGCAAACAAAGATTAAAAAAACTTCAAGCCAGTATTTTCAGCAGAGAAATTTATGCTACGCCGCGAATGCCAGAATAAACACCTTCATATTTCGCAACATTTGGTGATTAACATTTGTGCATATTCTGAAAAATTTCTGACGAAATGCTGCATATCTGAGCGATAAATACCATGAACGTTAAAACGCACAGCGGAAAATGCTAGCCTCAGCCATAAGTAACGCAAAAAAAAATTCATGCACAGATAAAAAAAGGCAATGGAATATGTCACAAAATCGTTACCCGACAGTGAGAAGTGGTGCGTAGTTTTGTCGCAAAAATAAAGGTCAGTTACCGTAGGCCGGATAAGGCGGCCTCGCCGTCATCCGGCGCTGGCAGAAAGTGACGACGGATTGCCTGATGGCGCTTCGCTTATCAGGCCTACAGATGCAAAAAAGCCTGCTCGATGAGCAGGCTTTTAAATTTGGTCGGTGATAGAGGATGACTCGCCACTACGTGGCTCGCCCTTCGGGCCGTTGCTGACGCAACGTTCTCTCGCTCCGCTCGAGTCGAACCTCTGCCCCCGGAGGTTCTCATCCTCTTAAGCAACAGATGCAAAAAAGCCTGCTCGATGAGCAGGCTTTTAAATTTGGTCGGTGATAGAGGATGACTCGCCACTACGTGGCTCGCCCTGCGGGCCGTTGCTGACGCAACGTTCTCTCGCTCCGCTCGAGTCGAACCTCTGCCCCCGGAGGTTCTCATCCTCTCAAGATACAGATGCAAAAAAGCCTGCTCGATGAGCAGGCTTTTAAATTTGGTCGGTGATAGAGGATGACTCGCCACTACGTGGCTCGCCCTTCGGGCCGTTGCTGACGCAACGTTCTCTCGCTCCGCTCGAG
>NZ_JBALIF010000005.1:196043-380732 GCF_037053465.1 Citrobacter amalonaticus
TCGAACCTCTGCCCCCGGAGGTTCTCATCCTCTTAAGCAACAGATGCAAAAAAGCCTGCTCGATGAGCAGGCTTTTAAATTTGGTCGGTGATAGAGGATTCGAACCTCCGACCCCTTCGTCCCGAACGAAGTGCGCTACCAGGCTGCGCCAATCACCGAATGCGGGGCGCATCTTACTGCTCAGGTGCGCGCCCGTCAATCCCTTCGTATCAAAATGCCCTTTGATCGGCGAGAAAGTCGTCAGACCGCTTACCGGGCGACGGCTTTCTGTCCGTCAGGAACATGACACCAGTTATTGTTCTCGTTAATTCCGCCATTTGGCGAGGTGTAACCGAGACAACCCATGATCGTGTCATACAGCTCAACGTGACGGCGCGGCACTTTCATTTCCGCTTCCTTCTTCAGATGAGCGAACGCCTGCGCATTTGCCGGATTCTCCAGATATTTATCCGACATCCACACCATCATCGGTACGCGGAACTGCTCCGGCGGCGCCATTTTACGCGGCGTGCCGTGCAGGTGCTCGCGCTCGTTGATCGACTCACCATGATCGGCGGCATAGAAAATAATGGCCTTCTTATCACGCACCTGATCAATCACCTTATCAATAAAGTGGTCGACATACGTGACCGAGTTATCGTACGAGTTAATCATCAGATCTTTCGGGCACTTACGATCGACGGCATAGCACTCCGGTTTCCACTGGGCGAACTCACGCGGGTAGCGCTGAGTATAATTGTAATGCGAGCCCTTGGTGTGCAGCACAATCAGATGCTTACCCTGCGGGTTTTCCTGAAGCGAACGCTCAACTTCATTCACCAGCAGCATGTCATCCACGGCTTTACCCCGGTTACGCGGCTCAGCGGCGATCTGCTCGCGGTAGGCAATGTTGTCAGCCATTGTATTGCTGTAGAACCACATCTCGCTTTGCATCGCATAGAGATCAGAGCTAAAACCTAACTGCTTGAGCACCGCAAAGACGTTTTGCTCTTTCAGTGTACGCTGTTGGTTATCCTCCGCTCCCCCCTGACGCACAAACATGCAACGCAGCGACAGTTTCGTCGCGGTATCGCAGGAATAGCCGCGATACATCACCAGGTTTTTCTCTTTAGCGAGCTTCGGCGTCGTGTCGCGCTTATAGCCCAACATACCCATATGATCCCAACGTGTGGTTTCACCAATGATAAAAATCACATACGTGTCGTCCAGATTTTGTGTCGGGGTATAGGTAAATTTCTTCGCCGGGTTGATAAGCGATTTGTTATCAGACGACTCATCCACCTGCGCCCAGGCATACAGGCCCAAAGCAGACAGCCAGTTTGACGGCAGATAGGAGTTCGCCAGTACGCCGCCGTAACTCGGCATATCGACACCGGCAATACGATCGGCACGCTTTTGATGCATCTCCAGAAGACGAATTGGCACCCAGACCAGCAGTCCCGCCATCAGTACAATCAGCGCACTGCGCCAGCGCACTTTTGGCGTGCATAGCTGACGCCAGAACGTGTCCGTACTACGGTTAAACCAGATGAAGATCAGTGGGATAATGCTCACACCAATGAGCCAAAGAATAAACGTCCAGCCAACCACCTCTTTCGAGAGGTCAATATCCGTCGTCATAACCGAGGCCACAATACCGTAGCCAATCATGACGTTCATAAAGGTCATGTAATAACTTGCGCCCGCTGAAATCAGCACCAGCAGCGACGCCAGAATACGCCAAATGACTCTGCCAAAGAGCGACAGGAGACGTAAAAAGAAGAATGTTGCCAGCACTGTGCCAGCCAGTTCAACGACCGCGGAGATTCCATTCCAGAGGGTGAAGTCTTGCGCGTAACCGTCAAACCGACGGAAGTAAACCGCGCCATTCATAAACAGACCGATATAGATCGCAAGCAAAAAGCTCAGCTTCTGCTGCGACATCGACGTAATGTATCTCATGCAAACAAGCCCTGAAAATCGAGGGGTTAACAACGCCTGCGCAACGGCAACATCTGCCGGGCAGGTGAAATTGCGAAGGTAGTCAGATATGAAAATCGACACGCGCGGCTAAGTAGACCACAAGCCGAGGTAAAAGTGGCAGCAGAGAGTGTGATCGAAGGAGATTTTTACAAAAAATCAAGTTTGAACGCGAGTCATTCAAGACAAATATAACAAAAAAGGCCAGCTCATCGGCTGGCCTGTAGATAATCTTGCCGGGTATCAGGCGCGTGCCATTTCCAGCACGTCGCGTTTCGGCTGACGAATGGTTGTGGAGAGCGCCAGCGAAAGAACCAGCAGAGCAAAGATGACGCAGAAGGTGACGTGGAATCCCCCAAACAGTGAGGCGATGATCGAGCCGCAGATACTGCCAATCCCGAATCCCAGATAAATCACACCGTAGTTTTTCGCCAGATTGTTCAGGCCAAAGAACTCGCTCACCAGTGACGGGAATACCGTTATGGTTCCGCCGAAGTTAAAAGCAACGCAGGCAATGGCTGCAAAGAAAGTCAGGGCGTTCAGCGGCGCGAACAGCAGTGCAGCCATTCCCACCAGCGATACCACCTGACCAAGAGTGATGACCCGAATGCGGGCAATCTTGTCTGAGAGGATACCCAGCACCAGACGACCAGACAGGTTCGCGACAGAAATAACGGTCACCGCGTTAGCCGCAGATGCCACATCCATATGCGCCAGCCCCTGAGCGATATCTTTCGCCACGCCAATCACATACAGTCCGCTCATGCATGCCGTCAGGAACATCACTGCCAGCATCCAGTACTGCGGTTTACGCATGGACTGCGCCAGGGTGTAGTCATTATCCATAACGCCATCATGCGTTTGCACTTCCTGATCCGGTGCATCTTTCATCAGCGTAGCGCCGAAGACGATCATCACCAGTACGATCGCGCCCCAAATGACAAAGGTATTTTCCAGACCCACCGTCGCCAGCAGTTGGCTGTCGATAAATTTGAAGCCCAGGCTTCCCAGACCGTAAGAGCCAATGGCAAAGGCGGAGATCAACCCTTTACGCTCCGGGAACCATTTCACGCAGTTTGAAAGTGTTAACAGGTAACCTGCGCCATCGGCAAGCCCCACCAGCACACCTGCGCTCAGCCACAACATCATCAGGTTATTGGCATGAGCGGTCAGAAAGAAGCCCAGCCCGAGCAGGATACCGGACGCCATCGTGACGCGTTTAACACCAAAACGCTCCTGTAATTTCCCGGCGACAGAGGAGGAAATCGCCAGGCCTAAACTCAACAGGCCGAAAGAAAAAGCAACCCGGCTGACGGGCTCATCCAGTTTCGCGGAAAGCACGCCATTAAACAGGCTCCAGGTATAAACAGAACCTAAGGCAAATTGTGTAATGATGGTACCGATAAGAGTCAACCAACGAGTGTGCTGAGAGGATGCGGTTTTCATGGCACTATTCCTGCATAAAAAATAGGGGAAATTCTCTGCCAACAACCATAACGAAATGCATTTTATGCAGGGAGAAAACGGCATGAAGTGCCATCAGTACGGAATGAAATGCCTGGATTATGGAAGGAATGACGAGACAAATTTTCATTGACGCAATTTTTGCCCCGTCAGTTAGCGCATACTATCACCACAGATACTGTTATCACTGAGTTTAAATTGTAAACCGCAGGTTAAAATCTGGCGCTCACCCCCATTGTGTAAAGGTAGTCGGTATTGTTGGTGGTGTTTTCAGCCTGAGAGAGCGCCGCATACGCCGCCATGTGGGGATTAAGCAACATATCCGCGCCGACGGTGACGTCCAGCCAGTTACTGTCCTGAGTGGTGGCCGACATACGACTGAGCCCTGACTGTGCCTTCCAGACATTGTCACCAAACTGTTGGTTATAGCTGATTTGCGCCCACGGCCTCACATCGCCAAATTGCGAATTCACCCGCCAGCCCAGTGTACTGACGCTGGCGTGCCACAACGGATCGGTCGATTGATTCACCACGCTGTCGCCAAATTCGTTGTAGATTGAAGGCGCGGAACCGTCGTAATGCAGCGCGGCGACAGGCCCTGTGGTTACCGCCCCTGAAACGGGAAAATTCCAGCCCAAACTCATACCGCTGGTCGCCTCAGTGGGTGAAGTATCCGCCAGGTTTACCGTCAGTCCCGGCACATTTTGTGTGTTCCGGATGCGTTCAGCCAGAATATCGTCATAGCGCGGTTGGTGATCGCTGTCCCATGTATAACGTTCCGCTGTATATCCCGGCGGGTTATCGACGATATATTCTTGCTGCCAGGCACGGGCTGTGTTGATGTAAAGCGAACAGGCCATGACGCTCGCCAGAAAAATGATCTCCCGGCGACCACTGCGTTTTTTTATCATCATCAATGCGACTCCAGAAGAGAGCCGAAATCGGCGATATTATTGTCATTGTTTTTAGGGATGACAGGCGAAAGCCCTTAATTAACTATTGTCTTTTTCGCTGGCGCGTCAAGCCTCCCGGAACGATATTTTTAAGACCAGTCAAAGAGCGAGGGACAGTATGGAACGTTGCGGTTGGGTCAGTCAGGACCCGCTTTACATTGCCTACCATGATAAGGAGTGGGGCGTGCCCGAAACCGACGGGAAAAAGCTGTTCGAAATGATCTGTCTGGAAGGTCAGCAAGCAGGTCTTTCGTGGATTACCGTACTCAAGAAACGCGAAAATTACCGCGCCAACTTTCACCATTTCGATCCGGTTCGCGTGGCGGCGATGCAGGAAGAGGATGTGGAAAGATTGCTGCTTGATGCAGGCATTATTCGTCATCGGGGGAAAATTCAGGCCATTATCGGTAATGCCCGCGCCTGGCTGGCGATGGAGCAAAACGGCGAACCGTTTGCCGACTTCGTCTGGTCTTTTGTCGACAATCAGCCGCAAATCACCACTGCCGCGACGCTGGCGGAGATCCCAACCTCTACCCCCGCCTCGGACGCCCTGTCAAAAGCGTTGAAAAAACGAGGATTCAAATTTGTCGGCTCGACCATTTGCTACTCCTTTATGCAGGCCTGCGGGCTGGTCAATGACCATGTGACTGGCTGTTTTTGCCATCCGGGAGGGAAACATGATTCGCGAGTTTCACCATTCTGACATGGCGCCGCTGCTGGCGCTCTGGCTGGAAAGCACTATTCACGCTCACCCTTTTATTCCTGAACGCTACTGGCATGAAAGCGAAGAGATCGTGCGCGATGTCTATCTGCCCGCCGCCAGAACCTGGGTCTGGGAAGAAAAAACGGCGCTGAAAGGGTTTGTCAGCGTTATGGATGAGCGCTTTTTAGGGGCGCTGTTTGTCGCTCCGGACAGGTTAAGAAGGGGGATTGGCAAAGCGCTGGTGCAACACGTACAACAGCGCTACAGTGCGTTGAGCCTTGAGGTGTACCAAAAAAATCAGAACGCCGTGAATTTCTACCATACGCTCGGTTTTCGCATTGAAGACAGCGCATGGCAGGAAGAGACACAGCATCCTACCTGGATTATGGGCTGGCAGGTGGATTAAAGGCGGTCAGCGCCAGTGCTGGTCCGCTGTATTTTTCCAGCCACGCCAGCGCCGTGTTTCCCGCACACCCATTTCCCAGACGTGAGCTGGGCAGGTCTTTGGTCAACACATTCACCGCACCGTTTTTACAAATCCCCCCTGCCGCCGGATCCAGATCCGGCCATGCGCCTTCATGAATGCAGATCACGCCCGGTTTGATCCCCTCGGTCACTACTGCGCCTGCAAGAATCTGCCCTCGGTGATTCCAGATGCGCACCGTATCACCGTCGCGGATCCCCCGCGCCTGCGCATCCTGCGGATGGATCGTAACGGGCTCCCGGTTCGCCACCGCGTACCGTTCACGCAACTGGCTGTAGTTAAGCTGGCTGTGCAGACGATGCGCCGGATGGGCCGACAAAATCTGTAGCTGCCCCGGCTCGGCATTGCCGTGCCACTCATCCGGTTCCAGCCATGTCGGGTGCCCGGGGCAATCCCTGTAGCCGTAACGGGCGATTCGCCGCGAGTAAATTTCTATCTTGCCGCTGTCCGTTTTCAGCGGATGCGCGTTCGGGTCACGGCGAAAATCGGCAAAACGGATAAACTGTGCGCTGGCGGGGTTTTCCGGCATTTCAATCAGTTGATTGGCATCCCAGAAGTCAGTAAACGGCGGCAACGTGACCTGCTGGCTGGCCCCGCGCTGCGCCGCGATGGTGTAAAACGTTTCCAGCCATTCCCGTTCACTTTTCCCTTCCGTGAAACGTTGATATCCCCCCGGCTCCCAGCGCTCACTGAGTTCGGCAAAGACATCAAAATCATTTCGCGCTTCGCCCTGCGGCGGCACGACCTGCTTCATTGGCACCAGATGCTGGTTGCTGTAATCACCGGTCATGGTGAGATCGTTGCGTTCAAAGGAGGTGGTCGCTGGCAGCACAATATCGGCGTGCTTCGCGGCAGCGGTCCAGACGCATTCAGAAATCACCACCAGTTCCGGTTTTTGCCAGGCGCGAATCAGGCGATTGGTATCCTGATGATGAGTGAAATTCGCGCCGCCCGCCCACCAGATGAAGCGGATATCCGGGAAGTGACGATTCATCCCATTGTGCTGATACGGCGCGCCGGGGTTTTCCAGCGCTTCAACGATACGGGCGACCGGAATTTTCTCCACCGCGTCGGTTCCCCCCGCAAGCGTTCCCTGCATTGACGGTAGTACCGCCGATCGGCGCGTCGGATTACCGCCGTTAGCAAAGTGGTAGGAGAGACCAAAACCGCCACCAGGCGTGCCAGTCTGACCCAGCATGGCGGCCAGCGTAACAATCATCCAGTGTTTTTGCTCGCCAAACTGCTGGCGCTGCATGCCCCATCCCGCCATCAGCATGGTGGTATTGTGATGAAACAACTCCGCAAGCTCGCGGATTTTCGCTGCCGGCACCCCGCAGATTTCCGCAGCCCATTCCGCCGTTTTGCTTATACCGTCGCTCACGCCCAGCAGATAATCGGCAAAGACCTCGTAACCCGTCGTACAGCGGGCGAGAAACGCCTCGTCATGCCAGCCATTTTCCACCAGCGTATGGGCAATACCGAGCATCAACGCCACGTCAGTACCCATATGCGGCGCAATCCACTCCATCCTGTCGCCAAAGAAATCCACTGTTTCCGATCGCATGGGATCGATGCAGATCAGCCGTTTTCCGCTATTACGCAAGGCGTCAAAGTAGTGGATCCCCTGCTCATCGGAAGCGTTCCAGGCGATTTTCAGCGTATTCAGTGGGTTGGCACTCCACAGCACCACCACATCGCTGTGTTCCAGAATGAGTGGCCAACTGGTCTGCTGCTGGTAGACCTCACTGCCGCCGACCACGTAGGGCATGATGGCCTGCGCCGCACCGGTTGAATAGTCTCCCAGGTGCCCGGTATAGCCGCCCGCCAGGGCCATATAGCGTTGTAGCAGCGTCGCCGACTTATGCAGAACGCCGTTGGAACGCCAGCCATAGGAACCGGCAAAAATGGACGACGGTCCATAGGTCTCGCGAATCCGTTGATGCTGACGATGAATAAGCGCCAGCGCCTCATCCCAACTGACACGAACAAACTCATCCTGCCCGCGCACGCCCTGTGGCTGCGCTGGCGAGGCAAGAAACCCTTTTCGCACCATCGGATAACGTACCCGCGCTTCACTGTGTACCTGATCACGCACGACGCTTTGCAACGAATTAGGATAGGCCGTGGGCAGCGCACCCCGGGAAGAGATCACCTTTTCGCCGTCGGTTTCGACAAGAATGGGGCCCCAGTGGGCGGCGGTTAACACCGTGTTGTGCGTCTTCAAGACAGGCGCTCCTGCAGATGGGCTGATGTATTACGGTGCTCAATGTTACTTACAAATTTCAGAGAGTTCCCTGGAATTTTCTTCATCTTCACACGTCATAATCAACCGCCACGATCGTTGTGGCAAAAATAAGAAAGTCATTAAGGAATTAAGATGAAGAAACGTGTTTTAGTCATTGCCGCGATGGTGAGCGGTGCCCTGGCGGTTTCTGGCTGCACCACTAACCCGTACACTGGCGAGCGCGAAGCGGGTAAATCGGGTATTGGCGCGGGTATTGGTTCGCTGGTCGGCGCCGGTGTCGGCGCACTCTCATCGTCGAAGAAAGATCGCGGTAAAGGCGCACTGATTGGCGCAGCGGCAGGAGCCGCGCTCGGCGGCGGCGTCGGTTATTATATGGACGTGCAGGAAGCGAAACTTCGCGAGAAAATGCAGGGAACGGGCGTAAGCGTGACGCGAAGTGGCGATAACATCATTTTGAATATGCCTAACAACGTGACCTTTGACAGCAGCAGCGCAGCCCTGAAACCGGCTGGTGCGAATACCCTGACCGGTGTCGCTATGGTGCTGAAGGAATACAATAAAACCGCCGTTAACGTTATCGGTTATACCGACAGCACTGGCGGGCAGGATCTGAACATGCGTCTGTCGCAACAGCGTGCAGACAGCGTAGCCAGCGCGCTGATCACCCAGGGCGTTGCCGCCAACCGCATCCGTACCAGCGGCATGGGCCCGGCGAATCCAATTGCCAGCAACAGCACGGCAGAGGGTAAAGCTCAGAACCGCCGTGTCGAAATCACCTTGAGTCCGATTCAGTAACGATTGAGCCGGGTGGCGACGACGTCTTGCCGAAGGGTAAGCGTAGCGCCACCGGGCATTTTCGCGCTAAGGTATGCTCACCCAAGGCAAGGAAATCAGCGATGAGCAAATCAACACGCCCCACCATCAGTGATGTCGCCAAAGCGGCAAAAACCGGTAAAACCAGTATTTCTCGCTATCTCAACGGTGAAAAACACCTGCTTTCTGATGCCCTGCTGGCACGTATTGAAAAAGCGATTGCGGATCTCGACTATCGCCCAAGCCTGATGGCCCGCGGGCTGAAGCGAGGACGCACTCGCCTGATTGGTCTGATCATCGCCGATATCACCAACCCCTACTCTGTCAATGTGTTAAGCGGTATCGAAGCCGCCTGCCGCGAAAAAGGGTTTACCCCGCTGGTCTGTAATACCAATAACGAAGTGAACCAGGAGCTCCATTACCTCGATCTGTTACGCAGTTATCAGGTAGAAGGCATTGTGGTTAATGCGGTGGGAATGCGGGAAGAAGGGCTGAATCGCCTGCAACAATCCGCATTACCGATGGTGCTGATTGACCGAAAAATCCCGGATTTTGCCTGCGACGTCGTGGGTCTGGACAATACGCAAGCAGCGACCACTGCCACCGAACACCTGATTGAACAAGGTTTTGAAGCCCTTCTGTTTCTCAGCGAGCCGCTGGGGATGGTTAACACTCGCCGTGAGCGACTGAGCGCCTTTCGTGCCACCCTGGCAAGGTATCCGGGTATCGTCGCCGAAAACGCCGAGGTCCCGCTCAGCGAAAACACACAACTGGACAACACGTTACGCCAGTTTCATCAGCAGCATCGCGGGATGCGTAAGGCGGTGATTTCCGCTAACGGCGCGCTCACCTTACAGGTTGCCCGCTCACTGAAACGCATTGGTCTCAACTGGGGCAGCGACATCGGCCTGCTGGGGTTCGATGAACTGGAATGGGCTGAGCTGGCAGGTGTCGGTATTACGACCATGAAACAACCGACCTGGCAGATTGGTTATGCCGCGGTCGAACAGGTCGTACGCCGGATTGAAGGCGGTAACGACGCCATTCATGAGCAGGTTTTCTCTGGTGAACTGATCGTTCGCGGCTCCACAGCCCGTTAATTTTCCTTCGTGATGGTGATCATAATTTCAGCACAGGGTACTTTTCTTTGGAACCGGTTCCATCTAGCGTAATAAAAAAAGCGTTAGATTCGGAGTTCCCATGGAAAGAAAAATTATGGTCGTCACCGCCGCTTATGGCTACGACACCGTCCGCGCTGCAGGCGGGCAAACCGCGATGTTACCAATCATCGCCAGCGCCGGTGCGGATGGGGTGGAGATCCGCCGTGAAATGTTTACGGATGCGGAACTCGCCACGCTGACCACGCTGGCTTCCGCTATTGAACTCTTCGATTTACTGGCCTGCTATTCCGCGCCACAACCGTTGTTTATGGAAGACGGCAGCCTCAATCCGCAGCTCCCGTCGCTGCTCCAGGAAGCACAGACGCTGCGCGCGCTGTGGCTGAAGGTGTCGCTGGGCCATTTTGCGAATGTAGAACAATTCGATACCCTGCGCGACTGGCTCGAAACCAGCGGTATGGCGCTGGTCGTCGAAAATGACCAGACCGCCTGCGGGCGTCTCAAACCAATGCAATGCTTTAACACAGCATGTCAAAAACATGCACTACCCGTTCAGTTGACCTTTGATATGGGCAACTGGTTGTGGGTGGGTGATTCGCCGGAAGAGGCCGCGCACCAACTGGCCGCCTCTGTTGGCTATGTTCATGTCAAAGCCGCGACAGAACATCTTGAGAGCTATCGCGCGATCCCCCCGGATAATGCCGATCCACGCTGGTTCAGGCTGCTCAACCTGTTGCCCACCGACGTTCCGCGCGGCATCGAATTTCCGCTGGAAGGACCCGATTTGACGGTTGTCACCCGCCGCTACGTCGACTTATTACGTAAGGAGTAAGGCATGAAGAATTCACTGGATGTCATCACGATTGGCGAAGCGATGGCGATGTTTGTGGCGACACAGACCGGCGACCTGGCCGACGTGGAGCGGTTCATCAAACGCGTCGCCGGTGCAGAACTGAACGTCGCAACCGGCCTGGCGCGGCTCGGTCTGAACGTGGGCTGGGTGAGCCGCGTTGGCAATGACAGCTTTGGCCGCTTTGTTCTTAACTCGCTGAAAAAAGAAGGGATTAATGCCCAGGGCGTGACGGTTGATGAGCGCTTTGCAACCGGCTTTCAGCTTAAATCTAAAGTTGAAAATGGAACCGATCCCATTGTGGAATACTTCCGTAAAGGCTCCGCGGCCAGCCACCTTTCCATTGAGGACTATAACGAAACGTATTTCTCAGGCGCTCGCCATCTGCACCTGAGTGGCGTGGCGGCAGCGCTCTCCGCCAGTTCATACGAACTGCTCGCCCACACCGCACGCAGTATGAAAGCGCAGGGCAAGACGCTCTCTTTTGACCCCAATCTGCGTCCGGTGCTGTGGAAAAGTGAGGCAGAGATGGTGGAGAAGCTGAACCGCCTCGCGTTCCAGGCCGACTGGGTGTTGCCTGGACTTAAAGAGGGAATGGTATTAACCGGACAGCAGACACCGGAAGGGATTGCTGATTTTTATCTTCGCCACGGTGTGAAAGCCGTGGTGCTGAAAACGGGCGCCGACGGTGCCTGGTATAAAACCGCTGAGGGAGAAAAAGGCAGCATTGCCCCCGTGAAAGTGGACAACGTGGTCGATACGGTTGGGGCCGGTGATGGCTTTGCAGTAGGCGTGATCAGCGCCCTGCTGGAAGGTCGCTCGCTCCAGCAGGCCATTACTCGCGGCAACAAAATTGGCGCACTGGCCATTCAGGTCCAGGGCGACAGCGAAGGCTTACCCACACGTGACGCGTTAGGTGAATAACGTTACGTAACGATAACAGCCCCCTGTACCCTACAGACAGCGGCGGCAAAAACCACAGAGGTTGACTATGGCAAGCTCAACAAATGCAGCAAAACGCTGGTTGTACATCATGCCTATCGTGTTTATCACGTATAGCCTGGCCTATCTTGACCGCGCAAACTTCAGCTTTGCGTCTGCCGCGGGGATTAACGAGGATCTCGGTATTACCAAAGGGATTTCGTCTCTGCTGGGCGCCCTGTTCTTCCTGGGTTATTTCTTCTTTCAAATCCCTGGTGCGGTGTATGCCGAACGCCGAAGCGTGCGCAAACTGATTTTTGTCTGTCTGATTTTATGGGGCGGCTGCGCGTCGCTGACCGGGATGGTCAGCAATATCCCGGCACTGGCGGCGATTCGCTTTATTCTCGGGGTGGTGGAAGCTGCCGTGATGCCCGCGATGCTGATTTATATCAGCAACTGGTTTACCAAATCGGAGCGTTCTCGCGCCAATACCTTCCTGATCCTCGGCAACCCGGTGACAGTGCTGTGGATGTCCGTGGTTTCCGGTTACCTGATTCAGGCGCTCGGCTGGCGAGAAATGTTTATCATCGAAGGGGTTCCCGCCATTCTGTGGGCATTCTGCTGGTGGGTACTGGTGAGGGACAAACCGGCGCAGGTCGGCTGGCTGAGCGAATCGGAAAAATCAGCGCTGCAGACGCAACTCGAACAAGAACAACAGGGCATTAAAGCAGTACGCAACTACAGCGAAGCTTTCCGTTCGCGTAACGTGATCCTGCTGTGCCTGCAATATTTCACCTGGAGCATTGGTGTCTACGGCTTCGTATTGTGGCTGCCGTCCATCATCCGCGAAGGCGGCTCGAATCTGGGAATGGTCGAAGTGGGCTGGCTCTCTTCCGTACCGTACCTTGCCGCAACGGTGGCGATGATTGTCGCCTCGTGGGCCTCGGATAAACTGCAAAACCGTAAGCTGTTTGTCTGGCCATTGCTGCTGATTGCCGCCTTTGCTTTTATCGGTTCCTGGGCCGTCGGCGTCAATAACTTCTGGGCCTCTTATACCCTGCTGGTGATCGCCGGCGCAGCGATGTACGCCCCGTATGGCCCGTTTTTCGCCATCATCCCGGAGATGCTGCCACGCAATGTCGCAGGCGGCGCAATGGCGTTGATCAACAGTATGGGTGCGCTGGGCTCGTTCCTCGGCTCCTGGTTTGTCGGTTACCTCAACGGCGCTACCGGCAGCCCGTCAGCCTCGTACATTTTCATGGGGGTGGCGCTTTTCGCCTCAGTATGGCTAACTCTGATTGTTAAGCCTGCTAATAATCAGCACCTCCCGGTTGGCGCACGCCACGCGTAAACTTTCACTCACGGAGAGCCGCATGAAGCCGTCCATTATTCTCTACAAAGCGTTACCTGATGATTTACTGCATCGCCTGAAAGAGCACTTCATCCTCACGCAGGTGCCCAACCTGAGCCCGCAAACGGTTGAACAACACGCGCAGGCCTTTGCCAGCGCCGAAGGTCTGCTGGGCTCCAGCCAAACCGTCGATACCGCATTGCTGGAGAAAATGCCGAAGCTTCGAGCGGCATCAACCATCTCCGTGGGCTATGACAATTTCGATGTCGATGCGCTGAATGCCCGTAATGTGCTGCTGATGCATACCCCCACGGTGCTGACAGAGACCGTCGCCGATACGGTCATGGCGCTGGTGCTGTCAACGGCACGCCGGGTTGTGGAGGTCGCCGGGCGCGTGAAGGCTGGCGAATGGACCAAAAGCATTGGCCCTGACTGGTTTGGTACAGATGTTCACCATAAAACGTTGGGTATCGTCGGGATGGGACGTATTGGCCTTGCGCTGGCGCAGCGCGCCCACTTCGGCTTCAGCATGCCGATACTTTACAACGCACGACGCCGCCATCAGGAGGCGGAAACGCGCTTCAACGCCCACTACTGCGATCTCGATACGCTGCTGCAGGAATCCGATTTCGTCTGCCTTATTCTGCCGCTGACAGATGAGACGCATCATCTGTTTGGCGCAGAGCAGTTCGCCAAAATGAAATCCTCCGCCATTTTCATTAATGCCGGACGCGGCCCGGTGGTCGATGAGAATGCGTTGATCGCCGCGCTGCAAAACGGAGAAATCCACGCTGCCGGTCTGGATGTGTTTGAGCAGGAGCCGCTGCCGGTTGATTCGCCGCTGCTGTCGCTAAGCAACGTGGTCGCTGTGCCGCACATTGGTTCAGCGACGCATGAAACCCGCTACAACATGGCGTCCTGTGCTGTCGATAACCTGATTGATGCGCTGCAAGGGAAGGTCGAGAAGAACTGCGTAAATCCGCAGGTGGCGGGATAACAAAACAGCCGGGAAGCGTTCTCGCTTACCCGGCCACGTCATCACTGAATTGCGTTTACCGCCGCAGTCCAGGCCTGATTAAATGCCTGATGCTGCGAGGCCAGCGGCCCAATCAATGTGTTGTACTGGCTTGCCTGCTGTGACGTCGGGAACTGAATGCCATTCGCCACAAAGCTCACCTGCGTATCCTGCTGCGCCACAAAGTCACCCACCTGCACAAGCTGCTGGGTCAAAATTTGCGCGGCCGGGATCAGCGGCTGAAGTGCCTCTGAAGGTGTGGTGACCACTTTCTTGTACACCTGATCAAACACCGGCTTCAGATCGTCGGCCTGTTTCAGTGCGCCGTGCGCCGCATCCGCCTGCAATTTCGCATTCTGCAACTGCTGGCCGAGTACGCCAAGAGAGCCGTTCAGATCGCGCAGCGGCCCACGTTGCGTCACATAGTCCTGTGGCGAACGAATGGCATTGATGCTGTCCACAACCGGACGCAGACCGGAATCCATTGCCTGATTCACCTGCTGCGAGTAGCCATACAGAATCGCGTAATCAGAAACAAACGGACCGAACTGCTTTTTCTGATCGGCGGTCAGGGTGGGTAGACGTTCGCCGCTACGCATCACCGTATTCTGCAGAAAATCGACAAACGCTTTGCGTTGGTCGCCTTCTTTATCAAAACACCCACTCAGGCTAACTATCATTAATAACGCCGCAAGAGGCGCAAACCAGCGAGAGCAGGACTTACCTGTCGCCATTTTAATACTCCTTTCACCCAAAAATGCGCACAAGGCCACACGTGTGCCTGACGGCTTACAAGGATAGTCCAGGTCAGGCTCGCAGGATACCCCCTCGGCGCATTCTTGTAGCGGAAATTCACGAGGCGCACCATCCGAATCTGTATTGTTATTTTATTGTTAATCTCGTCACATTTACGCACGCGGCGCCAGGCGTTTTTTCACTAACCAATCCTATGATTTAAAACACATTTATTTAGTTCCCTTGTCCATGCACAGCCAATACGTACGATTATCGCACGTTAACAAAGGCAGGATGATTGCCGGACAGTAACTTCAATGTTTTGATTGAATGAACGATTAACGAATAAACGTTCGATAATCGCACATTTATTCTCAACGCTTGCGGTGGAGAAAATAAAAAGCCTCTGTCCCCCGCTTTTATTCAGCAGGAATGACCGCATGACCAACAAAACAACTGATATTCAAGCGTTTATTAATGAGCATCCCTTCTCAAAGTACCAGTGGATGATTCTTGTGCTGTGCTTTGTGACCGTCGCGATGGACGGCTTCGATACTGCAATCATTGGGTTTATCGCCTCTGATCTCGTTCAGGAATGGGGCGTGGAAAAATCGGCGCTCGGCCCGGTGATGAGCGCCGCGCTGGTTGGTCTTGCCGTTGGCGCACTGACGGCGGGCCCAATGGCTGACCGTATTGGCCGCAAAAAAGTGCTGATTATGTCGATTCTGGTTTTTGGCGGATTCAGTCTGCTTACGGCTTTTGCCGGCACGCTGAACCAGCTCACCGCCCTGCGCTTTTTAACCGGTCTCGGCTTGGGCGCAGCGATGCCCAATGCCGCTACGCTGATGAGCGAGTATGCGCCTGAGCGCCGCCGAGCGCTGCTGGTGAACCTGATGTTTGTCGGATTCCCGATTGGCTCGTCGATGGGGGGATTTATCTCCGCCTGGTTGATCCCACATTATGGCTGGCAAAGCGTGTTGATTCTCGGCGGCGTAATGCCACTGGCGCTGGCCGTCGTGCTCATTTTTCTGCTGCCGGAATCGGCCCGTTATCTGGTGGTGAAAAACAAATCGCAACAGCAGATTGGCGCCATACTGCGCCGTATCGCCCCTCTGCCGGAGACAACCTATTTTGTCCTGCGTGAAAGCGGCCAGGTCAAAGAGAAATCGGCGCTGGGCGTCATCTTCTCGCCCCGCTACGCGCTGGGCACGGTGATGCTGTGTCTCACCTATTTTATGGGGTTACTGATTTTCTATCTGCTGACCAGTTGGCTGCCGCTACTGATCCGTGAAACGGGCGCCACACTGAGTCAGGCCTCCATCATTACGGCGCTGTTTCCGTTGGGCGGCGGCATTGGCGTACTGGCGCTGGGCGCGCTGATGGACAAATTCAACCCGAACAAAGTGGTGGCGGTAGGTTGGCTGCTGACGGGGGTATTCGTCTGCCTGGTGGGATTCTCCACCAGCAGTCTGCTGTTGATGGGCGTGATGGTGTTTATCGCCGGAACCATCATGAACGGCGCGCAATCGTCAATGCCTGCGCTGGCGGCGGGGTTCTATCCCACCCAAGGGCGTGCCACCGGCGTGGCCTGGATGCTGGGGTTGGGGCGTTTCGGTGGCATCCTCGGCGCGTTTAGCGGCGCATTCCTGATGCAGGCGCAACTCGCGTTCGACACCATCTTTACCTTCCTGGCTATACCGGCGCTGGTTTCAGCCCTGGCGTTAATGGTGAAACACTGGATCGGCAAACGTCAGTTTTCCACACCGGTTGTACCGGCAGAAACGCCAGGTAACGCCCCTCAAAAAGCCTGATGATGCCCCCGGCAGGTTATTTCCTGCCGGGCAATACGCAGATTTTCGTAATCTTTACAATTCTCCGGCACACGCCGGATATAGCGTCCTTTATCAAATCCTTAGCAAGCTAAAAATCCGCCCTCCGCCTGCGCTGAAACGAATCCGGTTAGTGCCTAAAACTGTGACGTCCTCCAAACTTTCACTTTACCGACTATTCTTAACAGGCTTCGATGAAATTCACGATCCCGCTGTGTGATTTATAGGAGTTCTCAATGGAATCTAAAGATCCTATGCTTGAGCTGCTGAGCAGCCTGGAACAAATTGTTTTTAAAGAAGAATCATCAAGAATTACCCTGACACAAAAGCCGAATCCCTTTAGCGAGTTTGAACAGTTACGGCGCGGAAGTGGGCTCAAAACAGATGATTTTGCCAGAGCGTTGGGTGTGAGTGTTGCACTGGTGCATGAGTGGGAATCAAAACGCGTTAAACCCTCCAGTACCGAATTGATATTGATGCGCCTGATACAGGCTAATCCAGCATTAAGTAAGCAGTTAATGGAGTAGTTTTTTGTTTTATGAACGGTCCTGGTCCAGGGCCGTTTTCCGACCACTTAATCAAACAAAGGAAAATAACAGTTGCATCACTTGGCGTTACATGAGTTAATGCGCTCCACGGTTTGACGTACAGACCATTAAAGCAGTTTAGTAAGGTAGTCCCCTTCAAGAGTTATCGTTGATACCCCTCGTAGTGCGCATTTCCTTAACGCTTAAAAAATCTGTAGAGCACGCCATATCGCCGAAAGGCACACTTATTTTTTAAAAGGTAATACACTATGTCCGGTAAAATGACTGGTATCGTAAAATGGTTCAACGCTGACAAAGGCTTCGGCTTCATCACTCCTGACGATGGCTCTAAAGACGTGTTCGTACACTTCTCTGCTATCCAGAACGATGGCTACAAATCCCTGGACGAAGGTCAGAAAGTTTCCTTCACCATCGAAAGCGGCGCTAAAGGCCCGGCAGCTGGCAACGTAACCAGCCTGTAAGCTTAAAAAGCTCAGAATTCAAGATCCCTGCCAAACGGCGGGGATTTTTTTTTATCTGCTGTCTTTGCACTACTTTACCTGCGCGGCATTTGACCTTTCCCTAAGGGGAAGCTTTATAGTGAAAACCCTGTTTTTCACATGGAATTGTCGCTATGCCTAAACACCCCCTGTTACTCGCATTTGGTTTGCTCTCCAGTAGCGTCGCGTTTGCGGCATCACCAGAATCCGCGTTCCTTGCTGAGCATGGCCTTGCCGGGAAATCGGTCGAGCAGATAGTGGATACCATTGATCAGACGCCACAGGCTCGCCCGCTACCCTATTCTGCGTCGATCACCAGCACCGAATTAAAACTCGCCGCCGATGGGCAAAAGTACACGTTGCCGCTGGGTGATAAGTTTTATCTCTCCTTTGCTCCCTATGAACGACAGACGCACCCGTGCTTTAACCACAGTCTTTCCGGCTGTCAGGGCGAAATGCCAGACACCACGTTTAATGTCAAAGTGACGGACAAAAAAGGCGATGTGCTGATTCAGAAACCACTCAAAAGCTACCAGAACGGGTTTATCGGCGTATGGCTCCCGCGTAATATCGAAGGGACTCTGGAAGTGAGCTACAACGGCAAGACGGCCTCCCATGCGATTGCCACCGGGAATGACAGCCAGACCTGCCTGACGGAATTGCAGTTGCAGTAACTTTTCCTGTTCCGTCTATAAAAAAACCTGCCCAAGGGCAGGTTTCAGCGCGTTAAAAACACAGGCGATAGTTTTTGCCGGATGACGGCTGGTGCCTTATCGGGCCTACACTGTGTTCTGTAGGCCCGATAAGCTCGCGCCATCGGGCACTTCAGCGTTTGTTTGCGGTGGTGACTTGCGCGATGTTTACTGCAGCAGCGAAATATCCGCTACGCGCAGGAACAGTTCGCGCAGTTTTTCGAGCATGGAGAGACGGTTGATACGAAGATCTTTATCTTCAACGTTCACCATCACTTTTTCGAAGAACAAGTCGACCGGCTCACGCAGTTCCGCCAGTTCAACCAGCGCATCCTGATAGCGGCCTTCCGCAAAGTACGGCTCAAGCTTGTCACGCAGCACGACAACCTGCATCGCCAGCGCAATCTCTTCCGGCTCTTTCAGCGTCGAGGCGTTCACACGTTCGTTCAGCGTCTCTTCGGACTTCGCCAGGATATTGGAAACACGCTTATTAGCCGCTGCCAGAGCAGACGCGGCGTCCAGTGAACGGAAGTGGGAGACCGCTTTCATACGCGCATCGAAATCCGCCGGACGGGTCGGACGACGCGCCAGCACCGCCTGGATGGTGTCCACGGTGTAGCCTTCGTCCTGATACCAGGCGCGGAAACGGCCGAGCATAAAGTCGATGACGTCATCCACCACATTCGCGTTGGTTAGCTTATCGCCATACAGACGTACCGCTTCTTCGGTCAGGGTCTGCAGATCCAGGTTCAGGTTCTTCTCAACGATAATACGCAGTACCCCGAGCGCGGCACGACGCAGCGCAAACGGGTCTTTGTCCCCTTTTGGATGCTGACCGATACCAAAGATACCCGCCAGCGTATCCATCTTATCGGCAATCGCCAGCGCACAGGCAACCGGGTTAGACGGCAGGTTATCACCGGCAAAACGCGGCTGATACTGCTCGTTCAGAGCGACAGCGACATCTTCCGCTTCGCCGTCGTGACGCGCGTAGTGCATGCCCATCACGCCCTGCGTGTCGGTGAATTCGAAGACCATGTTGGTCATCAGGTCACATTTAGACAGCAGCCCGGCACGGGTCGCGTGGTTAACGTCCGCGCCAATCTGACCGGCAATCCAGCCCGCCAGCGCCTGAATGCGATCGGTTTTGTCACGCAGCGTACCCAGTTGCTGCTGGAACAGCACGGTTTGCAGACGCGGCAGATGATCTTCCAGACGTTTTTTGCGGTCGGTGTTAAAGAAGAATTCCGCATCCGCCAGACGCGGGCGCACAACCTTCTCGTTACCGGAGATGATTTGCTGCGGATCTTTGGACTCGATGTTCGCAACGAAGATAAAGTTTGGCAGCAGTTTGCCGTCGTTAGCGTAGACCGGGAAGTATTTCTGGTCACCTTTCATGGTGTACACCAGTGCTTCAGACGGCACCGCGAGGAATTTTTCTTCGAATTTCGCCGTCAGCACCACCGGCCATTCCACCAGCGAGGTGACTTCTTCCAGCAGACTTTCGCTCAAATCGGCGTTACCGCCAATTTTACGCGCCGCTTCTTCGGCATCCGCTTTGATTTTAGCTTTACGCTGTTCGTAATCCGCGATGACTTTACCGCGCTCCAGCAGGACTTTAGGATACTGATCGGCATTGTCGATGGTGAACTCCGGTTCGCCCATAAAGCGATGGCCGCGAATCACACGATCGGACTGGATACCCAGAATAGTCGCCGGAATGACCTTGTCGCCCAGCAGCAGAGTCACGGTGTGAACCGGACGCACAAAGTGCACGTCAGACGCACCCCAGCGCATCAGTTTCGGGATCGGCAGTTTCGCCAGCGACGTGGCTATCATGTTCGGCAGCAGCGTCTCTGCGCGTTCGCCTTTGACGTGCGCACGATAGAGCAGCCATTCGCCTTTATCGGTGGTCAGACGCTCGGCCTGGTCAACGGTAATTCCGCAACCTCGCGCCCAGCCTTCTGCCGCTTTGCTCGGTTTGCCTTCAGCATCAAAGGCCTGAGCAATCGCCGGACCGCGTTTTTCAACTTCGCGATCGGGTTGAGATTCTACCAGATTTGCGATTTTCAGCGCCAGACGACGCGGCGCAGCAAACCATTCAACGTTGCCGTGTGCGATGCCAGCGTTATCCAGCTCCGCAGTGACGTTCGCAGCAAAGGACTCCGCCAGGCTGCGCAGGGCTTTTGGTGGCAGCTCTTCTGTGCCGATTTCCACCAGGAAAGTTTTCTCAGACATGGCCGCCTCTTATTTATCTTTATTGCACATCGGGAAGCCGAGGGCTTCACGGGAAGCATAGTAAGCTTCTGCCACTGCTTTGGTCAGGGTGCGAATACGCAGAATGTAGCGTTGACGCTCGGTGACGGAGATGGCTTTACGCGCATCCAGCAGGTTGAAGCTGTGGGCGGCCTTCAGAATACGTTCGTAAGCAGGCAGCGGTAGCGGAGTTTCCAGCGCCAGCAGTTGCTGCGCTTCTTTCTCGTACTGCTCAAAACAGGTGAACAGGAAGTCCACATCCGCGTATTCGAAGTTATAGGTGGATTGCTCCACTTCGTTCTGATGGAACACGTCGCCGTAAGTGGTTTTACCCAGCGGCCCATCGCTCCAGACCAGGTCGTAGACGCTGTCTACGCCCTGAATGTACATTGCCAGACGTTCCAGCCCGTAGGTTATTTCACCGGTGATCGGTTTACATTCCAGACCGCCAACCTGCTGGAAGTAGGTGAATTGCGTCACTTCCATCCCGTTCAGCCACACTTCCCAACCCAGTCCCCAGGCACCCAGCGTCGGGTTTTCCCAGTTATCTTCCACGAAGCGAATGTCGTGAATGGTCGGGTCCATACCCAGCTCTTTCAGCGACCCAAGATACAGCTCCTGAATGTTGTCCGGAGATGGCTTAATC
This sequence comes from Citrobacter amalonaticus, assembly GCF_037053465.1. Lineage (GTDB taxonomy): Bacteria > Pseudomonadota > Gammaproteobacteria > Enterobacterales > Enterobacteriaceae > Citrobacter_A > Citrobacter_A amalonaticus_H. The sequence continues at coordinate 217,105 of NZ_JBALIF010000005.1, forward strand.
ACCACCTGGAACTGATAGTAGTGCTGTAAACGGTTCGGGTTTTCGCCGTAGCGCCCATCGGTAGGACGGCGAGAAGGTTGCACATACGCCGTAGCCATCGGTTCCGGTCCCAACGCTCGCAAGCTGGTCATCGGATGTGAGGTGCCTGCGCCAACTTCCATGTCCAAAGGTTGAACAATGGTGCAGCCCTGACGAGCCCAGTAATCCTGTAATGTCAGGATCAGGCCCTGGAAGGTCTTGGTATCAAACTTTTGCATAGTATTTCGTGCTGGATACGTGTGGTTTTAAATGGAAGGGGTCAGTATACCCTCTGACTGCAAGATATACAGTATGAAACGGGAAAAAGGCAGGGCTTAGCGCATGGAAAGATGTAAAAACTGCCCATCCGCGTCAAAAGAGCAGACAAAACTCTCTTTACGGAAGGTATAGCCGCGCATCTCATAACTTCCCTGAAATTGTTCGAAGCCGGTAACATCAATTTTCTGCGCCCCGGTGTTATAACGCCGCGCCGCCTGATCTTTGCATAGCGCTTCCATATCCAGCGTTCGTGTTGCACTCACTTTCACTTTTTGCGCTTTTTGCGTTGGTGGTTGCTGAGTGTTGACACATCCCGCCAGCAAAAAAACGACCATTGCGGAAAAGAAAGATTTCATCATCATTTATTACCGCCTAATTTAGTGGCCAGTCTTATTATTACGTTCTCTATGGCAAACGCATTTTGCGAACCTGATTGGGCCACCACAAGCTTTAGCGTAAAAACTCAGATTATTCCAACGGGACAAGCTGACGAAATGTGAGTCAGACCCTTTTTAAGCGAAAACAGAGGAACTGATGCAGCCCAAAATTTTCTGGATTGATAACCTGCGAGGGATCGCCTGTCTGATGGTGGTCATGATCCACACCACGACCTGGTATATCACGAATGCACAGAGTGTCAGCCCCGGGAGTTGGGATCTTGCTAACATACTGAATTCCGCCTCCCGCGTAAGCGTACCGCTGTTTTTTATGATTTCGGGTTATCTCTTTTTTGGTGAGCGCAGCGCGCAACCACGCCATTTTTTACGTATCGCCCTCTGCCTGCTGTTTTATAGCGCCGTGGCATTGATTTACATCACGCTGTTCACCTCGATTAATGCCGAGCTTTCTTTAAAAAATCTGCTGCAAAAACCGGTGTTCTATCACCTGTGGTTTTTCTTTGCGATCGCCGTGATCTACCTGGTTTCACCGTTGATTCAGGTGAAAAACGTCAGCGGTAAAATGCTACTCGTGTTGATAGCGATGGTTGGTATCATCGCCAACCCGAATACCGTGTCGCAAAAAATTGGTGGATTCGAGTGGTTACCCATCAATTTGTATATTAACGGCGATACGTTTTACTACATTGTGTACGGTATGCTGGGGCGAGCCATCGGTATGATGGAAACGCAAAAACGCTCCCTTTCCTGGCTGTGTGCGGGGCTTTTCTTCGTCTCCGTATTTGTGATTTCACGCGGAACGCTGCATGAATTGCAGTGGCGTGGTAACTTTGCCGATACCTGGTATCTTTATTGCGGACCGATGGTTTTTATTTGCGCCATTACGCTACTGACGCTGGTTAAAAACACGTTGAATAATCGAACAATTCCAGGTCTTGGGCTGATATCCCGCCATTCGCTAGGAATATATGGATTCCATGCGCTCATCATTCACGCATTACGCACCGGCGGTATTGACATTAAACGCTGGCCGCCGCTGGATATAGTGTGGATATTTGGTGCCACCCTCGCAGGCAGTTTGCTGCTGTCTATGCTCTTACAGCAGATTGATACGCGCAGACTGGTCAGTTGAGAATAGAATGCCCGGTCTTCAAACCGGGCATTCCAGAGATAATGATACCGTCCTCAGGCAAAACGTCGCTTCAGACGACGAAACAGATAACAAACCAGCCAACCCCAGAGCAAAATGTTTTCCTTATTTTTACTTTTTTATTGACGTAAAATTCTAACCAACCCCAGCAGACTGACAAAAAGGGCTACGGGATAGAGACCCCGCTCACCAGGCGACAGGGGCGCGTTGAGGATCCCAACCAGAAACAGCCCCAACGTTATTAGTGCCACCATCTGGCACACCGAAATGAATCTATCATCCAGTTGTCCGCGTTTTTCCTCACGCAAATAGACGTAAGTCAGAAACATTGCGGTCAATAAAACCCCTAAAAAATAGCCCTTCCCGCTTAATAACGGACAGGCCAGCCATAAACCAATCATGTAAGTCAACGTACCTGAAATGAACAACAGCCAAGAGATTAACGTTGCGCTTTTCACTGGGATCTCCTTATCAAACAGGTGCAGATTAGGGATAAGCGATGGGAGACAACAATGGAAAATCGTCAGTGAATGGAATTTCAGAATAAATCCATGTAATTAATGTATTGATGGATTTTTGATATACATTGCATTAATCCCTCCTGTCCTCCAGGAGGGATTCTGGTTCAGGACATCAGCGGAAGTAATTGCTGATAAAGACGTCGGAAGGTATCACGACGCTGTAGATAAACAGTATGGCGCTGTGCATCAGGCGTGTGCGTTTGCTCAAGCGGAAGTTGTGGTAACAGTTCTTCAATTGGCCTTTCAGGATTCATCGCAATCTGCGCCAGGCGCGCTGCCCCCAAAGCCGGGCCCACATCCCCTCCGGTACGGTAGTCCAACTGCAATCCGCTGATATTCGCCAGCATTTGCCGCCAGTATCCACTGCGCGCGCCGCCCCCAATCAGCGTAATGCTGCGAGGTTTGACGCCACAGGCATGTACCACATCCATCCCGTCAGCCAATGCATACCCTACGCCTTCCAGCACGGCACGTGCCAGTTCAGCCGGGCCGTGCTGATGGGTCAGGCCAAAGAAAACGCCTTTTGCCTGGGGGTTATTATGCGGTGTGCGTTCACCGGATAGGTAAGGAAGAAACCAGACAGGATCTGCCGCATCGTCGGCCTGCTGCGCGGCATCAATCAACGACGGCACGGTCACCAGCCCCGTTAAGTTTGCCGCCCAGTCCAGACAGGAAGCCGCACTTAACATTACCGACATCAAATGCCATCGTTCAGGCAGCGCATGACAGAAACTGTGCACCGCGCTTTCCGGCTTACTCAGAAAACCCTCACTGACGGCAAAATAAACGCCCGACGTACCCAGCGAGAGCATAGCCTGATCGGCATTTACCATACCCACACCGACCGCACCAGCGGCATTATCACCCCCGCCGGCTACCACGGAGATCGCTGGCATATTCCACGCCGTCGCCACTTCAGGCAGTAATGTCCCGGTTATCTCTGGACCTTCAAATAAGGCTGGCATATGGTCACGGTTCAGGCCACATGCGTTCAACATCACATCACTCCAGTCACGCTTTTCCACATCCAGCCACATCGTTCCCGCTGCGTCTGACATGTCACTGGCATACTCACCTGTCATGCGTAAGCGCAGATAGTCTTTTGGCAGCAGCACCTTCGCAACCTGGCTGAAAACCTCAGGTTCGTGACGCTGAACCCATAGCAACTTTGGCGCGGTAAACCCCGGCATCATCAGGTTACCGGTGATCGCGCGTGACTGCGCGACCCTGGATTCAAGCAACGCGCATTCCTCGCCGCATCGCCCGTCATTCCATAAAATCGCTGGTCGCAGAACCTTCTGTTGGCTGTCGAGCAGCGTCGCGCCGTGCATCTGTCCGGCTATCCCCATCGCTTTCACTGCGCTTAACGCATGCTGTTGACTCAGTGCCTTTATCGCACGGTCTGTCGCCAGCCACCACTGTTCCGGGTCCTGCTCCGACCATAGCGGATGAGGACGGGAGACGGTAAGTTTTTCCGTTTGCGTCGCGACAACCTCACCCTGCTCATTGAGCAAAATCACTTTTACGCCTGAGGTGCCAAGATCGATCCCGATATACATAAAGTGGGCTCCTTAACTGAAAGTGCCCGGTGGCATAACGCTCACCGGGCCAGTAAAACCACAGACCGGACATCCACCACGCCGTCCGGCGATGTCGATTATTTGTCGAACAGGTAATGATTCACCAGGTTTTCCAGTCGCTCCTGATGGCCGCTCTGATGCACTGGCGCCAGATTATGCTGTTCGGCGTACTGCGCCAGTTCACTTAACGACATCTGCCCTTTCAGGATCTGCTGGCCCAGTTCGCTATTCCAGCCGGCATAACGCTTCGCGACACGTTTATCGAGCTCGCCATCTTCAATCATACGCGCCGCAATTTTCAGCGACAGCGCCATGGTGTCCATCGCGCCGATGTGACCGTAGAACAGATCGTACTTATCGGTGCTCTGGCGGCGAACCTTCGCGTCAAAGTTCAGACCACCGGTGGTGAACCCGCCCGCCTTCAGAATTTCGTACATCACCAGCGCGTTCTCTTCCACGCTATTCGGGAACTGGTCGGTATCCCAACCCAGTTGCGCGTCGCCACGGTTGGCATCCACAGAACCAAACAGACCCAGCGCAATGGCCGTCGCAATCTCATGATGGAAAGAGTGGCCTGCCAGAGTCGCGTGGTTAGCCTCTATGTTGAGTTTGATCTCTTTTTCCAGACCGAACTGCTTGAGGAAGCCGTAGACGGTGGAGGCATCGTAGTCGTACTGATGTTTGGTAGGCTCCTGCGGTTTCGGCTCAATCAGCAGCGTCCCCTGGAATCCCGTTTTGTGTTTGTGTTCCACAACCATCTGCATAAAGCGACCAATTTGCTCACGTTCCTGACGCAGGTCCGTATTCAGTAACGTTTCATATCCTTCACGCCCCCCCCACAAGACGTAGTTCTCCCCCCCCAGTTTGTGCGTGGCATCCATCGCTGTCACAACCTGAGTCGCCGCCCAACTGAAGACTTCCGGGTCCGGGTTCGTCGCCGCGCCCGCGCCATAACGAGGATTGGTAAAGCAGTTAGCCGTTCCCCACAGCAGTTTTACCCCACTCCGCTCTTGTTTCGCCGCCAGCACATCCACCATCTGAGCAAAGTTATTTTTGTACTCTTTGAGTGACGCGCCTTCCGGGGAAACATCGACATCGTGGAAGCAATAAAAAGGGACATTCAGCTTGTGGAAAAACTCAAACGCGACGTCAGCTTTACGCTTCGCCAGCGCCAGCGCATCACCCGGTTGCTGCCATGGGCGATCAAATGCCCCCACACCAAACATATCGGCGCCATTCCAGCAGAAGGTATGCCAGTAACAGGCGGCAAAACGCAGATGATCTTCCATCCGTTTGCCCATCACGACTTCATCAGGATTGTAATGACGGAAAGCTAATGGGTTAGTGGATTGAGTGCCTTCATAACGTACGCGTTCGAGTTGGTCAAAATATGCCTGCATAATGAACTCCATAATCAGGGAATACGGCGGGGATAGGTAATGCCGTAATATTGAGCACTCAATAGCGGTTGCTCAATTATGTTATTTCACTCTGCTATTGAGATAATTCACAAGTGTGCGCCAGCTCGCAAAATAAAATACCCACTTGCAAGAAATGGGTATTCCACAGACATAAATGCAACATACAAACCTGCCGATAAAAAATACGATCCCGGTCATAATTCAGGAAATAAACCAAATATCGTAATAGAAAGATAAAAATCTATAATTGTCTTCCCCGTAGTAATTGCTAAAAATCTGCAACGTCTTACGCTGTGATTGTTACTTTTATTGTTGCTTTCCCCTAACAAAAGGCATCACGATTATGAAGATAAAGAACCTCTTACTCACCGTCTGCGCCTCCCTTGTTCTGACCAGCATGGCGGGACATGCCAAAGAAATCAAAATCGGAATGGCCATAGATGACCTGCGTCTTGAGCGCTGGCAGAAAGATCGCGATATTTTCGTTAGTAAAGCGGAGTCGCTTGGCGCAAAAGTCTTTGTGCAATCTGCCAATGGTAACGAAGAAACCCAGATGTCGCAGATTGAAAACATGATCAACCGCGGTGTCGATGTCCTTGTTATTATTCCTTATAACGGACAGGTATTAAGTAATGTCGTGAAAGAAGCAAAACAAGAAGGGATTAAAGTATTAGCTTACGATCGCATGATTAATGACGCGGATATTGATTTTTATATTTCCTTCGATAATGAAAAAGTGGGCGAATTACAGGCTCAGGCTTTGGTTGAGCGTGTCCCCCAGGGGAATTATTTCCTGATGGGCGGCTCTCCTGTTGATAATAATGCCAAGCTCTTCCGCGCTGGCCAGATGAAAGTGTTAAAACCCTATATCGACGCTGGAAAAATAAAGGTTGTTGGCGATCAGTGGGTTGATGGCTGGTTACCTGAAAACGCGCTGAAAATTATGGAAAACGCATTAACGGCGAATAACAACAAAATTGACGCCGTTGTCGCCTCCAATGACGCGACTGCCGGTGGTGCTATTCAGGCACTCAGCGCCCAGGGACTGTCAGGAAAAGTGGCGATTTCAGGCCAGGACGCCGATCTTGCGGGCATAAAACGGATTGTCGCGGGTACGCAAACAATGACGGTCTATAAACCGATTACGCTGCTGGCAAACACCGCTGCAGAGATTGCCGTCGAACTGGGCAACGGACAGCAGCCAAAAGCCGATGCTACGCTGAATAACGGTCTGAAAGATGTTCCCTCCCGTTTGCTGACGCCTATTGACGTCAACAAGAACAACATCACTGAGACAGTGATCAAAGACGGTTTCCATAAGCAGAGCGATCTCTAAGCGCGGCGCCCCGGCGCAGGTCGTGGGCGCGCATTTCCGGGTTCGCCGGGTTCTCTCATTGGCTTATGTGGAGTCGCTATGTCCTGTCTACTTGAAATGAAGAACATCACTAAAACCTTCGGCGCAGTGAAGGCCATTGATAACGTCAGCCTCAGCCTTAATTCCGGTGAAGTCGTTTCATTATGTGGCGAAAATGGCTCAGGTAAGTCGACGCTGATGAAAGTACTGTGCGGCATTTATCCTCACGGTACCTATGACGGTGAAATTGTCTTTGCGGGAGAAACGCTACAGGCCAGCCATATTCGAGATACTGAACGCAAAGGCATTGCCATTATTCATCAGGAACTGGCGCTGGTTAAACATTTAACCGTCCTGGAAAATATCTTTCTTGGTAGCGAAATAAGTCGTCATGGCGTTCTTGATTACGAACAGATGACCTTGCGCTGCCAAAAGTTACTTAGACAGGTCAGCCTGTCGATTTCACCCGATACCCGCGTGGGCGAATTGGGTCTTGGTCAGCAACAGTTAGTGGAAATCGCTAAGGCCCTCAATAAGCAGGTGCGGTTGCTGATTCTTGATGAGCCGACGGCTTCGCTCACTGAGCAAGAAACAACTGTGCTGTTAGACATTATCCGCGACCTGCAACAGCATGATATTGCCTGCATTTACATTTCGCACAAGCTGAATGAAGTGAAAGCCATTTCCGATACCATCTGCGTGATCCGCGATGGCAAGCATATTGGCACCCGTGGAGCCTCAGGCATGAGCGAAGACGACATCATCACGATGATGGTCGGCCGCGAACTCACTGCGCTCTATCCCAGCGAGCCTCATACTACGGGCGAGGACATTTTACGCGTTGAACATCTGACGGCCTGGCACCCTGTTAATCGCCATATCAAGCGCGTGAATGATGTCTCCTTTTCGCTAAAACGCGGCGAAATCCTGGGGGTTGCGGGTTTGGTGGGCGCAGGACGGACCGAGCTTGTTCAGTGTCTGTTTGGCGTGTGGCCCGGTCGCTGGGAAGGGCACGTCGAAATTGCCGGGCAACCCGTTAACATCCGCAATTGCCAGCAGGCTATCGCTCACGGCATTGCCATGGTGCCGGAAGATCGTAAACGCGATGGTATCGTGCCGGTCATGGCCGTCGGGAAGAACATCACCCTTGCCGCGCTTGATCAATTTACTGGCAAAATAAGCCAACTGGACGACGCCGCTGAATATAAGTGCATCCTGGAATCCCTCCAGCGCCTGAAGGTTAAAACGTCCTCTCCTGAGCTGGCGATCGGCCGTCTGAGCGGCGGAAATCAACAAAAAGCGATTCTGGCGCGCTGCCTGTTACTCAACCCGCAAATCCTCATCCTGGATGAACCTACCCGGGGTATCGATATCGGCGCGAAATATGAAATCTACAAACTCATAAACCAGCTTGTTCAGCAGGGTATTGCCGTCATCGTCATCTCGTCAGAGTTGCCTGAAGTCCTTGGACTCAGCGACCGCATTCTGGTGATGCATGAAGGAAAACTGAAAGCAAACCTGGTCAATCATAACCTGACACAAGAGCAGGTGATGGAAGCCGCATTGAGGAGCGAACATCATGTCGAAAAGCAATCCGTCTGAAGTAAAACTAGCCGCCCCTCTGACGGGCGTTTTTCCCAGGATTAAATCGCTGAATTTGCAGGTATTCGTGATGATCGCAGCGATTATCGTGATCATGCTGTTCTTCACCTGGACTACAGACGGTGCGTATCTCAGCGCGCGCAACGTTTCTAACCTGCTCCGCCAGACCGCGATTACGGGGATCCTGGCGGTCGGCATGGTGTTCGTCATTATCTCGGCAGAAATCGACCTTTCCGTCGGCTCCATGATGGGGTTGCTGGGGGGCGTCGCGGCCATTTGTGACGTCTGGCTGGGCTGGCCGCTGCCATTAACCATTGTGGTGACGCTGGCGCTGGGTTTGCTGCTCGGTGCATGGAATGGCTGGTGGGTCGCCTATCGCAAGGTCCCGTCGTTTATTGTGACACTGGCCGGGATGCTGGCTTTTCGCGGTATCCTCATCGGCATCACTAATGGTACAACCGTATCGCCAACCAGTGCCGCGATGTCACAAATTGGTCAAAGCTACTTATCTGATGGCCTGGGTTTCACGATTGGCGCTATCGGGTTAATGGCTTTCATCGGCTGGCAGTGGCGTGGACGGATGCGTCGACAATCGCTGGATCTCGATACCCCAGCGTCCACCGGCGTAGTAGGCCGCCAGGCATTAACCGCCATTATTGTATTAGGGGCAATCTGGTTACTGAATGATTATCGCGGTGTCCCGACACCGGTACTGCTGCTGGTTTTCCTGCTGCTGGCCGGTATGTTTATGGCAACACGAACGGCCTTTGGTCGACGCATTTACGCCATCGGCGGAAATCTGGAAGCCGCCCGTCTTTCAGGCATTAACGTCGCGCGAACCAAACTGGCAGTGTTCGCCATCAACGGTCTGATGGTGGCTATCGCCGGGCTTATCCTTAGTTCTCGTCTTGGTGCCGGGTCGCCTTCCGCCGGGAACATCGCTGAACTGGACGCGATTGCCGCCTGTGTCATAGGTGGAACAAGCCTTGCCGGAGGCGTAGGAAGCGTTGCCGGCGCGGTAATGGGCGCATTTATTATGGCTTCCCTGGATAACGGAATGAGTATGATGGACGTCCCCACTTTCTGGCAGTACATCGTGAAGGGCGCGATTCTGTTGCTGGCAGTCTGGATGGATTCAGCGACAAAACGCCGCGCCTGAGGGGAAAAATGGGGCTATTTTCAATGCCGGTCAATGTCGTCCGGCATTGCTGTTTATGAATGATTGAGCAGAGAAAGAACCATGTTTGATAAACGTCACCGTATTACCCTGCTATTTAACGCCAATAAAGCCTACGACCGTCAGGTGGTGGAAGGGGTCGGTGAATATTTACAAGCCTCGCAATCTGAATGGGACATCTTCATCGAAGAGGACTTCCGCGCCCGCATCGATAACATCAAAGAGTGGCTGGGCGATGGCGTTATTGCCGATTATGACGACGATGAGATAGCACAATTGCTCGTCGATGTCCGTGTACCGATTGTGGGTGTTGGCGGTTCCTACCATCTTGCGGAAAATTATCCCCCTGTTCATTACATTGCCACCGATAACTACGCTCTCGTGGAAAGCGCGTTTCTGCATCTCAAAGAAAAAGGCGTCAATCGCTTTGCTTTTTATGGACTGCCCGCCTCCAGTGGAAAGCGCTGGGCCGCAGAACGTGAGCACGCTTTTCGCCAGTTAGTGGCAGAAGAGAAGTATCGCGGTGTGGTGTATCAAGGGCTGGAAACCGCGCCTGAACTCTGGCAGCACGCGCAAAACAGGCTCGCAGACTGGTTACAAACGCTGCCGCCGCAAACCGGTATTATTGCCGTCACCGATGCCCGCGCCCGTCATGTTCTCCAGGTCTGTGAACACCTTCATATTCCCGTGCCCGAGAAGCTTTGCGTAATCGGGATTGATAACGAAGAACTGACCCGCTATCTGTCACGGGTAGCGTTGTCGTCAGTAGCTCAGGGCGCAAGACAGATGGGTTATCAGGCGGCTAAGTTATTGCACCGACTGCTGGCAAAAGAAGAGATGCCGCTGCAACGTATACTGGTACCACCGGTACGCGTCGTGGAACGCCGTTCAACAGATTACCGCTCGCTCACCGACCCTGCCGTCATTCAGGCGATGCACTATATCCGCAACCATGCCTGCAAAGGCATCAAAGTAGATCAAGTGCTGGACGCTGTCGGGATTTCACGTTCCAACCTTGAAAAGCGATTTAAAGAGGAAGTGGGAGAAACCATTCACGCGGTCATCCACGCCGAAAAGCTGGAGAAAGCCCGCAGCCTGTTGATTTCCACCACCCTGTCGATTAACGAAATCTCGCAGATGTGTGGCTATCCTTCGCTGCAGTATTTCTATTCCGTCTTTAAGAAAGAGTACGACACAACGCCAAAAGAGTATCGCGATCTGAACAGTGAAGTGTTGATGTGATGCTGAAAGGAAAAACAAAAACGCCTTCTGGAAAGAAGGCGTCCGGGATTACATATGCGCCGCGATTAATCGTTGGTTATCCTGGAACATCGCAAACAGATAGTTGTTGTAACTCTGCCCCTTTGTTGAATACCCCTGCAGCTTATGAATCATCGCTGTCGCCGTGACTTCCTGATCCGCCTTGCGCAGTTGCGCACGCGATTTACGGAACGAAGCATAAGCCGGGTGCGTATTCAGGTTGATCACATACGCGTTAACCGACTCTTTGACAGACTCAAACTGAGAGTAGCCTTTCACTTTACCAGGCGCATTATTACAACTTCCTTTCGCACACTTCATGCCGAACAGGTTGTTGTTGGTACGCGCAAGCTTAGAGGTACCCCAACCACTTTCTGCCGCAGCCATTGTCGCCACCATGCTGGTCGGGATAATGTCGACACGCTCAAGCAACGTATTCCACGGAATGCTGCGCGTGTTTCCAGACCAACTCACTTTATACCGCTTCGCGATATCTTTCATACGCGCGCGCTCAGTCGGTGACCAGCGATTCTGGTACTGCTTTGCAATCAACCAGTTGCGATCAGACGTGATCGCAGCATTTTGACTGGTAATAAAAGGCATAACCGTCCGGAGAAACGCTTTTTTCCTTGGTGTTCCGGAAGGGTATTTTCGCAAATCAGGAAGTGAACTGCTCTTTGCACTATTGCGAGAATACTCTTGTTTACTGCTTACCTGTTTATGACTTGTCTTGGTTACGTGGGACTTATGATTCGATGTCGTCGTGTGCGTCTTTGCCAGCACCCCACCTGAAAATGCCATGGTGAGTGACATGAGAATCATTGCCCCATATCGTCGTATGGGAGTCAATATCATTAGGTCTCCTGGTCGGATTGAATCATTCCAACACCTTATCTTTTCAAAATTTTGAGAGCTGAATCCCAAATCATATCAAAAATAGCGTTCAAGAGCACCCTCAGGAATAGGCCAATTCTGAAATTATGTCACGCATAAACTATCCCACAGGGAATTATTTAGAAGAATCTGTGGCGGCTATCGCAATTTTAGGCTGTTTTTTGCTCTCGATCGCTCATCCACACACCTCATCCTGGCCAAAAACCACCAGGGATGATTTTCCTTTCTGGGCTCTCAGGCAAACTGGTTAAAATCGCCGCACAAAGGACCCACAATGAAACTTGCCGCTATCACCCTGGCATTTCTGCCCGGTATCGCGATGGCCTCGACATGGACCTCTCAGGGCTTTCCCTCATTCAGCACCGGGGGAACCGGTCAGTTTACCAGCCATGCGGACTTGACGAAGGGTACTCGCTCTTTAACGCTCAATTTTGACCAACAGTGCTGGCAGCCTGCCGGAACGATAAAACTCAATCAGATGCTGTCGCTGAAACCTTGTGAGGGCGCGCCCCCGCAATGGCGGCTGTTTAAAGACGGCCAGTACACTCTGGAAATAGATACCCGCTCCGGCACACCCACCCTGATGATTACCGTGCAACGCGAGGCTGAAGCGGCGCTAAATGTGACTCGCCAGTGTCCCAGGTGGGATGGCTCACCGCTGACGATCGAGGTCGTACACACCTTCCCTGAAGGCACCGTGGTGCGTGATTTTTACAGTAAGCAAACCGCCACCGTAAAAAACGGACGGGTAACCCTGCAACCTGCCCCCGACAGTAACGGTTTGTTACTGCTGGAACGGGCAGAAACCGATGCCCCCGCGCCGTTCGACTGGCATAACGCCACCGTTTATTTTGTGTTAACCGATCGCTTTATGAATGGCGATACCACAAATGACCTGAGTTATGGTCGCCATAAAGATGGCCAGGAGGAAATCGGTACCTTTCACGGTGGTGATTTACGCGGCCTGACCAGCAAACTGGATTATCTGCAACAACTGGGCGTCAATGCGCTGTGGATTAGCGCGCCGTTCGAACAAATCCACGGTTGGGTCGGCGGCGGCACAAAAGGGGATTTCCCGCACTACGCCTATCATGGTTATTACACCCAGGACTGGACCACACTGGATGCCAACATGGGTAGCGAAGCCGATTTGCACGCGCTCATTGATGGTGCACACCAGCGCGGGATCCGTATCCTTTTTGATGTCGTAATGAACCATACCGGCTACGCGACGCTGGCGGATATGCAGGAATTCAAATTCGGCGCACTCTATCTTTCCGGCGACGAGCAGGAAAAAACGCTCGGCAAACGCTGGACGGACTGGAAGCCCTCGGCGGGCCAAAGCTGGCATAGCTTCAATGATTACATCAACTTTGGCGACAAGGCCGCATGGGAAAAATGGTGGGGCAAAGCGTGGATCCGTACAGACATCGGCGATTACGACAACCCAGGATTTGACGATCTGACCCTGTCGCTGGCCTTCCTGCCAGATGTGAAAACCGAATCAACAACGCCCTCTGGCCTGCCGGTGTTTTATCAACACAAAACCAATACGCGCGCCAAAGCCATTGACGGTTATACGCCGCGAGACTATCTGACCCACTGGTTGAGCCAATGGGTGCGTGATTATGGTGTGGATGGTTTTCGCGTCGATACCGCGAAGCATGTTGAACTTCCGGCCTGGCAGCAGCTAAAAACAGAGGCCAGCGCGGCGCTGCGTGAATGGAAAAAGGTAAACCCAGGAAAAGCGCTTGATGATAAACCGTTCTGGATGACCGGCGAGGCCTGGGGTCACGGCGTAATGCAGAGCGACTACTACCGCCACGGCTTCGACGCAATGATCAACTTTGATTATCAGGAACAGGCGGCAAAAGCGGTTGATTGCCTGGCACACATGGAGCTTACCTGGCAGCAAATGGCAGAGAAATTACAGGATTTCAATGTACTGAGCTACTTGTCTTCGCACGACACTCGTCTGTTTCGTGAAGGTGGCAGCAATGCCGCTGAATTACTGCTGTTAGCGCCAGGCGCGGTACAGATTTTTTATGGTGACGAATCAGCGCGTCCTTTCGGTCCAACCGGTTCCGATCCGCTACAGGGCACACGCTCGGATATGAACTGGCAGGATGTCAGCGGCAACTTTGCCAGTAATATTGCCCACTGGCAGCGCCTCGGCCAGTTCAGAGCTCGTCATCCGGCCATTGGGGCAGGTAAACAAACCACACTCTCACTGGCGCAGGGCTACGGCTTTGTACGCCAACACGGTGATGACTCCGTGATGGTTGTCTGGGCGGGACAACACTGATGGGAATGGTCGCCGGATGTCAGACTGGCATCCGGCGACACAAAACAAAAAACCAGCCTGAATAAAACATCCAGCATAAAACGTTAAAATGGCCATTCCGGCTCGATTTGCACCCTGTCAGTCCTGGCGTTAAGGTAACTTACTTTGATTCCGCGTTTGACAGACCATCCGTTATGACATTTTCACTTTTTGGCGACAAATTCACCCGCCATTCAGGTATTACTCGCCTGATGGAGGACCTCAACGACGGTTTACGTACCCCCGGCGCGATCATGCTGGGCGGTGGTAATCCGGCGCAAATCCCGGCGATGCAAGATTACTTCCATACGCTACTGGCAGAGATGCTGGAAAACGGCAAAGCCACTGATGCGCTTTGTAATTATGACGGTCCGCAGGGCAAAACCGAGTTGCTCACCGCGCTCGCTTCGCTACTTCGTGAGAATCTGGGTTGGGATATCGAACCACAGAATATTGCGCTAACAAATGGCAGCCAGAGCGCATTTTTCTACTTGTTTAATCTTTTTGCCGGCCGCCGCGCTGACGGGACCACCAAAAAAGTATTGTTCCCGCTCGCCCCTGAGTACATCGGCTATGCGGATTCCGGGCTGGAAGAAGACCTGTTTGTTTCAGCGCGACCCAATATTGAGCTGCTGCCTGAAGGCCAGTTTAAGTATCACGTTGATTTTGAGCACCTGCACATAGGTGAAGAAACCGGGATGATCTGTGTGTCCCGCCCCACCAACCCGACGGGTAACGTCATCACGGATGAAGAGCTGATCAAACTCGACAGGCTGGCCAACCAGAATGGTATCCCACTGGTGATTGATAACGCCTACGGCGTGCCGTTCCCGGGGATTATTTTTAGTGAAGCACGTCCCCTGTGGAACCCCAATATTGTCCTGTGCATGAGCCTTTCCAAACTGGGCCTGCCGGGTTCGCGCTGCGGCATTATCATTGCCAATGAAAAAATCATCACCGCTATCACCAATATGAACGGCATTGTTAGCCTGGCGCCCGGTGGGATTGGACCCGCAATGATGTGCGAGATGATTAAGCGTAACGATCTGTTGCGGTTGTCAGAGACGGTTATTAAACCGTTCTACTCTCAGCGAGTGCAGGAGACAATTGCGATTATTCGTCGCTATTTACCGGAAAATCGCTGCTTAATTCATAAACCGGAAGGTGCAATTTTCCTGTGGCTGTGGTTCCAGGATCTACCGATTACCACCGAGTTGCTCTACCAGCGCCTGAAAGCACGTGGGGTGTTGATGGTTCCGGGGCATTACTTCTTCCCGGGTCTCGATAAACCCTGGCCGCACACGCATCAGTGTATGCGCATGAACTATGTGCCCGATCCGGAGAAAATTGAGGCTGGCGTGAAAATTCTGGCGGAAGAGGTTGAACGCGCCTGGAGCGAGAAGCAGTAACCCAATCCCGGCCATCCAGGGCCGGGACACTCGTTACAATGGTTGAGCGCGTAAACGCCGCTGCTGAACCTGGACCGCATCCGTACACGTCAACGCCCCAGTTGGGCAAGCCTCCACACAGGCAGGACCGGTTTCCCGATGTACGCAGAGATCGCATTTGACCGCTTGCACGCGTGAAGCATGGGAGACGACATTCATTGCGCCGAACGGGCAGGCCAGCATGCAGCTTTTACAGCCGATACACCGTGCCTGTTCGACAAAGATATGCCCACGCTCGCGACGAATTGCCTGCGTTGGGCAGACGTTAGCACAGGGCGCATCTTCACACTGGTGGCAGGAAACGGCGGTGGTCAGGGTGTTCTCTTTAATGACCCGAATGCGTGAGACAAAATGACTCGCTGATACCGCTGCACAGTCCTGATTTTCCTGATGCGAAACGACACATGCGACTTCACAGGTGCGACAACCAATACACTTCGCCGCATCCGCCATGATAAACCGGTTCATTGCTCCCTCCCCCCGCTGTAAAACCACAGAGTGCCAGAGAGAATACTATTGCCGCCTTGATCAAACAGAGGAAACGATGAAATTTTATCAGATGCCTGACCCCTTTCGGAAATTCGCCCAATATTCCCGGCTCAAGTCAAAAAAAACCTGGGCGCAAACGCCCAGGGATAATAATCCGCAGGCGACATCACGCTGCGGAATAAGCTGGCTCCAGATTAAGTGACATCTATATTTGATAATCTGCCTCATCCACCACACGGTAGAGCGGTTGGATATTATCCAGTGCCAGTATGTAACCGCTTCCTTTTACGCTGACGACAGAGTGCTGGGGTAATCCCAACAAATTTAATTTGTTATTAAGATTTTTTACCATCGTAGACAAACGCTGTGTGGAAGCGCTTAATTCATTTTTTTCCCAGACGTTGACGAGTAATTCATCTTTTGAAACATAATGCGCTCTGGCATTCAGTAAAAGATAAACGAACAAACGAAGCATTGTGTGATTAAAAAATATACCACCAAATGAAATCACACTGTCCATTTTATTTACCGGAAGTCTGAATATTCTCGACTCACTAATATCAAAAAATATTTCCCGACCGATCATAAATCCATGTAACTGGTAGTCCATCATTACATACCCACATTTTATCAAACTAACAATAGCTAAACATGTGCAAGTCCTTGTTGATATTGTCTTGCGCAAGTTTAGGAAAAACAGATTTAATATCAATACATACTCGAAGCGTTCATTTTCATTTCGCTTCCAGCAAAGTGTAGACTGAATGTCTGAGGGGTAAATTTAGACGGTGCAATATAAACACTAAAAACAAATTAACAGAGGGTAACGCTGTTTAAGAATAGACAATCAATGTTGCAAGCAAAGTGGGTATATTTATCACAAATTTCAGTTAAATATTCTGCGGGGATAAACAATGCTTAAAAATAGTGGATGGCAATTCACGGTGACAGGCGTATTACAGGACATCAATATTTGAGTGTAGCTCTCTTGTCCGATTTGTAAGAAAAATATGCCAGATGGCGACAGACCTACGGATATGCATAAACGTAGGCCGGGTAATGGCCGCCACCCGGCAATTCTGTTTCACGCGCTTTTAGAAGCGCCAGCTCACGCCTGATATGAACGTGAAGCTATCATCACGGTCAATCATTGGGCTGTCTTTAATCTCGTCTGGCAGGGTGCTATATGCTGCGCTTGCCATCAGGATGATGTTGTCAGTAACAGGGTATTTAGCTGTCAGACTAACATACGGAACCCAACTATCCTGTGCTGAGTAGGTGGATAATCCACTACGACGGGACTCTTTACCCGAGACGCCGTAATAATAGTCATTGAAGTTTTCGTCGTAGTAAAAAACGCCCACGGACGGTATCAGGGAAAGTTGTCCAACCGGTATTTTGCGGAACAATGACAGCTCACCAATCCATCCATTGCTGTTATCCAGGACGTCTGCGGACGCTGAAACTTTCACGCTACCCCAGTTTTCATGATGATACCATGCCGCTCCCGCCATCATCGTGCTATCGCGTTTATCGAGCTTTTTCATGGCATGGTCGTCGTTATCTGAAGGGTCAAACTCCAGCGGCATCCAGGATGCTGTCAGACTAAATTCATTTTGTTCACTCTTGGACAGAATGTATCCCAGCGTGGTCTGTCGAACATAAAATGATTCTCCTTCATAGCTGATAAGGGGAATCGCGTGAGTATTCTCATTATACCCACGATAAGGTGATTCATTATATATCGCGCCTGCACCGACCGATAATTCTGAAGCTGATGCGCTGGCGATAAAAGAAAAAGCCAACAGCGCCGTTATTTTGTGTTTAATTAACATGCCCGACATTCCATTATAAATAAGCTACAAAGTGTCGGTAGCATAATAATGCTTACAAATTCGTCAGTGCAAGGCGCATATTTATATAGTAATATACAAAATCATATATATATTGGATTGCTGCGATGAATAAATTACAACTTAAACACCGGGAATTAAAGATCATCTCGGTCATTGCTGCCAGTGAAAACATCAGCCATGCAGCCACTGTGCTCGGCATCGCACAGGCCAATGTCAGCAAATATCTTGCTGATTTTGAATCAAAAGTGGGTTTGAAAGTGTTTGAACGAACTACACGGCAACTGACCCTTACCCCTTTTGGCTCAGCTCTACTGCCCTACATTAATGACATGCTTGACAGAAACGAGCAGCTCAATCATTTCATTGCTGATTATAAGCATGAAAAACGTGGACGCGTCACCGTGTATGCGCCAACAGGTGTCATCGCTTACTTATCGAAACATGTCATTGCGCAAATCAAAGATATCGGCGACATCACGCTGTCGCTGAAAACGTGTAATCTTGAGCGGAAAGCTTTTTTTGAAGGCGTTGAATTTCCTGATGACTGCGACATATTAATCACCTACGCACATCCGAAAGACGAGTCTTTAGTCGCCAGCTTTATCACCAAATATGCGGTAACCGCCTTCGCCAGCCCCACCTATCTTGAGGCGCATCCTATCAGTCAACCAGCCGATCTCGAGCATCACTCCTGTATTCTGATAGATTCCATGATGATTGATGACGCCAACATCTGGCAGTTTAATGCCGCCGGATGCAAAGAGATTCGGGATTATCGCGTTACGGGGAATTACGTTTGTGACAACACTCAATCAGCGCTGGAACTGGCGCGCAATCATTTGGGCATTGTCTTTGCGCCTGACAAAAGCGTACAAAGCGATCTGCTGGCCGGTACGCTGGCTCCCTGCTTTCCGGAACAATACGAATGGTGGCTGGATCTGGTTGCAATCTTTCGCAAACGGGAATACCAGCCATGGCGAGTACAATATGTGCTGGATGAAATGTTACGTGAAATTCGCCACCAGCTTGCTCAGTCCAAACTCCTGCAGCCTGAGCAAGTCCCGGCAGACGAAGGGAAATGTTAATGATCAAGGTACAGATAATGTACCCAACTTGTCATACGTAACAGCACTTTGCGCATCACCGAAACATGGGTGAAATGGTCTGAATAAACCGCAACCTGTGCATAAATCCCATCCGGTAAGGCGCTCAAATCAACGTGTTCATTTAACTCGATTGTGGCGATAACCCCTTCCGAACCCGGTGCCGTGGTTAACGATTGCAGCGTTCCGCTCGACTGATACGTTCCCCCTGGCACCGCAGGACTTATTGCCGCCAGCTTACCGCTAAAAACCTTACCCGGCAGGGCATTGAACACCACTTCAGCTTCATCACCAGGTTCCAGGCGAAGCAGCGAATTCTGGCGGAATTGCGCAATAATTTGCCGCTTTTGAGCGGGAATAAAAACCATCACCGGACGCAACGGCAGTGATGCGGCGTAAGTTCCAGGGCGAATCAGTACCTGCGTGATATAACCATCGCTCGGCGCACGTACAACCGTTTGTTCAAGATTATATTCCGCCTCGGTCAGTTGCGCTTTCAGGCTGGCGATTTGCGAATGCTCGCCCTGCACCAGACTGTCCAGTTGGCTTTGAATCTGCTGTTGCTGCGCTGCGGATGATTTCACTGAGGCTTCCTGCGCCAGATAGTTCTGTCGCGCCACGTCAATATCGCGCTCAGAAAACGGATTCACTTTCGCCAGGCTACCCTGCGCATAACGCTGATACTCTTTCGCAAATTTATCCCGCGTGGCTTTTGCCTGCTGAGTATTGGCAGCCATTTCGTTGAGCTCTGCGCCAAGCGCATCCTGTTTGTGTTGCGCCGTCACGAGATCCGCCCGCAGACGATCCACCCTCGCCTGATAGCGCGTTGGATCAAGTCTGAACAATACCTCTCCTTTTTTAATCAGCGTATTTTTCTTATCCGTGACTTCAATGACAACGCCAGTAACTTGTGGAACAACCGGAATAGAGACCACCGCTTTTTGTGCTTTAAATGTGTATGGGTGGTTATAGTTCATTAATAATATTAAGCCACTGACAATAATTATCCCACCCAATGCCGCAGTGGGTATTGTCCATTTATTAACTGGAATCTTGAAGATTTTAAAAATCGCCCATGCGAAAGCGACATAGGTCAGAATAATCAGTAAATCCATAATCAATTCTCTACAGAGGAGGATTTCAACTCAGCTAATTGTTTTTCCAGCCCGACAATGCGTTCCTGGAGTTGAATAACGGAAGTATCCGGATGCTGCATGCCCCACCCTCGCTCTGGACGATAAAGCGTTGCCCAAATCCACAAGAAAGGCCAGATCACATGTAATGTAAACAAACTCACCCAGCCAGCAACGTGGATAGCATCGGCATGCGGATGATTGCGTTTTTTCGCAATTAAGTAGGGAATATCATGCAATATGATGACCCCGTAAAAAATAACCAGGAAAACAAAAATAAGTACCCCAAGTGCAAAATAATCCAGAAACATATTTCCCTCAGAGAAATTTTAAAATAGAAGTAAATGAGTTCGAAAATGATAGTGGATTGACCAGTTAGTGTGCAATTTTGATATTTATATAACGACATATGGTTTTACATATACTGCGTTCATTTTAACAGGTGGCATTTATACAGGCGGTGGTTTATCATGCTGAAATATCACTACAACCGGAAAAAATGATGAACAACGAGGAAGCCACTCCATCAGTGAGTATCAAGCGTATTAAAGCCTCCATTATTTACCGTTTACTGTTAATCGGACTGGGACTTCCCATGATGACATTCAGCTTAGTTTGCGGTGTTCTGGGACTGTTCGGCTATGACATGGTGAAGTGGAACGATCAATCTATTCATGGGGCGCTGGCGATCCCCGCCGCGTTGTTCAGTGGTCTGTTTATCACCGTGCTGTTCACTGTATTTGTCGGCTCCATTGCTTGCCTTGGGCTATGGGTCTACAGCCGTTTCCGTCCGTTGCAGGTTAAGGTGCTGGATTAAGCAGCATGCCCGACAGGAGACCCCATCGGGCATTGACATAATGCGTCAGAACAATCCCAGCGGTTTGTCTGAATAACTCACCAGCAGGCACTTCGTTTGCTGATAGTGTTCCAGCATCATTTTGTGTGTTTCACGCCCAATTCCCGACTGCTTATAGCCGCCAAATGCCGCATGGGCGGGATAGGCGTGATAGCAGTTGGTCCATACTCGTCCCGCCTGAATGCCACGCCCCATTTTATAGGCCAGATTACCGTTACGGCTCCAGACACCCGCCCCTAGCCCGTACTGTGTGTCATTAGCCAGTTCCAGCGCCTCATCCACCGTTTTAAATGTGGTCACCGCCAGCACCGGACCAAAGATCTCCTCCTGGAATACGCGCATAGAATTCTGACCAGACAGGATGGTCGGTTCGAGGTAATAGCCGCCCTGCAGTTCACCTTCAAGCCGCTTACGCCGCCCGCCGGTCAGCACATCCGCGCCCTCTTTCTTACCAATATCAATGTAATTCAGGATGGTTTCCATCTGCCCATGAGAAACCTGAGCTCCCATTTGCGTCATGGTGTCGAGCGGATTACCACTGCGAATACTTTCAACGCGGCGAATGGCGCGCTCCATAAAGCGTTCGTAGATAGATTCCTGAACCAGCGCGCGGCTCGGGCAGGTACATACTTCGCCCTGATTAAAAGCAAAGAGCGCAAAGCCTTCCAGCGCTTTATCGAAGAAGGCATCTTCTTCATCCATCACGTCAGCGAAGAAAATGTTGGGTGATTTGCCACCTAATTCCAGCGTTACCGGGATAATATTTTGCGTGGCGTACTGCATGATCTGCTGGCCGACTTCCGTCGAGCCGGTGAAGGCCACTTTAGCAATCCGTTTCGATGTCGCCAGATACTCGCCTATCTCACCACCAGCACCGTTTACCACGTTGACGACACCGGGTGGGAGGAGCTCGCCAATCAATTCCATCAGCAGTAAAACTGACAGCGGTGTCAGGCGGGCAGGCTTAAGCACCACGCAGTTTCCTGCTGCCAGCGCGGGTGCCATCTTCCAGCTTGCCATCAGTAACGGGAAGTTCCATGGAATAATTTGTCCCACCACGCCGAGCGGTTCGTGGAAGTGATACGCTACCGTGTCGCTATCCACCTCACTGATTCCCCCTTCCTGAGCACGAATACAGGAAGCGAAATAACGGAAATGATCGATAGCCAGCGGCACGTCAGCCGCACGGGTTTCGCGGATCGGCTTACCGTTATCCCAGGTTTCCGCCGTCGCCAGAAGCTCAAGGTTTTGTTCCATCCGGTCGGCAATCCTGAGCAGAATCGCCGCACGATCCTGAACGGAGGTGTGCGCCCACTGATCTTTCACTTTGTGGGCCGCATCGAGCGCCAAATCAACGTCCTTTTTACCGGAAGAGGCCACTTCGCATAAGAGTTGCCCGGTAACGGGGGTCAGATTCTGGTAGTACTCGCCATCAGCCGGGGGCACCCAGTCGCCGCCAATAAAATTGTCGTAACGGGTCTTCAGCTTCAAAGGGAAACCATATTCGCCGGGCTGAATACGGGGGGGATTGTTGGTCATGATCGTCTCCTTGCTACAGGGATATAACAAGGGTAGACGTGACTGGCGATTTTCTCGCCAGTCACTCATGGGTTTACGACAACGGTCACGAATTACATCGCCGCGCGATAAATTGCCATAATCTCGCTGTGCGTCGCCTGGATGGGATTGGTCAGCCCACAGGCGTCTTTCAATGCATTGGTCGCAAGAACAGGGATATCGTTTTCTTTGACACCCAGTTCACGCAAACCGGCCGGGATATTGACTCGCTGCGCCAGTGAACGGATAGCATCGATACAGGCTTCAGCGCCTTCAGAGTCCGTCATCCCTGCAACGTTCACGCCCATCGCCTCTGCGCAGTCACGCAGACGCGCTGCAGCAATCTGGCTGTTAAACATTTGAACATGCGGCAGCAGTACGGCGTTACATACGCCATGTGGCAGGTCATAAAACCCGCCCAACTGATGCGCCATCGCATGGACATAACCTAAAGAGGCGTTGTTAAAAGCCATCCCGGCGAGAAACTGCGCATAAGCCATCGCTTCACGTGCATGCACATTACCCCCTTCTTCCACGGCTACGGCCAAATGCTCCGCAATCATGGTGATGGCTTTCAACGCGCAGGCATCAGTGATAGGCGTTGCCGCTACGGATACATAGGCTTCGATTGCATGAGTCAGTGCGTCCATACCCGTCGCCGCCGTCAGCGATTTCGGCATACCAATCATCAGCAATGCGTCATTCACAGAGAGCAACGGTGTGACATGTTTGTCCACAATCGCCATTTTAATGTGACGCTCGACATCGGTAATAATACAAAAACGCGTCATCTCAGATGCAGTACCGGCTGTCGTGTTTATCGCAATCATCGGCAGTTGCGGTTTTGCAGAACGATCCACGCCTTCATAATCACGAATATCTCCGCCATTCGCCGCGACCAGCGCAATCCCTTTCGCGCAATCATGTGGTGATCCTCCCCCCAGTGAAATAACGCTGTCACAGTCATTTTCTTTAAGGATTTTAAGACCATCTGCAACATTTTTCGTCGTCGGATTTGGGTGGGTGCCATCAAAAATGACGCTGAAAATATCATAGGCCTGCAATGCTTTTTGAATATCAGCCGCCATACCTAATTGTGTAAGTACCTTATCCGTCACAATTAACGTTCGGCGAAAACCATATTCTGCCATCGTATTCATTGCATCTTTTAATGAATCAGCACCAATTATATTCACGGAGGGAATATAAAATGTCGTCGCGGTCATTGAGCTATCCTTAATTATTTAACGTGGACGAGCAGGATACGAATGAAAAGCAGAAAAAAATATGATCATCGTTGTTATTTGACGTTCGAAAAAATAAAAAACACATTAGGTCAATGTTCTAATGCGCTTTTCTAATTCAATATATTATTTGTATCATTTCATTTTATCATAAATAATTTGTATTATTCTTTTTCAGGAAATAATAACGCATCTCGTAATAAATGATCATTACCCCGGCGGCGCGTAAAGCCAATCCGGTCAAAATATTCCAGAATCTGGATAGCCAGTTTGCGCCCCACACCCAGACGGTCGCGAAAATCGGCTGCGCAGGTTGATCCTTTCTGCAAATCCTGTTCACGGATCATACTGGCGAAGGCCACAATGCGATCGTTACGGTAGTAACGATCTTTCACGATCGCCGTAATCATCCCCTGCTGCGCCGCCTGACGCAGCACCAGACGCATGGTTTGCTCTTCCGTCGCGGTTTCGCGCGCCAGATCGCGCACCCACCAGGGCTCATCATTAAACAAGGGGCCGACTTTCAGCCAGATGGCCTGCTGTTCGTCAGTAAAACCGGCTTTGTGTTCTGGTAAATGCAACCAGCCATGGTGACTATGAATCTCGCCACTCTCGCGCATCTGTTCAATGAGCAGCAGTACCAGCGCTTCGTCTTCCATCGGCAACGCCATGCGGCGCAGGCGTTCGCGCCCCGGGCCGGGCTCATCACGATGCTGTTCGTGATAAGTTGCCAGCGTATCGAGGATTTTGCGCTGCCAGCGTGCGGCAACTGGCGCGCTCAACAGGCTGTAACCTGCCTGAATAAAGCCGTGCTGCTGTATAAGCAAGCGCATGCCATCGCCATTTAACTGCCGCGCCCACGCAAAGTCGGGCAGGTTTACTGCTCCGCGTTGCAGATGTACAGCCAGCGCGGCACCATCATCTTTCACCGTTGCCAGTGACGCCAGCCACTGCAGATACTCCGGTTTACGCTTTCCGCGGCGCGGTGAATTGAGAGCAACCACCCGCGCCCCTGCAAGCGTCACGCGCGCAGCGATATCACGCAATACCAGCCGATCGTTGTCCGCCAGTAATAGCGGCGTATCGAACACCAGTTCCGCCAGGTTATCTTCCAGTAGCGATACGCGCCCCGTGATGTGGCTGGCAGCATGATGGATGTGTAGCGGTTGCCATTGCGTCAGCGGCGCATGGGTTTCCAGCGCCACAATCACCCGTGTGAACGGCTCTGGCGGCGCATCGGAAAGCAGCCAGTCTCCACGGTTAAGCTGTTCTTTTTCGGCATCCCCCGCAATATTCAGCGCAATGCGCTGCCCGGCGTGGGCATGGTCCGTCGGCTGGTTTTGTGCATGAAGTCCACGTACGCGCATGGACTTGTTCACGCCGGTCAGCCACAGCATATCCCCAACGTTCACTTCACCGCTTAACGCGGTTCCGGTTACCACCAGCCCGGCACCTTTGACGGTAAAGGCGCGGTCGATCGCCAGACGAAAGGTGTGATTTCCCGCATGCTCGCGGGCAGGTAACTGCTGTAAATGCCCACGCAGCGCCTCGATTCCACGGCCTTCGCTGGCGGCAGTAACAAACAAGGTCGCATCGGCAAAGCCAAATTCACCGAGCACCTCCCTGACTTGCTGTTGAACCTCCTGCACTCGCGTTTCATCCACGCGATCGGCTTTGGTCAATGCCACCGTCAACGTCGGATTCCCGGTCAGTTGCAGAATCGCCAGATGTTCACGCGTTTGCGCCATCACACCATCGTCGCAGGCCACCACCAGCAACGCATGATCGATACCGCCTACGCCTGCCAGCATATTGGAGAGAAATTTCTCGTGCCCCGGTACGTCAATAAAACCCAGCACGCGGCCATCTGCCTGCGGCCAGTAGGCATAACCGAGATCGATAGTCATACCCCGCTTTTTTTCTTCCGGCAGGCGGTCGGCATTCACGCCGGTAATCGCCTGCAGCAACGTTGTTTTACCGTGGTCAACGTGTCCGGCGGTCGCAATAATCATTTCAACAACATCTCCATAAACCGGGTCTCATCGTCAAGACAGCGCAAATCCAGCCACAGACGCCCTTCGTAAATCCGGCCGATCACCGGGACCGGCAGCCCGCGCCAGCGGGTTGCCAGCGCCTCAAGACGGCTTCCGCGCCCGTCGTGCGGTGTAAAGGTTAATGCTGCACTGGGCAGCCGATCAACCGGCAATGAACCACTACCTATTTGCGACAGGCAAGGCATCACGTTCAGCGCAAATTCTGCAGCGTAGTGTGCCGCCAGTGCGGCCTGAAGTCGTTCCGCCTGCGCCTGAATGGTCTCTTTGCTACGGGTTAACAGGCGTAGCGTTGGTAGCTTGTCGGCTAACGCTTCCGGATGCAGGTAAAGACGTAACGTCGCTTCGAGTGCCGCAAGGGTCATTTTGTCCGCCCGCAGCGCCCGTTTCAGTGGATGGCTCTGCAACTGTGCAATCAACTCTTTTTTGCCGACGATGATCCCGGCCTGTGGCCCCCCCAACAGTTTGTCGCCTGAAAAACTCACCAGACTGACACCGGCGGCAATCAACTGTTGCGGCATCGGCTCTTTAGGCAAACCGTAATGGCTCAAATCAATCAGTGAACCGCTACCGAGATCCGCCACGACAGGAATATCCAGCGCCTGACCGATTTGCGCCAGTTCCGCTTCGTCAACGGATTTCGTGAATCCCTCGATACTGTAATTACTGGTGTGGACTTTCATCAGCAGACCGGTGTTTTCGTTTACCGCCTGACGATAGTCGTTAGCGTGCGTCCGGTTAGTGGTCCCGACTTCATGCAGTCTGCACCCCGCCTGGCGCATCACATCCGGGATACGGAACGCGCCGCCAATCTCCACCAGTTCACCGCGTGAAACCACCACCTCTTTTCCCGCCGCCGTAGCAGCCAGCATCAGCAGTACCGCCGCCGCGTTATTATTCACAATACAGGCATCTTCCGCCCCGGTGAGACGACACAACAGCGCCGCCACCGCACGATCGCGATGCCCTCTTCCGGCATCGTCCAGATCATATTCCAGCGTCACCGGCGAACGCATTGCCTGCGTGACGGCTGCAATAGCGTCTTCCGCCTGTAACGCACGGCCCAGATTGGTATGCAGTACTGTTCCTGTCAGGTTAATCACCGGACGCAGCGCACTCTGCGACTCTTTTTCCAGTCTGGTACTCACTTCCTGCGCCCAGTTATCGCACCACGCCGGCAGCGCGTGCGTATCCCGTATCGCCTCTCTCGCGTCATCAAGCATCTGACGGAGCAGATCCACAACGCGGGTATGCCCGTGGGTGTCACGCAGTGACAGAAATTCACTTTCACGCAATAAACGATCAATGGCAGGAAGCTGGCTGTAGAGCGAACGCGTTTCGGTAGTCATGAAAAAGCCTGGCTGTTGGTGGCCCTCTCCACCACGGAGAGGGATGTCGACATAGGGGGGATTGTAACGTGAGATTGCTCAGGCGGACATATGCCCCGGTCAAGCCTTTGGCGGTTCTGTGCGCGCAAAACTTTCGCGCTGGAACATTGTTTCTACCAGTTTAACCAGGTTAGGCCGGTTGACACACCAGCCTGGAGAAACACGGCGGAAGTTGAGATAACCCACCGCGCAGGCAATGGCGATGGTCGCCAGATTGACCGTATCGGGCCGAATTGTGCCGTCCACCAGGTATCCTTCCAGCGCATCCAGGCTACGGTTAATTTTCTCGCGCTGGCGCAACAGTTCCGTTTCCGACTGTTGCGCGGCGGGGCGAGCCTGTTCACGAACGGAGACTAACCCGGCATCCATAATCCCATCCGCCAGCGCTTCAAGCTGTCGTACTTTCAGCGAGGCCAGCGGCTCACGCGGCAGCATTGCCGGTGCGATATCCAGCAGTTCAATGTACTCCGCGATAATCGGCGAATCGAACCAGTATTCCCCCTGGTCGGTCACCAGAGCGGGCACTTTTCCCAATGGGTTGTACTGCGCCACGCCGTTTTCCGCGTTATAGGGCAGTTCATTAACAAATTCGAAAGTGATGCCTTTTTCCAGCAACAGAATCGAAATCTTACGTACGAACGGGCTGGTGTAGCTGCCGATGAGTTTCATAATCAGTCCTTTTCGCCAACACAAAACAATGAGTATGGCTCACGTAGCGGCAAAAGGCAGGTGACAGCCCTCTCAATGATCCAAATAAAGGTAATGCATCCAACTGGTCATCCGCAGTAACACTTTGCGCATCACCGAGACGTGGGAAAAATGATCGGAATAAACCGCCACCTGAGCATAGATACCGTCAGGTAGCGCATCCACCTCTGCATAAGGGTCGAGTTCAATTGTTGCCAGGACGCCATCGGTTCCCGGCACCACCGTCAGAGACTGTAATGCCCCCTGCGCCTGATAGGAACCACCGGGCACCACCGGTAGTATGCTGGTCAGCTTACCGTGAAAAACCTGGCCCGGTAAGGCATTAAACACCACTTCCGCTTCATCGCCAGGTTCCAGGCGAAGCAGTGAGTTTTGACGAAACTGAGCGACGATCTGCCGTTTTTGTTCGGGGATAAAAACCATCACCGGGCGCAACGGCAATGCGGCGGCATACGTACCGGGACGAATCAGTACCTGCGTGACATAGCCATTACTGGGCGCACGAATAACCGTCTGATCAAGATTGTATTTTGCTTCCGCCAGTTGAGCCCGCAGGCTGACGAGCTGCGACTGCTCGCCGTTGACCATGCTGTCTAACTGGCTCTGGATTTGCGCCTGTTCAGCCACTGAACCTTTTACCAGCGCATCCTGCGCCAGATAGTTTTGCCGCGCATTATCAATATCACTTTCTGAGAAGGGATTGACGCGAGCCTGACTACCCTTCAGATAGCGTTGATAATCTTTATATAACCGATCTCGCTCCGCCGAGACGCGGGTGGTATTGGCCTGCGCCTCTGCAAGCTGTGCTTTAAGCGTCTGGATATTATGCGTCGCCGTCACCAGATCGGCCTGCAACCGGTCAACACGCGCCTGATAACGCACAGGATCCAGTTTAAACAGCACCTCGCCCTTTTTTATCAGCAGGTTATTTTTATCGGTAACCTCGCTGACCACGCCGGTGACCTGCGGCGTAATCGGAATTGAAATAACGGCCTTTTGCGCCGTAAAGGTGTAGGGGTGGTTATAGTTCATTAACAGAATTAAGCCGCTCACCAGAAATACGCCGCCTAATGCTGCCGTCGCCAGCGTCCACTGATTCACCGGAATGCGGAAGATTTTGAAGACCGCCCACGCCAGCGCCACATAAGTTAAAACAATCAACAGATCCATGGTCAGATCTCCGGAAACGTCGTCTCTTCAGCCGTTTTAACCCCGGCCAGTTTTTTTTCGAGTTGTGTGATACGGGCGGATAACGCCGCAATTTCCGGATCGGTCTCCTGCCCAGCAGGGGTTACGTGAGACTGCATGCCCCATCCGCGTTCAGGCTGGTAGAGCGTCGCCCAAATCCACAAAAACGGCCAGATTACATGGAGCGTGAACAGACTGACCCAACCGGCGGTGTGTATTGCATCAGCATGCGGATGATTGCGTTTCTTTGCGATTAAATAGGGGATGTCATGAATGGCGATGATGCCGTAAAAGATCACCAGAAAAACGAAAATCAGCACTCCCAACGCGAAATAATTTAGAAACATATCTGCCTCGGCTTCACGCTAATCAGTGTTTTTTTTATGCTGGCAGCCGAAAGCAATTTGGCTGTTAATTTGAACATAATTCGAGTTCTGCATTTTCGCCATCACGCCAAAGACTATTTTTCACGCGGAATGGTTACTGAGTGACATCCGCCAATATCACGACATGCAGAATCTGCTCAGGATCACATCAGGATAAATGGGAAGGAAAGTTTATTGTGATACACATCACAAACATTCAACAAAGAGCCAAAGTAAAAATGATAACTGAATCACATTTTTCAGGCCGTAATGGTTAAAAAACGAGATTTGTTGTTTTTTTACACAGTGCATTTGTGATCACAATCACATCAATTACCTCTCTACCCCCTATATTTATGTGACTCAACTCACATTAAAGGTCATGGACTGGACAGTTTATCGATTCAGTGCCAGATTTCGCAGTATCTACAGGGTCCGGCTACCTCTGCCGCTACATCAACAAAACCTCGGGCTTCCAGCCTGCGCGACAGCAAACATAAGAAGGGGTGTTTTTATGTCATCCGATATTAAGATCAAAGTGCAAAGCTTTGGTCGATTCCTCAGCAATATGGTGATGCCAAATATCGGCGCGTTTATCGCGTGGGGTATTATCACCGCATTATTTATTCCAACAGGCTGGTTGCCAAACGAAACGCTGGCGAAGCTGGTCGGCCCAATGATCACTTATCTCCTGCCGCTGCTGATCGGTTATACCGGCGGTAGACTGGTGGGCGGCGAGCGCGGCGGTGTGGTCGGTGCAATTACCACCATGGGCGTTATCGTCGGGGCGGATATGCCGATGTTCCTCGGCGCAATGATTGCCGGTCCGCTGGGCGGCTGGGCAATCAAACATTTCGATAGCTGGGTTGACGGTAAGATCAAATCCGGTTTTGAAATGCTGGTGAATAACTTCTCCGCGGGTATCATCGGGATGATCCTCGCTATTCTGGCATTCCTCGGCATTGGTCCGGCGGTTGAAGTTCTGTCGAAAATCCTGGCGGCGGGCGTTAACTTCATGGTTGCCCATGACATGCTGCCGCTGGCGTCTATCTTCGTTGAACCAGCCAAAATCCTGTTCCTGAACAATGCTATCAACCACGGGATCTTCTCTCCGCTGGGCATCCAGCAGTCCCATGAGATGGGTAAATCCATCTTCTTCCTGATTGAAGCTAACCCAGGTCCGGGTATGGGCGTTTTGTTGGCGTATATGTTCTTCGGTCGCGGCAGCGCAAAACAGTCTGCAGGCGGTGCAGCAATCATCCACTTCCTGGGCGGTATCCACGAAATTTACTTCCCGTATGTGCTGATGAACCCGCGTCTGATCCTTGCCGTTATCCTCGGCGGCATGACTGGCGTGTTCACGCTGACTATCCTGAACGGTGGTCTGGTTTCTCCGGCGTCTCCGGGTTCTATCCTGGCCGTGCTGGCGATGACGCCGAAAGGCGCTTACTTCGCCAACATCGCGGCAATCTGTGCTGCCATGGCGGTCTCCTTCGTTGTCTCTGCCATTCTGCTGAAAACCAGCAAAGTGAAAGAAGAAGATGACATTGAAGCCGCGACCCGTCGCATGCAGGATATGAAAGCGGAATCCAAAGGCGGTACTCCGCTGTCTGCTGGCGATGTCACCAACGACCTGAGCCACGTGCGTAAAATTATCGTTGCCTGTGATGCCGGTATGGGTTCCAGCGCAATGGGTGCCGGCGTGCTGCGTAAAAAAGTGCAAGATGCAGGCCTGAGCCAGATCTCTGTTACCAACAGCGCTATCAACAACCTGCCGCCGGACGTTGACCTGGTCATCACTCACCGTGACCTGACCGAACGCGCAATGCGTCAGGTTCCGCAGGCACAGCATATTTCGCTGACCAACTTCCTGGACAGCGGCCTGTACGCCAGCCTGACCGAGCGTCTGGTTGCAGCACAGCGCCACACTGAAAACGAAGTGAAAGTGAAAGACAGCCTGAAAGACAGCTTTGATGACAGCGACAGCAACCTGTTCAAACTGGGCGCGGAGAACATTTTCCTCGGCCGTACCGCGGCAACGAAAGAAGAAGCGATTCGCTTCGCCGGTGAGCAACTGGTGAAAGGCGGTTACGTTGAGCCAGAATATGTCGATGCGATGCTGGAGCGTGAAAAACTGACGCCGACCTACCTGGGTGAGTCAATCGCAGTGCCGCACGGTACCGTTGAAGCCAAAGACCGCGTACTGAAAACGGGCGTTGTGTTCTGTCAGTATCCGCAAGGCGTTCGCTTCGGTGAAGAAGAAGACGATATCGCCCGCCTGGTGATTGGTATCGCTGCCCGTAACAACGAGCACATTCAGGTGATTACCAGTCTGACCAACGCACTGGATGATGAGTCTGTCATTGAGCGTCTGGCGAATACCACCAGCGTGGAAGAAGTACTGGCGCTGCTGGCGGGTCGTAAGTAAACCCCGTAGCCCGATGGCGCGACGCTTATCGGGCCTACCCAATCCTCTCCCTTGTGGAGAGGGTTTGGGTGAGGTGCAACAGATTACTCCTCACCCCAGCCCTCTCGGGTAAAAAACATTAATGAAGGTTAATACTATGAAAGCATTACATTTTGGCGCAGGTAATATCGGTCGTGGCTTTATCGGCAAACTGCTGGCGGACGCGGGGATACAACTGACATTCGCTGATGTAAATCAGGTCGTACTCGACGCCCTGAATGCCCGTCATAGCTACCAGGTGCATGTGGTGGGAGAAAATGAGCAGGTGGACACCGTGTCTGGCGTCAATGCGGTAAGCAGCATTGGCGACGAGGTGGTTGATCTGATCGCGCAGGTCGATCTGGTCACGACGGCGGTGGGGCCTGTCGTTCTTGAGCGCATTGCGCCTGCTATCGCGAAAGGTCTGGTCAAACGCAAAGCGCAAGGGATCACCCCCCCACTGAATATCATCGCCTGTGAAAACATGGTGCGCGGCACCACGCAGTTAAAAGGCCATGTGATGAATGCGCTGGCAGAGGAAGACAAAGCCTGGGTTGACGCTCATGTCGGGTTCGTTGATTCCGCAGTTGACCGCATCGTGCCGCCTTCCGCCTCTGCAACCCACGATCCGCTGGAAGTGACTGTAGAAACATTCAGCGAGTGGATCGTCGACAAAACGCAGTTCAAAGGTGAGCTGCCTGTCATTCCAGGAATGGAATTAACTGATAACCTGATGGCATTTGTCGAACGTAAACTCTTCACGCTGAACACCGGGCATGCTATAACCGCGTACCTCGGAAAATTAGCCGGACATCAAACCATCCGTGACGCGATTCTCGATGAGAAAATCCGCGCGGTGGTGAAAGGCGCAATGCAAGAGAGCGGTGCGGTACTGATCAAACGTTATGGTTTTGAAGCCGATAAGCATGCGGCCTACATCCAGAAAATCCTCGGCCGTTTTGAAAATCCGTATCTGAAAGATGACGTTGAGCGTGTTGGCCGCCAGCCGCTGCGTAAACTGAGCGCGGGCGATCGTCTGATCAAACCGCTGCTGGGTACGCTGGAATATGGATTGCCACACCTCAACCTGGTTAAAGGAATTGCAGCCGCAATGCACTTCCGTAGCGAAGACGATCCGCAGGCGCAGGAACTGGCTGCACTGATCGCTGATAAAGGCCCGCAGGCGGCTCTCGCGCAGATTTCCGGACTGGATATCAATAGCGCAGTCGTTGCCGAGGCCGTAAACGCGTATAACGCAAAATAATGTTGCAGGAACTGGCGCAGGACTCCCTGCGCCTGACTAACAGATTGTCAGATATGCAGGCAACAATGGAACAAACCCAGGCCTTTGAAAATCGTGTGCTTGAGCGTCTGAATGCTGGCAAAACCGTACGAAGCTTCCTCATCACCGCCGTGGAGTTACTTTCCGAGGCAGTGAATATTCTGGTGCTTCAGGTGTTTCGCAAAGATGATTACGCGGTGAAGTACGCTGTGGAACCGTTACTCGACGGCGATGGACCGCTGGGCGATCTGTCTGTGCGTCTGAAACTGATCTACGGTCTTGGCGTACTCAATCGGCCTGAATATGAAGATGCGGAACTGCTGATGGCACTGCGTGAAGAGATGAATCATGACGGCAATGAGTATGCCTTCACGGATGATGAGATCCTCGGCCCGTTCGGTGAACTGCACTGCGTCACGGCGCTCCCCCCACCGCCACAGTTTGATGCAGCCGATCCCAGTTTGTATGCGATGCAAATCCAGCGCTACCAGCAAGCGGTGCGCTCAACGATGGTACTTTCTCTGACTGAGCTGATTTCTAAAATCAGCTTAAAAAAAGCCTTTCAGAAATAAGTGCTACTTTTCTTCCTGCTTTGGCTGATAAAGCTGCCGGTAATACGCCAGACGCTGTAAATACATCTGCACGTTTTCTTTGGGTACCTCGTCCGGAACAACATCACGCGCCGGCATTTTATTCAGATACTCTCTGAACGCCTGGCTTGAGGCCATAAAATCAACTGCTTTATCAATAAGAAGCGGAACGTTTTCACCAATTTTAGCCATGTTGAATTCTCCTCCATGTTTTCCTGCGCCCCATAACCGCAGCCGCTACTTTTAGTTTAGGATCGGTTTGGTGATGACATTGGGGAAAACGTGCTTAAACCTGATCCTTCAGACAAGATGCCAGACTGATGTTTTTTCAGACGTAAAACACAAACAATCAATGAATTACAATTTCATCCTGTTTCGTGATCGTCCTTTTATTTGATTAATTTATCGCGATTGATTGTGAAGAAACCCGCTCAGCGCGCATACTATAGGGCATTCCCCTTATTTTTATCAGAAGCCATACCATGAAAGAAGTCGAAAAAAACGAAATCAAACGCCTGAGCGATCGCCTTGACGCCATCCGCCACCAACAAGCCGATTTGTCACTGGTTGAAGCCGCCGACAAATACGCGGAGCTGGAAAAAGAGAAAGCCACTCTGGAAGCAGAAATCGCCCGTCTGCGTGATGTTCATAGCCAGAAACTGAGTAAAGAAGCTCAGAAACTGATGAACCTGCCGTTTCGCCGTGCGATTACGAAAAAAGAGCAGGCAGATATGGGCAAGCTGAAAAAAAGCGTACGCGGTCTGGTCGTGGTTCACCCGATGACCGCATTAGGCCGCGAAATGGGCTTGAAAGAGATGACCGGCTTCGCAAAGACTGAATTCTGAGGTTCTGTCGGGCAGCAACATTGCTGTCCGATTCTGCCAATTGGCCCTACCAATTCCTCCTCCTTCCGACCACTGGTTCACAA
This sequence comes from Citrobacter amalonaticus, assembly GCF_037053465.1. GTDB lineage: Bacteria > Pseudomonadota > Gammaproteobacteria > Enterobacterales > Enterobacteriaceae > Citrobacter_A > Citrobacter_A amalonaticus_H. The sequence continues at coordinate 251,714 of NZ_JBALIF010000005.1, forward strand.
TTCATTAATTTCTTCCTACACTATCGTTGCCAATAAATAACATTTGATTAACCATTCATTGTCATTACCCCTACACAACAATATTGGTAGGACCACTTTTACACACAGTGTGACAAAGAGATGAGCACAGACTCATTGCATTGTGCGTGTGGTTCTCAGGAGACCTGCAATGAATCTCTGGCAACAAAACTACGATCCGGCTGGTAACATCTGGCTTTCGAGTCTGATCGCCTCGCTTCCGATCCTGTTTTTCTTTTTCGCGCTGATTAAGCTCAAGCTGAAAGGTTACGTTGCGGCCTCATGGACAGTGGTTATCGCACTGGCTGTGGCGCTATTGTTCTATAAAATGCCGGTCGATCACGCACTGGCTTCCGTGGTTTACGGTTTCTTCTACGGCCTGTGGCCGATTGCCTGGATAATCATCGCCGCGGTGTTTGTCTATAAAATCTCGGTCAAAACTGGCCAGTTCGACATCATCCGTTCGTCGATTCTGTCGATTACCCCTGACCAGCGTTTACAGATGCTAATCGTTGGCTTCTCGTTTGGCGCCTTCCTGGAAGGGGCGGCAGGTTTTGGCGCGCCAGTGGCGATTACTGCTGCTCTGCTGGTAGGTCTCGGCTTTAACCCTCTTTACGCCGCCGGACTGTGCCTGATTGTAAATACCGCCCCGGTGGCCTTTGGCGCTATGGGCATTCCAATCCTGGTCGCTGGTCAGGTGACCGGGCTGGACAGCTTCGAAATCGGCCAGATGGTGGGTCGCCAGTTACCGTTCCTGACGATCATCGTACTGTTCTGGATCATGGCGATTATGGACGGCTGGCGCGGCGTCAAAGAGACGTGGCCTGCGGTAATGGTGGCGGGCGGCTCGTTCGCCATCGCCCAGTACCTAAGCTCCAACTTTATCGGCCCGGAACTGCCGGACATCATCTCTTCGCTGGTATCGCTGGTGTGTCTGACCCTGTTCCTGAAACGCTGGCAGCCTGTACGTATCTTCCGCTTTGGCAATATGGGCGCATCGCAGGTCGATCAAACGCTGGCGCGCACGAATTACTCTGCGGGACAGGTAGTTCGCGCCTGGACGCCATTCCTGTTTCTGACCGCCACGGTTACGCTGTGGAGCGTTCCGCCGTTTAAAGCGCTGTTTGCCCCAGGCGGCGCGCTGTATGACTGGGTGATTACCATTCCGGTCCCGTTCCTCGACAAGCTGGTTGCCCGTATGCCTCCGGTGGTCCACGAAGCCACCGCCTATGCAGCCGTCTATAAATTTGACTGGTTCTCCGCGACCGGCACCGCCATTCTGTTCGCGGCGCTACTGTCTATCGTCTGGCTGAAGATGAAGCCTTCCGCCGCCATTCAAACCTTTGGTAATACGCTGAAAGAGCTGGCACTGCCGATTTACTCCATTGGGATGGTGCTGGCATTCGCGTTTATCTCAAACTATTCCGGGCTCTCTTCGACGCTGGCGTTAGCGCTGGCGCACACCGGCAGCGCGTTTACCTTCTTCTCGCCGTTCCTCGGCTGGCTGGGCGTGTTCCTGACCGGCTCAGACACCTCTTCTAATGCACTGTTTGCCGCCTTGCAGGCCACGGCCGCCCAACAAATCGGCGTATCTGATGTGTTGATGGTCGCGGCGAACACCACCGGTGGGGTTACCGGCAAGATGATTTCGCCGCAGTCTATCGCCATCGCCTGCGCGGCGGTCGGGCTGGTCGGCAAAGAGTCGGATCTGTTCCGTTTTACCGTCAAACACAGCCTGATTTTCACCTGTATGGTGGGCGTGATCACCACGCTTCAGGCCTATGTCTTAACCTGGATGATTCCATGATTGTGATGCCCAGACGCCTGTCAGACGAGGTGGCTTCTCGTGTGCGAGCGCTGATTGAAGAACAACAACTGGAAGCGGGCATGAAACTGCCCGCCGAACGACAGTTAGCGGTACAGCTTGGCGTGTCGCGTAACTCTCTGCGCGAGGCGCTGGCGAAGCTCGTCAGCGAAGGCGTTCTGCTCAGCCGTCGCGGCGGTGGAACGTTTGTCCGCTGGCAGCATGAAGCGTGGTCCGAGCAAAACATCGTTCAGCCCCTCAAAACCCTGATGGCTGACGACCCGGATTACAGCTTCGATATTCTCGAAGCCCGACACGCCATCGAAGCCAGCACAGCCTGGCATGCCGCGATGCGCGCCACGATTGCCGACAAAGAAAAAATCAAACTCTGCTTCGACGCCACGCTGAGCGAAGACCCCGATCTCACCTCACAGGCCGACGTCCGTTTTCATCTGGCTATCGCCGAAGCTTCGCACAATGTGGTGTTGCTACAGACCATGCGCGGCTTCTTCGATGTGTTGCAGTCATCGGTCAAGCAGAGCCGTCAGCGTATGTATCTCGTCCCACCCGTTTTTTCAAAACTGACAGAGCAACATCAGGCCGTAATGGATGCCATTTTTGCGGGTGACGCCGATGGCGCGCGCAAATCGATGATGGCGCACCTCAGTTTTGTCCACACCACGATTAAACAATTTGATGAAGACCAGGCCCGCCAGGCGCGAATAACCCGCCTGCCCGGAGACCACAATGAAAATGTCAGGGAGAACAAAGCATGATTATTTCAGCAGCCAGCGACTATCGCGCCGCAGCCCAACGCATTCTGCCCCCGTTCTTATTCCACTACATCGACGGGGGAGCCTATGCGGAACACACCCTGCGCCGTAATGTGGAAGACTTATCGGATGTCGCACTGCGCCAGCGTGTTCTGAAAAACATGTCTGACTTAAGCCTGGAAACCACGCTGTTTAAAGAAAAACTCTCGATGCCGGTGGCGCTGGCGCCGGTTGGTCTGTGCGGGATGTATGCCCGCCGCGGCGAAGTACAGGCTGCTGCCGCCGCCGATGCGAAGGGGATCCCGTTTACCCTCTCTACCGTTTCCGTTTGCCCGATTGAGGAAGTGGCTCCCACCCTCAACCGCCCGATGTGGTTTCAGTTATACGTTCTGCGCGATCGCGGTTTTATGCGCAATGCGCTGGAGCGGGCCAAAGCCGCCGGGTGCTCAACGCTGGTCTTTACGGTCGATATGCCAACGCCTGGCGCGCGCTATCGCGATGCCCACTCCGGGATGAGCGGCCCGAATGCTGCGCTGCGTCGCTACTGGCAGGCGGTCACCCATCCACAGTGGGCGTGGGATGTCGGCCTGAATGGTCGTCCGCACGATTTAGGCAATATCTCCGCTTATCTCGGCAAGCCGACAGGACTGGAAGATTATATTGGCTGGCTGGCGAATAACTTCGATCCATCGATTTCCTGGAAAGACCTGGAGTGGATCCGCGAATTCTGGGACGGTCCGATGGTGATCAAAGGGATCCTTGACCCGGACGACGCCCGTGATGCGGTTCGCTTTGGTGCCGATGGGATTGTGGTCTCTAACCACGGTGGTCGCCAACTGGACGGTGTGCTCTCGTCCGCCCGCGCCCTGCCTGCTATCGCCGATGCGGTTAAAGGTGATATCGCCATTCTGGCCGATAGCGGTATCCGTAACGGACTGGACGTGGTGCGGATGATTGCGCTGGGCGCCGATACCGTCCTGCTGGGTCGTGCATATCTGTACGCGCTGGCGACAGCGGGTCAGGCCGGCGTGGCGAATCTGCTGAATCTGATCGAGAAAGAGATGAAAGTGGCCATGACGCTCACCGGTGCGAAATCTATTAGTGAAATCAGCCGTGATTCTCTGGTTCAGGATCTGGGTAAGAGTTTACCTGCCGCACTGGCACCACTGACCCAGGGTGATGCCGCGTAACGAAAGTGCTATTCTGCCCCCCGATATTAAGAGCCTATCCCAATAGGCGTATATTGTTGCAGTCATTTTGGACTCGGACAGCGCGAAACAACCGGAGCGTACACGAAGTACGCGAGGATTGTGAGCACTGCCCAGGGCCAAAATGGCAAATAAAATAGCCTAATGGGGTAGGCTCTAAGGGGGCAGCATGCTCAGCATCGTCTTATTCGAACCAGAAATTCCACCCAATACCGGCAATATCATTCGCCTGTGCGCCAATACCGGCTTTCGCCTGCATATCATCGAACCGATGGGTTTCACCTGGGATGACAAACGCCTGCGCCGTGCCGGGCTGGATTATCACGAGTTCGCCGCCGTCCAGCGTCATCATGATTATGACGCCTTTATCGCTGCAGAAAACCCGCAACGTCTGTTCGCGCTCACCACGAAAGGAACGCCCGCACACAGCGCCGTAAGCTATCAGGATGGCGATTACCTGATGTTTGGCCCGGAAACGCGCGGTCTGCCAGCAACCATTCTTGATGCCCTGCCCGCTGACCAGAAAATCCGTATTCCAATGATGCCGGACAGTCGCAGTATGAATCTGTCTAATGCGGTGTCGGTGGTGGTGTATGAGGCGTGGCGTCAGTTGGGATATCCCGGTGCGATATTGCGCTCTTAACCTGTAGGCCGGATAAGGCGTTTACGCCGCCTTCCGGCATCGAAGCCCTGATCTTGTCGGATAGCGACGCCAGGGCGTCTTATCCGACCTACAAAGCACTAAAGCACAGGCAAGTATCAGATACCGTCGCCATACTCGAAAGTATGGTGTATCCCGTTGAAATGCTGGTCCATATCCATTGACGGCTTATCGCTGTCTGGCTTCCCGACGATACGTGCCGGGACGCCAGCGGCGGTGGTGTGCGGCGGAACGGGTTGTAACACCACGGAACCGGCGCCAATTTTCGCGCCACGTCCCACTTCGATATTGCCGAGGATTTTCGCCCCTGCGCCAATCATCACGCCTTCACGAATTTTAGGATGGCGATCGCCGCTGGTTTTACCGGTACCGCCGAGGGTAACCGATTGCAGGATCGACACGTCGTCTTCGATTACCGCCGTTTCACCGACCACAATCCCCGTAGCATGATCGAGCATGATCCCACGGCCAATTTTCGCCGCCGGGTGAATATCCACCTGGAAGGTGACAGAAACCTGGTTTTGCAGGAAAATCGCCAGCGCGCGGCGGCCTTCGTTCCATAACCAGTGGCCAATACGATAAGCCTGCAAGGCATGAAAACCTTTCAGGTACAAAAGTGGCGTCGAGTATTTATCAACGGCCGGATCTCGTGTGCGTACCGCCTGAATATCACAGGCAGCTGATGCGATCATTTCCGGATCTGCGGCGTAGGCTTCTTCCACCACTTCACGGATGGCAATGGCAGGCATGATGGGCGACGCCAGTTTGTTCGCCAGCATATAGCTCAGCGCACTGCCCAGATTTTCATGCTTGAGTAGCGTTGCGTGATAAAAACTGGCCAGCATAGGCTCACAATCTGCCAGCGCGCGGGCTTCGGCTTTTATGTTATTCCAGACGATATCCAGTTCTTCACACGGCATTGCGAACTCCAGGTAATGAGGCTAACGACCGGCCCGTTCTTCGCGGGCCGGGTCATTTTTAATAAACGGATCCTTGAGACTAATGGTTGCTACGTTCATCCTTGCGAGCACGGCCTAATAACGTCAATGCTGCCTCGCGCGCATTTTTTCCGCAATATAATACTTGATAAATTTCCTCGGTTATTGGCATTTCGACACCGAAACGGTGCGCCAATTCACGGACTTCTTTCGTATTGCGGTAGCCTTCAACCACCTGTCCAATCTTATCCTGCGCGCTTTGCACATCCATGCCCTGGCCGAGCATCATGCCAAAACGACGGTTTCGCGACTGGTTGTCGGTACAGGTAAGCACCAGATCGCCTAATCCTGCCATCCCCATAAAGGTTGCTGGATCGGCCCCCAGCGCCGCGCCCAGACGCGACATTTCCGTCAGACCGCGAGTGATAAGCGCAGTACGGGCGTTGGCGCCAAAACCAATGCCATCAGACATGCCTGCCCCAATCGCAATCACGTTTTTCACCGCACCGCCCAACTGGACGCCGATGAAATCCGGATTGATATAGACACGAAAACTTTTGCCGCAGTGCAGTAGTTGCTGCAAGTCATCAGCAAAGTCGTCGTCAGTCGATGCCAGGGAGATAGCCGTCGGCAAGCCTGCCGCCAGTTCTTTGGCGAACGTCGGGCCGGAAATCACCGCCAGTGGAATGTGATCGCCAAGCGCTTCGCGGGCGACATCCTGCAACAGACGTCCCGTCTCCGCTTCCAGTCCTTTTGTCGCCCACACCAGACGTGCATCATCGCGCATCAGGGGTTTGATCTGACGTAGCACTTCGCCAAAGACGTGGCTTGGCACCACCACCAGAATATCGCGGCTGGCGGCCAGCGCAGTGGCTAAGTCGCTTTCAAGACGTAAGGTATCAGGAAAAGGCACATCCGGAAGGAACGCGACGTTGCAGCGATCGTGCTCAAGGGTCTCGATGTGTTGAGGATCATGGCCCCACAGAACAACCTCGTGGCCATTTCTTGCCAGAGTAATGGCAAGAGCGGTGCCGTACGAGCCGGCACCAATCACAGTCATTGAAGCATTACTTTGATTCATCAGGCATCCTGATGTTCTTCAGTACCTTCGCCAGCCTGCTGCTGTAAATAGTTCATGAACAGCGCATCGAAGTTAACCGGCGCAAGGTTCAGTTGCGGGAATGTACCGCGTGAAACCAGACTGGTGATGCATTCGCGGGCATACGGGAACAAGATGTTCGGGCAGTACGCGCCGAGGCAATGCGCCATCTGGGTGCCTTCGATTCCGCTGATAGAGAAGATGCCACCTTGCTGAACTTCGCACAGGAATGCGGTTTCTTCACCCAGGGAAGCCGTTACGGTAACACGCAGCACCACTTCGTATACGTCATCTGCCAGTTGGGTAGATGCGGTATCCAGATCAAGTTTAACCTCTGGCTGCCAATCTTTCTGGAAAACATGCGGCGCATTTGGCGCTTCGAAAGAGACATCTTTGGTGTAAATACGCTGGATCTGGAAAGCCATTTCGGTGTTGTTTTGTTCTGACATGTGTATAAAACCCTTAAGTGTTGTCCTTAAATACCGCTCGATGCCAATAAGTTGGCCCAGCGTTAGCTCAGCAGGGGATCAAGTCCACCACGCGCATCCAACGCATACAAGTCATCACAGCCGCCAATGTGCTGTGCATCAATAAAAATCTGCGGAACCGTAGTACGGCCACTGCGCTTGATCATCTCTTCACGTTTCACGGCATCGCCGTCAATCGGAAGCTCCTGGAAACTCACACCCTTGCTCTTTAACAGCGCTTTCGCACGATGGCAAAACGGGCAGGTTGCTTTGGTGTAGATCTCGATATTGGCCATACTTATCTCCGATATTCGATTTGACCCTATGCCTTTCATGTTGCAGTCAGGCGGCAAAATAATGAATCCCCTGGGGCTCACATCAGTAAGTCGCCAGGATGAATAATTGCTGCCACCCCCTGCGGCATAAAAGGCGACAGGTAAATTATTTCCCGCGAACCAGCGGCAGATTCTCGCCGCTCCAGCCTGCAACGCCTTCTTTCAGCACAGACACTTTCTCAAAGCCTGCTTTAATCAGCGCGTTTGCGGCTTCCTGGCACTGCATGCCGGAACCATCGACCACGATTACCGGTTTGTCTTTGTGCTTTTCCAGCTCGCCAACGTTATTCGCTTTAATTTCGCTCGGCAGCAGGTTAACGGAACCTGCGATATGACCTTTGCGGAAATCATCACGCTGACGCAAATCAACGACAATAGCGTCTTCTTTGTTAATAAGACGCGTAGCTTCACCGCGAGTGATAACCTTAACTTTAGACGTCAGGCCTTTAAACGTGGTGAATAAAACCGCCACCAGTAACGCAATCCAGGCGATACTCAGTATGGGATGGCGACCAACAAATTGCATAATTTCTTGCATGGGGGGTAACAACTCCCGACTCAGTGATTAAAAAACCAGGACAGGAGTATACCTGCGCGTTGGCGCAAATACAGCCAGAGCGTGCAATGGATTGCATTTTTGCGGGGCGCTACGGAAAAAATAGTGCAAATACGCCGCCTCTATGAACAACCCGGTCTCATTCTTTGATCTTCTGAGGCTATTTTATCGATTCAGCTGTAGTAAAATTACGCAATTATTTTGTCTCTTGAGTGTGAGGTTTCGCAATGTCGGTTTCTAAAAAACCTATGGTACTGGTGATTCTGGATGGCTATGGCTACCGTGAAGAGAGCCAGGACAACGCCATTTTTTCTGCCAAAACCCCGGTAATGGACGCACTGTGGGCAAAACGTCCGCATACCCTGATTGATGCTTCCGGTCTGGAAGTCGGTCTGCCTGACCGTCAGATGGGTAACTCTGAAGTCGGTCACGTAAATCTGGGCGCGGGCCGCATCGTGTATCAGGACCTGACCCGTCTGGACGTTGAAATTAAAGAACGTACTTTCTTTGCAAACCCGACGCTGACCGCTGCGGTTGATCAGGCGAAAAACGCCGGTAAAGCCGTACACATCATGGGCCTGCTTTCTGCGGGCGGCGTTCACAGCCATGAAGATCACATTATGGCGATGGTAGAACTGGCCGCTGAACGTGGCGCAGAGAAAATCTATCTGCACGCTTTCCTTGACGGTCGCGACACGCCGCCGCGCAGCGCTGAATCCTCGCTGAAAAAATTCGAAGACAAATTCGCCGCACTGGGCAAAGGTCGCGTCGCGTCCATCATTGGCCGTTACTACGCTATGGACCGCGACAACCGTTGGGATCGCGTGGAAAAAGCATATGATCTGTTAACGCTGGCGCGGGGTGAATTCCAGGCCAATACCGCCGTTGAAGGCCTGCAGGCGGCTTATGCGCGCGATGAAAACGACGAGTTCGTGAAAGCGACTGTGATTCGCGCCGAAGGTCAGGCCGATGCCGCAATGGAAGATGGTGATACTCTGATTTTCATGAACTTCCGTGCTGACCGCGCGCGTGAAATTACCCGTGCTTTTGTTAACGCTGACTTCGACGGCTTTGCACGTAAAAAAGTGGTTAACCTGAACTTCGTGATGCTGACCGAATACGCGGCTGACATCAAAACGGCCGTTGCCTATCCACCAGCCTCACTGGCAAACACCTTCGGCGAATGGATGGCGAAGCACGACAAAACGCAGTTGCGTATCTCTGAAACCGAAAAATACGCGCACGTCACCTTCTTCTTCAACGGTGGCGTTGAAGAGCCGTTTGCTGGTGAAGAGCGTATCCTGATTAACTCGCCGAAAGTAGCAACGTACGATCTGCAACCGGAAATGAGCTCCGCAGAGCTAACCGAAAAACTGGTTGCGGCAATCAAGAGCGGAAAATACGACACCATTATCTGTAACTATCCGAATGGCGACATGGTTGGTCACACCGGGGTGATGGAAGCGGCGGTTAAAGCGGTTGAAGCGCTGGATCACTGCGTTGAGCAGGTTGCGAAAGCGGTTGAATCCGTAAACGGTCAATTGCTGATCACAGCCGACCACGGTAACGCTGAGCAGATGCGCGATCCGGCAACCGGCCAGGCGCACACCGCGCACACCAACCTGCCCGTTCCGCTGATTTACGTCGGTGACAAACAGGTGAAAGCGGTGGAAGGCGGCAAACTTTCGGATATCGCCCCGACCATGCTGACGCTGATGGGGATGGAAATCCCGCAAGAGATGACTGGTAAGCCGCTGTTCATCGTGGAATAATCCCTCCCCATGAGGGGAAAGGCGATGAATACCAAAGCCGGGGCCATGAAAACACGACGGTTTTCAGTCAGGCCCCTGATTTACGCCAGCGTGGTGAGCGCTGGCGTATTGTTGTGCGCCTTTTCCGCCCACGCGGATGACCGCGATCAGCTTAAGTCTATTCAGGCGGATATCGCCGCCAAAGAACGTGCCGTTCGTCAGCAACAGCAACAACGCTCAACCCTGCTTGCGCAACTGAAAGCGCAGGAAGAAGCCATCTCCGCCGCCGCACGCCAGTTGCGAGAAACGCAAAACACGCTCGCGCAACTGAACAAACAAATTGATGAAATGAACGCGTCCATCGCCAGGCTGGAAAAGCAGAAAGCGAACCAGGAGCGCAGCCTCGCCGCGCAACTGGATGCCGCGTTTCGTCAGGGTGAACATACCGGCATTCAGCTTATTCTCAGCGGTGAAGAGAGCCAGCGTGGACAACGGTTGCAGGCTTACTTCGGTTACCTGAACCAGGCACGCCAGGAGACCATCAACGAGCTGAAGCAGACGCGCGAAGAGGTCGCCGCACAACGCGCGGAGCTGGAAGAGAAACAGAGCCAGCAACAAACGCTGCTGTATGAACAGCGCGCCCAACAGGCGAAGCTGGAGCAGGCACGTAACGAACGTAAGAAAACGCTCTCCGGGCTGGAATCCTCCATTCAGCAGGGACAGCAACAGCTCAGCGAACTGCGCGCCAACGAATCTCGTCTGCGTAACAGCATTGCACGTGCTGAAGCTGCAGCCAAAGCGCGCGCAGAGCGCGAAGCCCGCGAGGCGCAGGCAGTGCGCAATAAGCAGCAGGAAGCAACGCGTAAAGGCACCACCTACAAACCTACCGAAAGCGAGAAATCGCTGATGTCGCGTACCGGCGGCCTGGGTTCGCCACGCGGCCAGGCCTTCTGGCCGGTTCGTGGTCCAACGCTGCATCGCTATGGCGAACAACTACAAGGTGAGCTACGTTGGAAAGGGATGGTTATCGGTGCGTCTGAAGGGACCGAAGTGAAAGCTATTGCCGATGGCCGTGTCATTCTTGCGGACTGGCTGCAAGGATATGGACTTGTCGTCGTTGTCGAACACGGTAAGGGTGACATGAGTCTTTATGGCTACAACCAGAGCGCACTGGTCAGCGTAGGAACGCAGGTTCGTGCTGGTCAACCTATTGCGCTGGTCGGTAGCAGTGGTGGTCAGGGCCGACCGTCGCTCTATTTCGAAATTCGTCGCCAGGGTCAGGCCGTCAATCCACAGCCGTGGTTGGGAAGATAAGTTTTGCCTCAATTTCGTCGTACCGTTCTGTCATTCGCCAGCCTGATGGCCTTCGCCTCCCCTGTTTTTGCTGGCAAACTTGCCATCGTCATTGACGATTTTGGCTATCGTCCCCACTATGAAAATCAGGTGCTGGCGATGCCGTCGCAGATTTCCGTCGCCGTTTTACCAAACGCCCCTCATGCCCGGGAAATGGCGACCAAAGCGCATAACAGCGGACATGAAGTCCTGATCCATTTGCCGATGGCGCCGCTGAGTAAACAGCCGCTGGAGAAAGACACCCTGCGCCCGGAGATGAGTAGCGACGAAATTGAGCGAATCATTCGCGAAGCGGTGGGTAAAGTCCCTTATGCCGTGGGGCTCAATAACCACATGGGAAGCGCGATGACCTCCAGTCTGTTCGGTATGCAGAAAGTGATGCAGGCGCTTGGTCGTTACGATCTCTACTTTCTCGACAGTATGACGATTGGCAACAGCCAGGCGATGCGTGCCGCATCAGGAACAGGCGTGAAGGTGATTAAGCGGAAGGTGTTTCTCGACGACACACAAAACGAGGCGGACATTCGTCGCCAGTTTAATCGTGCGCTTGATTTGGCCCGCCGCAACGGGTCCGCCATCGCGATAGGGCATCCGCACCCGTCAACGGTGCGTGTGCTTCAGCAAATGGTGTATAACCTGCCCGCCGATATCACCCTCGTACGCCCGAGCAGCCTTCTTAATGAACCGCAGGTGGATACTTCCACGCCCAATCTGACGTCGCCGAAAAATAACGACGCGCCGCGTAATCCGTTCCACGGCGTGAAATTGTGTCAACCGAAAAAACCGTTAGAACCGGTCTACACCAGCCGATTCTTTAGCGTGTTAAGCGAAAGCATCCGCCAGAGTACGCTGGTGAACTGGTTCCAGCACCAGTGGCAAGGCTGGGGAAACGCGCCCCGCGATAACACCACTAACCCAGGTTAAGCGCTTTACGCGCAGTACGATGATGCGAACGCGTTTTGTCGCGCCATTGGTATAATCTCAAAGACCATAACAACATCTGATAGGCAGCCTTAGCGCTACGAACGTTCATGACCATGCGTTTATACATCCCTGAGGTAAAAATCTCGGCAATCATTCGCTGGCGCGTCAAAATATCCGGTTCTTTACGTACGGCATGACACACGCGTAACGCCTCCCAGGTAATTTGCTGATGAAATTCCGGATAAATCGTAATCCGGTCGGCATAATCGCTGTTCAGCTTCTCTAATAAGCGAGTGATTTTTATATAATGTCGCTGATAATTAAGATTCTTATTACCCTGACGTTTCAGTCGGCTTACAGAATTATTATGCAAAAAATATTTATATAAGGACTCTTCGGTATAACGCGCGCGCAGCGCATTAAACATAAACTCCGTGCTCCAGACAATATCCTGATGATGTAAGCCAGGAATAAAGCGAATATTATTCTTTTCAATTACCTCACGGCGATAAACCCCCATCCACACCACATGCGTCCACCGGCGAGAAGAGAGTGCCATACGCAACCAGTCAGGACCGGTTAACACCCCTGTTGAACAGATGCGGTCGGTGGGAATAGATTGCCAGGTTATCCCGGAATCGCGCTCGCTCCAGTCAGCATTACACTGCGCCACGTCCAGATCGTCTTCCAGCGCCATTGTCATCAACGTTTCGTACATATGCGGGTAGACCAGATCATCCGCATCAACAAAAGCAATATACTTGCCGGTCGCCGCCGCCATCCCCCGGTTGCGCGCGACCGATGCGCCAGCATTCGCCTGGTGCAGAAGTCGCACATGGGGGTAATTTTCCGCGTAATACTTTGCTATCTCAACAGAATTATCCGTTGAGCCATCATTAACGATGATTATTTCCAGAGCAGTCCATGTTTGCGCGATGAGAGATTCCATGCAGGCTTTAAAATCATTACCCGCATTATATAACGGAATAATAACACTGAGTCTGTTTGTACTGTTCATCATAATAAATCACCGAATACCTTTGAAGTTACCCGCCTTTTTACAGCCTTTGTATTAAGAAACGATTAAGGCTGAAAAATAACATTTGCAACGGTTGCAGGAGGGTTTAGCGTATAAACATCAGGTAAACAGCAATATAAGACTACGGCGCAATTACGAATTATTTATGACAATGACATTTATTTACAACTTTCCGGATAATCCTCATAAAAAAGGCCGGGTATTCCGGCCTTTTACGATTAATCCCAACTGAGAATGACTTTTCCGGACTGGCCTGAACGCATTGCGTCAAAGCCCTTCTGGAATTCATCTATCGTGAAGCGGTGGGTGATAATCGGCGACAAATCCAGACCAGACTGAATCAGTGCCGCCATCTTGTACCAAGTTTCGAACATCTCACGGCCATAAATCCCTTTGATGAACAGACCCTTAAAGATGACCTTCGTCCAGTCGATAGACATGTCTGACGGTGGAATACCCAGCATCGCAATGCGACCACCGTGGTTCATGGTGTCCAGCATGGTACGAAATGCCGGTGGCGCGCCGGACATCTCCAGACCGACGTCAAACCCTTCGGTCATCCCCAGCTCAGCCATCACATCACTCAGACTCTCTTTCGACACGTTGACTGCACGGGTGATCCCCATCTTACGCGCCAGTTCGAGGCGATACTCGTTGACGTCGGTGATCACCACGTTGCGCGCACCGACGTGCTTCGCAACCGCCGCCGCCATGATACCAATCGGGCCTGCGCCAGAAACCAGAACATCTTCACCGACCAGATCGAAGGACAGCGCCGTGTGTACTGCGTTGCCAAACGGGTCGAAAATGGAAGCCAGATCGTCAGAGATATTGTCCGGGATTTTAAAAGCGTTGAATGCCGGGATCACCAGATACTCGGCGAAACAGCCCGGACGGTTGACGCCCACACCGGTGGTGTTCCGGCACAGATGCGTACGTCCGCCACGGCAGTTACGGCAGTGTCCGCAGGTGATATGCCCTTCGCCAGAAACGCGGTCGCCAATCTTAAAGCCTTTCACTTCCTGACCGATACCGACCACTTCGCCAACGTACTCATGGCCGACGACCATGGGAACCGGGATGGTTTTTTGCGACCACTCATCCCAGTTGTAGATGTGAACGTCAGTGCCGCAGATGGCTGTTTTACGGATTTTAATCAGCAGATCGTTGTGGCCGACTTCCGGTTCCGGAACGTCGGTCATCCAGATGCCCTCTTCCGCTTTCAGTTTGGATAACGCTTTCATCTCACATCCTCAGGCAATAACGCCCAGTTGTTTACCAATGCGCGTGAACGCTTGCACCGCGCGGGTGATCTGTTCCGGAGTATGTGCCGCAGACATCTGGGTACGGATGCGTGCCTGACCCTTCGGAACAACCGGATAGAAGAAACCTGTAACGTAGATACCCTCTTTTTGCAGCTCGCGGGCAAACTCCTGAGCAATCACCGCATCACCCAACATCACCGGAATAATTGCATGATCGGCCCCGGCCAGGGTAAACCCGGCGGCAGACATTTGCTCGCGGAACTGGCGCGCATTGGCCCACAGGCGATCGCGTAGTTCACCGCCAGACTCAACCATCTCCAGTACTTTAATGGAGGCTGCGACAATCGCCGGCGCCAGCGAGTTGGAGAATAGATAGGGACGAGAGCGTTGACGCAACCACTCAACCACCTCTTTGCGGGCGGCAGTGTAACCGCCGGATGCACCGCCAAGCGCTTTCCCCAGCGTCCCGGTGATGATGTCCACACGGCCCATCACATCGCAATATTCGTGGGAGCCACGGCCATTCTCACCGACAAACCCAACTGCATGAGAGTCATCGACCATCACCAACGCGTTGTATTTATCTGCCAGATCGCAGACGCCCTTGAGGTTAGCGATCACGCCGTCCATCGAGAACACGCCATCGGTGGCAATCAGTATATGACGCGCGCCAGCTTCACGGGCTTCTTTCAGAAGGGCTTCCAGCTCCTGCATATCGTTGTTGGCGTAGCGGAAACGCTTTGCTTTACACAACCGCACACCATCAATGATCGACGCATGGTTCAGCGCATCTGAAATAATCGCATCTTCGGCGCCCAACAGCGTTTCAAACAGGCCGCCGTTGGCATCAAAGCAGGAGGAGTAAAGAATGGCATCTTCCATGCCAAGGAACGTCGCCAGCTTTTGTTCCAGCTGTTTATGGCTGTCCTGAGTACCGCAGATAAAACGTACTGACGCCATTCCGAAACCGTGAGAATCCATGCCCGCTTTTGCTGCGGCAATCAGCTCCGGATGGTTCGCCAGTCCCAGATAGTTATTGGCGCAGAAGTTAATGACGTGGCTTCCATCCGCCACGGTAATATCGGCCTGTTGCGCAGACGTAATAATGCGCTCTTCTTTAAACAATCCTTCCGCACGTGCGGTTTCCAGATCGTTGTTTAACTGTTTGTAAAAATCCCCACGCATTGCGATTCTCCAGACTGGGCAAATTTCAGCACATCTTACCTAACCCTGGACGTTGATACGAGATGACGCATTATCACTTCTTCAAAATGCAGGATAAATCACGCGTACCCATACAACCGTTCGGTGAATGGCTGAAGCCTGCGCTATGTAGTGATATGATAAGAGGCATTCGTGTCTGAGATTGTCTCTGACTCCATAATTCATAGGTTACAGTTATGATCATCGTTACCGGCGGCGCGGGCTTTATCGGCAGCAACATCGTTAAATCTCTGAATGATAAAGGTATCACCGATATTCTGGTGGTGGACAACCTGAAAGAAGGCACCAAGTTTGTCAACCTGGTGGATCTGAACATTGCCGATTATATGGATAAAGAAGATTTCTTAATCCAGATTATGGCGGGCGAAGAGTTCGGCGAGATCGAAGCGATTTTCCATGAAGGCGCGTGCTCTTCCACCACCGAGTGGGACGGCAAGTACATGATGGATAACAACTATCAGTACTCCAAAGAGCTGCTGCATTACTGCCTGGAGCGCGAAATTCCGTTCCTGTATGCCTCTTCCGCTGCCACCTATGGCGGCCGCACGGCTGACTTCATCGAATCCCGCGAGTATGAGAAACCGCTGAATGTTTACGGCTACTCAAAATTCCTGTTTGACGAGTATGTGCGTCAAATCCTGCCAGAAGCTAACTCACAAATTGTCGGCTTCCGTTACTTTAACGTGTATGGACCGCGTGAAGGCCATAAAGGCAGCATGGCAAGCGTGGCGTTCCATCTCAATACACAGCTTAACAACGGTGAAACGCCGAAGCTGTTTGAAGGTAGCGAAAACTTCAAGCGCGATTTCGTCTATGTTGGCGATGTGGCAGACGTGAATTTGTGGTTCCTCGAAAACGGCGTATCTGGCATCTTTAACCTGGGTACTGGCCGTGCGGAATCTTTCCAGGCCGTAGCCGATGCCGCGCTGGCCTATCATAAGAAAAGCGAGCTTGAGTACATTCCGTTCCCGGAAAAACTGAAAGGTCGCTACCAGGCGTTCACGCAGGCCGATCTGACTAACCTGCGTGCGGCGGGCTACGATAAGCCCTTCAAGACCGTTGCCGAAGGCGTAACGGAATATATGGCCTGGCTGAATCGCGACAACGCTACAAATTCACAAAATCATTCGAGCGGTATCAAGGCGGCAACTAAGTGAATCTCCGGGAGCTTACAAGAGTAAGTGACCGGAGTGAACGCAGGCAGCCAACGCAGAGACAGCTTGAAGGATGAAGTGAATGAAGATACTGGTGATCGGCCCGTCATGGGTAGGCGACATGATGATGTCGCAAAGTCTCTATCGCACGCTCAAGGCGCGCTATCCCCAGGCGATAATCGACGTGATGGCACCCGCGTGGTGCCGTCCACTGCTATCGCGTATGCCGGAAGTCAACGAGGCGATACCCATGCCGCTTGGGCACGGCGCACTGGAACTGGGTGAACGGCGTAAACTCGGTCAGAGTCTGCGTGATAAACGCTACGACCGTGCTTATGTCCTGCCCAACTCGTTTAAATCTGCACTGATTCCTTTCTTCGCCGGTATTCCTCATCGCACGGGCTGGCGTGGCGAAATGCGCTACGGCCTGCTCAATGACGCGCGCGTGCTGGATAAAGAGGCCTGGCCCTTAATGGTTGAGCGCTACGTGGCGCTGGCCTACGACAAAGGCGTGATGCGCACAGCAAAAGATCTGCCGCAGCCGCTGATGTGGCCACAACTGCAGGTGAGCGAGGGTGAGAAGTCGATGACCTGTAGCGCGTTTTCTCTTTCTGACGAACGTCCGATGATTGGCTTTTGTCCAGGAGCGGAATTCGGCCCGGCAAAACGTTGGCCGCACTATCACTATGCGGAACTGGCTAAACAGCTCATTGATGAAGGCTATCAGATTGTGCTGTTTGGTTCGGCGAAAGACCATGAAGCCGGGAATGAAATTCTCGCAACCTTAAGCGACGAGCAGCAGGCGTGGTGTCGCAATCTGGCAGGCGAAACACAGCTGGAACAAGCCGTCATTCTGATTGGCGCGTGCAAAGCGGTAGTTACCAACGATTCCGGTCTGATGCACGTCGCTGCCGCGCTTAACCGTCCGCTGGTCGCCCTCTATGGCCCCAGCAGTCCGGATTTCACGCCGCCACTGTCACATAAAGCCCGCGTGATCCGCCTGATTACGGGTTATCACAAAGTGCGTAAAGGTGATGCTGCCGAAGGTTACCATCAGAGTCTGATCGACATTACGCCCGCGCGCGTTCTGGAAGAGCTAAACAGTCTGTTACTGCAAGAGGAAGCCTGACGAATGCGGGTTCTGATCGTCAAAACATCCTCCATGGGTGATGTATTACATACGCTGCCCGCCCTGACGGATGCACAACAGGCTTTCCCGGATATTCAGTTTGACTGGGTAGTGGAAGAAGGGTTTGCGCAGATACCATCCTGGCATTCTGCGGTAAACCGCGTGATCCCCGTGGCGATTCGTCGCTGGCGTAAGGCCTGGTTTTCGGCTCCTATCAAAGCTGAACGCAGAGCTTTTCGCGAGGCTGTTCAGGCCGAACGTTATGACGCCATCATCGACGCCCAGGGGCTGGTGAAAAGTGCGGCGCTGGTGACCCGCCTGGCGCGTGGGATAAAACACGGCATGGACTGGCAGAGCGCACGCGAACCGCTCGCCAGTCTGTTCTATAACCGTCGTCATCACATTCCCCGACAGCAACATGCCGTTGAACGCACCCGCGAGCTGTTTGCAAAAAGTCTGGGATATCACAAACCCACATCACAGGGTGATTATGCTATTGCCCGGCATTTTTTGGCCTTCGCAAATGCCAATGAACCGCCCTATGCCGTTTTTTTACATGCCACGACGCGTGATGATAAGCACTGGCCGGAAGCAAACTGGCGGGCATTAATTGGGCTGTTAGCGGACACGGGGATGAGCATAAAATTACCCTGGGGCGCACCTCATGAGGAAGCGCGGGCAAAAAGATTAGCACAAGGATTTGAACACGTTTCGGTATTGCCGCGAATGAGTCTGGAAGAGGTCGCGCGCGTTCTCGCGGGGGCAAAATATGTGGTTTCTGTCGATACCGGTTTAAGTCACCTGACGGCAGCGCTCGATCGACCCAATATCACGTTATACGGTCCTACCGATCCGGGACTTATTGGTGGTTACGGCAAGAACCAGATAGCGTGTCGTTCCCCGGAAAACAATTTAGCGATGCTGAGCGCCGATTCAGTTCGAAATGAATTATCATCATTATTCTAAAGGTAAATGAATGCCAACCCAGAGTCTTATGAGTCCATGGAAGTCATACGCCCAAAAGGTATCCTGCTCTTTTGAAATGAGTGCCTATCTGCTCTGCTTCGTGACCCTGATTGTTGCTTTGTTTGATAATACACTCAGCATGAAGCTTTTTAATATCACAGCGATCGTCGGCATTCTGGCGCTATGCTTTCGCGGAAAGCCACAAAGTTACTCGGTGAAAAACTGGCTGCTCCCGCTCTCAATCCTTCTCATCGGGATTATCGATATTGCCTGGTATTCAGCGTTTAAAGTAGATAATTCCCCTTTCCGCGCGACTTATCATAGCTACCTGAACACCGGGAAAATTTTCATTTTTGGTGCATTCTTAACGCTGCTGGTACTGACATCGAAAATAAAAATTAAGAAAGAGCAGGTTCTTTATTGCCTTTATTCGCTCTCATTTATTATCGCAGGATATGCATATTATGTGAAATCGACGACAGGCATGACGCGCCTTGATTTTGGTATCGGCACAGCGACAGGCGCGGCCTATTCGATGGTGTTTGTTGGGATCGTCAGTGGAATAGCCATTTTATATACCAAACGAAATCATCCGTTACTTTTTCTGTTAAATGCTGTTGCCGTGCTTTATGCGCTTGCCCTGACGCAGACTCGTTCTACGTTACTGATATATCCTGTGATATGTGCGCTGACTCTGGTCGCGGTTTATATTAAATCCCCGAAGAAATTATTCTTTTCTGTAATTAGCTTTTTGGTTGCCATGGCCGTTCTCATCGCGATATTCAGTAAGCCAATTTACGAACGGTATCATGAGGGCATTTCGGATATCGAGCAATACAATAGCGGTAACAGTAGCAGTTCGCTGGGGGCTCGTCTGGCAATGTATGAGATTGGCTACGATATTTTTAAAGAAGCCCCATTTTCTGCCCGATCGGCTGATACGCGTGCCCAACGAATGACGGAATTAGCGACTGAACATACCTATCTGCAAGGTGCATTAGAATTTGCAAATGTTCATTTACACAATGAGTTTATCGAAGCCGCTTCATTGAAAGGACTCGCCGGCATACTGTCGACGCTTTTTTTCTATATCGCGCTGTTCTTTACGGTTTATTATCACCGTTCTCTTGGGCTTTTTGCGTTAACGTTGGCAATTATCGGGACTGGCCTGAGCGATGTCATTCTCTGGTCCCGCAGCATTCCGATTATCCTGATAACCGCTATCGTACTCCTGCTCTTTCTGAAGAACAGATCACGCAGTGAAATCGCACAGCAATAAATTGACTATCAGAAGTGAGCTGTTGCTCACTTCTGATGCGTTGTCAGCAAACTATCTACAGACTCAATCAACGTATCCAGACTGATATCTTTCACCGTATATGTAGGCGATACCACCTGTAACGCATTGCTATTATTGGGTGCCCAGATGAGGTGTGAGGGATAGGTCGTTTGTCGCGCATTCGGGTAAAGCGCGAGCGTGGGTATTTCATAAGCCGATGCAATATGGACCAGGGCGGTATCCACAGAGATCACATACTGACTACGTTTTGTCAGCGCAACGGTATAAATAAATTCTTTATAAGGAAGCGATTCAATACCGGATATTGCAATCGAACGAATATCCTCGGGTAAACCTGTAAAAATAATTCTGTATTCAGGATATTTTAGGCAAAGGTGTGAATAAATTGCGTCAATTTGCTCATGGGATAACCGACAGATTTTTTTAGCACCTAACGCATTAATAATAATGATTTTAGTGTTACCGACAAATTTGATAATTTCTTTTTCGATCGTCTCGGATAAGGGTAAATCATAACTCACATTAAACTTATCAGACTCGTCAGTATAAAAATAACGCAGGATCTCGGTCGCCCGCGTACACATATGCGTCGTTAGGTTCTCATCGTGCGGATGATAGAAAGTGTAATAACGTTTATACCACTTATCAAAACCCAGGATGTGCGAATCTCTGACGGCGGTCAGCAGCAGACTGTGGGCAAAGGAGGGCATGGTTTCAAACGGATCCAGTACGATATCAAATGACTCGCGAGAGAGTTGCTTACGTAACGCCAGTACATCACTAATTTTGTTGGATTTTTTAATATAAAAGCGATGTATCTTGTTATTACCTGAGAGAAATGCCTGCCCTGGCGCCGTCGTCAGAACAGATAATTTCACGCCTCGATTAGCCAACTCCCGATACAACGAGCTTAATACGATGAGATCACCCAATTTATTGTTATCATGGATAAGCAGGCAGGATTGGATTGTCCGGGCATTGGCTTTGATACATTTTGGTTTAGTAAAAAACAAAGATAGAAAATTGATTTTAATTTTATTAATGAGATATCTTTTCTTTTTATGGAAAGCACCGAAGCCCATGCTAATTACCACACTGCAATGAGAAAGAAGTTAAATCTCGCTGACACAAGAGTCAGCCTGTTCACGAAGACCTGATGTGCTATTCATCTTGTTTTTTTTAGGCGACAACATGGCGACGTCTTTAGCAAGGATATGCGGAATAATATCATAACTAATTGCAGTATCGTCAGAAAGATTATAAATCCTGAAATCATCGACATTTTCACGCATAAATTTAAAAAATGGAACGATTTTAATCAAATCCTTGCTTAATTCAGAAGGCATCGGGTTGTTGCTTTCATCATAAAAACGAGCACAGCTTCCGGTAATATCCAGACCGGAACAAATGGTATTATCATAACCCAATGAATAGGCGATCTGCATCGCGGTATAGGCGACAGTATGACATGAGCAGTAGCCAATGCTAATATCTTTACTAAATCCCACCAGCCTTTTGCGTTTAGAAACAGGAACCCGGATCAACAGGTTTTTATTCCACTTCGATAGCAACTCCAGCTTCAGTTTTTTGTAAAGCCCCCCCTTTTCACGCTTATAAAACGCTTTCAGAATAAGGCAATGCGTGCGCATATACTGCTTATCCTCTTCCGAAGCTGCATCATAAACATCAGTATTAACAATCGTATACTGGCTACCCTGGCTGAACTTATAAAAATCCTGACGCCTTTGTAGCAAGAAACGCGCATCTGTTAAGACATAAATAAAAGGGGCAATATCGTTACTCAGTAAGTACTCGGCCGCACCGTTAACGGTGATAACATCAGTGTTACGCAAAAGAGAAAGCGGTGTCTTTCGGGAAGTTGGCCCCGATAAAAAAATGATGACATTCTCAGATGCTCTGCTTGCTATAAGTCGCTGAACACCGGTACGAGTTAAAAACTTAACATTACTCATATAAAACCTGTATGTTTATCATGCAACTTAAATCGCGATGAAACTTTGGAGAAAGTGTTCATGGTTATCTTTTGCGAGGATGAACGAAGTAGGAAGCTGTGTTTGACTAAAAAATGAACAAACATTTTTGCATTTCGATCTAGCAATTGCAATGCTCTGACGATGAGATTGCAGATTAGCGCACACTCTTACCTTTCAGACGACGCAGAAAATTTCGCCACTTTTTCTTATAAATTAAAAGATAGAAGCCCAGATCTTTATCATTATTTTCAATACCATAATGCCGTTCTAAATCAATGCGATCTTTCGCCATACGCTGCCGGGAAGGACGCTTACCTGAAAGGTCGATGATTCTTATTTCGCCATTTTGTAATATAAAGTTACCTTTATGCGGATCGCCAGAAACCATACCATGTTGATGTAGTTTATGAATGGAGTGCTGAATTTTTTCTTTCACCGCTGGCGAAATTTCTGGCATATCAGCCAGTTCCACACCTTCGATATACTCAATTAACATGATATAGGTATGTACGTAACGTAACGTTTTTACTTCAGCAAGAAGATAAAAATCATTCAATGCCTCAAAACCTTCCCGACGCACACGATCCGTCTGATAAAAAAGCTTTTCGTAGTAGTCACCTTTTACCAGCGACTTTAAAAAACGTTCAGTATTTTTAACTTTTGGGTGAAATACTTTCAGTATATATTTACCATATTCTGTATCGATTAATACGACTTTTGTATCTTCAATACTACGAAATACTTTTATTACTTTTAGGTTATGTGACAAAAAATCATTGAATATATCGATGTATTTTTTGCCATCTTTCTTGGTAAAGACAGTGTAGTTTTTTATTTTTGTTTCAATAATCATAGTTTAGGAAGATATTATTTCGCCAGAATTTTTCGATAGAGGTAAGCTGCACCCGCGATAATGCCATGTAAGTAACGCTTCTGAACCAAAAGATGTTTATATCTTTTTTTGTACTCAACCATCGTTCGCGCATCTTTGCCAGGCACATCTTTCCATGGTGATTTAACTAACGCATTCCTGTAATAGATAACAGAGGGATAATTTGCCCAGGCATGCCATGGTTTAGTGGCTCCTGTAAAATGAATTAATTTAGTATCAGCATGGATTACATCCCGATACTTTTCATGTGTCTTATCGTTTAGTTCGCTTTTTATCGTATAAATTGTATTGAATTCGCGAGGTAAAAAATAAACCTTATCAATAAGTAAAATATTTAATACATCCTGATCAGGGTATTTAAAGAATGTGGCATTACCGTCCTTGCCTGTCAATAATGATAATGCTCTTGCAGTGAGTTTGTTTTCAGCCCATTGCTGTAGATTAACCAGAACGACACCAGAGTTGAAATAACGTCCCTGAAGATTAAAAGATGGCAACCGCTCATTTACTCTGGCTTGAATAGAATCAACATCTTTTACCACTGCCGCAACAATGTTATTTATGTTCAGGTGCAGTAGTTCATCCAATGGACCTTTGCAAACCACATCAGCATCGAGGTAAAGTAATTTATCAATTTTATGATTCAAATAATCAAAAGCAAACAGTCGAAAGTACATGGCTCGCGACCAGACTTGTGTTTTCGGCAATGCTTCAAGGCAAGTGACATTAATAAGATACAAGGAAATTTTAATCTTATATTGAGCTGCCAGTACTCCAACTTTCTCGACAAAACTATTTGTATAATGATCACAGATGATATGAAATGCGACATTGATTTTATTATGGATTAACACCGAGGTAATAGATACCCCAACGCCATCGAGATAGTTCTCATCGATTCCATAAGAGATATTTAATGCATTACCATTTTTATCAGAACGCTCATCAAAAGTTTTATATTCTGATATCTCTATTTCAGGAAATGAGTCCACTGCATCACCTATAATTATTTTTATTTGACAATTTTACTTTTAAAGTAAAGTAAATAATCTGCCATACCAGAAAAATATTTCTTCTGATTAAACATGTGTTTTGCTGCATAACGTAGTTGGTGACTATTTTTTGGTTTTAACAATTCAGCATTACACCAGGGCGACAACTTTTTCGCGTTCAGAAAACATTGTGCAACAGGGTAATCTCCCCATTGATGCCAGGGTTTAGTCGGTCCAATATAGTGAATAAAAACCGTGCTCTCAGTAACAGGATTTTCAACATCCGGCTTCAATTCATAATTGATGCTGAACTGGGTATTGAATTTTTTGTCGACAAAACGCGCTTTACCGACCAATAGCATATTCAGTACGTCCTGATCCAGATGGGTGATACGCTGCACAACATCCGGATCGCGAAGCATTTCAATGGCTTTACGCGAAATAGATTCAGCAGACCAGCGAGGTATGTTGATTAACAAAAAACCGGCATTAAAATAACCCGAAACCAGACCCGGCGTTGCAAGACTGACTGAACGCTTTGTCCACCAGCCCGTCTCCCCCTCAGCCACCACGGCTGCGATTTCATGTTCAGCAAACTGGAGATCGATTAGCTCCTGTAGGCTGCCTTTGCACGCTATATCGGCATCCAGGTAAAGCACTTTATCTGTTTTATCGGCGAAATGGTCGGCGATGATGAATCTGAAATACGTTGCATAGGACCAGTTTTTAGTGCTCGGCAACGATTTTAGCTGTTCACAGTCAACTAAATAGACAACAATCCGGGTGGCATATTGCTTTGCTAACGCTTTGAACCGTTTTTGTTCTTCATCACTGAATGAATCAGTAAATACATGAAAAGCAAAAGGTGTATCTGGATTAGCAATTAAAATTGATGCAATTGACACCCCACAGCCAAAAAGAAAGTTCTTGTCGATGCCATAGGCGATATTAAAATGTTCAACGTCACTATGTCCTGCATAGTTGTAATCTAAAGTCTGTTGAATGACCTTTTCTTCAAAATACTTTTCAGTCATAGTGATCACTTATTAATTTTTGAAAAAATTACGCTTTTTAAATTTTTAAAATAGACTTCATTATAAAAATTATCTATCGTTGCTGGGATTATATTATTATTGTATTTCCTTTTACCCGCGATAACTTCATTGAGAAGAAGGGTAAAATGGTCAATATTGTTCGGCGGGTACAAATCCCCGTTAATTCCAGGTCTGATCATATCTCGCGGACCTGACATACAATCAGAGCTAATACATGGGATGCCATAGGACATAGCCTCCAGTAAAGTCATAGGAAAACCTTCGAATGACGATGTCAGTAGTAACGCTGAGACATTCTTAATGTCGTGCTTTACAACCTCCCAGGGAGAAATCTGCCATCCGTGCCAGGTAATGCAATCAGCGATACCCAGCTCCTGACCATAATCCTGGCATTTTTGAAAATCTGAACCATCGCCTATCACATGTAAGTGCCATTCCCCTTCGGCGCGGGATAAGCCATCGAGTAAATCCTTAATCCTTTTTTGACCTTCAAACTTCATCCTCCCCACGTAAAGAAAGACTGCGGGTTGAGAATCTTTGGGCTGCGGGATAATGTCCGTTTTTCTTGAAACCGGATTATAAACGATTGTGATATTCTGGTCGGCAATGCCCCTTGCCATCATCTGTTCTTTAATACCACTACTGATTGCCAGATGATAATCCGCCCAGGTGATGCACTCTGCGTGTTTCTTATGATCCAATGAGAAATGTGGCCATGAAAAAAGCACAAAACTTACAGCAGATTTTTCCCGCGCTTTACTGGCTAACAGGCAGGACAACACATCGATACAGATCACCACATCAGGCTTTGTTTTCTTTAACCATTGGCTAAAAGCATGAATATGCTTTGCCCTACGAAAAAAACCCAGACGGATGTTAGAAAAAGAGCATGTATAATCAATTCCTTTCAGCCATGCCTTATCCATTTTGTCGTGTCGACAAAAGAAAAACATCTCGCAAGATATTTCAGCATGTTCGGTCTGGAAATTATGAATAACATCCCGAATAACCGTTTCCATGCCACCAAAACCAGAGACCGCTTCACCTACAAATGCAATTTTCATAATGGGTTATTGTTTTGTATTTAAAATGAGGAGTTGTTATGGAAATCATTTTATCTGAATGCTTTCTT
This sequence comes from Citrobacter amalonaticus, assembly GCF_037053465.1. GTDB lineage: Bacteria > Pseudomonadota > Gammaproteobacteria > Enterobacterales > Enterobacteriaceae > Citrobacter_A > Citrobacter_A amalonaticus_H. Next base: position 277,743 of record NZ_JBALIF010000005.1, read on the forward strand.
AATTTCCTCAAGCATATGTTCTGGACTGTATCTGTAAAGAATATCTTGTGGAACAGGCGTTTTTGGAGAATTAATAAAATAATCAAATTCGTCCCAGATATCTACATCAAGGATAAAGAAGCGTTCCTTTGTGTATATCTCAGAGTTCAGGATAGACTTATTATTTGTGATTACCTTCTTATTAAAATACAAAGCTTCCAAAATACGCAGCGTCCAACCGGATTGATTTTCTTGTGTAATATCAACAATAATATCCGATGCTAATGCACGATTTAGATTTTCTTTATAAGATAATGGATTGTCTATCAGATAAGCTGAATCATCGTTCGTTGTATTATCTCTGACAATGTTAAAATCTAAAACAGCACCAAATGACAGTAATTTTTTTGCCAACGGCATTAATGTACTCAACCGATTTTTATCTTTACCAAGAAAATAACAGATTATATGTCTGTTTTTTCTCTCCTCAGATACAAAATGGGATATTTCATTAAGACCAACAGGGAAAAATTGATCCAGATATTTTACTTTTTCAGTTTCATTTTGTTTATTTTCGAAATCGTAAATCAGATCAAAAGAATCTTTATGCTTATGAATAAAAGATGCACCTACCGAATTTCTCAACAACAGGACTTTCTTGCATTTTAGATTATTAATGATTTGTGGTGTAATGCCTTTACTGATAACACTATCATTAAATACCGAAATATCATTACATTTTAGATTTTTCAGGTGATTTCTGATAAATAATTTACCCAGCCAGTCTGTACTGATACCCAGTTTTCTCAATTTTTTGGCTATCCAGACATAACGGGAGGGAACGGGCAGATTAATGACCTGATAATGTTGACGTAAGTAGTCGATCATTTTCAGTTCATAATCGGCTTTCCAGTTTATAAAATAGACAGTCATGTAACGTCACACCAGCAGTGTTTTTATAATATTCAGATAAAAAGTGAAAATCACAACCCTTTACGCTGCGTTCGCTCTTTTATTTGCACTGCTTTTGTTTCAGCGTGTGAGAGTAAACCCGCCTCTTTGCGCAAAATGACTTTTAAAGGCTCGCCAAAGTAAACCTTCAGAAACCGCCAGATATCCCGTTGCGTCAAACCGATATTCAGTGACGAAAAATAGAGACCGACCAGATCTTTGTCACGCCAGCGACGTGGAACACGTGAACGAATCTGCGCACGATGTAAATCGATAACTGAGATCTTTAAATCATCCTTACGGCCATTAAACGGTAAATGCAGCAGGAAGTGGCAAATATAACAGTCGCGATGGTTAATACCGCCCGCATGCATGTTACGCACCATTGTCGCAACGCGCTCAATGAGCATTCGCTTCACTTTTATGTCGGGAGGATTGGTGGCCCAATCTGCGCAATAGTCTTCCAGACTAATAGTTGGCGTAAGGTCTTCGGTAATGATGAACGACGTTTTGGTCAGTGGATTCAGACCTTTTTCACCAAACCCAACGCCGTGCATTGTATCCACCCCCAAATTATGGAGGCGATGAATGGCATTCCACTCTCTGTCCGCACCTAAAACCGGCATACGCAGCGAGAGTAGATTTTTTACGATCTCCTTGAGAGACGTGCCACGGTGCCATTTGAGAAAATAGCTTTTCCCTGCCAGTTCAAATCGCAGCGTCCGACGAGTTTCCAGCTCTCTGAAAACTTCGCCCTGCAGCGTTTTAACTTCCTCAAACGCATCTTTTCCGCGCCATAACGTGGCTAACGGCTCTTTTAATTCAACCATTCAGACCACCTGTTATGATATCCGCCGCCTTTTCCGGCAGACTGTATAAATCCTGCGTATCGGCATAATGCCGCGCATTTTCAGCCCATGCGGTACGTAATGACGGCTGTGTAAGCGCCTTACGCAAAATATCGTTCAACGCTTCCTGTCGCCAGGGTTCTTCAATGACTGCGCCACAGTTTGCGTCCGCAATGTAGTGCGCATACCCGCATACCGCAGAGGTCAGAACAGGTAAACCAGCAGTTATCGCCTCAAGCAAAACGATACCCGCAGCTTCCTGATAGGCCGGATGCAATAATAAATCGGCGGCAGCCATTAACTCCGCCACATCATTGCGTCCGGAAAAGAAATGCACATTTGCTCGCACACCGCGTTTTTCCGCCAGAGCTTCAAATTTTCGCGGTTTGTCTTGCCCGACAATATACAAAATCGTGTTATGTCGTAATGCCTCAGGCAATGAAGCCAGCGCTTCAATCGAGCGGTCCACGCCTTTACGGGTAAAATCAGACCCCACCTGCAACAATAAATTTTGCTGCTCTGTGATGCCGTTTTTCTCGCGATATCGTTCCCGGGCATTCGGAATTTGCGCACTGTATTTTCTGTCCGGATAAATTCCCGGCGGGAGGATATGAAAACGCTCAGCTTCGGTTTGATAATGTTTCTGAAAATCCGCGATTTGCGTATCCGTCAGCATGAGTAATTGCGTCGATTTTCCCTGTTCAAACGTTGCCCGTTCAAACGCCGCATAATGGCGATAACGGGATGTCAGACGGTAGAAAAAACCTTTTTCTTGCGCAACCTTCTCGGCGTAACAGACATCAGCAGCAAAATAGACATCCAGGCCAGGCATCTTGTTAAAGCCCACAACCCTGTCCACTGGATGTTCGCGCAAATGTGCCTGCACCCAGGCATAATATTCCGCATTGCGTCCATGATTGGTCCGCGATTTAACCGGCACGCGAATCAGCTCAAAATCATCCGGGCATTCGCCATCCCAGGATTGCGTATAAATCCGAACCTGATGACCGCGAGCGGCAACGGTTTGCGCAATACGCATAAAGTCACGTTGTAATCCACCGAACGGAAAATACTTATACAAACAAAAAGCGACAATCATACCGGCGCATCCATTTCGATAACTTGCGCATTCTGCGGCAACATTTTTTCAGTTGCGGCAATCACATCTTCAGCGGGAATAACGGACATATATTTTTTGTCACGATCCAGTTCAGAACGCTTTGGCATCGCCTGATAGTCTCCGGCCCAAAACTGAATAATATTGTCGGTCCATGGGCGCCAGAATACGTGGTCAGTTGCGCCAAAAAGAGAGATCACTGGCGTGTTAACCGCAGCAGCAATGTGGCCCGGCGCAGAATCGACGCCAATAAAGAGGGCAGCATGATCAATTAATGCGCCTAATTCAGGGAATCGCGTTTTACCCGCCAGCCCGGTAATCGGTTTCGTTTTACACCCCTGTGCAATCTCTTCCACACAGGCTAAATCGTCAGCAGACGGACCCGACGTCAGCACCACCTGGTAACCACGATGCTCCAGGGCATCGATGACGCGAGAAAATTTATCGTTGTCCCAGCACTTAAATAGCTGTCTTGCGGTAGGTTGAATCACCACATATTGACGAGAGACACTAAGTCGCTGAAGTTGCTGACACATATTCGCCCAGTGCTCCGGGCGATAGCTCATCGTCGTTTTACTGACAATATGTTCCAGCTCAAGCGGTTTAAGCGCAGACAACGTACGTTCAACGACATGTTCACCGGAATAGGGAACAAGGTGCGTGAAACTCTGTTTCCAGAATGCAGACTGCCGGTTGGCAAAATCCTGGGATATTTTGACCCTTGCATTCAGAAAACGAACAATCAGTGCAACGATCCACTGATCGGTAAGATTGATAACCAGATCATAATGATTGGCGCGTAAGGTCTTAATCAGCGAAAGCGCATTTTTAATTTTATCTGCTGCTCCCGTCCCTTTATTACTGATGCCATAAAGCGCATTAATTTCAGGGTTCTCAGACAAGATAGGTATCGTATCCTGATAAAGCAGCATATCAATTTTGGCGTCAGGATAATTCTGCTTCAGCGTACTGATAACGGGGGTGGTTAAAAGCATATCCCCGTGGAAACGCATTTTGATAACCAGAATTTTTCGAAAAGGCTTTTCCACACGCGACTCTTTTGTTGTGATTGTCCGGTAAAGTTAAGCAGAAAACAGCACGCTACCGCCCCAGGCTCAACAGCTACCTGATTACTGATACCGTACTGATTTTTACGCGCTAGTGTATCATTTCTTTCGCAGCGATCCGACTCGAATAAATTATAAGCATACTTTGGATATTTCTTATTTAAATCAAACTGATATTCATTAAACCACTATACTTTGTATGACCACTGTATGCTGGAAACAAAGGCAAGGACGATAAAAATCAATAAATAGCATAAAAATGCAAAAAATCTGTGCAGGGTTGCCGACGTTAGTCGTACTTAAAGCTATTTAAGTCAAAAACAGGAAAAGTAATGGTAAAGCCTCAGCTAAATACATAGAATCCCCAGCACATCCACAAGTCAGCTATTTACTATGCTCGAATTGCTTTACACCGCCCTTCTCTACCTTATTCAGCCCTTGATCTGGATACGGCTTTGGGTGCGCGGACGTAAGGCCCCGGCCTACCGTAAACGCTGGGGTGAACGCTACGGATTTTACCGCCGCCCCCTGAAACCGGGCGGAATCATGCTCCACTCCGTTTCTGTTGGTGAGACACTGGCGGCCATCCCGTTAGTTCGCGCTCTGCGTCATCGCTATCCCGACCTGCCGATCACCGTCACTACCATGACACCGACCGGTTCCGAGCGCGTTCAATCCGCCTTCGGCAGCGATGTCCAGCATGTTTATCTTCCCTATGATTTACCCGATGCTCTGGGCCGTTTCCTGAATAAGGTTGACCCCAAACTGGTATTGATTATGGAAACTGAGCTGTGGCCAAACCTGATTGCCGCGCTGAATAAACGTCATATTCCCCTGATCATCGCCAATGCGCGTCTCTCCGCCCGCTCCGCCCAAGGCTATGCGAAGCTGGGTAAATTTATCCGCCGGATCCTGCGTCGTATTACGCTAATTGCAGCGCAAAATGAAGAAGACGGTCAGCGCTTTGTGACGTTAGGCGCGAAGAATAATCAGGTGACCGTCACCGGCAGCCTTAAGTTCGATATTTCCGTTACCCCACAGCTCGCCGCGAAGGCGGTGACGCTCCGCCGCCAGTGGGCACCGCATCGCCCGGTGTGGATTGCAACCAGCACACATGACGGTGAAGAGAGCATTGTTATCGCCGCTCACCAGGCATTGTTGCACCAGTTTCCGAACCTGCTGCTCATCCTTGTGCCACGCCATCCGGAACGTTTTCCTGATGCGATCAATCTCGTGCGTGATGCCGGTCTCAGCTATACCACCCGTTCTTCGGGTGAAGTCCCTTCATCCAGTACGCAAGTGGTTGTCGGTGATACGATGGGCGAACTGATGCTACTTTACGGGATTGCCGATCTCGCGTTTGTTGGCGGCTCTCTGGTTGAACGTGGCGGGCATAATCCGCTGGAAGCGGCGGCGCACGCTATTCCGGTGTTGATGGGACCGCACACCTTTAACTTTAAAGATATCTGCGCACGTCTGGAACAGGCCAGCGGTCTGATTACGGTCACGGATGTGACCAGCCTTGCCAAAGAGGTTTCCTCTTTACTGACCGATGCTGATTATCGTAATTTCTATGGTCGTCACGCAGTTGAAGTACTCTATCAAAACCAGGGTGCGCTCCAGCGCCTGCTGCAACTGCTTGAACCTTATCTGCCACCGAAAACGCATTGAGGGCTGTTATGCAAAAACGGGCGATTTATCCAGGCACTTTCGATCCGTTGACCAACGGCCATATTGATATCATCACACGTGCCACGCAGATGTTTGACCATGTCATTCTGGCCATTGCGGCAAGTCCCGGTAAGAAACCGATGTTTACACTGGATGAACGCGTTACGCTGGCACAGCAGGCCACTGCGCACTTGCCCGGGGTTGAGGTGTTGGGCTTTAGCGATCTGATGGCAAATTTTGCCCGCGAGCAACAGGCAAACATACTGATTCGTGGTTTACGCGCCGTGGCGGATTTTGAATATGAGATGCAACTTGCCCATATGAATCGCCATTTAATGCCTGAGCTTGAAAGCGTATTTCTGATGCCTTCAAAGGAGTGGTCCTTTATCTCGTCTTCGCTGGTCAAAGAAGTGGCCCGTCATCAGGGCGATGTCACGCACTTTCTGCCCGCGAATATCCACCAGGCATTGATGGATAAGCTCAAATAACCCTTTCTTATCGACGCATCACTTCTGGCACTGACGGCAATAGAACGTCGCACGTTGCGCGTGTTTTGAGGCAACAATCGGCGTTCCACACACTCTGCACGGCTCTCCTTTTCGACCATACACCTGTAATTCCTGCGCAAAATAGCCCGGTTTGCCATCGCTTTGCAGGAAATCTTTCAGCGTTGTCCCGCCCTGCTCTATTGAGCGCAGTAAAACGGCCTTTATCACCCGCGCCAGCAGTTCACATTCCGTCAGTGACAGGGACGAGGCCAGCCGGTCAGGATGAATACCGGCGGCAAACAGCGATTCACTGGCGTAGATGTTCCCGACACCCACCACCAGCTTGTTATCCATCAGCCAGGGTTTAATCGCCGTTTTCTTCTTCGCACACTTCTGTTGCAGATACTCGCCATTAAAATCATCGCTCAGCGGTTCCGGGCCGAGATGCGCCAACACGTTGTGCCCTTCCAGCTCTTTCGTCCAGAGCCATGCGCCAAAGCGACGAGGATCGGTGTAACGCAGCACTTTACCGTTACTCATCACCAAATCAACGTGGTCATGTTTTTCCGCGGGTAGCTCTTCGGGAAGAATCCGTAAGCTCCCCGACATCCCCAAATGGATGATGATCCAACCATCGGGCAGCTCCAGCAAAAGGTATTTTGCCCGACGCTGAACGCTCAACACCGGTTTGTCGCTCAGACGGTAGATCTCTTCCGACACCGGCCAACGCAGACGCCCATTACGCACATTTGCATGCAGAATGGTTGCCCCGACCAGATGCGGTTCAATACCGCGGCGGCTGGTTTCCACTTCAGGTAATTCAGGCATAACGTCTCCGGCTGGATATCAGGTCTCACTAATATGGGGACGCTTAGATAACAAAAAACCCCGCCGAAGCGAGGTTTTTCATTACAACAAAGCGAGAATTATTTAATTTTCGCTTCTTTGTAGATAACGTGCTGACGGACAACTGGATCAAACTTTTTCAGTTCCAGTTTTTCCGGCTTAGTACGCTTGTTCTTCGTGGTGGTATAGAAGTGACCAGTACCAGCAGAAGAAACCAGCTTGATTTTCTCACGAATACCTTTAGCCATGATTTATTTCCTCTAAGTACTTAGTACTTTTCGCCACGGGCACGCAGTTCAGACAGAACTGTATCAATGCCTTTCTTATCAATTACACGCATACCTTTAGCAGATACACGCAGGGTGACAAAACGCTTCTCGCTCTCTACCCAGAAACGGTGAGAGTGCAGGTTAGGCAGGAAACGGCGTTTAGTCGCGTTCAGTGCGTGGGAACGGTTGTTACCGGTCACCGGACGCTTGCCAGTAACTTGGCAGACTCGGGACATGTCTATTCTCCAAAAATCAAATTAGCTCGAGCTTCGTATGGGGTATCGGCGCCTCGTCAGGCTTTACAGCCCGGTCATCGCGGTTCTACACACCATCATTCAGAATGCTTGACGCAACTTGAATCATTGTGTGTCTAAGTGAACACTCGATTGCCAGGCCCAAATGCCAAACCCGAGATTCTCAAAGGTGGCGTAGTATACGCTGAGTCAGCGATGTGCTCAAGTCCCGAACAGACAAAGATCCCGATGGATCGCGCAAAGTGCGTTAAATCCAACCGCGTTCTGCAAAAGAAACGTACTCTCCACGTCCAATGACAAGATGATCAAGCACACGGATATCCATGTACTGACAGCATTTTACGACACGCTCGGTGATGAGTTTATCCGCTTTACTCGGCTCTGCACAGCCTGACGGGTGATTATGCGCAAGGATCACCGCTGATGCATTGATTTTTATCGCTTCGCGAATAATTTCGCGTGGATGAACCTCAACATGGCTTAGCGTGCCGGAAAAAAGGCGACTGTGCTTTATGACCTTGTGTTGAGCATCGAGAAAAATAACCATAAAAACCTCCCGCGCCTCCTCCACAAATTGGCTGTGCAAAAAGTCTCGTGTCAGTTCCGGACTGAGCAGCGGATTCGCCCCCTTTATTTGTACGTCATAATAGCGCCGGGCCAGTTCAGCAATGCCTTTTAGCTGCGCATATTTTGCCACGCCAATCCCCGTTACACTGTTGAACTGTGAATAATCCGCCGTCAACAAACTGCGCAGAGAACCAAAATGTTCCAGGATCTCCTTTGCCAGCGTAAACACATCTCTCCCGGACGCGCCGGTGCGTAAGAAAAGCGCCAGCAATTCAGCATCTGTTAACGTCTCGACCCCTTGCGCCAGCAGTTTTTCTCTTGGTAATAAGCGCTCAACCGTGTTCATCCCACACCTCCTTAGGCCTGAAAGCAGGGTGGCATAGCCTTTAAAGGTAATCGACGCACAATTTCTACTCCTGCGTAGCGCCTCGCAAAGTGATTTACGGGTGAACACACGACATTTTACGGATTGTGATAAAATGTCCGCCTTCTGATGACATCCAACAGGAAAGATCATGATGGGTCTGGCCGGTAAAAAAATCGTTCTCGGCGTCAGCGGCGGTATTGCTGCCTACAAAGCCCCTGAACTGGTGCGTCGCCTGCGTGAACGCGGTGCCGATGTCCGTGTGGCAATGACCGAGGCGGCTAAAGCATTTATTACCCCACTCAGCTTACAGGCGGTTTCCGGATACCCCGTATCCGATAGTCTGCTGGATCCCGCAGCAGAAGCCGCAATGGGCCATATTGAGTTAGGGAAATGGGCCGATCTGGTGATTCTTGCTCCTGCCACGGCGGATCTGATTGCGCGTGTTGCGGCAGGTATGGCAAACGATCTGGTCTCTACGATTTGCCTGGCCACCCCCGCCCCTGTCGCCGTCTTACCCGCGATGAATCAGCAAATGTACCGGGCAGCAGCCACCCAACATAACCTGGAAGTGTTGTCCTCCCGTGGATTGCTCATCTGGGGACCAGATAGCGGTAGCCAGGCATGTGGCGACATTGGCCCGGGCCGTATGCTGGATCCTTTAACCATCGTCGACATGGCCGCGGCGCATTTCGCCCCTGTCAACGATCTGCAACATCTGAAAATCATGATTACAGCGGGTCCAACGCGTGAACCGCTCGATCCGGTGCGTTATATTTCCAACCACAGCTCCGGCAAGATGGGTTTTGCCATCGCCGAAGCGGCTGCCCGTCGTGGCGCAAACGTGACACTGGTATCCGGTCCGGTGGCATTACCTACCCCGCCATTCGTGCAGCGTATTGATGTCATGACCGCTCTGGAGATGGAAGAGGCCGTGCAATCTGCCGTGCAGCAGCAACATATTTTTATTGGCTGTGCCGCTGTCGCAGACTATCGGGCGGCCGTAGTCGCCAGTGAAAAAATTAAAAAGCAGGCGACACAGGGCGATGAATTAACAGTAAAAATGGTTAAAAACCCCGACATCATCGCAGGGGTCGCGGCACTTAAAGACCATCGTCCCTATGTCGTTGGGTTTGCCGCGGAAACGAATAATGTGGAAGAATATGCCCGGCAAAAACGTCTCCGTAAAAACCTTGATTTGATCTGTGCGAACGATGTTTCGCTTTCAACACAAGGCTTTAACAGCGACAACAATGCATTGCACCTTTTCTGGCAGGATGGAGATAAAGTCTTACCGCTTGAACGTAAAGCACTCCTGGGCCAATTATTACTCGACGAGATCGTGACCCGTTATGATGAAAAAAATCGACGTTAAGATTCTGGACCCGCGTGTGGGTAAGCAATTTCCGCTACCGACGTATGCCACCTCCGGTTCCGCCGGACTTGACCTGCGGGCCTGTCTCGATGACGCCGTAGAACTGGCTCCAGGCGCAACAACGCTGTTGCCAACCGGGCTGGCTATCCATATTGCCGATCCCTCTCTGGCTGCCATTATTCTGCCGCGCTCCGGGCTCGGCCATAAACACGGTATCGTACTGGGAAACCTGGTGGGGCTGATTGACTCCGATTATCAAGGGCAGTTGATGGTATCTGTCTGGAACCGTGGTCAGGACAGCTTTACCATTGAACCAGGCGAACGTATCGCGCAAATGGTCTTTGTTCCGGTTGTGCAGGCCGAATTTAATCTGGTGGAAGAGTTTGACGCCACCGATCGTGGTGAAGGCGGTTTCGGCCATTCTGGTCGTAAATAAGACATTTACGCATCCCAATAAGTCATAACATTACCGCAAACCTGGGTTTGCGGTCATAGCGTGGATGCTCGCCTGGCAAGTGCTTATTTTCAGGGGTATTTTGTAACATGGCAGAAAAACAAACTGCGAAAAGGAATCGTCGCGAGGAAATACTTCAGTCTCTGGCGCTGATGCTGGAATCAAGCGATGGAAGCCAACGCATCACAACGGCAAAACTGGCAGCTTCTGTCGGCGTTTCCGAAGCGGCGTTGTATCGCCACTTTCCCAGCAAAACTCGCATGTTCGATAGCCTGATCGAGTTTATCGAAGACAGCCTGATCACGCGTATCAATTTAATACTGAAAGATGAAAAAGACACGTACGCGCGTCTGCGTCTGATTGTGTTGTTGATTCTGGGCTTCGGTGAGCGAAATCCTGGCCTGACGCGGATCCTGACCGGGCATGCGTTAATGTTTGAACAGGATCGTCTGCAAGGGCGAATTAACCAGTTGTTCGAACGCATTGAGGCGCAAATTCGCCAGGTTCTGCGGGAAAAGCGAATGCGCGAAGGGGAAGGCTTTGTAACAGATGAAACGCTGTTAGCAAGCCAGCTTCTCGCTTTTTGTGAAGGTATGCTGTCGCGCTTTGTACGCAGCGAATTCAAGTATCGTCCAACAGACGATTTTGACGCTCGCTGGCCGCTGCTCGCCGCGCAACTGCAATAACATGGTTACCGGATGGCGGCTTCGCCTCCTCCGGTAACTGATCAATAAAGCCCGGTAAACGCAGTGTCACCGGGCCATTCATTTAAACGCCAAACTCTTCCCGATACGCCCGCACCGCCGCCAGATATTCCGCCATTTCTGGTTTCTCTTCCAGCCAGGTAATCAGATCCTTAAGAGTGATGATGGAAATCACTTTGCAACCATAATCGCGCTCAACCTCCTGAATCGCAGAAATCTCGCCACGTCCGCGTTCCTGACGATCCAAAGAGATCAGTACGCCGGCAAGCGTTGCGCCGTTCGCCTGAATAATCTCCATCGACTCACGAATTGCCGTACCCGCGGTAATCACATCATCTACCAGCATCACGCGGCCCTGCAATGCGCTCCCCACCAGCGTGCCGCCTTCGCCGTGGTCTTTGGCTTCTTTGCGGTTAAAGCAGTACGGAAAATCTTTGTCGTGATGCTCGGCCAGCGCAACCGCCGTGGTCGTCGCAATCGGAATGCCTTTGTAAGCAGGCCCAAAAAGCAGATCAAACTCAATCCCAGAATCCACCAATGCTTCTGCATAAAAACGGCCTAACAGTGCCAGATCGCGCCCGGTGTTAAACAGTCCGGCGTTGAAGAAATAGGGGCTCTTGCGCCCGGATTTCAGCGTAAACTCGCCAAACTTGAGCACCTGTTTGTTAAGCGCAAACTCAATAAACTGGCGTTGATAGGCTTTCATGGATTCGCTCCTCTGTTCATTTTGATCATTGACAAAATCTATGGACAAAAAAAGGCGACTCACTGGTCGCCTTAAAATCAATTGGTTAACGCCGCTTTCTGCGTCGCGACAATGGATTCAATTCCCCCTCGGGCTAATGCCAACAAGGTAAGAAGTTCTTCATGGCTGAACGGCTCGCCTTCTGCGGTGCCCTGCACCTCAATGATTCGCCCGTCTTCGGTCATCACCACGTTCATGTCAGTTTCTGCCGCCGAATCTTCCACGTACTCCAGATCGCAGAGCGCTTCGCCATTAACGATCCCTACAGAAACCGCAGCAACCATCCCTTTCATCGGATTGGTTTTCAGCTTTCCGCTGGCGACCAGCTTATTCAGCGCATCTGCCAGCGCAACACAAGCTCCGGTAATGGAAGCGGTACGCGTACCACCATCCGCCTGAATCACATCGCAATCCAGCGTGATGGTGAATTCGCCTAACGTTTTGAGATCTACCGCGGCACGCAGCGCACGCGCGATCAGACGCTGAATCTCCATTGTGCGGCCACCCTGCTTACCTTTTGCGGCTTCACGGGCGTTACGAGTATGGGTTGCCCGTGGCAACATGCCATATTCAGCCGTAATCCAGCCCTGGCCCTGACCTTTCAGAAAACGCGGAACGCCTTCTTCAATTGAAGCGGTACACAGCACTTTTGTATCACCAAATTCGACCAGCACTGAGCCTTCAGCGTGTTTTGTATAGTTACGAGTCAGGGTTACGGGACGCACCTGATTAGCGCTACGGCCTGCTGGACGCATATTGAGATCTCCGGCTTGAAACGAATGTGGCTGCGCATTATACGGGCTTCCGGCGGTTATTCCTATCCTGATAAGGCCGGGATGGCTATAATCCTCCCATCTCTCCTTTAAAAACAGGAACGTCTATGATCCGCAGCATGACCGCCTACGCCCGGCGTGAAATCAAGGGTGAATGGGGTAGCGCCACATGGGAAATGCGCTCGGTAAACCAGCGTTATCTGGAAACTTACTTTCGTCTGCCGGAGCAGTTCCGTAGCCTTGAGCCTGTTGTTCGCGAACGCATTCGCACACGTCTGACGCGCGGAAAAATCGAGTGCTCGCTGCGTTTTGAACCCGATGCCAGCGCCCAGGGCGAACTCATCCTCAATGAAAAATTAGCAAAACAGCTCGTTAACGCGGCTAACTGGGTCAAAATGCAGAGCGACGAAGGGGAAATCAATCCTGTCGATATCCTGCGCTGGCCTGGTGTGATGGCAGCCCAGGAACAAGACCTGGATGCAATTGCGGCAGAAATCCTCACTGCGCTGGATAGCACTCTTGATGATTTCATCGTGGCGCGTGAAACGGAAGGCCAGGCATTGAAAGCGCTGATCGAACAGCGTCTGGAAGGGGTCAGTGCTGAAGTGGTTAAGGTCCGCACCCATATGCCAGAAATCCTGCAATGGCAGCGTGAACGCCTGGTTGCAAAACTGGAAGATGCGCAGGTGCAACTGGAAAATAACCGTCTGGAGCAGGAACTGGTTCTGATGGCGCAGCGCATTGATGTGGCGGAAGAACTGGATCGACTGGAAGCACACGTGAAAGAGACCTACAACATCCTGAAGAAAAAAGAGGCAGTAGGTCGCCGTCTGGACTTTATGATGCAGGAATTCAACCGCGAATCGAATACGCTGGCATCAAAATCCATCAATGCTGAAGTGACGAATTCTGCCATTGAGCTGAAAGTCCTGATCGAGCAGATGCGCGAACAGATCCAGAACATCGAGTAAATTTGCATGCCGTCGCATGAAATTGCAGAAAGCCAAACTAGCCCGCATAATGCGGGCTTTTTTATTTTCATATTGTCGCATATGATTGCATAAAATCGCGCAACATCCTTGTACCCAAGGTTGTACCCTCACTCTTTTTTCAGCTCCAATCTGGGTACAAAGTGCAGTTCAATCTTCAGGTGGCAATATGGCAAAGCTCACAGATATCCAGATCAAGGCATGGATTAAAGCAGGAGAGCGTTTCGAGGGACGTTCAGACGGCAACGGGTTGTACCTTCGTTACCGGGAAGGGGATAAAGTCCCTGTATGGCGTTTCCGGTACCAGTTCGCCGGGAAATCACGGGTAATGATGATTGGCTCTTATAGCGAGATATCCCTGTCCAAAGCGAGAGAAACGACCAGAGAATTATCTGCGCGTGTTGCCCTCGGCTTCGACGTTGCCGGGGAAAAGAAAGAGCGCAAGGCGGCCGCTGTAGAGAGGATGGAGCAGGAGAAAAACGCACTTCGCGTGTCAGCGTTAGCAACCGAGTATTTCGAACGGCAGATTATGGGGCGCTGGAAACATCCCGATCTTCTGCGCCGGAGAATCGATAAAGATATTAACCCTCATATTGGCAACCTGAAGGTGGAGGACGTGAAGCCCCGTCATATCGATGCGATGCTACAGAGCGTTGTTGATCGTGGTGCTCCGACCGTAGCTAATGACGTTCTGCGCTGGACTAAGCGCATATTCGATTACGCTATCAAGCGTCATGCACTGGAATTAAACCCGGCTGGGGCATTTGACCTGTCAGACGCTGGCGGCCAGGAGAGCAGCCGCGAGCGCTGGCTGACCCGTGACGAGCTTATCCGTTTTTTCCAGGCTATGCGCACCGCAAAAGGATTCAGCCGTGAGAACGAGCTCACCATGAAGCTAATCCTCTGCCTGTGTTGTCGCAAAATGGAGCTGTGCGGCGCTCCATGGGATGAATTCGATCTCGATGAAGCGGTGTGGCGCTTGCCAGCAGAACGCGTTAAAAACGGCGACGCTATTGATATACCGCTACCTCCACCTGCGGTGGGATGGTTGAGAGAGCTGCGTACGATAGCGGGCAGGGGGAGTAAATGGGTTCTCCCTGCGCGGAAGATGCAGCATCGCATGATCCCCCACATTCAGGAAAGCACACTCCCTGTGGCGCTGGCAAAAGTGCGCCGCGAAATGGCAGAAGTGCCAAACTTCACAATTCATGATTTCAGACGTACCGCCCGCACCCATTTAGCGGCGTTGGGTGTGGATCCCGTAGTCGCAGAGCGTTGCCTAAATCACCGCATTAAAGGTGTTGAGGGTATCTACAACCGCCACCAGTACTTTGAGGAACGACGGGCAGCGCTGGAGCTGTGGGCGGGGCTTCTGGTTTCGCTTGAACGAGGGGAAAACTACAACATTGTCCCCATAGCTAAAACTATGTAATCGTTTTTCTCATGTGTGACTTTGCATTAACGGTTTCAACGGTTTTACGGTTTCATTATGGTTATTTATATTAAAAATTAGATGGTTATCTGAAACCGTTCACTGAAACCGTGTTTTTTATAGCGGTTTCAGTAATTACCCCCTGCCCGAGAACACGCCAGCCACCAGCGCTAAAAAAACCTGCGAAATCATCATCCTCCAGATCTGGAGGATACCGCCGGCCCTCCCCCTACAAACCACCCTAACTTATTGATTTAAAGAGTAGAGCAAATCTGCTTTATGCCACTAGCTCGCACCCGTCCCCAAAAACAAAAAGCCCAAGCTGGAGACGCCTGGGCTTTTGGGTACTGGTAACCATGTTCGGAATTACATCATTGAGTTCTGACCTCACTTTGCATATTACCACAAGAAAATCACATTGCAATAATCGCAACAAAGATTATCATCATTGCACAATATGAAATGCAAATGCCCGATAGAACAAACTGAGGTCTGACCGATGAAAGATATTACAAACATCGCCGTGACTGGCGAAGATGGCGTGGTGACTTATGCCGATGGCAGCAAAGAAGAGTTCGAGTGCAGTGGAACCGTTGCGAACATCATTGCAAGTCTCGCAACGACACTTGAGAAAGAACGCACAATGCGCATCGCTACCGGCGACCGTCTGCGCCGCATGTACACCCGCGACAGCGATATGGTTTCCCGCGGTCTGAATAGCGCGCCTTCCCTCTCCACAGCTCCCACCGCAATGACCGCCGAGTTTATGCGCCTGGTACGCGCCGTAGCGCCGAAATACGATTCAGCCCTGCCCGACGCTGACCCGCGCCTCGTCACGCTCGATGTGCTGCGCTACGCCCCTGCTGAGGCGTTCAGCGCCGTACACCCTACCCCGATGTCAGAAATTCAGTTGGATCAGGCTATCGACGTGCTGGAACAGGTAGGCGACTACATGAAGGCCAACAACGTCGAACCGAAGGTTTTCAACACTGGCGACGCCATCCGCAGCATTAATGCCGACAACGCCAGTTTCTGGGGCAAAAAACACTAAGGAG
The DNA here is from genome assembly GCF_037053465.1 of Citrobacter amalonaticus. Taxonomy (GTDB): domain Bacteria; phylum Pseudomonadota; class Gammaproteobacteria; order Enterobacterales; family Enterobacteriaceae; genus Citrobacter_A; species Citrobacter_A amalonaticus_H. The sequence continues at coordinate 293,691 of NZ_JBALIF010000005.1, forward strand.
ATATGAGCATGTCTATTTATGACCCGAAATTAGCAGCAGGCAACACACTGAGCGGCCGCCGCCAGATGCTGACCCGTCAGGACCTTGAGGCGGCAAAAGCGCGAAATAACTTCGATCGCCAGAGTCGCAGCCTGCAGCAACTCAACGAATCAAACGCACAGTTCTGGAGTGAACAGGATGAGAAAGCCAAACGTTAAGCCAGTCTTGCTGTCCGCCGAGCAGATACAGGCCATACGCAACATTCAGGAACGCGAACGCCAGCGCTCCGATCTCGGCGTCGCCCCCACCGTTCACCAGATAGCCCGTGGCCTTATGGCTAAGGCGCTGGCTTCACTGGCAACCGAGGGCGCGTGATGGGGCTTATTGTTGAAATCAGCAAAAAGCCACTATGGGACAGAAGTGTTGCCCTGCACGAAGCAGGGCACGCTATCGCCGCGTGGATCAGCGGTTCACGACATATAGAAATTGCCCTGGCCAATGAATTCAGGATTGCTTATTTGAGCAATGGAAAACAAGCTGACGATTGTCGTGCTGTGTGTTCTTCCCAGCTTGCTAGCCATGAGCTAATCGACGAGCTGGTGATCTCATTCGCCGGTGTAATGGCGCAGCACCTGTATACGGGGGAGGCTCCCGAAGCGTTACTAAAGATCGCAAAAGGTGACGCGCGAGATATTGAAACAGCGCTTGATGAGTATCATAGGCAGGGTGCAACGCTGGAAGAACGCCAGACAATGCATGATAAGGCTTATTCACTATCACTCAAACTGGTAACGCGCTATTGGTGGGAGATTATCGCCCTCGCTAAGATGCTGGAACATTACAGTTATTTGCCACAGAATAAAGTTAGTGGCTTCCTGAGTCATTTCTTGTCCCTACAGTCACCTCGCGGCATCCTGCAGGAGCTTGATTCATGAAAATACCCTTAGCCGTTATATGTTCAGCCCTGTGCATTCCGGCTTACGCCATACAATGCGGGGCGTTCTCTGTTCAGCCTGGCAGGGACATGACGACAATCAACGGCGATAGTATGCGCGTTGTATCGGTTAAATTTTCCGGGGCTTACCACGACTATTCACAAGCGACACTTACCCTATTGCCCGATAACATCACAACGGCGGATAGACAGTACCGTATGACCACAGAAGGCGGTAACGCAGTGCTGGAGCTTATGACGAGAGAGCTCCCGCCGCGTGTACTCAATCGCGAACAGTGCGACAGTGGGCTAAGTGGGTTCGACTGGTACACAGGCGGCTAAACAGGATAGCTGGTACTCATAGTCTTTAATCTGTAAGCCCGCGTTATTGCGGGCTTGGCCACCGGTAACTACTTATCTCTCTGCTTAATAATATCCAGCTTCCAGGCATCAACCTCACCACGCACCCACCTTGCTGTCCGGCTCCCTAACTTCACCTGTCTGGGGAAAGCCCCCTGCCCGATGCGAAGATAAATCGCCGATTTCTTAAACCCCGTGGTTTTCTCTACTTCTTTGATGGTTATAAGGTCTGTTGGCGAATCGTTAAACATTTTGCGCTTCCTCATACTTAATCGCCTGATTGGCCTTGCTGTTAACACCGCCATCCGCGATCCATTGTTCAACAGCTGCCCGGCTGTAAACCGTTGGGTGTGTGAGTATAGGGGCAGGGAAGCCGCACTTCATTCTCAGGCGCCACACCGCTGTTTTTCTTTTATTGAGTAGGGAAAACACTTCCTCTTCGGTCATTAGATCTATTTTCATTTTTAACCTCATTCGATAATAAAATTATCCCTCTGTAATTAAAGGGAAATACCATCATGACAAAAACGAATGAGGCAAATGATGATGATCTGCTCACTCCAGACGAAGTGTGCGAAATTTTACGGATAACTCAGAAGACGCTTTGTGAATGGAACAATACGCATCGGCACCGCCAGCTGCTGGCACCGATTCGGTTTTCAGCGAAGATCGTACGCTATGAGCGGTGCAATTTGAAAGCGTTTATCGATAAATGCCGTAGTCATTATTAAGCTAGTATAAGAAAGTAACATCCTTCAGACACGAAGATGTTCTTTGAAAAGAAAACAAATCAACATATTTTTGTTGATTTTTTTTCTGAGGTCTGTTAATCTAAGACTAGGCAAGCATGGCAACACGCTTGCTCACCAGTAATCAACGAGGATACAACCATGTTAACGCCGTTTGGTAAGACAGTTAGAAAGATGCGCATAGACTTGGGACTGACGCTGAAAAGCATGGCCGAGGCTATGGGCATGACCTCGTCTTATCTTTCAGCAATTGAAACTGGTAAAAGGGCGGTCACCAAACCCGTACTTGATAGCATCATTGGCTATCTCAATGCGGATGAAAAACAAAAAGAAAAGCTTATCAGTGCGGCTCGTGACTCTCAGCAATCAGTAGAGATCAGCTTGTCAGGTAAGAACGGCCATGCTCGTGAGGTCGCAATTGCGTTTGCACGCAGTTTCGATGAGTTAAACGAAGAAGATTTCAGAAATTTACGTCAGATTTTGAATAAGAAAGAGCAGTAGGAGGAAGCTTGAGCGGACAAGATTACCGTGTACCCCCGCAGAATCGCGAATCAATACGCTCTATCGTTAGATCGCTGCGGAGCACGTTCGGTATCACAGGTTTGAAATTTCCTGTTATGGAGGTAATCGAGTTCGCATTGCCCCAGTTGATTCCGGATTTCGAACTCCACATCGGAGGAATGAAGGAGATGGGCGAGACACACGGGCTCACCTATCCCCAAGACCATTTACTGATCCTACGTGAAGATATTTATGAAGGAGCATTGAATGGGGTAGGTCGTGACCGTATGACTGCAGCGCATGAGTTAGGCCATCTTCTCATGCATAAAAACATAGCGTTCGCTCGAGCAGCTCCAGGGGTTAAAATCCGCCCTTTTGAGAGTAGCGAATGGCAGGCAAAATGTTTTAGCGGGGAACTATTAGTGCCAGCAATGCATTCCAATGTTCTCAAGGGAATGACTGATGAGGATGTAGCTGAAGCATGTGGCGTATCACTCGTCGCCGCACGTTACCAGTTAGACAAAATGTAAAACCCCCTGCAAGGCGCCAACCAATGCAAGGGGTCTTTAGGTGATGAATCCAAGAGGCATCACCACCGTGAACAGCTTCAATAGACAGCCCGAACTTAACACCTTCGGGGAAGATGTTCAAGGGAAAAATCTCTCTTGGTAAGGAGGTGTTTGATGGATGGGTTTACGTTCTATCGTAAAAAAAGCGGCTCCGAAAGGGTTCCGCTGGGTATTCTGCCGCTACCGCAAGGTGCGTGGGAAATCCAACAAAGTACTTGATGCGCACGCATACGGGTACGAAGCATGGGCTTTCTTAGTCCGTTGCTAATTCACATGGTGGTGTAGCTGAGGTTGCACCACCTTTTTTATTGGTTCAAAGTGATATTGAGGCTATCCCGACGGGGAGAAAAGCGGCCACGCCTTGCCGCCTGCCTCGCCCATTATCTTAAGGCGGTGACGTGTAAGGCGAACGTGCATGAACGATTTTATTTTTCCTTTCGACTCCCTACCGGTCCCCGAAACTCTAGCAAAACTTAACGAGATGGGAATTGCGCCGTTTAAGATAACTCAAGACGATGTGGAAACATGGTTCAGCGAAGGGAAGATAGAGCTGTGTTTTAATTGGGGCACCCTTATTGTACCCAGCTGGGATGATATGAACGCTATCTGGAACGATCCGGCCACTCACCCTACATACATTAGCCAAATAGACGCAAAGCCATACGGTGTGAATGTAGCATTCTCACCGCTGAAAATTCCACACTTCTGCGAATACTGCGATAGTGATACCGATCATCAAGAGTTACTTTTCTTGTCGCTACACATATCGAGCATGGTGCTACCCCGTGCGGAAGTTGAGAAGATTTACCAGATGGTAAAAGGCCTTGATACCCCCTGCTCGGATGAAAGCAAGATAGTATCAACAGAACTGATAAAAATGGTTCACGGTAATACAGAACGCAATGCTCTAATGCGCGAAAGGATCCTGCTTGCAGCGGGGTACGTAAAATTTACCTATCCTTCAGAATGCAAAAATAAGCGCGGCAAAGAGTCTTGTGCAGCATGGGCAGCTGCATTGCTGGATCACTGGCACTTATTCGGTGACGATAACGATATACCGAGCATAAGAGTAACCGAGGACATAATCCGCGATATTTTCAAACTCCCCGCGACGCGCCGACGGGCAGGGAAAACAACACCGTAATTTTAGTGTGTGCACGCTAAAAAGTAGCGTCGTTTCTGCCGTATCACCCGATCCGTAGCCTTGCGATTACACCCAAACACGTAGGATGTAATCGCATGAAATCGCAAACTTTCATTTTCCCCACCAGCGGTAACGCCCGCGCTCGGCACGTAGCGCACTATCTTGGTGTGCACATCAGCACCGTATGGCGCTACGCAAAGCGCCCTGATTTTCCAAAGCCCCATCAATTAACCGATGGCGTCACCGTCTTTGACGCCGCTGCCGTACGCCAATGGAACGCCCAGAGAACCGGGGGCGGGAATGCTTAACGCTACCGTGTCCACACACTGCCCGGCCGTCGTTCGATTACCACTGTTGGTGGGTCAGGCTTTCGGCTCAATGCCAAGACGCTTGAGCTCATTGCGGCCCAATGTCTTCATCCAGTTAGCCAAACTCATACCAGCATCGCGAGCAGCAGACTCAAACTGTTCTTTCAGTTCCGGGGCAATTCTCACTTGGAAAGCTGGGGCCTTTCCCCCGCCTTTAGGCTGTTTGTCACGCTGTATTACTGTTGACATGTGTGTACCTATTAAACTAAGATTTAAATCAATAGGTACACACCTTAACATGTTAAGGCTACCAAAAACAACGCCCCGTAGTGCTCGCAACACATACAGGGCGTCTAACCACGAACCGTTAATCGGAGTAACAGTTATGGCTGGATTACAGCATACCCAAACTCATCCTAAATATCAGTATCGCTTTATGGCGCTCGATCGCGCTGACCGCCAAGCGAAACTCTGCAAAATCATTGTCGAAGCCACCAGCGAGCATGAAGCGCGTAAAGTGCTGGCGCCTCACTACATCCTGTCACTGTCCGCCGTTCTGCCTGTTCAGGAGGTGCGCCATGTTTAACGTCATTGTCACGGTCACCTATCACTTTTCGGGAACGATCCGTCGTTTTGCTATTCCGGAACGTTTCAATAATCGTGAGCTCGCAGAGAAAGCGGCGCAGCAGTTAATCCATACCAGCTATCTGGATGATGGAGTGAGCAGAATTGTGACCCACGCGGCGGAAGTAGTGGAGGTGCGCCATGTATGACGCCTACCTGAACCCAAAGGACGCACTCCGTCCGATCGCCGTTGCACTCGAGGCCGCGCAGTTTATCGCGCTCGACCCGGAGAACACCGATTTAGCCCATGAGCTGATCGCCTGGGCACTTGAAACAGCCGCACGCGCCTCAGCTGCGCAACGTAACACCCCGGAGGTGGACAATGCTTAATCTCAATACCCTGAATCTTTTCACGCTGCCGCTGAACGGTGGCGCCGCTGAGACAGCATCAGGCGATCTGCGTCTGCTGGCCGCTGTGGGTGACGAGGCTCGCAACGACTATCTGCGCGGCGTGAGCGCTATCGGCAATCTGATCTTCTGGGCGTGCGATAACCCCAACTACACCGACCATAAAGCCGACCTGCCGGCGCTGGGCGCGTTCCTGAAACATACCGCTGATATGGCACGCGCCGCTGAGTTTATGGCGGGACACCTGGACGCACTGGCCGACGACAAAGAGGGGGACGAATAATGCCACGCAAACATCGTTCATCAAGCAACCTGATCAAGCTAATGGAGCGCCAGAAGGGTGTAGGGCGCGACGATATTCAGACCGCAAGCAGCCGCTCTACGTTAACGCCGCATGAGCCGGACGGCACCTACGCCACGAACCGACATACCCGCCGCATGCTGCGCAAGCTTCACGGTATTGAAGCAAAAAGAATGTGTGACCTGAAAGGAGGTCAGAAGTGAGTGGATTCGATCACCTGATGGAGCAGGGGCAGAAACGCACCCCTGCTCGTTTTACAGCAAACAGCTTTTCTGACCTGTGCAAGGCCATTCTATCGCATCGTGTGCAAATTTCCATCACACCGGAAATGACGGATGAAGAACGGCGCAAAGAAAAGCAGAAATTATACTGGTTCTCTGCACCAACGCAGAAAGCCGGGCAGCGGCGTATTGTGGCGAATATGGCGGCATGTGCCTTCGGCTCTCTGGACATTGACGAGAGCACGCCCGGCGCAATAAAAGCTCTCACACCTGTTTTAACACGCCGTTCTGTGATGGTTTACACGACGGCTAGCCATACCGCCGAAGCGCCGCGCTTGCGTATCGTCTGCGAACTATCCAAACCGATAGAACCAGCAGAACGGGGAGCCATCCTCACCGCAGTAGAAACGATGCTGATGCAAAGCGCAGGTTTTACGCTCGTGAGCTTGGAGGGGCAGAAATCACGCTGGGAGAAAGGCGGCGATTACGTGGCGTTAGACCGCAACGTGTATGGTCAGCAAAGTTATCTTTATTGCCCTCATGAAGGCGCAAAAGTACAGACTTACGCTGGCGAAATTATTGACGTTGACGCTCTCACACGATCCGCAGAAGCGCCAAAAGCCAAGAAGCCCACCAGCAAAACGACTGTAACAAAACAGCCTCAGCAGGGTGCAGAGATTGACGACATGGCCACTGCACCAGATGCCTTTGTCATTGATGATCTGCGTAGCGCTCTCAGCTTCCCTAAATGGCAAAATCCGAGCGACGACTACGAGACGTGGATCGGGAACGGTATTCGCCTGGCATCGCTGAAAGGTACCGAATACGAGGACGAAGCAAAAGCGTTGTGGCTCGAGTACAGCGCACGTTCGGTGGCGAACAATCCCGAATTTACAGAGGAAAAATGGGAAACATTCAACGCTGAGCGCTCCAGCTATCGGGGAATTTTTGCCGATTCGCAGAATATGGGCTGGGTTAACGAGTCGACGAAACGCGCAGCTGCAAGGATGCTGCCGAGGGTTGAAGCCAGAAGTGATGGCCTGTACCACGTTACCCCGCGAGTGAACAAGCAGACGGGCGAAGTTGAAGAACCCTCCGTTTGGTTATGTTCCCCGGTCGAGGTTATTGGTCGCGGTACTGATGGCGGCGAAGAATATCTCGTGCTGTCCTGGCTGTGTAACGGTCAAAAGGTAACGGAAGCGCTACCTCTCTGTGATATTGGAGAGCGAGAAGGCTGGCGACGTATGAAAGCTGGTGGGATGAATGTCACATCAAAATCCAGTTTACGGGCAGTGTTGGGTGACCACCTGCAGCTATGTGGTGAACAGACTCGCTGGAACGTGGCAAAAACGACGGGCTGGCAGCATGGCGCGTATATCATGCCGGACGGCGAGATCATTGGTACAGCTTCTAAGCCGGTGATCTTTTGCGGTCATTCAGCTACAGCGCAGGGCTATACCGTTAAAGGCACACCGGAGAGCTGGCGCGATAACGTGGCACGTCTGGCGGCCGGTAATCCTTCAATGGTGACCGCCATCGCCGCAGCGTTCGCCGCGCCTATGCTGTCGCTGGTGGGCGCTGATGGTTTCGGCATCCACTTTTATGAGCAATCCAGCGCCGGTAAGACGACTACGGCCAACACCGCAGCCAGTATCTACGGTTCGCCGGACAAGACGAAACTGACCTGGTACGGCACTGCGTTGGGTATGGTGAACGAAGCAGCTGCTCACAACGACGGGTTTATGTCGCTGGATGAAATTAGCCAGAACACCCGGCGGCGCGATGTGGCCGAGTCGGCTTATGCGTTGTTCAACGGCGTAGGGAAATTGCAGGGACGTCGTGAGGGTGGGAACCGCGAAATTCTGCGATATACCACCGTCGCCCTAAGTACCGGTGAAACCGATCTGGAGAGCTTCATTCGTGAAGATGGCGGCAATGTTAACGCCGGGCAACTGGTGCGCCTGTTGAATATCCCGCTGACCCGAGCCACCAGCTACCACACACTGCCCGATGGTAAAGCGCACGCCGACGCCCTTAAATCGTCCTACCAGAGCCACTACGGCGCGGTTGGGCGTAAGTGGGTGTCTATGCTGGCGGATAACCCGAAAGCGGCACAGGATGCCGTAGCCGTGGCAAAAATGCGCTGGAAATCATTACTGTCCACGCAACATGGAGAGCAGGCCGGACGCGTGGCAGATTGTTTCGCCATTCTTGAAGCGGCACTGGTGCTTTCACAGCCACTCACGGGGTGGGATATTGCTGAATGCCGGGCGGCGGTTGAGCATAATTTCAGGACGTGGGTTGCGCTGTACGGGGCAGGTAACCGCGAGTTTGTCCAGGTCGTGGAAATGGTGGAAAACTTCCTGCTGGTGAACGAAAGCCGGTTTGATGTTATTGCGAGTTCGGAATCGGAAGGGTTTCCCACACTATCGACTGACAAAATACGTCGTGCGGGGTGGCTGGCGCTTAACGGCGCTCCTGATGGCCGGAATGTCTATTACGTGCTTCCCGGCGTATTCAAAGCAGAGACTATACCGGGTAAAGAACACGTCCAGGCTGCCAAGATCCTGCATGAAGAAGGTGTTTTATGGAAGAAAACCAAGGACAGATACACCTCACTCACACCACGAATTAACGGTCAACAGTACTGGACGTACGCTTTAATGCTCGTTCCGGTGGTAGAGGGTGAAGAATCAGAGGCAGCACCCGAGACCGATCTGATTTAATCCACGCAGCCCGCAATTCATATGAAGCGCGGGCTTTTTAATGAATGCGTAAAATTTTACAAGATATTCCCCTTCCTCGCGTCATATCAAAGCAATATGCTTAGTTTTTTATTCTGTGAAACCGTGCGAAACCGAAATGATACAACTACCGATTTTATACAATGTAAGAGCTGACGCGGCTCTCAGCCCGACGAAACCGTAAAACCGCTGAAACCGTGATTTTGAGTGCATGTATAATATGGCGATTGCGATTTTATTATGGATTCTGCGGTGAGTTGAAAACAGAAACGCGTAGCAAAACGTAGAGTGCTGGAAAAAATTTGTTGAGGAGCAGTTCAAGTCGCATGAGTAATTTTTAAGCACTCCTTTTTGTGTTGTACCCAAGGCTGTACCCAAGAGAGTGCGCATAAAGATAGAACTCAGCAATAGCAAGGATTAATTCGAATACTCAACATTCAGATCCAATCGAGTAAAAGGTCTCCCCGCGTAGCCCTCATCTGATGACGGGCTACGATTTTTGGCCCACAAGATATTTACCCATTCATTTACATTTAGTTTTTTTCATCTATTTCAGCAAAAGAAAAACCACCAAATCACACGCACCTTCAATTAAATCAACATTTCGCATTAGCTGTATTTATTAAAAACCACTCGCCTTAGAAAATCTCAATCGTTAAGGCCAGCACAAATCACTACTCTTTGTCCCCTAATTGCTGGGGGGAGTCATGCTGTTACACGTTTTGTACCTGATAGGAATTACGGCCGAAGCCATGACAGGCGCACTGGCGGCGGGCCGTCGTCGTATGGACACATTTGGAGTCATTATTATTGCTACCGCGACGGCCATCGGCGGCGGTTCTGTGCGCGATATTCTGCTCGGGCACTATCCTCTTGGCTGGGTCAAGCATCCCGAATATGTCATCATCGTTGCCACTGCGGCAGTACTGACGACTATCGTGGCGCCGGTCATGCCTTATCTGCGCAAAGTGTTTCTGGTTCTTGATGCCTTAGGTCTGGTCGTGTTCTCTATCATCGGTGCCCAGGTTGCACTGGACATGGGACACGGACCCATTATTGCCGTCGTTGCCGCCGTCACCACTGGTGTCTTTGGCGGCGTCCTGCGCGATATGTTCTGTAAACGCATTCCGCTTGTTTTCCAGAAAGAACTTTACGCCGGAGTCTCTTTCGCCTCTGCGGTGCTTTATATTGTCCTGCAACATTACGTCACCAACCAGGATATCGTGGTTATCTCGACGCTGATGTTTGGTTTTGTCGCCAGACTGCTGGCACTGCGTCTTAAACTGGGTTTGCCCGTTTTTTACTACCGCCACGAGAGCCATTAAGGAATAAAGCTTTCGATACGCTGAGCTGCTAACCAGTGGCTCAGCTTTTTAACGTCCTCGTTATTCAGCCAGTCCAATACCTGTCGAGCACGACGCGGACCAATCGCCGGGAGTTGCTGCCACTCAGCTTCCGTTCGCTTTGACAACTGCCGCCATGAGCGATCGCCGTCTGCGTTGAGTGTCGATAAAGGTAACGGAATCCCCATCGCCATTATCCAGCGGATAAATGGCTGTTTTCTCACCAGAGTAAACTGATGCCAGACCTGTTCACTCTTCGCTTTGGCAAAACCGGGCGTGTTCTGAATCTCCTCTTGCGTTAGTGCAAGCCATGAAAAAATGTGCGTAAAGTGATGGTGCTGATGAAGTGCCTTCCAGCCCGCTTCACCTATCCCCTCAAGCTGCAAAACACCGCCTGAGCCCAACCACATCAGGCGGGAGATAAACTGCTCCTGACACGTGGCAGAAGAAAAAAAGCAGGTCAGCGACGAAAAGTGACCTTCAGGCGGTATGGGTTTAGTGCGTTTCAGACCACGCCAGATAACCTCGTCAAGACGGGGGATCCCTTGTCCGGCAAGACTAACCAGGATCTGATCGCCCGGCGCAATATCCCACTCCTTCCAACGCCTCACAGACCCCACGTTCACGCGCTGAACCCGCTTATCATCAACCGTGACGGGGGTAAGCGTCGCGACGACAGCAACTTTTCCACTTTTGCCAATCGTAAAGTGAATCGCCGTCACCTCAGCCACTTGCGCAACTGGGGCGTATTTCCATGCGACCAGCCAGTTCCCTTGTCCTGGCAACCAATAGCGGGATTCAGGCTCTTTACTCGTGCGCACAACGACCCCATCAGTGACAAAAGGTAGAGCAGAGGTCCACCAGTGCGTACGCGCCCGTTCGACGGCCCCGACATTTTCGACCGGAAGCGTAAATTCCCGGGTGAGCGTAAACCCTGACGCACTTAACTGATTCACTCTTTCCGTCATGGTGAGCGGACCACCAGGCCAGGCCCAGATAAAAATGCCCAGAGACGCTAACTCGCTGCTGTTATCCTTGCGCATGAGCAAACCTGCTACCTTCGAGCGCGCGTTCATGCCCCCCATTTGCTGCTGGATATGCCCTGCCTGATGCAAAAAAATTTCACCCTGCAGGACACTGTTTGCCAGCACGCCTTTGACCGTTTGCGGCACTGAAGGGATACGCTGTACTTTTTGCGTCCAGTCCTCGCCCTTCAGACCATCACCACGACTGATTGCCTGGGTTAACCTGCCATTCTGATACACCAGCGTCACCGCCACGCCATCGACCTTCGGCTGAACCCACACATCATTGCGGCCGTGGATCCACTGTTGAATTGCCGCTTTATCCGCAAGCTTTCGAACTCCCGTATGAGGAACAGGATGTGGGATTGTACCGCCAGGAGAAGGTAGCGTCAGACTGGGGGGAACATCCTCCCCAAAGCAGTGCTGCCACTGGCGAAGCCGCGCATAAAGTTGATCGTAAACGCCGTCCTCGACCTCGCTAACACCCTCCCTCCAGTAGGCCTCATCCCATTGTTCAATTTGCCGTTGTAAGCGGGAAATCTCTTCACGGGCCTGGTTTTCCGACCAGGCGGGACATACCGCATAAGTCTGGGTATGCCACAACCACACGCTCATCAACATCGTTGTCCATGCTTTCATCGCTACCTCCACTGTATGTTGGCTGGCAGGTATAACGTGCTGCGTGGCCAAAGCCGAGAGGCAAATATGCAGATTGCGTACTTGCTTCCAGGCTTTCTTCTTGATTGCAGAGAATGTCCCGTAAATCAGGAAACAGGCTCGTAAAACGCGATAATTTGACGCAAAAAGTGTGACAAAGACTACGTCGCGTAGCAGTGATGTGTATAATAAGCCCGTATGTAGGTTCATTTTCGATAATCACATACGTAAAAGACTCATGGCTCAAGGCACGCTTTATATTGTTTCTGCCCCTAGTGGCGCGGGTAAATCCAGCCTGATTCAGGCATTGTTAAAAACCCAACCGTTGTATGACACCCAGGTTTCTGTTTCGCACACCACACGCGCTCCGCGCCCGGGTGAAGTTCACGGCGAACATTATTTCTTTGTAAATCATGATGAATTCAGAACCATGATTGGCAACGATGCGTTTCTGGAACATGCTGAGGTGTTTGGCAATTACTACGGCACCTCGCGTGAAGCCATTGAGCAAGTACTGGCCTCCGGCGTTGATGTGTTTTTAGATATCGACTGGCAAGGCGCGCAACAAATTCGCAAGAGGATGCCGCTGGCACGGAGTATCTTTATTCTGCCGCCCTCTAAAATCGAGTTAGACCGCCGCTTGCGGGGTCGCGGCCAGGATAGCGAAGAGGTTATTGCAAAACGGATGGCGCAAGCTGTTGCAGAAATGAGCCATTACGCCGAATATGATTATCTTATTGTGAATGATGATTTCGACACTGCCCTTGGCGATCTGAAGACTATCATTCGCGCCGAACGTCTGCGCATGAGCCGCCAAAAGCAGCGTCATGACGCTTTAATCAGCAAACTGTTGGCAGACTGAACCCACTTTCAGTATCATGCCCAGTCATTTCTTCACCTGTGGAGCATTTTAAGTATGGCACGCGTAACTGTTCAGGACGCTGTAGAGAAAATTGGTAACCGTTTTGACCTGGTACTGGTCGCCGCGCGTCGCGCTCGTCAGATGCAGGTAGGCGGAAAGGATCCGCTCGTACCGGAAGAAAACGATAAAACTACCGTGATCGCGCTGCGTGAAATCGAAGAAGGTCTGATCAATAACCAGATCCTCGACGTACGTGAGCGCCAGGAACAGCAAGAGCAGGAAGCCGCTGAATTACAAGCCGTTACCGCAATTGCTGAAGGTCGTCGTTAATCACAAAGCGGGTCGCCCTTGTATCTGTTTGAAAGCCTGAATCAACTGATTCAAAACTACCTGCCGGAAGACCAGATAAAACGTCTTCGGCAGGCGTATCTCGTTGCACGTGACGCTCACGAGGGCCAGACACGTTCAAGTGGTGAACCTTACATCACGCACCCTGTTGCCGTAGCGTGCATTCTGGCCGAGATGAAACTCGACTATGAAACGCTGATGGCGGCACTGCTGCATGACGTGATTGAAGATACTCCCGCCACCTACCAGGACATGGAACAGCTTTTTGGTAAAAGCGTTGCTGAACTGGTCGAGGGGGTATCCAAACTTGATAAACTCAAGTTCCGCGATAAGAAAGAGGCGCAGGCCGAAAACTTTCGTAAGATGATTATGGCGATGGTGCAGGATATCCGCGTCATTCTCATCAAACTCGCTGACCGCACCCACAACATGCGCACGCTGGGTTCATTACGCCCGGACAAACGTCGCCGCATCGCCCGTGAAACCCTCGAAATCTACAGCCCGCTGGCGCACCGTTTAGGTATTCATCACATTAAAACCGAGCTCGAAGAACTGGGTTTTGAGGCGTTGTACCCAAACCGCTATCGCGTGATTAAAGAGGTGGTTAAAGCCGCACGCGGTAACCGTAAGGAGATGATCCAAAAAATCCTCTCTGAAATCGAAGGACGTCTGCAGGAAGCGGGGATCCCGTGTCGCGTAAGTGGCCGTGAAAAGCACCTTTATTCCATCTACTGCAAGATGGTGCTTAAAGAGCAGCGTTTTCACTCAATCATGGATATTTATGCGTTTCGCGTTATCGTCCATGATTCAGACACCTGTTATCGCGTGCTCGGCCAGATGCACAGCCTCTATAAGCCACGTCCTGGACGAGTCAAAGACTATATCGCTATTCCAAAAGCGAACGGCTATCAGTCTTTACACACGTCGATGATCGGGCCACACGGCGTCCCGGTTGAGGTCCAGATCCGTACCGAAGATATGGATCAGATGGCGGAAATGGGGGTTGCAGCGCACTGGGCATATAAAGAGCACGGTGAAACCAGCACTACTGCCCAGATTCGTGCTCAACGCTGGATGCAAAGCCTGCTCGAATTGCAACAAAGCGCAGGCAGCTCGTTTGAATTTATCGAGAGCGTTAAATCCGATCTCTTCCCGGATGAGATTTACGTTTTCACACCGGAAGGGCGCATTGTCGAACTGCCTGCCGGTGCAACGCCCGTCGACTTTGCCTACGCGGTACATACCGACATCGGTCACGCCTGCGTGGGCGCTCGCGTCGACAGGCAACCTTACCCGCTGTCACAACCGCTGACCAGTGGTCAGACGGTCGAGATCATTACCGCGCCGGGCGCACGTCCGAACGCAGCGTGGCTAAACTTTGTCGTCAGCTCAAAAGCCCGCGCCAAGATTCGCCAGTTGCTGAAGAACCTCAAACGCGATGACTCCGTCAGTCTGGGACGTCGCCTGCTCAACCATGCGTTAGGTGGTAGCCGTAAGCTGGCCGAGATCCCGCAAGAGAGTATCCAGCGTGAGCTTGAGCGCATGAAACTCGCCACGCTCGACGACCTGCTGGCGGAAATCGGTCTCGGCAACGCCATGAGCGTCGTGGTCGCGAAAAATCTCCAGCAGGGAGAGGCTTCCAGTGCCCAACCCGTGGCAACAAGCCACGGCCATCTGCCGATAAAAGGCGCAGATGGCGTGTTGATCACCTTTGCCAAGTGCTGTCGCCCGATTCCTGGCGATCCGATCATTGCCCATGTGAGTCCGGGTAAAGGTCTGGTTATCCACCATGAATCCTGCCGTAACATCCGTGGTTACCAGAAAGAGCCAGAAAAATTTATGGCTGTGGAATGGGATAAAGAAACGGAGCAGGAGTTCATCACCGAAATCAAAGTGGACATGTTCAACCACCAGGGTGCGCTGGCAAACCTGACGGCGGCAATCAACACCACGACGTCCAATATTCAAAGCATTAATACAGAAGAGAAAGATGGTCGCGTCTACAGCGCCTTTATTCGCCTCACCGCACGTGACCGTGTGCATCTGGCGAACATTATGCGCAAAATCCGCGTGATGCCGGACGTGATTAAAGTCACCCGCAACCGAAACTAGATTAATGAATGTAAAACGTTACGAGCGAATCTGCGAGATGCTCGCCAGGCGCCAGCCTGACCTGACTGTCTGCATGGAACAGGTCCATAAACCTCATAACGTTTCTGCGATCATTCGTACCGCAGATGCCGTTGGCGTCCACGAAGTCCACGCCGTCTGGCCGGGTAGTCGTATGCGCACCATGGCTTCGGCGGCGGCGGGCAGCAACAGTTGGGTGCAGGTAAAAACACACCGTACAATTGGCGATGCTGTCGCCCATCTGAAAGGCCGGGGCATGCAGGTTCTGGCTACCCATCTTTCTGATAAGGCTGTCGATTTTCGCGAAATTGATTACACGCGACCAACCTGTATTCTGATGGGCCAGGAGAAAACCGGCATCACCCAGGAAGCGCTGGATTTGGCGGATCAGGACATCATCATTCCCATGACAGGCATGGTTCAGTCACTTAACGTTTCCGTGGCGTCAGCACTGATTCTGTATGAAGCCCAGCGGCAGCGTCAGAACGCCGGAATGTATCTGCGTGAGAACAGTATGTTGCCGGAAGATGAGCAGCAGCGTCTGCTGTTTGAGGGTGGCTATCCGGTGCTGGCAAAAGTCGCCAAACGCAAAGGCCTGCCCTACCCGCACGTCAATCAGCAGGGTGAAATTGAAGCGAATGACGTCTGGTGGGCCACCATGCAGGCGGCGGGGTAATCGCTGTGTCTGGTCGCCTGTTAGATGCTGTACCGCTCAGTTCACTAACGGGCGTTGGCGCAGCGCAAAGCAGTAAACTGGCGAAAATAGGTCTGCACACCGTGCAGGATCTGCTGCTGCACCTTCCTCTGCGTTATGAAGATCGCACTCATCTCTACCCTATTGGCGAACTGCTGCCGGGCGTTTACGCTACCATCGAAGGGGAAGTACTGAACTGCAACATCACCTTCGGGGGTCGCCGGATGATGACCTGTCAGATCAGCGACGGCTCCGGCATTCTGACGATGCGCTTTTTCAACTTTAGCGCAGCGATGAAAAACAGCCTTGCAACCGGACGCCGCGTACTGGCTTATGGTGAAGCAAAACGCGGAAAGTACGGTGCGGAGATGATCCACCCGGAATACCGTATACAAGGCGACCTGAGTACACCTGAGCTGCAGGAAACGCTTACCCCGGTTTATCCCACCACCGAAGGCATCAAGCAGGCGACGCTGCGTAAACTCACCGATCAGGCGCTGGATTTGCTCGACACCTGCGCGATTGCTGAATTACTGCCGCCGGAATTGTTGCAAGGGATGCTCAGCCTGCCCGACGCGTTACGCACGCTGCATCGTCCACCGCCAACATTACAGCTAAGCGACCTGGAAACAGGTCAGCATCCGGCGCAACGCCGCCTGATCCTGGAAGAATTACTGGCGCATAACCTGAGTATGCTGGCGCTTCGCGCGGGTGCGCAGCGCTTTCATGCTCAGCCGCTGAGCGCCAACGACAAGCTGAAGAATCAATTACTCGCGTCATTGCCCTTTAAACCCACTGGCGCGCAGGCGCGTGTGGTAGCGGAAATTGAGCATGACATGGCGCTGGATATCCCGATGATGCGTCTGGTACAGGGCGATGTAGGCTCCGGTAAAACGCTCGTCGCCGCCCTCGCCGCGCTGCGTGCGATTGCCCACGGAAAACAGGTTGCGCTGATGGCGCCTACAGAGTTACTGGCAGAACAACACGCCAACAACTTCCGTAACTGGTTCGCGCCCCTTGGCGTGGAAGTCGGCTGGCTGGCGGGTAAGCAAAAGGGGAAAGCGCGGCTCGCACAGCAGGAAGCCATCGCCAGCGGGCAGGTGCAGATGGTTGTGGGAACACATGCTATCTTTCAGGAACAGGTGCAGTTTAACGGCCTTGCGCTGGTCATCATCGATGAACAACACCGTTTTGGGGTGCATCAACGTCTCGCGCTGTGGGAAAAGGGTCAGCAACAGGGCTTCCATCCGCATCAGTTGATCATGACCGCCACCCCCATCCCGCGTACGTTAGCGATGACAGCCTACGCGGATCTCGATACGTCCGTCATCGACGAACTTCCGCCGGGTCGAACCCCCGTCACAACGGTCGCCATTCCGGATACGCGACGCAGCGATATTATTGACCGCGTGCGAAATGCCTGTACGCAGGAAGGGCGCCAGGCTTACTGGGTCTGCACGCTGATTGAAGAATCCGATCTGCTGGAGGCGCAAGCCGCAGAAGCGACATGGGAAGAGCTGAAACTGGCGCTGCCAGAGCTGAATGTCGGCCTGGTTCATGGACGTATGAAACCTGCCGAGAAACAGGCGGTGATGGCCGCCTTTAAACAAGGCGAGCTACACCTGCTGGTCGCCACGACGGTGATTGAAGTGGGCGTGGATGTGCCTAACGCCAGTCTGATGATTATCGAAAACCCGGAACGTCTGGGCCTGGCGCAATTGCACCAGTTACGTGGCCGCGTCGGTCGCGGTGCGGTTGCCTCGCACTGCGTCCTGCTCTATAAGTCGCCCCTGTCAAAAACGGCGCAGAAACGCCTGCAGGTATTACGCGACAGCAGCGATGGCTTTGTGATTGCGCAAAAAGATTTAGAAATCCGCGGACCAGGGGAATTACTGGGTACGCGTCAGACGGGAAATGCGGAGTTTAAAGTTGCGGATTTACTGCGCGATCAGGCCATTATTCCGGAAGTTCAGCGCATTGCCCGCCATATTCATGAGCGTTATCCACAAGAGGCGAAAGCGTTGATTGAACGCTGGATGCCAGAGACCGAACGCTACTCTAACGCCTGAGTGCGATGCAAAATCGCGGCGGATTGACTCCCGCCGCGTCTTCACAGTTTATTGCGCAAAAATCGGCAACAGCAGATATAGCTTAATCACCAGCGCGTTAACGATATCGATAAAAAACGCGCCAACCATCGGCACTACCAGAAACGCCATATGCGATGGGCCAAACCGTTCAGTAATCGCCTGCATGTTGGCAATCGCCGTGGGCGTCGCGCCCAAACCAAACCCACAATGTCCCGCCGCCAGTACGGCAGCATCGTAGTTTTTGCCCATCATTCGCCAGGTCACAACGATCGCGTAGAGCGCCATAAAGATAGACTGTACCACGAGGATCGCCAGCATAGGCAACGCCAGTGAAGCCAGCTCCCACAGCTTGAGGCTCATCAGCGCCATCGCCAGAAACAGCGACAGACTCACGTTCCCCAGGACAGACACCGCACGCTCAAAGACACGGTAAAAGCCCACCAGAGCCAGACCGTTACTGACAATCACCCCGACGAAAAGCACACAGACAAACGTGGGTAGCTCAAGCACCGTCCCCGCCAACAGTTGCGCAACGATCTTGCCGACGGTCAGGCAGATAGCGATAAGCGCGATGGTTTCAATCAGCACCAGCGAGGTGATCATGCGCCCGACATCCGGTTTTTCAAACGCCGTGGGCACTTCCAGATCGTCCGGAATACCGTCCGGTGTGGTGGAATGTTTGACCAGGTAACGCGCCACCGGACCACCGATCAGCCCGCCGAGGACTAAACCAAAGGTGGCGCAGGCCATCGCCACTTCCGTCGCATTCACAAAGCCGTAGCGTTCGATAAACAGTTTACTCCAGGCCGCGCCGGTGCCGTGTCCGCCGGACAGTGTGATTGATCCCGCAATCAGGCCCATCAGCGGATCCAGTCCCAACAGGCTGGCCATCCCAATACCAATGGCATTTTGCATCAGCAGCAGTCCAACCACGACGATCAGAAAAATCCCCACCACGCGGCCCCCCGCCCGCAGACTGGCGATATTCGCGTTCAAACCGATGGTCGCGAAAAATGCCAGCATCAACGGATCGCGTAAAGTCATATCAAAATTCACTTCCCAGCCCATGCTTTTTTTCAACACCAGAAGGGCGATGGCGACCAGCAACCCGCCCGCGACAGGTTCCGGAATGGTGTATTTTTTGAGAAAGGAGACGGACTGAACCAGTTTACGCCCAAGCAGCAACGTCAGCGTTGCGGCGACGAGGGTTGATAAGGTGTCGAGTTGAAACATGCAAAGCTCCTTAAGTACGTCTGCAATCAGTTACGCACGATGTCTTATTCCTGAGGCTATTTTTAGCTTTTAGTGGCAATTCGGCATGGATTTTAAGCAAAAAAGCAGGGGAAGTTATATAAAAATGTGCTTTTATCTATTTTAAATAATAAGAAAACCTGGTCGCAATCGTTTGCTTTTACCAACTGGTCAGATAAAATGCCCGCTTTGCCACCACGGGATTGTCTCTGATGTCTGTTAACACCCTCGAGTCAGAAAACGCGCAACCGGTTGCGCAGACTCAAAACAGCGAACTGATTTACCGTCTTGAGGACCGTCCACCGCTTCCGCAAACCCTGTTTGCCGCTTGTCAGCATCTGCTGGCAATGTTTGTTGCGGTGATTACGCCAGCCCTGCTCATCTGCCAGGCGCTGGGGTTACCGGCTCAGGATACACAACACATTATCAGCATGTCGTTGTTCGCCTCCGGTGTGGCTTCCATTATTCAAATCAAAGCATGGGGTCCGGTGGGCTCCGGTTTGCTGTCGATTCAGGGCACCAGCTTTAATTTCGTGGCACCGCTGATTATGGGGGGCACCGCGCTAAAAACCGGTGGCGCTGACGTTCCAACCATGATGGCGGCGTTGTTTGGCACCCTGATGCTGGCCAGTTGCACAGAGATGGTCCTTTCCCGTGTTCTGCATCTCGCCCGTCGAATTATCACACCGCTCGTCTCAGGTGTCGTGGTGATGATTATCGGCCTGTCGTTGATTCAGGTCGGCCTGACGTCTATCGGCGGTGGTTATGCCGCAATGAATGACAACACGTTCGGCGCACCGAAAAACCTGCTGCTGGCGGGTGTCGTGTTGCTGTTGATTATTCTGCTCAACCGTCAACGTAACCCGTATCTGCGCGTGGCCTCATTGGTTATTGCGATGGCCGCAGGCTATGCGCTGGCGTGGTTTATGGGTATGTTGCCTGAAAATACCGCCCCCACATCCCAGGAGCTGATCATGGTGCCAACGCCGCTCTACTACGGCCTGGGCATTGACTGGAACCTGCTGTTACC
Organism: Citrobacter amalonaticus; assembly: GCF_037053465.1. Lineage (GTDB taxonomy): Bacteria > Pseudomonadota > Gammaproteobacteria > Enterobacterales > Enterobacteriaceae > Citrobacter_A > Citrobacter_A amalonaticus_H. The sequence continues at coordinate 313,903 of NZ_JBALIF010000005.1, forward strand.
GTTGATGCTGGTGTTTATGATCACCTCGCTGGAAACCATTGGTGATATCACGGCGACATCTGACGTTTCTGAACAACCCGTTTCCGGTCCGCTGTACATGAAACGTCTGAAAGGCGGCGTACTGGCGAATGGTCTGAACTCTTTTGTCTCCGCCGTCTTTAACACCTTCCCGAACTCCTGCTTCGGACAGAATAACGGCGTTATTCAGTTAACTGGCGTCGCCAGCCGCTACGTGGGATTTGTCGTCGCGTTGATGCTGATCCTGCTCGGTCTGTTTCCGGCGGTAAGCGGTTTTGTGCAGCATATCCCGGAACCGGTTCTCGGCGGCGCGACGCTGGTGATGTTCGGAACGATCGCCGCATCCGGTGTGCGTATCGTTTCCCGCGAGCCGCTAAATCGCCGTGCGATCCTGATTATTGCGCTGTCGCTGGCGGTAGGTCTTGGCGTCTCTCAGCAGCCGTTGATTCTGCAATTCGCACCAGACTGGGTGAAAAACCTGCTCTCCTCCGGCATCGCGGCAGGCGGTATCACCGCTATCGTTCTGAACCTGATTTTCCCGCCTGAAAAACCATAAATATTGTGCGGCGGTGATACCCGTTCACCGCCGCTGTAACGCTCTTTCACTATTCCTGCCTTGAGGATTGCGCGTAAATCGTGCATAACTCCTGTACGTGCACTTCGCGGGATGGAAGACCATGAAATTTATTGGAAAGCTGATTCTCTACGTGTTCATCGCCCTTCTGGTGGTGATTCTCGGCCTCTATTTTCTGCTGCAAACTCGTTGGGGTGCAGAGCATGTCAGCGCCTGGGTTTCTGATAATAGCGGGTACAGGCTATCTTTTGACGCGCTGGATCATCGCTTTTCCTCCCCCACCCATCTCCTGCTGGAAAATGTCACCTTCGGGCGCGACGGACAACCGGCAACGCTGGTCGCAAAGACAGTGGACATTGGCCTGAGTATCCGCCAGCTTACCGACCCTTTACATGTCGATACGATCCTGCTGCAAAACGGCACGCTGAATATCTCGCCACAGACCGCGCCGTTCCCCTTCCAGGCCGATCGCCTGCAATTACAGGAGATGGCGTTTAACAGCCCTGGCAGCGAGTGGAATCTGAGCGCTCAACGGGTAAACGGCGGCATTATGCCCTGGTTGCCTGAAGCCGGTAGAGTGCTTGGCAGCAAGGCGCAGATTCAGCTCAGCGCTGGCTCTCTGACGCTCAACGGTGTGCCCGCGGCTAACGTATTAATTCAGGGGAGTATCGATAAAGATCAGGTGTCGTTAAGCAATATTGGCGCGGATATCGCGCGCGGTGCCTTAACTGGCGTAGCGCAACGTAACGCCGATGGCAGTTGGCTGGTCGAAAACCTGCGGCTGAATGACATCCGGTTGCAAAGTGATAAATCGCTGGCCGCATTTTTCTCGCCGCTGAAAACCATTCCGTCGCTACAGATTGAGCGCCTTGAGGTCACGGATGCCCGCCTTCAGGGTCCGGACTGGGCGGTCACAGACCTTGATCTGAGCTTGCGCAATCTGACCTTCAGCAAGGACGACTGGCAGACGCAGGAAGGTAAGCTGTCGCTGAATGCCAGCGAGTTTATTTATGGCTCAATACATCTGTTTGATCCGATTCTGAATGCAGAGTTTTCACCACAAGGTATCGCGCTACGCCAGTTTACCACTCGCTGGGAAGGCGGCATGGTCAGAACCTCCGGTAACTGGCTGCGTGAAGGTAAGGCTCTGATTCTCGATGACGCCGCCCTGGCGGGTATGGAGTACACCCTGCCGGAAAACTGGAAGAAACGGTGGATGAAGCCGCTGCCCGCCTGGCTAAACAGCCTGACGCTGAAGAAATTTACTGCCAGCCGCAACCTGGTGATTGATATCGACCCGGCGTTTCCGTGGCAGTTAACCGCGCTGGATGGCTATGGTGCCAATCTTGGCCTGGTACAGAACCATCAATGGGGCGTCTGGAGCGGCAACGCGACCCTGAACGCCGCCGCCGCCACCTTCAACCGCGTCGATGTACGCCGCCCCTCGCTCTCATTCACCGCGAACGCCAGCACGGTCAACATCAGTGAACTGAGCGCCTTTACCGAAAAAGGAATTCTGGAAGCAACCGCCAGCGTCTCACAGCTACCACAGCGCCAGGTGCAGGTCAGTCTGAACGGGCGCGGCGTGCCGATAAACGTTCTTCAGCAGTGGGGATGGCCTGCGCTACCGATCGCGGGTGATGGCAATATTCAACTGACCGCCAGCGGCACAGTACAGGCTGATGCGCCGCTCAAACCCACGGTGAATGGGCAGTTACATGCCGTAAATGCTGATAAACAGCAGGTCACACAAACGATGCAGGCGGGTGTAGTCTCTGGTAATGACGTCAGCGCAACCGAACCCGCAACCCCAGCTCCCGTCGCCCCATAACCCTTCTTCTTGTCTCCCGGATGGTCGCCGTCCGGGAGCGTTTTTTCAGGCCAAACGAAACAGGTATTCATTTATCGGTTACTTGTACCTATTTTCCGCAACAGGTTTCCATCCCCGAAGAGAGTTGTTATAACGATAATGTTGGAAGCACTTATTTAATAATTACAAATACCCTACATAATAGAAAAAGGAATAGCCATGTCTGTAATACGTCAACGTATTCTGGCGGATATGCAAAGATTCTCCAGAGCAATGATCGGGGCGGTCTTGTTCTTACCTGTTATTGGATTAATTCTGGCATTAAGTTCAGTCTTAACCAACCCGACGCTTATTTCTGAAACCAGCTTTTTACATCAAATTGGTCAGCTCCTCGGAGATACCTTCTGGCCATTATTTGGCAACCTGGGACTCCTCTTTTGCGTCGGCATCAGCTATGGCCTTGCGAAAGATAAAAAAACCGAAGTCGCACTGGTTGCTGTCATGTGCTTTATTATGTTTTTAGGCGCTAATCACTCCTGGCTGGAATACACCCACGGTATTGCTGAAAAAGTGAATGGAGAATATTACGGTACCGGGCAAACGCAAATATTAGGTTTTGTCGTCGTCGATATGGGGATTTTTTTAGGGATTATTCTCGGCTGCACAATTGCCTGGGTCCACAATAAAGTCTCAGAAATAGAATTACCTGGCGCACTCTCTATGTATGGCGGAGCAAAACTGACCTTAATCGCCATGACGCCAGTTATCCTTATTTATGCCATTGCCTTTACCTGGTTCTGGCCGTTTATGACGCACGGTATTGCCGCGTTAACCAGTTTTATGAAGAACGCGGGCGTGGCTGGTGTCTTTGTCTACGGATTCTTTGAAAAATTCCTGATTCCAACCGGCCTGCACCACTTCGTCTGGTCGCCATTCCAGTTAACGCAGATTGGTGGAACGCTGAACGTTGACGGACAGGTGGTTTCCGGTACGCAAGCTATCTTTCTGGCCTATATGCGCCACCCCGATCTGACCCCGGTAATGAACGACGCGTTACGGTTTTCCCAACAAGGGATGACGACTATTTTTGGCCTTTCTGGCGCGGCGCTGGCGTTTTACCATACCGCTACACCTGAGAAGAAAATGATGGCGAAGGCAATTTTACTGCCTGCGATTATTACTTCCATTCTGACCGGCATTACCGAACCTATTGAGTTTACCTTCTTATTTGTTTCACCGCTGTTGTGGTTAATTCACGCCACATTGACTGCGACATCTCAGGCGATTTGCGATCTGCTGACCGTTCGCCCGTGGGGCGCATCCGGCCTCATTGAATTTTTGATTTATAACCTGCCGCTGCCGGCCTCGCTTACCCGCTGGCCGCTGTATGTCGTGATCGGCATCGGCCAATTCATTGCTTACTACGTAATTTTCCGCACGCTGGTCGTCAGGTTGAATCTGAAAACGCCGGGCCGCGAAGATGACAGTGAAGTGAAACTCTATAGCAAAGAAGAGTATCGCAATAAAAAAGCCAATACAGGTCAGGCTGTCACCGATGAAATTATTAAGGGTTTAGGCGGCAAAGAGAACATTATTTCTGTTGATAACTGTTTTACCCGGTTACGCGTCGCGCTGCATCATCCCGAGAAAATTGATGAAGCTCTGTTAAAAACGACTGGCGCCAATGGTGTGGTGCGAAATCAAAATGAAGTTCAGGTTATTTACGGCGTGAGGGTTGGACAGGTTCGATCCCGGGTAGATAACTGGCTGGCAAATAATTAATCAGGAGTTGTTATGAAATTAACCGTATTAGGCGGGGGCGGCGTTCGTTCCGCATTCCTGGCGAAATCACTGGCATATAATGCGCATCGTATTGGTTTGCAAGAAGTTGTATTTCTCGACAGCTCAGAAGAGAACCTGAAAATTTTTGGCGAAATCGCCCGCTATGTTTTTGCCACGATCCGCCCAGATATTCATTTCAGCCTGACGACGGACCCGGTATCGGCATTAAAAAACAGCAATTACGTTATTACCACCCTGCGCGTCGGCGGTGATGAAAGCCGCGTGCGCGATGAACGCATCGCGCTGAACCATAATACACTGGGCCAGGAGACCACCGGGGCAGGCGGCTTTGCGATGGCAATGCGCTCAATTCCCGCCATTCTCAATTACTGCCGCCTGATTGAAGAACACGCCGCGCCGGATGCCATTCTGTTTAACTTTACCAACCCTTCAGGGCTGGTTACCGAAGCCATCATTAAATCGGGTTTTAAACGTCGGGTTTACGGCATTTGCGATGCGCCTTCAGAATTGATTCGCGAACTGCCTGCCATTCTGGATTGCGACGAAGCGGATCTGAAAGTGGAATGCTATGGGCTAAACCATTTCTCCTGGTTTACCCATTTCACGGTGAAAGGCGAAGATGTCACCGATAAGCTGGTGAGCAACCCGGCGCTGTACAGCAAAACGGCGATGCAATACTTCTCACCGGTGCTGGTGCAGTTATGTGATAAGCAATTACTGAATGAATATCTCTATTACTACTACTACCGCGAAGTGGCCCTGAAAGCGATTCAGGATGCGCCGGAAACGCGGGGTGAAACCATTGCGCGGATCAATCGTGAAATGCGTGAGGAACTGCAACGCGTCGATGCCAAAGAGGATCCGGAGGCCGCATTTGATATCTGGATGAAACACTATCTGCGCCGTGAAAATAGCTACATGCAGAATGAATCGCACCAGGAAAAATTCAACACCCGCGAACCCCTTACGCTAAAACAGTTTATTGAAGAGCCGGACACCGGGGGTTACGCCGGGGTAGCGCTGGATATTCTCGAAGCGGTGAACAGTTCTACCAGCAAACGCATCGTGGTCTCCCTGCAAAATAACGGGACGCTGGATTTCTTACGCCCGGATGACGTTATTGAGATCAGCTGTGACCTGAGCAAAGAAGGACTGAAACCGGTGACGCCAGTTCACGTCCCGGACGCTCAGAAGAACATGATCTCATGTGTGAAGGAGTACGAACGCCTGGCAGTGGCCGCCATCATGCGCAAAGATAAGTTTCTGGCAATCCGTGCCTTAATGGCGCATCCACTGATTGGCTCCTGGTCACTGGCTGAACAACTGGTGGGAGAGTATCTTAACGAAGCGCAATTTAGCGACTGGAAATAATCGTTCCCGGGGCGTCAGTGGACGCCCCGGGGGGATTCTGCATAAACCAGAGTTTCAACAAATGCTCGAAACCGAGAATGCAGTAGCCAAAAAATGGATTGCTCCAGTAAATATCATCATCGAATTTTTGTGGATCGTGGATAATGACCGCAGTATCCGCCGCCTGCGCCAGCGGGCTTTGATAATCACCGGTAAAGCAGACCAGGTCGGTATTTTTACCCTCCAGCGCTTTAACCCAATTTAATGCTGAGCTGCTGCGTCCGGACTTAGAGACCAGCCAGATAGAATCAAATTTTGCAGACGTTTTTTGTTCCAGTATTTCGTAGTCCGGCCAAAGCGCCAGACTGGCATTCACGCCAATCACCAGGAATTTATTATAAATATACTGAGCGATTAATTGAGAGAAACCGCTGCCATGAATAAGAATACGATCGTGTTGCAACCGGTTTAAGAGTAGCGACAAGTTTTCAGCAGGCTGGATATTCATAAAGTTCACATCGTTGGTCACGTCAAGTTTTGGCATTGTGATATTAAACTTGATGAAATAGACCAGTTCCAGCCAGCCGCTAAACTTGAGTTTCTTCGCCAGCCTGACCAGCGAAGAAGGATTACTGTAGCAATGCTCCGCCACCGTCCGGATACCCTCACGTATACATTGCTCCGGGTTATTCTGAATAAAGCGCAACACCGTGATTTCTGTTTTATTTAATTTTACGTCGCGAAATACGTTTTCCAGTTCCATGTTTTACTCCAGTGAATGCAACGCTAATTTAGCGTTATTTTAAAGAACGGTCTGTGCAACAGGTCACTACATCAGAAAATTGATTATAAAAGACAAATGAATAGAAATTTTACATTACTGGCATCGGTATTTTTCCTGTGGGGAAACATCACCGCGATTAACAGCGTTTTGATTATTTTTTTCTATCAGTATTTTCACCTGTCGTGGCTACAGTCTATTTTCATTACCGTTATTTTTTATGTGGCTCCTTTTCTGACCTGTCTGCCCTGCTCCATGCTGATTGAACGCCGGGGCTATCGCAACGTGTTGCTCCTGTCGTTATCCCTGTCTTTCGTCGGATGCCTGGCATTTGCCCTCGCCTTGCGGCTGGATTCCTTTGCCCTGTCACTGGTGGCGATGTTCATTATCGCAACAGGTGTGGCGGCGATGCAGGTCGTCGCCACCCCTTATCTGACACTGCTTAGCGCACCGCATAAACGAATAGGCAATCTGTGCCTGGCCTCCGCCGTCAACTCACTGGGAACCACACTGGCCCCGATGCTGGTTGCGCTGCTGCTGGAGTTTTCTCCTGTCGATGTTCTTGCGCGAAACGAGCCCATCAGCACGCTCTGGTTTTGCCTCACGTTATTCTCATTGCTATTAATTGCAGGCGTATTTTTTATCAGGCTGCCCGATGTGGCGCGCCCGAAAAAAACGGCATCAGGAAAGCAGAACGTCTGGCGAAGCAGCGGGTTTTTATTTAGCGTGACGGCGATTTTCGTTTATGTCGGCGTCGAAGTGAGCCTTGCGACCAGTCTGGTCAAATACCTCATCACGATGGGTGGCTGGAGCACCACAATGGCGATGTCATTGGTCTCTTTTTACTGGGGAGGCGCACTGGCTGGCCGTTTTCTTTATGGATTATTCGCCGACAGGGTTGGCAACTATTATCCGTTTCTTACCGCAACACTGGCCTGTGCCGTCGCCGTTCTGTTAGCAATAGCTCTGAACGATCTCTCTGGCGGGTATTTGCTTCTCCTGACTGGCCTGGGAAATTCGATTCTCTATCCAGTTATCTTCGGTCACACCATTAGCCGAAGTCCGGCTATCGCAAACATTTCGGCTGCGGCAATGGTGATGGCCGGGATTGGCGGGGCTATTCTCCCGTTGTTGCAGGCTGTCTGTATTGATACATTCAATCTCCGCTACAGCTTTTTATTACCGGTGGCGCTGTATCTGATACTGGCATTGTGGGGGCGATTGAATCTCCGCCCCCAACAGGCAACCGCTTAAAGTGTAATGACCACCTCATTACCGTAGGGTGTCACCACAACGCCAGATTCGCTCCCCCGGTGTGAAGCACCGCGGATCCCGCTGATTTGCGCAATGTTACGCAGGCACAGCGTCCAGTCACGCGCCTGCCCCTGGCCCATCACGGTGAGGATATGCCCCTTGCGTCGGGCCGTCAGGGTGAAGATCACCGAACCATCTGCGGCTGGCACCTCGCAAACCGCTTCACATCCCTCATGGAGGGAGAACAACTGGAAAGCGGTCCCTTCATTCCATGCGTAATCCGGTTTCTGCTCATTACTGCCCAGCGCCAGCAGGGTGTTCTCGCGCACGTACACCGGTAAACTCAGGTAGTCATACTGCTGTTTAACCCAGCGATTACCCTGTACTTCATCGTTGCGCCACAGATGCGTCCAGCGCCCTTCCGGCAGGTAAAATTGTACATCGCCGGCTTCAGAGAATACCGGAGCCACCATGATTGCATCACCGAGCATATACTGGCGGTCGAGATAATCACACGCAGGGTCATCCGGGAACTCCAGCATCATCGCGCGCATCATCGGCGTCCCTTGTTCATGTGCGCGAACCGCTTCGCGATACAGATAAGGCATCATGCGGCACTTCTGTTCGGTAAAATAACGCACCACATCGCAGGACTCATCGTCATACGCCCACGGTACGCGGTAGGATTTACTGCCGTGCAGACGACTATGGCTGGAGAGCAGGCCAAACGCACACCAGCGTTTGTAGACATGCGCCGGTGCCGTATTTTCGAAACCACCGATATCATGGCTCCAGAAGCCAAACCCGGACAAACCGATGGATAAACCACCGCGCAGGCTTTCCGCCATGGATTCATAGTTAGCGTAGCAATCGCCGCCCCAGTGTACCGGGAACTGCTGTGCACCCACCGACGCGGAGCGGGCAAACAGTACCGCCTCCTCCTCACCGACGGTTTCTTTTAGCACGTTCCACACCAGTTCGTTGTAAATGTACGCATAATGGTTGTGCATTTTCTGCGGTTCGGCACCATCAAACCACTGCACATCGGTCGGAATACGCTCGCCGAAATCCGTTTTAAAGCAGTCAACGCCAATGCCCACCAGACCTTTTAGCTTACTGGCATACCACTCACGGGCCTGCGGGTTCGTGAAATCATAGATTGCCAGTCCGGGCTGCCATTTATCCCATTGCCACAGAGAACCGTCCGGACGTTTGAGCAGATAACCTTTCTCTTTCAGTTCCTGGAAAACGGGGGATTTTTGTCCGATATACGGGTTTATCCACACGCAGACCTTCAGCCCTTTCTCCTTCAGACGACGAATCATCCCTTGCGGATCCGGGAAGGTCAGCGGATCCCATTCGAAATCACACCACTGGAAGGCTTTCATCCAGAAACAGTCGAAGTGGAAAACGTGCAGCGGCAAATTGCGCTCAGCCATCCCGTCGATAAAGCGGTTAACCGTCGCTTCGTCGTAGTTGGTGGTAAACGAAGTGGTGAGCCACAAACCAAACGACCACGCGGGCGGCAACGCCGGACGCCCCGTAAATCGGGTATAGCGGTTTAGCACCTCTTTCGGCGTCGGTCCATCGATGACGAAGTACTCCAGATACTCGCTCTCAACGCTGAACTGCACTTTCGACACCTTTTCCGAGCCGACTTCAAATGAGACGCACTGGGGATGATTGACCAGCACACCGTAACCCCGGTTAGTGATGTAGAACGGAATATTCTTGTAGGACTGTTCGGTGCTGGTGCCGCCGTCACAATTCCAGGTTTCTATCATCTGGCCGTTGCGCACCAGCGCGGTAAAGCGCTCGCCCAGACCATAGACAGTCTCACCCACGCCCAAATCCAGACGTTCGAACATGTAGTTACGCCCAGTATGGGTATCCTGGACATAGCCATTGTTTTTCAACTGACTACCGGTGATGCGCGCACCGTTGCGCATAAAATCGAGCGACCAGAATTCGCCTTTGGTGACGCGCACGCTGAGGTTGCCGCTTTTAAGCTCCGCAAACGCGTCATTGTTTTGTATGTCGACCTGAACGTCCTGCAACACATTGAGTGGGTAATGCGGACCGTTATCCAGCGCCCCCTGAAAGTGTTCCATGCGCACCCCCACAATCCCTTCCTGCGGCGAGAAGAAACGCAACGTAAACAGTGGGGTATCCAGTTGCCAGGCGCGCTCGCGAACATCACGCGGGGCGGCATAAACCACCAGTTCATTGCCGTGCTGTTCAACGTCGAACACCTGAATCGGATGAATCACATTGAGGCCCGGCTGAATCAGCCAGTTACCGTCGCTAATCTTCATAGTCGGTTCCTTTAGTTCTGAAAGTCGTTATGTGTGAATTCTTGCTGATTGCGGCGCGCCCCCTGAGCCAGTTGGTTGAGGATCGTTTTCAGATAAGGCGTTTTCAGGGTGTAGTAGCGTTTGGCGATCATGGCACTCAGCAGGTAGCAGACGGCAGGGACAAGCGTAAACAGCGCAATAATGATACTGATGGTGGCGCCGTTTTGGGTTTTCGCCGCCGCGTCATAGCCGCCGCCCGCCAGCATCCAGCCAATAAGCGCGCCGCCAAGCGCCAGACCCAGTTTGAGCACGAACAGCGTTCCCGCGAAGCTGATACCGGTCAGGCGTTTCCCATTGCACCATTCACCGTAATCCACCGTATCGGACATCATTACCCACTGGATTGGCGTCACCAGTTGGTGCAACACGCCAATCACAAAAATAAAAGCGAACATAGTGAGGCTGGCGTGCATTGGAACAAAAAACATCATCAGACTGACGACGGCCAACGCCGCGTTGGTCCACCAAAAGACACTGACTTTGCATTTCCAGTCGGTGAGGGGTTTTGCCAGCGCGGAGCCAATCAGGTTGCCAACGCAGTAGGTGGTCAGGAAAGCCACGAATACCCCCGGTGTGCCGAGGATCCAGGTGACGTAATACATCATCGCCCCGCCGCGGACACAGACGGCGAGAATGTTGAGAATGGTCAGCAGCCCCACAACCCGCCACTGGTCGTTTTGCCAGATATCGCGCAGATCTTCTCGCATCGATGTCGTCCCAGGAGGCGCTTCAACACGCTCTTTGGTGGTAAAGAAACAAAACGCCAGCATCAGAAACGCAACCACGGACAACACGGCAATCCCGCCCTGAAAACCGAGCGCTTTGTTTTCGCCACCGATGAAATTCACCAGCGGCATCATCAGAACCGTCGAAAGCATCCCTCCCGCCGTCGCAAGAACAAAGCGCCAGGACTGCAAGGAGATGCGTTGCGTGGGATCGTTGGTGATCACGCCACCCAGCGCGCAGTAAGGGATATTCACCACGGTATAGAGCAGCGTCAGTAGCGTGTAAGTAACTGCGGCATAGATCATTTTTCCGTTCAGGCTGAGATCCGGCGTACTGTATGCCAGGACGCAAACGAGTCCGAACGGCAGCGCGCCAAACAACACCCACGGACGGAATTTTCCCCAGCGGGATCGCGTGCGATCCGCCAGCAGCCCCATGCATGGATCTGAAATGGCATCCAGCGCTCGCGCCAGTAAAAACATGGTGCCAACAAAGCCTGCGGGAATACCGAAAATATCGGTATAAAAAAACATCATATACAACATGACGTTATCAAAAATGATATGACTGGCGGCGTCACCCATCCCGTAGCCAATCTTCTCCCTGACGGACAAAATATGATTTGTCATCGCATATCCTCTGGCATTTTTACGTGTACTGAGACCGGTTACCACTTTTGTAAACCATTACATTAAATGTGGGTATTCCAATTTCTGGTTATCAAATTACGATTCTTGTTTTCTGTGATCGCGGTTGTGCCAGAAGATGTCAGAAAATGTAACCACCGGAATTTATGAGGATTTATTTGAAATCGATCATGGTAAGGAGAAAGGGAAGTTAAAAAAGTAAGGGAAGGGGTGTGGAAATGTCAGGAAGTAGCTATAATGCGCCCCGCCTCCATGTAGCAATGCAGGCGCGGAAGATCGTCGTCTCCGGTGAGGCGGCTGGACTTCAAATCCAGTTGGGGCCGCCAGCGGTCCCGGGCAGGTTCGACTCCTGTGATCTTCCGCCAGTTTGCCTTTCCTGAACGCTATCTAAGTCAACTAATCCCTTCTAATACCTATAACTGAAAGCATCAATGCTCTCCTTGGGTCAGCTCATGTCTATCAGAATCAAGTGAATTCTGGGGGCATAAAAGATGCCCCACTTATGCTCCCAATGAAGTTAACAGCCCGACAAGTTGAGACTACGAAAACACACCAAAAAGGCTGGTGCAAAGGCGTGTTTATCGCTCACCGACCAAGCGACCACTTAGTTATGGGCGATGCCAGCCAGTTGGTAATAGCGACAAGCCGGATAGGTGCTTCCATGTCACTGATCTCGCGGTTGATGCAGCGTGGCGCAGCAAACCGGCGATGAAATTCAAAGTGTGAATTACAATATCTCTTCAGCTGTGGAAATATAAAAAAACATTTCATCAATCACATAAATATATCCATTCAATATTTGTGAACCGGATCTATTTATTTTGCTTTCAGACTTAAATTCATAAAATAAATCGCAATAACCACCACATAAAATGAAAAGTTTTGTTACTGAATGATATTTTTTACCATATTCATTTTTTATTTCTGAATATAAATAACATTATCACCATATAAATAAATTGGCGTAGCAATGATACAGAACAAAAAAAACACATATAAAGAGTATGAAAAATGACACAATCTAAATTGCAAACTTTATAATTTAAGACTTTAATGCATTATCTAATAATCATTCAAAATAGAATAAGAATTTTTATTACCTGCGTATATGTATCCCTATCCCCCTATAAATTGCAAGGATGTATTTAATCAATGAATAGAAATTACAATATTGTATGGAATAGTGCGAAAAATATGTATGTTGTCGCCTCTGAACTGGCGTGCGGCGACAGCCGGGTAAAAAGCCAAATACGCACGGTCGGTCTGGCGGTAAGTTTACTACTTTGCGGTTTTGGCGCCTATGCGGCCGAGGTCGGCCCGCAAAGCGGCGCAAGTATTATATTACAGAATGGCGATACCGTTACCTCGACGACGGGCGGCACTGGCATAGACAGCCACGTCACGGGCGGTAGCGGCGTACAGATTAACGGTGGCGCGGTTATTGATATCGCCGGCGATTCCGGCTCAGTCGGCGTCGTGCTGGATAATGGTACCAATAACAACCTGGGCGATGGGACAAAAATCCAGGTCGTTGACACGGGGACGTCATCCGTAACAAGTTCTGATGGAATGGATATCACCAAATTAAATGCCGACACCCATGTCACCGCTAATAATTTGCAGATCGACGTAAGCGCTGAAAACAGCGCTTATGGTATTTATGCTGCCGGTACAAGAAGCCTGATTGATTTAGGGAAAGGAAGCACTATTACAGTAGAATCAAAATCAGGTGATGCTTATGGCGTCTATTTAAACAATACCGCTGGCAGTTTCAATATTGATAACGGGTTGATTCAGGCGTCGTCAGAAAAATACTCCGCCGAAGGAATTTATGCGTGGCAGACGACGGTTGCTTTAGGAGACAATACCCGGATTGATGCCAATAGCGGCAGCAGCTATGGGGCGACAGGAATCGATCTTAATACCCGGAGTACCCTGACCGGCAACAATGTCGATATTAATGTTACGGGATTGAGTAATTTGTATGGCGTAGAACTTGATTCCAATAGCAGCGCTAATTTAGGTGATGGCAGTTCAATTACAATATCGGGAAACACCTGGAATGCGTATGGTGTTTCCGTCACGACAGGCACCTCTTTTACCGCGAACGGTATCGCTATTGATTTATCGACCACCTCGACCAGCAGTAATTCCTCATTTACCGGGGTAGAGATTTACGAGGGCGGTAATGTTGATCTGGGTAGCGGCTCATCTATTACTTCGCGAGGCTTTCACGGCGGTCATGGCATTTCTATGATGGCTGATTACGACAATGCATTGCTAAAAGCGGATCACCTTACCGTCGATGTTCAGGGCAATGGTTATATGTATGGCATCCAGCAAGACGGCGGCGAGATGGATCTTGGCTCCGGTAGCAGCATTAGCGCCAACGGGCAGGCCGATACTATCTGGATCACCGGCGGTGATTTTAAAGCCGATCAATTGACGGTTAAAACTGCGCAGGCGAACGGTATCACCGCACAGAGCGGATCCGATATAGTCAATGTCACCGTTGGCGCGGGCAGCGTTATCGATGGCCGAGATATCGGCGCCAGCGGTGAAACTAATGGTATCTGTATGGGCTACGCCGGATACGGCGGTTATAGCGGTGTTTTTAACTTCAATGGTACGGCGGATAACCGAAACACGATCTATGCAGTCAACGGTTATGGCGCATCGGCGCAGTTCTCTGGTCAGACGATGAATATCTCCAATACCGATATCATCATGAGCGGCGATGAAAAAACCTATGGTTTATGGTCGATTGGCAACAACAGTTTCACCAGCGCCGGGATCATTAACGGCGAAAACCTCTCTATCGATATGACCGGCGCTAAAGAGAACGGCTACGGCGTGGTCGTACAGCAGGGCGGCATCATCAATCTTAGCGGCGACACGACTATTACCACAGATGGCGGTGTCGCTATCTGGGATCCGAAAGTCACCAGCTCCGGCCAGCTTGTTCAGGGCGGCACAGTCAATGGCACCGGCAAAATGAATATTATCGGCGATATCGTCAACAGCGGTTGGGGTTATATCGATTTGTCGATGGACGCCGGTTCTTACTTTGCAGGCGCAACATCCGTTGCCAAAGATCTGGGTAAAGATTCGGTCATCAATCTGACATTAGCCGATCAAACCCAGTGGATGATGAACGGCGCGTCGTCATTAACCACGCTCGATAACGCCGGGCAGATCGTATTTGAGAAAGATGCAAACGGAACATGGAGCACATTAAACGCCGATAAAATAACGCTGGAACAGAGCAGTGAACTGGATGTCGATTTAAGCGCCGTCGCCAGCGGCCCATTGATTACTGGCGGCGACATCACGCTGGACGGTAAGCTGGAGATGACCGATTCACAGAATATCACCAGCGATAAACAACTGGAGCAGTTGCAGTCGGTTACGCTGATCGATGCCGACAGCGCCATCAAGGGCAATTTCGACGCCATCACGGCGGCCAATACCGCGCCGGATTATCTCGCGGCTGGCGGTTGGGTCGATGCGAATGATAATACCCAATATGACATCGGCGTGGGATTAAGCTGGTATGCGGGAAGCTCATCGTTCGTTACGCCAGCGCACGGTAACTTTACGCTGGACGCGGGTAAAAGTTTTGAAGTCACCCAGTCGCTGGTGGATGTCGCCCCGGAAAGCGCTACCGGCTGGGACGGCAAAACGCTGACCAAAAAAGGCGCCGGTCTGCTTACTCTCTCCGGCGACAATACCTACAGCGGCGGTACCACAATTGAGGACGGTATGCTTGCGGCGACCAACGTCAACGCGCTGGGCAGCGGCGACATCGTCAACGATGGCTGGCTGTTGCTGGACGCCAACGGGCAATTCGCGCTTAATCAGGATTTGACTACCCACAGCGGCGGCGTAACGCAAATTGAGCAAGGCAGCACACTGCAGGTGGACACGCTGACTCAGGATGAAGGCAGCGTGCTGGATGTTAACCTGGACGTGTCGGACGACGCCCCGGCGAATATTACCGCGCAGCAGGCGAATCTGGACGGTACGCTGAATATCACTGGCGTGTCGGGCGAGCTGAATACCCCTGACGGCAAAGTCACGGTCATCGACAGCACACAGCCGATTAACGGCAATTTCGACGCGTTAACCATCGCCGGAGATCCTGCCGATCAGGTAGATTTCATCACCATTGTAGGGCGAGACGATAAAACGGATAACACGCAGTTCGATGTCTCTGTCGCATTAAGCTGGTATGCCTCTCTTTATGCGCCGCTTACGCCGGCGAACGGTAATTTCACCCTTAATCACGCCGATCAAAGCTTCACCCTGAATACGCCGCTGACCGATGTCGCGCCTGAGAGCGCCACTGGCTGGGACGGCAAAACGCTGACCAAAAAAGGCGCAGGAACGTTGATTTTGGGGGCGAACAACACCTACAGCGGTGCAACGCAGGTTGAGGGCGGCACGTTGTGGCTGTCGCAGGGCGCTTCCATCGGCGCGGCTGGCAGCCAGCAAATGGTTGATGTGGCGCAGGACGCCACCTTCGGCGGCAGCAACAATGCGGTGGTTAACGGCAACATTGAAAATCAGGGCAATCTGCGTTTTGACGATACGGTTACCGTCAATGGCGATGTGACCAATAATGGCGCGATCGAGAGCGGAAGCGGCAACGTTCCTCTGACCAGTACCCGGCTGACCAGCACAGGAGCGCCCAATAATACCCTGGTGATTAACGGCAACTACACCAGTAACGGCGGCTCCCTGACGCTGAATACGCAGTTTGGCGGCGATGACTCGCCGAGCGATAAACTGGTGGTGACCGGCGACACCGCGGGCACGACCACGCTGTATGTGAACAATGTCGGCGGACAGGGCGCGCAAACGGATAACGGCATCGAAGTCGTGGACGTCGGCGGGGCGTCGAACGGCGTCTTTACCCAGGGTAATCAGGTGCAAATAGGTCTGTATGAGTACCGCCTGTATCAGGACGGCGGCAACTGGTATTTACGTTCGCAGACGGATGATAACGGCGGCGGCGGAGATAATGGTGGGGGCGGAGATAATGGCGGGGGTGATAACGGCGGCGACGTTCCGGATACCCCTCAATATCGCGCGGATATCGGCGCTTACCTGGGCAACCAGTGGATAGTGCGCAATCTGCAAATGCAGACGCTGTACGACCGGGAAGGTAGCCAGTATCGTTCCACAGATGGCAGCGTGTGGGCGCGTTTCAAAGCCGGTCACGCGGATACATCCTCGGCGGGCGGCAATGTCGACAACGACCATAACTATTCGCAGTTCCAGTTGGGCGGCGATATTGCAACCTGGAGTAACGGTCAACAGGGTCTGAGCGTCGGCGTGATGGGCAGTTACATCAATGCCGACACCGACAGCACCGGCAACCGTGGCGCGGACGGTAGCCGCTTCACCGCCTCCGGCCATGTCGACGGTTATAACCTCGGCCTGTACGCCACCTGGTTCGCCGATGAGAAAACGCACAGTGGGGTATATGTCGATAGCTGGTATCAGTACGGTATCTATAAGAATCATGTGGATAACGGCGACGTAGGCTCTCAGGGATACGACTCTTCGGCAAACTCCGCCTCGCTGGAAACCGGTTATCGCTTTAATATGCCGCTCAGCAATGGCAACACGGTCAGCCTGACGCCACAGGCGCAGGTCGTCTGGCAAAATTATCAGGCCGACGGCGTAACAGATAACGGCGGCACGCGCATCGACGACCAGAACAGCGATAGCTGGACGACCCGGCTGGGCCTGCGCGTGGAGGGAAAACTGGGCAAAGCTGACGGCAATATCATTCAGCCGTTTGCGGAAGTCAGCTGGCTGCATACCACCGATGACGAAGTGGTATCGTTTGATGATTCTCAGACTAAACAGAACATGCCGGCCGATCGTGCTGAACTAAAAGCTGGCATCCAGGCGAATATCGCCAGCCAGTGGAGCGTGCGCGTTCAGGCGGAGGGCCAGACAGGCAGCAACGGCTACGACGACCTGAACGGCAGTCTGAACGTGCGTTATAGCTGGTAACATCCACTTTCATTTTTAACCGAAAGAAAACCCGTGCGCAGTTTAAAAACAGCGCACGGGTTTATACATTTCCCGGCGATTAAAATCGCATCTTGATCCCGATTGTTGAATGAAGTGCGGGAAATCACGGAGAAATGGTTATCAGAATATCACTGTGAACGCCCGCATGAATTACTGAACAATATGACACCGAAGGAATACCGACAGCACCATTATTTGGCCGGGAACTCAAAAAATGCATGGAACTAAAACGGGTCTATTTACACCAGCAGTGGAGGCATAATTCAAATGGATGATCCCCATTTACATGAAGAGTCAGCCGCTGTCTGTATCAGAACCGGGGGATTTCCCCGGTTTTTTCTGCGAAATGCCTTTATATATCAGAACCCGCTGTATGGAATATCATCGGAATTCATCATTCAGGCCTGTTTTTTGACTTTCAATGAAAACTGTTTCGGTGTGATGCCAAAGAACTCTTTAAAGTTACGAATAAAATAAGACGTACTGGTATAACCCACTTCATTGGCAATACTGTTTATATGCTTCTCGGTCGTCGTAATGAGTTTTGCCGCCTGGTGCATGCGTATATCCAACACCAGCGTATTAAAATTATTACTCTCCTTCTCAAGTTTTTTACGAATCGACACCTCTGACATATGTAAAATACCTGCGAGATCTGCCAGCTTCCACGATTTTGTGAGATCAGCTTCAATGATTGTCTTTAGTCGCTCAGTAAAGGTGGTATCCGTTGATACCGACAGAGAGTAAACCAACGATTCTATGTCCCTAATTTTAGAGAGAAGATAAGTAATCTTATAAACTTGTCTGTGTTGCTGGACGTCATTTCCGATTAATCGTTTGAAGATTTTAATGTCTGTTTCATCAACAGGACAGGTGAAGATTTTACGCCGCATCGAGTTGACTCTTTGCGGATCCAACAGAAGCGGCTCCATAACTTTACAGATGCAACTTAACACTTCACTGTCAACGTGATAGATCTCGTAGGGTACCCCTTTACCTAACACTTTTAATGCAACATCAATCACTGTGTTTTTTTCAACATAACAAAGTGAATCAGGAGGAATATTAAAGGATTGCCCATCTTTCGTTTTTACAAGCAGTTGTGCATCGTGCAGATAGATAATAGCGCAATTGTAAAAACGAATCTTTTTCAGCACCAACGTATTGTTGTGTGCATAACTTTCCTTCGCCGGAAAAGTAAGGTTACTTAAAGCACTTTGACTATTCATTCAGTCACCCCCATGCTTTGTATGCATATAATTTCATGGGTTATCAGCCATGTAAACTCGGAATTTTTTGTTTATGGGAATAGTTTATAATTTTAATTATTCATTTTTTAACTATATATTTCTTTAAAATACATAGCATTACCCCGAGGCCTTGGTGGGATAGTTAACAATTTTAATATTTTTCAAACAAAACTATGCGTAATTGCAGCAATCACACAGTTTGCACAAGAAAATAATTTCTAAGTAGAACTGGAAGCTTTCTGGTGGATTCCGCACCCAGCTTTAGTTTTATCGAACGTATTTTATTATAAATATTATTCTCTTTTAGCTGTGTTATCGTCGCAATCTCTCTGATTTTTTTCCTCTTAAAAAAATACAAATAGACTATTTTCCTCTCATCGTCCGTGAAGTTTTTGAACACCGTAACGGGTGAGGGGCTGCGACTCGTAAGAATACGAAGCTTCTTCTGTCGGCAAGATACCTGCTCAAGATATAGACATATTACCGGGAGTTGCTCCATAAGAAAGCAGTAAGAGAAGTAATCATCTCTGTCGCAAATGAGATAGACTTTACAATATTTATTAAGTATCTCTTGATGAGTATCAATATGTTCATATTTGAAACATTTTATTTCTGAATTATCGTCAGAGAGTAATGTCAATCCGTAATTGAAATATGCATTTTTACTCGCCAATAAAAAAGCAACGGACATAAGAACCCTTAGCTATCAAATGTATTAGGCAACCTAACTAAAATTGACTATAAGGTATAGAAACATCAAAAACCATCCTAAAAAATAACGCTACACGATAAAATTATGCTCTCCAGATTGATTTGTAAATACATTTAATTCTCACTTACAATTAATTAATTAAAAAGTCTGAACTATCCGTTCAGACTTTTTTGTTTTTAACAATTAAGCTCAGAATGAATAACGAATATTGGCGTTGATTGCCTTATCGATATCGTATTGACCAAGGCTCGAGCGCTCAATATTGAGACTAATCCTAGTGTTTTCTTTAATTTCGGCATTGACACCAAAATTAAAGTTTATACGGCTATCTTTACCATTTCTGATGGAAGTCTCCCCGCCCAAATCACGGACAACCGTCTTCGCCGGATTAAACAGATCATACTGATAATGAACGCCCGTCAGCGCGGTCAGCGTCCAGCCTTTACCCATAAAGGTTTTACCGATTTCAACGCCGGTGCGACCAATCAAAGGGTTCTCCTGATTACGCTGCATCGTGATGTCAGAACCTTCAGACTGCCAGGCAAAACGGTTTCCTGACACCGTGCCATAGACCAGCTCCGTCTGCGGCTCGACAAATGCCTCTCCAGGCAACGAGAAGCGCCAGCCTGTTTCCACGCCCAGATACCAGGAGTGTGATTTGTAATCCTGCTCTGGCATTGACACTTCCGTTGCCGAATAGTGGTTGTCGTGGCGGACATACTTCCCGATCGCATCCACATACAGCCCGGAATCAAACATCGCGGACGCATAGAGGCCAATCCCGGTTGATTTCGTTTGACCAGACCAACCCGTACCATGACTATTATTGTTAGTGAACGTTGCTGTTACACCGGTAAACAGATCGCCACCGTTAAACAACTGTTTTCTGTCAGCCCCTATCTGCAGGTGAGTCCAGCTATTAGAATAACCGGCGTCGGCAGAACCTGTCCCGCTATAGATACGCGCCCACGCCCCGGTTTCACCATCCGTATTACGCAGATCGCCCATGCGATAATTCAGGTTGTTCATCTCCGTCAGGAAGTTCTTATATCCAACGTCCATTACGGATTTCCCTGCCTGAAGCGCCGCCTTATCCTGCTGAACATTAAATCCTTCCAACCGCCATTGCTTGCTGTTTGCTGTCTCCACCATACTCAGTTGCGGTGTATAGATATGGAAACCTGTACGTTGTGTGATCGGCTTTAACGTAAATACATCGCTTTCAGTGGCTTTCGGCGCGTTGACCAGCGGGAGAGCCGAAGCCGTGTTGTCGATTGCAGATATCGTCGGGACAACAACCAGCGAGTTATTTTTCCCGGTCAGCGACTGGTTAACCGTAACCGTATCCGCCGTTTTACCGTTGGTATTAAGGATGAATGTGCTGTTATTGGCATTCAGAGTTTCCACATTCAGTGCACCGACTGCGCCGGTATGGTTGAAACTGATTTGCGACCCTTTCAGGTCGAGGGATTTCACAACAGACTGCCCCTCTGCCTGCCAGAAGGTGTTCGTCATCGTCGCCTCTGCCAGTGGCGCGCTCAGGTTGCCGCCATAAGCTGTGAACAGATTCTTACTGGCCTCCTCTGCTGTACCAAAATTCAGGCTGGCAGCATCATCCGCCTGAATATTACCTGTCATAACGCTACCCGCGCCGGTATTCAGCGTCGCTCCCGCGCCTGTAAGGTTCCAGCCCCCGGCGGCGTACTCTCCGGATAACAACGAAAGCGTTGACCCTGTCCCGGCTGTCACTTCACTGTCAGAAACCAGCCCCGACGTTGCCGTCAGATTCGCGCCATCCGCCAGCGACAGCGGTGAGTGACTGAAACGGCTGAACTGGCTGAGAACGGCATCACTGGACGCCACGGTCACCGCACTGTCGATACTGTCAATCCCGCCAGTAAAGCGTTCATTAATGTTCAGTGTGGAGCTGTTATTCAGCTGTACACGTCCGCTGAACCGGCTCTGATCCGCATCATTCGTCGCTTTTGACTGGCCCAGCGACGGCCTGGTTTGTACACCGTTGCCATCATTAAGATCGATATAGAGATCTTCACTGCCCAGCGTCACCGTGGAGTGGTCCGCAATGATGTTTGTGCTGAGGCTGGCATTTCTCGCCAGGTCGAACGCCGCATTATGCAGATTAAGCTGCTGCATACTGAACTGTCGGGTTTCCCAGTCATTCTGGGTAAAGGAAACCGGCTGGGTGAGGACAGAGTTGTCGCCAAGCGCCTTCAGCTTGTCCGCCACGGCCTGAGTGGTGACGGCATGAACGACAGGATGCCCCTGGATAAACAACCGACCATTATCCTGAGTTACGCTACCCTGCGTATCCATCCCGCCATCCATAACAAAGTCGTTCTGCGTTCCGGGCGTAACGGTATTATTGACATCAACATTGCCCGTGAAATGACCGTGCCAGATGTTGGCAACGGCCGTTGTGGCATCTGCTTTATTAAAATCCAGATTCACCGTAGCTTGCGATCCACTGTTCGTCAGCACAGCGCCTTCATCTGCGCCGTTGAGCTTATGGAAAGTAAGACTGTTACCATTGATATCGAGCTTACCGCCACGATAACCCCACTTTATATTGTCGGGATTCACCTGCTTATCATCACTCAGTACTACCGTTGGCCTGCCGCTGACAATGCTGACATTATTAAAAGCCTGCACGTTGCCATCGCTGTCTGGTCGTTGCGCCAGGATGACTGTCCCCTCACCGACATTCAGTCCGCCGGGATTAATGCCCGTACCGTTCACTTTCAGTGTCCCGGTACCAAGCTTATGCAGGTTATCGCCCTGAACGCCGTTCACCTGCCAGTCAACAGTATGATCGCCATTAATAATGATCCCGCCGCCTTTCCAGGTCTGAGAATCCAGGGGCTTAATACGATAATCATCATTAAACGTCAGCGTTCCCGCGCTCTGGTCAACGGTGTTTTCTAACACCACAGAACCACCGCCCTGGAAGGTGAGATCTTTGCCACTGTTTAAGGAAGCAGGTGACGCTGGGCCGACATTGCCATGCATTACCCAGGAGGCTGCGCCCTGGGTTAATGTGCCGACACCCGTCGTTTCATCATATAACCAGTGAATATCCCCTTCACTTTGTTGTGAGTTGACCGGGGCGTCAGCATCCTGCTTCATAATATTGTCAACGTAACTAACGGGAACAATCGTATACCAGTTAGTTTTTCCGGTGACCTTACTCTCCGAGGCATGGAGTACGGCTAAAACAACCCATTTGTTTTGTTGTGTATCCCAGGCAAAAAGCGGGGACCCACTATCACCTGCCATCCCCCAGGAAGTGAGAGGCGAATTATCTATATTGGTCGAGAAACGTAAGTTTGAAGAAAAAGGTGGATTAACTATTCCTCCCGTTTTATAGGCATAGCCACCGGCAATACGGACAGGCTTACCATCTTTATCCATTACGTATTGTGTGCCTGTACCGACACGATAGAAAACGGGGAAACGCTCTTGATTCTGATATGTGCCGTTTGCCGTTCCGGCATTGGTTATATCCAGCGGAATAACCTCAGTAACGATTTTGTTCAGCCGGGGCAAATGAAAATCCAGCCCCCCCGGGTAGTTGTTTCGGCTTACCAACGTGTAATTTGTGTCATCGCCATAACCAAACCTTACGTTTTTATAGCCTGTATTATGTTTTACGCTCACGATATATTGCGGCGCGACCATCGTCGCAAAGCCTGTTCTTGAATTAGAACTAAAATCTATCATGGGCGCTTTATCTAACTTAGCAGCGATATTCCCATCTTTATCATACAGAGGAATATCTATCGCACCAGGTTTGAAAATCCCTTTATTTTCAGAAAAATCACGATAAGTCTGATAGGGTATATCATACACCGCTCTGGAAGCGGTTGATTCGGCAGAATACCCACCACCCAGCATACTCACTAAAAGAACACTTAGCGATATTCGTGAGGTGACCCGTCTTCTTATACCTTCACTGACTTCTGAAACGACAATCGCTTCGCCCTTTCTGTTCTTTTTTATTGCATATATTTTATTCACTTTATCCCCCGGCAAGTATCGGCCTGAATAACTGACAGTCAAACAACCGATGGCGTCGGTCAATAAATAAAGGCGGGTTTACTATTTTTATACCCTTAAAAGATATTTTGACAACGAACACATCTCGGCTGTTTTTACTTGCCCCTTCATCACAAAATAAAAAAATCATCACTCAAAAATAAGAGTGAGGTGAGCTACTGTGCCATAAATAAAAAAAGGAGATAGAAAAGTAACGATCGCTCACATTAAGGTTTGCCTGTAAATTTTCAGCGCAATATATTTTGTGTCGCTCATTAAGAAGGTTATGAGCTGACTTAAGAATTAAGCCTATTATTATGGAGTATAAAATGAAAAAGCTGATTTTAGGTTCGGCAATTCTGGCAGTTCTGGGTGTAGCGTCTAATGCCATGGCTGCACCAAACACCGGTACGGTAAACTTTACGGGTAGTGTTTCTACGGCAACTTGTGATGTTGCACTAAAAGATAATGCTGGTGGAGATATTGCTAATGTGAACTTGGGTGTACTTTCAAATACGGCAACGGCTAATGGTACTGCTGTCCCATTTAAATTAGTACCTCAAGATGCGACTTGCCTTGCAAAAACCTCTGCTAATGTTTCCTGGTCATCCTCTACGCTAGCTGCGGCAGGCATCACTAACGCTGCAACCGCGGGAACTAATGCTTATCTGTTAGTTTCTACAACTAATGCAACTCAAACAGGTACCGCTGCCGTAATCAAACAAGGACAAACCTCTTTTGATTATAGTAATACACAGGGTGGTATTAAATCATTCGATTATAGTGCCGTACTTGCGAAGCCGACCGCTGCTTTGACCGCTGGTCCATTCAGTGCTTCTGCAACCTATGTTGTGACCTATAAGTAATTATCTTTTAAATAAAAGGGAGTTCTCGCTCCCTTCTTAAATAAGATACACGTCGGCAAGGAATAAAAATGAAAATAAAAGTATTATGTGTCGCTATCATTTTTCATTTGTGGTCGAATGAAATTCTTGCCGACGATTTTAACTACAGCTTTATCCGCGGTGGCAGCAAAGAGATCCCCGAGGTATTGAAAAACACCGGGCAAAACATACCAGGAAAATATGTTGTCGATCTTCTATTTAATGGCTCTAAAAAAGCAACCTCTGTAGAGTTAATAATCAGCAATGATGATGCTGAGCATATTTGCCTTTCAGATAAATGGTTACAGGAAAACGGCATTAACATCAATAAAGAATTCTATAAAGCGTACCTTGATCCCGCACGCAACTGCTATATTATTGATAAAGAGAAAAACAGTCGGGTAAAATTTGATCCTTCCTTGCAGGAACTGTCAATCGCTATACCGCAGGCAGGATTTATCGAGACGCAAAAAAACGGTGGTTCCTGGGATTATGGCAGCCCCGGTTTTAAAATCGCCTATGACCTTAATACGTCAAAATCAAGCAACCTGGACCGGACAACATACGGTAATATCGAAGGTCAGGTTAATATTGGCGAATGGGTTCTGCTAGGCAGAGGGTATGCGTATCAGGGGGAGAAATTTCAGAGTAACAACCTGCTGTTAACGCACGCAATTAAATCGATCAAATCAGATATTTTGATTGGTAAAACCCAGTCATACAATACGCTGAATGACGGATTCACCTTTTATGGCGCACAGTTAAAGTCCAATCAGGATATGTATCCCTGGGACTCACAATCCTATGCTCCGGTAATCAACGGCATTGCCAGAACGCATGCCCGTGTGACCGTCGAACAAGGCGGTTATACATTGAAATCGTTCGTGGTACCGCCAGGTCCTTTTGTGATTAACGATCTGACCGGCGTCTATTCTGGCGATATTATTTTAAAGATTTATGAAGAGGACGGCACGGTCAAAGAACAGCGTTTCCCGGTCGCCGTTCTGCCGAATTTATTGAAGCCTGGTAATTATAATTACAATATTGCCGTAGGGAGCAAGGTTGACCAGTACAGCGACAAACGTGATGAGGATAGCTTATTCGCGCAAATGACCTATGATTACGGTTTTGTGCCTTTTACACTCAATACGTCTGCACTGGTTGACAAAAACTATAATAACGTTGGCCTGGGGATTATCCGTTCCTTTGGCTGGTTTGGTGCAGTCGCAATGAGCGGCAACCTGTCGCAGGCCAAATATCATAATGGCAAAGCTATGAGCGGCTTTAGCGCATCAGTGAAGTATGCCCGTGCGTTAGGGGAAAACGCGAATTTACAATTGATCGGTTATCGTTTCAACTCAGAAAACTATATTGATTATTCAGATTTTAACTATCGCTATTACAGCCTGTTAAATAATAGACCTAAACAGCGGTATGAATCGATTATTACCTATCAGTTACCGGAAATGAATGTGTTCTTAAATATGTCTGCCTGGAAGGAGGACTACTGGGACAGTTCCAGTGAGGTTGGTGCAAATTTAAATCTCAGTAAGAGTTTTAATAATATCTCTGTCTCTCTGAATGCCGGATATTCCCGCTTGCAGGGAATGGAAAACGATTATAACGCCGGGGTTTCTCTCAGCGTACCCTTTAGCGTGTTTGATAAGGCGCAGTATAGTTTCTCGGGCATAAATTATGATCGTCGTAACGGCACGAATTTCAACACCGGTCTTTCCGGAAGTATTAACTCACGGTTAAGTTATAATGCATCCATCAATCAGTCAAAGAACACTACAGGAAGTGCGGTTTCTGCTTCTTATCTGTTTGATGGTGTGCAAACCTCCGCAAGCTATTCACAAATGGGGAGCACGTCGAGTTCGTCATTCCAGGTCGGTGGCAGTATTATCGGACTGCCTGATGCAGGTATTCTGTTTACGCCTGTGAAAAATGATGAAATTGCAGTTGTCCAGATGGAAGATGTTCCGGGCGTCAGATTTAATGGCTCCATGCCTGGTGATAAAAAAGGGCGCGCCGTGATACCGTTAACGGCGTATAACAATAATACCATCACCGTCAATGCGGAAAACCTGCCGCAGAGCGTTGAATTAACCGAAAACGCAATCAATGTGACGCCAACAGAAAACGCGATTATCTATAAAAAAGTGAAATACAGAAAAATCAACACCTATATTGTTAAAGTCATCAGCAGTAATGGTTTTGTCATTCCAATGGGGAGTATCGCTAAAAACGCGCAAAATCAGGAAATCGGCTACGTCAACAATGGCGGTATTCTGTTAATGAATCTGGAAGAGCAAGATGAAGGGATAATTTCTGTCGGTGATTGCAAATTCGACTCTCGATCGCTGAAGAAAGATATGGGTAAATTACAGGAGATTAAGTGTGGCTAAGAAAAATACACTACAGAAATTATTCACGTTCGCATCACTGTGTTTATTTACGGCATCCAGTCATGCAGCGTTTGTCCTTAACAGCACACGTTATGTTTTTGATGAAAAGAGAGAGAATATCTCTGTACAGGTAGATAACCAGTCCACACAGGAATATGGCGGACAGATATGGATTGAAAACCAGGATC
This sequence comes from Citrobacter amalonaticus, assembly GCF_037053465.1. Taxonomy (GTDB): domain Bacteria; phylum Pseudomonadota; class Gammaproteobacteria; order Enterobacterales; family Enterobacteriaceae; genus Citrobacter_A; species Citrobacter_A amalonaticus_H. Next base: position 340,763 of record NZ_JBALIF010000005.1, read on the forward strand.
AGAACGATAAAAACGTTTATTTTGTACCCAGCCCTACTTTTTTTAAAGTGGCGGATCAGCACAGACAAATTTTGCGCATCCTGAAAATTAATGATGCGTTACCAAAGGACAAAGAATCACTGTTCTGGATTAATATTCAGGAGATCCCTAAAGCACCAAAAGAAGGTGAGAATTCATTATCGATTGCACTGAATACTCAGGTTAAAATGTTTTATCGCCCTGATGCCCTGAAAGAGAAAAGAGAAAATGCAGAACAAAATATTAAAATGATAAGCAGTGAGGGCAGTACCGTTCTCTGGAATGACACTCCTTATTATTTTGCAATAATCAGTGTGAAACAAAATGGAACACCCATAAAAGTGAGTGAGGATATCAAAGATAAACTCTCTGTATTTGCTCCGGGAGAAAAAATATCACTGGGTAAGTCAGTCACCGGTAACAGCCTGAGTATTGTGGCATTCGATGATTATGGCGTTGATAAAGAGTATAAATTAACTAAATCCTGAAGCATATAAGGTCATTGCTATGTACAAATTCATGCTTGCTCTTTTCTTTGCTTTTTTCTCACTCAGTTCTTTACCCGCCAAAGCGGCAAACTGTAGTGGAGGATCGATACTTTTTAATACCGATCCCAGCGATCGTGGTTATTGGATGAATGGTTATACATCAGCAGATAATAAGTCACTGTTAATCATGAAAGTCACCGTACAAAATGGCATGAGTTGCGATCCGGATTATGTCGAGAATGCAGTGCAGAAGAGCAAGATGGTCATGAGAATGACCGGTGGCGGGTCTTGTAAAAACGGCAACACTATAACGACCCCTTATCCAGGCATTGAATGGCAACTGGAGGGTATGCATTGTGACACCAATAGCATTACCTCCGATAACATTAAATCTGTACCATGGAATGGGAGAGTTGACTGGCCTGCAGGCACTGTGCTGGGTAAAGCCAGTCTTGTGGTAAACGATCAATACTGGATCCAAAGTACCCAATCCGGTCGATATACTGTGAGTATCCAGATGCCGTCTGTAGGAAATACGCTTTCAAACAGCCCAGCGGTAAATGTCAGCTCTGGTTTGGGAGCAACCATTCCCTTTATTTTTAATGATAATGCCACCTGTGGAATGTCTCTTTCACCAGAAAATATCGATTTTGGTAAATTGACCCCAAGCGACCTTACCAGACGGCTATATAAAGAAATTTTAGTCTCTTATTCTTGCAGAAACGGAGCATTAATTAATGGCCTGTATGTTCGTTTTGACCCCGAGAATGTGGTTGATGCACCAAATGGGATGTTTAGCGCCAGTGATACTAATGGTCGGAAGCTAAACTTTCAGATCACCAGACTGTATGGTTCTGAACAGAACATACCACTAAATACTAATTATCAGGTTTATCAGCCAACAAGGAATGATCTTGATGCTTCAGCGCGCTTCAGAATCTATGTCAAACCTTCAACGCCGTTTCCTGCCGGGAAGGTTTCAACGTACCTCAATATTTCACTAATATACAGATAGGCAGGATGACGTTATGCATAGATGGTTACTATTTTTTTTGATACTTTTTTCATTTCACAACGCCTCTGCGTCGAAATCAGTGCAGAAGAGAGCGACTGTAAATGCCGAGTTAACTTTAAATACTTGTGCATTGTCACTCTCTCCGGCAAACCTTAACTTTCAACAAGTCAGCTTTAGTCAGTTTGAAAATAACGCAACAACGTCGCAGACCGTGGATTTGAATATTTCCTGTAGCTGGCCTGCAACGGGGCTCTCTCTAAAATTTTCGCCAGCCGCAGGCGTTGCAGCGAGCAGTGCCAGTCTGATGAAAACGGGTTTATCTGGCGTTGGGCTTGCGCTGTCATGGAAAAATGCAGCGAGTACGGATTTTACGCCGCTTGAATTAAATAAGTCTTTTGCACCTGCATCAACTTCATTAACTACAAATAGCGAAACGCTTGGTCAGTTTCAGCTTTTACCTAAACAAATTCCCGGTGAAACGCTCCAGGCAGGGAATATTTCAACCAGTTTGACGGTCGAGGTAACCTATGATTGACAAGCGTTGTCTCATGTTCCCCTTGCTTCTGGGACTATTAAGCGCATCCACGCCATTTACGGGCTATGCTGCACAAAAAGCAAGCGTAAACCTGCCCATCGCAATGACTGTGACAAATCCACAATGTCAGATCAATAATGGGGCTGGTCTACCTGAAAATGTTCAACTTCCCCTTATAACGACATCAGGCGCGCTATTAGGCAATGATGTTGAAGTCCCTATTTTAATAAATTGTTTAAGTGATATTACCAAATTTGAAGTGACGTTTACCGGGGGCAATAATTCTAAACTCACGACCTCCAACAATATGGTAGATCTTACGCTGTCATGGAAAAAAGGCGGGGGAGCCGTAACATTTGGCTCACCGGTTGAGCTGAGCACCCCCCCTTTTCTTGTGAGTCCAAAACAGTTTGACGGTAGTTTACTGGTCAGGGTTACACCGCATACAGGGACGATTCCCGCAGGAAATTACACCGCGAGCTTGCCGGTCACGTTTACCTATTATTGAGAGGGTAAAAAACACAAGCCGGGGAAAACTCCCCGGCTTTAGACGATCTTAATCAAATACACCGTTGATAATTGCGGTCACCACTGCGGTACTGAGCGCAACGAGGACCAGATCATCCCCCACGATTTTCCATTCATAGCCAGGATAGTAAGGCAGTTCTCCCAGCATTGATGCCGGAACCGCTTTTTTCGCGATACCCGGAGGAAGTGGTTTTCCTCGCGCCAGGTTTTTCGCGATTCCCGGCGGTAAAGATTTATAACCCGTCAGACCATAGTTCACAGCCAGATGACGAGCGGTGGCAAAACTGATATCAGACTCAACGTGATCGGGTTTTCCGTAATTTTTACGGTGATCGGAAGAGACGTTATTTTTCTCACCCGCATTGCCTTTCTGCGCGTTCCCCTTATTCCCGTGGTTCCCGCTATTATTCCCGTGATTACCGCTGCTGTTTCCGTGATTACCGCCATTATTGCCATTGCCATTACCATTTCCTGGATTCGCCAGAACCGGGGTGGCAAAGAGTGAAAGAGAAATAACGGTTGCCAGTACTGCCTTTAAACCATGACGCATACTCATGATGCATTCCTTCCAGTGACGATACAGTGTGAAAATAGAACAAAGGAAGAGACGGCGCAATGTTATTAATTCCTGGTTTTTGCCCTCAATTTTTTGGTGGCACCGCGCGCTAACGATGCCGCCATTGACTATCTAATCCAGAGGGTTAACAGAATGATGATCGCAGCAATAATGATCACCTGTAAAAAGATCTTATCGAGGTTTTGTCTTCGCATACTTCACCTCTTCAACGAATGAGTTGCCCGATGGCCAACAGCAGTACCAGCAGACCAATCACTAAAAAAATCAGCGCGATGACGTTGTCGGGGGAACGTTTCATCTCTGCGCCTCCCGTTCATTATCAGAACCACTGACCGAAGCGTTTAATGTAGAAACGCTTCATGCCCTGGGCCACCAGGCAATAGCTCAACAGCGTTGCTACCAGCCACGGGAAATAGCTCATCGGCAGTGGCTCCAACCCGACCATCGCCCCAAGCGGAGAGAACGGAATATAGATACCTGTCGCCATAATAAGCGCCGTGGTCAACAATACCGGCAACGTAGCGCGACTCTGAATGAACGGGATCTTTTGCGTTCTGAGCATATGTACCACCAGCGTCTGGGACAATAACCCTTCTATAAACCAGCCAGACTGGAATAATGCCTGGGCTTCCACACTGTTCGCCGCGAAGACGTACCACATCAGCGCAAAAGTGGTGATGTCGAAAATAGAGGACGTCGGGCCAATCCACAGCATGAAACGACCGATATTTTTCGCATCCCATTTGCGCGGCTTGCGCAAAAACTCTTTGTCCATTTTGTCCCAGGGAAGCGACAACTGGGAGATGTCATACATCAGATTCTGGATCAGCAGGTGAATCGCCAGCATGGGCAGGAACGGTATAAACGCACTGGCGACCAGCACAGAAAAGACGTTGCCAAAATTTGAGCTGGCGGTCATGTTCAGATACTTAATGATGTTGCCGAAAGTTTCTCGTCCCTTAATGACCCCTTCTTCAAGTACCATCAGGTCTTTTTCCAGCAGGATGATATCTGAGGACTCTTTGGCGATATCCGCCGCGCTGTCGACCGAAATCCCTACATCTGCGTCTCGCAGCGCGGGCGCATCATTGATGCCATCCCCCAGGAAACCCACCGTGTGACCATTTTTCTGTAACATCTTTAAAATGCGCGACTTTTGTAACGGCGTCAGTTTGGCGAACACCGCACGTTTCTCCACTTCGCTCACCAGTTCGCTGTCTGACATCCCTTCCACCTGCGCGCCAGTCAAAATGTCATGCGCATCAATCCCGACTTCGAGACAAATGCGTGCCGTCACTACCGGGTTGTCGCCGGTCAGGACTTTCACTGCCACACCATTATCGCGCAACGCCGCGATTGCCTTGCCAGCACTCTCTTTCGGCGGATCGAGGAAGGTGAGCATCCCCTCAACGGTCAGTCCCTGCTCATCCGCCGTGCTGAGCGGCTGATGCTGTGCCATTTCATCCAGTTTGCGGGTCGCCACCAGCAGTACACGGAATCCCTGCGCGTTGTAATCCTGCGTTTTCGCCAGCAATAATTCACGACGCGTTTCATCCAGCGCGACCACCTTGTCACCTTCGCGCAGATGTGTCACCACCGTAAGCATCTCTTCCACGGCACCTTTGCAGATCAGGCTTTTATCACCTTCACGCACATCCTCGACCGACACCGAAACGCGGCGACGCACAAAATCAAACGGCAGTTCATCAAGCTTCACAAAGCGCTCTTTCACCGTCGGCGCAATCCGGTTTTCACCGAAGCGAAGCACCGCTCTGTCCATCAGGTTTCGCGCCCCGCTCTGGCTACTGCTGTTCAGCCAGGCCAGCGTCAGCACCCGCTCACTTTCCGTACCGCTCACGTCGAGGTGATGCTCCAGAATGATATTGTCCTGGGTCAGCGTGCCGGTTTTATCGGTACACAGGACATCCATCGCGCCGAAGTTCTGAATGGCATTCAGACGCTTAACGATCACTTTCCGCCGGGACATCGCGATCGCCCCTTTCGCCAGGTTGGAACTGACGATCATCGGCAACATTTCCGGCGTCAGTCCTACCGCAACCGCGAGAGCAAACAGTGACGCTTCTACCCAGTCGCCTTTGCTGAAACCATTGATGAGCAGAACAATCGGCACCATAACCAACATAAAACGGATCAGCAGCCAGCTAACACTGTTCACCCCACGGTCAAATGCGGTCTGTGTGCGGGTGCCGACAATGGATTTCGCCAGCGAACCGAACCAGGTCCGGTTACCGGTTGCGACCACCACCGCCTGCGCTCTGCCGCTGGTCACATTCGTACCCATCAGGCAGATATTCCCCAGCTCCAGCAGGCTTTTATCCTTATTCGGCGTGGGCAGTTTTGCGCTGTCTTTACCCGAGACGCTGGCCATAACGTCATACTTTTCAACCGGTAACGATTCCCCACTGAGAATAGACTGGCTGACAAACAGATCGCGTGATTCCAGTAAACGAACATCTGCCGGCACCAGGTCACCTGCGGCAAGAAAAATCACATCCCCGGGGACCAGTTCTTCAATCGGAATTTCTTCCTGTACCGATTCGTTACTGCCTGGCGCACGACGCAGCACGGTTGCCGTGGTGCGAACCATCGATTTCAATGCGTGAGCCGCTTTGTTGGTGCGAAATTCCTGCCAGAAACGCAATAACCCGCTCAGGCTGACCATCGTCAAAATGATGATAATGCCGGTCAAATCCGTCTCCTCACCGTTACGCAGCGGAAGCCAGTAATCGGTGATAAAGCTGACGGCGGCTAACGCCATCAGGACATAGATAAACGGGTTATTGAATGCCTGCAAAAGTTGAATCAGCGCTGATGGCGCCTGTTCATGCGCCACCTCATTGCGACCATATTCATCCAGTCTTTCGATGGCATCTTCTGTGGTTAACCCCTGGCGACTGCTGTTAAAGCGCGCCAGCGTATGCTCCGGCGAGTGAAAAGCTTCCACCTCTACCGGAAAGGCTTTTTTATGCTGCTTATCATTTTCTGACGCAGGCCGGGTTGTTTTCCGGTTTTCAATTTTCATGTCAGTCATGATTTTTCCCCAAATTTAAGACGTCGTTATCCCTGCACAGAAATATCTATGCATAATTAATTTCTCATTCGATAGAGAAGGTATTACGTTATGCGTATGGGAATATCCATCATTCCCTCCTTATGCGACTCTTCGCCGCTTTTATATGAACAGGGAGAATTAACACCCGTCAGCACTCCAGCGAACTGAAGTGATATTTTCATGCCAACGTATGTTTCGCCGGAAATTTTATGAGTCCGTGGTGAGGCCACCAATAATAAAATATTGACGCACAGGATGATTAACGTGGCTGCCGCAGCCCAGAACTGTCCCGGATTGCAGAAAACACGAATACCTGCTGAACACCACTATGTCGCCGATAAAGGCGATTAACGTCGTGTTGACGGCGGAGGGAATAATGCGTTTTTAAACATGAACATAACGACTGCCCTCGCGACTAATGCGCGGTTATACCATTATTGGGAGGCAATCGTCTGTATAAGGAGATTGCTGCCCGCCATTTCGGCAAGCAGCACAGTAATAATGTGTTAGCTTGCCTTGATTGTAAAGTAAGGGTGACTGTCCAACATATTACTCCTGTGTGAATTTGTGCCCATTATAGTCAGACAATAACTTGAGTAAAGTTAAAAGAACTATTCTGTGACGTTTTGTTTAGGTTTATCTGATTTGACCGAATAATGACAATAACAGGACAGCGCCGCGCTGAATTGCATGTCACCGCCCGCCACGCCCTGCTATCTCTGCTATGATGGCGGCACATAAATAAAACAGAACAACATGCAGAGGAACAAATGGGGTCCACGAGAAGAGGGATGCTGAACGTCCTGATTGCCGCCGTATTATGGGGAAGTTCAGGGGTTTGCGCGCAGTACATCATGGAGCAAAGTCAGATGTCATCGCCATTTCTGACGATGACGCGTCTGATCTTCGCCGGACTGATTCTTCTGATGCTCTCATTTGTGCATGGCGATAAAATCTTTTCCCCTTTCAAAAACCGCAAAGATGCCCTGAGTTTATTGCTGTTTTCTGTGGTCGGCGCGCTGACCGTACAGCTCACCTTTCTGCTGACCATTGAAAAATCTAACGCCGCGACCGCCACGGTGCTGCAATTCCTGTCGCCCACGATTATCGTGGCCTGGTTCGCGCTGGTGCGTAAGGCCCGCCCAGGGGGGCTGGTGTTGACCGCGATTCTCACGTCGCTTATTGGCACCTTTTTGCTGGTGACGCACGGCAACCCGACCTCGCTGTCTATTTCACCGGCCGCACTTTTCTGGGGAATAGCCTCGGCGTTTGCCGCCGCATTTTATACCACCTACCCGTCAACGCTGATTGGGCGATACGGTACGTTACCGGTTGTCGGCTGGAGCATGTTAATTGGCGGGACGATTCTGTTACCATTTTACGCCGGTGAGGGGACCGATTTCGTGGTCAATGGCAGTCTGATTCTGGCGTTTTTCTACCTGGTGGTTGTTGGAACATCGCTGACGTTCAGTCTGTATCTGAAAGGCGCGCAGATGATTGGCGGGCCAAAGGCGAGCATTTTAAGCTGTGCCGAACCGTTAAGCAGCGCGCTGCTGTCGCTGCTGCTGTTAGGGATAACGTTCACCTTACCAGACTGGCTCGGCACGCTGTTAATCCTCTCTTCTGTGATACTGATCTCAATGGATTCCCGCCGCCGCGCCAGAAGGCTCTGACAGACTCCGGCGCGGCAACGGTCACTCTTACCAGCCCGGAACCGCGCCGCCGTTAAAGATTTTCTCTGCCGCTTTCGCCACCTCCGGTGACTGGTAAGACGCCAGAAATTCCTTCACGTTTTCCGCATCTTTGTTGTCTTCGCGCGTCACCAGGATATTCACATACGGGGAGTTTTTATCCTCAATAAAGACGCTGTCATGGACCGGAGAAAGCCCGGTTTGTTGGATATAGGTGGTGCTGATGATCGCCACATCGACTTTCGGGTCATCCAGCACGCGCGGCAACTGCGCGCCTTCCAGCTCCATAATCTGCAAGTGACGCGGATTCGCGGTGATATCCAGCGCCGTTGGCAACAACCCTTTCCCCTCTTTCAGGGTAATCAACTTCTCTTTTTGCAGCAGCAGAAGCGCGCGCCCCAGATTCGTCGGATCGTTGGGGATGGCAACCGTCGCGCCGTCTTTTAACTGATCCACCGTTTTGATTTTTTTCGAATAGCCCGCCATCGGAAAGACAAAGGTGTTGCCTACCGCCACCAGTTTGTAGTTATGCGCTTTATTATCCTGCTCCAGGAACGGTCGGTGCTGGAAAACATTGGCATCCAGCTCGCCGTGATTGGTCGCGTCGTTAGGTAACAGCGAGCCGCTAAAACCGACCAGTTCAACGTCGAGGCCGTATTTTTCTTTCGCCACTTTTTTGGCGACTTCCGCCACATCCTGTTCAGCGCCATTGATGACGCCAACTTTAATCTGCTTTGCATTACTGCTTTGCTGATCGCAGCCGGTTAACAGCAGCCCCGCCAGCAGGAGCGCCGCCCCGGTCCCTAAATGAGGTATCGTCAATTTCACGTTTTTATCCTTATGTAATAACCGCCTGATGAGTAATGAAATGACTATAGCGGGAAGGTTGCTGTGGGTAAAAAACGAAAAGGTATCAATAAGAAGAAAAAAGCATAAAGCGGGATTTGATGCAAAGAGAGGTGGCGCCGCGCGACTCGCACACAGCGCCATCTGGTTCAGACCAGCCCTTTCACGATCTCCATTAACCTGACGATATCTTCAGGTCGGGTGTTACCGGTTTGCGGGTCGATAATCGAGCTATACACATGCGGCATCACGCGCGGCACGCCTGCTTCCAGACAGGTTTTCAGTATGACGCCGAAATTATCCAGATCGATACCGCCGGTCGGTTCAATCAGCGTCATGCCGTTACGTGCCGCGGTAGTCGCCAGCACGTACAGCTCCGGCAACGACTTTTCGCCGCCCATCGGAAAGAACTTCGCCGCATGCGCGCCCATATCCTGCATCATCCGCACGGCGGCATCGCAGGAAACACGCGCCGGTGTTCCCTGGCTACTGCTGACGCCGGTGGAGATTAGCACTTCACCGGGCGTGCCCGTCGGGCTGACCAGAGCGTTGATATGGGTTTGCTCGCCCCCCGTCGCCGCCAGCGCGCCCGCGGCAAAACCACTGCCGGTAAAGGTCTGGTTGACGTGGGCCGGATGAACCGCTGACGCAATCATCGCCGCTTTGTAATATTGCGCGGGATCGCCCGCCCCCAGCCCAACCGAAACAGAAGGCACCTGCGCCATCCACCGTTTCACCTCCTGAACGCCTTCCTCAACAGTCGAGAACTGCGCGGACAGGATGCCAATCACCGCGTGTCCCTCTGCGGCATCATAGATTTCCCTGGCGTTGGCGATGTCTTTCGCCAGCACATTGATCGCCACACGCTGGCGATAAAAATTAATCTGCTGCATGTTCTGCAATCTCCTTGAGTCGCGCCACGATTAATGCCATTTCCCCCTCGGCGACCGTGCGTGGGTCGAGGCTAAAAACACCCTGATGGAGGTTATAGCGACGGGCGTAGATAGCGATATCGCCTCCCCGCAGTTGCGCTTCGACTTCGCGGGCATCGAGACCGAAAGCGTGCGCGTCGACCCGTACCCGGATACGCCAGATGGCGCGCCCGGCCTCGTCCTGCTCAATATCGGCGCTCAGCCCGTGGATCGCTGAAATCGCCTCTGCCACCGGTTGCAGTTGCTCAGCAGTCACCACCGTCTGCCCCTGGTGATAATTCTCCAGCGCATAGACCAGGCCGACCATGTTCTCCTTACCAATCTTCATCGCTCTGGCAATGCCGTGATGCTGCGCTTTGCAGGCGGCGATCCACGTTTTTTTGCCGGTGATAAACCCGGAGGTCGGCGCGTTAAACGCCTTAGCTCCGCTGTAGATCACCATATCCGCACCGCTTGCCACCCAGGTGTGTAAATCCTCTTCGGCGGCGGCATCAACAATCACGGGCAGGTTATGCTTCTGCGCCACCTGCACGAAATCCTCAATGCTGAGCATCCCTTTTTGCACGCAGTGGTGCGATTTCACATACAGCAGCGCGGCTGTCTCGTCGGTGATCGCGCTTTCCAGTTGCCAGCGCGCCGCCAGATTGCTTGACCCGACTTCCACGACGCGCCCCCCACCCAGGCGAATCGCACTGGTAATGGGCGCGCCGTAATCCACGTTATGCCCGCGCAGCATCACCACTTCGTTAGCCATCCCACGGCTGTCAGGCATCAGCGCCACGCGCGCGGGGTCGCCACGGGTAATGGCGGCAGCCACGGCAATGGCGATACCCGCCGAAGCGCATGAGGTCACGTAACTGTCCTGCGCTCCGGTAAAGCGGGAAACCAGCTCACCGGTTCGGTCCACCAGCTTATCGATCTCCACAAAGGCGGAAGCGGCCCGCGCGGTTACCTGCATCACCTCCGGCGCCACGCTGGAGACGCCAAGAATCGTCATCTTGCCGCAGGCGTTAATCACCTGTTTAAGCCCCAGCTGTTGATAGATATTCTGCGTCATGGCTTACAACACTCCCAGCAATGAACAGACCACGCTCAGCGCCACAATGGACAACAAAATGGTGGTGTAACGTGGCCCCTTTTTCACCAGAAAGAAGTAGATTGCAAACACCGCCGCCAGCGGCAGCAGACCCGGCGCGATGGAATCAAGAATCTGCTGTACCACGACTTCAGAGCCTTTCAGCGCACTGACTTTCAGCGGCGTGGTGATCTTGACGTAGCTTGCCGACAGCGCGCCCATCATGATCAGACCCAGCACGTTCGCGCCGTAGATCAATTCTTTAATTCGCCCCCCTTGCAACAGCCCGACGATAGAGTCACGTCCCAGGGTGTAGCCTTTGTGGATCAGGCCGTAGCTGATCGCTAAAGTGATCGCCGGGTAGAGGATCAGCGGCGCAATCCCGCCAAACGCGCTGCCATTGGCGGCAAACGGGATGAAAATCGCGATGAGCAGCGGCATAACCGCGGCCCAAACGATGGAATCACCCATCCCTGCCAGTGGTCCCATCAGACCGGTTTTAATCCCGGTAATTGAAGCATCGCTGATCGGCTCGCCACGTGTTTTCTGCTCTTCCATGGCGATGGAAATCCCCTGGATCACCGCGCCAAAGGTTTGCTCGGAGTTAAAAAAGTTCAGATGGCGCTTCAGCGCCTCCACCTGCTCCTCTTTCTGCGGATAAAGCTTTTTGATGATCGGCGTCATCGAGGCGCAGAAAATCAGGCTTTGCAGACGCTCATAGGAGTTGGAGACTTCCGCGCCCAGCCAGTAGATAAACCACGCTTTGGTGATATCCGCTTTGGTCAACGCCCCGGTCGTGCGTGCGCGTTCCACCAGTTCATGCTGCATTACGTCGCTGCTCATCATGCTGCTCCTTCATTTTTCGCCAGACCCTTGATCAGGAAGGCCACACAAGTCCCGAAGATTGCCATCGCCATGATGTCCACCTTGAGGTACAGCACCGCGAAGAATCCGCCAATAAACCACGGCAACAGGCTCTTTTTACCGATCACCATAATGGTGATGGCGAAGCCCAGCGCCGGCAGAATGCCGCCCATGATTTCAAAGGAGTGCGTCAACCAGTGCGGCATCAGTTTGAGGAAACTTTCCACCACGTCCTGACCAAAGTAGTTCGCGGCAAACACCACCGGAAAGCGCAGCACCAGGCCAAGCAATGCCGGATAGACAAAGGCACAGCGCATGATGCCCGCCATGTTCGCCGTCTCCGCGTGCTTATCAGCCATATGCACCCAGGCCGCGTTCAGCGTACGACGTAACTGGTCGAGGAAAACGCCAATCACGCCGAAGGGGATCGCCAGCGCAATCGCCAGGTTCGGATCCATCCCGGCTTTCACCGCAATGGGAATCGAGATACAGGCCGCCAGCGCCGGATCTGACGGCACGTTACCGCCAGGAGTCGAGGTGACGCCAAGATAAACAAGCTGCATCCCCGCGCCGATAATCATCGCCGTCTGCATATTGCCCAGCAGAAGCCCGACGAAAACAGCCACCACCACCGGCTGGAGCAGCATGGCAGAGAAGGTGTAGCCAAGGCGTAAGCGGGCAAACCAGTAATACAACCCCATCAGGCTTGCAAAAACTAAAGTATCCATAGTTATTTACCCTGTTATCAAAGGATTAGAATTTTTTCAGGATATCGTCAAGCGACTGTGGCTTGTCTTCCGGGATAGTCTGGAAGAACACCTGAATTCCACGACTTTTCAGGTCGTTAAGAATGCCAACGTCTTTTTCATCGAGCGTAATATTCTGGAAGACCGCTTTGCGGTTTGGTCCACCGCCTAAGCCGCCAACCTGAATGGTGGTGACGTCGAATCCCTGTTCTACCGCCTGCTGAATCGCCGCCAGAGAAGGGAACAGCACCAGCACATTGCCATCACCCAGTTGATTGTCTTTCCACGATGCCGCGAAGCTCTGATTGCTGTAGCAATCCACTTTGATGTTTGGCGGCGCAGCCATCAGATAGATGTTTTTCATGAACGGATCGGCATCCAGTTCATCGCTGACCACCGCAATACGGTTGGCCTGAGATTGTCCGACCCATTTCGTCACGACCTGTCCATGAATCAGACGGCTATCGATACGACATAACACGATGTTTGCCATGATGATTTTCCTTATTGCGATTGTTGTAATTGACGAACGTGGGCGACAACGTCCAGGCAACTGCTGCGACCAGCTTCCACCAGTTCGCTGACGCAGGCGGTGAGTGAACCGTGTTCACGTTTGTCCAGCGCCTCCAGTAGCAACGACGCGTTCAATCCGGAAATGACCGCCACCGGATAATCCGCGCTCAGTCGCGCCGCGACGTTGGATGTCGTACCGCCGACAAAATCGGTCAGAATGAGTGACCCTTCAGGCATGGTTTTCACCACAGTTTCGACACGCTGATAGAACTCGCCCAGCGTATCAACGGGCATCAGCGCAATTTCCGTCACGCCTTTAATTTCGCCCATCACCATGCGCAGGCTGTTACAGAGCTGTTGTCCCCAGCCGCCATGGGTCAGCAGCAGAATGTCGGGCAACGGTTGAGTGGTAGTCAAAATGGCCTCCTGGCGCGATTACATGAGACTTGCAATGCCTGATGGCGCTTCGCTTATCAGGCCTACGGATCGTGCTTTTGTAGGCCGGATAAGGCATTTATGCCGCCATCCGGCAAAACTCATCAAAGTAAGAGCAAGGGCTGTGCCAGTATTTGTGTCACGCGAGGGGGAAAGGAGAGCGGGCAAGGCGCAATGCCTTGCCCGTTAAGGGATCAGCTATAAAGCAGTTCGTAGATATAAAAATATTCCGCATCCGATAAACGGATGGCATAGGCCTCTTCAATGGGGAGAAAAGCGGATTTGATAACACTAAATGCGCGTGGATCCAGATTGGGTTTGTTTTCCAGCGCCATCTGTAACGGTTTACGATTAATCACGATACGCTCAACCATACAACAGCAGTGGATCAGGAAGCGTAGTGTCACCTGGCGGCTCGGTTTAAGGGACAGTGAGGTTGTCAGATGATTAAGCACCCCTTCCATTTCTTTCAAAATACGCCGTGGGTTAAGCACCGAAATATGGTTGATGATGCTCTCCATGGTCAACGCGCTGATAAAGCGCATGGCGCTGCGCTCCATTTCCAGCCGACGTTCTGCGCTGGAGAGATCCGGCGTCAACAGGCTTAGCACCAGCTCCGGCCCCTGCTCAGAGAACAGTTCTTCCAGCGAGATAAACGGAATATCCGGCAATCCAGGCTGGAACGTCCCGACGATTCCCGCCAGCCGTTCATTGGCATTCAACGCCTGCTGAACGCGTTCGAGGCTGCGCACATCGTTGTAATCAAGGATAACCATGCGCGTGTCCTGCGACATCAGTTCGCCAAAACTCTCCTCAAGAACTTTTTTAATTTTTTCCGCCGTACCCATCCCGGTAATACAGGAAACCACCAGCACCTTACCGCCGTTTTCCTGCTGCGGCGTACACAACTGGCAGGGGATGTTTTTACTTTGCATTAACGCGGCAAGCTGGGGTAAATCGCTGGTTTCATAGCTTAAATCCAGCCCAACTTCCAGCAGGCTGGTCAGCGTGATATTGGGCATCAGCAGCACGTCTATCTGAAATAACTTACTGATCGTGCTACCGAAATGGACCAGCGAACCAATATCGACCATCAGGATCACGCGCTGGTAACGCCGGGTCTGAATGATTTGCGTCAGGGTTTCCAGGGTGTCATGCACGGACTGCTCGAACGGCATGTCGATCGCGCTGAACAACTCACGCTCCAGCACCCGATTGACGTACTGCGCCATACTGGTAGCCGTTGTTGCACCGTGCGCGATCAGGATCACCCCGCAATCGGGGCTGGCATCAATACGCTGACGGTAATGACGACACTCTTTCAGGAACAGACACAGCCAGACCACTTCCGTCGCCGGACACTGAATATGCAGCAGCTCGTTGATTTTTCGACATAACAGTGTGGCGTTGTCGTACTCATCTTTACAGCGGTCGAGGATCAGGCTGGACGAATAGAGCTGTGGGATTAATCCCCGCTGAACATAGCCAATCAGCGCCAGAAAGTGTTTGCGCAGCGGATTAACCAGATTCTCCGGCAGCGTAAAGCCCAGCACCTGCTCGACGCAGCCAATCAGTAGCGTCACGCGCTCCTCAATCTGATCGCCGTAACGCGGCGGATGCGCGATATTGTCACGACTGTAGAGCCCGTATTCAAAAATCGAACTGAGTTTATTCTTCAGGATCGCCAGCGTTTCTGCGGGAGGCACATTGCTGTTGCGCAGATTGACATATTCGCGGGTCAGGAAGCTGTAAAAGAGATCGCTCTCTTCAATTTCCGCCCCCGTTGCCAGCGAGATTTTCAGCGCCGGCAGGGTGCGCGCATCAATGCTCAGTCGCTCTTTTCCTTCAAACAACGCATCGACCAACAGACGTTGTTCTGGCGTAGCGTGAAGCGGCATATCCGCCAGCCGTTTATCGAGTTGTAAGGTGTCGCTATGCTCGGTCATCCCTGACGCCCACGCCTGGGCGCACAGGAACTGGATGTCGCTTTTGAGCTGGCCAATGTTCCCTTCCAGCGGTTTGTTCAACAGCCAGAGCAACAGCGTTTTGTCGATGCTGACCGTGCGCTCAATTTTGCGGCTTTCACGCTGCAGGAACCCGACGATCAGCTCGACCTGTTCCTCAATCGATCGCTGACGAATTCCCGGCAGGTCGATACTCACCTGAATTCGTCGCTGGAACGTGCGTAACAGCGAGGAACTTACCGGTTCAGTAGTCGCGCAAATCAGACGAACCGATATCGGACGCGCCTTGCTGCTTTCCCCCAACCGACGGTACTCGCCCTTATCGAGAACGGAGAACAGTTTTTCCTGCCCTTCGTACGGCAGACGGTGGACTTCGTCGAGCAACAAATAGCCGCCATCCGCTTGCTCCACCAGACCGGGTTTATTCTCACTCGCTCCGGTAAACGCCCCCTGACGATGACCAAACAGATGCGACGAGAGCAACTCCGGGTTATGCGCATATTCCGCACAGTTAAAATAGACCAGCGGCGGCGGAGAACTCTCGGCATGTTCGCAGGCAAAGCGGTGCATCAGCTCGGCAAAAAAGGTTTTCCCTACACCGGATGGCCCGGTCAGTAGTACATGCAGGCCATGAGGATAGAGCACGGCGGCGCGGCCTTTTTCAACCGCGTCACGCAAACTGCGATCGTAACCAATCAGACCGGTAAAGGGGTCATCGCTATCTGCACTTTCCTGCTGCGGCAGCAGGTCAGCGACCGAGCGGACGTCACGCTCGCTGTCATCAAGTTTACGCCCCAGTAGTCTTTCCAGCGTCTGCCTGTGCAGGAAGAACACCGGACGTCCGCGAGTTTTAATCGCCAGACCGTCATTCCACAACTGATTGAGATCTTTACTGACAGAGTTGCGCGCCAGCCCAAGATTGAAACCAATCGCTTCCGCGGTGAACGCCGTTTCCCGCGCCAAATCAGCCCGTTCCAGCCCACGCGTCAGCCTTTCTAGCTCTCCCAGTACGATCTCAATCCGTCTCATCTCTTTACCGCTTAAGAAATAAATGATTGTTCAGAACATACACTATTCTGCTACGCAAGAAAGTGAAGCGACATCCAGACCGCCTCCGGTCATCAAAATGTTTTCGATAGATAGTGGCGGGCGGCGCCTTTTTCCGGGAAATCCTCAAGCGTCAGTTGTAGCTGATAACCGTTTTTCTGGTAGAACGGCAGCGCCTGGAAACTCATCGTATCAACCAGCGCATGAAGACAGCCTCTGTCCCGCGCGGCCTGTTCTGCGGCCTGCATCAACCGGCTGCCGTAACCCCCTTTTCGCAGAGACTCATGCATCCAGAGAAAATCAATGCACAGCCATTCCCCTTTGAGTTTGCCAATCAAGCCACCGCGTATGTTCTGCTGCTCATCACGCCAGTACACCGCCAGATCGCCAAAATTTCTCGTTTTCAGAAACTGGAAATTGTAGGCGCGTAACCCGGTGAGGAGTGCGTTTTGATCGTCTTCGGTAACCGTATCGGTAATCTGTATCTGCATTCTATCCTCCTGAAAAATACAACGTTTGGCTGACGTTCTGTACGACATTAACACAGGCTGCTGAGGGAGCCGTAAGCCGTCTACACTTACTCTTGAGATGATGTACACCCACAACAAGGATTATTACCATGAATCGCGCCGTATTACCGATGATTACCGCCCTTTTCTTGCTTCCATGCCTGGCGCAGGCCGACTCGCCCTACGGCTCGCTGCAGTCTGTTCACGAAAAAAACACGATACTGAAAGATTTACGCAAAATCTGTACGCCGCAAGGCTCACCGTCTGATGAGGCGTGGGAAAAAACGATTATGGCCAATGAGGGGAATCAGCAACACGTTCGCGAAGCGATTGTGGCGATGGAGAGGAATAATCAGAACAACTACTGGGAAGCGCTCGGAAAAGTGGAATGCCCGGATATGTAAGCCGGGGATAAC
This sequence comes from Citrobacter amalonaticus, assembly GCF_037053465.1. Classification (GTDB taxonomy): domain Bacteria; phylum Pseudomonadota; class Gammaproteobacteria; order Enterobacterales; family Enterobacteriaceae; genus Citrobacter_A; species Citrobacter_A amalonaticus_H. The sequence goes on from NZ_JBALIF010000005.1 coordinate 358,035, forward strand.
GGTTTATCCAGACCTTTACTATTGAGCAAAGAGGAACCCAGCGCCAGCCCAAGACAGGCGCGGCCCACCAGCAACAACGCGAAGGAATTGGCAAAAGAGACCAGCAGGCAAGAGAGGGTCAGCAGCACGGAAAACAGAATCACCACATAGCGACGATCGGTGGACTGGATAATCTGCGTGATAAACAGGCTGGCGAACATCGCGACAAACGCGGTAACGGTGACCGACTGCCCGGCGACGCCTTCTGAAATCCCCAGATCCTGCGCCATCGGTGTTAACAGACTAACGGGTAAAAACTCAACGGTAATCAGGCAAGCGACACAGAACGCCACGGCAAATACCGCCGACCAGTTCGGGCGGGCAACAACGTCAGCGCGGGTTTTATCGTCGGTACATTCACTCATTTTTGTTACCTGCGTGGTGTTCTTGTGGAAAAGTCACGCAGTGTAACATTTTTATTGTGACGAATTTAACGTTTTGGCAACTTTCGTCGTTTGCATCGTCGCTTTCGAGGAGGTTCGCAGAGATGAAATATAGGCCGTAGCGGTTATTTAATATCGTTTTGGAACGCATAATATGCCACCAGGTGCTATACTAGTGGTTACAGGATGTCTCCGATGCGTGTATTCAAAACCAAATGGTTTTCCAGGGAAGCAAAAAACCATGCCATCAAAGATGATGCGTTATATCAGGCAATTGCAGCCATTTTGCAAGGGCAGGCAGACGATCTGGGAGGCGGCGTGTTTAAAAAGCGTCTGAACCAGAACCGTGACCGCGCAATTATCCTCACAAGGGGTGGACATCACTGGTTTTACACGTTTTTGTATGCCAAACAGGATATGACAAATATCACTATCAACGAACTGGCGAGCTTTCGTGAGTTAGCAAAACATTACGCTCGTCTAACTGATGACAACATTACGGCGTTGCTTAAGAGTAAAGAACTGGTGGAGGTCAGCGATGACGGAAAAAAATAACTTTAAAAGCCCAGCCTTCGAAGCCATCCACAGCGCAGCATCCGGATTGTATAGCGTTGAGGCGATCCCTCAGGAAACAATGCGTCATTTCGACAAGGCCTGTCTGAGCGAGGTTAACCATCTCCAGCCGCTTGAAATTAAAGCATTGCGCGAGAAGTTCAACGTTAGCCAACCCGTATTCGCACACTACCTGAATACCAGTGTGTCCACCGTGCAAAAATGGGAGAGCGGTGCGAAACGCCCAAGCGGAATGTCTCTCAAACTACTGAGCGTCGTCCAAAAGCATGGACTAAAAGTTCTGGTATAAAGACGAATGGCAGGGTTGATGATGAATATCGTCAGCTTAGTTAACGACATTCATCATCCATATTGATCTTAATGCAGCCAGTGCACACCGTCTTCGGGCAGAAAAAGAGCGTTGTAACGCATCTGAAAAGCATGGATGTCCTGCATATCCGGTTCCACTTCACGTAAAAAACCCAGCGCCAGCCGCACCTGCGCGTCGGTAATAGGTGCCGCCAGACGGGCTTTTTGCAACAACCGATGCCACTGAAGCAGGTTTTGTTCGCTGCCATCCACAATCACACTCTGCCAGATCAACAGGATCTGGGCGGCATTTTGCAGATGCGATTCATCAGGGCGATGGAGATACTGTAAAAACGCCTCACCTTGCACTTTTCCCATCTGATCGATCATCGATTCTACCGGCACCACGTCGATATTCAGACGCTCGCTCAGACGGCGAATCGCCCGCCGGGAACCGGACGTTAAGATTCGAAACCCAACAGCAAAAACCACGACCAACGTGGTCAGCATTATCCAGACCATGAGTTCTCCTGCGTTATCAGCGCTCATGATATCTGGAAACAGATCGGGAATACTAATCCACCAGAATGATTTTTAGCGCGAAAAGTACCGCCACCGTCATGACGCAGAGGTTCAGTTCACGCCAGCGTCCGGTAAACACTTTCATAATGCAGTACGACATAAAGCCAAGCGCGATCCCCTCGGTGATAGAAAAAGTAAAAGGCATCATCACCGTCGTGATAAAGGCAGGCACCGACTCGGTTAAGTCATCCCAGTTGACGCGAGACAGACTGGAGGTCATCAGTACGCCGACAAAAATCAGCGCGCCTGCCGTCGCGTAGGCGGGAACCATGCCCACAAGAGGAGAGAAAAACATCACCATCAGGAATAACACGCCTACCACGACTGCCGTCAGTCCGGTTCGTCCTCCCACCGCCACGCCGGAACTGCTCTCAATATAGGCCGTCACGGAAGAGGTTCCGATAAACGCCCCGGCAACAGAACTCAAACTGTCGACATACAGCGCTTTACGCATCCCCGGAAACTTACCGTCACTATCAATCAACCCCGCTTTATCCGTCACGCCAATTAACGTTCCTGATGAGTCGAACAAATTAATGAGCATAAATGAAAAGATAATTCCGGCCAGATTCAGCGATAATGCCCCACTTAAATCCACCTCACCCATTACCCCACTGATGCTGGGCGGAACAGAATAAACGCCATTAAAATGAACATCACCGAAAAAGAGACCACCGCAGGAGGTCACCACAATGGAAACCAGCACCGCCGCATGAAAATGCCGTGACGATAGCACGGTAATAATAAAGAACCCAAGAATACCCAATAATACGGTGTGAGAATTTAAGTTACCGATAGCCACAAGGGTGTCTTTATTCGACACAATAACGCCGGCATTTTTTAACCCCATCATTGCAATAAATAAACCAATACCACTGGTGATGCCAATCCGTAAATGAACAGGAATATTCGAAATCATCCAATAACGAATACGAAAGAGTGTCAGTAGAAATAATCCCATCGCACCCCAAAATATCGCCCCCATTCCGGTCTGCCAACTCACCCCCATGGCGCCCACCACCACAAAGGCAAAAAAAGCGTTTAAGCCCATGGCTGGCGCTAACGCAACAGGAAGATTAGCGGCTAAGCCCATCGCAATGCTACCAATACCCGCAATCAGACATGTGGTTACAAACACCACTTTTGGGTCCATCTGCGCGGCGCTCAATATCTGCGGGTTAACAAAAACGATATAAACCATCGTTAAAAAGGTCGTCATACCGGCAATCGTTTCTGTTCGCACATTCGTTCCATGCTGTTCCAGTTTAAATAGTCGCGAAAGCCAGCCTGAATCATTTTTCACTCCCTCACTGATCTCATTATTCATTTTTCTCATCCATTAATGAAGATATAAGCACATCTCTTTTTAAAGCATCTTTGATACTTAATTCAGTGATTGCAATCACAATGCAAACCCTCATTAATCGATAAGCTCGAAATAATTTCCGGATATTCTTTCATGATAAATAAGAATCAAATTGATAAAATCAAAATGAGAAAATTATGAATAACATCATTAACCATAAATTTCATTACATTAGCCGTCAGGAACAACAGGAATTATTAGCTGTTGCTCGTGGCGAAGCGGTTGCCGATTATATTATTGATAATGTCATCATTCTCGATTTAATCCATGGCGGCGAAATGATGGGGCCTGTGGTGATCAAAGGACGACATATTGCCGGTATCGGTACAGAATATACGGATGCCCCGGCATTGCGCCGCATAGATGCTGGCGGAGCAACGGCAGTACCCGGTTTTATTGACGCACATCTGCACATTGAGTCCAGCATGATGACGCCAGTAACCTTTGAAACCGCAACGCTTCCGCGCGGGCTTACCACGGTCGTGTGCGATCCGCATGAAATCGTCAATGTGATGGGTGAAAAAGGGTTCGCCTGGTTTGTTCGCTGCGCCGGGCAGGCGAAACAAAATCAGTATATTCAGGTGAGTTCCTGCGTGCCGGCGCTACCGGGCTGTGATGTAAATGGCGCGGATTTTACCCTCAACCAGATGCTGGCCTGGCGCGATCATCCTTTGGTTGCAGGGCTGGCGGAAGTCATGGATTACCCTGGCGTTATTGCCGGACGAGATGCGCTTCTCGACAAAATGGATGCTTTCCGCTCTCTGACTCTGGACGGTCACTGCCCAGGACTACAGGGTAAAGCGCTCAATGCTTACATTGCCGCCGGGATCCAAAACTGTCATGAGAGCTTCCGTCTGGAGGAGGGGCATCGCAAACTGCAACTGGGCATGGCGCTGATGATGCGTGAAGGATCCGCTGCCCGTAACCTTGATGCCCTGGCACCGCTGCTCAACGCCTTCAATAGCCCACAATGCATGCTCTGCACTGACGATCGCAACCCGTGGGAAATCGCCCACGAAGGGCATATCGACGCCCTGATTCGGCGACTGATTGTGCAACACAACGTCCCGTTACACATCGCTTACCGCGTCGCCAGTTGGTCCGCAGCACGTCATTTTGGCCTGCATCATCTTGGGTTACTGGCCCCCGGAAAACAGGCAGACATTGTGTTGTTACGTGATGCCCACAACGTAACAGTGCAGCAGGTGTTTATTAAAGGGGAACCGGTAGACTGCGACACGCTTAAGGCGGAAGAGGCATCCAGACTCGCATGCACATTGCCACCGTATGGCAACACCGTCGCGCGCCACCCCGTTTCTGCCGCCGATTTCCCTCTGAACTTCATACCGGGTAAACGCTACCGGGTGATTGATGTTATTCCTGATGAACTGATTACTCACGCCAGTAGCAGCTTGTACACCGCCGACGGTTTTGATCGGGATGACCTCTGTTTCATCGCCGTACTTGAACGTTACGGGCGGGAACAGCCTCCCGCCTGCGGTTTATTGGGTGGGTTCGGCCTGCGTGACGGCGCGCTGGCCGCGACGGTTAGCCATGACAGCCATAATATTGTGGTGATCGGACACAACGCTGAAGAAATGGCTCTCGCGGTAAATCAGGTGATTACCGATGGTGGAGGGCTATGCGTCGTGCGCCAGGGTCAGGTGCAATGCCATTTACCGTTACCGATAGCCGGATTAATGAGCACTGACACTGCGGATTCACTGGCGGACAAGATCGACGCGCTCAAAGCGGCGGGCCGCGAGTGCGGCTCACTACCTGACGAACCCTTTATTCAGATGGCGTTTCTCTCTTTACCGGTGATTCCTGCGCTAAAACTGACCAGCCAGGGGCTTTTTGACGGCGTCACGTTTTCATTTACATCGCTGGAGATAACGGACTAACGCCAGGTGATGCCCCTATTGGGCGCAAAGACGCAATAAATAAAAAAGCCCGGCACACAGTCCGGGCAAAGCGTTACCATTACTCGCTTAAGCGTTTTTTAACTGCTGAATCTTTTTCTCACGGCGGATTTTGCGTTCTTCCATCACCGCAACCATCGCCATCAGACCAATACAGCCGATAGCAGCGGCGTCCAGCGCAGCGAACGTGCCCGCCCACCCCGTCAAACCAAACACCGGCGTGCCGTCAGCGATCATCCCCAGGCCTAACTTCGCGAAGCTATCGCCAATCAGGTAGGCAAACGTTCCCTTGATGCCGTCTGCTGCGCCGATCGCTTTCTTCGGTACGAAGCCTACCGCCGCCACGCCAATCAGCAATTGAGGACCAAATACCAGGAAACCGAGCGCAAACAAGGACGCGAGGTAAACATACTGGTTGCTGGCATGTTGATACACACCCAGCGTGGCGATAATCAGCGCCAGCGCCACACAGGCCACCAGCGCACGACGACCGTTTGCCAGATCAGAGAGCCATCCCCACAGCAGCGTCCCCACCAGAGCGCCCACTTCAAACAGGGTAAAGCCCTGAATCGCCACCTCTTTGGAAAGTTTTAGTTCCTGGAAAGCGTATACGGTGGACCACTGGTCAATACCGATACGCACCACGTACAGGAAGATGTTGGAAAAGCACAGCAGCCAGATCACTTTATTTTTCAGGACGTACTCAACGAAGATCTGCCATTTGGTCATGTCACTGTCTTCAGTCTCTTTATCCTCTTCGCTGATCGCTTCGCCGAACAGCTCTTCGGCTTTACCAAGACCATAAGATTCCGGAGAGTCGCTACCGAAGCGCAGACCGATGAAGCCCACGATCAAAGCGATAATCGACGGGAAGATAAACATCCCAATCACGTGCCCATCGAACAGCACGTTCGCCCCAAATAACGCGACACCCGCCGCCCCCGCGCCACCGAGATTGTGCGAGATGTTCCAGAAGCCAAGGAAAGTGCCGCGCTTACGGCGAGGCGTCCATTTGGTGATAGTCGAATAGCTGCATGAACCGCCGGTGCTCTGGAAAAAACCGCTCAGGGCATAGAAGGCGATCATCAGGAACAGACTCACAGAGCCGGAGCCCATGCTCGCGCTAAAACCAAGCATACAAATCGCAGAGAGGATCAGCATAAACGGCAGGAACTGCTTGGTATTTTTGCCATCAGCATAATAGGAGACGAGGGTTTTCCCCACGCCATAGGTGATGGAGAAACCCAACCCAATCATCCCCAGTTGCGTCATGCTCAACCCGTAGGTCGAGATCATATCGTTCTGGGCGATGTTAAAGTTTTTGCGGATCAGATACATGGTCAGGTAGCCGATAAAGACCACCAGATAAGACTGCATGAACGGTTTGAACCACATCTTGCGCCGCACGTCGAGCGGCAGATCCAGGGTCGGTTTACGCACCTGGTTCAGAAAGGCCAGCATAGGACACTCCCGAGCTATTTTTATACCTGCGAATGGCTGGCATTGTAAAAATCAGCCGGGAGAGGTGCCTGAGACAGCGTCCAGGCGAAACCGGGAAAATTTCTTAGTTTTGCGCCACTCTCGGTAAAAAAGTGAGCTGCATCACGCTTCACTGGCCTCGCGCGGTGCCTGGGCGTTGAGAAACGGTAGCAACAGCAGGGCAGAGATGCCGGCGGCGATAGCAATAACAACGAAGAATCCGGTCCAGTGCCAGGTTTCCAGCACCTGCGCCAGCGGCCAGCCGGACAGTGATGCGCCAAAGTAAGCGAACAGTCCGACAAACCCGGTTGCCGCCCCCGCCGCCTCTTTGTGCGAGCACTCTGCCGCCGCCATCCCAATCAGCATCTGTGGGCCAAAAACAAAGAATCCTGTGGTGAAGAAGCAGGCGGCCTGCATCACGTAACTGGCAAAAGGCATCAGCCACAGCGAGCCCACCGAGAGCAAAATACCGGCGGCAAAAATCAGGTTCATGGGACCACGGTTGCCGTTGAACAGTTTGTCCGATCCCCATCCCGCCACCAGCGCACCGATAAAGCCTCCCAACTCAAACATTGTCACTGCTGTATTCGCGGTAACCAGATCGACCCCCAACGTCTCGGACATATACAGATTACCCCAGTCGTTGATCGCCGCGCGTACCACATACACCAGCACATAACACAGCGACAGTAGCCAGATATAAGGGTTGAGCAGAACGTAGCGGATGAGAATTTCTTTGCGGGTTAGCCCTGCACCTTCCTGCTGCTGAGCAATTTCCAGCGCATCGTGCTGCCAGTCACCCACTGGCGGTAACCCAACGGCTTGCGGACGGTCACGCAGACGCCAGCAGAGAAAAATACCAACTACAATCGCCAGCGTTCCGGCAATCATCATCCCGGCGCGCCAGCCGTAGTGCATTGCCGCAGCAGCCATCACGATGGGGATCAACGCCCCGCCAACGTTGTGCGCGGTATTCCAGATGGCCCACCAGCCTCCGCGCTCGTTGCGGGAATACCACGCCGTCAACAAACGCGCACACACGGGCGCGCCCCAGCCCTGGAAGAACGCGTTCAGCGCCCACAACAGCGCAAATGCCCAGAGTGACGTGGAGAAGCCAAACAGAATATTGACAATGCCCGTGGCGATAAGCCCCGTTCCCATGAAATAGCGGGCGTTAGAACGGTCGCTGACGATGCCGGAAACGAATTTCGACACGCCATAGGTGATGTAAAACAGCGTCGCCAACAGGCCGATATCGCTGCGGGTCAATACACCACTGGCAAGGATCTCCGGGACGGCGGCGTTGAAACTTTTGCGCGTAAAGTAGAACAGGGCGTAACCCAGCCAGATAGTCAGCAGGATATGGCGACGCCAGTAGCGGTAGCGTTCGTCGATCTCACGTTTGTCCGTTAACTGTGGCGCATTCGCTGGCGCTTTAAAAAATGTCAGCATCAATGTTCCTTAGTCGTAACGCCGGGGCAGCGAGACGCTGACTCGCGTGCCGTGCATGCAGGAAATCGTCAGCGAACCGCCGAGCGCCGTAACGCGCTCGCGCATCCCGGTCAGGCCAAAACCGTGTTGCCCGGAGCCTGGCGGCAGTCCGCTGCCGTCGTCTTCAATCACCAGCATCAACCGCTCATCCTGCAGCCAGCCCTGAAGCGTTACCGCGCTGGCATTGGCATGTTTTACAATGTTGTTCAGCCCTTCCTGGCACACGCGAAACAGCGTCACCCGTTGGCCTTCACTGAGCGCCGTCTCATCGATTCGCCAGTCGAGATGGCTGACGATGCCGCGACTTTCCAGTTCCATTTCCCGCATCAGCGAGCGGATCGCCTGCTCCAGCGTTAAATCGTCCAGTTGACGCGGTCGCAGACGCCCCAGCAGTCGACGCACCGCATCGTAAACCCCCAATGACAATTGTTCGATAAGCTGCCCGCTCTGTTTTACGCCCGCGTTTTCCACCGCCAGTCGCTGCACAATCCCGGCCTGGGTGCGAATGGCGGTGATGGTTTGCCCGATATCATCGTGCAGTTCTCGCGCTACATCGCGGCGCACGCTCTCTTCCGTTTCCAGCAGGCGCTCTGCCAGCCGGTGATTGCGGGCCAGTTCATTTTGCAGCGACTGATTCAGCTCACGCAAACGCTGAATACCCGCGCCAAGCAGCAGCCCGGTCAGGCTTTGCGCCAGTAAGGAGAGCAGTAAATCGACGGGATGATCGTGCCAGGTCTGGCTGGCAATCAGCGCGATAGCGTTCATCAGCGTTGCGATCAGCGCCCCCTGCCAGCCGTAATGCCAGGCCAGCGCGATAATCGGCAACGCCAGACAAAAAGGGGTAAATCGCGAAAGCTCGGCGGGTAATCCCAACTGTAACCACAGGCTGACGCAGAATAGCAGCAGATACCCGATCAGATGCCGACCGCGCCAGTTCACCGGTTGCGACACCAGCGCCGGACCTAAGGGCAGCCAGGTGGTGCTGGTCAAATAGTGCCAGAACACCAGGCAGATCGGTGCCAGCGTTAGCCCCCCGGTGAGGGTAAGTAAAAGCGCATTCCATGCCTCTTCTCCCTGTCCTGACCAGGGCAGGGACTGCAACAGCGCCGCCGCCGTCAGCGCCGCGCCCTGAAGTAACAGCGTGCGCCAGTCGCGCTGATGGCGATATCGGGAAATCAGCATCACGGGCAGTAACGTCAGCACACTGCCGATCGTTAAAAGGGGGAGATGCGCCAGCGCCACTTCCTGCGCCAGCCAGAAGGTCAACAACCATTCAGCGCCTAACAATACCGGCCAGTAACCGCGCGGGCATTGCAACATCAGCCCCAGACGCAAACCGAACGGGAACAACAGAACCGCCAGTTCCGGGCGCTCAACCAGGTGCAGGCTGATGCTCCACAGACAAAACCAGGCGGCAGAGAAGATAAAAAAGCAGGCGATAACAGTGATTAACCTTGAGAACAGTGCTTTCATTACCAACCGTCAAACATACGACGCGCCAGTTCAACGTCATTGCTGACGCCCAGTTTTTCCATCAGGTTAGCGCGATGAACGTGTACCGTTTTGGGTGACAGGCCGAGCTCAGCGGCAATCTCTTTCACTGCCATCCCCTGCGCCAGCTTTTCCGCCACCTGACGTTCGCGTCGGGTCAGCGGATCCTGACGTCCGGCCGCCAGCTTGACAGCAATGTCAGGTGTCAGATAACAGCCGCCGGTTGCCGCTGTATGCACCGCAGCAATCAGTTCATCAGGGCTACAGCGTTTAGAGAGAAAACCACGCGCCCCGGCGTTCAATGCCTGCTCTACCAGTGCCGGGCTGTCGTGGACGGACAGCATGATGGTCGCGATCCCTTTTGGTAGCTGACTCAGCAATTCCAGACCGGAGATGTCCGGCATTGAGATGTCGCAGATGCACACCTGAACACCGCGTCCTGGCAATCCCGCCAGCGCCTCACGCCCCGAGCCAAACTCGGCAACAACCTGCAAATCCGGCTCCAGCCCTAATAGCTGGGCAAAGCCGGAGCGAACGATAAGGTGGTCGTCAATAAGAGCAACGGTAATCATGGGGTTCATCCTGGCGCTAAAACAAGCCGGATGGCGCTGCGCTTATCCGGCCTACGGGCGAGTGCCGATGTAGGCCGGATAAGGCCTTTACGCCGCCATCCGGCAAAAACGCTTACCTTAACGATAAGCGCATTGCTGTTCAAGCCTTGAACGATCGGTCGATGCCGGTGGTGACGGTAAATGTCCGGGTTTGCTGGGGCTGGACCTCCAGCAGCGTGCCGTTTCGCTGTGCGGCCAGAAAGCCTTCCGGACGGCAGGTGGCGGGGAGGGCGAATGCGGCAACCTGCTGATCGCCGTTATAGAGGATCCAGCGGGTCACATAGTTGAGCTCCGAACTGGCGAACCGGGTGATAAACGTGGTGCCATCCTGGGCAACCATGCGGAATTCGGGTGTGTCCGTGTAGCTGTCCAGCTTATCGGCAAAGAAGACGATTTCCGGATCGTAAAAATGCGGCTCGTTGAGCGTCGCCAGCGACGCTTCACCTTGCAGGATCCGCTGGTTAAACGCCTGCCACTGTTCGGTGGGTTTGACGTGCGCCGGGACCGATTCACGCAGCCGCAGCGCTTCATCCGGGATATTCTGGCTAAAGGTGGCTTCGGGGACATACGCATAGTTCATATGGCACATGTACTGCAACGGCATCGCGACAGACGCCAGGTTCGTGACCGCCATCTGAATATCAAACAGCGCGCTCGCTTTGCGCATGACCACCGCTGGCTGCGCCTGATAGTGATGCCCGAAGCCCATCACATACTCATAGCGCCCGGTGACGCGCAGACTGTCGCCTCCCAGTTCCAGCCAGGCCTCATCCATTGCGGCACAGGCCATTTCGCCATGCAACGGATGCGTATCTTCCGGCGACGGGCAGCCATTTGCCAGCAACCCGGAATGAAAGGCAAAGCAACCGTAAGTCGCGACCACTTCCGTTGCGCGTTTCGGCTCGCTGAACATATTGCGCATCGTCAGATCGTGGCCGTCAAACTGCGCGTCCCAGATCATCTGCCCCATCCAGGGCAGAATCACCAGATGCCCACGGCTGTTCTGAACCTTTAAACCTTCTACACCGCTGGCGTAACGAAAAGCCGTCACGGTGAACTCACTGTTTTCCAGCAGAACCCGCGGATGTTCGCCAAAGAGTTCCCGCCATAGTGTGATGCGTGTTGTCATGATGATTCTCCTCAGGATGCGGTCGCTTCGGCCAGACTGCGCACTTTGCTTTCACGCCAGAAGTAGATCCCCACGTAGACGAAGCAAAGCATGGAGACGAGGAACGACAGTTGCAGCGAGTGGAACATATCGGCGACATAGCCCTGAATAGCTGGTACTACCGCGGCGCCCACAATAGCCATCACGATAACCGCGCCCGCCATTTCGGTATGTTCGTTATCCACCGTATCCAGCGTACCGGCGTAAATGGTCGCCCAGCAAGGCCCAAACAGAACGCTCACCAGCACCGCGACGTACACCGCGCTAAAGCTCGGCGCCAGCGAAACATAGGCAAGGAACAGTGCGCCGATGATGGAATAAAGAATCAGCACTTTTTCCGGGTTAAAACGGGTCATCAGGATATTGGCGATAAACTTGCCGATAAAGAAGCAGGCAAAGCTGTAGACCATAAAGTTTGACGCATCACGTTCGTTGATATCACCCAGTTCCAGTGCCAGGCGAATGGTGAACGACCACACAGCCACTTGCATCCCCACGTACAGGAATTGCGCCACGATGCCACGGCGAAAGCGGGCATTACTTGCCAGATAACGCAGTGTATCCATTGCCGACGGACGTTTATGGCTGGCGGTTTGCGCCACTTTGCAGGTCGGGAAACGGGTCAACAAAAACAACACCATCACAACCACCAGCACCATAATCATGTACTTATACGGCTCAAGGGTGTTTTCCAGCATCAGCACTTTAAAGTTATGGATCTGCTCGGCATTCATTCCTGCCATCTGTTTTTCCAGACTGTCGCCTTCGGAAAAGACCAGATATTTACCCAGCAAAATACCGGACGCCGCGCCAATCGGGTAAAACGTCTGGCTGATATTCAGACGCAACGTGGCATAGGCTTTTGGACCGATCATCGAACTGTAGGTGTTCGCTGCGGTTTCCAGAAAACTTAAACCAATCGCAATCGCGAAGATTGCCGCAAGGAACATGGTGTAGGTTGCCATGTGCGATGCCGGGAAAAAGAGAGTACAGCCAGCGATATACAGCGTCAGGCCAATTAAAATCGCCACTTTATAGCTGGTCTTTTTAATCACCAGAGAGGCCGGTATCGCAATTAAAAAATAGCCGCCATAAAAGGCGCTCTGAACTAATGCTGAGGCAAAGTTACTGAGTGAAAATACGCTTTTAAATTGCGTAATCAGAATATCATTTAATGCGGCTGCGCATCCCCATAACGGGAATAAACAGGATAACAAAATAAACTGGAACAGAGGGGTCTTATTCAGATATCCATCAGGCATCTGAATGATGTTTTTATCGTTCATAGTGCTACCTTTTACAGTGCAGAAGTATTATTCGTTTAGGGTAAGAAACTCATTAAATTGTTCGATACTCGGATAGGAGGATTGGGTGCCTTTCCCGGTCACGCTAAACGCGGCGAACAAGGCGGCTTTTTTCATCGCAGCCTCAACATTGCCGCTCTGAACATAGTAATGGGCAAAGCAACCAATAAAGGCATCGCCTGCGCCGCTGGTATCAACAGCATTGACCTTAAACGCCGGAACATGCACTTCCTGGTCACGCGTCATCCACAGCGCCCCTTTTTCGCCCATGGTCACAATAATATTATTCAGCCCTTTATCTACCAGCGAACGGGCGGCATTACGAATATGGTCATATGACTCCACCGGCATTCCGGTTAATATTTCCAGCTCCGTTTCATTCGGTACAAAAAAATCACATTTACAGGCGTACGACATATCTAATTCACGTAATGCCGGGGCCGGATTTAATAACACTTCGATGCCATGCTTTTTACCGAATTCAATGGCGTGATAAACCGTCTCCAGTTGGACTTCCAGTTGCAGGACAATAAGCTGACATTTTTTTAAATCTTCCGCTGCGCGATCGATATCTTCCGGAGAGAGAAACTTATTCGCTCCTTTAATAATCAAAATACTATTACTGGAGTTCGCATTGACAAAAATCGGTGCGACTCCGCTGCTGGTACACGGGACTTTTTCGACGTAGGTGGTGTTAATCCCCCAGGATTCGAGATTACGAATGGTGTTATCGGCAAAAATATCATCCCCGACTTTGGTCAGCATCAGCACTTTCGAATTAAGCTTTGCGGCCGCAACGGCCTGATTCGCCCCCTTACCGCCACAGCCGATTTTAAACGCCGGCGCTTCCAGGGTTTCTCCTTCTTTGGGCATCTGGTTGGTGTAAGTGATGAGATCCACCATGTTGGAGCCAATAACCGCGATATCCATTTTACTACCTCTCAGAAACAATCACACAACAATGATATTAAAATAACATTATCATGTTACTTCCGTATCATTTGTGACTCTGATCGCGATTGGCGGATCATTTCAACGTTTATTTATTGTACTTATCGTGACTGCCTGTGGCCTGCCGACAATATCTGAATTGTTACAATCATCTGAAAGTTAACTGTTTATAATCAAAAAAACGCGAACAAACGCGCTTTTCTTTCCAGATCGGCAGACGTATAGTAAAGCAGCAATGTGATGTTCCTTAAGGCACATAAATGTTATTAAAGGAACATGCGCACCCTGAATCGCGGAGAAGATGAATGGAAACCAAGCAAAAAGAACGTATTCGACGCCTGATGGAACTGTTGAAGAAGACCGACCGCATCCATCTTAAAGAGGCCGCACGGATGCTGGAAGTTTCTGTGATGACCATTCGCCGCGATCTCAGCCAGGATGATGAACCGTTACCTTTGACGCTGCTCGGCGGCTACATTGTCATGGTGAATAAGCCTGCTGCGCCGGTTACCACGTTGCTTCCGGTCATCAAACGCCATCATCGCGACGACCTGCCTGTGGCGATCCTGGCTGCTGGACTGGTGAGTGAAAACGATCTGGTCTTTTTTGATAATGGCCCGGAGATGCCGCTGGTAGTCAGCATGATCCCGGACGAAATCACCTTCACCGGCATCTGCTATTCACAGCAGGTCTTTATCGCGCTCAATGAAAAACCCAATGCCACCGCGATCCTCTGCGGTGGAACCTATCGGGCCAAAAGTGACGCCTTCTACGACGCCACCAATCCTTCCCCACTGGATTCACTGAATCCACGAAAAGTCTTTATCTCCGCCAGCGGCGTACATGAACACTTCGGCGTCAGTTGGTTTAACCCGGACGACCTCGCCACCAAACGCAAAGCAATGGAGCGCGGACTGCGCAAAATTTTACTGACGCGTTACGCTTTGTTCGACGAGGTCGCCCCCGCCAGCATTGGCCCGCTTTCCACTTTTGATGTACTGATAAGCGATCGTCCGTTACCGGCAGATTATGCCACCCACTGCCGGAACGGTTCCGTCAAAGTGATCACCCCTGATTCAGACGGCGATTAAGCTACTCAAAAAAGACGGCAATTTTGTTGAACATGGTGGGATCTGACTGGTTTCTCACCACTTTCGCCACATCTTCCAGTTTATCGATTTGGCTGATCATCTGCTCAAGACGCTGGTCGTCGTTCACCAGTAGCCAGATGCGGCTCTGATCGCTGCCCTGAATCGGCAAGCAGAGAATACCTTCCACGTTAAACGCGCGACGGGCAAACAGCCCGCAGACGTGCGTCATGACGCCGGGATGGTTGCGGACGGTGAGTTCCAGAATGACGTTATCATGTGATTGTTTCTGCATGGCTTATTCCCCCACCATCTCAGTATTTGCCGCCCCTGGCGGTACCATTGGATACACTTTTTCTTCTGCATCAATACGGACATGGATCAGCGCCGGTCCCGGTCGGTTGATGATCTCCTGCAACGCCGCCTGCGGATCGGCTTCGTTATTCAGATCGCAGGTTTGCAGACCAAACCCGGCAGCAATCTGCATAAAGTTGATCATCCCCGGATAGGTGGCGGCAAAGACACCTTGTTTGTAGAACAGGCTTTGCTGCTGATGCACCAGCCCCAGCGCTTCGTTGTTCATCAGAATGATTTTAACATTCAGTTGATTTTCACTGGCCGTCGCCATCTCCTGAATATTCATCATCAGGCTGCCGTCACCGGAAAAACACAGCACTTTCTTCTCCGGGTTCGCCAGCGCCGCGCCAATCGCCGCAGGTAAACCAAATCCCATGGTGCCCAGACCGCCAGAGGTCAGCCACTGGCGCGGACGGTTCAATGGATAAGCCTGTGCCGCCCACATTTGATGTTGCCCCACATCGGTGGTGATGATCGCGTCATCATCCACACAGGCCGCCACCGCGTTGATCAGCCCATAGTGGCTCAGTGGATCGCTCTCCTGCGGGATCGCGCAGGGGAACTCCCGCTGCAGGTCGCTCACCAGTTGGTGCCACTGCTCGCGTGGTTTAGCCTCAATCTGCGGCAGCAGTTGCGCCAGTACTTCATCCACATCTGCCTGAATAGCCACGTGCGGCTGTTTAATTTTGCCCAGCTCCGCACGGTCGATATCAACGTGGATAATTTTGGCGTTCGGGCAAAACTGCTCAGTTTTACCAATCGCCCGGTCATCAAAACGCGCCCCCAGTACCACCAGCAAATCCGCCTCTTGCAGGATAAAATTGGTGCTGCGCGCGCCGTGCATCCCCAACATCCCTAACGACAGCGGGTGCGCTTTCGGCAGCATCCCCAGCGCCATCAACGTCATGGTAGTCGGCAACTGCGCTTTTTCTGCCAGTTCACGTACGCGCTGCGGCGCGTTGATTACCCCACCGCCGAGATACAGAACCGGACGCTGGGCCGCGTTAATCATTGCAGCGGCTTCGCGAACACTGTCTGCGCTGAATGCCGGCGCCGCCATTTTCTCTGCCGGTGCGGGCATTTCATCAATCTCGAACACTGCGGTCTGAATATCCTTAGGTACGTCTATCCACACCGGGCCAGGGCGTCCAGACTGAGCGAGCCGGAAAGCGTCACTCATCACCTGCGGGAGTTCATCGATATGTCTGACCAGATAGTTATGTTTTGTGATGGGGATAGAGATACCGTAGGTGTCCACTTCCTGGAAGGCATCCGTACCAATCATGGAAGCCGGTACCTGCCCGGTGATACACACCATGGGGATAGAATCCAGTCGCGCATCGGCGATGGCGGTCACCAGATTGGTTGCGCCCGGTCCGCTACAGGCCATACACACCGCTGGTTTGCCATCAGTTCGCGCCATACCTTGCGCAATAAACCCCGCGCCCTGCTCGTGGCGCGCCAGGATATGGCGAATTTGCGTGCTCTGACTTAAGGCGTCATAGACAGGAAGAATCGATCCGCCCGGAATGCCCGTGACAATCTTAATGCCCTGACGCTCCAGAAAATGAACGATGAATTCAGCGCCCGTAAAGCGCTTACGTTGGGAGGTTGATGTTGTGCCCGAACTTGCCATGCTCCAGTCCTTTTGTTCTGGGCCGTCGCGCCGGGCAGGTCTCGTAAACGAAAAACCCCGCCCGGTTTGCGCCGGCGGGGTTTTGGAATCGTGTGTTGTTCCGGACCCTACGGCGCATTGCCGACGACCACCACCACACGCACGACGACCGCTGCGCGAGATGGCGCAGTGTTTAGTAGGGTCGCAGTCAGCATGGAAGGGTTCATTAGGGACCTTGTCTGTTTAATGATTAACAGGATTTATACAAGCACAGCTTTCATAACCTGACAATGGAAAAATTTTCATCTGCGTGAAAATGTGCCGACGATCACATTTCCTCGCAAAAAAGGACCCAAAACAAAAAACCCCGCCGGGACTAACACCGTTAACTTAAGATGTTTTGAGTGAACGGATGAAGTGACTGTAATTAAAATTGTGTATACTGGCGTTTTCCCACAGTGTGCATGAATGTCTTTGATCAATTCCCCGGTAGCTGTCTCTATACGGATTAACAGTTAATAAGTCCTGATTGATACGTTTATCTGGGCGACTCAAGGCCATCTTCGTGAATTATTGCTTTACCCGGAAAATCAATTAAGCTGAGAACAGAATAGCGTATTCAGTTTATACAACATGGTGAGATCTCTGGGTAGTCATATTTTTATTTACAGAATAAACTTTCCCAAAAAAAACACCTGCAATGAAACCAATAAAAATAACAGAAAAACTTAAAATATAAAATATAAAATATAGACGATAACCATATACTCCCGGTTATTTCAGGAAAATCTGTTGACTGATGTAATTTATAAACCAATAGATTATATATAAAAATAACAATAGACTCTGTTCCAACGAATAAATTTCCTGAGCCACTTGGGCCACTTGTTGTAACAAATGATCCACCAGGATCGTAAAGGAAGGCGTTTTCTCCTGATCCTCTTTGAATTCCAACATGACCTATTCCATTGTTATTTACTATAACATTAAGTTTTTCCAACCCCAACGGATCGATATATTGCAGTGGATTCGGTACATAACTGTAGAGATTTACCCCGCCTCTCAGCCCTATCGGATCCTGCGTGATATATCGCCCCTTTGCCGGATCATAGTACCGGTGCCGGTTATAGTGCAGCCCCGACTCCTCGTCATACCACTGGCCCGGCAGCCTCAGCGGTTGCTCAATATTATGCGGGTTGTCTTCGGAAAGAACATTACCCCACGGGTCCAGTTCTGCTTTCCATTCCACCTGTCCCTCCCGGTTTATCAGCGCCACCGGCATTCCCCGGTGGTCACACTGGTAAAGGTGAACGTTACGGATATTCACCACCGGCAGCGGATCAAGCTGCGCCGCCATCAGGTTTACGGGAATGTTCGCAAATTCCAGCCAGCCGCGGCTTCTTTCCGACCGTAGCTCTTCTTCCAGACGCTCCATGTCCGCATACTCCTGCGCCGTAAACGGTATCCGGCTGTACTGCCGGAGTTTGTCGGCAAGCAGTGTATACGCCTCATCGCCGCCATCACTTTCGATGCGCAGCAGCGGCGTAAAGCTGCCGGGTTCGTAAAGTGTGTGAACTTTTTGCCCGTTTTTCTCCGTCATCACCAGCCGGTTGCCGTCCCACCCGTAGCGCGTGGTTTCTGTGTGGTCCCGGTGTCTGACGGTTTTGCTGATACGCCTGCCGGACGGGTCGTAGTGGTAGACAGCTTTAGTGACCGCGCCGTCCGGCGTCTGTTTCTCGTAATCCGCCAGGCGGTGCAGCAGGTCGTAAGTGTAAAGATGCTTCTCCCGCTCGTTGTATTTTTTGATGAGATTGCCCCACGCATCGTACTCATACTGCCACTGGCTGTCCTGTGCCGGGCGGTTGTCGAACTGCTGGCGTCCTTCGCCCTCCACCCGGTTGCCCGCCGGGTCGTAATGGTATGCTGTACTGAGGCCGGGCTGCACCGCGCTGATTAAACGTCCGTTCTGGTCGTAGCCGTACCGGCGGTGGCGGACGTTGTGCTGCCAGATTGCTTCGCCGTCTGCGTTATACACCGTCTGCCCAGCAAACCCATTACAGACTTTATCTGGTAGCAGTTAAGTTACCCTCATTGCAACAGGTAAATATTGTGTTCTTTTACTTATAGTCGCGTAGTTTTTTTTTATGGGAGAGTTGTAACGCAGCTCTCTTTATCAAAGTTAAATCAATACAATCTTCTGCATAATATACAAGACCAGCTTGTGGAGACTCCACCATTATCCCTGTTTTAAAATTCCCCCATTCATTTTTATCGAAACCTTTAGCGAACTCCTTATTATCAAAATTGCAAACAACCACTCCGGTCATTCCTCCTCCAAGAGTGACGACATCCCCCAGTAAAATATTACTATCATCAGAATATTTCATATTCGTTCCTTTTAAGGGGCAAATGGTTCTATAGGTATAGAACCTGCTGGAGGTGGAAGATCGTTAGCAGCATCAGCAGCACCACTTTCGGTCCAGAAACATCGACAGTTCTTGGGGTTCTGATTGGCTTTGTATAAGTTATAATGATCACCTGTATATGGATGATGAGGCTTTCCTGGTGGGACCAAATCTTGACGATACCCGATAGTTCCCCGTGGTACTATGTTTCCACTAATCGTTTTACAAGGTGGACAAGGTTTTTTCTCCTCACATTTAGTCAAATTTTCTGTTTTTGATTTTTCCGAATCCCCGGAGGTGGTCAACACCGCACCTCCTGCTGCTGCACTGCCAACTAACAACCAGTTAACACCTTCGATTATAGCTGGAATCGCAAAAGCCCATAGTCCCAGAGGATCTGTATCTACAATCGGATCCAGTGGATACTGATACAAATTCCATCCCCCTCTCAACCCGATCGGATCCTGAGTAATATATTTCCCCTGTTGCGGGTCATAATACCGGTACCGGTTATAGTGCAGCCCCGACTCCTCATCGTACCACTGACCCGGCAGCCGCAGCGGTTGCTCAATATTATGCGGGTTCTCTTCGGACAGGATGTCTCCCCACGGGTCGATTTCCGCACGCCAGTCGGTTTGTCCTTCCCGGTTTATCAGCGCCGCCGGCATTCCCCGGTGGTCACACTGGTAAAGGTGAACCTGTCGGATATTCACCACCGGCAACGGATCAAGCTGCGCCGCCATCAGGTTTACGGGAATGTTCGCAAATTCCAGCCAGCCGCGGCTTCTCTCCGACAGCTTTCCTGTCCGCAGGTCGTCTTCCAGACGCTCCATGTCCGCATACTCCTGCGCCGTAAACGGTATCCGGCTGTGCTGCCGGAGTTTGTCGGCAAGGCAGGTGTACGCCCCGTCGCCACCTTCACCCTCAATGCGCAGCAGCGGCGTAAAGCTGCCGGGTTCGTAAAGTGTGTGAACTTTTTGCCCGTTTTTCTCCGTCAGCACCAGCCGGTCACCGTCCCACCCGTAGCGCGTGGTGTCGCTCTGGTTATTGCGTCTGACGGTTTTACTGATGCGCCTGCCGGACGGGTCGTAGTGGTAGGTGGCTTTAGTGACCGCGCCGTCCGGCGTCTGTTTCTCAAAGCCCGTTAAGCGGTGCAGCAGGTCGTAAGTGTAAAGATGCTTCTCCCGCTCGTTGCGCTTTTTAATCAGGTTGCCCCACGCATCATACTCATACTGCCACTGGCTGTCCTGTGCCGGGCGGTTGTCGAACTGTTGTTGTCCTTCCCCGTCCACCCGGTTGCCCGCCGGGTCGTAATGGTATGCTGCACTGAGGCCGGGCTGCACCGCGATGATTAAGCGGCCGTGTTCGTCGTAACCATACT
This sequence comes from Citrobacter amalonaticus, assembly GCF_037053465.1. Taxonomy (GTDB): domain Bacteria; phylum Pseudomonadota; class Gammaproteobacteria; order Enterobacterales; family Enterobacteriaceae; genus Citrobacter_A; species Citrobacter_A amalonaticus_H. The sequence goes on from NZ_JBALIF010000005.1 coordinate 378,529, forward strand.
GCCGTTCTGCTCCGGTACTGGTGAGCAGACCCCGGATGTCGTACCGGTAGTCCTGCGTCTCACTGCCGGTCACTTTTTCTGCCAGCTGGCCCGCTGCCGTATAGCGCCGCAGCTCGCGGTAAGACCCGGACACCCGCTCCGCTTCCCGGTGCAGTTTGTCCTGCGGCAGCTCCACCATCACATGACTGCCCAGGCCGACGCCGATAAGATGCCCCCTGTCGTATCGCTGCCAGCCGGCCTGCGGCAGCGCGCCATCCACTTCATCGGGTAATACTTTGGCACCAAGGACGGGATTAACCGGGTCGCCTTCGGTGACGCAGCCCGGACAAACAGAGCAGGCGATGCCGCCCTGGCTGCCAATCAGCACGGTACGTGAACCCTGCACAATCTGACCATTCGCCACGCCGTCACTTATCCGGCTCGCGGGTTTGCCACTCATAAAAATACCTCTGCTGTTATTTATCTTCCGTGGCTTTCGCTTCCGGCGTCGGTGCGGGTTTTTGCGTCGCCTCGCAGTTCCACTGAATGGTTCCGGAGTCACCATTCAGGGCTTTTTCTGCCTGAAATTCGATATGAGTTCCCTGCAAATAGATACCGCCATCCTTGTCAAGGACCACCCGCGCTTAACCACGAATCCATGTAATAAGGATGTCGAAATAAGTGCCATTGAGAAAAATTAGAACTTGGGGATCTTACATTTTTTCCGAAGAAACTCACTTACAACAGGATCTATTTTTTCTTTATACACTAATTGGTCAGCATATGAGCAGGGTAAATAGAATTCATTGCCAGCTCCATCCATTACGATATAAACACGATCTGGCAAAGAATCATTACCATCGAAATGCACATTCGTGATAATCCAAGTGTATGGGAAAAATTTATCATAGGATTGGACACCCAGTAAATCATAATAAACCCCACCAACTTTTATTTGATGTTTCAGGAAAACAGGTGCAACATTTTTTTTATCGAGTTTATATTGCTTAATATAAGCGTCATTAATATTCACAATAGGATCCCAAAACTCCCTCAGTGAATATTCACCAAAATAAACAAATCGGTAAGTGGAATAGCTTATTTTAAAAATCACTAAAAACGTGAATAGAAAAAAAACATGCTTCCATCGTATATTTATTTTCTTCATTTTGGATTGAATTCTTGCAAGCTGATAGGAATACTTCCACCTTGAGGGATGTCAATACCCGGTCCCATTGATTCACGCATCCCAACCAAGGCTAAAGAAGGTGGGTATGATAAAGGTAACCCAGAATTAGCCACCTCTAATAATCCCTCCCTTGCTACACCAGCACTGTCTAATGCATCCACTGTCATTGATGCACAGTTATGAGTGAATAAATTATAATCACCATTCGATTTATAATGTTCCAAAATATATTTCTGCATCTCTTCTTCTTGTCCTGGTGTAGTGCGTAAAATATATATTTTAGTATCGCGGCGTTTAGCTTGAGCGCTAAGATAAGTGGTTACGCTAGAACCATAAGGAGTATCATTTCCGTAGCTATAAACCCCTTTGCCAGAGAATGCCATCGCTGAGTGACCGATAGGATTACCATTAGTGGGGCCATTGGCAATAATAGCTGTGTCTAATCCTTTTGGGTCAACATAAGTCACCGGATTATCCATAACATAGTTATATAAATTCAACCCACCCACCAACCCAATCGGATCCTGCGTGATATATCTTCCCTGTGTCGGATCATAGTACCGGTGCCGGTTATAGTGCAGCCCCGACTCCTCATCATACCACTGGCCCGGCAGCCTCAGCGGCTGTTCAATATTATGCGGGTTGTCTTCGAAAAGCACATTTCCCCACGGGTCCACTTCGGCTTTCCACTCTGTCTGCCCCTCCTGGTTGATGAGGGCTGTGGGCGTACCCCGGTGGTCACACTGGTAAAGGTGAATGTTACGGATATTCACCACCGGCAGCGGGTCAAGCTGTGCCGCCATCAGGTTTGCGGGAATGTTCGCAAATTCCAGCCAGCCGCGGCTTCTCTCCGACAGCTTTCCTGTCCGCAGCTCTTCCTCCAGACGCTCCATGTCCGCATACTCCTGGGCCGTAAACGGTATCCGGCTGTGCTGCCGGAGTTTGTCGGCAAGGCAGGTGTACGCCCCGTCGCCACCTTCACCCTCAATGCGCAGCAGCGGCGTAAAGCTGCCGGGTTCGTAAAGTGTGTGAACTT